>CAKOOR010000001.1 GCA_934098505.1 uncultured Bacilli bacterium
AGTCTATGAATCATATCTCTTTTAGCTTCTCTTGATAACAAATCATAAAGAAAAGCAAATCCAATATTTTTAATATTAGTAAAAAATAAAGTGTTATTTTTCTCAGTACAATCTAATTTTTTAACAAGTTCTATTGTATATTCTTTAGAATTATTATCTGGATCAAGTCTTACTTTCTTTTGATTTAGTTTATCAATTTCCTTTTTGATAACATCATTTTTATGATTGATTGTTTCGACATCTAAATTAGAACTTAAATATAAATCTACTAATCTTTTTTCCTGTAATTTTAATTTTTCGATTGCTTTTTCTATATCTTTTACATCATCACTTTTGGTAGAATTACAAGTTATAATTTCATTATCCATAGAAAGCATAAATAGTGTTAATTCTTCTAATACTTGTTTTAATTTTGTTTCTATTTTTTCAGTATTATAATGAAGTCCAAATCCACTACAATTATGATTTTTACATCTTAAATGGTAATAAACTTTTTGCTTTCCGTTAGGATATTTAAAAGATTCTGATGATGACATTATCTCACCACAAATAGGGCATTTTACTAAACCAGAAAACAAATGAATATATTCTCCATAGTTAGAATGTTTGTTTTTTACTAAAACATTTCTAGTAGCATTCCATGTTACTTCATCAATAATTGGTTCACAATAATTTTCAACTCTTAAAATATCTTGTGGCTTTCTTTTATATTTTCCATATTCAAAAATACCAATATAAATAGAATTAGTAAGTATTTTATAAACTCTATCCGCTTTCCATTTTCCTTGCTTTAAATAGGCATTATTATCTTTCATAATATTAGCAATACCTCTTGTAGAATTACCTTGTTTGCATAATTCGAATATTTCTTTTACAACTTCAGCCTCAATAGGTTCTACTTCTAAATGACCAGTTTCTTTATTTCTAATATAGCCATAAGGTGCTTTGCTAGGGTGAATACGTTCTAATGCCATTTCTTCCATAGCACGTTTAGTTCTTGCTCCAATTTCTTTTCTTTCTCTTTGACCAAATACTAAATTCATTCCAAAAATCATTTCACCATTAGCAGTAGATACATCATAAGGTTCGAGTATTAGTTCTATTTTTACATCATGTTCCTCACAATAATTAAGTAGCCAAAAACCATCATAATTATTACGAGTAAGTCTATCAACTTTAATTGCAACTAATTTATCAATCTTTTTAGATTTAATATCTTTTAGTAATCTTTGCATTTCAGGTCTCATCAAATCTTTTCCAGAATGTCCGGCATCATTGTAAACATCAACAATATCATATTCATTCTTTTCACAATATTCTTTAATCATTCTAAGTTGTGAATCAATAGAATAACCATTATCTCTTTGGTCATCAGTAGATACTCTTACATAAATACCACATCTCATAGTTTTCCTCCTTTCATTAAATTTCGAGAAATATTAAAATACTTCTCATATGTTTCCTCACTCAAACACTAAATATCAGACACTAAATTGAAAATTTTTAATATTTCTTATTAATTTTCTCAATTAGAGTGAGTTTTACGAAGTTAAATTTAATATATTTCTCTATATGTTTCCTCACAAATAAGCAAAATGTATAGTCTAAAATTAAAACTTTTTTAAAAATTGTGTAATTTCTTTAATATTGTACTTTTGATTATGTTCTTTAATATAAAATGGCTTATTTGATATTTCATTAACTTTGTATTCAAGTATTGTAAGAGTAGTAGGATATGTAATTTGGTATTCAGTAGGTATTATTACTTGTAGATTGGTGTGCAATATAGTTTTTATTTGTCCTAATTTAACCTTGTATTTAAAGTCTTTTAAGATGTCGGTTAAATCTTTATTAGGTTTTAGTTTTTCAATTACTTTAAATTCAAGCATGAAAAAAGTCCTCCTTTCTAGAAAGAGAACTTTTAAAGTTTTATATAAAAATAAAAACTTACGAACTTTTAAGTTCGTAAGTTGATTTCAAATGGAGCAAGTGAGGAGAATCGAACTCCCGTCTCAACCTTGGCAAGGTCGCATTCTAGCCGTTGAACCACACCTGCATATTTAGTTGTTTTCTCTTCAACTGACTATTTAATGATATCAAAAAAACTATACAATTTCAAGTAAAAAGTTGAAATTTATGCTATAATATTTTTATATTAGAAAAATAGGTGATATTTATGTTAAAAAGTATGAAGAAAAGTGATATTTTTAAGATGTTTTTTGCTCTTATTTCTTTGTTTTTAATATTTGGAATAGTATTTTATTTTTATGGAACATTACAAAGAAAAGAAGAACCAGTAAATGTTAGCAAAGTAGAAAATAATATTCCTGATTATGAGTATTATATAAATGATAATGCCTCTACATATTATAAAGATGAATTTGCTAAATTAAAAGAAATTTTAGAAGCTGATGAAATAGATGATAATGCTTATATAACACAGTTAGCTAAGGTGTTTGTAATAGATTTGTTATCATTAAATAACAAAATTAATAAATATGAAGTAACTAGTTCACAATACTTTAATGCAACTAAAAAAGATATGTTTATAAATAAGGTCGTTGATAATTTTTACGATTATATTGAAGATAATGCCTATAATGATCGTGAGCAATTATTACCAGAAGTAAGTGAAGTTATAATGAATGAACTTAAAACGACAACTTATAAAATGAAAGAAGAAAGTATTCCAGCTTATGAAATAAGTGCTGATGTTACTTATGTTAGTGATTTAGGATATGATAAGAAAGTTGATATTATTTTAACGAAGGAAGATAATAAATATAGTGTAGTTGCTTATAATCCAATAAGTGAAGAAAGGACTAATACTAAAAGATAGGGAAGAAATTAAAAGAATTTCTTCTTTTTAAATACTAAAATTTTAAAAAATATAACAAAAAAAGAGAAGTATTATTACTCCTCATTATCAATGACTGTATCATTTTCATTACGAACAGGTGTTTCTTCAGAATTATTTGAATTATCAATATTAGTTGCTCTTTTGTTTATATAGACTGTTAAATTAGTACCAGTACCAATAACCGAATTAATATGAATTGATTGATCTGCTACGATACCATCCCCATATAAATAATTGAAATGCTCATCGCCTTCATAAACTTCTACTTTAGTTAAATTAATACCATTACTAACTGCCCAACTACTAGCATATTCAGCAGTAGAACCAATTAAACTAGGCATTGTTGCCACTGATTTATTGCCATATAATTTTTTACCATAGAATTTCAAAGTATAATCTTCGTTGTAATCAATACTAAATGTTTTATTAGGAACTTTTTCTAATAATTCCAGATTAGTTTTCATCATCTTTTTAATATCTTCTAAGGAATCTTTATAATAACCTAAAGCTGAAGTAGTAGAGTATCCTAAATAGACAGGAAGACTATATGTTTCTAAAGTTGTTTTATAAATAGAAAATTTAACTTCATTACCATTGATTGTATTAACTAAAACTGATTTACCAACATCATACAAAGATAAAATTTGGTCAGTAGTCATATTAGTATCCATATTTTTTTGAACAGCGTTTAAGATGTTTTTAAAATCATCAAAACTACGTAAAGTTTTAGCTTTTTCAACGATTGCTTCGACCACATCTTGTTGGTGTCTGATGCGGTCAAGATCTGAGCCAATATATTGGTGACGGTTACGAGCATACGCTAGGGCTTGTTCACCATTTAAAGTTTGTAGCCCAGGATCCATACAGACTATTTTATCGCCAAATTCACGGTTAGAGTTTTGTTCACAAACTTTCCCACCATAGTTAACGCCGGCATTATACCAACTCCATGGTTCTTCAACATTAACGGTAATACCGTCTAGGGCTTCGACTAAATCAACAACCCCTTTAAAATTCATTTTGACATAGTAATCAATGTCAATATCTGTAAGTTGTTTCATGGTATTAATAACACAACTAGTACCATAAGCAGCAGAAGAATTTATTTTCGCTAGAGCATTATTACGACAACTAATTGGTACATAAAGATCTCTTGGTACACTAAACATTGAAGCTGATAAAGTTTTTGGATTAAAAGTTATCATCATTAAAGTATCGCCATTAAAAGCCCCGTTAGCATTTAGCCCATTAGCCTCACTATCAACGCCCATAACTAGGACGGTAAAAGGTTCTGTTAACTTTTTATTAGTATAACTAATGTTATCTTGATTTTTCATTTCCTTACTATACTGTAAAACTACTTTCGTATCATCTTTAATATTTTGATATTTTTCTTCCGAAGCAAAAAGAATAGTATAATTACTCGAAACAAAACAAGCATCAATCTTACCATTATATAAATCATCTAACATGATATAAAAATCATCATATTGATATAGTTTATTAGGAAGATTATCTTTATTAATTAATTCTTTAGCTAAAACATTACCTTCAATATTAGTAGTATCACTTATAATACCAATTTTACTATCACTACTAAATTCAGTATCTTTCATACTAATAAGATAAGTAGTATAGTTAATTGTATCTTTACTAATGCTATCAATTTCTTTATAAATAGTATCTATATAATAACCTGCTACAAAGAAAATACCATTAAATAATAAAGTGAAAATAATCATAATAATAAAACTAGAATATTTTTTGTTTAAGACATAGACTAGTCCCATTACTAACCATACTAAGAACCATATTCCAAAAAGAATTATTAAAATCATTCTTACTAAAGTTTCAATACCGGTTAATACAGCTATATTTTTTATAAAGATTACATAACCGATTATATAAGTTATTAAAGTTACTATAAGAATTGTTAAGTAAACTTTGTTACTTCTTTTAAGTTTATCGATAAATTTATTCATAAGAAAGCTCCTTATTTTCTATTTTATTATATACTAATTAAATCGATTTAACAATATTTTCTTTATGTAAATATATATAGCTAAGGATAATAAAAAAGGTTTAGTGTAATAATATTTAAAAAAGAAAAATAAGCTTAATAATTGTAGTCAATAAGATGTCAAATTAGATTAATAGAAATTGGTATCTATTCTTAAATATGTTATAATCTTAAGCAGGTGAGCAAGTTATGAAAAAGAAGAAAAAAAAGTTTTACCATTATTTTAATATTTTATTGTTATTAATAGGGATTATTTTTTTAATTTTATTATATTTTACTAATGTTTTAAATTTAGTTTATTTGGGGATAATTACTGGAGTTTTATTTATCTTAACGATGTTTATAATTGGTAATATTAATCATAAAAGATTATGGGCTTTATTTTTGGGAATTGTTTTATTTATTATTGAATTTATTGGTTGTATTTATTTAAATAAAACGAATAGTTTCTTAGATAAGATTCATACTAAGACGGAAATTGAAGCTTATAAAGTCGTGGTTTTAAATAGTTTGGAGAAGACGGTTGATGATTTAAAAGAAATTGGTATCTTAAAAAATACTGATGAAGGTTATACTAAGGCGGTCATGCAGATTAAAGAAAAAATTGCTAAAACAGTAACTTTTGATGATGTATCAAGTTTAACTTCGGCTTTGTTAATGGGAAAAATTCAGGCTATTTTAATTGACAATGCAACTGATACCGTGTTAAGAGAAAATGATCCGGGTTATGCAAGTAGTACGAAGAGTATTTATGATTATGAAATTACTGTTAAGACTAATGTGGCTGAAAAAAATATTGATATAACTAAAAATACTTTTAGTGTTTATATAAGTGGTGTTGATACTTATAATAAAATTGCTACGAAGACAAGAAGTGATGTAAATATTGTATTAACAGTAAATCCGGTAACGAAAAAGATTGTAATGGTGCATATTCCTAGAGATTATTATGTAACACTTTATGGAAAAAAGGGCAAAGATAAGTTAACTCATGCATCCCTTTATGGAATTGATACAGCGATGAAAACGGTCGAAAATTTTACGGGTGTCAAGATTGATTATTATGTAAGACTTAATTTTACTTCTTTAATAAAAATTGTTGATTTACTGGGAGGCATTGATGTTAATAGTAAATATGCTTTTGAAACAGGAATTTATGATTCGACAATGACGAAAACTTATAAATTTAAAAAAGGAATGAATCATTTAGATGGGGATGCCGCTTTATCATTTGTTAGAGAAAGACACTCATTTACGGATGGGGATATAACAAGAGGTGAAAACCAAATGCTAGTTTTAGAAGCTTTGATAAAGAAGGCAATGAGTCCGAAAATTATAACTAGTTATACTAAATTTTTGGATGTTTTAGATGATGCGATGATTACAAATATGAGTAAGAAAGAAATTACTGATTTTATAAAAAAAGAAATAAGTAAGCCTTCTAGTTATGATATTGAATCCGTAAGCTTAAAGGGGACATCAGCCATGGATTATACTTTTTCTTATCCAATGAGTAAATTGTATGTCATGGTACCAGATGAAGAATTGTTAAAAAATTATCAAGAAAAGGTAAGTGCTTTATATTAATATTTAAGCATTTATCTTTTTTCTTTTAAAGTTTTTTGCTATAATTTGATTAGAATGGAAGAGATGATATGAAAAATAACAAAAATAAATTTTTAGCTAAATTACAAAAAGAAAGAAATAAAAAATTGGTTATTCGTTATAGTGTAGCGGTTTTATCTTTTATAGTCGTAGTAGTTTTAGTGTTATTTTGGACACGTTCCGATTTTTCTGTTAAAGATGAAAAAGAAGTCATGCGCACAACGGTTGGCAACTTTACCTATGAACCAATTAAAAAGATTGCTTATATAAATGATGAATATGTAAGTGGTGGATTTCCCGTTAAAGATAGTAGCTTAACTTTAAAAAGTGTTAGTTGTACGAATGGGGCGACTGCTACTTTTGATGTTGATAGTTGGGAACTTAAGGTTACCAATGATGTTGCGAAGACGAAATGTAGTGTGTATTTTACAAAGTAAAAAGATAGTCGTTTGGGACTATCTTTCTTCATAGAATTTATTAATTCTTTTAATTAATTCATCTTTGCCAAGATATTTAATTAAATAATAAATGTTTGGTGATTGATTTTTCTTACAAATAATGATACGAAGTAGGGCGCAGAAGTCAGCTACCATACCATTAAATTTATCTGGTTCGGCTTTATAGGCTTTTTTATCGGCTGAATAATTATTATTTACAGCAAATTCCTTTAAATTGTTAAACCAATCTTCTTGAGTATCGGTATCATTATAAACATTATTAATATAATCTAAGACAATATCTTTATTACATACTTTACACTCGGCATAAGGGTTAGTATCTTTATAAAATAACTCATTAAACATATAACTAAATTCAATTTTAACGTCGCTTAAAGCTGCTATATCTTTACGAGGTCTTTCGATATCTCTTTCAATATTAAAGACATTAAGAGCATATTCTTTATTATTAACTAAAATATTATAGAATTCTTCATCATATTCTTTGGTATATTTTAACGTCATATCATATAGTTCATAATTTTTTAAGTGACTAAAATATATTTTAGAAATACTTTGTAATTTTTCCATATCAAATAAAGTACCACCGATAGGCATTTTGCTAAATTCAAATTTGAAATCATCAATACCTTTGTCAGGATTAGCATTATACCATTCTTCAAAGTCATAGTTTTCAATAGTAGCTAAATATAATCTAATAACCTCAGTTGGAATGCCTAACTTTTGATAGAAACTAATAGCGGCTTCTTTATCTTTTCGTTTACTTAATTTGCGAACAGTTGTACCTTCTTTAATAGTAATAGGGGCAATATGAGCATAAATTGGTTCTTTAAACCCTAATAATTTAAATAGTTCATGATGTTTAGGATAACTTGCTACCCATTCATCACCACGAGTAACATGGGTTGTATGCATTAAATGATCATCAACAACATGAGCAAAGTGGTAAGTAGGAAGACCATCACTTTTAATAATAACATCATCAATATCATTTTCGGGCATCTCAATATCGCCTTTAATGGCATCATGTAAAATAATTTTGTTTTCAAAATCGCCTTGACTACGGAAACGAATAATATATTTATCCCCCTTGTCTAAATGTTTTCTAATTTCTTCCATCGTTAGATCACGACATTTAGCATATTTTTTATAATAACCTAAACGTAATTTTTTATGCTCTTGATAACTTCTAATTTCTTCTAAATGTTCAGCTGTACAGAAACATGGGTAAGCAAGACCTTCTTCGATTAATTTCTTAGCGTAGGCTTGATAAATATCTTTTCTTTCGGATTGTAGGTAAGGACCATATTCGCCCCCAAAACCTTGGCCTTCATCAAAAGTAATTCCTAGACTTTTAAAATCGTTAATAATACCTTGAACGCCATTTTCTACAGTTCTTTTACCATCAGTGTCCTCAATTCTTAGATAACATATACCGTTAGTTTGTTTAGCAAGTTGAATGGCCATAAATGATGTTGCTAAACTTCCCAAGTGAACAAACCCAGTAGGAGAAGGGGCAAAACGAGTAACACAAGCGCCCTCACTTAGATTTCTTTCAGGATATTTTTCTTCATAATATTTATAATCATGTAAGACATTTGGCAGTAAAATGTCTGCTAATTCTTTATTTGTCATAATATTCCTCTTTTCTTTGTCTATTATAATATAGTTTTCTTTATTTTCAAAGAGTTTTTAGTCTTTTAAAAAGAGCCATTATAAGTTTTTTTAAATTTTATAAACTTACTAATATAAATCAAGTATTTTGTTAAATTTTAACTCATAATAAAAAGACCATTTAAGGGTCTTAATAAACAAAATTGGCTGCCTAGGTAGGGCTCGAACCCACGAAATGTCAGAGTCAGAATCTGATGCCTTACCACTTGGCTACTAGGCAATGCCTATAAACATTTTAGCGCAAAATTGCGTACTTGCCAATAGGAATATTGCTAAATTAGTATAATTATTTTATACTTAATTTAGAAAGGTTGGTTTATGTGTTTAAAAAGAAGATAAATAATTGGAAAAGTAATTTTAAGTTAGATAAGTTTTTTATGAATGTTAGTCTTATTATACCTGTTTTTTTAAGTTTAGTTTTTCTTATTAGTAATAATTTATTTTTAGGACTGCTTTTAGTTATAAGTATTATATTTATAATTAGAAAATATAAGGGTAAACATTTTGTTTTTTATTTACTTTTAATAGCCACTTTAGTTAGAATGGCCGGAATTATAATTTTTAATGTGCCCCAGACTAGTGATTTTGCTGTTTTACTAGAGGCCGCAAGAAAGTTTAACTTAGGTGATTATAGTTTTAGTAAGAGTGGTTACTTTGCAATGTGGCCTTATCAAACCGGGTTTGTTTTATATGAGGCTTTGATGCTTAAAATAATTAATAGTGAGGTTTTCTTAAAAATTTTAAATATTTCTTATGAAGTAGGATTAACTTATTTTATTTATAGGACGGTTAAGAAGTTAGTAGGCGAAAAAGAGGCTCGAATAACAGCATCTTTATACGCGGTATTTCCTTTTTCTATTTATGCAGCGACAGTTATTTCTAATCATCATTTAAGTACATTACTTAGTTATATAAGTATATGTTATCTTTTAAGGAATAATAAAGAAGATAAATTAAGAAACTATATAATAGCGGGTATCTTCCTAGGGCTTTCTAATGTTTTAAGACCAGAAGGAATTGTAGTTATATTTAGTTATCTTTTATATAGAGTATTAAAATTAACGAAGAAAGATTTTAAAAAGAGTAAGAAAATTATTCTTACGATAGTAAGATGTAGTATCTTTGTTTGTTTTTATTTTTTAGTAAATATGGGTATTTCCACTTATTTAGTTAAAAGTAATATAAATGAAGATGGTCTTAAAAATAATAATCCGTTATGGAAGTTTGTGTTAGGAACTAATCCTAATACTTGTGGTAGATATGATTCAAATGATGAAATATATTTAGGTGATGAAGAAAAAGAGTTAGAAGTTATAAAGACCAGAGTTAATAATCCTTATAAAATAGGTAATCTTTTAGTTTGTAAGACGAATAATTTTGTATTAGATGGTTCTTTAGAATCTAGTAGCGGTATTTATAATGATAAAGTTATTTCCCTAATGGGGTTAAGTATTTCTTATAAAACTTTAGAAAATTTAGTATCGGGGGTTAATAAGGTTATTTATGGAGTAATGATTCTAGGACTTATAGTAGGAGTATTCTTAAAGAAAAGTGATGTTTTAAATAGTAATTTATTTTATTTTTATATTTTGTTTATTACGAATACTTTAGTTTATATGTTGATTGAAATTCAACCAAGATATACTTATTTTATTAATGCTACGGTTTTTATATTAGGTAGTGTTGGTTTAAAAGAATTACTTAAACTTTGGGATAATAGGTATAAGATAATAAGTTATAAGGATTTAAAATAGTCCTTTTTTCTTTGGCTTAATACTTAATTTTTCTTGTTATTTATTTGGTAATTTTATATAATTAAAGTGAGGATAGGAGGTGAAATAGATGGCAAAATTTAATAGAGAAAAAGCTTTAAGAAGGTTGGAGTTTAAAAGAAAATGGAGAAGTTATTCTAGATATGTTTATATAGCAGTACCTTGTGTATTATGTTGTTTATTATGTCTATATTTTGCTTATTCTAAATTCTTTGTATCTAAAGAAGAAGTGGTTATTAAAACAACGGTTGGTAATTTTATTCAGGGCGATTTAGTAATTGGTGCTTATATTGATAATGAATATAGTAGTACTATTCCTGGTAAGGATGATGGTTATGTAGTTGAAAAGGTCGTTTGTGATAATGGGGCAACTGGAGAATGGGACGAGGATAAATGGGGCTTACTTACAACTAATTTAACTAAACGTACGAAATGTAATGTTTACTTTAAGAAGGTTGTATCTAAGGTTCCTGATATTATAGCTACTGTGGATACTTCTGGTAAGTGTCCAACGGTAAATGCTGATGGTTCGGTCAGTGTAACAGCAGTAGAAGCCACTAATGGTTATTTATGTAAGGCCAAAGATGCTTATGGTGATTCGTATTACTATCGTGGCAATGTAACAAATAATTATGTTTTATTTGCTGATAAGTATTGGCGTATTGTAAGAATTAATGGTGATGGTTCTGTAAGAGTTATTTATGACGGAACAAGTGCCCATGCCAATGGTGAGTCAAGCGAAGACCGTCAAATTGGTACTAGTGCGTTTAATAGTAGTTATAATGATAATGCTTATGTTGGTTATATGTATGGTGCTACTGGTGCCTCAACGTATGCAGCAGCTCATGCCAATACCAATGATTCAACAATCAAGACTTACATAGATAATTGGTATAAAACTAATATTTTAGGAACTGCCAATGAACAATATTTAGCTGATAATGTTTTTTGTAATGATCGTTCAATAAGTACGTATACCACAAGTTCAAATACAAAACTGGGTTATGGAACTAATTCAACATATTATAGATGGGTATATGGTCCATGGAACGGTACAAACTATGGTAATATGAAAATGATGTTAACATGTCCACAAAAGAATGATGCTTTTACAGTAAGTGATACTACTAATGGCAATGGAGCTCTAACGTATCCAGTCGGACTTTTAAGTACAGACGAAATAGCACTAGCCGGTGGATGGAATGTTAGCAATAGTGGTTATTATCTATACTCTGGGCAAGTTTGGTGGGCTTCCTCGCCGTCTGTTTCTTATTCCTTGGCGGGGTTCGGCCAGTTTTCAATCTGAAGGCTGATACACTGGCACAAGGCTCAGGGACAGCATCTGACCCATATCGCATTTCTTCGTAGAAGAAATTTTACAATAATATATTTGATAACGTAAATCGCCCAAAATGACTCTTCATTTTGGGCGACAAATTTTTATCTGAAAGATTAGTGAGTTGTAGAAATAATAAAATTATTTCACTAAATGCGTGAATAAAATGAGAATAATAAAGTAGGAACTTTGTGCGTATGATTCCCACAGCCGATTAGGCTGTGGGAAAATTTTAGAGGCAATAATTTATTATCTAGCTTTAAGTTAAATTTTAGACCTTGTCAAAAGTGGTTAAATAGGTTATATTGGAATTAAGGGTATATTCCATTAATTTACGTTGCATTTTGTCTTTTATGTTTTGGCTTGGTGGGCTTCCTCGCCGAACAACTTCAATGGTAACAACGCTAACGTGCGTAACGTGAATTCGAATGGCAATGCGAACAACAACAACAACGTGAACAACGCTAACGGGGTTCGGCCAGATTCCTACTAAGGTTAGTGATGATGACTAACGCCACTCATAGTAAATGGTTACGGCTGTTTAATTGAAGAAGTAGTCTTTTAGGACTAGGAGGAAATAACTATTTGTTACTTTAAAACAGAATAAAGATGTTACCAAACTCTTAATTGATAATCTAATATTAGATTGGAAACAGGATTATACCTAGGATTTTCCTGAATAGAAAGTATAGATACTATAATCGTTTAAGATATAATAGTTACTACTATACTTTTTTTTGGTGTATAAATATAAATGATTTAAACAAAAAATGTCATTTAATTGTCTGATTTTATAGAAAATTGCAATTTTTTGTAAAAATTATGAAAAAAAAGAAGGAAATCAGCCACCACTCTACAATATATATAATTAGAAGGGTAAATAATATCCTTCGAAAGAAAGGCAGGTAAAACTATGTTGAATTTTGCAAATTGCATGAAAGAAAGAGAAGTGATGATTAATGAAAAGCAAGAAAGAAATAGAAAGAACTTTAAAAGAAAATAAAAGCAAAGATTTTGTTTTACCTATGACTTGGGATGTTATGTTCGAGCAAATGTTCATTTCTAAAGAATCTATGCCTCTACTTGAACATATTATTGCTGTATTTGGTAATATCGATATTAATGATGTTAAGGGTAAGGTTCGATTATTACCAAATGAATTAAAACAAACATTAGCAAAAGATACAAGGAGTAAAACTGATATAATTGCTGATTATTTTAAAGATGAAAAGAATACTGATAAATATATTGTGGAAATGAATTCATCAAAGAAGATGCCTTGGCGTAATGCTTTTTATGCTTACAAAGTAGCAGGTGGTGGGATTGCCATGAAAGATGGTAAATATGTTAATGCTTATGACACTATCCTTATAGATTTCAATAGTTTTTATGATTCTATACATAAATTTATAAGAACGATTACTATGCGTGATGAAGACGGTATAATTTTCGATGATAGTACCATAATATACGAAGTAAATATGGCAAAAGCCAGTGATTTGAGTTATAATTATGCTAATAAAAGAGAAGAACAAATAGCCATAATTAGTAGAATATTTATGGCTGAAAGTTCTCTTGAATTAGATAAGGAGTCAAATGAACTTATGAGTAAAAAAGATACGGAAAAATTAGTTAGTCGTGCCAAAGAATTATCAAGTGATGGAGAATATATTAGACTTTTTTATGAAGAAGAAAACTATAAGGAGTTAATTCACAATACGGAAATAGCAGAAGCGCAGGAAAGGGCTTCTGAAGAAAGAGCGTTAGAAATTGCTAAAAACCTTATTAAAATGGGATTAAACAATGAGCAAATTATCGATGCAACAAAGATTTCAATTGAAGAAATTAATAAATTAAGAAAAGAAGTTTAAGACCATGAATATATAAGTATTTTAAAATATAGGAGTCAAATGAACTTATGAGTAAAAAAGATACGGAAAGATTAGTTAATCGTGCCAAAGAATTATCAAGTGATGGAGAATATATTAGACTTTTTGATGAAGAAGAAAACTATAAGGAGTTAATTCGTAATACGGAATTATCAGAAGCTCATGAAGCTGGCTCAAAAGAGAAAGCTCTGGAAATGGCTAAAAAATTAAAATTGGCTGGTGTGAATAGTTCAATTATTGCTGAGTCGTCTGGTTTATCAGTAAAAGAAATAGAAAATCTAAAATAATAAATTAAGCTTTAGTTATTATTTATATAAAATGTATTATTACTAATGAAAAGTGTAGTCAAGTGACTATGCTTTTTATAAATATTTTTCAATATCTTGATTACAATTCATAAAATAACCACGATAACTGATTTTAGTTAGTTGATATTTAGGATAATTAGTATCTTTTAGTTTTTTTAGCTTTCTTCTAATTTTAGTTTTATTTTTAGAAGTAGGTAACATAAGTAATCTTTTATCTCTTAAAATATAACGATATCCTAAGAAATTTAGACCTTTACTTAAATTATATATTTGTGTCTTATTATTTAGTTTTAATAATAATTTATTTTCTACATATTTAGTAATTTCTTGTAAACAGTATTTTAAATATTCTTTATTATCACTAATAAGAAGAAAGTCATCCATATAACGAATATAATATTTAATATGTAGTGTTTCTTTAATAAAATGATCTAAACCATTAAGATAAAGAAGAGCTAGTAATTGAGAGGACATATTACCTATTGGTAGACCTTTACCTTTATAATATCTTGGTAATCGATCTAATTCTTTTAAAGCATTAGTACAGTCTATATTCTTATTTAATAATCTGTTCTTTTCATGATTTACTACAATATCAATATCACTATTACTATTAACATTATCAGTACTATCAATAATATTTTTAATAATTATTTTTAGTTTAGTATCTATTTTAAACTTATTAACCATTTCAAAAAGTATATTATGATCAATATTAAAAAAGTATTTAGAAATATCACATTTTAAAATATAAATATTATCAGTATGAAATTTTAACTTATTAATATAATATTTCATATAGTTAATAGCGGCTTTAGTACCTTTATTCTCTCTAGTAGCAACATTACTGGAAATTAATATTTTTTCAATACATGGTTTAAGAACAAATTTACTTATTAGATGATTGATTATTTTATCGTATAATTTTTCACTCATAATAATACGGTATTTGGGTTCTTGAACTAAGAAGATATTATAAGATTGATGAGTGTATGTATTATTATAAAGATTATTTTTAATATTGAAGATATTAGATAAATAATACATTTCAAAGACGGTTAGTTTTTTACGATGAATAGTATTTTTTCTAATAATATGATAAGCTTCGTTAATATTTTTATCGGTAACAACTTCATTAAATTTTATTAGCGCGGATGATTCCATAAGTTATTTTCCTTAGTTCTAATAAAAATTTACATACAACGTCACATTGATGGTTACTTATATATTTTTCTTGTTTACAACATTTCATAAAATAATCTAACATAGCATAGTTTACTAATAAATCTTTTAAATATTTATCTTTAATACGATTATTTTCATTGCTTTGAATTATATAGTAGTAGGTGTTTTCAATACTATTAAAGGTATTTTTTTCAATATTATCTTTTAACATTCTTTCGTTTTTAGGAATATTGATAGTAATATTTTTAATATAGTTTGCTGTTTTTTTAGTTTTGTCTAATAATTTAAAGTTTTCATTATTCATTTTATTTTGTCAATTAACTCTCTTTCATTATATCATTGCTTATTTGGCTATACAATAAAAAAATATAGTGCTAGTCATTATATTCCTTGGAATTATGACATCTATATTTTTAATTTAGGCTAAAAGCCTTGTCAACTATCTGTTTCCAATCTAAAAGAAGATTACGATTAATCGTTGCCGCCTCTATAAATGTCCGTAGGCATTTATTACAGGTTCATAGCTATTTGCTAATTTTAGCAGGAATCTGGCCGAACCCCGCCAAGGAATAAGAAACAGACGGCGAGGAAGCCCACCAATTTATATGGATAGTTGGCATGTTTAATTTTAAAGGAGAAAAGGTCTAATTACAATTGGAAATAATTGGTAATTTTTATAGTTATTAGAACTAATGAAAGCTTTTTCTGGTTTTGTAAAATTATTATCATAATTATTAGTTTGATAAAATGATAGTAATTCTTAAGCAAATTGCTGTTCTTTATATAATTTTTTCGGATTATTAGTTTCTCATATCATAACATTTTCCATTTTTTTAAGTTGGAATTTATCTTAACATTGTAGTTAATAGATGTTAAGTATAATTTGAGATATAAGTTTAAGCAAAAATTATATAATAAAAACTATATCTTTTTATTTTTTATTTGGTATAATGAACTAGAGGTATTATATGGAAACAATTAATTTAACTTTAAATGATTATAAGAAAATGAAGAAAATTATTAAGAATGATAGAAGTAATTATCAATATACATTAGATATTTTAGATAAAGAATATCCCTATGATACAAAAGAGTTTTGGATGCTTAAGATGGTTAAGGCTCTAAATTATAAGAATTTAAGTGATAGATATAATTATATCTATGATGAGATGTGTACTATTTTAGATAATATTAGTCATAAAGTATGTGATTTTAAATGTGATAAATGTTATGGTAATAGAAGTGGTAAATGTTTTGCTACTATTAATGGGTGCTGCTATTTCCATAAGAAACCTTGTCCTTATTTAGTTAAGGGAGTATGTCAACATAGAAGTATTAGTTGTAAGATATTTTTATGTAGTCCAATAGAAAAGAAATATAAGTTTAAATCGAAGGTGGATACTTATCCGTTATTAAACTATTTCTTTAATAGAAAACAAAAAGACATAATTCATTATAGTTATAGACAAACTATAGATGAGGTTGTACCAAAGTTAGTAGAGTATGCTACCGAATTAAAGTGATAAAAAGATAAAAAGGAGTTATTATATGAATGATGATAGAATTAGTAAACATCTAGAGTTTAAAGATGGTCTTAAGGCTTATAAAGAATATTTAAGTAAATTAAATATGGAGGCTAAAAAGAAATTAGATAATCTTAATAATAAAAGTCTTTGGGAAAAAATTTTTTCTTTGAAATTTTTAGATATAATAAATTTAAATGACAAAATTAAGAAAAGAGAAAAAAACTTAAAAATAACTGCTGAGATTATGGAGTTAGACTGTCCAGCTCATAGAAGTGTAGATACGATAGCTTATGAAAATGAGGCTGTTATTGCCGCTTTGAATGCCTTACCGGTTTTAGATGAAATGGCCGAAAAAAAGATTAGTGCGTCTTTCGTTAATGAAGAAAGTAAAAAATTTGCTGAAGAAAAAAAATCTATCGAAAAGGATCGAAAAAGCGAAAGAGAATTGGTGGCTAGTATTACTCCTAATTCTGGCTTTGTTAAAGTTGGGGATAATGAATATAAAAGATTGGCCGAGTTATTTGAAGAATCCCTAGGAGATTTATCCGTATTTGATTTAAAAATTAATACTAATCATCAAAATGTGGATGCTAAATTAGCTGAAAGTTTAATTGCTAAGGAAATATCTTTGCTTAATGATTATAAAAAATATGTTTTGGAAGGTAAAATGTCTGAATTAGAAAGTTTACCGCTTAAAAACGTTGATAGAGTAAAAGATATCCTTGTTTTGCATGCTAAAAATAAGTTTTGTTTGGACAAATTAAAAGAATTATTTGGTATTATGCCAAAGAAAAATACCGAAACTTGTAAATTAATTACGGAAAATATTGCACATTATCAAGAAAAAGTGGACAGAGTTGAAAAAAAACTTAATATTGATTTTAATAAGTTAGCCGTTATTATTGAAAAAATCGAAGCTGAAGAACGAAGAAAAAGAGAGGAAGAAGAAGGAAAAAGTTTTAAAAATTATTCGCCAGCGCAACAAAAAGAAGTGGCTAAAAAACTGACTTACTTAATTTATTCGAAGATTGATTGTCTAAATAAAGGCGAAGATACTTCTTTAGTAGATGAAGAAATTACTGAATTATTAGAAAGTGATATAGGTAAATCTTTGGATGCTAATGAAATTTTTAAGGCCCGAAAAGAGGCAACCGAAAAGTATAAATTTTTTGAAAAAGTACCAGTTGATGACGAAGTCTTTAGGGCTAGTTTAGAAACTAAAACTGGTAAAAAGATGTAATAAAAATAAATAAAAGAAAGAGGAAAAATTATGAAAAATATGGAAAATAAGAAAAATATTATTATAGGATGCCTGATTGGAGGCTTAGTTATTTTAGCAGGAGTTATATTTGTGGTTACTAGTAACAAAGAAAGTAAAACAAATGAAACTCTCCAAACGGCCGGTGATATTAAAAAAATGCTAAAAACTATTTATAAAAATTTAGCTAATGAATTACCAGAACTTACTACGGAAGAAATAAATTTAAAAGAAAGTGAACTAGTAGAATCTTTAACCGGTTTAAAAAGTACAGATGATATTAATACCTTGGTAGTATCCGAACCAGTAATGGGTTCTCAAGCCCTAGAAGTAGCCGTAATTAAAACGAAAGAAAAAACCGATATTACTAGTATGATGCAAAATATTAAAGATAATGTTGATATGAGTAGATGGATCTGTGTTTCGGCGGAAAAACTTTATGTTGTAAGTAGTGGCGATGTTATATTTATGGTTATGGCTGATAGTGATTGGGCTAAGAGTATTTATGATGAATTTGTAAAATATATGGATAATAAAGTTGGAGAAACTCTAGAAAAGGGTGCGACTTTGGAAGAATTGCCTGATGAATATAATGGAGCAGTAGCAGAATAGGCTTTCTTAAAGAAGGCCTTTTTTCTAAATAAGAAGGTGATATTATGTTATTTACAAGTATTAGTTTTTTATATTATTTTTTACCAATAGTATTATTAGGATATTTTATAGTACCCAATAAAATAAAGAATTATTGGTTATTAATTAGTTCATTAATATTTTATTTATATGGTGATAGTAAATATTTATTATTAATGATTAGTGAAATATTTATTTGTTATATCGGGGGCTTAGTATTAGAAAAACATAAGAATAAATATTTATTAACATTGTTTTTAGTTATTCATTTAGGACTATTAGGTTATTTTAAATATATTGACTTTTTAATTAGGAGTATTAATAATGTATTTAATAGTAATCTTAAGTTATTAAATGTATTATTACCTATAGGGATATCTTTTTATACTTTTCAAATAATTAGTTATTTAATTGATGTTTATCGGGGAAAAATAAAAGCTCAAGATAACTTTTTTAACTTAGCCACTTATGTTTCCTTATTTCCTCAGTTAATTGCGGGTCCTATCGTAAGATATGAAGATATTAATGATAATTTAGAAAAGAAAGATATTAGCCTAGAAAATGCTGCTTTGGGGATTAAAAGATTTACCATTGGTTTAGGAAAAAAAGTTTTAATTGCTAATGTCTTAGGAAGTTTTTGTACTAGTTATTTAAATAGTCCTGATAAAAGTGTGGTCTTTAGTTTCTTTTATATGCTTTGTTATACCATGCAAGTATTTTTTGATTTTGCTGGTTATAGTGATATGGCTATTGGTTTAGGAAAAATATTAGGTTTTAACTTCTTAGAAAACTTTAATTATCCCTTTATTTCCAAAAGTATTACCGAATTTTGGCAAAGATGGCATATTAGTCTTGGTTCTTGGTTTCGAGATTATGTTTATATCCCCTTAGGAGGTAGTAGAGTAAACAAATACAAATTAATAAGAAATATTCTAGTTGTTTGGACTTTAACTGGCCTATGGCATGGAGCCGCTTGGAATTTCATGATTTGGGGCCTTTATTTTGGTATTATTTTATTAATTGAAAAACTGATTTTAAAAAAATATTTAGATAAGATGCCTAATATTTTAAAACATCTTTATGTTTTATTAATTGTCGGTTTAAGTTTTGTTATCTTTGGGGCAGATAATATGACTAGAGCATTTGATATTCTAAAGAATATAGTAGGATTAAATGGTTTACCATTTTATAATAAAATAACTGGATATTATTTAAGAAACTATATAATAATTATTATATTAGGTATTTTATTTAGTATGCCAATTATAAAAAATATTATAGAAAGATTAAAAAAGAAAGATAGTATTAAAAAAATTATTAATTTAGGAGAAATAGTCTTAATATTAATTATTTTCTTATTAGTGACATCGAGTTTAATTGATAATTCTTATAATCCTTTTCTTTATTTTCGCTTTTGAGGTTAATTATGCAGGATAATGTAAAAAACAAAGTAGTAGTTATTTTATTTGGACTTATTATTTATGGTTTCTTTTTTCTAAACTTAGTAGCACCCGATAAGAAATCATCAGTTTCCGAAAGAAGAAAATTAGAACAATTTCCAAAAGTATCTTTAAAGGCAATTATTAATGGGGATTTCTTTAAGAAATTCGATAATTATAGTATGGATCAGTTTTATCAAAGAGAGAAGTTTAGAAGATTAAAGATTAAAACGGATATGTTATTATTAGGTAATTATAATAATATGCAAATAGATAAAGATTATATTTATGAATCCCTATATCCTCTTAATGAAAACTCCGTTAGTAACTTAGTTAGTAAAATTAATAATATAATAGATTCATATCTTGATGATACTAATAAAGTATATTATTCTTTAATTCCTGATAAAGGGTATTATATTAATAATTCTTTAAAACTAGATTATACTAAGTTAGTTTCTTTATATAAGAGTGTTAAAGGTAATTATATAGATTTATTTAATATATTAAGTTTAGATGATTATTATAAAAGTGATACCCATTGGAAAGAAGAAAATTTATTAAAAGTAGGAAAAGCACTAGCAAGTAAAATGGATTTTACTTTTGATGATAATATTAGTTTTAAAGATGTAGTAGGTTTTAATGGGGTATATGGTAGTAGATTAGTGTTGGATAAAGATTTAGATAAGATTGTCGTTGCAGAAAGTGCTTTTATAAATAATGCTGTAGTTTATGATTTAACTAGTAATAAAAAAATAGATGTTTATAATTATGATAAAATTAATTCTTTAGATAAGTATGATATATATTTAAATGGTGCTAGTGGGTTATTAAAGATAGATAATTTATTAGAAAATAATGGAAAAAGACTTATTATATTTAGAGATTCTTATACTAGTAGTTTAGCACCTTTATTAATTAGTGGTTATAAAGAAATTATTTTAGTAGATACTAGATATATTTCACCTAAGATTTTAAATAATTATATTAATTTTAAAGATGCTGATATATTATTTTTATACGGAGCAATTATGGCTAATAATAGTTATACGATAAGATAAATGTAGTAGTTATTTGTTATATTAATTCATAAAATACTTTAGGAGGTAATTTTATGAATAAGGGAGTAGTAAGTGGTTGTTGTCTAGATGTCGATAGATTACTTGCTTTAGCAAGAACTACTGGTCCCACTGGACCAACGGGTCCTAGCGGAGGACCAACCGGACCAATAGGCCCAACTGGACCTCAAGGTATACAAGGACCAACCGGACCAACTGGTCCAACGGGTCCACAAGGGGTCGCAGGACCTCAAGGAATTCAAGGACCAACCGGACCAACTGGCCCAACAGGTCCACAAGGAGTAGCCGGACCTCAAGGAATTCAAGGTATACAAGGACCGACTGGCCCCACGGGACCACAAGGCGAAGCCGGAGCCCAAGGAATCCAAGGTTTACAAGGGCCAACTGGACCAACCGGACCACAAGGTGAAGCCGGAACTCAAGGAATCCAAGGTATACAAGGACCAACAGGTCCAACAGGGCCTCAAGGTGAGGCCGGAGCCCAAGGAATTCAAGGCATACAAGGGCCAACTGGACCAACCGGACCACAAGGTGAAGCCGGAACTCAAGGAATCCAAGGTATACAAGGACCAACAGGTCCAACAGGGCCTCAAGGTGAGGCCGGAGCCCAAGGTGCCGCAGGCGAAACTCCAACTTTATCAATCGGAACAGTATCTAGTGGAGAAAGTGCCTCAGCAACTATTACTGGTGCCGCGCCAAATTATGTTTTAAATTTAGTATTACCAATTGGTCCAACGGGTCCAACCGGACCAACCGGACCACAAGGGGCCGCGGGATAGATAAAAAAGCATCACTTGGATGCTTTTTTACTTACGATTAAATTTAGCATTAAACTTATCAATTGGACTTAAATTGTCTTTAGTACGGCTTAGAATAAGAGGCATCTCTTTAATACCTTTTTGGGCAATACTAGGAGTGTGTTCGTTATTAATAATAGTATCTTCTGTTTTACGATTATTGTTAATATCATAATGAACATCACTGATGACTGCCATATTTAAACTTGGAAGCAATTGTTTAATATTAACATGAGTTATTATACCCTTATTAAAATTAAAGGTTATTTCTAAGGCAGAAGGTGCAGGACAAAGAATATCAGAAATAGTTGGAATATAAATGCTAAGAATACCATTGTTAACAGTGGTTTTATAATTATGATAATGACCATTTAAGATAATACTAGCACTGTTACTTAACAGACAACCTGTTTGGGTTGGATGATGTAAAACAATTCTATCATTTTTAAGACAGATTGTTTGTGAAGTATAATTTTTCATAACAACGTCTTGACGGTAATTAGCAAGAATATTTCTTAAATCAATACCTCTATTATTTAAGGCTGAAATATCATGATCGCCACCAACAGCATAAGTAATTATACTTTTATCAAATGGATAATTTTTTAGAAAATATTCAATTTGTTCATAGGGCTCACTAATGGTTTTTTCACCCTTAGAAAAAGTACCATCAATAATATCACCACCACATAAAATAGTATGAATAGAATTTTTAGCACAGTAGTCAAATACTTTATCTAAAAGTCCAGGATGCTCATCAATATTACCATAATGTATATCAGAAATAGCAACAACCTTAAGAGAATAAGAACCAGGAGTAGTAAACAACACAATGTCTTTTTCTGTATTAAGTTCATTCATTTCTCCTAAACTAAAAACTTGCTTATAAAGAATATCTCCTGTTTCATAGTAAGCTTTTTTAAAAGTTATGCCTTTATTTTGAAGGACAGTTAAATAATTATATAATTGTTTATTAGAAATATTTAAAGTTTCACAAATTTCATTACATGTTTTTCTTTGTTTAATTAAATTTAAAAGTAATTCCGTTTTCTCATTCATTATAATCCCTCTTTTATAAGTCTTTATATAGTATCATACTAGTATTTTAAATGCAATTCATTTTTTTAAAAGTTTAAAATATCATATATTAGGTGATAATTTTGAAAATTTGTGTATATGCTATTTGTAAGAATGAAGAAAAGTTTATAAAAAGATGGTATGATTCGGTAAAGATGGCAGATGGAATATATGTTTTAGATACCGGTTCTACTGATAACTCTGTTAAGTTATTAAAGTCTTTAGGAGTTACGGTTAAACAAGAAATAATAAAACCATGGCGTTTTGATGTATCCCGCAATAAATCTTTAGAGATGATACCTGATGATTATGATATCTGCATTTGCCTAGATTTAGATGAAGTTTTAGTAAGTGGTTGGTATGATGTAGTACAAGCCCTTTGGAAGGATGGTTTAACAAGAATTAGATATGTTTATAATTGGTCATTAGATAAAAATAATAATCCTATAATAAGTTTTTATGGCGAAAAAATTCATGCGAGAAAAGGTTTTACTTGGGTTAATCCCGTTCATGAAATATTAGAATATAAGGGGGAAGAAAAATATTTATATACTGAAAAAATAATAGTTAATCATTATCCTGATAGTACTAAGAGTAGAAGTTCTTATTTACCCTTATTAGAACTAGCCATAAAAGAAAATCCCGAAAATGACCGTAATATGCATTACTTAGGAAGAGAATATATGTATTATGGTAAGTATGAAGAAGCCATTACTACTTTAGAAAAACATTTAAATTTAAAAAGTGCTACTTGGAAAGATGAAAGATGTGCCTCAATGCGTTTTATTGCAAGAATTTATATGAAATTAAATCGTCCTAAAGAGGCTTTAATGTGGGCAAATATGGCGATAAAAGAAAGTCCTTATCTTAGAGATCCTTATATGGAAAAAGCCTTAATTACTTATGAATTAAAAGATTATAAAGAAACCGAAAAACTATGTTTAGAGGCTTTAAAAATTAAGAAACATCCCAAAACTTATATTAATGAGGCTTTCACTACGGATTTAAATATATATGATATCTTAGCTGTGGTTTGTTTTAATAATGGTAAATATCGAAGTTCTTTAAGATATATAAATAAAGCTTTAGAATTAGATAAAGATAATGAAAGATTAAATAATAATAAGAAACTAATAGAAAAGTATATAAACCAAAGTTAGTATGCTATAATATTTTTGAAAGTGAGTAGTTTATGAAATTAGAATATACGATAACACCTAACTTATATAGAGAATATGCTTATAAAGTAAGATATAAGTATCTTCTTATATTAGGAAGTATTTTATCTTTAATAGAGTTTATTTTAGGCATATATAATAGGGACTTTTTAACAATTGGATTAAGCATAATAAATATTTTGATTTTTTTTAGCATTCCTCTTATTAATGCAAAACTTTATTTTTTAATTAATAAAACTTATTTAGAAAATTATACTAAGTCCCGATTATATTTTAAAGATAATATTATTATAGAAGAAGGTAATAATCATTTAGAATATAGTTATAGTCTTATTAAAAGTATTAAAGAAACACCTAATTTATTAGTCTTAATACTACCTTATAATCAGGCTTTATTAATATCTAAAGTAGGAGTAAATATTAAAAAGATAAATAGTCTTATTAATTTTCTTAATATTAAAATGAATATTAAATTATAGTGTCAACTAATTTGTTTACTTATTGTTATTCTTATTTAGATGCGATATAATTTTAGTGTTAAGAAAGTAGGTATTATGAAGATAAGTGTAGGAGTGTCTAATAGACATTGTCATTTAACAAAAGAAGTATATGAGAAGTTATTTGGTAAGAGTGAATTAACTTTTAAAAGAGCCTTAAATCAACCAGGACAATTTGCAGCCGAAGAAACAGTAATTATTAAAGGACCAAAGGGGTCAATTGAGAAAGTTAGAGTCTTAGGACCTTTCCGTTCTTATAATCAAGTAGAAGTATCAAAAACTGATTCTTATAAGTTAGGAATAAATCCGCCAGTTAGAAAAAGTGGGCATTTAGACGGCGCTAGCGAACTAGAAATAATTGGTCCTAAAGATAAGATTACTCTTCCTTGTGGGATAATTGCTAATCGTCATATTCATATATCTGATGCCCTTGCTAAGGAGTGGGGTGTTGTTGATGATGAGCCCGTTGGAGTGATTATAGATGGTGAAAAGAAAGGGTTAATTGAGGCTTTCTTTAAAACCAGTAGTGATGGATATTTAGAGATTCACTTAGATACTGATGATGCGAATGGATTTTTACTTAAACAAAATGATACAGTAGAAATTAAATTTAAGAAAAAAGATTAAAGAGAGTTTTTTTAGTTTAAAGACTCTTTTTTTCTTGGTAGTTAGTTTTGGGTGTGCTATAATGAATGTACTTATTTAAGTCGTTAAAGAAATTGGGTGAAAAAATGAATATAGGAAATGTTTATATTAAAAATAAGGTTGTAGTGGCGCCAATGGCGGGAGTTACGAATACTTCTTATCGGAAAATTTTAAAAAAGATGGGAGCCGGTTTAATTTATGCGGAAATGGTAAGCGATAAAGCTTTATGCTATCAAAGTAAGAAAACCCTAGATTTACTTAAAATGAATGAGTTAGAAAGACCTATTAGTCAACAAATATTTGGAAGTGATGAAGAATCGTTTGTGGAAGCCGCTAAGTTAGTAGAAAAAATACAACAACCTGATATTATCGACATTAATATGGGTTGTCCGGTTCCTAAAGTAGCTATTAAAAATCAAGCTGGTAGTGCTCTTTTAAAAGATCCTAAAAAAGTTAGAAAGATAGTATCTAGCGTAGTTAAGGCGGTTAAAGTTCCTGTAACCGTTAAAATTAGAGCGGGTTGGGATAGCGAACATATTAATGCTGTTGAAGTAGCCAAAGTCTGTGAAGAAGCAGGGGCCAAGGCGATTGCTATCCATGCCAGAACTAGAGCCCAAGGTTATTCGGGAAAAGCCAATTGGAGCATAATAAAGAAAGTTAAAGAGGCTGTATCTATTCCAGTCATTGGTAATGGTGATGTAACTGATTGTTATCTTGCTAAGAAAATGTTAGAGGAAACGGGTTGTGATGCCGTGATGATTGGTAGGGGCTTACTAGGTAACCCTTGGTTAATAAGAGATTGTGTTAATTATTTAGAAAAAGGCTTAGAACCGGAAAAAGTAACAAATAAAGAAAAAATTGAGATGATGCGTTATCATTATAAGTTATTATGTGAAGATACTAATGAAATAAGTGCTTCCCTAGAGATTAGAAGTCATATTCTATATTATTTAAAAGGAATGCCTAAGAGTAAAGAAATGAAAAATAAGATTTGTAGTTGTAAAAGTGCTAACGAGATATTTACGGCTTTAGATGAATACGAATCTTATCTTAAAGATTTAGGAGAATTAGATTAGATGAAAAAGTTAAATATTATATATGAAGATAAAGAGATATTAGTTGTAAATAAACCAGCAAAATTACTTACGGTTGCCACTGATAAAGAAGAAATGCGTACTTTGTATCATGAAGTAAGAGAGTATTTACATAAGAAAAATCAAAAGGTATTTGTAGTACATAGATTAGATAAAGATACTTCAGGACTTGTTTTATTTGCTAAAAATCCTAAGTTGAAAGAAATGTTACAGAATAACTGGTTAAGATATACCAGAGAATATATTGCTGTGGTTGAAGGTAAATTGCCAAAATCAAAAGATACTTTAAGATTTTACTTACAAGAAGATAAAACCCACCATGTTTATGTTAGTGATAAAGGGTTATCTAGTGTTACGGAGTATGAAGTATTAGATGCTAATAAGACCCAAAGTCTAATAAGTGTTAGAATTAAAACCGGAAGAAAAAATCAGATTAGAGCTAGTCTTTCTTATATTGGCAATCCGATTGTTGGGGATAAAAAATACGATGCTAAAATTAATTCTTTAAGTCGTTTAGGCCTTCATGCCAATAGATTAGTAATTAAACATCCCATAACTAATAAAGAGATGGAGTTTGTTTGCAAGGCTCCTAAAGTGTTTTATCTAGGATTTAGAGATTATAAAGAAGAATAATTTTATCTATATGTCTAATGGGACATATGGTTTTTTTTAAAATTTTTGGAAAAGTGTTAAATATATTTGCTGAAAAGTGTTAAACGGCTTATTTTAAGTGAAATTTTGCTAGTAAAAAAATCAATAATGAGTATTTTTGATGATTAGGCTAAATCTACTGCAAAATCACGGCAACATATTAAAATAATTGTTCTTTTTATAAAATAAGTCTTATTTTGTAATGAGATATAGAGAAAAAAAGCTAGAATCTTAGGTGATTACTAGCTTTCTGTATAAAAAAACAACTTCCGAAGAAGTTGTAATTAACATAAATGGCGCCTGATGTAGGTACACAAATAGGCTTTCAAACCCAGCATTTACTGGACTTTAGTATATAATTACTGCGAAAATTACTGCAATACTACTTTTTTAAAATAAATTAGTCGTAGATTCTGCAACTTCCTTTCTAACTTTATTTGATAAATGGCCATATCTATTTACAGTCGTATTATAGTTACTATGACCTAGTCTTTCGCTAATATGATAGAGTTCCCAACCTTGTTCCATGAGTGTCGCAACATAAGTGTGTCTAAGGTCGTATAATCTTATTTTAGTTATATTAGCTCTTTCTATGTAATGATTAAATATTTTTCTAAGCATTGTATCCGAATATGGTTTAAATGTTTCTAAATTCATAATGATAGGATAGGTGTCATCTATTTTAGTCATTATTGATTCTTCGATAAATGCTTTATATTTTTTTATTTCATTTAATAAGTTCTTAGATACATCTAATGATCTAATTGAGTTCATATTTTTAGGTTCTTTATAGTATCCCTTGATTCTAGGATCATAACTAATCGAATGCCTAATATTTATTCTATCATTAGCATAGTCTAAATCACAATATCTTAATGCTCTAGTTTCACCAATTCTATTTCCTAAGTTAAGTTCTAATAATACTAAAATTTTCATTGTGTAAGCTATATATTTAGTATGAATATCTTCACTAAATAAATCATTACTTACTGTTTCTATAAATCTTTGTGCTTCTTTTATGGACCAAAACTTCATTTCTTGTTTTACTATTTTTATAGGTTTTATAAATGCTGTTGGTGATGTAATAATATATTTAAAGTGAATACAATAATTGAAAAATGCTTTTAATGTTTTTAGTAACTCATTTTTCCAACTCTCGGTGCAATCCCAGCTTTCTCTTAACTCAATTATGTCTTTTTCTGTTATTTTGGTTATCTTCTTATTTTTAATGTTGTCAAAGTATTTATCGAATTGACTTTTTTTCTTTTGAAGTTGTTTATAACTGTTTAGTTCTACTTTTTCAGAGTATTCTAAATACTTAGTATATAATTCCTCAAAAGTGTTATTTGCAACTACTTTGGTTTCCATTTTATTTATTTTACTTTTATAACTGTTTCTTAAATCAATAGCACTATTAATATCAAATATTTTATTTCCGTCTATTTCAGAAATAGTCATATTTGGTCTTGTAAAATTGATTATATAGTTTTTCTTTTTAATATTATAATAGATATTTTGATATCTAGTTCTTTTATATATTTTTTTATCCATTTTATACTCCTTTTTTACACAATTAATAAATTGTGTGGTAAAATGAGTATAGAAAAGCTACTAGTTGACGCTATGTGAGTTTTTCTAGAGTATTTCTATACTCGTTCCTCTAATCCATGCCAGTGGGTTAGGGGATTTTTTATTTAGTTAAAAAGAGCCTATCATTGATAAGCTCTTAGTAGCAGCCTAAATTGTCTTAGGCAAGGTACCTTCTATTTTGTGTATTGCATAAATGCAACCGCCGAAGCTAGGCTGGGGCTACCATCTCCAGTAATATTGATATGCAGTTGGCTGCATATCAATAGTATCACAAGTGAGACTTTAATTCAATTATTTGAGCTTATAATAAAATAATGAATTGATTTTTTTGCTTTTATTTAATATCCCTTTTCAATTTTTTTACAAAAGCATTTAACAACAAAATGTTGTATTTATTATAACTTATTTGGAACATTTGTCAATGGATATTTAATGTTGTAGAATAAAAAAGGGTGTTTTGTGAAATATCTTAATAAGCTTTATAAGTATTTGAAAATAAATAAATTATATTTTGAATTTTTAAAACTTATAAGTGAAAACAAAAAGCACTAATCTATAGTGCTTATATTGAAATAGTTAACATTTCTTGTTGTTTCTTTGTCTAAATCTGCTAAAGCTTCATTATCTGGATTAAATTCAGCGCTTCTTCTGACACCATTTTGCAATTGTTTTATCAATTCTTCTTGCTTTTTTATTTTATTTTGTAATTTATTTGTATTATTAGCTATGGTAGTATTTTCAGCACTTAAACCTTGATTTTTATCTTCTAATACTTTCACATATTTATTAAGTTTAAAAGCATAGTAAGGTGTATAAAGCAAAATTACTACTAAGTATGCAAAAATGCTTGTTAAAAAAATAAGAAGTAGTGATTGCCAAAAATTAAAATCCTGATTAAAATGAGTGATTCCGATTGCATTAATCATTATACCAAGAATTATATTTACCGCACCTGTTACGGTTTGGGAAAATCTAGGCTTCTCCATAAATTAAACATTCCCTCATAACAATCTTGCCTAATTCTGTTATTGTTATAATACCTGGTTCAACAATTAATTTTAAGCCAGTTTCTTTTAAGTTATCGTCATATTCGTTTTTATGATTTTCAAAAGTTTTTCTTATTTGATCTTCATCTTTTACTAAATAATTTTCTCTGTCAATTTCTATTAATCCTAATCGTTTAAGATTTTCAAGTATTAAATTTTCAATGTTAAATGAATCATGGCATTTATGATTAACATCATCTATTAAAAATCTGCCTATTTCGTATGAACCGATTGATAAATTTTTAGGATTATGTTCCAATGGCTTCTCCTTAACAAAACATATTGTTATTCTATTTGTTCCTCTTTTTTCCATTATTTGGTAAAGATCGTTAATAAAATTAATATCATTATCTGAAATGTTAATTATAACATCAATTATTTGTGAAGTTATATTTTCGTCCTTTTTTTCACTCAGTTCTTTTTTTAATATTTTAATTAAAATGTTACCGACATTAGAATTTGGATCGTTAATAGTTAATTGATATAATAACGGAACGATTATATTTGAACGAGGAGCAATGATGGAGTCTTTTGAAATATTATTAATTATTTGTGATAATTTTTTTTTCAAAATCTTTGTATTATTTTGTGTAAAATAATTAGAAATTCTATCTAAATAGTAATTAATTTCTTTTTCTAAAGTATTTTTATTCATAATTATTTTTCACCTTTTAGTATGTCTTTATTATTAACTAAAAAATTCATAAGTTTATTGAATTCTTCAGGTGTTAGGTCATCATCATTTTCCATGAATCCGGCTCTTATTAAAGCATTTTTTAGTGCAAGTTTCTCTTTTAGTTCATTATCCTTTGATGTTATGTTGCTATCATTTCCTAGTAAGTAATCTATTGAAATGTTTAATATCTGAGCTATTTTGACCAGTGTTTTATTATCTGGCTGGGTAATATTTTGACACCATCGACTTACTGCTTGTTGAGTAACATTTAACTCTTTAGCAAAATCTTTTTGTTTTATGTTTTTTTCTTCTAAAGCAAATTTCAATCTTTCTCCTAACATAGTGCCTCCAATCCAACTTATTATACAACAAAAAGTTACCTTTTTTTTGAAAGTTAACATTATTGATTAATTTTGCATTGACAACAACAAAATGTTGTAATACAATGTATTTGTAACTAGACAATAGTTACGAAAGTTATATAAAAAGAATATCAAGTTCTGTCTGGTAAACTACCTTGATATTCCAACAAAATAGTCAGTATAGGCTAACCCTATATTAGACTGTAAAATCCCAATGCTTTTTTGTAATGCATTGAACGATTTTTACCTTTTTACAAAGGTATCTTGATTATATAACAAAATGTTGTAAAAGGCAAGGAGGTGTTAAAAAATGTCGAGAAATTGGCTTAAGGAATTGAGAAAAGCCAAGAAAATAAAACTTACGGATATTTCTAAGAAATCTGGTATTACTGTTACATATTATAAGTATATTGAAAATGGCTTGAGAAGACCTAGTCCTCAGGTTGCACAAAAAATTGCAAAAATACTAGATTTCGATTGGAAATTATTCTTTGAAATTTAGAAAGAGGAGAAATGGAGATAGCTGCTAATATTTTAGAAATTGAAGTGCTTAATGATTATGTGGTAATCATAACGGAAAAAGAAAAAATAAATTTTAATCTTGAAAACTTAGAACAAATAAATATTAAAAAAACGATAATGGTTTAACTATTATTAATGTTGAATTAAAAAAACTAGATAGTGCTAGTATCTAGTTTGTAAATTTAATTGTTTGCATTAGTTTTTATGACAGTTGGGTTTTCTTGGAATAATTTAGTTAGTTCTTTGTAGATAGCATCCATACATTTTGCTATTTCATCGCCAGATTTTTCTGTTACTTGATGATCGCAGTTTGAAAGCATAGCAGTAATTATTTCTTTTGTCATTTTGATAACTTCATAGTTTTGGATCATGTTGTATCACCTCACTTTCTAATAACCATTTTAAGGAATAAAAAGGCTAAAATCAATAGCGTCAACTAGTACAAGGAGGGTTTTATGTTAACTTACAAAGATATCATGAAAATAACAGGATACAGCCGTAGTAAAGCTTATGCGATTATACGATATTTAAATAAAAAATTTAAAGAGGAATATCCAAAAGCATTAACTTTTAAAGGGCGTATTCAAAAAGATTATTTCTATAAAAGAATTTATGGTATAGAAACAAAAAAAGAAAACGCCGTTCAAAAGTTTTCTTGAAACAAATATACCACAAAATTAATAATATTTCAAATTAAAAGGAGAATTTATGAAAAAAAAGATTAAGTGGGGGAATTGGTTATTGTTAATAGCATTAATTATAAGCTTAATCATAATAGGAACAGATGTATTTAAAATTGCTATACAACCTTTATTTACAGGCTATAGCGTATCATTTACAACTTATGGTCTTGTTACTCATTTATTTATCTTACTAGCTGGAATTAGTTTAAGTGATTATTTCGAGAGTCTAATGGAAGAATAATATGGCAACTAAGAGAATGTTTAGCTTGAATGTAATAGATACAGATAATTTTTTGGAAATGCCAATGTCGGCAAGGCTACTTTACTATGATTTAGGTATGAGAGCTGATGATGATGGGTTCATTGGAAATTGTAAAAAGATATTACTATTTACTGGAGCTAAGGAAGATGACTTAAAGATTTTAATCACAAAAGGATATGTTATTCCATTTGAAAATGGCGTAATTGTTATACGGCATTGGAAGATGAATAACTATCTCCAAAATGACAGAACTAAACCTACAATTTATCAGCAAGAATTGAAGCAATTACACCTTGATAATAGTGGTGTATACAATTTGTATACAAACTGTATACACAGTATAGAAGAGAATAGTATAGATAAGATTAGTATAGAAGAGAATAGATCTAATACGGTGCCTGTCGAAAAAAATGAAGAATCGGAGAAAGCGAAAACGGAAGAACGATTATTTGAAACCGAGTTTGACAAACTTTGGAGCATTTATCCAAATAAGGTCGGAGAGACTTATGCCAAAGAAAGTTACTTAACTGCTCGCAATAGCGGTACTTCTTACGAAGAAATAGAAACTGGTTTAAAAGGATATATTGATCATATTAAATCTTACAATATTGAAGCTAGATACATCAAACAAGGTGGCAATTGGTTTAAGGAACAATGCTGGAAAAATGAGTACAGGGTAAGTTCTAAAACAAGCTCAGAACCTAAATGGTTTAAGACTGAAATAAAACGAAATGAAGCAACTTTAGAAGAACAAAATGAATTAGAAGAATTAATAAAAGGAGTGTCAAATAATGAATGATGATGAATTAAGAGAATTAACAAAAAGCAGTATGACTAGAATTTTAAATAGCCTTGTAGATAACTATATGAAAATCTACGATGAATATTACGCAGAAGGTAGTCGAGAAAGTGCGTTTTTAAAAGACTTGGCAGATAGTATATTACCAATATCAGAAGTTCTAGAAATTTATGCTAGAGAAGATTATATTAATCCTGATTATGCAGTAAGAAAATTAAAGTATTCAAAAGATATCATAGAAAATACAATTAAATTTTTTGAGTTAAAACAAGAAAAGGAAGGTCAAAATGAAAGAAAATAATAAAGATGAGTTAATTGTAGTTAAACAATTACCCATTATTGAAGAAAATTTAAAAAAACTAAGTCTTGAAATAGACGAAAAAGTTAAAAATGCTCTTGCATTGGTTTGTAATGAAGAAACCATAAAAGATGTAAAAGATGTAAGAGCATCGTTAAACAAAGAAAAAGATGAGTTAGAAAAACAAAGAAAGCAAGTAAAGCAAAAGATTCTAGAGCCATACGATGAATTTGAAAAAATATATGACAAATACTTAAAGGATAAATTTGACTCTGCTAATAAAGAGTTAACGAAAAAAATCAATGATGTAGAAAGCGGCTTAAAAGATGACAAAAAGAAAAAAATAGTCAAATACTTTGACGAGTATAGATTAAGTTTAAATATTGATTTTGTTAAATTTGAAGACGCAAATATAAGTGTTGATTTATCAACAACTGAAAAGAAGCTAAAAGAGCGTTCAAAAGAGTATTTAGATAAATTAGCTAGCGATTTAGCAACTATAAAAACCTTAAGCAATAGTGATGAAATTCTTATTGAATATAAGAAGTCAAAGGACTTAAACAGCGCTATTACACTAGTAAATAATCGTCATAAAGAATTGGAGGAACTTCAAAAGAAAAAAGAAGAACAAACTAGAGCTCAAGAAGTTAATCAGGCCCAAAAAACAAAAGTTAATTTTAATGGAGGAGGCCTATATGCTCCTAAAAGAGTACAGGCTGAGCCAAAACATTTAATTATTGACTTTGAAGCTACCGAAGATGAATTAAAAGAATTAGTAATATATTTAAAAACTAAGAATTATAAATTTAAACAAGTTTTTTTAACTAAAAGAAAAGACGGAGGATATGATTATGAATAATAAACAGGAATTGCAAAGAAAAGAAGTTATAGTTTCTTATGAAATAGACGGTCAACAAATAAAATTAACACCTGCCATAGTACAAGAATATTTAGTTGGTACATCAGCTCAAATAACTATGCAAGAGTTCAAACTTTTTACTGAATTATGTAAGGTAAGAAAATTAAATCCATTTTTAAGAGAAGCGTATTTAATAAAATACTCAAGTAATCAACCTGCAAGCATTGTTGTTGGTAAAGATGCTATTTTAAAAAGAGCAGTTTTAAATAAAAATTATGATGGTATTAAATCAGGTGTTATAGTAACTGGCATTGATGGAAACATCATAGAAAGAAAAGGAACATTTAAATTGCCCAATGAAACACTTGTAGGTGGTTGGGCTGAAGTTTATAGAAAAGATTGGAAATATCCTATTTATTGTAGTGTATCTCTAGAAGAAACGATGCAAAAGAAAAGCGATGGCAAACCTAATTCTAACTGGACTAAACAGCCTGCTACTATGGTAGAAAAAGTAGCAAAAGTAAGAGCGTTGAGAGAAGCGTTTGTTGAAGATTTAAGCGGTATGTATGAGGCTGAAGAAATGAATGTCGATTTACCTGATAACCAGCCTAACATTACTGAGGCAAATATTACCGAAATAAATCCAGAAATTGATAAAGAGGTTTCAAGGAACGATAATAATGTTTCAGAAAATCAAAATCCATATTCAGATAAAAAAGAACAAGTATCATTAGATGATGAAAAAAGTGATATTAAGCAGGTAAAAATAGATGACTTACTCAATAGTTAATACTGGATCCGATGGTAATGCTACAGTCGTAGAAGATATACTTCTTCTTGACTGTGGCCTATATTATAAAAAAATTAAGGATTATGTTGATAAATTACAACTAGTATTACTAACCCATATTCATGGCGACCATTTCAAAAAATCAACAATTAAAATGCTTGCTCAGGAAAGACCAACATTAAGATTCGGATGCTGTGAGTGGTTAGTTCAGAATTTGCTTGACTGTGGAGTTAATATTAAAAATATTGATGTATATGATTTTGATAGTGTGTACATCTATTCTGAAGCGTTAAAGATTCAACCAGTTAAACTCCATCATGATGTACCACAATGTGGTTATAAGATAGAAATAAATGGTTATAAGGTGTTCTATGCTACAGATACTTGTACCTTAGATGATGTAGAAGCTAAAGATTATGACTATTACTTTGTTGAGGCCAATTACTTAAGTGATGAGGAATTGCATGAACGAGCCTTAAGCATCGAATATGAAGAAAGAGTTAAAAGTACTCATATGAATAGAGAAGATACAACAAATTGGCTATTTAAGAATATGTCTAATACATCATTATATGTATTTATGCATAAGCACAAAGAAAAATAAGAAGGGAATAATTATGATTTATATTGAGTTCGATAAAAACATACTTGAGAAAGTAGAAAATATAACAAAAACTAATTATAAAAGCGAAAATGGCTTAGTTAATTCAGATAATATTGAGACTATTATAGATGACTTATTAGATGAAATTGATAATTTAAGAGATAAAATCGAAGATTTAAAAGAAGATATGAGAGATAACTATAAAAGAGTTACTCAAGAAGAGCAATTATAGGAGGAAATGTATATGGATACAATTTTGTTAACATTAGGGGCATTATTCATAATTTTGAAATTAACAAGGGCTATTGCTTGGAGTTGGTTTTTTGTACTATTACCAATATTGATTGAACTATTTTTGCTTGTAATAGGTTTGATTATATATTTTGTAGTAACTTACAATGCTTTAAAAGAAATTGGAAAAAGATGATTGGTACACCAGAAGAAATTTTAAAAGAGTTGCCAAGTTTAAATCAAAAGAAAATGTATGAATTAAAGCCTTATCGCTTAAAAAGAGGCAATAAGGCTAATTCTACACTTTGGTATTTATGTAAAAAGATTGCTGATGTAGTCGGAAATACTAAGGAAGATGTTTACAAAGATTTAATCAAAAGAGTTGGTACATTTGAAATAGTATCTATTAACAGTGAAGCTGTAAATAAATTCATGAATAATTGGCAATTACGGGGTCTTGGTTGGTTAGCAGAAAGAACAGGTTGCTTTAATGATTCGTATGAAGAAGTAGTCGTTTATTACGGAAGTAGTAGTTATGATTCTAGAGAAATGTGGATATTGATTAATGAATTAATTAACGAAGCGCAAGAATTAGATATTGATACTACTTTAGAAAATAAGTGGAGAACAGATAATGATATACGAATTGATAGATCTGACAGATTGGAAGAAAGCTAAAGATTGTGTCAGTGAGTTAAATCAGGGTGGTATTAAAATTGATGAAAGGCAATTAAAAAATTTAGTTATAGTAAATAATATTAATTTTATAAATCGAGATACTGATATTTATATTGCTTCTAGTAGCAAAGGTTATAAAGCCATAAAAGATAGAAATGAGATTCTATCAACCTTTAAAGGACTGGTGAATTAAATGATTAATGTAATATTATCTATAATCTTGATAGTTGTAGGAACTATATTAAATGTTATTGCTTACATCTTAAGAGAAGAAATAAGGATAGAAAGGGAAAAAAATGAAACTGTTTTACAAGAAAGATTATGAAAAAGCTGTATCTGAAATAGAAAATTTAAAGTTAAAAATTAACGATTTAAAGAAAAAAATCGAAGAGTTAAACCTAACTAATGACAATTTAACAAGAGAAAATAATAATCTTATTACTCAAAATAAATTGTTACTATCTGATAATGAAAAATCAATAGATGAGGTTAAATCTTTAAACTTGAAAGTTATAAAATTAGAAGAACAGTCGAAAAATAGTTATAAATTAAAAATAGTTAGACCTGGTAGACCCGTCAAACCGCAGACCATGAAAATCAAAAGTAGTGTAACAAGTCGAAGTCCAGTTAGAAATTATATGAAGGAAGAATTTAATTATGAAGAATCTTGACTTGTATGTAAAACTTTTTGAAATCTTAATTATGTTTATTATTGAAGTTCTGATAATTAAATATTTTCTTGAAGAGAGAAGCAAAAACATTAAAGAGTTTAATAAAATAAACAATCATAAATCTATTGGAAAAGAGAGGGCTTTTAAAAAATGAGTGATTCAACTATTGATACTGCGTTGATACAAACAACACCATTATTTGACAAAGAACTTAGAAGCCTTAAATACTACTGTATGAGGAGTTACAAAGACTTAATGTTTAATATTGGTGCTGCTGGAATAAGAAAAGTAAAGAAAGGAATAAATAAAATTAATATCTTTACAGATCATACATTTAAGACAATTTACGGTCAAATAAAGGTTGTTTTTGAAAGACAAGGAAAATATATCTATTTACTTTGTATAGAACCAGAAAATCTATTATTAGTAGGTCACAATAGGCGCTTAGAAGTATGTAGAGGAGTTCCTATAATGAGTGAAAGAGATAGGTTTAAAGTTGAAATTTTAAGAAGATTGGAGATATTGAATGATAATTGTTAAAAAAGTAGAAAGGGAGATAGTATGACAAGTTATATTATGGGGTTAATTACAGGTATTATACTTATGTGTATTTTGGCTGCTAGTAGAGATTAGAGGCATGGGTAAAATGAATAAATATCAAATTTTAATATTAGTAATAATAATGCTAATGGTAACGGGTTGTAAAAAATGTGTAGAAAGTCATAAAGAAAATAGCACTTGTTATTACTTTCGTTGCTCCGAAATTGGGGATATGACTATTTGTCATCAAATACCATATAGCTGTGAAAAAACGGTTTGCGATAGATATGAGGAGATAAAATAACAAATGAAAATAAAAGAGTTAGATGAATTAATAGAGTTAGCAAAAAAACTAAACGAAGAACCAGATATTGAGGAGTTTGATGATGATTGTATAATACAAACTTTTATTGAATTAGTTGAAATTTATAAAGATTTTTTACATGAAGACGAATAAACATACAAAATATTTGTATTTAAAAGAAAGGTGAAAAATAGTATGGAAAAAGAATTTAAGTGCTGTATGAATGCAAAAGAAATGTTTGAAAAATTAGGATATGAATTAATAGAAGATAGTAAAAATTATTTAAGGTATGCTGATTATTTTGATAAAAAAAATAAACATCAAGGCGGGGAACTGATTGATTTTGATAAAAAAAATAAAATGTTTAGATTGACAAGAAAAACTTGTCAAGGCAATGTTCATTTTAAATATGGAACACTTAAAGAGTTGCAAGCAATAAATAGGCAGATAGAAGAATTAAGGTGGGAATAATGTTAATATTGCCGATTAAGAAAAAATGGTTTGATATGATTCTATCCGGTGAAAAGAAAGAAGAATATAGAGAAATCAAACCATATTATACAAGTAGATTTAGGGAAATTAAAATGTTTGATATTATAACAGTTATATTTAGAAATGGTTATAAAAATGATAGCCCAAGTATTAAATGTAAAGTTGAATGCAGTAAGGGTTGTGGGAAGCCAAATTGGGGAGCTGAGCCAAATAAAGAATATTATGTATTAAAAATATTAAGTGTAGAAAGGATTGCTTAAAATGGAGCTAAAAGAAGAAATGAATAAAGAAAAGCTATGCAGTTATTGTGGTGAAAAAATAAATACGGAAATGGATACATATTATGAATGTTTGGATAATTTTCTACAAATGAAATACTTTGATAGTGAAGATGAAAATATATTTTGCAGTAAGGAATGTTTTTGTAATTATGTTCAGCTAGAAGAAATTGACCCATTAGAAAGTGAGTAAAAAATGGATTTAAGAATTGGAATGTATGTTAGATTTGAAGGCAAAATCAATAAAATTTTGGAAATAGAAGATAACTATGTTGTGTTTGATGATTTCTGGACCGATCATTGGGCTGATACTATTAGTAGTATGGATATTAATAGATTTATAAACGATTATGAACCAAAAATGAGTTTTAATGTTATAGATTTGATAGAGCCTGGCGATTATATAAACGGCGAAAAGGCTGACTATGTAGTAAAACCTGATATGTTAGGCGATGAGGAATTGAATGAAGGCAAAATACATTTAACTGGTCATGAAAAATATAGTTTTATTTACATTAAAGATATTGAAACCATAGTTACAAAAGAGCAATTCAATGATATTGCTTATAAGGTGAAGGGATAGTAAGAAAAATATTGTTAAAAGGAGAAAATATGAAAGGAATAGAAAGAATAAAAATTTTATCTAGTGAAATTAAGGATAAGGCTTTGCTAAAAATAGTTGAATATTTATTAAAAAGAGAGGATATGAATGACAAATATTTAAATGAAGAAAAAAATTTAACGCAAATGGTAGATTTTATAAAATCTTTGGCATTAAAACAAAGTAAAAATGGGATGGCTATTATTGAAGATGAAGTTGTATATAGTTGGGCTATACATTATTGGGATGAAACAAATAAAGATCTAAACATAAGACCAAATAAAAATGAAGAAAAGAAAGAGATTGTTACAGGAACATTAAAGAAAGCAAATGAATGGGTTCCTGAAGGACAATTAACATTATTCTAATGTATATTAAGAAAAAACTAAAAGAAAAAATAGATAATCTTAATAATTATGTTGATTGCTATATAGATTCTAAAGATTTTAAAAAATTTTTAGACAATCAAAAAGAATACATTTGCATTAAAGTTAAAAACAATTGCTATTGCTCATGTTGTACAAGCGAATTTCAAAAAAAATGTAAAATTAATGAGTATATTGAGTGTCCAATTTGCAAAAAGAAATTATTAGTTAAAAGAACTACTAATTATATAAATAAAGGTTATTTTATGTATTTAATAAAATTCAATGATAAATACATAATAAGAAATTATGAAATAGTAAGTTCTTATTTGAAATCAACTAAGAAGATGAATTTTATAGTTACTGAATATGCTAGACAAATTATTAATAGTAACGGTACTATAGAATTGAAAATAATAGCAAATAATATGAGAAGGAATATGGCTGGTTATTGGTATATTAATTATTGGGAAAAAACTAAATATTGGAAACCTGAATATTATGTAATGATATATGGGAAATGCTTTGTAGATAAAGATATACTGATAACCAAATATTATGATCCAAAATTAATATTTGATAATGCTGAGGTTAATGTTTGCGACATATTAAAAGGAATAAATGAAAATAATTATATTTTAGAGCTTTTAACTAAAGCAAAGCTATATAATTTAGCGGCTAATTATTTTGAATTTAAAAAAGGAAAATTTGAAGATGTATTTAAACTTGATAGAAGTTATTTAAATTTTATGATAGAAAATAATATTTCATATAATGAATTGGCTGTTCTGCAAAAATTAAAAATTATGGATTATGAACTTGTTAAATATTTTACTGATGTATATCGATTAGATGAATTATTGAAGTATTGCAAACCATACGATTTAATGAAATACAACATTAGAGATAAAGATATTTATATGTATTTAGATTATATATCGATGGCAAATGAACAAAAAATGAATTTAAAAGATAAAAAAATACTGTATCCTCAAAATTTAAAGAACCAGCATGATACTTTACAACATCAACTTCAAATAAAAAAAGATAGAATTATAACTAAAAAAATTAGTCAAAGATATGCAAAAATTAAAATAAATGAATTCCAAGATAAAAAATATGTCATATATCCAGTTAAATCTATTGAGGAGTTAATTGACGAATCTAGTCAGCAAAACAACTGTGTTAAAACATATGCTGAAAGAGTAGCAAAAGGTCAATGTGATATTTATTTTATGAGATTGATAAAAGATATAAATCACTCTTTAGTAACTGTTGAGGTTAGAGAAAATAAAGTAGTTCAAAAGAGAACTAAAAACAATGAAAAAATTACAATGGATCAAAACAAATTTTTAAATTTGTGGGAAAATACAATTTTAAAAAGAATGATTGCTCCTGATGCTTAGAAAATGAATCATGATTATATTTAGATAGGAAGGAGAATTATGAAATATAAAAAAGAAGATTATATAAATGCTATTGACGATTTATTAAATGATTATGATGCTTATTATTTTATAAATAAATATAGTGAATTAGATAAAAATACTCACCGAACTCAATTTAGTATGTTATTTGAATTATTAAAAGATGATGAACTATCTATGAGAGCGTTATATTGGATAAAGAATGCTTATGATTGCTATTATAAAGAAGAAGTAAAAGAAGATGATGATAACGCATTTAATTATTTAAAAAAAGTTATAGAAAAAAAGTTTTGCGATGAATAATGAAAAAAATGGAGAAAACAATATATGGAAACAAAGTTTAAAGTAGGAGATAAAGTTAAAATTAGAAAGGATTTGCTACCAGGAGAGATATATTATAGTCAAAATGTTAGTGTTAAATTTACAAAAGAAATGTATAAGTACAAAGGAAAAATAGGCAAGGTGATTTTTGCTAGCAAATTGGGATTTTTTCTAGATATCGATCATAAAGAAAACATTTGGAGTCGTGATATGCTGGAACAAGGCATATTAGAAAAGGCTGAAAAAAGATATCTAAGATCCGTAATTAAACCATTCAAAAATAGAATTATTTTCATCGAGTTAACAAATGAGAATTGTATTTGTAATGGTGATGTATATATTAATATTGAAATAGATAATGGTACTGATGGCATTCAGCTTCCTGTTTTTAAATATGGAACAATGTATAAAAATATGGAATTTAGTAGACAATATACACTTGAAGAATTGGGGTTATATTAAGATGTTAAAAATTAAAGATAATGTTGACTTAAAAGATTTATAAAATTTAACAATGTATCCAATAAAGTTTTTAATATGTTAGAAAAATAAAGAGAGGTAACATGGAACTAAATATAAGAAGTGCTAAAAATAGAATAAGAAAATTAGAAAATGATTTAGATGTGTATTTAACTAAAAAAAGAATTAATTTCACTAAAACGCAACCTAAGTCACCTAAATTAGACAGTTTAGGCATATCTAAGACTAATGAGATATTTGATAAGTTTACTCATTATGTAATTAAGGATGAAGAATTAGACACTACTATATATGTTATTCAAGAGGAAATTGCATCATTGCAAAATTATATAGTCAAGGAAATGGAGAGAATATCTAAGAACGGCGGTAGTGAATTAGTTGTATATCTTCGTGATGAAGAAAAACTTAAGTGGGATAAGATAGCTAAAATAACTCATTATTCCGAAAGACAAGCTCGAAGAATATATAATGATACAAAAAAATAAAGATGTCCGGAAATGTCCGTTTTATATGTGGTACAATTGTATTGTAGGTTAATTAGACCTATAAAAAGCTACTAAATTTTTTAAGAATGGTATAGTTGGAATTCGTTTTACATCCTTTCTATTCCAAATAATATATTCTAAATTATTAGAGCTATACCACGAGGTAAAGAGCATAGAAATATGTTCTTTTTTAGTTATGACCGTAATTTTTTTGTCTTAAACCCCCAAAATTGATACTTAGACATCCTCCTTTTTTACGGTCATAACTAAAGAACGGACTGTTTCTTAGGGAGGAAAAATGAAGTTAAAAAATATTGCTAAAGAAGATAATAAGCCTGTAAATCTTCAACTAAAAAAGGCTAACCTATTTGTTAAACCTAATGAGGAGTTTGAGGTCGAAGATAAGTATGCTAAAGAATTATTAGAAACAACCATTAATGATGAACCTATTGTTGAAAAAGTAACTACTAAAGTTAAGGTAGAATAACTATGGCGAAAAGTAAGGTTGAATATTGGCTTACTAGTGATGGTTTAACCTTGCTTGCTGGTTGGGCTAGAAATGGTTTAACCGAAGAACAAATAGCCAAAAATTGCGGAATAAAGAGGCAAACATTATACGAATGGAAGAAGAAGTATCCTGACATAGATGACACCATAAAAAAGAATAAAGAAGTTGTTGATTATGAGGTTGAAAATGCTTTATTAAAAAAGTGCTTCGGCTACAATGCTAAGGTCAAAAAGAATTTTAAAGTTAAAAAAATTATTTATGGTGAGAATGGACGAAAAATATCTGAAACTGAGGAACTAGTAGAAAAAGAAGACGAAGTACATGTTCCAGCAGATACTACAGCTCAAATATTTTGGCTACGAAATCGCAAACCAAATGATTGGCGAGATAAGCCACAAATTCAAGATGATAAGGATGAGGGAGTAATAATTGTTGATGACTTGTCCAAAGAAAATAATTAGATTATCTGATTTAATCATTCCTAAATTTCATGCTAATTTTAATGATCTTAGATATCTTCATCAAATTTACACGAGTGGTCGAGCTGGTACTAAATCAAGTAGGGGTGCTTTAAGAGCCGTAACAAGGATAATATCTCCAAGGCCTGGTTCGATAGTTGTATTAAGAAAGTTTCATAATAAGCTAAAGAAGACTGTGTTTGCTGAATGTCTTAGAGCCATCAATAGATTATGTATATCCAAAAAGAAATTTAAAATAACAGTAAGCCCTATGCAAATAACTTATCTACCGACTGGAAATACAATTTACTTCACTGGTAATGATTCTATAGATGATACCAAAGGTATGATAGATGAAAGCCGTCCAATTGTATTGGTAATATTAGATGAATTAACTGAGTTTTTTGATAAAGGCGATGGCGAAGATGAATTAGCTAATATTGAGGCTACATTTATTCGTGGTAATGACGAAGAATTCGTTATGGAGTATTACTTTAACCCTCCAAAAAATCCGAAGGCTCCAATAATGCAATGGCTAGGTAAAATGAAACTTAGAAGTGATTGCGTCCATGTCCATGTTGACTATAGAGATGTTCCTGTTAATTGGCTTGGAAAGAAATTAATAGAATCAGCTGAATTATTAAAAAAGCTTGATGAAAAAATGTACAACTGGCTATGGCTTGGTATATGTACTGGCTTAGATGAAATAATCTATTATATGTTTAATGAAAATAATCATATAAGAGAATGTACTAGTGACGATTATAAAAATATGCCGTTTTTGTACATTGGCGTCGATTATGGCCAAATGAATGCGACTACATTTCAATGCTTTGGAATTGATTATAAGGAAAAGTGTATTAGAGGTGTTGATGAATACTACTATTCTGGCCGTAATACTGGCAAACAGAAATCACCAAGTGATTATGCGAAAGATTTCAAAGCATTTAAAACACGCTTAGAAAAAGAGTCTGGGTTAATAGTTAAATATGCCTACATTGACCCTAGTGCGAAAGGCTTAGCAGAAGAAATTAAAAGAGAGTGTCCTGAAATAATAATATTAAATGCTGACAATGATGTTAAACTTGGCATTTCAAGAGTTCAAAAATGTTTGTCGTTCCAATGCTTATTTATCTCTCCTAAGCAAAAAAATTTGATAGAAGAGATTTATCAATATGGATATGACAAAGATAAATTAGATAAGGGAATAGAAGAACCTATTAAAGTTAATGATCACGCAATGGATGCGATGAGATATTTAGTCATGGGCTTGTGGTATTTAATTGTTAGATTATTACCAGTGCTAGGAGTTGATGAAAAAAATGATAGAAAAGTTAATCAATAAATTTAAAGGTTGGTGGAACAGAATGTTTGATTATAACAAAATAATTCAAGATTTTAATTTAGATACTAATACTTCTAGTGAAATGTTGGATGCAATTCAAAAATGGTCACAAATATTTAATGGAAGCGAACCATGGATAGATGAAAATACTACTTCACTTCATGTTGCAAAAACGATGTGTGAAAAGGTATCTAAAGCCGTTAATATAGAATATAAATCAGTTTGTAGTGAACCTTATGTTGATAAAATATATCAAAAATTCTTAAAAAATAAGCGAAGAAATACAGAAGCTATGATAGGAAAGTCATGTATTTTCTTTAGACCTTATTACGATGGAAAAGAAATAAAAGTAAGTGTTATTCAAGCTGATAAGTTTATTCCTACTAAATTTAGCGATGATGGAGATTTATTAGGATGCATTTTAATAGATCAAATAACTAAAGGAAGAAATGTATATACTAGATTAGAATATAATGAAGTAGTTGATGATACAATAACTATCAAAAATATTGCTTATAAAGGTACATTAGATGGTGTTGTACTTTCTTCAAAAATAGATTTACATAGTGTTGAAAAATGGAAAAATCTTGAAGAAATACAATGTATTTCAGGTGTTGATAGACTAATAGGGGGCTTTGCTACTACTAAAAATGTCAATGCTGTGGATAATTCTAGTCCTATAGGTATGCCTATATTTGCAAATGCAATTGATACTTTAAAAGAAATAGATAAGCAATTCTCAAGGACTCTTTGGGAATATGAAGGTTCAGAATTGGCAATAGATGCTGATGAGAGTGTACTTGAAACTGATGAGAATAGAAATATAAAATATCCAACAGGAAAAAAGAGATTATTTAGAAAATTGCTTTTACGACAAGCAAATGAAAAAATTTATAATATCTTTAGTCCACAGATTAGAGATACCTCATTATTTAACGGTTTAAATGAATTATTAAGACAAGTAGAAAATCAATGTCATATTGCTTACGGAACTCTTTCAAAGTTAGATGAGATTGCTAAAACAGCTACGGAAATAAAGACTAGCAAACAAGATTATTATGTAACTGTTGCTGATATTCAAGATTCATTACAGCAGGCTTATGATGATTTAATTTATGGTATCTATGTATTATGCAAACTTTATAATATACCAGTTAAGAACAACTATATAACCGAACATGATTGGGATGATAGTATTTTAGTAGACAAAGAAACTACTCGTAATCAGGCTATGTTGGAAAGAAACAACAATATTACAAGTGATGTTCAATATTTAATTGAAACTCGTAATATGAAAGAAAAGGAAGCAATAGCCTTTGTTAAAAAACAAATTGAATACCGTAAAATTACTGTTGCAAAGGACGAAACAGAAGTAGACGAGGAATAATGGATAAAATACAGTTTGATAGATTATTGAAGCCTTTAACTAATGTGTATGATAATATTGAGTTGGATTTAATAAAAAATATTTTAGATTCATTGGATAATTATAATAATGTTCAAGGCAGTATGAAATGGTATTTAGAAAAACTAGCTGATTTAGGTACTATTGATAGAAAGAACATAGAGGTATTTAAAAAGAATAAAACTAAAATAAGAAAATGCTTAGATAATATCATTGAAACTGGTTCTAAAAGTTCTTACTACTTAGACAAACTAGAAGAATATAATAACAATGATAAATTAAGCATTGACATATCTACTCTTTATAAAAGTGACTCTTTTAACAAGGTAGTGAAAGAGGCTTTAAAAGATACATATGATATAGCAGATTTAATTCAAACAAAAGCCTTAGAAAGCGCAAGAAAAGAATATAAAACCATATTAAATCAAGCCTATATAGAGACCGCTAGTGGCATTTATACATACCAAGAGTCAATTAGAAAGGCTCTTGATAAATTTGCGGATACTGGTATTACCATGGCAACATATTCAAGTGGTGTAAAAATTGGTATAGAGGCTGTAGTTCGCAGAGATGTTATTACAAGAGTTAATAAATTGATTGGTGATATTGATATTGAAAATACTAAAGCATTAAAAACTAATCTTGTTTATGTAGACCAACACTTGGGCGCAAGAACAAGAAATAAATATACTAAAAAAGATTATGAAGCTCATGCGGAATGGCAGGGTAAAGTATATAAAATTGCTGAATATGATGAAAAATTATATCCTTATGGTTCAAATAAAAATTATCCTGATTTTTGGGCAAGTACTGGTTATGGAGAAATGCTTGGGTTAAAGGGAATAAATTGTTATCACAGTTTTGAACCTTTTTTTAATTGGGAAAAAGTTCCAGATCAAATTGATTTAAAAAAAAATCAAGAAAAGTACAACCTTTTGCAACAACAACGCTCTTATGAAAGAAAAATTAGAAAATTAAAAAGAAAAAAATTGGTTGAAACTAATCCAGATAAGAAAAAAGCTTTAAATAATCAGTTAAATATAACACATAAAGAATTTGATAAATTTCTAGAAGATAATAAATTGAATAGAGATTATAGTAGAGAATATGTTGCATATAATAAGATTAATATTTCAGATTATAGTAGGGATGAGACATACGCATTAAATAAGTATTTTTCTCCATATTCGATAATGTTAAATGAAAAATTAAGAAATCATACATTATTGACAAATGCTGAACAAAAAATTGTTAATGACTTAGATAGTGCATTAAAAAAGACTTCTAACTATGATGGAAGTCTTGTTAGAACTTTAAATGTGGAAAATCCAAAAGATTTTACTTCTCAATTAGAGATTGGCAAAAAATATAAAACAAACCAATATTTATCTTTTTCTAGCAAAGAAGGCTATAATGATTATGCAAATATAAAGATATATATTTCTAATTCAAAAAAAGGTAAAGATTTAAGAACTTTAAATACTATTGGTGAAAATGAAGTCCTTTATGAAAGAAATATAGAATTCAAGACATTGAATATTGTGAATCAGAATGATATTATATATATACTTTGGGAGGAACAGTAATATGAATTCTGAAAGGCAAAAATATTTATCTGAAGAAAAAATTAAGATGGAAAAATGTGGAGATTTTTTTATGACAAAAGAAGATGAAATTAACTCACTTAAAACTTTGATTAGCTGTATGAAGAAAACAGAAAACTATACTCAAGAAGAGTTTGAAAAAATATACCAAGATGAATTGAAAAAAATAAATGCAAAATATAAATCCAATGTTAATAAATAATTAAATAATAGTTTTATAGTACGAATTCAACATTAATAGTTTAGGTCGATAGAAATATCGGCTTTTTTCGTGTGAGCTTGTAAAATCAAGTGGCATTACAACGATAGGTTAAGCAAATATTTTAAATCACGCGTGTTCGTGACACGATAAAAAAACGATAGGAGGAAAAATATATGAAGCGTGAATTTTTAGAAGGACTAAATCTTGATAAGGAAACTATTGATAGCATTATGTCTGAATATGGCAAGACTACGCAGGTTCTTAGAGATGAAAGGGACACTTTAAAAACACAAATTGATAATGCTAATAAAGAGATTCAATCTTATAAAGATATGGATATCGAAAGCATTAAAAAATCAGCTGATGATTGGAAAACAAAATATGAAGAAATGGAAGCTAATCAAAAAGTTGAAAAAGAAAAGAGTATTAGAGAAGCAAGAACTAATGCTTTTTTTAACGATGTTAAGTTTGCTAGTGAAAGTGCAAAGGCGGGAGTAATTAGTCAATTTAATGAAAAAGACTTTAAGTATGATGAAGAAAGCCAAAAATTTTTAGGTGCTTCTGAATGGCTTAATGATTTAAAAGAAAAAGATACTGGAGCTTTTCTTAGTGAAGTTGCAAACCCTGTATTTACAACTAAGCCAGATACTCCAAGTACAAATGGGTTTAATGCGACAAAAGAACAGGTTGTATTAAATGCTAAATTTAAAAATTTTAATTAGGAAAGAGGATATTAAATTATGAATACAAATGGTGTATTAAATTATGCAGAAACTTACAGTCCTAGATTGCTAGAATTGTTTATTGAAAACTCATATCTTGCTCCATTTTTAGCAACAAATGTTGAATGGGAAGGAGCAAAGACATTTCACTTTACTTCATTAAAAGTAGGTGGATATAAACCACATAAATTAACTGGTGGTTGGAATAGACAAAAATTTGAAGAAAAAGACCACAGCTATTCTGTTGAGAATGATAGAGATGCGGAATTTTTTGTTGATAAAAGAGAAATGGATGAAACTAATAGAACTGCTTCAATTGCGAATATTAGTGATACATTTACAAAAACACAATCTATTCCAGAGGCTGATGCTTATTTCTTTTCTAAAGTAGCATCGAAAGCTATCGCTGAAAAACTTGCTAGTGAAACTGGAATATCTAGCTGGACTAAAGATAATGTTGTTTCTAAGTTGAAATCAATAATCAGAAAATGTAGAAGATACACAAATAAGGGTTTAATTCTATATGTTCGTGGTGAAATAATGGATTTATTATCATTATCAACAGAGTATAACAGAACTATTAATACTGAGGGTTTAAGTAATTCCCCAAAAGGATTACAAACAAGAATAGCTGTAATCGATGGTGTAGTTTTAATAGAGGTTATTGATGATGAAAGATTCTATACCGCTTTTGATTTTTCAGACGGCTTTGAAGTTACTGCTGCTTCTAAAGCAATTAATGTATTAGCGGCTACTCCTATGACAACTAAATATGTTGATAAAATTTCATCTATTTATCTGTTCATGCCAGGAGAACATACTCAAGGTGATGGTGGATTATATCAAAATAGAGATTTAAACGATACATTTATTTTCCCAAATGCTAAAACTGATAAAATTGATAGTATTTATGTAGATTATGACCCTACGAATATTACTATAGAAGAATAGGAGGGTATATGATTACTGTAAAAAAAGAAAATGTGATTTATAAAATTGAAGAATTAGAAAAAAAAGATTATTTAAGAAAAGGATTTGTAGTTATTGATGAGACTGGCAATACGGTTGAATCAGCAAACAAGAATCAAGTTTCTTTAGAGCAGTTAAATGATTTAGAGAAACAAGTAAAAGACTTAATTGAAAAAGTTGAAACTTTAACTGATGAAAATAAATCATTAACAAGTGAAAAAAACAAACTTGAGAAACAAGTAAAAGACTTAAATAAGAAGTCAGAAAAAAAATCTCCAACACCAGAAAGTGAAGAAAAAAAATCTTCAACACCTGAAAGTGAAGAAGAAAAAACAGAATAGGAGTTGATAGGTATGCAACTAGTTGATGCAACATATTATAAAAATGATTTCAAAGGCTCATGCATACCTGTTAATGCCTTTGATTATTACTATAAAAAAAGCATGTCTCGATTAAATTATTATACATTCAATAGACTAAAAGATATTGATATGTCTAATTATCAATTTTCTAATGATATAAAGAATTGTATTTGCGAAATTAGTGAATTATTGTTTAAACAAGATACTTTAAAAAATAATGTTATGAATAATAAGATTATTCAATCTGAAACTGTTGGAAAGCATTCAGTAACTTATAATACTTCTAGTATTGGTAAAGAAATTTTATCTAATGATGAGTTGGAAGCAAGATGTTACGAAATGTGTAAGATAAATCTTTTACATACACATCTTTTATATAGGGGTGCGTAATGTTTCCTCATACTGTCACAGTTGTTAATATTATTGATGGCAATTGGCATAAGGAATTTGTTGAAGAAGTATTTTATTATTCTGATAAAATTGTGAGTCTTGATGGCAAAGCTGAAAAATATGTTGATACTCATACCTGTATATTTTCTAACAATTCTTTGAAAAAATACAGCAATATAAGTGAGTATAAGACTGATTTTAAAGGCTTTACATTACAGACTAACGATTTAATTGTTAAAGGAAAAATACCAGATATAAATGATATTAGAAGCCTACAGAAAAGTGGCTTAGATTATTTCAGTATAAAGACTATCTCTAAAAATGATGATTATGGTTCTGTTGAGTTAAGAAACATAGAGGTAACTGACTAATGTTAAAAGCAACATTAAATTTACCATCAGCTGAGGAATTAAAAAAGCAATGTAAATTAGGCAGTGGTGGTGAAGTTCAACAATACATTGATACTTTTGTTGTTAAAAAGAGTTATCCGTATACACCGGGAAAGCATATTAATGATGCCGGTAATATTGGAACTAATTTTGGCTCTGGTACAGTAGTATGGGATAGTCCCGATGCAAATTATTTGTATGAAGCTAAACTAATGGTTGACCCATTTACACTAAAAGGTGCATTTTTTAGCAAAGATTATGGCTATTGGAGTAGACCAAATACTGAAAAAATAATGGATCCTGCTGGTAGAAATTTAGAATTTCATAAAAATCCTGGTGCCGACCATTGGTTTGACAAAATGATTAATGATAAAATAGATGATTTGCTTAAAGGAATAGGAGAGATAATTTCAAAATGAAACCGTTAATAGAATGTGTAAAAGTATGGTTAAAAGATTGCCCTAATCTTAGTAAAATTGATATTAGAACAGATTTTTTAAAACCAGATAATTCTGGAAATGATTATTTTTCATTGGAACAAAGTAAAACACCGTCACCATTCAAAAAGAATGTTTTAGGAACAAAGATATTCGGTAATCTTGATTTTAATTTAGCTGGATGTTTTAGCTTTGGCTTAAATGAAGATAAAATACAAAATGATAATTTGCTATTTATGCAGGAAATAGAAATTTGGATATTAGAGCAAGCACGAAAACATAATTATCCAAAATTAAATGACAACGAAATAGTAACGGGATTAGAGATAACTTCTAGTCCTTTTTTATATGGTTTAGATAAAAATATGAATTATTCGAGATATGATATGAGTTTAAAAATAAAATACGAAAGGAAAATATAATTATGAAAAATGTATTAGTAGGAGATACCGTTATCGATAGAGAATCTTCAATAACTTTTGTTGACTTAGGTTTTGAATCAATTGATAAAGATGGTATTCATTATGCTGATAGTCACACACCAGATTGGTATCCTGTTGGCGAAGATAATGACGAAATTACAAGGGAAAGAAATGATTCAATTGATGGCAAGAAAAATGTTTTAGGTCACACTATCTTTAATGCTACTTCTGGAGCACAAACTACTGAAGTAGATCCTTTAAAAATTCGAGGTAATGATAAATTATCATATTTAATTTATATGATTAATAAATATGATCTAGTTGGCGAGAAATCTAAAGTAACTGGTATGGAAGTATTCTATGGTGACGAGCAATCTTCAGGTAACTACGGTGCTTGGACTGAGGGTGCTATCATAGAAGCTAAGTCTTGGGGTGGAAATACTGAAGGTACTCAATCTCCAGTGACAATTCATTGGGACGGTAAGAAGGTTCATGGGACTTTTGCACCAAAAACAAAGACTTTTACTGAAACTAAAGTAGTTTAAGGTGGTAGGTTTAGACTTACTACCTCTTTTTTATAGAAAGGTTTTAAAATTATGGAAATAAAAAATAAATTTGTGGAAGAAAATATCACTGAAAATGGAAAAGTTATAGGAAAAATTAGATTTAATCCTAATGATTCAAAGATAATGTACAATTTAGCTTTGACTATCGAAAATTTAACTTCTTCTTTAGAAAAGTTAAAAACAATGTCTATTCCTGAAAAAATAGATCTAGATAAGTTAACAACAGCTGATGATTTCATTAAATCAAGCGATAATTTCAATAAGATAGCAAGTGCTTACGAGTTAGAGTATAAAACTATTAATGAAGCTATCAAAAAACTAGAAGAAATATTTGGAAAAGATACAATTGAGTGTTTTACAAAAGGAACAACTGATTATTATACTTTAGTACCATTATTAGAGTTTATAATGCCATACGTAAAAAAATCAAGAGATTCTAAAGTAAATGAGTATTTAAGAAAATCTACTAGTAGTGTGATGTCATAATGAATTTATTAACTGATGATTTGCCAACTAAGATTTTAATAAAGGATAAAACGTTTGCCATCAATTATGATTATCGAACTGTAATTAAAATTATTTTGGCTTTTGAAGATAGTGAGTTAACTATTAATGAAAAAACTTACATAATGTTAAAACTTTTGTATAAAAAAGAAATACCTGACGATTGTTTAGAAGAAGCAGTAAGGAAAGCTGTAAAATTTATAGATTTAGGAAAAAATATAAAAGACGATAAACCTGTACAACGAGTGTTTTCATATCAAAAAGATGGCAACTATATTTTTTCTGGTATAAATCAAACTCATCATATTGATTTAGAAACTATGCCAAATTTACATTGGTGGAAGTTTATGGCTTTGTTTATGGATATGGGAACTGAGTGTACTTTCAATGAACTAATTTATTATCGAAAAAGAAAAATCGAAGGAAGATTAACCAAAGAAGAAAAGAAAAAATATAGAGAGATAGAAGATTTGGTTTCGTTGAATGAAGTTAAAAAGATTAGTACAGCAAAGCAAAAGTTTTTAAATGAATTGCGAGGTGGTGACAGTGGCTAATTATAAAGGCAGTGTTGAAATTGATACACAGATTAATGATAAAAAAATAACACAACAATTTAAAGGCTTAGAAAAATCAACTCAAAATTTAATTAATAAATATAATAAGCAAGTTGATAGCATTAAATCACAAGAATTAGCTATTGATAGTCTTAAAACAAAAATAGAAACTTTGCAAAATTATAAAGATGCAAATTTAATAACAGAAAAAGAATCTCAAAGATTAATTGAATATAATCAAAAATTAGAAATAATGCAATCAAAGTTAGAACAAACCAAGACGGAAGCGACGCAAACAGGTAAGGCGATACAAAGTGCTTTAGATAGTAAAAAAATAGATAAGTCTTCTTCTTCAGTTAATGAAATATCAAAAAAAATGTCAGATCTAACTAAAAGACTTACTGGAATGATTAAAACTGTATTTGTATTTAATCTTTTAAGAAGTGGCTTAAGTACATTAAGAAATAATATGTTGTCGTTATTAAAAACAAATAATTCATTTAATACTAACTTGAATCAAATAAGAGCAAATTTAATGACAGCTTTTGCTCCAGTTTACAATGCCTGTTTACCAGCGATTAATAGTCTTATGAATTCATTGTCAAAATTGACTGGAACCATAAGTGTATTTGTGTCAGGTTTGTTTGGAAAAAGTTTAAAGCAATCTACTAACGAAGCTAAAAAATTATCTACTGCTCTAAAGGCGGCTAATGATAGTTCATCAAACAATGGTAATTTGGCAAGCTTTGATAAATTAGAAGTTATTGGCAACGATAGTGGTGGAAATGGTGATAACGGTACAAATATAAATTATGATAATGAGATACAATATAGCGAAAACTTATTAAATATACTTAATGCTATAAAAGATTTTATTTCTAACAATAAAGAAGAAATAATTGGCTTTTTAACCGGATGTGCCGTTGGTGTTGGGGCTATTAAAATAATGGATATTATTGATAATTTGGATAAAATACCGGAGTCGATAAAAAATATTGATTCGGTTTTAAAAGTTGCTGGCTTTGGACTTGTCGCATTAGGCATAATTTCAGCAATAAAATCAATTTTAGCTTATTTAAATGATCCGTCTTGGGAAAATTTCGGAAAGATAATATCTAGTATTGGACTTATAGTTTTTGGTTTTGGATTAATAATAGGTAATATTCCACTAATTATTGCTGGAGTGTGTATATTAATTGTTGGGTTGATTGTAAAATATTGGGACAAGATTAAAAATAGCATTTCTGGTGGTATGGATTGGTTAGAAGAAAAACTAACTTTATGGTTTGGAAAAATAGGTACTGCTTTAGCAAATTGGCTTAAAGCAATAGTAGCAACGGTAGTTGGTTTTTTTGATAATGTTTTTAATGGTGCAAAAAACATTTTAGACGGTATTATCAAAATATTTAAAGGCGATTTTACTGGTGGTTTAAAACAAATTTTTACTGGTATAAAGCAAATTATATTGGCACCATTAAATGCACTAATTGATGGCTTAAATGTGTTAATAAAAGGTGTTAATAAAATATCATTTGATACTCCTGACTGGGTGCCCGTAATTGGTGGCAAAAAGTTTGGCTTTAATATTCCATCAATACCACATTTGGCTAAAGGTATGGTAATTCCACCACGACAAGAATTTGCAGCAATCTTAGGAGACCAAAAACATGGGACCAATATTGAAACGCCACTTGAAACAATGAAAGACGCTTTTAGACAAGTTTTGAATGAGTATAAGAATCTAAATTCAGAAGACAAAGAAATAGTATTTAGAAATTTATCTATTATTGCTCAATTTGGAAATACTAAATTAGGCAAAATAATAATTGATGAGATAAGAACTTATGAACGAGAGACAGGCACTACATTGCTAGTTTCTTAAGGAGGCATTATGGATAAAATTAAAATTATTAACCCAAATGATGATAGTGATTATTTTGAGATACCTTATGAGTGGTTACCTCAAGGGACACAAGGACCAACTTTAAATGATTTAGAGTCTAAAGCTAGTCGTTCAATTGTCAAGGCAAAATTATACAGAGTTAGAAGCGGTGAAGTTCCAGCAGCAACACTTGATATAGCTGTCAGGTTATCGCAAAAGGAACTTTATCCACTTCTTCGACTTTTGAAATTGGTTAAAATAAAAATATACTTTTTTGAAAAATATTTAAATAAGTTTATTACTATGAATTTTTATGCCGAAAAGCCTAACCCTAAATGGCATTCTATTCCTGAAGATAATAATACAGATAATATTATTTATGAACCATTTACAATAAGTTTTGCTGGATATGAAAGTGAGTAATTATGAATTATATAGCAATAGACAATAGTGATATTCAGGATTTTAAAATATCAAAGAGTGCTATAAGTGATGGTAAAATTATTGGTACTTGTGAATTTGGTAAGGCTGAAATTCAACTACTTAATGATAGCAATAACTATTCTAATTATAAGAATCATTGGTTAAAAACTAGTTTTGGTTCTTTTTTTATTTATAATGTTGAGCCAGTTCAAGAAAAAGTTAATATTAAATTATCTTGTTACGATATCAAGTATAAATTGGATGTTGAGTATAAAAAGGAAAATTTTGAGAATTTATTTCCATGCAGTATTTTGGCATGGAGAAATGCTATAGCTGAGAAATGCGGTGTTAAATTTATTGACACTGTATTTCCAAATAGTGATTTTATCTTACCTAGTCATCCATACATTGCAGAAGGATTAAGTGCTAGAAGTGTATTAATGTTGATAGCGGAAGCTTGTTCTAGTTTTATAGATAATGATAATAATGATAATTTATATTTTTCTTGGTTCTCTAATGTTGATGCCATTGATATAGACGATTGGAGTTCCTTAACAACTGAAAAAGATAGTACATTACCAATTAATCAAGTTGTACTTGGCCGTGGTGATGTAGAAGATAATGTGCTATATCCATTTGAAGTTGAAAACCCTAAAATTTTAAAAATAAATAATAATTATATTTTAGATCCTCAAGATACTTCTACTACTAATGATAGAAGATATGACATGATTGAGCCTATTTATAATCGAGTAAATGGATTTAAATATGTTGTTTTTGATATGAAAACTCAAAGTATTAATACTTCTGTTAAATTAGGGGATAAAGTATCATACACAGATGTTTGGGGAAATAAACTAGAAAGCTATATTATGTCTATCTCACAAGAATTTTTGGGGGATAACTTAGAAAACTTAAATAATTGGGATATAGAAATATCGGCAGAAGAAATTAAGGAAACAAATAATACTTACTCTTATTCTAATGGTATAAAACAACAACTAAGTGATCTATTCATAAAAGTAGATAAAGAAAACGAGATTATTCAAAGTTTAAATAAGAAAGTAATCGAACTGGTTAGAACAGTTCAAGGCCAAGGCACATTGAAATTAAATGAAACGACCGCTATTAATGTTGGAAAAATCAGGATATGGGGAGATATATCTTTGTTATATCCGACTGCCAATCAACAAGTTATCGGTTTATTTCCAGATGACGGCTTATATCCGAGCAATGAATTGTATCTAGATGAAAAAAATGCTTCAATAAATAGAATTTATCCTAGCGTAAATACATTTTCTAAAAGTAATAAATTAGTTCTTTTTAATGATAAAGAAAGTGTTGAGTATAAAATTCCTTTAACTTATTTGAGATATTTAGATGCTGACAATTATGATGAACTTGATTATGAAAATAATAGTTGGTTTCTAATAAGGAGAATAGGAATAAATGAAAATGGTAATATGTTTTCTTTAAATAAAGAAAAAATTTATCAGTTAGGCACTCAAGATATTGTCCTTCTTGATGATACTACTAACATTAAGTTGGAAAGTTTTCCAAATGCTATTTTTGAGGTTAAATATATGTTAAAAAATGATTTAACCAATACTTATGCTACTATGGCTAATTTATCATCTGAAATAAAACAAGCCAAAGACAGTATTTTATTACAAGTGAAGCAAGAAACTGATAGTAAAGTTGATAACAAGTCAATTATTGCTTCAATAAACGCTGCTATTAAAAACGGTCAAGGGGTATTGGAGTTTTTAGCTAATACATTGCTTATTCAAAGTGATAATTTTAATTTAGATAGAAATGGCAATGTTACTTTAGCAAGTGGCGCAAAAATAATCGGAGGTGATGGTTTGTTAACAAATTTACAATTCAATTCTAATGGTGAGTTTGAAAACTATTCATTATTAGGTTTTAAAAATTATTATGGAGATGGTAATTCTATACAAAACAGTGATGTTTCGGTTGAGGTTGATATTCCAGAAAACTTTGTTGTAGAAAGTGCTTATATGACTTTTTATCATACTCCAATAAATTGGTCATATTACAATGAAAATTCACAACAAAACGAAGAATTAATTGGATATTCGAGAAGTGTGTCTTTATATAAGATTATAAATAGTGCAAATTATATATTTCATATGGCTGCTGCTAGCGAATATTATACTGATATTTCTAATATGCAATTAAAAGAATTACAGTATTTTGGCGACTTAAATAATACTCAGGCTGGCTCTATAGTTTCATATAAATCTAACGATTTAAAAGAAGAACTTAAAAATTCAGGAAAATATAAATTTGTTTTAAGAACTAAAAGTGAAAGTCCTAGTAATTCCATTGATGCGGAATATCAAACTGGGGCGTGTAGAGCTGTTATAAATGTTGTTGGCTACATGAATTTTAAAAAGTAGAAAGAGGTAGAAATGAAAGTAATAGATTTTAAGGATTTTCCTGACGAATCAACTCCAATTTGTGCAGACAAATTAAATGAATTACAGGAATTGTTGTTTAAAGCAATTTATCCAGTTGGTTCTTATTATGAAACGAGTGATAAAAGCTTTGATCCAAATGTTTCATTTGGAGGAACATGGGTTTTAGATAATGATGGTACAGTGTTAGTATCTAAAAGTGAAGAAAATGGCAGTACATTTAATAGCAATTTAACTACTATTTTAGGTAATGAAAAATTTATTATGGCCAGAAACCAATTACCTGAAGGCGTTGCGTTGACAAAAAATTTAGACTCAGTCGATGGTTGGAGTTTAGGTATTTGGAAACATCAAGGCCAAACTTCTTCAGTATGGTCGTCTATTTTACAAGGACAATATGACGCCCCAAACGGTGGAAGTCCAATATCACTTATCCAACCATCAAAAATTGTGAATAGATGGCATAGGGAGGCGTAAAAATGGAAAAAATAAAGTTTAATAATGGAACGTTGCCTGCTTTATCAGCAGAAAATATGAATAAGCTTCAAGATAATATAGAAGTGGAAATTAATAAGAATACTGATGATATTAATAAGATGGAAAGTAATTCTTACTTTATTGGAAGATATACAAAAGATGTAAAATTTGAACCAACGGGCGACCACTTGATATTGCTAAGCCCTGACAGTATAAGTGTAAATAATATGAACTTTGAAAACAACACTTTGACTATAAATGAAGATGGACTATACTATGTTAATATTTATATTAGATTAGACAAAGGCTGTAAACGTTCATTTATTGACATTGATATTACTGATGGTGGCCTACTTGCTCCAGAAATTATTAGGTCGCAGGATACTCAAAATATGTTATTTGTTGAAGAACAACCTCAAGCAGGAGACCCTACTTACGAATTAAATAGACCAGTATATTTAAAAAAGAGTGCCAAATTAAATTTTGGCTTCTGGAATTCAACTGAAGTATCCATTACGGGTGGGGAGGACTTTGATGCTAATAGTTCTTGTATTTCAGTTATTAAAATTGGCAATTATCCAAGTGAGGTAAGCAATGAAAATAATTAATGCAATAGTAAATAATGTTGATGTTACTTTAGAAAATGTCGACGCGATAATTGAAAATCAGGTTAATAACGCAAAAATGGTTATTAAATTTGATGAAACTTGGGAACAATTTGATAAGTATGTTATTTTTAAGGATGAAAATTTAAAAACTTATAAAGTGGCCGTAATTAATGATGAAGTTATAATTCCGAGTGAATTAAAATCTGGATTTGTAGAATTTCAGATTTATGGCCAAGTTTTAAATAATAATATCTTAGAAAAAAGACAGCCTACTAGAATTTGTGGTTTAGTGGTAGAAGATTCATTAAGTCCAGATGGTTTAGATGTAAGTATTCCAACTCCAAGTGAGTGGGATAATTACATTAAGCAAATAGAGGATATTACTAACAGAATTGTATCGGACGAGGATAATAGAGTTACAAATGAAAATGCTAGATTATCAGCTGAAGAACAAAGGATTAAGAATGAAACTGCTAGAGTATCATCTGAAAAAGATAGAATTAATGCTGAATCTGACAGGCTTAAAAATGAAAAGACTAGAGTTGAAAATGAAAAGTCTAGGGTATCATTTGAAAGCAAAAGGATATTAGCTGAAAAGCAAAGAATAAAGGCTGAAAACACTAGAATAGATAATGAAAAGCAAAGAGTTTCTTCCGAAACCGTTAGAATTAAAAACGAAGAAACTAGAGAAGAATATATTTTACAATTAAAACAGAATGTTAAAGACGGAAAATTCAACGGCGAGGCTAATCTTGCCGTTTTTAAAGTTGATGTAAAAACTGGAAAATTATTAATGTTGAAAACTAAAAATTTAAAATTGATAGATTTTAGAATTAATGAAAAAGGAAGATTGGAGGAGTTGTTAAAATGGATAACACAGTAGAAGTCCAAGTACAAGAACTTGGAAAAGTAATGGTTACAAATAGGGGCGAGTATATTTCATCTAAAAGTTATGAAATACTTGATATAGTGTCCTATAATGGTAGTTCTTTCATGTCAAAGATAGATGATAATACAAGTGTGCCTGCAGAAGAAATTAGTCCAGATGAACTATTAATTAATGAAAATTGGCAGCTGGTAGCCAAGAAAGGTGATACTTATAAAGTTACTGAAGAAGATTTACAAGCTATAGCTAAACAGATAACTGATAATGCTAATAGTGCTTTTAATCAAAATGTAAAAACCAAAACAAAAGAATTTAATACCAATGCGACAAATAAATTAAATGACTATGATACTAATTCTAAAAGTACAACCGAAACTTTTGATGCCAATGCAAAAAAGAAATTAGATGAGTATAATGCAAATGATACTAAAAAGTTAAAGGCATATAACGATAATGCTGACAATAAACTAAGTGCTTATAACGCTAATGATACAAATAAATTAAAAGCATATAATACAAATGCTGATTTTAAAATAGAAGAATATAACACTAATGCTAATAGTAAAATTCTCGAATACGACAAACATAGTGAAGAATTAAGAAATATGGCTATTTCAACTGATAATGACTTAGAACGAGTAAAAAATGAAATCCTAGATACAGGAAGTGCTAGTGATAGTTTTGTCCATGTTGAAGATAGCTGCATGGCTAAAATTAAAGAATTAGAAATTGAGGGAGTAATTAATCAAAAAATTACGACTGGTAAAAATTTGTTAGATTATGTTAGTAATCTACTGACTTCATCAAATGGTTTAACGAATGTTATTAATGAAGATGGAAGTATTACTACATCTGGACAACCAACATTAGCTTATACACCAATAGTAAATAGAACTACTATTACTGATATTTTAGAAGACGGACAAATATATACAATTTCACAAAGAGATACGAATAATAAAATTTATTTGCAAATTGAGGCCGCTGGAAAAGATGGAACACTATCTAGGTTTACTACAACTAGTGGAAAATCTTCTTTTACAGTTAATAAATCAACTTACGAAAAATATTCATTAATTATTCAAACGGGTAGTATTGAAACATGGGGAAATAGTACTTTAACAATAACTAACAAATATATGCTATGTAAAGGAATTGATACTGCAGATACTTCATTCGAACCATACACAGGTGGGCAACCAAGTCCTAGCCCAGATTATCCACAGGAGATTAAGACTATTACTGATAATTTGAAGATTATTAGTTGTGGAAGAAATTTGTTTGATATTGATAAATTCCGAAAATCAATTACTGGTCAAGGCATTACTTCAGTAATTGACGGTACATCAATTATTTGCAATGGTACGGCAATTACAACTTATGCAACAATTCTAGTTCCGCTTGCAAAGAATATCAAATTTTATCCTGGACAATACACTATGTCAATGACAAATTCTCTTCCATATAATATAGCGATTCAAACCGAAAGACTAAACGGTTCTAGAGGGAAAGACTTAGTACTAAATAGTGGCAAAACTAGCCAAATTATTAATATAACTGAAATTTTGATTGTAAATAGCGTGTTTTTGTCATTTCAAACAGCTAGACCGAATTTAACAAATTTTACAATATCAGATATTCAAATAGAACAAGCAAATACTGCGAGTGAATATGAACCTTATGTCGAAAGCCTAATTACAGCCAACCTACCAGAAGGTGAGTTTATCGGCAAAATTAATGACACATATAAAGACACATTGAGAACCGAGTATTTTCCAAAAGAAGGGAAATATCACTTAATGTTGGATAAGATGGTGGGGAAACACACGCTTACAGGAAATGAAAATTGGGCTACATATACTCAGAGTAATGGTATTCCGATATTTAGATGTACTTTACCTGTTAATGGTATCGTTGTGAAATCGAATTATTTTGTTTCACAAACCACTTGGGCTACTCTATTAGAGGAAAATAGAATATTTAATCATGTTGGAAATTATCAAAACATTGAAATAGCATGTTCTAAATTTGATACTCTAACTAATTTCAAAAACTTTTTAACAACAAATGTTGTTCAAATGTATCATGCTTTGAAAATGCCGTACACACTAGACTTAGTAACAATCAATATGCCTCTAAGTTATAAGAAAATAACTAACATTTTTACTGATAGCGACTTGCTTCCAACAATTAATGCAAAGTATTATCGTACTTTTCAAACCACAATTCAAAACTTGCAAATAAATGAAAAGTCTTTGAAACAAGAAATAACTGATTTGAATAATAATATATCTGATATTACTAAAAGACTAGAGGCTTTAGAAAGTGCAAATGTCAACACAGTAGAAGAAAGTGAGGCTTCAAATGATTTACAAAATTAAAGATAAATATTACTTTAAAATAAATGATAATTTATACCAAGAAATTAATCCAATTAAAGTTCCACGAGGCAATAGATACGATCTTGTTTTAACCGAAACCAAAAATACTATAATTTCCGAAGAAGCACAAGAAGTAACTTTTGATGAAGTAGAGAAAGAAATATTGGGTGGATAATATGGAATTTACGCAAATAAAAGACTTTTTTATTGTTCTTTTAGCGATTTTAGGTTTTTTAAGTGCTGGCGGTGGTGTTGTTAATTTATTTAGTAAGTGGATTAAGGATAGCAAAGTTACTAAGCACGAAACTATGTTAGCCGACCACGAAAGCAGGATTAATAAGTTAGAAAATGCCACAAAAAGCCACGATGACTTTACGAGGATACTATGTAATAGTATTCTTGCTTTGTTATCTAATGAACTTAATGAGAATGGTAAAGAGGAACTAAAAAAGGCTAAAAAAGAACTAGAAAATTATCTAATAGAAAAGTAGAGAGGAATAAACAATATGGATAATGATAAATTTATAAAATTAAGCAAAGAATTAGTTAGAGACTATGTAAATGAGCATTTAGATGTTACGGATAATGTTAAAATTACAGAAAATAATGTATTTTGTGTCACATTAAGCAAAGTTTTGGGCAATAACAAAGGATTGTTTTCTACAACTTTACCAGACGGAATGTATTATGAAGTGACATATAATGGCAGTAATGGCAAAAATGAAACTTATATTGATGCGTATAAAAAATTTGAAAACCGCTGTATAAAATTAGAGGAGAAATAATTATGAAAAAGGCTATTGATGATTTAAAAAGTTGTATTACCTTATTGTTTGCACTTGCTTTAATTGTGCTATTATTTGTTGCAGTTTTTAAAAGTGAAAATATGTTTGAAACAGTATTTTTATTATTTACCAATGTATGTACTTCAGTATTTACATATTTTTTTGCTAAAAAGAAAGAGAATACGAGTGATACTAATGAGTGAAATTGATAAAGTGATTAATATAGCCATAAATGAGGTCGGCTATATTGAAAAGAAAAGCAATGCTAATTTAGATAGCAAGACTTTAAATGCCGGTAGTAAAAACTACACAAAATATGCCCGCGATTTAGATAAAATTTCTGGCTTTTATAATGGTAAAAAACAGGGCTATGTGTGGTGTGCTGTGTTCGTCGACTGGTGCTTAGTGAAAGCCTTAGGAGTTGATAGGGCTAGGACTTTGCTTTGCTACCCTAAAAATTCGTGTGGGGCTGGGTGTAGTGAATCTATTAAGTATTATAAAAATAATAATAGGTTTGTAACATGCGGTCCTAAAAAAGGCGACCAAATTTTCTTTAAGCAAGGTCATACGGGTTTGGTTTATGATGTTGATGGTTCTAAGGTTTATACGATTGAAGGCAACACGACTAAATCAGCATGGGTTGTTGCAAACGGTGGAGAAGTTTGTAAGAAAAGTTACAGCCTAAAAAATAGTAGTATAGTCGGATATGGTCGACCTGATTACAAGATTGACGATAATACTTCTAATGAAAAAGCAACCGAAAAATTTGGATATAAATTCGGTACTTGTAATGCCTACTATAGGGCAAAAAAAGTTAAGGCTATTAGAAGAGAGCCTAACCTGTCTGAAAATGTAAAGAAAGTAAAAGAAATTTCGGCTGCATTACGGTCTGGTTTAACTTCTAAAAATTTAAATGCTAAAGCACATATCAAAATCGGTTGTACTTTGACTATATTAGAAATCAAAGAAGATTCTAATGGTCTTATCTGGGGTAGAAATTATGATGGTTGGTTAGTTCTATGTGAAAAGAATGGAGATAAGCAATTAGTTTTTGTGAGAAATAAGTAACTAAATTATAAATTAAGCATATTTATTAAATATAACTCAATTTTAATTGACTTTTTATCTGATTTATAAAATAATATTAGATACTATTTTAAATAAATCAAATTTATGATATTATTTAAGTATAGAGTAGGGGAAAATGATATGTTAGAAATTAAGTCTACGAATAAAAAGGGGATAGTAGATGCTAGAGCTTTAGCTTGCTATATTAAAAAGTTTTATTCAGATAATTTTCACGGAGCTGAAATATCACCAATAAAATTGCAAAAGTCTTTATATTTTTGTTTTGCTTATTGGGGCGGTTTTGTTCGTAGAGGAAGAAATAATAAATCAGAGATTTCCACTAATAATTATAGTGAAATTTTGTTTGATAATAAAATAGAGGCTTGGGTTTATGGACCAGTAGTGCCAGATGTATACCACGAAAAGAATTTAGATAAGTATGAAAAACAATTTTGCTTCGTTGATCGTACTATGGAAGAATATATCAAGGGAATTTTAACAGATGTTTTGGCTGCTAATGATTTTAAATTAGTAGAAGTATCTCATGAAGATAAATGTTGGCGAAAACATTTTAACAAGAAATCAATATTTCATAATGATGTTATATCACCTGAAGAAATAATAAGTGAGTATGCAAAAATTTAGTGATCGACTAAAAAAAGAATCTGATTTTAGAAAGTCAAATATCTTTGGAAAAAAAGGCCGTTTTAATTTTCAAACAATAAAAAAAGTTGATTTTGAAAATGGGCTTAAGTCAAAAGATTTAAAAAACTTAAATTTTATCAATTTTGCTGGCGATGAAAACGAAAGCGCTTACTGTTTAGTTAAGGAATTATATTCTTTTTGTCTTGCTGGAAATTACGATTTTTTAAATACTTTAATAATAGATGATTTAGATAAAGGATATAAGGTTGATAGATTATTAGATATTATTTCAAATATTCAAGGTAAGAAGTATACAAGCGGCGATATGACTTCTATTTATAAAACGAGATATCAGGATCACAAAGAATTAAGAATTTATATTAAGCGTAGTAGAAATAATTTATCGGTTATTCTTATTGATTTATATCATCTTGGCATATTTTCAAAAGTTTATGAAAATGGAAAGGCAAAAATTATTCCTCTTTATAAAAAATATAGAAGATACCAGCATAATTCGGTAATGCTTGACGATTTAAAAAAATTAAAAGAGATAGTTTGATACTTTAATTAAGTATTAGCTATCTCTTTTTTTCGTGGAAGTATATATGTAGTCTTTGCCAAATGTTTTTATAAAATCATCTTTAGATCCAATATTGATTTCAAAATAATTTTGTGCTTTACATTTCCATTCTAATAAAAACGCATTGTTATTTGTTATATTCATATGACAGTTTAGACAAAGTGGTAATACAAAACCATATAACATAGAGTTTCTTCTATTCCTTCCTTCAAATATTTCATGCTTTGTTATTTGATAAGTTGAACCACATAAATAACATTTACTCAAATTATTTGTAAAAACACTAGTACGATTTCTTTCTAATTTTGTTAATTTTTTGCTCTTATAACGCATAAAAAAATTACTGCGGATTTACTGCGACATATATAATACGCAGTAATTTTCGCAGTAATTTATATCGAAATATAGCACTTTAGGCACTATAAACACTCTAAATGGCGCCTGATGTAGGACTCGAACCTACGACCTAACGGTTAACAGCCGTGCGCTCTACCGACTGAGCTAATCAGGCATCAATTACTAGTTAATTGTATCCCAGATGAGATAATAAGTCAATATAAAATTAACTAGTTTTTAACTTTTTTTACGCACTATAGTTACAAATTTACGCGCTGATAACTTTTGAACTAACTTTTGGCTTATTTTTGTCATTTCTTGAGCGACTTAAAACTAAGTAATTATCTTTTTCAAGCGATGTGGTAAGTTCATTATTAGTCTTATTGATATTCGTATTAGGAAAAGTACGATAAAGAGAAGTTCTAATTATATCAGTACCCATATCCTTAGAATAAGCCTTAGAACGAGTAGTGATTTTTAAACTATCGGGATTTAAAGTATTAAATTTTAACTTAGCTACAGTATTATCCGAAATTTTGTTATCACGACGAGGAGTAACATCAATAATTTTAACTTCATAATTAATATTATCAGTTGTACGGCTTTCGATAACAAGTTTCATGGCACCATAATCAATATTATTAATCTTAATATTCATAATAATCATCTCCTTTTTGGAATTCTTATTTTAGCAGAATTATTTATGATTGTCTAGATACTAGTTTTCCGGTATAATATTTTTGGTGAATTAATTATGGAAGAAAAAAATATAAGTTTTTTAGAAAGATATGCAGAAAATTTAATAGAACGAGATTATATAACAGATCCTGCTATTGGTAGAGAAGAAGAAATTAAACAAATGATTTTAATTCTTTTAACCCCAGAAAAGTCGCCTCTACTGGTAGGTAAAGCAGGTATTGGTAAAACGGCTATTGTGGAAGGACTTGCTTATCGTATTAAGAATAATATGGTTCCTAATGCCTTATTTGGTTATGAGTTATTTAAACTAAATGCTTCATCTATTATTGGTGACTATGAAATTGCCGGTCAAAAAGAAACGCGAGTAGATGTTTTAATTAAAGAACTAGCAAAAAGGGAAAAAACAATTGTCTTTATTGATGAAACGCACTTACTTATCAAAGGTAATAATAGCGAATCTGGGATGGATTTAGCTAACATTTTTAAAGCTGGTCTTGATCGTGGGGAAATTAAGATGATTGGGGCTACTACTACTGAGGAGTATGAGCAATATATTATAAGGGATAGAGCTTTCTTAAGAAGATTTCAAAAAGTTGATGTTAAAGAAGCTAATAGAGAAACTACAATTAAGATTTTAATGGGAACTTTACCAAAGATTGAAAAACAAATGCATCTTGTTATGCCTTATACGGATTTTATTAAAGAAAAAATATTTGCGTTTATTGTCGATATGACCGATGAATATAAAAGAATCTATGAGATTTCTTCAAGATACCCTGATATTTGTTTAGCTATTGTTTCTAATGCTTTTAGTTATGCTTTATTTGATAATACCAAAGAAGTAAGATTAAAGCATATATATGAGGCAATCTGTAATACTAAAAGTGTTTATGAAGATTCTCTAAGAAAAGATATTGAAAAGTTTAAAATTGAATTTAAAGATATTGCTTTAGAAGAAGGATTAGATTTTAATAATATTTAAGATACGGTTTAAAATTTTGCTTAACTTATAAATTGTCTAAGGAAAAAAACTGATTACAAAATGTCGTAGTCAGTTTTTTTGTTTTCTTTATTTTTATTTTCTGAGATAGGTAAATCATTATTTGACGTAGCTATATTAGTATTTTGATTATTTAGACTATTATCACTATTAAGACTTAAGACTTCTTCAGAATTTTTACTTTCCTCATTATTAGGACTTAATTCTTCTACTCCTAAAACTTCAGTTAAATTGCCAGTAATATTATTTAAAACATTGGCGTCTTCTTCTTCTTTTTTCTTAGTTTTACCTAGTAAGGCGTCTTTTAATTCTTGTTCATCTTCACCAAAATCTGATTCAACATCGATAATTTGAACGATTTCATCGAAAGTTGTATCACCACTCACAACTTTTTCTAAGCCATCTTGAAGGAGGGTAACGGTATGACCTTTGTCATAAACCATTTTACGTAAGTGTTCTTTGGAGTCATTATTAACGATGGCATCACGGACATCTTGGTTTAACATTAGAACCTCATGAATAGCAATACGACCAATAAAGCCATTAATACAGTGTTTGCAACCAACGGCTTCATAAACTTCTTTAACATCAAGACCTAAAGCTAATTTAAAGACCGTTTTTTCATAATCAGTAACAGGACGAGCCTTACGACATTTAGGACACAATTTCTTAGCTAGTCTTTGAGCAATAACACCGGTAAGAGCAGAACCTAAAAGATAACGTTCAACGTCCATATCTAGTAAACGTTCAATAGTATTTAAAGCATTATTAGTGTGGAGGGTTGATAAAACTAAGTGACCAGTAATGGAAGCACGAACAGCAATACGCGCTGTTTCATCATCACGAATTTCTCCGATCATTATAACATCGGGGTCTTGACGTAAGATACTACGTAGAGCGGCCGCAAATGTTAGACCGATTTCACTCATAACTTGAACTTGATTTAGACCAGGTAATTTCATTTCGACGGGATCCTCAACAGTGATGATATTAGTATCAACCTGATTTAACTTTTGGAGCATGGAATAAACGGTGGTAGATTTACCAGATCCGGTAGCACCAGTAACTAAGATAATACCATTGGGGACATTAATCATTCTTAAGACTTTATCATAATTAATTTTAGAAAGCCCTAAAGTATCAAGACCAGCAAGACTTCTTGAGTAATCTAAAATACGGATAACGATTTTTTCGCCATCAACGATAGGGAGGGCTGAAACACGCATATCTAAAGGTTTATCATTATGAGTCATTTTAATAGCGCCATCTTGAGGAAGACGAGTTTCAGTAATATTCATACCGGAAATAATTTTAATACGGGTTGATAGGTTCTTTTTAACACTAGCCGGAACTTTAGCATATAAAATTAAGTCACCATCGACACGGATACGAACATTTAAGACATCAGGAGTAGGATCAAAGTGAACGTCGGATGCCCTTTTTTCAACGGCATCATTAATCATTTGATTAACTAAATCAACAACGGGTATTTTATCGTATTCAAATTCGGTAAAGACATTATTTATTTTCGTAGTAGCTTCTTCTTGGGTAAAGTTTAATTTACCATCATCGCCAACATCTACTACTGTATTTGTTTTATTATTTGTATCCATAGTACCAATCCTTTATTCTAACTATTCAAATTATACTATAAAAATAATTTTCTTACAATTCATTTTAATAATTTTATAAAGGTCTTATTCTTACTTCCCACAAGCCACCCACCCTGATAGGTATTATTTATAAATATATAAATAGTATATTTAATAAGAATTAGAGTAATCTATAAGATATAATAAAATTTCATAGAGTTGTATACTCTATGAAAGCTAAAATATGTTACCTATTTTTAATCTATACTATAAATATAGCATAAAAAGTAGGTGTTTTAAAGATGTTTTTAGTAGTAATTAAATCTTTTTATGGTCAAATTTTTAGTCATGAATATGTGTAAAGTTTCTAGTATTTATCTAATATAATTAGTGTCAACAAGTAAATTTTTATGAATTTTATTATAGTCAAATTTATCGTCAAATAGTCATTTTAACCTAGTATTTGCCTAGACTTTTCATAGAGTATACAACTCTATGAAATGTGTAAAAGTTATGTAAATAAGTGATTGCAGTGCTTATATTTTAAAGTATTATTTATTTTTAATTGAAAATAATAGAAGTAGAGGTTAACAATGAAAAAATTTGTTAAAGATAAGTATTTAAGGAAAATTAAAATTGAAAATTTGCTGAAGAATTATTCAAGATATCTTTATTTAAATTTATTATTTATTTTGTTTTTTGCTTTAGGAATATATTTTGCTTATTCTAAATTCTTTGTATCAAAAGAAGAAGTAGTTATTAAAACGACAGTTGGTAATTTTATTCAGGGCGATGTAATTATTGGTGCTTATATTGATAATGAATATAGTAGTACTATTCCTGGTAAGAATGATGGATATGCAGTAGAAAAAGTTGTTTGCGATAATGAGGCAACCGGAGAATGGGACGAGGATAAATGGGGCCTACTTACAACTAATTTGACTAAACGAACAAAATGTAATGTTTATTTTAAAAAGGTTGTATCCAAGGTTCCAGATATTATAGCTACCGTAGATACGAGTGGTAATTGTCCAAGTGTTAATGAAGATGGTTCTGTAAGCGTAACAACGATTGAAACAACTAATGGTTATTTATGTAAAGCTAAAGACGCCTATGGTGATTCCTATTATTATCGTGGCAATGTAACTAATAACTATGTTTTATTTGCCGATAAATATTGGCGCATTGTAAGAATTAACGGTGATAGAACAGTTCGGGTTATTTATGATGGAACGAGTGCGCATGCGAATGGTGAGTCAAGTAGTGATCGTCAAATTGGTATAAGTGCATTTAATGGCAGTCATAATAGTAGAATTTATGTTGGATATATGTACAGCAATAATACTAATAACTCTGGAATAAAATCTAATATTGATAATTGGTATAAAGCAAATCTTTTAGACACTTCTAATGAACAATTTATAGTTGATAATATCTTTTGCAATGACCGTAGTTTAGCTGGAAATGATCCTGGCTCAACTTCTAGTACTACTTATTATCGGTGGTATAATTATCCATGGCAAAGTGAAAGCTATAGTAAGTATAATAATATAATGAAATTGGTTTGTACGTATCAAACTAATGCTTTCACGGTAAGTGATACTACTAATGGAAATGGAGCTCTAATGTATCCAGTCGGTTTATTAAGTATGGATGAATTAATTCTTGCTGGTGGTTGGAATAAAGCTAATAACTCTTATTATTTATATACGGGACAGATTTGGTGGACATCATCTCCCAATAGATTTGAAAATTCATTAGCAAGTGGTTGTATTGTATACAATGATGGTAGTGCTGCTTATCGAAACAGTGTAAATGGCGTATATGGCGTTAGACCTGTCTTAAATTTGAAGGCTGAAGTTCTAAAAAATGGTGATGGAACGATGAATAATCCTTATAGACTAGAAAATTAAAGAAAATAAATATGGTGTGTAAATTAAGAGAATTTACATACCTTTTTAGATTGAAGAAAGAGTAATAATTAGATAAAGATAGATAAAAGATGCTTTTTATTATATAATAACTTTAGAAATAAGAGGTGTTATGATGGCTAAAGAAATAGAACCTAAGTTAGTGTCAGTTGGTGACTATTTAAAATTAGAAGAAGGAGTTAAATTTATTATTCCAGAATATCAGCGAAAATATGCTTGGGAGATTACTAATTGTGATAAATTATGGTCAGATATTATTGACTTTATGGATTCGGATAGGAAAGAACCATACTTTTTTGGAACTGTTATTATCAACTGTACAAATGAAGATACAGAATATGATTTAATAGATGGTCAACAAAGAACAACAACGATGTTAATTCTTTTAAAAGCTTTATTAATGAAAGTTAATGAGAAATTAAAAAATATGGTTAATGATAAAGATTCTGATAACTTAAAAAATGGTTTAAAAGAAAGAAGAAGAAATTTATTAAGCATATTATATGGAGTTGATCCTGAAGATGTTTTTGATGAGCCAGATGATGAGAAAGATCAAAAAATCTGTGCAGCCTTTGCTAAAATGGAAAATAGATCAAATCAAGAAATCTATAGTAACGATTTAATTGCAATTTTAAAAAATTTAAAGTATGAAGATATTGAAAAAGAAGTTACCCATATTCCTTATAAACAGAAAGATAATAAATATACTAATTTCTTTCGTAATTTTAAACATTTTTATTATAAAGAAAAACTAAATAATATTGATTTTTTAAATAAATTTACGAAAACTTTATTAGAAAAATGTCAAGTTATAAGAATTAAGAGTTGGAAAGTAGATCAAGCTATTGAAATGTTTAATTCTTTAAACTCTGATGGTATGCCTTTAAATGACTCGGATATTATTTATTCAAAGATGTTTGCTAGAGTTACGGAAGAAAAACGCGTGGAACTAGGAGAAAAATGGAAATATTTAGTGGAGCTTACTAATGACTTAGAGGCCAAGAAGATTGTAACATTAACAGGTTTATTAAACCAAAAAATGTATTTGTATCGTTGTCTTAATAAAGATACGATAAATGCTCTTGGTAATATTGATGTAACAACACCAGGCTTAAGGAAATATTATACTGATATTAATACTGATTTATTAAAAAGACCAATTGAGTTTTGTGATGAATTAATTATTTTAGCAGAAATATGGAATATTCTTAAAGATAATACTTTGATGAAAGTTTTATTTGCTTTTAACGATAACTCTAAACTATTTTTAGCTAGTTATTTTAATAGATATAATGCGTATTTTACTAAAGATGAAAAGAGTAATAAATTTTTGATATCAGAAGATAATAAATTAAAAATGGTAACGGATAGTGAGAAAATTGCTAGTTCGATGTTAAAGTTATTTACTATTTTGGCTTTAGTAGATGCTGGATATTCAAGTTCTAATTTTAAAACGTTCTTGTACCGAGAAGAAATTAAGTTAGCTAATAAAGATATAACAAATGAAGAAATAATAAATGACTTTAAAGAACATATAAATTCGCACTGGAAAAGAGATAATATTAAAGAATTATTAAAAGATTATCAGAAGAATGATGTTGTCTATTTAAATGAATATTTGTTTGCAGAAAAGCAAGGTGTTGATTTTACAATTACCGGAGATATTGATATCGAACATATTATGCCACAGAGTGGAAAAAATATTGATCTTATTCGTAGTGATGCTGGTATTGATAATGAAGCTTTATTTAATGATTATGTTAACAAAATAGGAAATAAAATTCTTTTAGAATATAATATTAATAGAACCATTGGTAATGAATGGTTTAGAACCAAGATTTCAACTAATATTACGAGAAAAACAGGATACGTAGATAGTATTTATCCGCTTGCTAATTATTTAGCTAATGAATATAGTAATAAAGAAAAAGCTTATTGGACAAAAGATGATATCGATTTAGCAACTAATGAGGCTAGTGAAAGAATAGTAAAATTTATATTTGATTAAATTAAGACTGAGTAGATAATAATGACACTTCTATTCAGTTTTTTATTGTGATTTTTTTGAAATAATAGGTTTGGGATTGAAAAAATAGTAAAACTTATAAAAAAATGTTAATTTTTAACGAAAAATGAAAATTTTTGAAGGAAATTGGCACTGTATTAACAATATATATAATTAGAGGATATATTTAATTCTCAAATATTGCAGCAAAGAAAGGATGACAATTGTTATGCAGCAAGAAAAAACTAATGAAAATGTAAAGAGAGGAGGAAAAAATATAAGAATTGCTAAATTACCAAAAGGTAGGATAATTCCTTTAAAACGAGATTTTATGTTTACCCAAATATTTAATGACGAGAATTATAATTTCGTACTCTATCAGTTACTAGCTGATATTTTGGATACAGATAAAGAAATGTTTGTAGATAATATAAGATATTTGAATAGAGATTTAAAGAATTCTAATAAAAGAAATATGGTAAATAAGGTTGATTTATTAATAAAACATAAAATATTTTCGGCCACTGGTAAAGATAAAGAAGAATATATTAATGTGGAAATAAATACTTCCGAAGTAATGTTAGATAGAAATAAAGTATATAGTAATAAGATTGGCAGTTATTCACTGGATGTTGGGGATAAGGGTTATAAAAATATTGACCGCATAATTCAATTAAATTTTAATTTCTTTGATACCGATAAGTTAAGATTACTAGCTATTAGTCAAATGAAAGATCAGGATAATATAGTTGATCGAGGTTGGTATGATTTGTTTTATACAATTTCTGTTAATCTTGCTTTGGATTCATGGTATAATTTAAGAGATGAAAGAGAAAAAAAGGCAGCCAATTGGTGTATTTTAATGAGTACGGAAGATTTGATAACTTTTAAAAGAAAGGCGGAAGAAATTATGAGTAAAGAAGAAGCAGATAAGTTAACTAGTCGCGTAGAAGAACTATCTGATGATAAAGAAAACATTGCTTTATATACTAAACTTACGAATGATGAAATGGTCTTTAATACAAGATTAATGAATGCCAGCGAAGAAGCCGAAGAACGAGGCCACGAACGTGGAATTGAACAAGGTTCTAAAGAAAAAGCTTTAGAAATAGCTAAGAACTTTTTGAAAATGGGTTTAAATGATGAACAAATTGCGGATGGAACTGGCTTATCTCTTGAAGAAATCGAAGTATTAAAAAAATAATTTTGTGGCAAAAAGTATAAAGAAGAAAGTCTATGCTTTTTCCATTAAGATTGTTATTGAGTTAATTTTAAACTATTTTTTTATCTTTTATAGATATTAAAGGTCGTTGGTGTTGGATAAATTATTTGTTACATGATAATCATTAATTTTGTTTTAGATATACGATTTAATTTAAGAGATGAAAGAGAAAAAAAGGCAGCCAATTGGTGTATTTTAATGAGTACGGAAGATTTGATAACTTTTAAAAGAAAGGCGGAAGAAATTATGAGTAAAGAAGAAGCAGATAAGTTAACTAGTCGCGTAGAAGAACTATCAAGCGATAAGGAAAACATTGCTTTATATACTAAACTTACGAATGATGAAATGGTCTTTAATACAAGATTAATGAATGCCAAAGAAGAAGCCGAAGAACGAGGCCACGAACGTGGAATTGAACAAGGAATTGAACGTGGTTCTAAAGAAAAAGCTTTAGAAATAGCTAGGAAATGTTTAGAAAAAGGTATGCCTAGAATACTATTTCTGAATTAACAAATTTAGCAGTTGCAGAGATAGAAAAATTAAAATAAATATTAAAAAATATGATTAGAGAGAAGTGTTATGGATAATTAGATCATAATACTTCTTTTTTTCTTTATTTATATTGACATTTGTTTAAGAAATGGTAGAATAAGAAGCCCTAGAAAAAAGTTTACTACTAGTGGTTTTTATGTAGAAATAGTTTAGGGTATTTAGTGATAATTATATGTTATTTAAATATATTGGTTAGAAATATAAATAAAACAAAGAAAGGAAGATTAGAATGGAATATAAAATACCTAAAAGTACAATAAGGGGGTTTATTAATGTTTTAAAAGATATGAAACTCAATTTAGCAAAGTTAGAGAAAATTACAGAAAAAGAATTACAAGATATAAAAGTGGGCTATTTAGCTAAAAAGGCTGACGATAATACTAATTACAGAAAAAAGTTTGAAGAATGTTCATTGGTAATTGATATAATTGGAAAATTAGATAATTCTGTTAATAAATTAATTGATAATTATGGCAAAGAAGATTTTTTGGAATATGTGCCTTTTTTTGATGTAATAGTAGCTTCCATATCCGCAGAAAATGAATTTTTTATAATGATAATATTAGATATCATAAAAAATAATGCCAAATTGTTAGGCGATGAATTTAATAAAAAATTAGAAATTAACTTAGCATGTCTTTTGGATGGTTATCAGATTAAAGGTAATACTTTAGAAGAAAAGGAAAAAAATACTAAGGCTTTTTTGAAAATTTATGCTGAGTATTTAAACAATGGTTATACTGTTATTAGCTTTTTAAATAATAATCAGATGGCTTTTAAAGATAAGCAAAAACAAGTTGATTTTATGCAAACTAGTTTAGAAAAGTTACCAGTAGTTTATGAATTATATGCTAAGAAAGAAAAAACTAAAATAGAGTTTGTTAGTAGTTTGACACCAGTTTATACAGAAATGAATGAAGTTAAATACTATATCGATGGTGGTAAAGTCATGCATTTATGTGATCCTAAAGAATTTAATGAATTATTAATAAAAAATGGTTATAGTGATAAAGCCAGATATGATATGTTAAGAAAAATGATTAAAGAAATAAGTGGATGTTCCAAAGAGCAAAGCTATAGTTTAATTGGTGATGTTTTAAAGAAAATTAAGGCTAATTATAGTTTGATGTGGAATTATGTAAGTACTGTTAGTCAGTATTTAGAATATGATATTTTAAAAGATTTTTATGAATATTATTATATGGTTCCTGGAATTGATTTGGGTTATGGTTATACTAAAGAGGATATCTTAGAAATGATGACTATGGAATTAGAAAGTGTCTACGAACGAATGGGTGGACCTAAAATTACAGAAAGTCCCGAAATGAAAATACCAGATGATATCAAAAGAAAGAAGAAATTATAGAATGAAAACAAAGTATGTAATACCAACCTCAGCAATTGAAGATTTTAAGGCTAGTATTGATATAGCAATAAACGCTTTTAAGATAATAGAAAAAGATCTCTTATTAAGAAGTGATAATGATATTGCTTCATCAAATCAGTTTTTTGATCTCTTATCAGAAACTGATGACTTAGTCTTTACAGCAAGAAATGTTAAAATTATGGCTCTAAGTGTTATCGATAATTTTATTGAAATTTTAGAAGAATTAAAGAAAAATGTTAAGAATATAAATACTAGAAAGCTTGAATGTCCTAAATTATTTTTCTTATTGGGGTTTATGGAATTAAAGAATCCACTTAGTAATGCAATTGTTTTAAAAATTATGAAAGATACAATTAATGGTAAATGTTTAAGTAAAGTAGAAAAATTAGAAGAATTGGATTTATTTAAAGATTCTTTAGGTTTACAAAAATTATTGTGTGATTTGTTAGATGGATATTTTATTCAAGATAATGAAGGTATAATTATCAATGCTTATTTAGGCTTTTTAAATAATGCTAGTTATGTTAGTAAAATTACGGTTAATGGTTTAATTACTAATTCAATTATTAAAGAAGGAATGCAAATCTTAGTAAATAGAATTAGTCTAGAAAACGTTGGTAGTTGGGATAATTTTATTAGTAATTATCAGGATAAGTATAAAGCTGAATTAACAAAGGTAATTGCTCCTTCGAAGGAATATAAAAAGGGGACTACCAAGATGTATACCCAAATAAATGAGTTAGAATATTACATTAAGGGAGGGGTAGTACTCCATTTATGCGCTCCTAGAACTCTTGATGAGTTACTTAAAAGAAATAACTATAGTATTAATGCCAGAATTAGTTTAGGAAAACAAATGAAAAATGCGCTTTTAATGGCAGATGATAAAGAATTTGCAGATTTAGTTGGTAATTATTTAGCTAGTATTGATACTAAATATCAAGAAATGTGGACTTATTTATTAGAACAAAATGAAGTTTTAAAACAAGTTTCTTTAGGAGATATTCGTAAATATTTTTATGCGGTACCGGAAATTGGCGAAGGATATGGTTATACCAAAGAAGATTTTGATTATTTTATGTTAGAAGCTTTAAAGAGTAATTATTATTTAGCTAAGAAGCAAAGTAAGGCTTTAAAATTACTAAGAAATGGTAAAATTAATGTAAACTTTGAAAAAAGTGGAAAAAAGTTTAAAAAAATTAGTTGATATTAAAAAATGTGTGCTAATATAATTTATACATGAGGTGATATTATGGAATTAACAAAAAGAGAAAAAGAATTATTAATATTATATAAGGCATTTTACGGCAGAGATTTTGATTGCTTAGATTTGCCAAGTATTCAAGGTATGCAAAATATGTATTGTATTTTGCAAACGGTACCAAGTAGTGTTGGAGCTAAGGTAAAAGTTTTAAATGATTTTAAATTAGATGTTGATGGCGTCTTTTCAGGAAATCTAGATACCGAACTTACCAAATTAAGCCAGGCTTGTGAGGAAGTAAAGGAGTTTAATAAAGGTATTTCAGTTGATTACTTTATGCCTATAACCGTAGCTTGTACTAATCCTGATATTGATTTATCTAGTGATCAAGGTATTATTTCGACTAAAGATTATGCTTTATTTGCTAAGGCTTGTTTATTTAGCAGAGGGACTCGTAAGACTAAAAAAGAGTTAGAAGAATTTTTAGAAATACAAACTTCGGAAAATAGAGATATTTTAAGAGGGGAGCGTAATATTCGTTTAACTGACTATATTGTTTTACTATTAAGAGGATATGGAATTATAGATGATTATCCTTATATAGAAGAAGAACAAGGAAAATTTAGAGAAGGAATGCCTACTTTAAGTGATAAAGAAAAAGAAGTATTAAGAGATTATTATTTATTCTATGGTCAATATTATGATCCGGATTCAAATCTTCATAATATTAATGTGGTTAACGCAATGTGTATTATTCAAAATTTTCCTGAGGAAGTAGGCGCAAAACTGGATAATAATTATGAATTTTTAAAGAGTAGAATTTTAGATCGGGTAGAATCACCAGAATTAGAAAACGTTTTAAGAGGCTTAAAAGATAAAAAAGAAGAGATTATTGCTTATTATAATGATGCTACTGTTAATCAAGTGCCAATTAGTCGTATTTTACTAGAATCTGGTTTTACGACAGTTGATGCTTTAGGTAGATTGGCTAATACTTGCTTATTTGTAAATGCTCACCCTGATATTTCTGGTAAAGAAGTATTGGATTATTTAAATAAGTTAGATCATGATGATGGTTTTCTAAATAATTCAGATGATAACTTAAATAAGAAAATTGTTAATATTTTGGATAGATACGGTATTATAAAAAGACGTGTTGGAAAGAAAAGTAAATGTGATACATGCGAGTATCATGAAGAGATCAAAAAAGAACAAACCAGCGTTGTAAAGAAATTAGCCAGAATTTTAAGTGGACAAAAGTAAAAAAATTATTTATAATACGAAATAGATATGTTGAAAAAGAGGAGTATTACTTATTTAATATTTTAGAGAGCTTGTGGTTGGTGTAAACAAGTTATTAAGAGGTAAGAAGGTTGCTTTGGAGTATAAACCGTTTCTTCGCGTTAAGAAGGAGAGTGTATGATTAGTCATAAAATAAGGTGGTACCGCGAGATTTCGTCCTTATGTTTATGGCTTTTTTATATTTTAGAAAGAGGTATTAGATATGTTAGAAACAAAATATGACCATTTAAGGGTTGAAGATGAAAAGTATGATAATTGGGTAGATAAAGGTTATTTTAAGAGTGGTAATACAGATAAGTTACCTTATTGTATCGTAATTCCTCCTCCTAATGTAACAGGTAAATTACATATTGGTCATGCTTATGATACAGCTATACAAGATGTAATTATTAGATATAAAAGATTACAAGGCTATGATGCCCTATGGTTACCGGGAATGGATCATGCTGCCATTGCTACCGAGGCTAAAGTTGTTAAAAGATTAAAAGAACAAGGTTTAGATAAAAGAAGTATAGGTCGCGATAAGTTCTTAGAGGCTTGTTGGGATTGGACACATGAATTTGGTGGTAACATTAGAAGTCAGTGGGCTAAACTAGGTTTATCTGTTGATTATAGTAAAGAAAGATTTACTTTAGATGAAGGCTTAAATAAAGCCGTTATTAAGACTTTTGTGGATTACTATAAAAAGGGTTTAATTTATCGAGGAGAGAGAATTATTAACTGGGATCCAGTGGCCATGACAGCTTTATCAAGTGAGGAAGTTATTTATAAAGAAGATAAGGGGGCTTTCTATCACTTAAAATATTATGTTGAAGGGGAAGATAGATACTTAGAAGTAGCAACGACTCGTCCTGAAACTTTATTTGGTGATACCGCTGTGGCTGTTAATCCTAGTGATGAAAGATATCAAGACTTAAAGGGAAAAAATGTTATTGTTCCTGTCGTTAATCGCGTTGTACCTGTAGTATTTGATAATCATGCTGATCCTGAGTTTGGAACCGGTGTGGTTAAGATAACTCCAGCCCATGATCCTAACGACTATGAAGTTGGCTTAAGACATGACTTACCAAGAATTATTTGTATGAATAAAGATGCTACTATGAATGCCGTTTGTGGTAAATATCAAGGTTTATCAAGAGAAGAATGCCGTGAGAAGTTAGTTAACGACTTAAAAGAAGCCGGACTACTTATTAGTGTTGAAGAAATTGTTCATAATGTCGGTCATTCCGAAAGAACTGAAGCGGTAGTTGAGCCTTATCTTTCAAAACAATGGTTTGTTAAAATGCGTCCTTTAGCTGATCAAGTTTTAGAAAACCAAAAAAATTCCGAAACTAAAGTTAACTTTATTCCTCCTCGTTTTGAGAAAATTATGAATCATTGGATGGAAATTACGTATGACTGGTGTATTTCTCGTCAATTATGGTGGGGACACAGAATTCCGGCTTGGTATCGTGGCGAAGAAGTTTATGTTGGTGAGATACCACCCGAGGGTGAAGGTTGGGTTCAAGATGAAGATGTCTTAGATACTTGGTTTTCATCAGCCTTATGGCCTTTCTCAACTTTAGGCTATCCTGACCAAACTGAAGATTTAATAAGATATTTTCCAACAGATTGTCTAGTTACTGGGTATGATATTATTCCTTTCTGGGTTAATAGAATGACTTTTCAATCTCTAGAACTTAATGGCGTTCGTCCTTTTAAAGATGTTATTATTCACGGTCTTGTAAGAGATAAAGAGGGCCGCAAGATGAGTAAGTCTTTAGGAAATGGTATTGATCCAATGGATATGATAAAAGTATATGGAGCCGATAGTTTAAGATATTATTTAGTAACTGACTGTGCCTTTGGAACTGATTTACGCTTTGATGAAGAAAAATTAAAAGCAACTTGGAATTTTATTAATAAGATGTGGAATGCTTCGCGTTTTGTTTTAATGAATATTAGCGATTTAAAAGCCCTAGATTTTAGTAATCTAAAAAAAGAAGATAAATGGATCTTAACGAAGTTTGAGGCTGTTGTTGATAGTACGATTAAACATATGGATAAATATGAGTTTAACTTAGTAGGTAGTGAAATTTATAATTTCATTTGGGATGATTTCTGCTCTAACTATATAGAAATGGCTAAATTTAGTAATAGCGATATAACAACTAAGAGTGTTTTATATAAAGTTTTAGAAGGAATAATTAAGATTATGCATCCATTTATGCCTTTTGTAACTGAAGAAATTTATCAAAATTTACCATTTAAAGATAGTAATTCTATTATGATTTCAAGTTATCCTAAGTATGAAAAAGAATATATTTTTACCGAAGATACTAAAGAAGTAGATAAAATACTAGAATTTATTACTTTATTTAGAAATAAAAAGTTAGAAAATAATATTGGTAAAGATTTTGAAGTGGAAACTGCTTATTTAGATGATTTAGCTGTTAAAATGTTAAAATTAGATGATAAGATAGTTACCGAAAGTAAGAAAAATACGAAGATTTTAGTAAGTATTAATGATATTACTGCTTATATTTGTTATGATAATAATATAGATAAAGAAGAAGTATTAAAAGAACTTACAAAGAAAAAAGAAACTTTAGAGGCAAGTATTAAGAGAAGAAATAATCTTTTAAGTAATGAAAACTATGTTAAGAAGGCTCCTGGTAATATAGTAGAAAAAGAAAGACTTGATTTACAAAAAGAAACAGATATGTTAAATAATGTTTTAAAAGAAATAGAAAGTTTAGGTTAGTTTTAGGCTAGAATTAAGGGCTACCACAAAATATCTAAATAAAATACCACAAATTATCTAAACAAAATACCACAAAAAGTCTAAACGAAATGCCACAAATTATCTAAATGAATCGGAAATGATAGGGAATTTAGAATTGGCAAAGCTATTAAATATAAGAAATTAAATATGTTTTTGATACAAATAAAAGATTAAATATAGTATGGTTGTTATAGATATGCTATACTAAAAAATAAAGAAAAGAGGAATATTATGGCAAATATTGTAAGAGATATAACAGATAGAGAAGTCGATTTTGCCCAGTGGTATACTGATGTATGTAAAAAGGCTGATTTAGTTGATTATTCAAAGAATAAGGGGAGTATGATTATTAGACCTTATGGCTATGCTATTTGGGAAAATATGGTTAGTGTTTTAGATAAGGAATTTAAAAGACTTGGACATCAAAATGTCCAGATGCCTATGCTTATCCCTGAAAGTTTACTTAATATTGAAAAAGAGCATGTTGAAGGTTTTGCTCCCGAAGTTGCTTGGGTAACTTATGGTGGCGAGAATAAGTTAGAAGAAAGAATGTGTATTCGTCCAACTAGTGAAACTTTATTCTGTGATCATTTTAAAAAGATTGTTAATTCTTATCGTGATTTACCTATTCTTTATAATCAGTGGTGTACAATTGTAAGATGGGAAAAGACAACTAGACCTTTCTTACGCAGTAGAGAAATATTGTGGCAAGAAGGACATACTTTGCATAGAACGGCCGAAGAAGCTAAAAATGAAACTTTGCAAATGCTAAAGGTTTATGAAGATTTCCAAAGATATTATTTAGCCTTGCCAGTTATTGTTGGTAAGAAAACCGAAAAAGAAAAATTTGCGGGGGCGGAAGATACTTATACAATCGAGGCCATGATGTGGGATGGTGTTGCTTTACAAAATGGAACTAGTCACTACTTTGGTCAACACTTTGCTAAGGCTTTTGATATTAAATTCTTAGATAAAGATAATACTTTAAAAACTCCTTATCAAACTTCATGGGGGGTAACAACCAGAATGATTGGTGGTTTAATTATGACGCATAGTGATAATAACGGTTTAGTACTACCACCTAGAATTGCCCCAACGAAAGTAATAATTATTCCTATTGGCGATGTTTCTTCTAAATTAAAAGAAATTACTCAAGGCTTAGAAAATGTGGGAATCACTTACAAAGTTGATAACAGTGATAAAACCCCCGGATTTAAATTTGCTGAAGCTGAGGTTAAAGGTTATCCAATTCGTTTAGAATTAGGTAAAAGAGATCTAGATAATGGTTTTACTACTATTGTTAGAAGAGATACTTTAGAAAAAATTAAGGTTGATGACTTAGAAGGAATAGTGGGTATTATTAAAGATACGATGGATATCATGCAAAAAGAAATGTATGAAAGAGCCTTAAAACGTCGTGATAGTATGATGTATGAAGCTAGTACTTATGATGAATTTAAAGATATTGCTCAAAATAAAAATGGCTTTATCAAAATTACTTGGTGTGGTAATATGGACTGCGAAGAGAAAATTAAGGCTGATACCGGGTTAAAATCAAGATGCATTATTGGCAATAATGAAACTAGTGTATGTCCCGTTTGTGGTAAAAAATCTAAATATGATATTTATTTTGCTAAACAATATTAATAAAAAACGTTTCTTAGAATAGAAGCGTTTTTTCTAACTTTTAAATTTACCGTTACTAATAATTTTATTATTTAAAATTTTATAAAGTATTGTTTTCATTAAATAATAATCATTTAAGGTATAGGAATTATAATCGGTTAATTTAGCTTGATAAGATGAATAAATATGTACTTTATTACGAAGGGTTTTTAAATTATAAAGAAGTTTAATATCTTTAGAAGTTAATTTAAGAATATTTTGTTTAAGAATATTTTTTAATAAAAAGTTAAAAGATACGGGGTGCTTGAGATTATAAAGAGGATTTAATAAGGTGTAAAATAAAGCTTCAATAATAGATATAGAATTGATAATATAATCTTTAATAAGAAGTTTAGTGATAACCGTAGTATGATGCTCAAATAAAATTTTATTACTTAAGTATTCGACGTACTGATAAGTATAAGCAATGTTGCTAATTAGTGGATAATTATTTTTAATTTTAAAGTTGTTGCGAATAATATCAATGTTGGTAAGTTGCATAGAAGTCCTTTCATAAGTGATATTATAATATAATTTTAGAAAAAGAGAAGAAAAAGTTAGTGAGCTTAAAGAAAAAAAGATTGACTAGTATTCTTTAAATATGGTAAGATATTCTTGCTTCAGAGGAAACTCTGTAGAAAATCCGCTTATTTAAGATAAATAATGATTTTAAGTGATATTATATAGAAAGGAATTAGACTGATGACAAATTTAGTTGACAAAATTAATGCTAAACATGTAAGAAAAGATATTCCTGAATTTCGTGTTGGTGATACAGTAAGAGTAAACGTATGGGTTATCGAAGGTAACAAAAGACGTATCCAATCATTTGAAGGTTTAGTTACTGATATTAATGGTGGTTCTGTATCTAAAAGATTTTCTGTAAGAAAGAAAAGTTATGGTATTGGCGTAACTCGTATTTTCCCAGTAAATGCTCCAACTATTGATTCAATCGAAGTTATTAAAAAAGGCTACGTAAGACGTGCTAAATTAGGCTTCTTAAAGGGATTAAGAAAAGATTACAAAGTAAAAGAAAGAAATTAATGTTAAAAGCACTAGAAATGGTGCTTTTTTCTTTACTCTTTAGGCTTTTAGACATACAATAAAGCTAGGGAGTTAAAAAAGAAATGAAAGCAAAAACAACAATTAGTGAAATTACCAGAAGTTATCGATTAGAAGGGTTATTAGTTATAATAGATCCGGAAATTTCTATAGAAAAAGAAGTTAAAGAAGAAAGAAAAAGAATATATTTAGAATATAAAAGAGATATAGATGAATTATTTAGTGAAGATATTAATTTAGATAGAAGTATCAAAAAGTTAGAAAAGAAAATGTTTTACTTAGAAAAGTTTAGAGAATCTTTAAAAAGTGAGATAATAGTTAAGAAAACTCTTAAAAATGAATTGGTAAAAACTCAAGCTAAAGAGGCTAAAAAGATAATATTAGAACTAGATAAAGAAATATTTATTTTAAATATAAATTGTGATTTATATAATGAGGCTATTAGGTTTAAAAGAAAGACGATTGATGCTTATAAAGAAAAGAAAACTCATACTCATCAAAGTATAAAAAGAATGCGTACCAAAGAAAGACATTGGATGGAAAATATGACTTTTATGGAATTTGATGAATAAAAAGAAAAGTTTTATGGTTAAAGGAAAATGATCATAAAATTTTTTTTAGTATAATAACTATTTTCTTAAAGTAGTATTATTAAAATAAATAAAGTTGGTAATTAAAAAAATAGATAGCCTTTGTAGGTGGCTAGTTTAAATAAATACATACTTAAACTTTGGAAAATTAGTTATTGCTTTTCATCTTTATTTTTTATATTCTAATAATAGAGGTGTTAATGTATGAATGATAATATGAATAGTATAGCATTAAATAACATAGTATCAAGTTATGGTTGGCAAGCTAATAATATAGTTATTATTGATAATAAATTGAAAATTTCACTTAAAAATGAATATGGTAATTTAAAAACAAAGGAATATCTTATGAGTTCGGAAGAAGTTAAAAAGTTTGTAAGCTTTTTAGCAGAACTTGATAACTGTTTATCAGATTCAAATAATCATTTAACAATTTATTTTGATTATAGTTGTCCTTATGCTATGAAAATTATAAATAATGGGGAGGATATAACATATAAGTTATATGGATATAGTAGCGAGGCTATTGCAAGAAAAAAAGCAGAGCTTAAAGATGCTGTTAATCAATTAGAAAATAAATATTCTAAAACTATTAGAGAAATTTTTTATAATGAGCAAAAACAATCAGACGAGAAAGATTCGTATAATTTATTTGGCTTTAATCATGGTTATGAGACTGTTTATGTTGGCTCTTTGGATGATTGTATTAAAGGGGCTTTAGAATATGGAATTGATTCTTCAACTGTTTTGGCTTTAAAAAAGTTTTACGATGATTTATTAATGGGTGTTTTTCAATATAAAGAAAGATTTTATACAATTGGAAATCAATTTTATGATAAGCAGCAGTGCAAACAAATGGATATTCTAAAAAAGATAGTAGAAGTTGGCACTGATTTATTAGAAAAATATAAGAGTATGGTTGGAAGCAATCATCTTAGTTTAGAAGAGGCTAAAAGGATTAGAAGTGAGTTAATTGCAAATATAAATTATAAAGAAATTATGAATTCTGATTATCAAAATTTTTTGGACTTTAATTATAACAGTCCGTATTACGAGGAAAGAAACGAAAGCACTGTTTTTGAAGATTTGATTTCTCAGCAAGAAAAAAAATTGACAATTGAAGAAAAAGATGCATTGATACTATATAAAGCATGTTATTATAAAGAAATTAATGAAATTATTAGATATTTACGAAGTAAAAATTTAGATGGTGTAAGTGTGATTTCTAAAGATGATGCTTTATACCTTAAAAGGATAATAGATAGTGGCTATCAAAGGTATTTAAATGGTGTAGAAACTGATAAAAAGGATTTAGGAGATGGAGAAGTTTATAATTATAAATTTAGGTTGTATCAGCCTCGAGCTCTTAGTGATTTTTTTGGAAAATATCCTAATTATACATTTCCTGATGAAACAACTTATAAAAAAGTTATTTATAATACCATTATTCAAGTAGCATCTGCTTTAAAAAAATGCCAATTGTCTGATGATATAGTAGTTTATCGTGGCGTTGCTAATAGAAATAGTGTATTAGTTTTAGATAAGGGTTTTATATCTACATCTTTATCATTTAATACAGCAAGAGAATTTAGTACTATGAATGATAGGGGGTATAATGATACTAAGCAATCAAGAGTTTATAAAATAATTATTCCTAAGGGTTCAAGTGTAATATGCTACAATGATAACTTGTTTAAAAAAGATGGCAGCAAGGGCTTTAATGAACCACAGCAAGAAATACTTTTTGATATTAATAATTTTGATTTAATATTTTTAGATAGTACTTATATGGGAAATGAAGCCTATTTTGATATTTATCAGTTAAAACCCAAAGCCTTAAAACAAGTGCATGATGAAAATTATGGTAAGAGTCGTTAAAAAAAGAGACTTAATAATTAAAATAAAGCAAAATATCTGGTAAGATAAGCATATTTTACTTGCATTCGTAATAAAATGTGTTATAATCTTAAGTGTTATTAAAAAGGAAAGCAATTTGTATCCACAAATTCACCTGACTTTAAATTAGTAAAGTGGGTTCAATGCCAAGAAAGAAAAACTTTTAGGTAAGAGGTGGATACTAGGTATCTGCCTTTTTAAATATAATAATAGTGGAGGTGTGTTTATATAGCAAAAGATAAGAATGAAATGCCTATTAATGATAAAATTAGGGTTTCGGAAATGATGGTTATTGGTCCAAATGGAGAGCAAATGGGAGTTAAAAAACGTAGTGATGCCCTAACCTTAGCATCGTATGCCGGATTAGATTTGGTTTTATTAAATGCCAATGGTAATCCTGCTGTTGCAAAAATTATGGACTACAACAAGTATCGTTATGAAAAACAAAAGAAGTTAAAAGAACAACAAAAAAGACAAAGAGAAAATAATAAAGAGCTAAAGGAGTATCAATTATCAGTAACTATTGATATTGGGGACTTTAATACTCGTAAGAAAAATGCTTATGATTATCTAGTTAAAGGTCATAAAATTAAGGCGTCAATTAGATTTAAAGGACGTCAAATGGCTCATACCGAGTTAGGAGCCGAGGTACTTGAAAGATTCGCAAAAGAACTGGAAGAAGTAGCCGTTATCGAAGAAAAGCCAAAATTAGAAGGCAGAAACATGTTTATGCTATTGGCACCAAAAGTAAATAAGTAGTAAGGGAAGGAAATGTTATTATGGCAAAATGCAAACAAAAAACTCATAAAGCAAGTAGCAAAGTTTTAAATGCTAAGAAAAATGGTACAGTTACATATAAAAAGAGTAATGGTAACCATAAAACAGCAAAAGATTCAAGTAAGGCTGTTAGACAAAGAAGAAACAAGGGAGTATTAAATGATACTTTCGCTAAGAAATTAATGGATAGAATCTAGTAAGGTGGTGTAGAAGATGACAAGAGTTAAAGGTGGAAGTGTTTCCAAAACAAGAAGAAGAAAAGTATTAAAAGAAGCGAAGGGTTACTTTGGTTCTAAGCACAGATTATATAAAACTGCTCAAGAACAAGTATTCCACAGTGGTAATTATGCTTTCCGTGATAGAAAACAAAATAAGAGAAACTTTAGAAAATTATGGATTACAAGAATTAATGCAGCTTGCCGTATGAATGATATTTCATATTCAAAATTCATTAGTGGTCTTGCTAAGGCAAATATCGAAGTAAACCGTAAAATGCTTGCTGAACTTGCTATTAGTGATGAGGCTGCATTTACTAATTTAGTAAATATTGCTAAAGAAGCACTAGCAGGTAAAGAATATAAACCAGCTGCTGTTAAAGCAGAAAAAAAAGTAGAAGTTAAAGAAGAGGCTCCTAAAAAGGCTACTGCTAAAAAGACAACTACTAAAAAAGCTGAAGCTAAAGAAGTAGAAGAAAAAACAACTAAAAAGACTACAGCTAAGAAAACTACTACTGCAAAAAAAACTACTAAGAAAGAAGCTTAATTTTAAAAAGTATCATTTATTGGTACTTTTTTATTTTGCTTGTAAACTTTTTGTGTTATAATTTGTAGTATGATATGGAGAGTGCAATAATGAGTAACGAGAATAACAATGGGGTAATTGATTTTGATAGTTCTTCTTTCATTCAGAATAGTGGAACCAATTTAAATCATAACGAAAAAATAAACGAGAACCCAGAAAATAATGGTAAGAATAGTATTACTGCTAGTGATATAAATGTTGATGATATCTTTGGCAGTTGGGATAATACACCTAGTACTCAGGAAGAAGTTAAACCAATTAGTAATGACTATAATAATTCTAGTGTGGAGTTGAGCGATGCTTCTGTTGATAGTGCCACTAATATGGATAGTAACGTACATAATGTTTTTCAAAGTAATGTTAATCCAATGGAAGCTAACGTACCTTTTGAAATGCCTAAGTTAGGTAACAATGTTAATAATTCTAGAGAAGTAGATTTTGCTAATGTAGGTAATGATGTTTCTCAGACAGTTCCTTTTAATACAGCAGTTAATGTTCTAAGTGGCGATAATGATCTAGCTAATATAGCTTTAAATACGCTTGCCAATAATTTTGATATTAATAATAATTCTTTAGAAAACACTATAACAGTAGAACCAAACGTTAATACTAATGATGCGAATAATATGAGTAGCAATGGGGATAATAATAACACACCAGTTATGGATAATATCCAAAGTGAACCAATTGTTATAAATCAAACAAATAATAGGCTGGAAAATGATAACAATAGTAACTCTGTAACTTTTAATGAAGGAACAACTATAGAATTTAATAATCAAGTGAATAATAATATGACTTCTGATATAGGCTCTAATCAAAATCAAACAATTAACTTTACTCCAAATGATATTCAAAGTTCTGAACAAGTAAATGTAAGTAATCAAGCTGAATTTGCTGTGACTAATAATTTTAGTACTAATAGTGAGATTACTGCTAATACTAATAATCAAGTAAATTTTACTAATGATTTTGTAACTGATAATAGTATTCAAAATACAAGTGTTAATATTAATAATAGTGAAAACTTTGAAAATAATGTCGTAGCAAATGATCTAGTAAATAATTCGAATGGTAATATTGTAAATAATGGTGCCGGAAATAGCGAATTTAATCCTAATTTAATTAATGATGTGAATAATAATTTAACAAATACACCAGTTAATTTAGTGGCAATGCCAAATGATCCAATTAATTCTACAGTAGCTACAGAAGCAACAAATGGGACTAATTTACAACAAGCTTTAAGTACACCTAATAATGTAAGCGTAAATAATATGTCTTTAGATAGTTCTATTAATGTGGGAAGCATTCCAAATAATAATGTTGAAGTACCAAATATTAATAATAATGTTAATACGACAGATGCTAATAACACTGATCCTACTAGTAGTGGTGTTCCAAAGAAAGGTAAAATTAGTTTACCAATTATTTTATTAGTATTAATAATTGTTGTATCAATAGGTATTATTATTATAAAAAAAGATGTCTTGGCCGATTTTTTTCAGACTTTAATAAATAATAGAAAATAAGAAAGAGTAGTTTATGGTAGAAAAAATGTTATCAATGTTAGAAGTTACAGTAAATATAAAGGGCTCGGATATGGTGTTTAAATTGCTTTTTGTAGTAATTGGTTTTGCTTTAATAGTATGGGGAATTATTAATTTAGTTACACGTTTTAAAAAGAAAAAAACATTTATTTTAACAGATGGTAAAGTTGTCGATTATGTAGTTAGAAGAGATAGCGATGGCGTAGCTACTTATGGTATTATTGCCGAATATGAAGTAGATGGCGTAAGCTACACAATTGAGCCTCATTTTTATTCAACCGGAACAAAAAGAAAACATCCAATTGGCAGTTTAGTAAAAGTTTGCTATAATCCTGAAGATCCAGCGGATAGTATTTATGAAATTGATGGTAGTAGCATTATGGTACTAATTGGTGGTATCATATTTATGACATTTGGTATTTTCATGATGTTTAAATAATTTTAAAATTTAAATTAAAGTAGTGTTGCTTAAGGGCGGTGCTACTTTTTTAATTGTTGCGATATTAATAAGATATGTGGTATTATATTGTCATAATAAGGAGGATCAACATGAGTTGGACTAGTGGAAATGTTTTTGAACTTTATGGCGCTAATTATGTAATAGTAACTAGCTTAAATAAGGATGGAAAACATTATTTATTTTTAAATAGAATGATAAACGAAGATGAAATAGGAGAAAATTATTATATTGCTTTAGAAGAAAATGATGAAGTAAGAATAATAAATGATGAAAAGACTATTAATGAATTATTGCCAATTTTTGAACAAAAAGTTTTAGAAGCAGCAAGTAATGTAGGAAAGTAGGGTGGCTATTATGGATAATTTAATGGAATTGATACTGGAACAAGAGAAAAATGATGTTATTGATAATTTAATGGATGTATATCAAAGATTTATAGATTTAGCTAAAGATAATGGAATAGTTTCTTATAAAGATAAAGATGATAAAGAAGTTACTATTGAAGAAGAAGAGAGAAAGTTAAGTGAACTAGCTAATCCTGATGATATCGCAAATTCTTTAAATGCATTTGTAAGTGGACTTGATAAAAATGAAAAATTACAAACTTTGACTAAAAAATACAATGACGCTAAAGAAAAGTATGATAAAGTTGTTGTTAAAACAAATGAATCTTTAAAAAATATTGAAGAAACTATTATGATGATAAAAGGTTCAACTTGGCTTGATTCATATTTTTCTAATGTTGATGTTCAAAATAAAGTCTTAATAAAATTTTATAAGGATAAATATGGTTTAAAAGAAACTAAAGAAGAATTAGACTGTTTAAGTGATTTTGTTGTTCAGTTAGAAAATTTAAAGGATGATCCAAATATTGATCCTAAGATGAAGAGCAATGATTTGGCAACTTTGAAAGTATATATTAATAGTATTAAATTATTCTCTTCTAAACCTACTGAAGAACTAGAATATGATGTTGCTGAAAATATTCGGGCTAATATAAATTTAAGTTATGATGAATTGCAAACTCGAATTGATCAACATAGGCGTGCAATTGAAGGCTGTAAGATTACGATTAATAATATTAGCAAAAATTCTACTAGTGAATCAGGTTTGTCTAAAGAACAAAAAGAAAAGATTGAATTAGTCCAAAAACAAATAGATGAATATAATAAGCATATTAATATTTATTGTGGGATATATCTTTTAAAGAAACTAAGGGAAGATAATGTACTTACGGCATTAGAGTTTTGGACTAAAGTTAGCCAGTTTGATTTTGGCGATGATAAATCTAAAGGAGATACTTCTTTAGAAAAATATAAAAAAATGAGTGAATATATGAATACTTCACCGGATATTTTATCCAAGAAGTTAGAAGATGCTAATAAATCTTTAATAGATACTGCTAATAATGATGAATTAAGGCAGGCAAAAAAAGAATTAGATGAAGCTGAAAAAGATAAAATTGGGAAAGAATTTGTCGATTTAAATACTGAAAAAGAACAGAATATTAAAAATTATCAAGATAATAAAGATTGTCGTAATGCATTTGAATTTTTATTTAAAGTCTTATTAGGTAATTCAGATGTTAATAAAGAAAATATAACAGAAAAGATTGATGATTATATTACTAAAATTAAAAATTCAGAAAGTGATCCTAAGGCTTTAGAAGAAATAGAAAAAGAAATAATTAAATATGACCCATCTAAAAGAGATGTTAATATTGATAAAATAAGAAAATTAACAGAACATGAAAATCTAGAAGATATTAAAGTGGATTTAGAACAAGAAGTATTAAAATATAAAACTAATAGTAAAGTAACTCCAAAAGGTATAAATAAAAAAGCTGTTTTAAAAGCCGTAGCTGGTATTGCTGGTGGTGTTGTTGGTTTTGGTTTAGCTGTTAATCCAGTTACTGGCGCTATCTTAACACCACTTGTAACCACAGTATCAATGGGTAAAACAGCTTGGAATGTTGTTAAATTTGTTGATCAAAAATTGCATAAAGGTATAGATGAAAAAGATTTAGCAACGACGAAGTTTATCAATAAAATTTCGGCACCATTAAAAAAATTAGGAAGTAAAATAGAAAGGCATTTACCAAAAGGCTTAAAGGATGGGCTTGATAAAGTCAATAAGGCTTTAAAGAATGAATACGTTCAAGCAACATTCAATGGTATGGCAGCCGGTTATTCAATAGGTAAAATTTATAAAGTTGGTAAAAATATATTTGAAGCCCGTAGCGCTACTACTGAGGCTAAAGGCCAAACCTTTAAATCACCAACAACCCAAGAAGATTATAACTTAAATAGAAATACAACTTTAGAACCAAGATCAAGCGTTGGTGATTTAGCTCAAGTTCCAAGAGATACTGGTATCCTTGATTTTGTTAAAGGTCAAACTTATGATTTAAGTGAAATAGCCAAGGGTTATGCTGCTTCTGGTCAAGCCTCTGATAAAGCTGTTAATTTAATAACAGCAGCCGGAAAAAATGTAACTTTTGATAGAACTGTAATAAGAGATGGCGTTGAATGGTGCCACTTCCTTCAAGAAAATGGTCAAGGCTATGCTTGGTTCCCTAAAGAAGTAGTAGAAGAAGTACTAAAAGCTAAAGGCCTACATTAGAAAGGTAATGAGTAATGAAAGATAGAATAATAAAATTAGATGATGATAAAACTTATTATGTTTTAGAAAAAATAACACTTGATAATAAAATGTATATTATGATGACAGAATATAATATGCAAGATGATATATTAGATACAGAAAACTTTATAATAAAAGAAGTAGAAAAACAAGACGATAAATTAGCACTTAAAGAAATAGAAAGTGAAAAATTAGGTAGTAAAGTAGCGATGGAACTTCTAAAAAAATATCGTGAAGAAAATTAAAATAATTTAAAACTTAGAGGATAGAAGGAAAACCCTATCCTTTTTAAGTGGGAATATTGCAAATAAAATTAAACTTTAGTATAATTAGTTATAGAAAAAGAGTAGAGGTACTTATGCGAAAGATAATGTCTAGTTTAGATATCGGTTATGCTAGTATAAAATTTATAGTAGCCGAAATGAATAAGAAAAAATTATATGTTTTGACAAGTTGTATTGTAAATAATGATGCTATAAAAAAAGATATGACAATCGATTATGATATTTTAGAAGCTACTATTAAAAAAATACTTAGTGATACTAAAGAAAAATTAGGCATTGAAATAAAAAAGACTTTACTAACAATTCCATCTGATAGTGCTTCTTTTACGATTAATAAAGCGAAGATAGATATTAAAAATGAAGATAACTTAGTTACTACTGATGATATGATAAAAGTAGTTAATTTATCAGGAAAGAATGTTGTTCAAGATAATATGGAGTTAGTAAATATTACTCCTTTATATTATACTTTAGATGATAGTAGTAAAACTGATAAACCAGTTAATACTTTTAGTAAGACTTTAGAAGTTCAAAGTATTATTACTAGTTCAAGGAAAGATGATGTTTATAAATATTTAAGAGTACTTGATAACTTAGGAGTAAGTGTAGTTGATATAAGTTATGATATCGTTGGTAATTATTATGCTTTAAAAAATGATGATATGGATACTACTTGTGGTGTTATTATTGATATAGGTTATTTAAGTACTAGTGTTTCTATATATAATAAGGGGGTACTTGTTAATACTTTAAAGATTAAAGTAGGTAGTTTAAATGTATTAAAAGATATTAGTTATGTTTATAAGATACCTTTAAGTAGTGCTAAAGAAGTATATAAAAAGTTAGGACTTGGTAGTAGTAAAAATGCTAGTAACTTAGAAAAGATGGAATTAAAAGATAATAATGGGGATAAATTAATAATAAATCAAGTTAATTTAAGTGAAATTATCGAATCAAGGGTTAATGAGATACTTTCTATGGCTAAAAAGCAAATTAACACCTTAACAAAAAGACAAATAAGTTATATAATATGTACAGGTGGAATAGCAAATATAGGTGATTTTGACTTAAATGTTTTAGAAATATTTGGAAAGAATGCCAGAGTTGGCTATATTAATACAATTGGAATTAGAGATACAAGGTATGCTAGTACTTTGGGATTAATTAAATGGTATGATTATAATGCTAAGTTAAAAAATTACGATTATTCCATATTGAGTTTAGAAGAACAAGAAGAATTTAGTAAAGAAGAAAGTGAAGCAAAAGCTAGTAGTAATAGTATTATTGGTAAAGTCTTTGACTATTTCTTTGAATAACTGGAACGGAGAGTGTTTATGTACGAGATGAAAATGGATCAAATTGCAAAGATTAAAGTTATAGGTGTTGGTGGTGGCGGTTGTAATGCCGTTAATAGAATGATTGAATCGGGTGTTCAAGGAGTAGAATTTATCGTTGCTAATACCGATTTACAGGTTTTAAATGTTAGTAAAGCGGAAACTAAGTTACAAATAGGTAAAAGTATTACTAATGGGTTAGGGGCTGGAGCCAATCCTGATGTAGGACGTGAGGCAGCCTTAGAAAGTAAAAAAGAGATTGAGGAAGCTTTAAGTGGGGCTGATATGGTCTTTGTTACTTGCGGTATGGGAGGAGGCACTGGTACCGGTGCAGCTCCAATAGTTGCGGAGATTGCCCAAGATTTAGGAGCCCTAACGGTTGGTATTGTTACGAAACCATTCCGCTTTGAAGGTAAAAAGAGAATGGATCATGCCGAGATTGGGATTGAAGAATTAAGACATCATGTGGATACCATTATTGTTATTCCAAACGATAGATTAAGAGATATTATTGATAGAACAACCCCAATGATGGAAGCATTTAAAGAAGTTGATAATGTTTTAAGACGTGGTGTTCAATCAATATCTGATTTAATTGCTGTGTCTGGTTTAGTAAACTTAGACTTTGCTGATGTTAAGACCATTATGTCAAAACGTGGTAATGCCATTATTGGTATTGGTATTGGTGTTGGCGAAAATAGAGCCGTGGAAGCTGCTAAACAAGCTGTATCAAGTCCACTACTAGAAACGACTATCGATGGCGCAACAGATGCAATTATCAATATTACCGGTGGTAATTCATTAACATTATTTGAAGCAGAAGATGCTGCCGAAGTAGTTAGAAATGCTGCTAATACGGATATTAATACTATCTTTGGAGCCGTTATCAATGAAAACTTAAATGATGAAGTAATTGTTACGGTTATTGCTACTGGGTTTGATGATAATTTAGATAGCGATACTGATGATAGTGATGCTGGCTATACAAGAATGGATTCATACAACAATAAAGATGAAGACGAAGATGATGGGGATGTTGATATTCCACCATTCTTAAGAAGTAGAGATAGATATTAATTTAGAAGTATAAAAAGGTGGGAGAGTATGTCTGTAATACACGCTTTAATACTTCTTTTTTTATGGGTAGTAACTTCTTATTTAGCGATAAAAAATATTGAAGAATATTATCATATGCAAAAGAAAGTAAAAAAGCAAAATGAAAGAATAGGGGTTATTTTTGTTGTATTAATTTGTTTATTATTTAGAAGTGTTATATCAACTTATATCATTTATGTTTTAATGTTAAATGCTTTATATTATGTAATTCATAAAATATTTAAGAATAAATTTTTAGATAAAAGTTTTTATTTATGTTTTCTAATACCGATTGTTATTGTTATATTAGGAGTTATTAATGTTTCTCATTTACATTTTACAACTTATAATTTAGAGAATAGTGATATATCTAAGGATATAAGAATGGCTTATGTAAGTGATGTTCATTTATCAACTTTATCTAGGAAGAAGTTAGATAATTTAGTTAATGAAGTAAGTAATAAAGATTATGATATCTTTGTTATTGATGGTGATTTAATCGATGAGTTTAGTAGTGATAATAAGACAAAGGAAGTAATAGAAAAGTTAGGAACAATTAAAACTAAATATGGTTTATATTATATTGAGGGTAATCATGACTTATTAAATAATAAAAGAAGAAGTTATTTAAGAGAAAGTAATTTTAGAGTATTAGAAGATGAAAGTGTTCTTATTGATAATAATTATTATCTAATAGGCAGAAGAGATAAAAAAGATAAAAAGAGAGAAGATTTAAATCAGTTAACCTATAATATTGATAAACCAATTATTTTATTAGATCATCAACCTAATATTATTAAGAATATGGATCCTAGAGTTATGATTCAGTTATCTGGTCATACCCATGCCGGCCAAATATGGCCTTTAGGTTATTTCTTGAAATATGGCTATTATCAAGATAAAAGGTTAATTGTGTCATCAGGAGTTGGCGCATGGCATAATCCAGTAAGAACAAGTAAATATAGTGAAATAGTAGAAGTTAATATTAAGAAGGTTTAGTATTAGCTTTTTTTAGTATATTAAAATAAATTTTGGTTATACTAGATAATTAATAAAAATTCATAGAGTTTAATACTCTATGAAAAGTCTAGGTAAATACTAGCTTTAAAGGACTAATTGACTATAAATTTGACGAGAATAAAATCCCAAAAAATTTACTTATTGGCACGAATTATATTAGATAAATACTAGAAAGTTTACACATATCCCTGACTAGAAATTTGACTACAAAAAGAATTAATTACTACTAAAAATATCTTTAAAAAGCATTATTTTTATGCTATATTTATATTATAGATTAAAAATAGATAACGTATTTTCGGTTTCATAGAGTATTAAACTCTATGAATAGGTAAAAGTTATGTAAATAAGTAATTGCAGTGCTTATATTCTAAAGTATTATTTATTTTTAATGGGAAATAATAGAAGTAGAGGTTAGAAATGAAAAAAGGGTTTAGTAAGAAAAAATTGCTATTTTCGATTACTGCCGTTTGTTTAGTTGGTCTAATTGGTATAGGCGTATCTTATGCTTATTACTTAGCCAACTTTAGCGTAAGTAATCCGGGAAATGCAAATAATAATTTAACAACAACTTTGACTACTGATGTGGTCATGGATATGCAGGGTAAATATGCTCCAAGTAATGCAGTTCCGGGATTTAAAGGTGTAAAAGAAGTAGTAGTTAGAGGTTTAGGCGAGAAGAATAGTGCACCAGCAGAGGCATCTATTCAAATAACTCCAGATTTTGCTGATTTTGGTAATGATGTTACATGGAAGTTGTATAAATCTGATACGCCAATTACATGTACATCGAAGGTCAAAGAAGGAATACAGTATTATGATGAGGCAACTTGTGATATTCCCAAAAGTGCAAGTTTGTTATTAGAAGGTGGAGCTGAAAGTGACTATTTAAATATTACCGTTAATCCATTAACAGAAACTAAGTATTACTTAGTAGTTGAGTACGCTAATAATGGTGATCAAAGTTCTCAAATGGGTAAGTCTTTTAGTGTAACTATTGGGTTAGGTAGCAAAGTTGAAAATCCAATAAAAGATATAATTGCTCAGTTAGATACAACTGGAAAGTGTCCAACGGTAAATGAAGATGGTTCGGTAAATGCAACAAGAGCTGAAGTAACTAATGGTTATTTGTGCAAGGCTAAAGATGCTTATGGCGATTCATATTATTACCGTGGTAATGTAACTAATAACTATGTTTTATTTGCTGATAAATATTGGCGTATTGTAAGAATTAATGGTGATAGTACTGTTCGGGTTATTTATGATGGCACAAGTGCCCATGCGAATGGCGAGTCAAGCGAAGATCGTCAACTTGGTACTAGTGCGTTTAATAATAGTAATAATGATAATGCTTATGTTGGTTATATGTATGGAGCAACTGGTGCCTCAACGTATGCAGCAGCACATGCGAATACCAATGATTCAACAATCAAGACTTACATAGATAATTGGTATAAAACTAATATTTTAGGAACTGCCAATGAACAATATTTGGCTGACAATATTTTTTGTAATGATCGTTCAATAAGTAGTTACAAATCAAGTGGTTATAATAACTTTGGATATGGAACTAATTCGACATATTATAGATGGGTATATGGACCATGGACCGGTACAAACTATGGTAATATGAAAATGATGTTAACTTGTCCACAGCAAAATGATGCTTTTACGGTAAGTGATACTACTAATGGTAATGGAGCTTTAACGTATCCAGGCGGACTTTTAAGTATGGATGAAATAGTACTAGCCGGTGGATGGGCCAGTGATGACAATTATGGTGGTTATTACCTATACTCAGGGCAAGAGTGGTGGGCTTTCTCGCCGCAAGAATTTTCATATGGAACAGCTCGTATGAATTATGTGCGTTCGGAAGGCTGGGTGCAAGATGTTGTAGCCTGCAATGTGGACATCAACATTGGGGTTCGACCAGTTTTAAATTTGAAGGCTGAAGTTCTAAAAAATGGTGATGGAACTATGAATAATCCTTATAAATTATCTGTTCAATAATGTTATTTGTTCATTTTTTAAAATCCAGCGTAATTACTGGGTTTTTATTTTGCTTTTGAACAGATAATATTTATAAGCTCAATAACTGATTTAGTAAATCTCTATCATTATTTATAAATTGTGAAATAGAAAGTCATAAATATTTTAAAGTTAAAAAGCCATAACCAGGAAAGTTATGACTTTTTAACAATATCAACAACATGACGAGATAAACCTAAATAATAAGGAGATTCACATCTTTTTAAATGAAAGTCTAAGTACTTAGTAAATTCTTCAGAAGTCATCTTGTTGATTATTGGTCTTACATACTCAGTTAGACCTTCCTGAGAGAATATTTTCTCTCTTTTTAAATGACATAATTTATTTATATTATCAATAGAGTCCATAGTATCAAAGCTATACAAATTAGATTCATTATCTTTAATAAGATAGTTTTTATCATACTTAGTATCATCTAAGATATGGCCATCAAAGAAGCCATGTTTTAAGATAGCAAAATCATTAAGACAATAACAAATCATTAAATAACCATTATCATTTAAGTGTTTAAGAGCTTCATTGATGGCCAATACTTTATTATTACCAAATAAGTGATATATTGGTCCAAATAATAAGATGACATCATAAGTATTACTACCTAAGAAATCTAAATTAAGAGCATTACCTAAATAAGACTTAAGATTTTTATTTTTACTTTGGATAACTTTTAGATTATGTTTAACTAGTTCAACAGCAGTTACATCATAACCTAGGCTATCTAAATAAAGACTATATTTACCAGTACCTGCGCCAATATCTAATACTTTGGGATTAGAAAACTTATTTAAGACTTCTAAAACATATTTAATAGTAGTTTGAAATTCTAAAATACCATGTCTAGTTTCTAATCTTTTATCTTCATTAAACTTATTATAATAATTATTTAATAAATCATTCATGAGAACTGTCCGTCTTTTTTATATGATTAATAAATTCAACATCATCTCTTAAGCCTTCATGAAGTTCTTCTTCGACATTACCAACATATACATTTTCAATACGTGATACCCGTAAACGTTCAGCAATAAGAATCGATTCAACTTTTTTAACTGCTGTATCTAAGTCATCATTAATAACGACATAGTTATAATTATTATAATAGTTTATTTCTTGGTAAGCTTTTTTAAAACGTTCTATAATCTTATCAATATTTTCAGTGTTACGTTTTTTAAGTCTACGAACTAATTCTGACATAGAAGGGGGCATAATAAAGATAAATATAGCGTTAGGAAATTCTTCTTTAATCTTTAAAGCTCCTTGAATTTCAATTTCTAAAATAACATCTTTACCTTGATGTAAGAAGTCCTCAATCTTTGATTTTGGAGTACCATAATAATTATCATTATAAATAGCATACTCTAAAAAGTCATTCTTCTTAATATGACGTTCAAATTCTTCCTTACTAACAAAGAAATAATCAATACCATCAACTTCTTCCCCACGGGGTTTACGACTAGTCATTGAAATAGAAACCCAGAAATTGTGATAATAATTTTTAAGCTCACTAATAATACTATCTTTACCCGCTCCAGAAGGGCCACTTAAGACAATTAAGTTACCTTGTTCTTGTTCTTTTAATATTTTACTCATACATAATCCTCCTAAAATTTTTATTAGTATAACATGCAATTATCTTATTGTAAACCATGAATTAAATTAAAAAATAGATAGTATTTTTAGCTGAAGTTGGGTATAATAATTTTAGAAAGAGAGATTATTATTTATGGAAAAAAATAAATTAACCGAAGTAAAAGTTAATAAAGAATTAAAAGAAGCTTGTGATGAGTTATTTCATCATTTAGGATTAGATACAGAAACTGCTATTAATATTTTCTTAGCAGCTTCTCTACGTGATATGGGTATTCCTTTTCATGTTGGGTTTGATGATGACTTTGATGATTGTTGTGGACATTGTGGTTGTGATTGCGATGATGATTGCGATTGTGAGGATTGTTGTTGTGATGATGATTGCGATTGTCATAAGGAAGAAAAAGAAGATTAAATTTAGTTAAGGTCTTTAAGGAAAAAAACTTAAAGACTTTTTTCATTTAAAAATTAGTTGCAAATTAAGGAAGATATTATATAATAAGTTTGAAAAGGAAATATAACCTTTTTAAGTAGATTAAATCAAAGGAGAAATTTATGATTAATATAAAGACAGATTCAAGAAAAGTAGTTGTAGGTGATACATTTGTTGCTATTAAAGGTTTAACTGTTGATGGTCATGACTTTATTTCAAAAGCTATCGAAAACGGCGCAACTAAGATAGTATGTGAACATGGATCTTATGCGGTAGAAACTTTAGTGGTACCTAATACGAAAGAGTGGTTACAAGAATATTTAATTACTAATTATAAAGATGAAGTTAACAAAATTAAATTAATTGGGATGACGGGTACTAATGGGAAGACAACAACTTGTTTTCTTACTTATCAAATGTTATTAAGTTTAGGTAAAAAGGCTGCTTATATGGGTACTATTGGTTTTTATATGCCAGGGGTAAAAAGAGAACTTAATAATACGACTCCAGAAATACTAGATGTTTATAGTATGATTATCGAGGCAATCGAGGCTGGATGTGAATACTTTGTTATGGAAGTATCAAGTCATTCTTTAGTTGAAAAGAGAATTGAAGGTTTAGAATTTACGGTAGAAGCTTTTTCTAACTTGACTGAGGATCATTTAGATTTTCATAAAACCATGGAGAATTATTTACATGCCAAGATGTTAATATTAGACCAATTAAAGGGGACTATTATTGTTAATAGTGATGATTCTTATGCTAATTATTTTGAAACTAAGAGTTATAAGACTTTAGGTTATAATGGTAATGATTATCAGATCCTAAGTTATGAAGAAACGGATAGAGGTACTTTAATTAATTTTAGGGCTGATAAAGAGTATAGTGTAGAAACTAATTTGAAATGTAAATACAATGTTTATAATTATTTGACGGCTTTAGGTATTTTAAATACTTTGGGCTTTAGTATTGATAGTATTATTGAAATTACGAAAGATATTTATGCTCCAAGGGGTCGTTGTGAACAAATTAAAGTTAGAAATAGCTATGCGGTTATTGATTATGCTCATACACCAGATGCCGTAGAAAAAATTATTACTTCGTTCTTAGAAAATAAGAAAGGAAGAATTATAACGATTGTTGGTTGTGGTGGCGATAGAGATCCATTAAAAAGACCAATTATGGGTGAGATTGCTAGTCGTTTAAGTGATTATGTAATATTTACTAGTGATAATCCAAGGACTGAAGATCCAAATAAAATTTTAGAAGACATTTTAAAAGGAGTAACTAAAGATAATTATGAAGTTGAAATAGATCGACCTACAGCCATAAAAAAAGGCTTAGATATGCTAAAAGATAATGATGTTTTACTAATATTAGGTAAAGGTCATGAAGATTATCAAATTATTGGGCATACAAAACATCATTTAGATGATTTAGAAGAAGTAAAGAAGTACTTGGGTTTAATATAAGTACTTTTTTCTTTTAAGAACTCAAATTAAATTTACAAATTGCCGAATGAAAAAGCCACAAATTGCCGAAAAGTTACAATTGGTAATTTTTAGAGATATAAATATTACTTAAAGTAATAAAAAATAATTGACATTTAGGTATAAACAAAAGAAAATAGATAATTATGTTTTAGACATGAAAAATTAATAAAATAATCTAAAAAAGGGAGGAGATGAAAGGATGCTAGATGATTTTAGGGAACGAAGAAAACTAGATAAATTATTAAAGAATAATACTATTGTTAGCGACTTTGCTGATTTTACTAAGTATTCATCTACTTATTTAGCTACTAATGAAAATCAAGTTTCAGCTTTAGAAAATTTTGAGGTTAAAGATAAAGAAGTTTTATGCGTAACTTCGAGTGGGGATTTTGCGTTAAATGTCCTAAGTCTTGGCGCTAGTAAAGTTGTAACCTTTGATCTTAATAAATTTGCTAAATATGTTCTTGCTTTAAAAATAGCAACCATTAAAACTTATTCTAATGAAAAACTATATGCTAGTTTTTGGTTAAGTAATTCTCCAGACTATTTATCTTATAATAAATTTTTAGAAATAAAGGGAAATTTAAGTAAAGATGCTTTTGATTTTTGGACTTATGTTTATACATTCTTAAATAATGCTAATAATACCTTAAATAATACAGATTTTTTTCGTAATACTATTTATAATACTAATACTTTACAAGAAAGGTTTAATTTATATTATAGGGATTCTTATTATGAACAATTAAGAAGAAGTGTCTTTGCTACTAAAATAGATAGTTATGATTTAGATATTACAAAAATTAGTACTTTAAAAAGTAATTATCAATTTGATGTCGTTTATTTATCTAATATATTACAGTATTATGCTACTATTGATGGTATCGATAGTAAAGAAAAGGTTTACAATTTTTTAGAATCTGTTAAGAAAAATTTATTAAGAAATGAAGGAACATTAGTAGCTAATTATAACTTCTTTGGTAATTTAATTGAGTTTAGTGAAACCTTAAATTTTGATATTAGAGATGTAACTAATTATTTGATTTTAAAATATCCCCAAGAGTATAAATTAATTACTATTGCTGGTCTTTGTCATGACTTAGATGATGGGATATGTTTATCTAAAAAAATGTTAAGATAGTAATGGAGGTATTTATGTACGATTTAGATTTAGAAAAAGATGAAGAAATAAAGATTTTAGATGATGCGGCTAAAGTTATAGTTAATAATAAGACTTTAGGAGTTAGTATAGTTGTTACGAATAAAAATATGTATCTTTTAGATACACCAAGAGGTTTTGATGATATTATTTTAGGTAATGTTATAAATCCTCCTGTTACTAAAAGGGTAATTGCTAAGTTTTCTTTAGAAGATGTTATTTTAAAAGAAAATACTGATTTAGGAAGTATTTATATGTTAAAAGATAATAATTATTTAGAAATAATAAGTAATATTATTAATGATTATTTACAAAAGTAAAATTAATTTTTATTAAAATAGAGATGGGGGGACTTATGATACTTAATGTTAGTGGTAGAACGGATATTGTTGCTTTTTATACACCATGGTTTATTAAAAGATTAAAGGAAGGATTTGTTGATGTAAGAAATCCTTTTAATGAGTCCCAAGTAAGCAGAATTTATTTTGAAGATGTAGAAATGTTTGTTTTTTGTACTAAAAATCCCAGACCTATAATTCCTTATTTAAAAGATATAAAAAAACCTATTCTTTTCCATGTAACTTTAACGGGGTATCATAAAGATATTGAAGTAAATGTTAAAGATAAGAAAGAAATTATTAATGATATTAAAGAGATAAGTAAGATTTTAGGAAAAAGTAATGTTTATGTAAGATACGATCCAATATTTCTTAATGATAAGTATACTGTAGATTATCATGTAAAAGCGATAAAAAAGTTATCAGAAGAGTTAGAGGGGTGTATTGAAAAGATAATAATATCATTTATTGATGATTATAAAAATGTGAGAAAAAATGAAAAAATTTTAAATTATAAACAGTTTAGAGAGAGTGATTATAAGACTTTAGGAGAAAGTATTTCTAAGGAGTGTCATAAACATCATATAAGAGTGCATACTTGTTTTGAAAAAAGAAACTTAGTAGAATATGGTTTTGATGAGGAAGTATGTCTTTCTCATGAACTAGCATATATGCTAACAGGAAAAAAGTATCCTAATTGGAAAGCGAGAAAAGAAGGACTTTGTAATTGTGTTAATATAGTAGATATTGGGGTATTTAATACTTGTTTTCATTTTTGTAAATATTGTTATGCTAATTTTAAAGAGGAAGATGTTTTAAAAAATAGAAGGTTACATGATGTTAATTCGACAATGTTAATAGGTAAGTTAAAAGATACAGATAAAGTTACCATAAGAAAAAAATAGTTATTACTTCCTACCCCACCTTAAAGTTATTATGTTAAATAGTAATATCCCTTAAAAATTACGAGAAATAGAAAAAAATACTAGGCAAAGAAAAATAAATATGGTATCATTAAGTAGTTGCAAGTGATATATGGTCTGTTGGTGAAGTGGCTTAACACATTGCCCTCTCAAGGCAACATTCATGGATTCGAATTCCATACAGACTACCATATTTTGATATTTTAAGTTCCTTAACCGGGACTTTTTATTTATTTTAAAAATAGGATACTCAACCGTAAGTTTAGTTAATTCAACTTAGAAGTTATTTAAATATTTAATGTTTTTTTGTAAAGTGGTATCAGGTGATATAATTATGCAAAGAAAGAAAAGAAATAAAAAAATAATTACAATTATAATTAGTATTATAGTACTAATAATCTTAGGAAGTATATTTTACTCCTATAACAATTTAATAGGTAAAAGTAAGATAGATTTAACAGCATCTTTAGTTACTAAACAAAATGAAATAGAAAAGACTATAAAGACTAATGGTTATACTATTGATAATCCGAAAGTCTTATTAGATCCTTATGATGCTTCACCTTTAACAGCCTTAATTCTTTTTGAAACGGAAGAAGAAGTAAGTCCAAAAGTAACTATTGAAGGAAAAGATAAACTCACTACTATTGAAACTGAGTTTGCTAAGAATACTAAACATTATCTACCTATATATGGTTTATATGCTGATTATAATAATAAAGTAGATATTAGTTATACATTAAGTGATGGCAAGAAAATAACTAAACAAGTTGAGATTCAAACGGATAAGTTACCAGATGATTTTGTTTTACCAACTAGTGTCAAAAAAGATAGTAGTAAATTAACTAATGATTTATATTTCTTTACCCCATCTAGTAATGGATATACTTGTGCTTATGATGTTAATGGTGATGTTCGTTGGTATTTATCTAATAATGCTATTTGGGATAATACTAGACTTAAAAATGGTCATATGATGGTTAGTACAGAAAGACTAGTTAATAGTCCCTACTATATGACAGGTTTATATGAAATAGATCTTTTAGGTCATATTTATAATGAATACTCCCTAAAAGGCGGCTACCACCATGATTATTTTGAACTACCTAATGGTAATTTATTAGTGGCTAGTGATGATTTTAATAATGAGGCTGGTACCGTTGAGGATTATATTGTCGAACTTGATAGAACTACGGGTAATATCGTTAAAACTTGGGATTTAAAAGATATTTTAAATATGGAAGATGGTAAAAGTGAAAACTGGAGTAATTATGATTGGTTTCATAATAATTCCGTTTGGTATGATGAGGCTACTAACAGTATAACTTTATCCGGAAGACACCAAGACGCCGTTATTAATATTGATTATACATCTGGTAAGTTAAATTGGATAATTGGGGATTCTACTAATTGGAGTAGTGAATATCAAAAGTATTTCTTTACTCCTGTTGGAAAAGACTTTGAATGGCAATGGTCTCAACACGCTGCGATGATTACACCAGAAGGTTATGTCTTTATCTTTGATAATGGTAATAATAAAAGCAAAGATAGTTCTAAGTATGTTGAGGCATCTAACAGTTATTCTAGAGGAGTCATGTATAAAATAGATACTGATAAAATGACTATTGAACAAATATATGAATATGGTAAAGAAAGAGGTAGTAGTTTTTATTCACCATATATTAGTGATGTTGATTATTTAAGTAAGAATCATTATATAATTCATTCTGGGGGAATTGTTTATGTAGATGGTAAAAACTCTAATCAACCAGCCGGATTTTCTAGTAATACAACTTTAAAAAGTGATACAGTTGAAGTATTAAATGATAAAGTTATTTTTGAAATAGTTTTACCTACTAATAATTATCGTGTCGAAAAACTAAGTCTTTATACTGAAAATGATTATGAAAATACTTTGGGTAAAAGACTAGGTAGCCTAGGAGAAACAAAGGTAAGTAAAAAAGATAATAAATTTATTAAAACAGTAGAAATAGATGATGATTATAATAAGCGTAATATTACTTTAACTAATGAAGAAGATAGATTAGTAATTAGTGGTAAGTTTAAAAAAGGAGAAAATGTTAGTTTTATCTTAAGGAAGGGTTTTACTAATAATTATTATGATCAAGTAATAAGTAAGAAACCTTATACGGCTTTATGCGTAGATATCTTTACAGAAGAAGAAACTAATGAGGGGATTAATATAACTAGATATATTAATAAAGAAACTTTAAGTGGTAAATATAGTATTTATATTAAGATAAATGATAAAATTTATAAGACTAATAGTTATATAGAGATTTAAAAGAGGCTTTAGCAGAAATTAGTTGTTTCTACTTAAGCCTCTTTTTAGACATTAATATTAATTATATATTAATAATGCTATTTTGTTTAAAAAAGTGATATTTATATCTTATTTTAACTTTTTAAGAACTTAAACTTATCATTTTACGTCTTTTATTTTGTTAAACTTCTAGAATTATCAGAACGCTCTTGCTTAAAATCTTGGCTTATTAAATTTGTAACTTCGTATAGTTCAGTAACACTCAAAAATGGCTTTTTAAAAGCATTATAGGCTTCGTAACTATCAACAAAAACGCTCAAAGAATTATATTTGATTTTATCAGTACCATTTTTCCAATAATTATTTCCATTAATTTCATAATATACATCGTTGCCCAAATCTAAAACCGGTACAAAATTATCATTATTTTCAGTTAACACTATTTTGATAAGAGAAGTTGGATGTTTTTCATTATTGCTGGCATCTTCTTTTAATTGACTTAAGATTTCTTCGTCATTTTTATGAAAATATTTTTTATTCAAATCATCAATAATTTCTTGGGGTGTTCTAATTTTTTTTAAATTTTCTTCTGTTTCTTCAATAGTTTTAACGTTTTTATTACTTGGAAATAATTGTTTTTCTTCGTCAGTTAGAGCGTCAAATACTATTATAGGATTATACTGTATTAAATCATAGATATCTAAAGTCATTAAGCCGTTAACTTCAGTACATATTTTATTTTCTGAATCTACGTTAAATAAATAAAATTTATTTTCAAATTTTGCAGAATTTACATAGGCAATATATTTATTATAATATGCATCGTATCCATCAGTAATCGTATTTTGGTCATTGTTGGTATTTATGACGTCAGTATTTGTTTCTTTAGTTTCTTCTGGTGTTACAAGATGTTGTTCAAATTCGGTTTCTTCTTTAACATATTTACTGCAAATGCTACTAGAAGCACTGCTTGGTTCTTGGTAAGCCTTGGTTTTATCACTATCTTTTTTAGTATTTGTATTTGCTAAACACAAGATACAAATATCAGCAATAATAAAAGCCAACCCGGCACAAAGTCTATTTCTATTCATAAATAATTAATCCCCCTTATTAATAGAAGTTTTCTTCAATTGGCGTATATACTATCACAAAGTTTGCAAAATGTCAAGTTAATTCTATGCTTTTGGTACTACTCAGAATTTTTAATTCATTAGCAATACAAAATACACAATCAATATGTAATTGTTTATTGCATGATTTCTAATAAAGTAAGTAGATTTAAAAATATTAATTGTTTTTTATATTTCGACATATTTTTTAAAGTTAATCATGTATACTTTTTACAGGTGATGATTTTTGAGAAAGTTTTATATATTTAATATTAATAATGAATTTAAAACCTTAACTAGAGTATGTCCATATAATTTATTTAAATCATTTCAAAATATTTATATGTTAAATGAAACGGAACAAGAATATGGGATAAATATGTATGAAAAGATGGTAAGTCCAATTAATAAGTTGGAATTAAATAACTATTTATTTACGAGTTATAGAAATAATGATCATTATACTAAGTTTATGAATACACATATTTATAATAATTATTATAATGATGAAGAAACTAAGTTAAAAATAGGTAATGCTTATCTTATAATGGAAACAACGGCCGCTAAACCAGAATTTTTTAGTAAATTAAAAGTTAATAGTAATCTTTTTGCTTGTGATTTTCAAAATCAGGATTATTTTTGGATAGAAAGTATTGCTTAAAAATACTTTTTTTAGTACAATCCTTATTGAGGAGTGAATAATTATGTTACACGATATATTATTAATTCTTTTAGGATTTATAATTGGCTTTGTTATTGGTTTTATCGTAACAAGAAAAATGGTTCAAAAAGAAATGAAGAAAAATCCACCAATAAATGAAAAAATGATTGAGGTTATGTTTAGTAGTATGGGAAGAAAGCCTTCTCAAAAACAAATAAAAGAAACTATGCGTCAAATGAACAGATTTATGTAAAGGCATAGTTTTTTTAATTTCCGGTTGGTTTTAAAAGATGTTAATTAACTTGTAAATAGCAAGAAATTAATTAGACATACTATAAGTAATTTGATAAAATAGAGAAGAAATGAAGGTGCATTAAAATGTTTGTAGATGAGATAACAATTAAGTTGATTGCTGGTAAGGGTGGCGATGGTTGTACTTCCTTTCACCATGAAAAGTGTATGCCTAATTTAGGACCTGATGGGGCCAATGGTGGTCATGGGGCTAGCATTATCTTTGAAGTTGATAAAGGCTTAAGAACGTTAGTTGATTTAAAATATAATAAAATTGTTAAAGGTGACAAAGGCGAAAATGGTAAAGGCTCTAACCGTACGGGTGCTGATGCAAAGGATATCATTATAAAAGTTCCTGAAGGAACTACTGTGTATGATGCTAGTACTAATTTGATTTTAGTTGATTTAATTCATGATAAAGAGCGCTTTACGGTATGCCAAGGTGGCCGCGGTGGACGTGGTAATAAGGCGTTTGCTACTCATGAAAATCCGGCACCCAAAACAAGTGAATATGGCGAACCAGGCGAAGAAAAAATAATTAAATGTGAACTTAAAGTTTTAGCTGATGTGGGCTTAGTTGGTTTTCCAAGTGTTGGTAAATCGACTTTGCTATCCGTTATAAGTTCTTCAAAACCAAAGATTGCGGCATATCATTTTACAACTTTATCTCCTAACTTAGGAGTCGTAAAACTAAGTGATAATCGTAGCTTTGTTATGGCTGATTTACCAGGATTAATTGAAGGAGCGGCTTCCGGCATTGGTTTAGGTCTTAAATTTTTAAGACATGCTGAACGTACTAAAGTTTTAGCTCATGTAGTCGATATGGGTAGTAGTGAAGGCAGAGATCCGATTGAGGATTATAGAATTATTAATGCGGAAATTGCTAAGTATAGTCAAAAGATGACAAAAAAACCAATGGTAGTTTTAGCAAATAAAATGGATTTGCCAGCTGCTTTAGATAATTTAGAAAAATTTAAGAAAACTTATCCAGAGGCTAAAATAATTCCTATTTCAGCAATTAGACAAGACGGTATAGATGCAGCAATGGCAGAATTAATGAATATTATTGATAGTACTCCCAAAGATAATCTTTACGATGAGGAAGATTATGCTTCCCATGTTGTTTATAAATATGAAAATGTTTTACCTTTTACTATCAAAAAAGTCAATGGTATGTGGCGAGTAGAAGGCACAGAAATTACTAAATTATTTAAAATGACAAAATTTACCGAAGATGAATCGGTAGCTAGATTTTCACGAAAGCTAAAAGGAATGGGAGTAGAAGAGGCTTTATTAAATGCGGGTGCTACTTTAAATGATGATATTGAAATTGAAGGCTATGTCTTTAAGTTCAAAGATTAGGAAGTATGATTAATGAAAAGTTTAACAAGAAATTTTATATATTTAATTTTATTTGCATTCTTAATATGGTGCTTTGTTTATTTAGGAAAAAAAGATTTTAGTTCAACTATTACGGATGCTGAAAGATTTAGCAAAGAATATACGACTATAGAGAAAGATAATCCTTTTGTTTATGCAAACTCTACCCGAGTTTTAAATATTTTAAATAATGAAACAGGAATAATTTTAGTCGGTTTTTCTAGTAATTTGTGGATGCAGGAATATGTTAAACAGTTATATCCTATTTTAAAAGAAAATAATATTGAAAAAGTATATTATTATGATGTTATAGAGGATCGAACTAAAAAGACTAAGAATTTCCGACAAATTGAAGATTTATTAAGCAAGTATTTAAAGATTACAGATATGGGAGCTGAATATTTATTTACTCCAGCATTAATCTTTGTTAAAGATGGTAAAATTATTAATTATGATGATGAAACATCTTTAGTTTCTTATGATATGCGAACTGATACTTATTGGAACGAAGATGCAATTACTAATTTTCATAATAAAATAAATACTTATTTGAGTGAGGCTGATTATAACTAATGCAAGAAAAAAATTATCTTAGTGTAACTTTATTTGTTTTGATTGTTTTTGTTCTTTTACTGGGTGGTAATTATCTAATAAAAAATAAAAATAAGATAAGTCCAGTAAAAATTAAAGATATAAGAATTGATAATAGTAAAGATTATATTTATTTTACTGATAGTGATATAGCCTCAGAAGAATTAGATTTAACTTATAGTACTATTCATATCAATATGAATAGTACTGATGCTAAAAATAAAGAAGATGAATTAAATCAAGAAATGAATATTGCTAAAGGAAGTATTAGAAAATATAGCAAAGAGGAAGTTGAAAAGAAAGAATTTACTAAAACTGTTCAAGAAGGTGAAATATATTATGCCGAGTATTTAAAATATGATGTTTTAGTAAGTGATAATTATGTTACTTTGGAAACAATTAAAGGACATTATAATTTGTCTTCAAGTGATGATAATAATACGATAAAGTATTACACTTTCAGTAAAGAAGATGGTCATATAATGAGTATGGATGAAATTAAAAATGCTAATAAGATAAAGAATAGTGATATCGAAAAGACCAAGGAAAAATATCTTGAAGATAATGAAGATATTACGATTAAAGAATATGAATTATATATAGATAAATATGGTAATACCATTATGAATTTGCTTGTAAATAGTGGGGATATCACTTATAATGATACTGTAAAGATTAATTAAAGAAAGGAAATAATCTTAAAAGATTAAAAAAACGATATGAACTTAGATGAATTTGAAATGAAAATGATGAAGGCGATTGAAAATCTGGAAGAAAGATATATTAATATTCGAGCAGGGCGCGCTAATCCATCAATGCTTAATGGAGTTATGGTTGATTTTTACGGAACACCAACACCAATTAGTAGTATTGCCAATATTACTGTTCCTGAGGCAAGACAATTATTTGTTAAACCATTTGATAGAAGTACTTTAAAAAATATTGAACATGCTATTATTGCTGCTAATTTGGGTATCAATCCAACTAATAATGGCGAAATGTTAATTATTACTATTCCGGCTTTAACTGAAGATAAAAGAAGAGAATATGTAAAACAAGCTAAGGCTTTAAGCGAAGATGCTAAAGTTGCTTTAAGAAATATTAGACAAGATGCTAATAACGAAATAAAAAAATTAGAACTTCCAGAAGATCAAGAAAAGAGTAGTCTTAATGATGTTCAAGATTTAATTAATAAATATAACAGAATAGTTGATGAAAAACAAAAAGAAAAGGAAGAAGAACTAATGACTGTATAGTTCTTTTTTAGTATTAAGTAGATTTAATTTTGTTAAAGAGCAAGTAAAAGTAGGTGGAAAAAAATGAATCCAATAAAAGAACAAATTAAAGAGATTGAATTAAAAAATTTTTACCATAAGATAGAAAAACAGGGAATTGATAGCGATATTTTAAATGAAATATTAAATTGGCAAGGAGATATATTAGAAAAAGTTGACTTACTGATATCAGATTCTTTTGCTAAGTTTTCTTATTTAGAATATTTAAATAATTTAAATGAAGAAGAACTTGATCGTATCATTAAAAGCGATTTAAGTCCGGAAATTAAAAATATTATTTTACTTAATAATGGGCAGATAACAAATGTTATAAAAGATAAAAATATGTTGGCAGAGATGTTAAATGACAAGGTTAGCAATGATATTTTACTTTTGTATGGCATACTTTTATTTAAAGAAATTGATGAAAGTAGTAGAAAAGCTTTTCTTTCCAGTATAAAAACTGATCATTTCGCAATAGCTAGTTTTATAAATAATAAGGTTGATATTTTAAGAAAATTAGTTAAGAATGACGATTTTAAAAGTGGCTTATTAGCGATTTTTAAGAATTATGGTATTTCTGAGAATAAAGTTGCTGAGGAAAAATTGACTGAATTACTAGAAACGGTACCTGAGCTTATTTTGGATTTAAATACTAATTCTTTTGCAGTGTATAAAAAGATTTTACAGAATGAGAAATATGTTAATATTTTAACTAGTCCAGAGGCTTTAACTCATAAATGGGGGATAGCCAGAAAATTAATAGATACTACTGATATGCTAAAAGAAAATGGATATCCTGAAAATTTTAGCGATCATATTTTTGTTTTTGAGTTAATTGATAAATTTAAACCAAATTATATTGCTCATTTTGCTAATCTTTCGATTAATATTTTTTCTAATCCTTTAACTTTATTAAATATTGATGAAGATACTAAAGAGTTGTTTGGGAAAAATACCAATTTTACTGATATTGAATTATTAACTAGTCGCTTTTTTAATCATTTTTTTAAAGATATGAAACCGGCGTTAAAAAAAGAAGTGATTTTGAAATTTGCTTATGCCTCTTATGAAGATAGAAAGTTAATATTAACTTTGCTAATTAAGGATTCTTATGTTAGGCATAAAGACGAAGCTTTAAAGGTAATAAAGAAATTAGAATTAAGAAATGATTACTTTTTTAACTGCTTAAATTTGGTTGTTTATTATCCGGAATTAACACAAGAAATATTAAAAAAAGAAGTATTATCGCAACAGGATATTTTACTAATCAAATATTTGTTTACAATGCCCATAGTGGTTAACCGTCCCTTAACGATTGCCCAGATACCGCAAAAGTTAAAAGAAAGCTTATTAAAGGCAAATGCTTCTCAGAAAAATAAATTGGGAATGAGTCCGGGTGGTCATACTAAAGAAAAGCTTTTTAATGAATATGATGCATCTGTTATGTTTTTAGGAGAAACTGGTACTTTAGAAATCTATGATGCCTCTGCTACTCATCATTCTACTATTCTGGCGTCTTATATAGAAAATAATTATGGTTGTCTCGTTAATGATTTAAATAATGCGAGTGTTAAACTAGCTGCTATGGGTATAATAGTTATGATAATTGAAGGGGAAGTAATGAATTTATACTTACCTTCTACATTAACACCAGCCCAATTAGCAACATTGCAATCTTATTTATCATCATTAAAAGAACCAGAAAAAGTTTGCTTTTATGGCTTAGTTATAAATAAAGTAGAAATAACTGACATTAATAAAATTGCTGGCGATTATGGTAGTGGTTATGAATTAAATCATGGTGATTCGATGGATTTAGATATTCTTTGCAATATTATCGAAAATACTTTTGCTTTAGAAAACCAAGTCAATATGAAAAAGTAAGTTTAGAAAATAATTAAGTATGAATTAAAAAAACTAGTCGGATAAGTAACTGTTAAAAGTAGTTAATATCCTTAATGACTAGTTTTTTAGTATTTGGTATTAAAAAACCCCGTATTTACGGGGGATTTATTCATACTGGTGTTTCCAGAGTGATTCGAACACTCGACCGTACGCTTAGAAGGCGTATGCTCTATCCAGCTGAGCTATGGAAACATATCAATCAGCACAAATAAAATTATAAACTAAAAGTTCTTTATTTGCAAGGGTAAAATTCGAGTAAAAGAGAAAAAAAGCTTAATTTTGACAAAAATTCTGGAAAAAAGTTAAATAGATTTACCATTTACAACTAAATTAACATCTGTAATACCCAAAGTGTCTTCAAAAGACTTACTAATAGCATATTTTACTTCTTCAATTAAAGAAGCATTAAAGAAATTATCTAAAAGGTAATTACTAAATTCTAATTTTATAGTATTTTCTTTAATCTCATAATCTAGAAGCTTAGCATTACTAGATAAAAAACTCATCAGATTTGATTGGTGAATAGGAGAAGATTTTAATTCTTCAATAATTATTTCCACCTTATCATCATTATCATTGGTAAAGATAGAAACGGGAACAAGATGGTATTCATCATTAATGTTAGTATAATAGTATAAATTTAAGACATTCATCGTGAATATGTTATTAACATTATAAACTTTATTAATACCAAAAGATTTAGTTAAAGTAAGGGGAAGCTTCTTTTTAGAAATAGGTAAGTAATCTAATTTTTCATTTTCGACAAAGAGCATTATTTCTTTAACTTCATCTAACTTAGTTAGTGAATAAATAAGCGATTCAATAGCTTTTTCTTCTGTATTACTGGTTAAATTTAAGAATTCTTTACTAAAATTAATTTTTAAAAGATTGTTTTCTAAAGAAAGATTAAGAATTTTGGTATCTTTAGGAATAAGAGGGGTGTAATTATCATCAATATATTTGGATTTAGGACTATCAATAGTAAGAGAAGTGATAATATCCTTTATTTGAGATAAAAGATCAGTTTCATTATTACTAACAATTTTTGTTTCGACTAAAATATCTTTACTTAAAAGATAAATAGAGTGATATCTAGGTTCTTTAATAGTTACTTCTTCGCTATACTTATTATTAGTGGGGAATAGATAAACTAAAGTAAGGACAAATAAGGTTAAAAAAGAAATAAGTAATTTTCTTTTAATATTATTAAACATAAAAACCACCTAATAAATTATATATTTACTTAGATAAAAAAAGACCATAGTTACTGGTCTTTAAAGATTAATCTCTTGTAATTTTAATAGTTCAATGATAGCGCTACTTCTACTAGTTACTCCTAGTTTTTGTATAACATTAGAAATATGATTACGGACAGTTTTTTCACTAATACGTAAAATACTGGCTATTTCTTTGGTGGTTTTGGTTTTAATGAGTAGGGTAAATATTTCTTTTTCTCTTTTAGTTAATAAATTCATAATATACCAACTTTCTATAGTATTTTATGTTTTATTAGTATTTAGTTAACTATTGAAATTTAATTGTGATATATTTTTTTGTATCAAACATACTTTGGACTTCTTTAATAATATTATTAGCAATTAACTTGTCATGCTTAGTACTAGATATAACAATATTAATTTGATCCTTATTAATTTTAACAAAAGAGTCATATTCAAATTTTTCTTTTAATTTAGTTTCAATATTTTCTTCTAATCCTTTATTTTCATTTAATGTCATTAATTCTTCGTAAGCATTATTTTTTTCTGCTACTGTTTTTTCCTTATCAGTGATAGTGGTTTGTAAATTATTAATGTTATTTAATAATTCTTCATCAGCAGCAACACGAAGCGCTACTAAAGAAGTAGAAGGGGTAATCTTGGCATTGACAGCGGTATCGGCAGTTTTTTCTTGATTATTATATTCTTCTAAAATATTAGAAGGCATGCTAATATAATAAATACTTAAGACTAAAATAATACTAAATAGGGTTATAAACCATAAATTTTGTTTGTTCATATTAATCCTCTTTCTTCATTTAAATATATGTAAAGACAAAATTAATTATGAAAATAAGTTAGATAGTTAAATTTTGAGTTAAAAAAAGGGGTAATAAGTTTACTAAAAAGAAAAAAATTGCTAAATTCAAAAAAAATTAAAGAAGAGCGAAGATATTAATTGTTTAGTTGGGAACTTATGTGTTATGATATAGTTGAAAAAACTTTGTGACAATTCTATTTAACTTTGTTAGTTTAAGTTAATAGTAAAAAACTTAAGTAATAAAAGTCCCACCAAAGTTTTTTGGAGTAGTTAGAGGATAGACTGTAACTAATTGGCAGTACTTGTGAAAGGAGTCTTTTTATGGCAAAAGATGTAAAAATATATGAAGTAGAGGAAGAAAAAAAGAATATTTCAGGTAATTCAAAAATCTTAATTGAATTAAATGAAACAGTAAGTAAAGAGTTGTTAAATAAATTAGCGGATGCTTTAGAAGATTTATTTAAAGATGATGAATTCATGATAATTAAAGACAAGATTAAAGCTAAAGAAGTCATTAAAAAATTATTAGATGGCAAAGAAGAAAAGAAAAAAACGAAAGCACCAGTTGAAGAGAAGTTAGCTGAACATATTATGAAATTAGCTCATGCTTTTAGAGAAAATGAAGCCGAAGCATTAGAAGTTGCTAATTCCATTTATGTTGCTTATTTAATGATGAAAGATGATATTAGTTTAGATAAAATTATGAAATATGCTGATTTTTCAATGCCAGAATTAGAGATGATTAAGTATTATCTAATAGAGAAGAATAACTTTTAATAATTAAAAGTTTTTTTCAATTAAAGAAAAAGGAGTTTAAATGCTAGAATTAAAAAATGTAACAAAATATTATGGGGAAAATAAGGCAGTTGATAACTTATCTTTTACAGTAAAAGATGGGGAAATTTTTGGCTTATTAGGAGTTAATGGGGCCGGTAAAACCACCACATTTCGTATGATTATAAATTTACTAGATAAGACAGAAGGAACAATTCTTTTAGATGGTAAACCAATTGATTATACTGTTACTGATAAAATTGGTTTCTTAACCGAAGAACGTAGTTTATTATTAAAACTAACCGTTTTAGAACAAGCTATTTTTTATGGAACTTTAAAAGGTTTAGATAAAAGATGCATTGAAGAAAGATTAGATGTTTTATTAGAAAAATTTCATATAACAGAGTATAAAAATCGTAAGATAAAAGAGTTAAGTAAAGGTAATCAGCAAAAAGTTCAGTTTATAACAGCAATTTTACATGAACCTAAGTTACTTATTTTAGATGAACCTTTTAGTGGTTTAGATCCAATCAATGTCGAGCAATTTATGGAAATGATAAACGAATTAAAGAAAAAAGGAACTTCGATTATCTTTTCTTCCCACCGGATGGAACATGTCGAACTATTTTGTGATGAGTTAGTTATTTTAGTACATGGTAAGAGTGTTTTACAAGGTAATTTAAAAGATATTAAGAAGCAATATCGAAGAAAAAATATTCATTTATGTGGTGATGGCAATATTGATAAAATTAAACAAATAGAAGGGGTAATTGATATTACTAAAGAAAGTGGTAGTAGTGAATATACTATTAAAATAGCTAATAATGATATTGTTGATAAAGTTTTTGAAGTAGTTAAAACATTTACTAATGTTACAAAATTTAGTGTGGAAGAACCAACTTTAAATGAAATCTTTATCAGTAAAGTAGGAGAAACATATGAAAACTAAGGCTTGGTTTTTAATAAAACAAAGTATTAAGAAAAAAATGAATACAAAATGGTTTAAAATAGTTAATGTTTTACTTTGTATTTTGTTAATTGGGGTTATTAACATTGATAAAATAATTAATGTTTTTGGGGGAGATTTTAAAGAAACTATAAATATTTATTTGACTGGAGATAATAATTATTTAGAAGGATTTAATGCGTATTTTAATACTAATAAAAAGATATTAAATGATGAGAGAACTTATAATATTAATTATAGTATGGATAATATTGAGAAGTTAAAAGAGGATATTAATGATACTGATGATATCATTGTTAATATTAATTATGATGTAGAAAACTATTTAAAGGCTGATATTATTTCTTATAATAAAATAGATACTATTACTTATAATTTATTAAGTAGTAGTTTAACAGGAATGAAAAGTAGTATTGCTTTAAATTCTAATGGGTTATCTAGTGAAGAAATGGCTAAGATAACGAGTCCAATTAATATAAATAGAGTTATTACTAATGAAAAAGAAATAACGGCTAGTGAAGATGCTACCAATATGAGTTTAGTAGTCTTCTTGGTACCATTTTTTATGCTAATTGTTTTATTAGTTCAGATGATTGGGGCAGAGATAAATGATGAGAAAACAACAAGAGGAATGGAAATAATTATTTCTAATGTTCCCGCAAAGGTACATTTTTTATGTAAAATAGCTAGTTCGACAATATTTGTTATTGCTCAATCTTTATTACTCTTACTATATAGTGGTATTGGCTTTTTAGTTCATGGCGGCATTGGTACTGGTCTTGGCAAGTCGAATATTATTGGCAATTTGTTTGCTTCCTTACAGGCTAGTGGTACTTTGGCTATTCTTGCTAAAGGCGCACCAATTTTAATAATAATTTTCTTATTATCGTTCTTTATTTATGCAACTTTGGCTGGCGTTTTAGCATCTATGACAACTTCGACAGAAGATTTCCAACAATTACAAACCCCTTTAATGATAATTTTAATGTTAGGCTATTATATTGGAATTATGGCCTCAGCTTTTAAAGGATCAATATTCATTAAGACAATTAGTTATATTCCTTTCTTATCGTCGATGGTAGCACCAATTACTTATATTTTAGGAGAAACAAGTTTAATTGATTTAGGCATATCAGCTATTGTTTTAGCTATAAGTTGTGTGGTTTTATTTAAATATGGTATTAGAGTTTATAAAGTAGGTATTTTAAATTATTCAAGTAAGGATTTATGGAAAAAAGTATTTAAATCGTTAAAAGTAAAGGATGGTATTTAATGCAAAATAAAAAATTAGAGATAGGCAGTATTATTCTTTTGACTTTAGTTGGGGTAGGTTTAATTATCTTTATGGTTTATTATTTAATAAGTAATAAAGATGTAAATAAAGTAACTACTAATTTAAAACCTAGTAGTTCTCATGCTAATCAAATAGATCAAGTGCCTATTAAAGATTTAGATATAGATGTTACTTTGGATACTTTACCTGAAACCGATGGTGTTTTAACTAGTTTAAACTTTAAGGAGTTTACTAATCTTTTTAAAACAAGAAAAAGAAGTATTTTAGTGGTTACGAAAACAGGATGTAGTTATTGTGAAGATTTTATTCCTAAGTTAAAAAATGTTTTAAGTAAATTAGGAATAAGTGCTTATGAAATTAATAAAAGTAATTTGAAGAAAACAGAGAATTTAGGTGATTACGTAGTAGTAACGGGGACACCTATTACATTAATTATTGAAAATGGTAATATTGTTCATAGTTTTAGTGGCAGTACTGATGAACAAACGATTGAAGCTTTTTTAGACCTATACTATATAAGATAGTATGGTTTTTTTATTTGTTAAAAAAAATTGGATAAGTGTGTAAAGGCTAAAGTTTATGCTTAATTTTTAACAAAATATGAAAATTTTTGAAGGAAAATGGACTTCTGTTGAAAGATCAGGATAATATAGTTGATAGAGGTTGGAATGATATGTTTTATACGATTTCCGTTAATTTTGCTTTAGATCCGTGGTATAATTTAAGAGATGAAAGAGAAAAAAAGGCGGCCGATTGGTGTATTTTAATGAGTACGGAAGATTTGGCAACCTTTAGAAGAAAGGCGGAAGAAATTATGAGTAAAGAAGAAGCAGATAGGTTAATTAGCCGTGTAGAAGAATTGTCAAGCGATAAAGAAAACATTGCTTTATATACTAAACTTACAAATGATGAAATGGTCTTTAATACAAGATTAATGAATGCCAGCGAAGAAGCTGAAGAACGTGGTTCTAAAGAAAAAGCTTTAGAAATAGCTAAGAACTTTTTGAAAATGGGTTTAACTGATGAACAAATTGCAAATGGAACCGGATTATCTATTGAAGAAATCGAGATATTGAAAAAGCAATTCTAAATAATTTTTTGTTAGAAAGTATAGAAAGAAAAATCTATACTTTTTTCGATGTAAAATATAAATTTTGTAACTGGTTTACATTTTACATAATAATTATAAAAAAGCTTTATAAAAAATTAATTACGTGATACAATCATGTAGAGTTTAATTGACAATAAAATAATGGAAATAAAGTTTAAATTATTATCACAGACAGAAAAAGCGTTAGCGTATTTAAATCGATTGTTACCAAATTTACCTAAGAAAGCTAGTAATTTAAAGAGGCATATTGAAGACTGTCAGTACGATATGATGGAAAATCTCTTTGCTTATAATTTACAAAGGACTAATCGAGTAAAAGAAAAGTATATATATGATTATATGGTTAAATTATCAATGTATGATTATTATACAAGAGAACTTTATCATAAAAAATATATCAGTTCTCATCAATTAGCGTGCTTATCAAATATAATAATAGAAGCTAGAAAGATTGCCTATGGAGTTATCAGAAGTTTTGAATCTAAATAAAAAAAATTTATATGATTCAATAGTAAATATACCTTATATTGAAAATGTTTATTATGAGGTACGATTAAAAACTAAACATCGAAGTAAAATAGTAAATTTTGAAAATTTTTATATGAGTAATATCATAAATATATATGAATCTTTAAGAATAAAAGTTTATGAACATGGAAACTATAATGTTTTCCTAGTTAAAGAACCTAAATATCGAATTATAATGAGCGAAAATATTTATGATAAAGTAGTTAATCATTTAATAAGTGAGTATATCTTATTACCCTTAATGGAACCAAGACTTATTCCCATGAATGTAGCAACAAGAAAAGATAAAGGCTTAAAATTAGGATTAGCCTATACAAAAGAATATATAAATCATTTAAAAAGAAAATATGATAATTTTTATATTTTGAAATGCGATATTCATAAATATTTTTATAGTATTAATCATGAAAGACTAATAGAAAAATTAAGAAAAATAGTACCAGATGAAGATGTTATAGATGTAATAAAAAGTATTTTAAATTCTACTTATCAAAATAATACTAATGAACAAATAAAAAGATTAGTAGATAAAGAATCCGAAATATTAAGAAAAGCTAATAATCCTTATATGAAAAAGAAATTTGAAGAACTAAGTACTATTCCTTATTATGAAGAAGGTAAGGGATTACCAATTGGCAATATGACTAGTCAATTATTTGCTATATACTATTTAAATGATTTAGATCATTTTATTAAAGAACAATTACATATAAAATATTATGTTAGATATATGGATGATTTTATTTTAATGCATCCAGATAAAGAATATTTAAAATATTGTTTACAAGAAATAGAAAAAAAAGTAGCCGAAGAACAATTAAAATTAAATCAAAAAACGACAATAATAGCAATGAAAGATGGATTAAATTTCTTAGGATATCGTTTTGTTTTAAAAAAGAAAAAATTATTAGTTCTTATTAATGGTCAAACTAAAAGAAGAATTACTCATAAATTAAATAAATTAGCTAAAAATCCACCGGAAAATTATCAAAGTGTGTTAGCAAGTTATAAAGGTTATTTAAGCAATTGTTGCAGTGGATCATTCATAAGAAAACATTCTTGGTTTGATGGAATAGATATGAAAGTAAAAAGAAAAGACGCTGTTATAGTAGTAGAGTAGTAAAAGAGGTTAGTATGTTTGTAGAATTATATCGAAATGATGGAAAATTTATAATTTGTTATAATGATGATGCCTATATCCTACATAGTATATTTGGATATAAATTAGTAGGAGAAGGAAAAAATGATAAATTAGGATTTCCAGGGACAGTTTTAGAAAAAATAATAGAAAAACTAGATAGTTTAAATATTAATTATCGAATTTATTATAAAAAAGAATTAGAAGATATTAAAGATTTTAAAAAAAGTAATAATTATAAAAGATATTTAGAAGAAGGATTGTTGCAAGTAGAAATAGATAAAAAAGTAGATTTAATAAAATATAAATTAAGTAGATTAAGCTTAAAAGATGTTAATAAAGAATTAGAAAAAATACTTGATATAATAAAATAAATATTGGAAATAAGATTTACTTTTTTTGATTATATGGTATTATAGTAATAGATAAATAATAGAGGAGTGATGAAAATTATGAATGATAAGAGAATTAAAGACAATCCACTAAATAAACATCACATTTTTTCAATGGTTATAACGTGTTTTGTAGTGGTTTTAACAATAATGGGAGTGTCTTATGCTTATTGGAAATTTTCTTATATATCTGAGAAAGCTAATACTGCTACAACAGGGTGTTTTAAAATAGAACTTACTGATCAGAAAGATGAGATAAATTTACCAAATGCTTATCCAATAACTGATGAGGAAGGATTAAAATTAAAACCGTTTAGTTTTACATTAAAAAACACGTGTACAATATTTGCTCATTATTATGTTAATGTGGAAATGTTAGAAGGAACAACTTTAGCTAGTAAATGGGTAGCTACAAGAATTAATAATGAAGCAGTTGTTACTTTAGATACTTTTAGTACAACAACGACATCTATTGATGGTTCAACGGAAGCACGTAGAGTAGCGGAAGGTTATTTAGGAGCGGATGATACCGTTGATTATACAGTGTCGTTTTGGATGGATGAAGATGCTACTATTAATGATGATGTAATGAATAAAGCATTTAAATCAAAGATAATAGTAACTTCAGAACCAGGAAGTTATAGTCCAGTAACAGCTGGTTATAGTAAGCTTGGAGATGCAATACTTGCTAATGAATATCAAACAACGCCGGATATTGCTAAAACTAAAATAGCAGCTAAACAAGCGGTTGATGTAACAAATACAGCACCAATTATTAAATGGATTGAAACAACTGGTTCTACTGGTACTATTAATATAACTAAAGTAGGAGAGAGTGTTGTAAATACATATAATAAAGATACGGGGACAGGCGATAGAACAACGCAAGCTAGTAATTTAACTTTAAATGATACAAAGGTACGTTTATATAGGGTTAAATCATTTAATAGTGAAACAGCTAGATATACGATAAGTGATGTTGTCTATGAAGATCCAACTACATTAGATTATTCTGGTGATACTAAATATTATTTTTCTAATGAAAATATAAGTTATAATAATACAACTGGTAAGTTATATACTTGGAGTTCAAATAGTGATGTTGCTATTTATGCAGTAACTGGTGCTACTAAGACAACTGGTACAACCCAATGGCATGGTGTTAATTATGATAGTGTAACTTATAAAATAACCGGTACAAGGTTAACCGGAATGGAATTAGAAACTGATAAATCGGATAAAGGTATTTATCAAGGAACTGATGATTATGGTACAACTTATTACTATCGTGGTAATGTCAAAAATAATAATGTTTATTTTGCAGGTTATTATTGGAAGATAGTAAGAATTAATGGCGATGGTTCCATAAGACTTATGTATAATGGGACAGTAAAAAATGCTTCTGGTACTGCTCAAATGATTAATAATAATACGGGTCAGTTTAATAGTAAATATAATGATCCTGCTTATGTTGGTTATATGTATGGCGATGCTGATGCAACAACTTTTGATGAAGTTCATGCAAATACAAATGATTCAACTATTAAGACAAAAGTAGATACTTGGTATAAAGCTAATATTGAAGATAAGGGTTATAGTTCATATATTACTAATACAGTAGGTTTCTGTGGTGATAGAAGTATAGCTAGTGGTGGTGATGGAATTCAAACCGATAAGAATACTAACTTTGGAGCATTTGGAAGATATTCTGCTAATACAGCTCAATTCACTTGTCCAAATGTGGAAAGAGATTTATATACAACAACTGATTCTAGTATTGGTAATAAAGCTTTAACATATCCGGTTGGCTTAATTACATACGATGAGTTAGTATATGCTGGAATGGATCAAAGACATGTTAATAAGTTATCTTATGCTTATTCTACGCAGCATTACTGGACAATGTCCCCTTCGTATTTCGATGCGGCTCTCGGCTATGCTCTTGAGTGGGATCAGCTTAGCGCTGGCTGTCTTAATGCTTGGCTTTGGGTCTATAACTGGTTTGGTGCCCGCCCAGTTATAAATCTAAAAGCTGATACTCTGGTAACTACCGGTATCGGTACAAGTTCAGATCCATATGTGGTTGAATAAAAATAAATTGAAAAAGCTTGTAGCTTCCCAATGACTCATCATTGGGAAGCCCATTTTTTTTATCTTTAACTTTGAGGTAAAGTACCAATTAAACAAGATGGTAAGCAAAAATTAGATGGCGAAGGTCTGCCGTTTTGCTTCTTCAAAAAGCAAAACGGCAGTCGTAATTTGAACAACATATAAATTGTAAAATAGAAAGTCATAAATATTTCAAAGTTAAAAATTATAAATTGTAAGGTATTAAATGTAGCATAAAACAGTTAGGTGTATTATAATGAGATTGGAGTTGTTAGCTCTAGGAAAAGCCTAAAAATTTGGTACCTAGTGTGCTTGCTTACTATTTTGTCCCCTTCGTTTTTTGATGCGACGAACGGCAATGCTAATGAGTGGAATCAGAATAGCGCTGGCTATCTTAACCCATGGAATTGGGTCGATAACTGGAATGGTGCCCGCCCAGATTCCTACTACGATAGAAGAAAGTTTCTATGTCACTAATAATTAACGGTTACGGCTGTTAATGTAAGAAGTAACTTTTTAAGTAATCTATTTATAGATTGGAAACAAGGCTTTTTTCTTGGTGTAAACCTAAATAGATAGCATAGATATTACTAGACTAGATTTAGTAATTGCTTACTATGCTTATTAAGATCCTTCTTATGTTGGGTCTTTTTAATTAACTTAAAACGTATTATAATGAAAATGGAGCTTGTACTCTAGAGAAAATCTATAACCATAATGGTTTAGTTCAGTCCCCTTCGAATTTCGATGCGGCTAACGGCAATGCTCTTGAGTGGGATCAGAATAGCGCTGGCTATCTTAATGCTTGGCAATGGGTCAATAACTGGAATGGTGCCCGCCCAGATTCCTACTAAGATAGAAATAAGTTTCTATGTCACTAATAATTAATGGCTACGGCTGTTAATGTAAGAAGTAACTTTTTTAAGTATTCTATTTATAGAATGGAAACAAGATTTTTTCTTGGCGTATGCCTAAATAAATAACATAGATACTGTTAGACATGATTTAATAGTTAGATACTATGTTGATTAAGATCCTTCTTATGTTGGGTCTTTTTAATTAATTTAAAACGTATTATAATTAAAATGGAGTTTTAAAACTCTAGAGAGAATCTAAAACCCTTAGGTTTTGTATGTCCCCTTCGTATTTCGAGTCGGTGAACGGCAATGCTCGTGAGTGGAATCAGAATAGCGCTGGCTATCTTAGTCCTTGGAACGATGTTAACAACACTAATGGTGCCCGCCCAGATTCCTACTAAGATAGAATTAAGTTCTATGTCACTAATAATTAATGGCCACGGCTGTTAATGTAAGAAGTAACTTTTTTAAGTATTCTATATAGAATGGAAACAAGGTTATTCCTTGGCAATTGCCTAAATATATAGCATAGATATTGTTAAACGTGATTTAACAATTGGAAACTATGTTAAATAATAAAATGTAAGGTAAATTTTAGGGATAATCTTATAGCGGTAGGCAATATGTCCCCTTCGTATTTCGATGCGACGAGCGGCTATGCTACTGAGTGGTTTCAGACTGGCGCTGGCTTTCTTGTTCCTTGGTACGACGTTACTATCTGGTCTGGTGCCCGCCCAGATTCCTACTAAGATAGAATTAAGTTCTATGTCACTAATAATTAATGGTTATGACTGTTAATGTAAGAAGTAACTTTAAAAAGTATTCTACATAGAATGGAAACAAGGTTATTCCTTGGCAATTGCCTAAATATATAGCATAGATATTGTTAAATGTGATTTAACAATCGGACACTATGTTAAATAATAAAAAAACTAATTTACTTATGATAAAATGTAAGGCAAATTTTAGGGATAATCTTATAGCGGCAAGCGATATGTCCCCTTCGTATTTCAATGCGGACAGTGTTTATGCTTACGGGTGGTATCAGCATGGCGCTGGCTTTGCGAATATTGGTGGTGTTACTGACTGGAATGGTGCCCGCCCAGATTCCTACTAAGATAGAATTAAGTTCTATGTCACTAATAATTAATGGTTACGGCTGTTAATGTAAGAAGTAACTTTAAAAAGTATTCTATATAGAATGGAAACAAGGTTATTCCTTGGCAATTGCCTAAATATATAGCATAGATATTGTTAAATGTGATTTAACAATTGGACACTATGCTAAAAGACTTTCAAAAGAGAGTCTTTTTGTAGGAAATTTTTAATAAATGTATTATAATTAGAAAAGAGTTAGGCTCTAGGGATAATCTATTTAAGCACTGAAGTACTTGACCATCATGTCCCCTTCGAATTTCAATGCGCCGAACGGCAATGCGAATGAGTGGAATCAGAATAGCGCTGGCTTCCTCAACAACAACTGGGTTACCAACTGGAATGGTGCCCGCCCAGATTCCTACTAAGGTAGAAGTAAGTTCTATGTCACTAATAATTAATGGCTACGGCTGTTAATGTAAGAAGTAACTTTAAAAAGTATTCTATATAGAATGGAAACAAGGTTATTCCTTGGCAATTGCCTAAATATATAGCATAGATATTGTTAAATGTGATTTAACAATTGGACACTATGCTAAAAGACTTTCAAAAGAGAGTCTTTTTGTAGGAAATTTTTAATAAATGTATTATAATTAGAAAAGAGTTAGGCTCTAGGGATAATCTATTTAAGCACTGAAGTACTTGACCATCATGTCCCCTTCGAATTTCAATGCGCCGAACGGCAATGCGAATGAGTGGAATCAGAATAGCGCTGGCTTCCTCAACAACAACTGGGTTACCAACTGGAATGGTGCCCGCCCAGATTCCTACTAAGGTAGAAGTAAGTTCTATGTCACTAATAATTAATGGCTACGGCTGTTAATGTAAGAAGTAACTTTTTTAAGTATTCTATTTATAGATTGGAAACAAGGTTATCCCTTGGTAAATTTACCTAAATAAATAATATAGATATTGTTAGACTAGTTTTAATAATTGTTTACTATATTTAGATCTGAGTGGAAAGTAATATTTCTATTCGGATTTTTTTGAATAAAAGGATATTGTAAAAAAGAAAAATAAAGATAAAATGATAAAATTTTGTATTCTAATATAATTAGAGTTGAGCTCTAGGGATAATCTTTAAACAAGAGTAATATGTCCCCTTCGTATTTCAATGCGGCGCACGGCCGTGCTTATGAGTGGTTGCAGCATAGCGCTGGCTTTGTTTCTAGCGACAGTTGGGTTTCTAGCTGGCTTGGTGCCCGCCCAGATTCCTACTAAGATAGAAGAAAGTTTCTATGTCACTAATAATTAATGGTTACGACTGTTAATGTAAGAAGTAACTTTAAAAGTATTCTATATAGAATGGAAACAAGGTTATTCCTTGGCAATTATTAAGATAATTATAATAAAAAGATTTATAATAGAAGTGGAGTTAAGCTCTAGGGATAATCTTTAAACAAGAGTAATATGTCCCCTTCGTATTTCGAGTCGGTTAATCTCACTGTTAATGAGTGGCGTCAGGATAGCGCTGGCTTTTTAGGTCAAGGGTTAACAGTGAATAACAGTCTTGGTGCCCGCCCAGATTCCTGCTAAGATAAACTTAAGTTTTATGTCACTAATAATTAATGGTTACGACTATTAATTTAAGAAGCAACTTTAAAAGTAGTCTATTTATTAGATTGGAAACAAGACTATGCCTTGGTAATTGCCTAAAGAAATAACATAGATACTATGGAACATGATTTGATAGTTAATTACTATGTTTATAAAAAGCTTTAGAAAATGAATAAAGATTTCTTTAGCTTTTTTTCTTTTGGTAAAAAGATGAAAAATGATTTATAATAGAAACGGAGATTTTCTCTAGGAGTAATCTATATATTAGACCTCGGTCATGTCCCCTTCGTATTTCGAGTCGGTGAACGGCAATGCTCGTGAGTGGAATCAGAATAGCGCTGGCTATCTTAGTCCTTGGAACGATGTTAACAACACTAATGGTGCCCGCCCAGATTCCTACTAAGATAGAAGTAGTTCTATGCCACTAAAAATTAATGGTTACGGCTGTTAATGTAAGAAGTAACTTTTTTAAGTATTCTATTTATAGAATGGAAACAAGATTATGCCTTGGTAAGTCCTAAATAAATAATATAGATACTATTAGACATGATTTAATAGTTAAATACTGTATTTGCCACCTTAGGGTGGCTTTAATTTACTTGTTAAAAAAAATATTATATAATGAAATTGGAGTTAGACTCTAGAGATGGCCTAAAAATATTACTCAGTTGTTCCGTTGTCCCCTTCGTATTTCAATGCGACGAACGGCAATGCTAATGAGTGGAATCAGAATAGCGCTGGCTATCTTGATCCTTGGAACAACGTTACTAACTGGAATGGTGCCCGCCCAGATTCCTACTACGATAGAAGTAGTTCTATGTCACTAATAATTAATGGCTACGGCTGTTAATGTAAGAAGTAACTTTTTAAGTATTCTATTTATAGATTGGAAACAAGGCTGTTTCTTGGTTATTACCTAAATAAATAACATAGATATTATTAGACAAGATTTAATAGTTAGATACTGTGTTAAGAGGCTTTCATTGAAGGCCTTTTTTGAAGCTTTTTTTTCCAAATAAAATTGACATATAACCTTGACAAAGAAGGTAGCGGTTGATAATATGAGAAAGAAAAGAAGGAAGTATAAATTATGTTAAATTATATTACAGGAATAATAAAAGAGATTGGCAGTAATTATGTAGTTTTAGAAAATAATGGCATTGGTTATCAAATATTTGTAGGTAATCCTTATGTTTATAGAGAGAATTTAGAATATACAATTTATCTATATAATTATATTAGAGAAGATGAATATAGTCTTTATGGCTTTAAGAAAAGAGAAGAAAAAAATTTATTTTTAAGGTTAATAAATGTTAAAGGCTTAGGACCTAAGATGGCGATTCCAATGGTTTCAACTGGTAATACTAATGATGTAATTGAAGCTATTGAAAGAGAGAATTTAGTTTATTTAACGAAATTTCCTAAAGTTGGAGATAAATTAGCTAGACAAATTATTTTGGATTTAAAAGGAAAACTTGCTGATCATCAAGACTTATTTGCTGTTAATGATTTAGATGAATTAGTTAGTGTTTTAGAGTCATTAGGATATAAGAAAGCTGATATTAAGGCTATACTTCCAAAAGTAGATGCAACAAAAGAATTAGAAAGTCAGATCAAAGATGCATTAAAGCTATTAATGAGTAGATAAGTAGGTAAAAAGATGAAAATAGGGATTGATATAGATGATACAGTCATGAATACTATTGAGGTTATTGATGAGGCTGCTTTAGAGTTTGATAAGATTTATTTAGCTAATAAGGGATATCAGGATATAACTAAATATGATTTTCATGATAGATTTTATTGGAGTAGCGAGGAAAAGAGAGCTTTCTTTGAATATTTTAGAAAAAATAAGTTATATTTAAAAGCACGTCCAAAAGGGGATGCTTTGTATTATTTAGAAAAATTATATAATGAAGGATATGAGATTTATTTTTTAACTAGAAGAAGTACTGATGAGAAGTTAGATATTTTAGAAATTACAAAAAACGATCTAACTAGTAAGGGTTTTAAATATAAAGATTGCTATATAGGTTTATCAAAAAAAGGGGAAGCTTGTAAAAAATTAGGAATAGATGTTTTTATTGATGACTCCGTTATGCAAATTGAAGATGTCAATAATTATCATATTAAGACAATTTTAGTTGATACTTGGTATAATAAAGAATATAAAGGTTTAAGAGCAAAAAATTTTCAAGAAATTTATAACATAATAAGGAAGTGGAATAATGCTAGATGATATATATAATGTTAATTTAAAAGAAGATGAGTTTGATAAAAATATTAGACCAGAAACTTTAGATGACTACGTCGGTCAAGAGGAAATAAAGGAAAATTTAAAAGTTTTTATTAAAGCTTGTAAAATGCGTAATGAGGTTTTAGATCATGTTTTGCTTTATGGTCCTCCTGGACTTGGTAAAACAACACTTGCTCATATTATTGCTAATGAGTTAGGCGTAAATATTAAAACTGCTTCTGGTCCTTCGATTGAAAAGCCCGGCGATTTAGCTGCTGTTTTATCTAATTTAGAAGAAGGCGATGTCTTATTTATTGATGAAATTCATCGTATGCCGAGATTTATTGAAGAAATTTTATATCCGGCGATGGAAGATTTTGAGTTAGATATAGTAGTTGGTCAAGATGGTAATACGCGTAATATAAAGATAGATTTACCGCCATTTACTTTGGTTGGGGCAACAACAAGAGCTGGTAATATTTCTAGTCCGTTACGTGACCGTTTTGGGATTGTTTCAAAACTAAATTATTATACGGATGAAGAATTAAAACAGATTATTATGCGTACTTCAAAGGTTTTAAAAATGCCAATTGAAGAAGAAGCCGCAATGGAACTGGCTAAACGTAGTAGAAAAACACCACGTATTGCTAATCGTCTTTTTAAAAGGGTTCGTGACTTTACATTGGTAGCTGGTGATGAGATGATAAGCCTAGAAACGACAAAAAAAGCCTTGCATCGGTTAAAAATTGATGAATATGGTCTTGATTCTTTAGATTTAGAATACTTGGACGCTTTAGTTACTAAATTTAATGGCGGACCTGTTGGAGCTGGCACTATTGCAACGTCTATTGGAGAAGAAGTTACCACAGTTGAGGAAGTAGTAGAGCCATTTTTACTACAAGAAGGTTTTATAAAAAGAAGCCAAAGGGGACGTATTGCCACTGAAAAAGCATATAAGCATTTACATATACCAATTAAAAAGAAATAAAGAGAAGTTTTAGAAAAATAATTTACTTTAAGTAGTTGTTTTGATATAATTGTAAAAGAAAATAGGAGAGTTAGTGTGATGAAAAATAATCAAGGCGTATTAAAGAAAATAGAGAATTTATTACAACCTGAGTCAACTATTTTAGTTGATATTCAAAAGAAGATAGATGATAACAATAATATAATTAATAGAAAAGCAGAAAATATTAATAAAAAACAAGAAAAAATTCAAAAAATTGAAGAAGAAATTATTAATTTGAATGAAGAAAATAGTGTTCTTACTGAAGCTTTTGAAACATTAAAAGACAAGGATTTAAAATTGATAACTAATGTTTTAAAATTAAGTGTTGATGTAAAAAAGGATTGGGATAAATTAGTAAATCAATTTCCTTTACAAATAGAAATACGTAAGAATGATATCAATGATTTAAATAAAATAATTGAAGAAGATCAAGCTAAATTAGAAGATGCTAAAAATAGTATTAAAGATTTAGAAGCTTCTTTGGAAACAGCATATAGCAAACAAGATGCTTTGAGGCAATTAATTAAAGAAGCTATTAGTGATGGTTGTATGCGCACTCGTGCTTATGTTATTGAAGTTTTAAAAGGGGTTAAATTTACGGATGCTGATGCATATGAAACTGCAAAATTAATAATGTTTCCTGAAGATGAATTGGTTCCATACTTTAAAAATTTTAAATTTGAAGAAATAAAAAATGATGAAGAGATTTATGTTGATTTAGATAATATTGTAGAATCATTAAAGAATGTTCAAATTGAAGAACCAGCATCTGAGAAAAAGAAAGAGGAAGAATCAAAACCTAATGATTTTTTGAGTGAATTTGAAGAGGATTTAAGTAATCTTGACAGTGAAAAAAATAGTATAGTAGAAGATAATGCTGATGCTTCTATTAAAGATACTATGAAAGAAGAACCAGTTACAGTTGAACAGTCAGAACCAGTTTTAGAAGAAACAAATACTTTTCAAGACCGTCTAGAAGATGAAACGCCAATATCATTTGAAGAATTAAGAGATTTATTTAATAATAAAACTACTGATATTCCTGAGGATAATATGGTTACTGATACTACGAATGAAAAATTAGAAGACGAAGAAACGGCTATATCTTTAGAAGAGTTACAAAAGCAAATTAATTGCGAATTTAAAAAGAATTTAGATAATAATACTTTAGAAAATACTAAAGAAGAAAAGTCTAATGAAATTCCTGTCCAAAATATAACAGAAGAAGTAAAAGAAGAACCAAAGGAAATAACATTTGATACTGAAAAGTTAGGATTGTTAGAGAAAAGGGAATGTGATATAAAGTTAATTAAGCCTTTTGATACAACAACATTAGAACCTGATAAATTAAAAGAAATTTTAAAAGCAAGAAAAATCGATGTTGCAAATGTTGGACTAGTGATATATAAAAATGGTTTGCAAAATTATTTAGACAATCTTGATGCTTTGAGTGAATATGGGTATAAACCAAGTAGCATGGAAATTCAAAAGAATGGTAATATCTTATGCTATATTAGTAATGCTGATTTATATAAAAATTTAAAAACTTTAAAAGATTATAAAATAGATTTAAAAATGCCTAGTGGTCATTTAGCTTTTAATGTTTTAGCAGTAGAACCTAAAGAACTTATTGACAGAATTGATATGTTAATAGAAAATAAGCAAAGTGATTTAATTACTTATGATGTAAATGCTCTTTCTTTAGATGTTAATGCTATATTAAAAAGAATTGCGTTTTGTATAGAATATAATATTCCTTATACAGAAGAAAAAAACAATGTTTTAGTTTATAATAGTTATGTATTTAATCAAAAAGTATTAGAAAGTTTAGTAGAAAAAGAAGTTAATTTAGGTGCTGATTATAAGAGAGTTACAGATGGTGTAAGTGGTGTAATTGATGGCAGTCTTTTGGAAGTATTAAAAGAAAATTTAAATAGTGATAAAGAAATAAAATTAACAGATGCTGATAAATTTGATGAATTTACAAGATTAGAACAAAAATTAGAAAGTATTTGTGTTTGCAAAGGTAATGCTTATATTATTAAAGGAATGAGCTTTTCTAAAGAGAATACTAAACGTAATTTAATTACTTTAATTAATAACGTTTCAGAAAAAAATGATAAGGATTTATTAATAGCTAGTTTATTTTATAATTCTTATAAGACTTTAGATGACCTTAAGGTTGCTTTAGAAAGTATGTAGGAGGTTAGTATGCAATATTTGAAAAATTATGATTTTAATGATGATGAAATAAAATGGTTAGAAGTCAATATTCCTAATGTTCTAAAAAAAGCCTTAATAGAAGAAGAAAAGTTAGTAAGTGCTAATATCAAGTATTTAAAAGAATTAGGTATTGAAAATTATAAAGAAATATTCAATAATTACTATAATATGTTTTTAATGGATAATAGTGCTTTTATAGAAATATTTAATAAATATGATCAAACAGATTTAATTGATAAATTAAAGAAAAATATAGCGATTGTAGAATATCTATAATCGTTTTTTTCTTTCTTTTAGTATTAATCTTTGATATAATATGGAAAGAAATGACAAGTATTTTATTACTTATAAATAAAAAAGAAAGGATACTCGAGTTTACTTACTTGATGGAAAAAATATGAATTACTTAGATACTTTAAATGATGAGCAAAGAAAAGCCGTTATGCATCTTGAAGGACCATGTTTGGTTTTAGCGGGCGCTGGTTCTGGCAAGACAAGAGTTTTAACAACAAGAATTGCTTATCTAATTGATAAGGGAATACCTTCTTATAATATTTTAGCGATAACATTTACTAATAAGGCTGCCAAAGAAATGAAAGAACGAGTTTTGGCGTTAGTACCGGAAAGTCATGCTTTTGTTGGAACTTTTCATTCCTTAGGAGTAAGAATTTTAAGAGAAAATTATGCTGAGTGTAATTTGGGATCTAATTTTACTATTTTAGATAGTGATGATGTCTTAAGTTTAGTTAAAAGAATTATGAAAGATAAAGGAATTGATCCTAAAGAGATAGCACCTTCTTATGTTCGTAATCGAATTAGTTTTATTAAAAATGAAAATCTAAGTTCAAGAGAGATTGATAATTTATTTAATACTGCTATTGAAAAACAAGTTTTAGAAATTTATGAAACTTATCAAAAATTAATTCATAAAAATAATTCGGTTGATTTTGATGATTTGCTAGTGTTACCAGTAGAGTTATTTAAAAAATATCCTGAGGTATTGGAAAAATATCAAGAAAGATTTAAATATATATTAGTTGATGAATATCAGGATACCAATGAAGTACAATATCAATTTAATAAATTATTGGCTGGTAAATATCGTAATTTGTTTGTAGTAGGTGATGCTAACCAATCAATTTATGGGTTTCGTAATGCCAACTTTAGAAATATTTTAAACTTTGAAAAAGATTATAAAGATGCTTTTGTTGTAACTTTAGAAAGTAATTATCGTAGTACGAATAATATTTTAGAGTGCGCTAACTGTGTTATTAAAAATAATAAAGAAAGAAAAGAACTTAATTTAAAAGGGACTATTGGTGAAGGCGTTAAGACTAAGTATATTACTTGTGAAACTGGTAGGGCGGAAGCTATAACAATCATTGAAGAAATAAAAAAACTTTATAATCAAGGTTATGATTATAAAGATATTGGTATTTTATATCGAACTAATGGTCAGTCCCGTTTATTAGAAGAAGTTTTTTTAAAGGAGAATATTCCCTATAATGTCGTTGGTGCTTATTACTTCTATCAAAGAAAAGAAATCAAAGATTTATTAAGTTATTTAAAACTAATTAATAATCAAGATGATGATATTGCTCTAAGAAGAATAATTAATGAACCTAAAAGGGGGATTGGCGAGAAAGCAGTTGAGTCTTTAAGAAATACAGCTTTAATAAATGGTACTAGTATGTTTAAGGCTATTAGTAAGGGTAAAGAACTTATTTTTAAAGATTTAATTAACGATATGATTAAAGCTCAAGAGGATTTATCATTAACTGAGTTTATTGATTATGTTATTGATAAGAGTGGTATAAGAGCTAGTTTAACTGAAGAAAAATCTTTAGAAAATGATTTAAGATTAGATAACTTGGAAGAATTTAAGTCAGTAACAGCTTCGTTTGAAGAAAGAACTGGGTCAGTTAATTTAAATGATTTTTTAGAAGAAATATCTTTAGTAGCAGATATAAGTGAACATAAAGAAGAAAAAGATGCAGTAACTTTAATGACTATTCATAGTGCTAAAGGCTTAGAGTTTGATTGTGTTTTCTTATGTGGTTTAGAAGAGGGAATATTTCCTCATCAAAATTCCTTTGGCAGTGAAGCAGAAATTGAAGAAGAAAGACGTTTGTGCTATGTTGGAATTACAAGAGCACGGAAAGTTTTGTATCTAACTAATGCTCATAGTCGTATTCTTTATGGCCGTGAGCAAGTTAATCCTCCATCACGTTTTATAAAGGAGATTAATAAAGAACTATTAGATGTAAGAGTAAATAGTCTGGGGTTAGAACGTTTACGCAGTAAAAATGTTGGCAAGATCCCGACATTTTCTAATAAGAGTAGTTTCTATAATAGTGATGATAAAACTGCAGAATATAAAGTAGGAAATCATATAATGCACTCTTTGTACGGTAGAGGGACGATTGTGGCAATGGACGATACTTTTTATACCGTGGCTTTTAGTAGTCGTTTCGGGATAAAGAAAATAATGAAGAATTTTAAGGGAATAAGAAAGGTAGATTAAGATGGAATTAGTAATTATGGCCGCCGGTATGGGTTCAAGATTTGGCGGTTTAAAACAAATTGAACCAATGGGCCCTAATGGCGAATTTATTATCGATTATTCGATTTATGATGCGATTAAAGCTGGTTTTGATAAAGTAGTATTTATTATTAAAAGAGAGAATGCCGAAATTTTTAAAGAAACAATTGGCAAAAGAGTTGAGGGTAAAATTGCTGTAAGTTATGTATATCAAGATATGGATAATATTCCTAAAGAATATCTAGATAACAAAAGAGTTAAACCATGGGGGACTGCACATGCCATTTATTGTTGCAAGGATGTTGTTAAAGATAATTTTGCTATTATCAATGCTGATGATTTTTATGGCCGAGATGCTTATATTAAAGCAGCCGAGTTCTTAAAAAGTGGAATTACCGGTCGCAATTTTGGAATGATTGGTTACTTGGCAAGTAATACACTTACAGCAAACGGAGCCGTAAAACGTGGAGTTTGCTCTTCTAATAATGGTTATTTAACTAGTCTAGTAGAATCAAAAGTTGAAGAAGTAGATGGTGTTATTACTGCTAGTCCTTTAAATGGTGATGCAGCCTTTAGGGTATGTAATGATACTTTGGTTTCCATGAATATGTTTTTATTTACTAAAGATATTTTTGATATTTTAGATGAAGATATATTAACTTATTTTGAAGAACATAAGGCTGATTTAACTGAAGGTGAATTTTTAATACCTGATGTGGTATGTAATCATATTGCTAAGAAAGATATAACAGTTAAGGTTATTGATACTAGTAGTGTTTGGTATGGAGTAACTTATCGCGAAGATGCTAATATGGTAAAAGAATCATTAAAAGAATTAATTGAGTCAGGCTCTTATCCACAAGAATTATGGAATTAGGGAGTATTATCGCAGGATAATATTCTTTTTCGCTGGAGAAAATGTGTTTAAAAAAATAGTTTGGTTAAGCTAAACTAGAAATTTAGAGAATAATTGGCTACTAGATGGCTAAAATAGCTAGTTGCAAAATTAGTAAAAAGCATTAAAATGAAATAAGTGATGTAAATGCAGAAATATATAATTAATAATATGAGTGGTTATTTAATAAAAGATATAAAAATAAGTGATACAGATTTTAACTATTTATATAGTAAACACATGATAATAGAGCTAAGTTGTTTGCAGGAAAAAAAGTATAAATGTAAATATTTTTTAAGTGAAATAGGCTATCTTTTTTTAGAACTAGGTAATTATGAAAAAAGATTTAATATATTGAATAAATATGTTGATTTAAGAAGTAATATGAGTTTTATGAATAAGGATTATTTACGTAATTTAGATAAAATATATCCTAGTGATGATAAGAATTTAAAATATCCAATATGTTTTTATAATGGTCAAATATATAGTTTAGAAAGTATTATAACAAGAATAATTAATAGTAATAAAGATTATCATATTTATAAAATTAAGAATGATTATTTTATCAAAAAAGATGAGAAAATAGTCTTTAAAATAACTTATAGAAGTAGTGGTGTTTATAGTTTAAGATAGATTATTTTCATGAAAATGCTTGCATGCGTTACCAAAATATTGTATAGTTGTGTTCTAATGTTATAGGGAAGTTGTTTATGGAAAGTAATATTTATATAAAAAGAGATAGAGATGATATGAGTGTTAGTCGTTCACTTAATTTAGGGGGGTTAGATAGTTTTTGGCATTTACATGAAGAAAATAATGGTTATGTATTAACTTGTGAAGATTACGTAAAAACTTATCCAAGTATGGCGGTGGTTAATAAATATTTTATCAGTTTAGAAGAATTTTTACATAGTGGTAAATATATTGGTCTTGATTTTCAAAGAACAAAGATTATAAAAGATGCTGATGAAGGATTCGATAGCAGTTATACTAAATATAATCGTCTTTCAGTGTATATAGCTTTATTTGAAAAAGATGGGATTATTTTAGCTTATTATTTAAATGATCTTTTCGATTATCATAAATATGTAGTTATTCCAAAATATTATACTCAAGATGGCAATTACGAGTTAATTGGTAAAGAACCAATGATTAGTTTTAGAAGCGCTATTTATGATGAAATTATTAAACAGGAAAGTGAACCTAAAAATAAAGGATTAACCTTGCAAAAAGATTAGTTCTTTATTTTTTTGTTTTTTTTAAATATAGGTATAATTTTTTAAACATACTTTTCTTTGTGGGTGGTTGTGGGAAGTAATGATAAATATTATAAAATTGTTTTAATAATTACTAAATTAATGGAAAAACAAGCAGATATATGATATATTGATATCGAGGTTTGTTATGATTAAAAAAATGTATACAAAGTATAAAGAAATAATTAATTATTTAATATTTGGCGTATTGACAACGGTTATTAGTCTTATCGTTTATTATGGGCTAACATTTACGATAATTAATCCTGATAATGCTCTAATGCTACAAGTTGCTAATATTATTTCATGGATTGCTGGAGTTTTATTCGCTTATTTTACTAATCGTAAATATGTCTTTGAGTCAAAGAATACTAATAAAGTCAAAGAATTTATATCGTTTGTAGGAGCTAGAATTACAACTTTACTTTTAGATATGGCTATTATGGGAATTGGTGTAACAATTTTACATGGCAATGATAAAATTATGAAACTAATTAGTCAAGTTTTAGTTATTGTTGGTAATTATATATTAAGTAAGGTATTTGTTTTTAGAAAGAAGGAAGAAAAATGAAAGTTTTAGTTACAGGTTGTTGTGGATATATAGGAAGTCATACTTGTGTTGAACTTCTTAAAGCTGGATATGAAGTTGTTGGTTTGGATAATTTTTCTAATAGTAAAAAAGATGTATTAGATAGAATTTTTATGATTACCAATGAAGAAATTACTTTTTATGAAGGAGATATGCAAAATATTGATATCTTAAGAAGAATTTTTAGTGAAAATAAGATTACAAGTGTAATTGATTTTGCAGCCTATAAAGCTGTAGGCGAGTCAGTTAGTAAACCAATTGAATACTATATGAATAATGTTTCTTCAGTTTTAAATCTACTTAAAGCCATGAAGGAATATGATGTTAAAAATTTAGTATTTTCATCATCAGCAACTGTTTATGGTAATCCTGAGATTGTTCCTATTACTGAAGAATGTAAAACTGGGGGAACAACAAACCCTTATGGAACGAGTAAGTTATTTGTTGAACAAATTCTTAAAGATACCTATAATGCCGATAAGACTAATGATTTTTGCATTTTAAGATATTTTAATCCGATTGGTGCTCATGATAGCGGTCTTTTAGGGGAGAATCCCAATGGAGTACCCGCTAATTTAATGCCTTATATTTGCCGAGTTGCTAGTAAAAAATTAGACCATTTGAGTATTTATGGTAATGATTATGATACTAAAGATGGAACCGGCGTTAGAGATTATATTCATATTATGGACTTAGCAAGAGGTCATGTTCTAGCTTTAAAAAAATTAGAAAAAGAGCATAGTGGTCTATATATTTATAATCTTGGGATGGGTAAGGGCGTAAGTGTTTTAGAAATGGTTGAAGCTTTTAAGAAAGTTAATAAGATTGATGTACCTTATGTTATTGCACCTAGACGTCCAGGTGATATTGCCAAGTGTTATAGTGATCCTAGTAAAGCTTTTGAAGAATTAGGATTTACTTGTGAAAAAACTTTAGAAGATATGGTAAGTAGTGCTTGGAATTATGAAAGAAAGAATATTTAATAAAATAAAAAGTAAGGAAAATAAAAAAGAATAAGAGGAATATTTATGAATAATAAAAAAATAGGGTTGGCAGTTGAAGATAGAATACATTTTTTAGGACTTAATCAAAAAAGTTTTGCTGAAAAGTTATTTATGAGTGAAAAAGAGTTGAAAGAATATTTAAAAGGTAAGAAAGATTTTTCTTTAGAATTAATTTCTTTAATTGCCCTTAATTTACAAACCACACCAGAGAACTTGATGTTTTCAAAAGAAAATAAATTATTATTTAGAAGTTATTTAGAAAATCAAGCTCGCCGTAGAAAATTAAAGAAGGTTGGCGATATTGCTGGCGTTATTGGGGGGATTATTATATGTATTTGTCTATGTATAATGGATGTTACTTTAGCGTTTAACAATATTAGTTCTACTTCGTGGTTAATTATTTTTTCAATAATAATTATTATGTTTTTAATTATTGATATCGTAAATAAAGTTCAAAGCAAATTTTAGATTCTTAAGAAACTAAAAGAAAGAGAGAAGTTTATGAAAAAGAATTTAATATCCATTGTTGTACCTTGCTATAATGAAGAAGAAGCTATTCCTTTATATTATGAGGCAATGGAAAAACAAATGGCAAAGATGGATTATGTGGATTTTGAAATTATACTAGTTAATGACGGGTCAAAAGATAAAAGTTTAGAAGAGATGCGTGATTTAGCTAAGAGAGATAAAAGAATTCGTTATGTGTCATTTTCGCGCAATTTTGGTAAAGAAGCGGGAATGTATGCCGGCTTAGAAGCTACGACTGGTGATTTTATTACTACTATGGATGTCGATTTACAAGATCCACCAGCTCTTTTAGAAGAAATGTATAAAGGCATAACCGAGGAAGGATATGATTGTGTTGCAACTAAATCAACTTCAAGAAATGGTTATTCTCCTTTAAGAAAATTATTTACAAAATGGTTTTATCGTATTATAGGCTGCATTTCTAAAACTGAAATGGTTGCGGGAGCTCGTGATTATCGTTTGATGAGCCGACAAATGGTTGATGCTATTTTATCTTTAAAAGAATATAATCGTTATTCGAAAGGCTTATTTTCCTTTGTTGGTTTTAATACAAAATGGATAGAGTTTGAAAATCAGGAGCGCAGTGCCGGTACCACTAAATGGAACTTTTGGAAGTTATTTTCTTATGCCGTTGATGGTATCGTTGGTTTTTCAACAGAACCTTTGTTATTTGCAGCATTTATTGGTTTAATTTTTTGCTTAATTGCTTTCATTATGATTATTGCAATTATTGTTAGAACTATTATTTGGTCAGATCCAGTTGCTGGTTGGCCAAGTCTAGCATGCATAATTTTCTTCGTTGGGGGAATTAACTTGTTTTGTACCGGAATTATTGGCGAATACTTAGCTAAAACTTATCTTGAAACAAAGCATCGTCCTATCTATATTGTTAAAGAAACAGAAAAGTCACGAAAGGATAAGTAGTTATGGGGATTATTGTTTGTATTTTACTCGGCCTTTTTATGGCTTTTGAACCAATTACTGATAATGATTATTTCTGGCATGTCGTAGTAGGTAAATGGATAAATAATAATCATATTATTCCAAGTAAGGAATTATTTTCTTGGGCTAGTGGTAAGGCTTGGGTTGCTCATGAGTGGTTAAATGAAGTTATCATGTATAAGTTGGGAAATATGGGTTGCTTATTTTTAATGTTAGCCATTTTCTTAATCTTGTATATTTTAATGGCTAAAATGTTGAAATTAGAATGGAAAAAACTTTTTGATTTCCGTTTATGTTATTTTCTATTGATGACGGTTTTCTTTAAAGTTACGGGACCACGTCCATATATAGTAAGCCTTGTTTTCTTAGCTTATTTAGTATATGTTTTATTTAGTTATTTAGATGATAAAAAATGGGCTCAAAAATTAATTTATACTTTACCAGTATTACAAATTTTATGGGTTAATTTTCATGGTGGGTCTAGTAGTTTAATATATCTATTTATTATTGGCATTTTTATGTGTGATATCTTTGTTAAAATATTTAAATTTAAACCTAATAGATGGAATACTTTTAAATTAGATAAAAAACAAATAAAGACTTTAGGAATAGTACTTGTCTTAACGATTGTGGCTTCTTGTTTGAATCCATTTGGACCAAAGATGCTATTGTATCCTTTTACTAATATGTTAGATGATTCGATGACTAGTTATATTTTAGAATGGAGTAGTCCAAGTTTTCATAATATGTTAGGTTTATATATTTTTATAATGATAGCTTTTCCTTTATTTAATTTGATAGTACAAAAGAAAGATATGAAAATGCATGAGATTGGTTTTCAATTAATGTTTTTCTTTATGGCTTTAAAGAGTCAAAGATTTATAGGAATGTACGGTATTTATTCTTGTTGGAATGTTGGTAAATATTTCTTTGTTACTGAGGATATGTATGATTATTTAAAGAAACCATTTAAAAAGTTAGAAAAACCAATTTACTATTTAACTTGTTTAGTATTAGTGCTCGGTACAACTTTAGTTGGTTATAAACAAATAAAGTCTTTTAATAATACTGGCATTATAGATAATAATGGTTTTTATAGCGATGAAGCTGTTGCTAAGGTTATAGAGTTAGAACCAAAAAGATTATATAATGATTATTCACAAGGCGGTTATTTGTTATATAAATTAGATAGTTTGAATGCTTTAGATAAAGTTAAAATATTTAGTTATGGCTTAGGTGATGTCTTTAGTAAAGACTTGTTACCGGATACTGTTAATCTTCAAGATTTACAAATGGATCCTAAAGAAATATTAGATAAATATAATTTTGATTATTTACTTACAACTAGTAAACATACTCTTCATTACTATTTAGAGGCAAGTAATGACTATGAACTTATCTTTAGTGATGAAATGTGTTATATATTTAAAAAAGTAGAAAAGGCTATATAAGGTATAGATGAAATAAAGAAATTTTAAGAAGAAGTAATAATTGAGAAAAAGGTTACTTCTTTTTTTCATTTTAAGAAATTAGATGGTTAATTAAACTAAGGAGTAAAGAAAAAATGAGAGTGAAAAAATTTCTGAATTAGTTAAATATAGTTGCTAAAAGAACAGGGCTATGTTAGGATAAATTAGTAATTAGGAAGAGTGGTTTTATGGAAAAGTTAAATGTTTATATAAATCAAAAAGCAGAAGATCGAGTTTTAAATAATCATCCTTGGGTTTTTACTAGTGATATTGTAAAAAGAGATGAAGGTATCAAAAATGGTGATATTGTTGTAGTTAGAAATAATAAGAACAAATATTTAGGGAGTGCCTTTTATAATGATAATTCAAAGATCGTTTTAAGAATTATAAGTAGGAATGCCAATGATACGTTTGATTATGATTTCTTTAAAAGAAGAATAGAATATGCTCTAAATTATCGTATGAAAGTAATGCCAAATGATTTAAATGCTTTTCGTCTTATTTATGGGGAAGCAGATAATTTATCAGGTTTAACTGTTGATAAATTTAATGATGTATTAGTTTGTCAAATATTATCTTTAGGAATAGATGTTAGGAAAGATCTTATTTTAAAAGCTTTGTATGAAGTAGTAAGTAAGCATTTTACTATTCGTGGTATTTATTTAAGATGTGATGTTGCTTTAAGAGAAAAAGAAGGTTTAGAACAATATGTTGGATGGTATGATGAAATACCTGTAGAAGATAAAACAACAACCACTGAAATTATTGAAAATGGTCTTAAGTATATAGTAGATTTTAAAGAAGGACAAAAGACTGGTTTTTTTCTAGATCAAAAATATAATCGTTTAAGTATCAGAAATTTATCCAAGGATATGACCGTTTTAGATTGTTGTACTCACACTGGTTCTTTTGCTATGAATGCGGTCTTAGGAGGAGCCAAAAAGGTGGTAGCGCTAGATATTTCGGAAAAGGCTTTAGCAGATGCTAAAAAAAATTTTGCTTTAAATAATTTAGAAATAGAAACAGAATGTGCTGACCTTTTTGATTATTTAAGAAAACTTGTTGATAGCAAAAGTAAAGAATATAATTTAATTATTTTGGATCCACCTGCTTTTACCAAATCTAAAGACACAATAAAAAGTGCTTTAAAGGGATATCAAGAAATTAATTATTTAGCAATGAAAGCATTACCACGTGGTGGCTATTTGGCAACGGCATCTTGTTCACATTATGCTAGCGAAGAAGATTTTACTAAGGCAATATTTAATGCTAGTGTGATGGCTGGGGTTACTTTACGTGTTGTAAAAAAAGCCTATGCAGCTCCTGATCACCCGGAGATTATGGGAATACCAGAAACTAAATATTTAAAATTTTTTATTTTCCAAGTTGTTTAAAACGGTTAAGCATGATATTATAAAAGCTAGCAAAAAGAAGTGGAGAAGTTATGGGAATAGTTGATAATATAAGAAAAAAATATGGTGATTACTTGTATTACCGTGCGATGTCAATACCAGAGTGGTATATTAAAAGAACTAATATTTTAACTGATGAAGATGGTAACAAAAAAGTTACTTTTAATGTGGATATCTTTTATAGTGGCAATTATGTAGTAAATATTATTGTTAATAAAGGGGGAAGTGTTTTAAAAAATACTTGTACTTGTGATGATTATAAAACCAATAAAATTTGTCAACATATATTAGCTTGTCTTCTTAAAAAGAAAAATGATTTTTTTACCGAAGAAGAAATATCATTAAAAAAATCCCAAGATATATTAAGTAATTTTGTAAATCCAGGTAATAATAATTCTAAAAGGGCTAAAGAAGAAATAGAATTAGAAATAGACATAACAGCAACTTATGGTAATTATATAATTAAATTAAAAATTGGTCAAAAAATGAAATATTCTATCAAAACTAAAGATAAATTTAAAGAGTTAAGGGAAGCTTACTTTAACAATACTGATATGGTTTTAGGAAAAAAATTAACCTATAATAAAGAAAATTACTTTTTCAATGAAGAAAATAAGAGAATAATTGAATTTTTATTTAACTATTCTGAAGTTAGCATTAACAAATATGAAGTCGTTGACGAACCATTAAAACTAAATAGTCGAGAATTTGGCGAATTATTAAATTTACTAAAGAATAAAAGGTTTACATTAGACGAAAAAATAATATATAAAATTGTTAATGATTTTCCTACTAAGTATCATTTAGAATATAAGGATAATAATTATCAATTTTATATTGAAGATTTTGAAAATTTTGTTATTGTGGATACTAATTGTCATTATGTTATTTATAATAATGCTTTATATATTTTGAAGCTAGAAGATAGGCATATCATTAAAGAATTAGAAGATAACCATATAGAGAAAATAGTTTTTGCTAAAGAAAATTTAGAACTATTTAAAAATGGTCTTTTAAAGAAAACTATGAATATCTTAGAAGTAAATGATAATGTTAAAGAAATTAAGATAATAAAAGATAAAAAAATTAATTTATATTTTGATTTAAATGAAGATAGTATTACGGCTAAAGTAATGTTAAAATATGGGGACGAAGAGTTTAATTATTTTGATGATGTTAAAGAAGTTATAAGAGATAATGAATTTGAAAAGAAAGCTGTAAATGATTTGATTAATTATGGTTTTGTCCAAGATAGAAATAAATTTGTTATTTTAGATATGGATAGTACTTATAACTTTTTAGATAATGGGCTTTCTTATTTCACAGAAAATTATACTGTCTTTACGACAGAAAAAATTAAGAAATTGAAAATATTTAAAGATACGAAAGTAAGGTCTAATTTCTCTATTGGTAAGGATAATATCTTGTCGTATGACTTTGCTATTGATAATGTTGATAATAAAGAAGTAGCTTCCTTACTTACAGCAATTAAAAGTAAGAAGAAGTATTATCGTCTAAAAAGTGGTGATGTTATATCTTTATTTAATAATCAAAATTTAGAAGATTTTGAGGCTTTAACTACGGATTTAGATATTGATTCTAAAGATTTAAAGAAAAAAAATATTACAATTCCTAAATATAGAGCTTTCTTTATTGAAAGTTTAAAGAATAATCGTTATCAAGAGATAAGTACTAATAGTAAATTTGACGATTTTATTAGTAATTTTAGTGCTTATAAAAAAGCTAGTGTCACTTTTACTAAAGAAGAAAAAGAATTACTTCGCGACTATCAAAAAGATGGGGTTAAATGGTTATATACAATTTATAAATGTGATTTAGGAGGCATTTTAGCTGATGAAATGGGATTAGGTAAAACCTTACAAGCTATTATTTTCTTAAGAAAATTGCTTCAAGAAAAACCAGAGGCTAAAATTTTAATTGTATCGCCAACATCACTTGTTTATAACTGGGAAAAAGAATTTCAAAAGTTTGCACCTGAACTTAAATATGTCGCAGTTGCCGAAAATAAGAAAAAGCGTCAAGAAATTATGCAAAATTTTGAGGATTATAATATCTTTATTACGACTTATGGTTTAGTTCGTAACGATAATGATGAGTATGAAAATAAGAAGTTTGAAGTTTGTATTATTGATGAGGCACAAGCTATTAAAAATTATCAAGCGGGAATGACTAAAGAAATTAAAAAAATTAAGGCTCGGACAAAAATTGCTCTAACAGGAACACCACTGGAAAATTCTGTTTTAGAATTATGGAGTATCTTTGATTTTATTATGCCGGGATACTTAAATTCTATTGTAAGATTTAGAGAAGCTTATGGTATTAAAGATGTAGATAAGGATTCTTTAAAACGCTTGGATAACTTAAATTATCAAATAAGACCATTTATTTTAAGAAGAAAGAAAAAAGAAGTTTCTAAAGAATTGCCCGATAAAATTGAACAAATAGAGTACTTAGATATGTCGGAAACTGAGAAGGCTATGTATCAAAGTTTAGTAGAAGACACTAAAGAAGAGATAAATAATATTATTTCGAGTGAAGGATTCGCAAAAGCGAGATTTAAAATTGTTACTTTGTTAACCCGACTAAGACAGTTATGTATTTCGCCAGCTCTTTTAGATAAAGATTATACTGAGGAGTCAGTTAAGATTAAAAGACTACTAGAAATAGTTAAAGAATTAATTAAAGACAATCATAAAATATTAATATTTAGTTCGTTTAAAAGTGCAGTAGAATTAGTTAGAAATGAGTTTGCTAAAGAAAGTATTTCTAATTATGTAATTGATGGGTCCGTATCCGGAAAAGATAGAGTCATGTTAGTTGATGCTTTTAATAAAGATAAAACAAGTTGTTTTTTAATCACTTTAAAATCGGGAGGAACTGGACTTAATTTAACAAGTGCCGATATAGTAATTCACTTAGATGTTTGGTGGAATCCTCAAGCTGAAAATCAAGCAACCGATCGAGCCCATCGTATTGGTCAAACGAAAAAAGTTACAGTTCTAAAATTAATTAATAAAGGAACAGTGGAAGAAAAAATCATTGAGTTACAAGAAAAGAAACGCATTTTAAGTGATAATTTGATTGAAGGTAAAAATACGGCGACTCTCGATACTTTAACTGAAGAAGAATTAACTAATCTATTAAGCATTGGCTATGAAACGGATAAGGATAGTAATTAAAGATAATAATTAATTTTGTTTAAGAAGTTATGATTATGAAACCAAATGGATAGTAATTGTGACTTTTTTGTTACATTTCGAAAACTTTTTCTTGACAATAAGCAAACTTTATGCTAAAGTAGTACCCGTTTAGACGAGGTCTATAACAGGGGGAATAAAAAATGGGAAAAGATAATATTATAGATTTTAATGCTAGTATAAGATTAAAAATTGTTGAAGATGATTTTAAACATGATAAAAATGTAGTCGCAGTTACTGGCGCTATTAGACCAGAATTAAAAGAAGAATGGAACAAGCTTTATGATTTAGAACTAAAAAATTATGAAGAAAGTGGGGCATTAGATTGTCGATTCATTAATATGAAACCTTATCTTTTGAGTCTGTTATTTAATTTAACAAGTGGCGTAACGGTTGCTGAGGCTTGGGAGATGTTTGAATGTTTAGACTTACCAGAAGAAATTCAAAAAACAGCAGTAGCTTTAGCTATAAAATTTAGTCCGCGAGGAAATGATTTAAGATTACATATTATACGTGAAAATGCTAGAAAAAATATAAGAATAGCTAGATAATAATTATTATTAAATATTAAAAGTGAGAAGTTTTAAAAAGACTTCTTTTTTGATTGTTTGAAGAAATAGAGAATGTTATAATTGATATTAAGAAGAAATTTAGAAAGAAGAAAAAAATATGTTTGATAAAAATTTAAATAAAAGAATATTGGCTTATGTGATAGACAGTACGATTGTGCTTTTACTTATCCTTTTAATTACAAATATTAAATATTTAAATCCAACTTTTGATGATGCTTTAGAAAAAAGTAATACATTGGAAAAGTTAAATACAAGTAATATATTAATTCAAAATTACTTACCAATTTGTTATAAAGATGAAAAGATTGAGGAAGAAGAATATAATGAATTAATAAAAGATAATGAATATTTTGGCTATTTAGTAGTAGATGCTTATAGTGATAAAGTAATCACTAAAGAAGAATATGATCAGATTCTTTTAGAAGCTAAAAATATTTATAATGAAAAAGCACCTAGTATATATAAAGAAGCACTAAAGGCTAACTGGTATACTTATGTAATTTATTTTGTAGTATATTTAGCTTATTTTGTAATATTTAATTTAATTACAAACGGCATAACTTTGGGTAAAAAGATAACAGGATTACAAATTGTTAATGTTTCTAATAGCAAAATAACCTGGAGTCAATATTTAGTTAGAAGTTTCCTTGCTTATGGATATTTTATTTACTTAATTGAGATTGTAATTCCTTATATTATTCCGGATAATTATATTGTTAAAGTGGCTGGTATTTTATCTTTAATCATGAATACTTTGCAAATAATTGTTGCAGTTAGTGTAATTTTTAATACAGAACATCTTGGACTTCATGATAGATTAGCTAAGACTAAGGTTATTGATCCTAAGGATAAAGTTTTAGAAGCTAGGATAATTGATTTACAGTTATTAAGTGATAGTAAGGCTCGTGAACTTGAGAAAATTACTAAAGAAGAAGTAAAAGACGGTAGAGTAATAAATGTTTCTGATAAACAAGAAAATGGAAAAAAAGATGCCCCCATTACAGATAAGCAAAAGTCAAGAATTAGTAAAGATAAAAACCTGAATAATAAGAAAGAAAATTTAGAGATTAAAAATACTAATTATAAGAAAAATAGAGAAGAAACTCCAGCAGAATCTAGTAATAAAGAAAATTCGAGAAACCAAGAAAGATAATAAAAATAATGATTAATATGATAAGAAGGAGTAACAAATGATAAAAAAATTAAAAAGTGTGTTAATGGTATTAGCAATAATATTATTATGTGGTTGTAGTACTATAAGTACAAATATGCGGGTTAACAAAGATAAAAGTATGAATATTACCTATCTTATTACTTTGGATAAAGAATATCTTGGTAATAAAGCTTTCAATGAATTATTTAGTAGTAAAAATATAAACTATTTGAAGAATAATGGGTATACTGTAACAGATTATGATGATAATGATACCTTCGGTTATAAAGTTAGTGCTAATATTAAAGATATTGATACCGTTAGTCAAACAGATAATATTAAAATTAATTTATATGATTTATTATATAGTGATATTCAAAATGAACTTTATATTTTTAGTAGAGAAGAAAATTTTTTGAAAAATAAGTATACAGCTGATTTTTATGTTAATTTAACTGATGCCGTTACCAATAATAGTAATGTTTTAAAAGATATGGTGGTACCGCCAAAAGTAAGTTACGAATTTACTTTGAATTTACCTGAAAAGTCGTTAAGTAATAATGCTACAAATGTTAGTGAAGATGGTAAGACATTAACTTGGCAGTTTGATAATGTTATTAGTGGGACTAATAATATTAATTTTACTTTTGAATTATATAATAAGCAAGCTTTAATGGTTTTGTATGTCTTTATTGGATTAGTAATATTAATAATCTTAAGCATGATAGTTAGATTTTTTACTTGGATAAGTGATATGACTAAAAAAGTTCAAAAAAGTTTCTTTGAAAGAGCCCAAAAGAAAATGGAAAAAGGTTCATAGATAAAACAAAATATCTATGAATTTTTACATATATGAGTCTAAATTTAGTATAATATAAATACTTTTTAGCAGGTTTAAAGAAGATTAGTTTTAAATCTAAAATTAAAAGATAAAATTATTTAGTAAATAGAATAAGAAATTAAAAGAAAATAGTGGGGAGGTAAAATTCATGGAAAGACACATTATGTGTATTGATTTAAAAAGTTTTTTTGCATCATGTGAATGCGTGGAAAGAAATATTAATCCTTTTACTACACCATTAGTAGTAGCTAACCCCAAGCAAGGGAAGGGCGCTATTACTTTGGCTATTACTCCCTATTTAAAAAGTAAAGGTATTAAATCCCGAACGCGTCTTTATGAGATTCCCCCATGGGTAAAATACGAAATTGTCCCACCTCGAATGAGTTTATACATTAAGAAAAGTAAAGAAGTAGTTGATATATATTTGAATTTTGTAAGTGAGGAAGATTTACATATATATTCGATTGATGAGTGCTTTCTAGATGTAACCTATTATTTAAAAATGTATCAGATGTCAGATCGTGACTTAGCCAAAAAGATATTAGAAACTATAACGACAAGGACAGGTCTTACAGCCAATTGTGGGATAGGACCAAACATGTTACTAGCTAAAGTTGCCATGGATGTTGAGGCTAAGAAATATAAAGATGGGATAGCTAAGTGGACTTATGATGATATTTCAACGAAATTGTGGCCGATAACACCTTTATCAAAGATGTGGTCAATTGGTTCTAGAATGGAAGCTCGTCTTAATGCTATGGGATTATATTATATTGGCGATATTGCTAGATATGATAAAAAACTTTTAAAGAAAAAATTTGGGGTCATTGGTGAAGAATTATGGGAACATGCCAATGGAATTGATGAGTCAGTTATAAGTGATTTTAAAATACCTCCTAAGAGTTCTAGTTATTCTAATAGTCAAGTGCTATTTAAAGATTATGATGGTAATAATATCAAAATAATTATTCGTGAAACTATTGAAGTTGTTTGCAGGCGTTTACGAAAAAATAAGAAAAATGCAGGTATAATTGGCCTTGGAATTGGGTATAGTATAGATGTCGGTGGGGGATTTTACCATACTGTAAAGGTAAATCCAACAAGTGATGAAGATGAATTTTTCTTTGTTTGTACCAATATTTTTGATAAATTTTATAATGGTATGCCAATTAGAAAAGTAAGTATTGCAGCCGGTGGTCTTACTAGTGATGCTTCCTTACAACTCAATTTGTTTAACAATGTTGAAGTTGTGGAAGATAATAAAAAACTAAATGAAACTGTAGATAAAATTAAGGAAAAATATGGTAATAATAGTATTATTAAAGCATCGAACTTACTTTCAGATTCAACTGCCATCGACAGAAATGGTAAAATAGGTGGTCATAGTGCGTAATCGTGGACAAATTAAATGGCAAGCATTTGAATCTTTATATAAAACTAAGGAAGTAAAAAATGAACTGGTTAATAAAAGAAATTATCCTAAAATGCCTGATTTGTCGATTGACCAATATAACGAGTTAGAAGAAACATTAAAATGTGCATACGCACGGGGTAGTGTTGTGCTTCTAACTTTTTATCGTTATCCGAAGTTTTATCAAATAATGGATAAGATAAAAATGATAGATAATTCCTTAAAAAAGATTTATTTAGAAAATGGTAAGGTTTTGGATATGCGTCAGATTGTAAAAATTGAACTACAATAAAACTATCTAGCATATAAAAAGATATAATTTTATGCCAAAGTAAAAAAATTTGACAAAAAAGTTATTTTTTACTTGCAAAAGTAATATCTCTATGATAAGATTAATTTGTTGTTGACGACTGGGGGATTAGCTCAGCTGGCTAGAGCACCTGCCCTGCACGCAGGGGGTCAAGGGTTCGAATCCCTTATCCTCCACCAGTTAGATTATTAAAGTTCTGTAATAGGAACTTTTTTTGTTTATTTTAATGTTTTAATATATAAATAATTAAGGCTATGATATAATCGAAACAGAGGTAAGCAGTGCAATTCAAGGCTTTGCTACTCGGTAAAATAAATAATATAAAATAATTTTATTTTGGTGATATCATTAAAGTAAGATTAAAAAAGAGAAAAATTAAATATAGTTATTGGCTATTATTAGAAATGTAAAAATTACATATCTTATAAAACTTGGAAAGGAATTAAAATATGAAAGTTGGTATTATTGGTGGTGGTGCTTCTGGAATGATGAATGCTATTCTTTTAAGTAGAGATGGATTTGATGTAACTATTTTAGAAAAAAATAGTACTTTAGGTAAAAAAATTTTAATGACTGGTAATGGTCGTTGTAATTATTTTAATCAAGATATAGATGTAGATAAATATTATACCAGCGATTATGAATTTTTAAAAACGATTGTTAATGAAGAAAATATTTTAAAAGCTAAAGAATTTTTAAATAGCATTGGCTTAGTACCTAGAATCAAAAATGGTTATTATTATCCAATGAGTAATACAGCAACTTCCGTATTAAATGCTTTTGTGACAGAAATTGAGCGTCTAAAAATTAAGACCATCTTAGATAGTGAGATTAATAGTATCAAAAAAATAGAAAATAAGTATCAAATTATGGTAAATGGTAAGAAAATGTTTTTTGATAAGATAATTATTGCAATAGGAAGTAAGGCTGGTTTAAAAGAAAATGCTAATTATGAATTATTAAATTCACTAGGAATTAAAATGATGCCAATTTTGCCAGCTTTGTGTCCTCTAGTTTTAAATGGTGATTTCTTTAATAAATGGTCAGGCATAAGAACAGAAGCAAGAGTAAGTATCTATGAAAATGATAAATTTCTTAAAAGCGATTTAGGAGAAGTTCAATTAACTGATTATGGTATTAGTGGTATTTGTGTGATGAATTTAAGTTCACTGGTAAGTAAAGCTTTATACCAAAAGCAAAAAGTTAAAGTTCATCTAAATTTTTTACCTAATATAGAAAAAGAAAATATCGATAAATGGTTGACTTTACGAGATAATACTTTGCATCAAAGAACTGTTATTGAATTATTAGAAAGTATTATTCCCTATAAACTGCTTTATATTTTAGTTAGTAAGGCTGGTATAAAGAGCAATTGTCATTATAAAAGTTTAACGCAAAAAGAAAAAGATGATTTAATTAACAATTTAAGCGATTTAACTTTAGAAATTAGAGAAACTAAAGAGATATTTAAAGGACAAGTTGTTACTGGTGGTATCCCTATTAATAGAGTAAAGACTACTTTAGAAGATAAAGAATATTTTGGACTTTATTATACAGGAGAGATTTTAGATGTTGATGGTATTTGTGGTGGCTTTAACTTAGGCTTTGCTTGGCTATCAAGTATTGTAGTAAGTGAGGATATATGCTAAGAATAAGAGAAATAAAACTGAAATATGATATAGATAGTGCTGCTAATCTAAAATTAAGCATTTTAAAAAAAATAAAATTGCCAAAGAATTATAATTTGGATTATAAAATTGTAAAAAAATCAATTGATGCTAGGAAAAAGCCTGATGTATATTATGTTTATGAAGTCTTATGTGAATTGGATAAAAATTTGGAAGAAAAATTATTAGGAGCAAATAATAATGATATTGTAGTGGGTGAAGATGTTAAATATAAATTTAGACCTCAAGGAATTATCCCTTTAGAAAAACCAATTATTGTTGTTGGTAGCGGTCCGGCTGGTTTATTTGCTAGTTTAAACTTAGTTAGAAATGGTTATCCAGTTATTATAATTGACCGCGGTTGTGAAATTACAAAAAGAGTTACTAAAGTAGAGAAGTTTTGGCAAACTAATGAACTAGATACGGAATGCAATATTCAATTTGGCGAAGGCGGTGCTGGGACTTTTTCTGATGGTAAACTTAATACTTTAGTAAATGATAAAGAGGGAAGATATCAGTATGTGATGGAAACTTTTGCTTCTTTTGGTGCTAATAAAGAAATAACTTATGTTAATAAACCTCATATTGGGACTGATGTTTTAAGAGAAGTTATTATTAATATGCGCAAAAGTATTGAAAGACTGGGTGGCGAATTTTTATTTGAAACTAAACTTACCGATTTAAATATTAAAGACAATAAGTTAGAAAGTGTAGTTTTAAATAATAATAAAATAGTGCCTTGTTCAGCGCTGATTTTAGCAATTGGTCATTCGGCTAGAGATACTTTTTATATGTTAAATGATAAAGGGATCAAGATGGAAAATAAACCTTTTGCGATTGGCATGCGAATTATGCACCCACAAAGTTTAATTGATAAAAATCAGTATGGTCTTCTAGATGATAGATTGCCAGCAGCTTCTTATAAATTAACTTTTAAAGCCAGTAATGGTAAGGGCGTTTATAGTTTTTGTATGTGTCCTGGTGGTTATGTGGTTAATGCCTCAAGTGAAGCCAATAGATTGTGTATTAATGGTATGAGTTACTCCAAAAGAGATAGTGGGATTGCTAACAGCGCTTTAATTGTAACGGTTAATGAAAGTGACTATGGTGCTAATTTATTTGATGGGGTTAAGTTCCAAAGAGTTTTAGAAGAAAAAGCATATGAATTAGGAAATGGTTTAATTCCTACCGAAACTTATGGCGATTATAAAGATAATAAAAAGCCAAAGAATATTGGAAAATTAGAGCCTAAAATAAAAGGTAGCTACAAGGTAGCTAATTTAAATGAGTTGTTGCCAAGTAATTTGAATAGAGCCTTAAAAGAAGGAATAGAAAATTTTGATAAAAAAATAAAAGGTTTTGCCGATGATAGTGCTGTACTTTGTGGGATAGAAGCTAGAACTTCTAGTCCAATTAGAATAATTAGAAATGAAAATTACGAATCTAATATTGAAGGAATCTATCCAAGTGGTGAAGGGGCTGGATATGCTGGTGGTATTACCAGTGCTGCTATCGATGGCATTAAAGTAAGTGAGGCTATAATGAATAAATTTAAAAATTAAGATAATATTAAGACAATTGTTATTTCAAAAACAATTATTAGTAATAAGTTTATATAAAAATTAAAAACTAAATAAGACAAAATGACTGTTAGAAAGCTAGATAAATCTTATTTGTTTTTTTTGACTGATAAACTTTGTTTCTATAATTAACTTATATCTATTTTCAGACCACTAATATATGTAAATAATATATGTAAATAAAAAAGCATGTTAAAATCTGAAAATATATTAAAACATAAAAATACATTAAGACATATAGGATACAAATGAGTGTATAGATTTAAAAAATTATTAAATCGGCAATACGAAGATGGAAGAAAATCCAAAGAATATAAAAAGGCCTTTAAAATAAAAAGGCACAAAAAAACTAGGCTGTAACCTAGTAATAATCACATGGTAGCGACGGGGAGATTCGAACTCTCGACCTGCCGGGTATGAAAAATAAGCCCTAAATTAAATTACCGTTTATTTTTTACCGTTTCCCTTATTAAATAAGGCTTCGCTCCAATATATATTATAAAATAAAATATAAGTAAATTCAAGTAAATTCAAATAAATATAAATAATTTTATATAAAAATTCCCTAAAATTTCCCTGAATATTTTTTAAGCATTAAATTTATTTTCTTTCTTTTTTTATATATTCAATGTTAAACTCATCTAAATCGCTTATTTTAATCCTACCATCTTCTAGTGAAGATTTTAATCCCTCTTGATATTCGTTAGGGGCATAAATTACTTTAATATATTGACTCTTTTGACAAGGTAAGTAATAAATATATTCATCATCTTTATAAATTTCTTCTAAAGCAGAATCACAAGCAAAGTTTTCGTTATTTTTACTACTATCAACAATGACAAATTCTTTTTCAATATCATATTTTGAATTATTAAAAACAGTAATATTAAATATCTTTATTACTATTCCTTTTTTATAACCCATACGAATATCATCTATTGAATAAATACTATTAACTTTTGATATTGAATAAGTTAAAGATTTCCACTCAACTGTACCACCATCTTTTAGTTTAAAAGGTATGGGTATTAACAAAATCAATAATATTATAATTATTACAATTTTAGCAATTTTTTTACTTTTCATTTTTTATATCCTTTCCACAAACTATCTTTGTTAATAATATTATACCATGTTATTGATAAAAATAGTAATACAACGGTATTGATATGTCAAATAAGATTAAAATGTATAAAAAAAATAGATATTTCTATCTATTATTACTCATATTGGTAGCGAGGGAGGGACTCGAACCCCCGACATATCGGGTATGAACCGATCATTCTAGCCAGCTGAATTACCTCGCCATTTTTTCCTGACACTTTTTAATTATAGCAAAACTTTTCTTTTTTTGTCAATAAGAACTTGCATTTTTTTTCTAAATAGACTATAATTTAGATATATTTGCCTTATGGGGAAACGGGAATGGTGATAAATTTGGAACATTATTTTACAAATAACGAAAACTTAAAAAGTGAATTACGCACAATAAGTTATGAAGTAAATAATGTTCCTTTTTTATTTACCACTGATAACGGCGTTTTTTCTAAGGATAAAATAGATTTTGGCAGTCTAAATTTAGTTAAAGTTCTTCTTAAAAATTATGATAAGAAAAATATTAACGCTTTAGATGTTGGATGTGGTTATGGTTTTATTGGAATTAGCCTATCTAAATTACTTAATAGTAAATTTGATATGGTTGATGTTAATAACCGAGCAATTCATTTAGCCAATATGAATATTAAGAACAATAAGGTGGATGCAAAAGCCTTTTATAGCGATGCTTTAAGTAGCGTCGATAAAAATTATGATTTGATTGTAACAAATCCTCCTATAAGGGCAGGGAAAGTAGTAGTAGAAAAGATACTACTTGATTCGTTAAAACATTTAAATAATGATGGCGAATTGTGGTTTGTTATAAGAAAAGATCAAGGAGCCAAGAGTATAATTAATCTACTAAAACCCGACTATGATGTGAATCTAGTTGAAAAGTGCAAAGGTTTTTATGTAATTAAGGCTAAAAATGTTGACAAGGCTAGATAAATTTTATAAAATCGAAAATTGTTGACGTATTTAAAAGGTACTCAAAAAATATTAGGTATAGGGGTGAATGCAAGTGGCATTTAAGACAAAAAAATTTGGAGATCATGCTGAAAGACGCACCTTCAGCAAAATTAAAAACACCTTAGAATTGACAGATCTACTAGAAATTCAAAAGAAATCTTATCAATGGTTCTTAGACGAAGGTATTAAAGAATCAATTGATGATTTATTTCCTGTAGAAAGCTTCACTGGCAATATTACGGTAGAACTTGGTGATTATTATTTTGACAAGCCAAGATATTCAATTAAAGAAGCAAAAGAACGTATGGTAAACTATGCGGCACCATTAAAGGTATTAGCAAGAGTATTCATTCATGAAACAGGCGAAGTCAAGGAACAAGAAATATTCTTAGGCGATATTCCTATGATGACAGATGCTGGGACATTTATTATCAATGGCGCTGAAAGAGTTATTGTATCACAGCTAGTACGTAGTCCATCTATTTACTTTAAAAAAGAAGTAGATAAAAATGGACGTCGTGTTATTACATCAGAATTAATTCCTAATCACGGAACTTGGTTAGAATATGAACTTGATGCAAGAGATATTTTATATGTACGTATTGACCGTACAAGAAAAGTACCTATTACGACTTTCCTAAGAGCTTTAGGTCTTTCTAGTGATGAAGATATTTTAGAACTTTTTGGCGAAAATCCTTACATTAAGAATTCAATCGAAAAAGATAGCACTAAAAATACTGATGAAGCCTTAATCGAAATTTATGAAAAATTAAGACCGGGTGAACCAGCAACTCTTGATAGTGCTAAGAACCAATTAATTACGAGATTCTTTGATAAATTTAGATATGACTTGGCAAAAGTAGGTCGTTATAAATTAAATCGTAAACTAAATGTTTTAGATCGTTTAATCGGTTGTACATTAGCTGAAGATATTAAAGATGAAAATGGTAATGTAGTTGCTAGTACTAATACTTTAGTAACTAAAGAAGTATTAGAAAAAGTTCGTCCAATATTTAATAATGGTTACAATATTAAAGAAGTAATGATTAATGAAGAATTAGATGAATATAATAAAGTACAAACGGTTAAAGTTTATAATAAGAAAGATGAAACTAAAGTTATTGAAATTATTGGTAATGATCCAACTATCGATAGTCGTCGTTTAACTATTTCTGATGTTTATGCATCGGTATCTTATTACTTAGATTTACAAGAAGGTATTGGCCGTGATGATGAAATTGATAATTTATCTAATCGTCGTGTAAGACAAGTAGGGGAATTAGTACAAAAACAATTTAATGTTGGTATGGCTCGTATGGAACGTGTTATTCGTGAACGTATGACTACCCAAGAAATTGAATCAATTACGCCAAAAACATTAATTAATATTAGACCTGTTACGGCAGCTTTAAAAGAATTCTTTGGTTCTTCTCAGTTGTCAAAATTCATGGAACAAATTAACCCAATCGCTGAACTTACTGATAAAAGACGTTTATCATCTTTAGGGCCAGGTGGTCTTGCTAGAGATCGTGCTGGTATGGATGTTCGTGATGTTAATTCAAGTCACTATGGTAGAATTTGTCCAATTGAATCACCAGAAGGTCAAAATATTGGTTTAATTACTTCTTTAGCAAGTTATGCAAAGATTAATGAATATGGATTTTTAATGACTCCATATCGCAAAGTTGTTAATTGTCATGCAACTGATGAAATAGTTTATTTAACTGCTGATGAAGAGGCAGACTATAATATTGCATCTGCTGCCATTAATATGAGTAATGATGATGAAATTTTAGATGAAAAAGTAATCGCTCGTTTAGATGGCGAAGCTGTTATGGTTAAACGTGAAGACGTTGACTTTATCGATGTTGCGCCAAGTCAGATTGTATCTATTACAACAAGTTGCATTCCATTCTTAGAACATGATGATGCCCACAGAGCCTTGATGGGTGCTAATATGCAACGTCAAGCGGTTCCTTTATTAACTTGTGAATCTCCTATTGTTGGTACTGGTGTTGAATACATTGCCGCTAGAGATTCTGGCTCAACAATCATTGCTAAAGCTGATGGCGTTGTTGATTATGCTGATGGTAAGAAGATTATCGTTAAGAATGCTAAAGGCACTGATACTTATCATTTAGCAAACTATGAAAGAAGTAACTCAGCTACAACTATTAATCATCATCCAATTGTTAAGAAAGGTGATAATATTCATCGTGGCGAAGTTATTGCTGATGGTCCATCAACTAAAAATGGTGAACTTGCTTTAGGAAAAAATATGCTAGTAGCGTTTATGACTTGTAATGGTTATAACTATGAAGATGCTGTTGTTTTAAATGAAAGATTAGTTAAAGATGATGTTTATACATCACTACATATTGAACACTATGATATTGAATGCCGTGATACTAAGCTAGGGCCTGAGGAAATTACGAGAGATATTCCAAATGTTGGTGAAGATGCTCGTAAGAACTTAGATGCTAATGGTATTGTTCGCATTGGTACTGAAGTTAAAGATGGTGATATCTTAGTAGGTAAGGTTACTCCAAAAGGTGTTCAAGAATTAACTGCTGAAGAAAAATTGTTACATGCAATTTTTGGTGAGAAAACTCGTGAAGTAAGAGATACTTCCTTAAAAGTAGAACATGGTGCTGGTGGTATTGTTCATGATATCAAAGTTTATACTAAAGAAAATTCTGATGAACTACCTGCAGGTGTTTCAAAAATAGTTCGCGTTTATATTATTCAAAAACGTAAGATTCAAGTCGGCGATAAGATGTCTGGTCGTCACGGTAATAAAGGTGTTATTTCATTAATTTTACCAGAAGAAGATATGCCTTACATGCCAGATGGTACGCCAGTAGATATCGTTTTAAACCCACAAGGTGTTCCTTCACGTATGAATATCGGTCAAATTTTAGAGTTACATTTAGGTATGGCTGGTAAAAACTTAGGCGTTAAATATGCCACTCCAGTATTCGATGGTGCTAGTCAAGATGAAATTTATGAACAAATGGAAGAGGCTGGACTTGCTCATGATGGTAAGACTGTATTATATGATGGTCGTACCGGTGATGCCTTTGAAAATAGGGTATCTGTTGGTGTTATGTACATGGTAAAACTACATCACATGGTTGATGATAAAATTCATGCCAGAAGTACCGGACCTTACTCAATGGTTACTCAACAACCATTAGGTGGTAAAGCACAATTTGGTGGTCAAAGATTCGGAGAAATGGAAGTTTGGGCTTTATATGCTTATGGTGCTGCTAACGTCCTACAAGAAATGATGACTATTAAAGCTGATGATGTTATGGGACGTGTTAAAGTTTATGAATCATTAGTTAAAGGCAAACCAATTGACGAAGCTGGTATTCCAGAATCATTTAGAGTATTAATTAAAGAGTTCCAAGCTCTAGGTTTAGATGTTGAAATATTAGATCAAAATGATAAGCTGGTTGATTTAAAAGAAATGGAAGCTGATGATGAAACAGTTGATGCCTTAAAGATCAAAGAGTTAACCAATGAAGTTAATGAGAATCCAAATGATGATGTAAAATCAGAAGAAGCTGATGATAGTTATTTAGACGACGAAGAAGACGATGATGATTTGGATGATTTAGAATTTCCAGAAGATGGAAATATTCTAGAAGAAGAGGAGGATGAAATTATATGATGGATGTAAATAATTTTAGAGGTATTAAGGTATCTATTGCCTCCCCTGAAAAAATCCGTGAGTGGTCTTATGGTGAAGTAAAAAAACCAGAAACTATTAACTATCGTACCCAAAAACCTGAAAGAGATGGTTTGTTCTGTGAGAAAATTTTCGGACCAACCAAGGATTATGAATGTGCTTGTGGTAAATATAAACGTTTAAGATATAAAAATGTTATATGTGACCGCTGTGGAGTAGAAGTAACGTCTAGTAAAGTACGTCGTGAACGTATGGGACATATTGAACTTGCTGCTCCTTGCTCCCACATTTGGTTTTTTAAAGGTGTTCCTTCTAAAATGGGACTTGTCCTTGATATGTCACCAAGGGACTTAGAAGAAGTATTATATTATGTTTCTTATGTTGTTTTAGATCCTGGAAATGTACCTTTAGAGAAAAAACAAACTTTATCTGATAAAGAATATCGTGCATATTATGAAAAATATGGTAATGCTTTTAAAGTAGGGATGGGTGCTGAGGCTATCCAAACTTTACTAAAAGAAGTAGATTTAGATAAAGAAATCGAAGATTTAAGAAAAGAATTAGACGGTGCTACTGGTCAAAAGAGAATCCGTTTAGTTAAGCGTCTTGACTGTTTAGTAGCCTTCAAAGATTCTGGTAATCGTCCTGAATGGATGATTTTAACCGCTCTTCCTGTTATTCCACCAGATTTACGTCCAATGATACAATTAGATGGTGGTCGTTTTGCTACTAGTGATTTAAATGATTTATATCGTCGTATTATTAACCGTAATAATCGTTTAAAGAAATTACTAGAATTAGGAGCGCCAACTATCATTGTTCAAAATGAAAAACGTATGTTGCAAGAAGCTGTTGACTCATTATTTGATAATGGTCGTCATGGTAGAAGTGTAACAGCAGCTGGTAATCGTCCATTAAAATCATTATCTAGCATGTTAAAAGGTAAACAAGGACGTTTCCGTCAAAACTTATTAGGTAAACGTGTCGATTATTCTGGTCGTTCCGTTATCGTTGTTGGTCCATCATTAAAGATGTATCAATGCGGTCTTCCTAAAGACATGGCTTTAGAATTATTTAAACCTCATGTTATTCATGGACTAGTTGAAAGAGGACTTGCTCATAATATTAAAGGTGCTAAAAAATTAATTGATAATAAAGATGAATGTGTTTGGGATGTTGTTGAAGATGTAATTACAGAACATCCAGTAATGTTAAACCGTGCTCCAACTCTACACCGTTTAGGTATTCAAGCTTTCGAACCAGTATTAGTTGGTGGCAAAGCTATGCGTTTGCACCCACTTGTGTGTGCAGCATTTAATGCCGATTTCGATGGTGACCAAATGGCTGTTCATGTACCATTATCTGAAGAAGCCAAAGCCGAGGCAAGAATCCTAATGTTAGGAGCTAATAACATTTTAAAACCTTCTGATGGTAAACCAATCGTTACTCCTTCACAGGATATGATTTTGGGTAACTATTATCTATCTATTGAAGAGGCTGGTTTAGAAAATGAAGGTAAAGCTTATAAGAACTGCAACGAAGCCTTAATGGCTTATGAAAGAAAAGATATTTCTCTACATACTAGAATTGCTATTCCGGTTGCAAGTTTTACTCATAAATTATTTACTGATGAACAAAAAGATAAGTATTTAGTTACTACTGTTGGTAAGATTAAATTTAATGAAATTTTACCTGATTCTTATCCATATGTTAACGAACCAAGTGATGCTAATATTACAGGCATTACGCCAGATAGATATTTCTTACCAATGGGTACTGATTTAAAGACAGAAATTGCTAAGATGCCTCTTGCCGAACCATTCGTTAAGAAGACATTAAGTAAGTTAATTGCTCAAGTCTTTAAGCGTTATAAAACTACTGAAACATCAGTTATGTTAGATAAATTAAAAGATTTAGGTTTTAAGTATTCAACTATTGCTGGTATTTCTATTTCCATGAACGATATCATTGTGTCTGGTAATAAACAACAAATCATTGATGAAACGCAAAAGAAAGTTAACAAAATTAATAAAGAGTTTACTAGAGGTTTAATTACTGAGGATGAACGTTATAAAAATGTCTGTGCCTTATGGGCTAAAGCAACTAGTGATATTTCTAACGAATTACAAACTATTGCTAAGAAAAATACTATGAACCCAATATTCATGATGATGAATTCTGGTGCCCGTGGTTCAGCTAACCAGTTTAATCAACTTGCTGGTATGCGTGGTTTAATTGCTAAGCCTACTGGGGAAACTATCGAAATCCCAATTAAGTCTAACTTAATTGAAGGATGTAATGTAACTGAGTTCTTTATCGGTACTAGAGGTGGTCGTAAAGGTATCGTTGATACTGCCCTAAGAACTGCTGATTCAGGTTACTTAACTCGTCGTTTAGTTGATGTTGCTCAAGATATTGTTGTTAAAGAAGAAGATTGTGGCACTATTAATGGTGTTGAAGTTACAGACTTTATCGATGAAAGATCTAATACTATGATTGAACCATTAATTGAGAGAATTATTGGCCGATATACAGCAACTAAAGTAATTAATCCGGAAACTAAAGAAGTAATTGTTGATAAAAATCAATATATTACTGAGGCTCTTGCTAACAAGATTATCAATGCTGGTATTAAGAGTGTTAAGATAAGAAGTGTTCTAACTTGTAATACTGTTAATGGTGTATGTCAACATTGTTATGGTCGTAACCTTGCAACTGGTAATATGGTTGAAACAGGTGAGGCTGTTGGTATTATGGCTGCTCAATCAATAGGTGAGCCAGGTACTCAGTTAACAATGCGTACCTTCCACGAAGGTGGTGTTGCTGGTGGCGATATTACACAAGGTCTTCCAAGAGTAGAAGAACTATTCGAAGCCAGAAATCCAAAAGGTAAAGCAACTATTGCCGAAATCGGTGGTAAAATTGCTAGTATTGAAGAAAATAACTTTAAATTTAAGATTGTTATTGAAAATGATGTTGAAGCTAGAGAACATATTACAAACTACAATACAAAGCTATGTGTTGAATTAGGACAAACTGTTAAAGCAGGTGATCCATTAACAACTGGTTCTATTGCACCAAAAGAATTACTTGCCGTAACTGATCCAATTACTGCACAGCAGTATATTGTTAAAGAAGTTCAAAAAGTATATAAATCACAAGGTGTTGATGTTTCTGATAAGCATATCGAAGTTATTGTACGTCGTATGATTTCGAAGATGAAAGTATTAGATGGTGGCGATACTAATTTAGTTGCTGGCTTATCAGTAACTCTAAATGAATTTGCTGCTGCTAATAAACCAGTATTACTTACAGGAGGCGTTCCTGCTACAGGACTTCCAATTATGCTTGGTATTACAAAGGCATCTTTAGAAACTGATTCCTTCTTATCAGCTGCATCTTTCCAAGAAACTACAAGAGTTCTTACTGATGCTGCTATAAGAGGTAAAGTAGACCATTTAAGAGGATTAAAAGAAAATGTTATTATTGGTAAATTAATACCTGCTGGTACTGGTGCTAAACAATATTCAGATGTTAAATTTGAGCTTGAAAAAGAATTTATTGAAGATGATGCTAGTGAGGCATTAGAAGATAAACTTATGAGCGATGATGTAACTGATGAAGTTTCAAGTATTGGTGTAAATAATGTTGATACGGTAGAAACTGGTATTGATTCTACTGATAATGATATTGATTTAAATATTACTGATGAAGAAGAAACTACTGAAGAATAGTAGTTTCTTTTGGTAATAGAAAGGTGTAATAATTAATTACAGAAATGTGATCGGATATTACACTTTTTTATCATGCTTGAAGTGATTGAATAACGTATTTTTACGTAGGATAGAATAAAAAATTTAAATATGATTAATAATTGAAAAAATTTTATGGGAGAAAGGATTAATATAATTTATTTTTTTTTGAGTTAACTCCTAGAGTTTTATAAAAAAATTATTGAAAAAAAATAAAAATTAGCACTCATATATTGACAAGTGCTAACATATAATATATAATGATTTTAGCATTTGAAAAGAAAAAGTGCTAAACACATTGGCTTATAGCTAATTGAGGTGATGATATGAGTGAACGAGAAAGTTTACTGTTAAAGGAAATAGTAGAGAATTATATATCTTATGCGAAACCAGTTGGTAGTAAATCTTTATGTAAAAAATTTAAATGTTCTTCTGCTACTATTAGAAATGAAATGGCTTATTTGGAAGAACTAGGTTATATAGAGAAGAATCATATCTCAAGTGGTAGAGTACCTAGTGAAGCTGGTTATAAATATTATGTTGAATATTTAATGAAACCTAAAGAGCTAAGTGGCGAGGATATGTTAAAATTACAAACTATTTTTCAAAATCAAAATTTAGTTGTTTCTGATGCCGTAAATAAGTGTGTTGATATAATAAGTGAGATAACTAATTATACTTCAGTGATATTGGGTAGTAGTTCTAAAGATAATGCGTTACAACAAATTAATATTATTCCTCTTGCTGATAATAAGATTGTAGCATTAGTATGTACGGATAAAGGAATTGTTGAAAATAAACAATTTGTCTTAACACCTGATACTGATATTAGTGAGATTGTTAAGACCGGTGAGATGATTAATAAGATGTTGGTGGGAACACCAATTGATGAAGTATCGCAACGATTAGAATTTGAAATTAAACCAATTATTGCTAAGAAGATGTTGCAGTATGAACAAGTTTACAATATTTTTTATGATGCATTTAGTGATTTTGCTAAGAATACAGCTAATATTCATTTTGGTGGTAAGACAAATCTTTATAATCAACCAGAATATGAAGATGCAAGTAGCTTAAAAAGAATTGCTAGTAAGCTTGAAGATAAGGAATTAGTAGCAAAGAATATGTATTCTGATAAATCAGGTATCAATGTTTACATTGGTAATGAAAATGATTTTGATAAAGATGTAACTATTGTTAAAGCTAAGTATCATCGTGATGGAGAAGAAGGAACCATAGCGGTAGTCGGACCTAAACGAATGGAATATGATAAAGTTGTTGGCTTACTGCAATATATTAGTGAAAATATAAATGATGATGAGGAAAAAAATGACTGAAGAAGAAAAAAATAAAAAAATAGAACCTGAGGTTACTAAAGAAGAAACTAAAAAAAATTCTGAAGAAACTCTAGAACTACCAAAAGATAAAGAAAAAAAGAAGTCTTTCTTTAATAAAGAAAATAAAAATTCTTTAGAATTAGAGAAGTTAAAAAAAGAGGTTGCTACAAGTAACGAAAAAGTTGTTCGCTTGTCCGCTGAAATTCAAAACATGCGTCGTCGTTATGAAGATGAGTTATCAAAAAGATCGATGTATGAAGGCTCTGATTTGATTAAATCATTGTTACCAATTATTGATAATTTTGAGCGAGCAATAGCTATGGATAATAGCGAGAATGATAAGTATTTAGAGGGATATAAAATGATATATACTAATATGCTTACCGTTCTAAAAAATATCGGGGTTACCGAAATAGAATGTTTACATAAACCTTTTGATCCTAAGTTTATGGATGCTGTTCTTACAGAGAGTATAATTGAAGAAGAACAAGGTGTTGTTTTAGATGTTTTACAAAAGGGCTATATGTATAAAGATAAATTATTAAGACCAGCGATGGTTAAAGTTAATGAATAGGAGAGATAAATTATGAGTAAAATTATAGGTATTGATTTAGGTACAACAAACTCTTGTGTTGCTGTACTTGAGGGTGGAGTTCCTCATGTAATTACTAATCCAGAAGGTAATAGAACAACTCCAAGTGTTTTCGCTATTAAAGGCGATGAAGAATTAGTTGGGGAAACGGCTAAACGTCAGGCTGTTACTAATGTTAAAAATACAGTTTCAAGTATCAAGAGAAAAATGGGTACTGATGAAAAAGTTGAAATTAATGGTCGCAAGTATTCACCAGAAGAAATTTCTGCTAAAATTTTAATGAAACTTAAGAGTGATGCTGAATCTTACTTAGGTGAAAAAGTTACTAAAGCTGTTATTACAGTTCCTGCATATTTTAATGATGCTCAAAGACAAGCTACTAAGAATGCTGGTAAAATTGCTGGCTTAGATGTTGAAAGAATTATTAATGAACCAACTGCTGCTGCTCTTGCTTATGGTATTGATAAACAAGAAAAGACACATACTGTTCTCGTATATGACCTAGGTGGTGGTACATTTGATGTATCAATTCTAGATTTAGGTGATGGGGTCTTCGAAGTTAAATCAACTGCTGGTAATAATCATTTAGGTGGCGATGATTTCGACCAAAGAATTATGGATTATTTAGTATCTGAATTCAAGAAAGAAAATGGGATTAACTTATCAAATGATAAGATGGCAATGCAACGTATTAAAGATGCTGCTGAAAAAGCTAAGAAAGACTTGTCTGGTATGATGAGTGCGGAAATCTCAATTCCATTTATTGCTCAAAGTGCTGAAGGTCCATTGCATTTAAATGTAACATTAAACCGTGCTAAATTTGAAGATTTAAATAAAGACTTATTTGATTCTACCTTAGATGCAGTTAGAAAAGCTCTTAAAGATGCTAAACTTTCAGCCAGTGATATTGATAAAGTATTGTTAGTTGGTGGTTCAACTAGAATCCCATATATCCAAGACTTAGTTAAGAGAGAATTAGGTAAAGAACCTTCTAAAGAAGTTAATCCCGATGAAGTTGTTGCTATGGGTGCTGCTATCCAAGGTGGTGTCTTAACTGGTGAAGTTGATGACTTAGTATTATTAGATGTAACACCATTATCACTAGGTATTGAAACTATGGGTGATGTTATGACTGTTTTAATTCCAAGAAATACAACTATCCCAACAAGTAAATCACAAGTATTCTCAACAGCTGTTGATAATCAACCTGCTGTAGATATTCACGTATTACAAGGTGAAAGACCAATGGCTTCTGATAATAAGACTTTAGGCAACTTCCGTCTAGATAGTATTCCTGCTGCACCACGTGGTATTCCACAAATTGAAGTTAAATTTGATATCGATGCTAATGGTATCGTTCATGTAACTGCTAAAGATTTAGGAACTAATAAAGAACAATCAATTACAATTACATCATCAACTAATTTAAGTGATGAAGAAATTGAAAAGATGAGAAAAGAAGCTGAAGCTAATAAAGATGCTGATGATAAGAGAAAAGCTCTAGCAGAGGCTAAGAATGAAGCTGATGCTACAATTTTCCAAACTGAAAAATCATTAAAAGACTTAGAAGGTAAAGTATCTGATGATGACAAAAAGTCAGCTGAAGAGAAAATTGCTGAATTGAGAAATGTTATGAATTCAGATAATGTTGATGATATTAAAGCTAAGACTAAAGAATTAAATGACGTTGCTATGAAATATGCTCAAAAAGTATATGAAGAAGCGGCGAAACAAAATCAAAATGCTAATAGTACTGATACTGCTAATAACTCAGCAAATGATTCTAAAGATGATGTAAAAGAAGCTAAGTACGAAGAAAAATAATAAATAATAGAGTATAAAAGTTCTAGGCGACTAGAACTTTTACTACTATAAGATTAGATGCTATAAGTTTAATATTAAAAAAAGTTATGGGAATATAAGGAGATTTAGAATGGAAAGAAGCCAAATAAATAAAGAAGATACATGGGATTTAACAAAGATATTTAAAAGTGATGCTGAATATGATAAAACTTATCGAGAAGTCTTAGATAAAATTAAAGTTGTTAAAGATATGAAAGGACATATTTTAGATGATGAAAAGACTTTATATACTTATTTGAAAACAAATGATGAATTATCAATGGCGCTAGGAAAAATTTATAAATATTCTTATTTATATCATTATCAAGATACTAATGATATTAAGGGTAAAAATTATAAAGAGAAAGCTGAAAGCTTACTTACTAAAGTGACTCAAGAATTAGCGTTTACTAAAAATGAATTATTAAGTACAGATTATGAAACTATTAAAAAACTTGTTAAGAAAAATGCTAAGTTGGAAGAGTATGCCTTTGGATTAGAATGCTTATATCGTTATAAAAAATGTACTTTGAGTGAAAAAGAAGAGCAGATAATTGCTAGTTTTGAAACGATTTTAGGTACTGGTGATGATGCCTTTGGTAGTTTAGATAATGCCGATGTTAAATTCGCTGATGTTTTCCAAGATGGTAAAAATGTTCCCTTAAATCATAGTAACTATTCTAATTTCATGATTGATAAAGATAGAAATGTTCGCAAAGATGCTTTTAAAAAGTATTATGCTTTTTATGAAGAACACAAAAATACTTTAACAGCACTCTATAAAAGTCAAGTTAAAGAAGATAATTTGATTGCTAAAATTAGAAATTTTTCATCAAGTATGGAATATAGTCTTTACGAAGATAATATTGATAAAGATGTTTATTTGAATTTGATAAAAGCTATTCATGAAAACTTAGATACTTTATATGATTACTTAGACTTTCGCCGAGATTTTTTAGGATATGATGAATTACATATGTATGATGTTTATGTGGAACTATGTAACATTAAGAGTAAAAAATATACTTTTGAAGAAGCAAAAGATACTATTTTAGAAGCCTTAAAACCCCTTGGTAAAACTTATATCGAAGATATTTCAAAAATGTTTGATAATCGTTCAATTGATAAATATCCTAACGAAGGTAAAAGAAGTGGGGCTTACGAGTGGGGTGTTTATGGTATAGCTCCTTATGTATCAGTAAATTTTGAAGGTGACTATACTTCTGTTTCGACTGTAATTCATGAATTAGGTCATGCTATGCATTCTTATTATTCTGATAAGAATCAAACATATACAAACAGTGGTTATCCGATATTTTTAGCGGAGATAGCATCTACGGTAAATGAAGTTTTACTTAATGAATATATGATTAAAAATGCGAAGACTAATGAAGAAAAAATATTCTATATAACTAAATTTTTAGATGAATTTAGAGCAACTGTTTATCGTCAAACACAATTTGCAGAATTTGAATATTTAGTCCATGAAATGGATAAAAATGAGGTTCCTTTAACAACGGAAAAATTGTATGAAACATATTATGACTTAAATAAGCTGTATTATAAGAACATAGTTAATGATAAAGAGATTGGTTATGAATGGTCAAGAATTCCTCATTTTTATACACCTTTTTATGTTTATAAATATGCAACAGGCTTTAGCTGTGCGATAAAAATTGCTAATGATATTTTAAATAATAAAGCTGGTGCTTTAGAAAATTACTTAGCCTTTTTAAAATCAGGTGGTTCTGATTATCCATTAAATATTTTAGCAAAATGTGGAATTGATATGCGGAAGACTGATGTTATAGATGATGCAGTTAAAATGTTTAAAGATAGACTTTTGATGGCAAAAAAATTAAGAAAGGAAATGATTAATAATGGCAGTAGGTAATAAAGATTATTATGAGATTTTAGGAGTTAGTAAAACGGCTACACAGGATGAAATTAAATCGGCTTTTCGTAAGCTTGCAAAAAAATACCATCCTGATATTAATAAAGAGCCAGGAGCCGAGGAAAAATTTAAAGAAATTGGGGAGGCTTATTCGATTTTAGGTGATGCCGAAAAACGTAAGACTTATGACCAATTTGGTTCGGCAGCATTTGAACAGGGCGGTGCTGGTCAAGGTGGCTTTGGTGGTTTTGGTGGTGGTTTCTCATCATTTGATACCGATGATATCTTCCGTGATTTATTTGGTGGCGCTTTTGGCGGTTCCTTTGGGGGCTTTGGCGGTTCAAGAAGTCGTAGCAGCCGTCCCGCAAAGGGAGAAGATTCTTTAGTTAGAATAAATTTAACTTTTGAAGAAGCTGTTTTTGGAACTCATAAAACTATTAATGTCAATTTAAATGAAAAATGTGATGAATGTAATGGAGAAGGCGGTTTTGACAGTAGAAAATGTTCAACTTGTAATGGTCGTGGCCGTGTAACCCAAGCTCAAAGAACAATGTTTGGTACTTTTCAAACCGAAACAACTTGTCCTGATTGTGAAGGAACAGGCAAGACTTTTGCTAGAACTTGTTCGAAATGTCATGGTGAAGGAAAATGCCAAACCCGCAAAGATATTGAAGTTGAGGTACCAGCCGGTGTAGATAATGGTACGCAATTAAGAATTACAGGTAAAGGTTCAAGTGGTGCTAACGGTGGACCTAATGGCGATATCTATATTGAATTTACAGTCAAAGAACATCCAATCTTCAAACGTGAAGAAAATGATATATATATGGATTTACCTATTACGATTACAGAAGCCGTATTAGGTTGTAAAAAAGAAATTCCAACTATTTATGGTAATTTAGTATTACAGATAGACGCTGGTACGCAAAATGATACGAAAATGCGTATTAAAGGTAAAGGCGTTGCCAATCCTAACAGTGGACGCAAAGGTGATATGTATGTTATTATTAATGTTATGATCCCTACTAAGTTAGATCGTGAACAAAAACAATTATTTAAATCGCTTGCCGAAACTGACTTAGAAACTAATCCAGAGTTTAAAACGTTACAAAAATATGTAAATGAGTAGTATTTGTTATATAAATATAAATTTAATTTGAAATTAATAATTATAGAAATTTAATAGTTGCTTATAAAAAATATTAATTATGTTAATGTTATGTGATAGATTTTATTATGATCTATCTTTTTTTGGTTTTATGAAGAATAAAAAATTTATTTTGTAACTATGTTTGATAACTTGTTGAGTAAAAATTAATTAAAACATGAAAAAAATTGACAGAAAATAGAATTTTAATTGATTTATTTTTAGTAAATTGTTATACTTTAATTATGGAAATGGTCGGGGTAAGTTATGAAGAAGATGAGTATAAAAATCGGAATAATAGTTATTGTATTAGTAATAATGTTATCTGGTTTTTATCTCTCCCATGCTTACGTATATAATTCTCAAGAGAAAACTAATGATTCTTCTTTAATTTTGGCTGATGAAACTTTTAGCATTAACTATAAAGACGGTAATTATTTTGAAACTAATTATTTAGGGAATAAAGATAGTTTAATTAGACATTTAACCATAACTAATGTATCAACTAGTCCTACTTATGTGAGTATTTCTTTAATGGATATTAATAAGCGTAATGATAAAATGGAAGTCAAGCTAGTAGATAAAGATGGAACTATTGTTTATCAAGACTATCTAGGTAATATGGATACTGAAATTCTTAAGACTAAGGAAATTGGTATTAAAGAAACATTAACTTATGATATTGTTATTACTAATTTGGGTAATGATGATACTTATGGTATGAGTGCTAATATAATGGCTTATAAAGAAATAAGAAAAAAAGAACAGAAAACTTTTAAAGATACTATCTTAGAAACTAATGAATTAAAGAAGGATGTTGAAGGGGATTATTTAAATAATTTTACTGATAGTGGCTTGTTTATGAGTGAAGATGATGATGGTTTATCTTATGTTTTTAGAGGCAATATTACCGATAATTATGTATCTTTAAATGATATATTATTTCGAATTTTAAGAATTAATGGTGATGGAACCGTTAGACTTATTAGTAATAATAATGTTATAACCAGTGCTTTTAGGAATAAAATTGATAATGAAGATTATGGCAATAATGCTCTACTTAGTAAAAGTAGCGCACTAGAAAAGTTAAATAATTGGTATAGTTCTAACCTAAGTACAATTGATAGTTATATAGTTAATAGTAAATTTTGCAATGAAAATGCTTATTATTTAGAAAATATTGATGGTAAATTTTTTAATTCATACCAAAGAATAGTAAATGATAATACCCCTAGTTTAAAATGTAGTGGGCTAGTAGAAGAAAGTAAAGTTGGCCTTATTAATATTGATGAAGTAAGATATACTGGTTCTTCTAGTAATACTACTTATGATAATTATTATTTAAATAATAAAGAAGATAGTGTTGGTTTTTACACTCTTAGTGGCAGTCAAGTAGTTTATAATTATAATGTTGTGGATAATTTTTCAGTTACTACCGAAGGAAAAGTAGTAGCAGATAGTAAAGTCACTTCAAATTTAGGATTGAAACCAGTAATATCTTTAGATAAAAATGTTATTGTCGATGGTAATGGTACTTTAGAAAATCCCTATAAGTTGGCTAGTAAATAAAATTAATAAAAGAGATTTTTTTGCTACTTGAGGTGAATGAATATGCAAATTTACTGCGATGATGATTATGTTTCTAAAATTTTAAATAACGAAAAATAGCCACAAACACTCTAAAGATATGACTTTTTAACCTTGAAGTATTAAGGCTTTCTATTTTATAATTTATATTAAAAATAAATAAAATTAGAAAAAAACTAAAAAAATGATAGAAAATGGCTAGAAATAGTCATTTTTTAGTGGGAAATAAAGAGAAAATAAAGACATTTTATCCTAGATTTGATACAATTAACTAGGTGATAAGAAAATGTTTGAATATATGGGTGATAGACTTACAAATGCCATAAGAAATATAAAAGGCATGGGTCGTATTACAGAAGAAAATATAAATGATGCTGTAAGAGAAATTAGAATGGCTTTATTGGAAGCTGATGTTAACTATACAGTAGTTAAAGAATTTATTAATAATGTTAAAGAAAAAGCTTTAGGTCAAGAAGTAGATAAATCTTTAAAGCCTGATGAATTATTTATTAAGATTGTTAAAGATGAAGTAGTTGAACTATTAGGAGGCGAAGTAGCGCCTTTATGTGTAGATGGCAATCCAACTATTTTAATGCTTGTTGGTCTTCAAGGTAGTGGTAAAACAACTACCAGTGGGAAGCTTGCTAATTATCTAAGAAAAAAAGAGGCTAAAAAACCATTGTTAGTAGCTTGTGACATTTATAGGCCAGCGGCAATTGACCAATTAAAAACGGTTGGTAAAGAATTAAATATTCCAGTATTTAGTGAAAATAATAAGAAAGTTACAGAAATTGTAACTGACGCTTTAGAATTTGCAAAGACTAATGGTAATGACTATGTTATTATCGATACAGCTGGTCGTTTGCATATTGATGATGCTTTAATGGATGAGTTAAAAGATGTTGAAGAATTAGCTAGACCTAATGAAGAAATCTTAGTAATTGATGCTATGATGGGACAAGATGCTATCAATGTAATTAATGGTTTTAATGATAAATTAAATTTAACTGGGTGCATTTTAACTAAAATGGATGGTAATACTAAAGGCGGTGTGGCTTTATCTGTAAGACATCTAACTCATGTACCTATTAAATTTATTGGCGATAGCGAAAAATTAGATGGTTTAATGACTTTTGATCCGGAGCGTATGGCCGAACGTATCCTAGATATGGGCGATATTATGGCTATTGCCGAAAAAGTTGAATCAGTAATTGATGCTGATGAGGTTGAAGAACAAGCTGCTAAAATGAAAAAAGGAGAATATGATCTTGAGGACTTCTTAAAAAATTTAAAACAAATTAAAAAGCTTGGACCTTTAGATAAATTTTTAAAATTGCTTCCTCAAGCTAGACAAATTGGTTTAAATAATATCAATATTGATCCTAAAGACATGGCTCATGTTGAGGCAATCGTTTTGTCGATGACTAAGTATGAAAGAAAACATCCCGAAGTCTTAAAAGCCTCAAGAAAGCGTCGCATTGCCGAAGGTTCCGGCCGTTCAGTTGAAGAAGTAAATCGTTTACTTAAACAATTTGAAACAATGCAAAAAATGATGAAACAAATGGCTAGCGGTAATTTTAAAATGCCATTCTAATAAGAGGAGTAACATCTTCTTATTTTATTTAAAGATTTAAAATAAGGACATTTATCCAGTAAAGATTTAGAAACAATCATACACTACATTAGAAAGGATTGTTTTTTTATGATAAGAAATCGTTGTTTTGACATGGGAGCAACACCAATGGATAAAATGAATACAAACAAAATGGGGATGGATACTGCGAGTAACGAATGCATGGACATGGGGATGACTGGTTGCAATATGACACCTGTTTATGAATGTCCCCAAGAAAGATGTTGTCATCGTGAAATTCATCATGAAGTAAAACATATTGTTCCTGTAAATACAAGAATTATGAACCATCATATTATTCATCATACTTATGTACCAATGTATACTTGCTGTGAAGAAGATACATGTTGCAATGTTTATGATAATAAGTGTGGAATAATGTAAGAAGGGTATCCTTCTTTTTTTAGTTGTTTTTCTATTAATAATCGTTATAATTCATATTGCTTTGACGAAAATTTGCAAAAATTAATTAAATATATTATAATTACAAATACGAGGTGTAAATTTTATGAAAATTAATTCCGTATCTTTACGTAGTTTAGCGGTTAGAGAATCACAATATCCAACGGAAAATTTACCTGAATTTTTACTTGTTGGACGTAGTAATGTTGGCAAGAGTAGCTTTATTAATACTTTAATTAATCGTAAAAACTTTGCTCATACTTCGAGTAAACCAGGAAAGACCCAAACTTTAAATTTTTATAATGTTAATGAAGTATTTTATTTAGTAGATGTTCCGGGATATGGTTATGCTTCAGTAGACAAACAAACGCAAGCTAAGTTTGGTTTAATGATTGAAGAATATTTGATGAATAGAGATGCTTTAAAAAGAGTCTTTTTGCTTATTGATTATCGCAATAAGCCTATGGAAGATGATTTACTTATGTATAATTTTTTAAAGTATTATCATAAAGAAGTGACGATAGTGGCAACTAAGTATGATAAAGTTTCTCAATCAAAACGTGCTAAAATTGAGAAGGTTTTAAATAGTACTTTTGATCTTCAAGATACGGATAATATAATTTATTTTTCTTCGGTTACAAAAGAAGGAAAAGATAAAGTTATGAATATTATAAGTTCTTATTTATAGAGTGGTATTTTAGATACTGCTTTTTTTGGTTTTGAAATACTTTATGTTATTTTCCCACCCACCACTCCCAGAATATTTATATTTATAAATAGGGTTGCTATTAATAATATAATTTAATATTTCTTTACTATTGGTAAAACTTACTATATAATTTAACTATATAGTAGGTGATTTAATGCAAAAAGAAAAGGATGTTATTGAGGTTAATAATTTAGATAAAAAATATGGTAAGGTGTTAGCTTTAAATAATTTAAGTTTAAAGGTTCCTGAAGGTAGTATTTATGGTCTTATTGGACGCAATGGGGCTGGTAAAACAACCTTAATTAGAGTTTTATGTGGATTACAATTACCTAGTTACGGGGAATTTACTATTTTGGGTGTGAAGAGTAATGATAGTAAAATTTATCAAGTTCGTAAATATCTGGGAGCTATTGTTGAAACATGTTCCTTATATTTAGAAAAGACAGCTTCTGAAAATATGATGTTGCAAGCTACGCTATGCGGTCGAAAAGATAAAAAGAAAATCGAAGAATTATTAAAATTAGTTAATTTAGAAAATAATACTAAAAAGGTAAAAAATTATTCTTTGGGAATGCGTGAACGTTTAGGTATCGCCATGACTTTACTTAATGATGCTAAAATATTAATTTTAGATGAACCAACTAATGGTCTAGATCCAGTTGGAATCAATGATATTCGTAATGTTATTTTAAAATTAAATAAAGAATATGGTATTACTTTTATTATTTCTAGCCATTATTTGGATGAGTTATCAAAAGTAGCAACACATTATGGTATAATTGAAAAGGGTAGTTTGATAGACGCTATTAGTAGGAAAGAATTAATGAAAAAATTAGGAAAGAAGACGTTAATAAAAGTAAATAAAAATAAGGTATTACAGGATTATTTACAAGGAGAAAAGATTAAATATCAATTACAAAACAATACTTTTATAATTAATAGTTCTTTAAATATTAATAAGCTAGTTCTTTATTTAGATAAAAATAAGTGTCAAGTTTTAGATATAACCACAAGAGAAGAAACGTTAGAAGATTATTTTTTAAAGAAAGTGGGAGATATGAATGCTTAATTTGTTTTTAACTGATTTCAAACGTTTTATTAAAGATAAAACTTTTTGGGTTGGACTTATAGTACTAGTTTTTTATGGTTTTATTGGGGTAAGAAATAATAGCTGCTATGATGGGGTTTGTGAGATAATTGACGGTAGTAGTTTACTTTTAGGTGTTCCTTTAGCCGTTATTTTCTTTGCTGTTTTCTTTATTAGTTTTTTCATTGGCAGTGATTATGAAGAAGGGACAATTCGAAATAAGATTATTATTGGCAAAAAAAGAAAGGAAATCTATTTTTCAAATTTATTGATTAGTTTTTTAGTAATAACAATATATTATGGCATTTATTATCTTTCCATTCGAATAGGTATCCATTATTATAAAGGAACAATTGATTTAGATAAGGTTATTTTTAGATATTTATTACTGGATGGTTATTTAGCAACATTAGTTTTTGGCTCTTTAATGGTTTTAGTAACGATGTTATTTAAGAGTAAACCAGTTTCTTTATTAATAAATTTAATTAGTTATGGTGTTTCGATGTTTGGTTCGATGTTTATTCTGACTTGGTTTTTAAATTCTAAATTAGTTCAAAGTAAAGAAATTAGATTGATGTTAGAACTGGTACCTAGTATTCAATTGAGCTTAATGCCAGCTGATTATTTAAGCATTGTTAATTATAAAATTATAGGTTTAGGTTCTTTATTTTGGATATTAATAATCAATGGTTTAGGAATGCTTCTTTTTGAAGTTAAAGATTTAAAGTAGGATATAAAAAATGGTATTGCTTAAGATATAAATAGAATTATGTGATAGTAATTCTATTTTTCTTTACTTATCTTTATTTTTCAGTATAATTTTAAATAGATGATTATACACAAGGTATAATAAAAATATAAAGAGAAAGGTATTAATCAGTAATAATTTAATTAGAATTTTTTATTATTGATTAGATGTGATGATATGAAAAAAGTAACTATTTTATCTTTGCATTTGGGATATGGTGGGGCAGAAAGGTGTATTACTAATTTAGCCAATAGTTTGGCTGGCAAGTACCATGTTGAAATATTATCTGTTTATAAACTTTATGATAAACCGGCATTTGATATTGATAAACGGGTAAATGTTCGTTATTTAACTGAGGTTAAACCCAATAGGGATGATATTCGTTATGATTTGAAACATTTAAAAATGTTTAGTTTAGTTAAGGATTTGGCTTATGCTTTAAAAGTTTTAAGATTAAAAAGAAGTAAAACTATTGATGCAATTGATGCATGTGACAGTGATATTATAATAAGTAGTAAGGTCTATTTTAATCGCTTATTAGGTGAATACAAAAATACTGGTGTTCGTGCTATTGGTTGGGAACATAATTATAACAAGCATACTAAAAAAGAAATAAAAGAGTTTATTAAGTCTTGTAAGTATTTAGATGATGTGGTTATGGTTAATAAAGAATTGCAAGAATTTTATGAAAAAGAATTTTTAAAATATCATTTAAAGTGTCAAGTAAGATACGTTCCTAATTACATTGATAAGCTAAGCCAGACTAAAACCAAGTATAATAACCGTAATTTAATTGCTGTTGGTAGATTGGAAGCAGTTAAAGGCTTTGCTGATTTAATAAAGGTTTATAAATTAGTAAATTTGCAAATTCAAGATACTTCTCTTACATTGGTAGGCGATGGTAAAGAGAAAAATAATCTTTTTGAAACGGTTGTGAAAAATGATTTAGCTAGTAAAGTTAAGATGCCGGGCTATTTATTTCAAGAGGAAATTGATAAGTTGTATGATAATTCGGCTCTTTATATCATGACTAGTCATTCTGAATCTTTTGGACTTGTTATGTTAGAGGCAATGGCTCATGGTGTACCAGTAGTAGCGTTTTCTTCAGCCGAAGGAGCAAGAGAATTAATTAAGAATGGTTATAATGGCTATTTAATTAATAACCGTAATGAATTTGAAATGGCGGATAAGATAGTTGAACTTTTAACTAATAAAGAAAAATTACAAAAAATGGGGCAAAATGCTTGTAAAGTAGCTCAAAAATATACTAAAGAGGAAGTTATTAAAACTTGGGAGCTGTTGTTAGATGAAGAATCGTGTAAATAAATCTAAGATAGAAAGAAAAGAAAATGCTAGCCTAAATTTAGAAGTTCTTTCTAAAAAAAAGGAAGAAACAGGAAAATTAATAAATTTAGTATCAATAGTCTTAATGTTTTTAATAATCTTACAACCGATTATGGATGCGGTAACGTATTTACAAATTAGGTATGGTTTTAATTTTATTAGTTTATCAAGTATTATAAGAGCAGTTACGTTAGGTTTAATGATTTTATATCTTTTAGTTATAAAGAAAAGAAGAAAAGAAATTCTATTCTTAATTGGCTATTTTATTATCTATTTGACGAGTCAAATTTTTCTATTACATAATGGGTTTAGTAGTAGTTTGAATACTATTTTAACAATATTTTACTTACCAATAGTTATCATATTCATGCACGAAGTAGATACTAATGAAAGCTATTTTAATTTAAAGATAATTATGATTACTTATTTAATATATTTAAATCTTATCGTTATTCCTTATCTATTTAAATATGGCAATTATGCAGATAATTTTTATGAAGGTAAGAATGGTTTTTATGGATTATTTTATGGTGGCAATGAAATAAGTAATATTTTGGTTATTTTATTACCTTTAGTAATAGAATATTTAGTTAAAAGAAAAAGTTGTTTTTTGATAATTTTAACCTTTGCAGAATTACTTTTTTGTATTTATTTAGTGGGCACTAAGACTTTAATGTTAGGAAGCATAATCGTTAGTATTTATTTCTTATTTAAATATTTGTGTCCTGTTTATAAAAAGTTTTCCCAAAAGAAAAAGTGCATTTTATGGTGTTTAGCCTTCTTGATATTTTTATGTATTTTAGCAGTTTTACCTCAAATGGCTGTTACCAAAAATATAATACGGGCTATAAAGTATTATGGTTTTAATTTAAATAATGTTTTTAGTTTAAATGGATTAGACAAGTTAGTCTTTAGTGGAAGATTAGAAATATTAAAGGGGGTTAGTAATTTATATCAAAATAGTTCACTTTTGGGTATTTTACTAGGACTTGGAAAAAGTTATATTAATTTTTTTAAAGGCATTGAAATAGATATATTTGATATATTTTTTACTCTAGGTATCAGTGGAATCTTGGTATATGGATATACCATGTTAAAAAATATTAGAAGTGGAAAATTGAAAGGTGTTTATTTATTTACTTTTATTTTGAGTATGGTAATTTCTCTTATTACCGGTCATGTTTTAAATACACCCAATGTTAGCATTTTTGTAGGGCTGCTTTTTGGTTTGAATAAACTAGAATAGTAGTTTTTTTTCTATATATAAATAAGGAAAAAAGTTTTATAAACTTATTATGTTTATAAGATATATGGTTATAATACATTAGATTTATTAGATAAGCAAGCTTTTTTATAAGGAAGATTTTTCAAAAGTATTTTATGAATTATGATATACTTAATTTAATTAAGGAAGTGCTACAAATGATATATGAAATGAATTTACAACCAGATTTATGTTAAATGGGACTAAAAGAATCGAAATAAGACTAAATGACGAAAAGAGAAAAAATATAAAGGCAGGAGATAAGATTAAATTTTATAAAGAACCTAAATTAGAAGAAAGCTTTTTTACGGAAGTAGTAGAAGTTTTTTAGATTTCATTCTTTTCAAGAGATGGTAGATAATTTTAAAATAGAAGAACTAGCGGATAAGAAATTTATCAAGGAAGAATTAATAAATACTTTAGAGAAATATTACAGTAAAGATAAACAAAAAGAGTATGGAGTTTTAGGAATAAGAATAAAATTATTAGAGTAAATTCTATAAATCAACATTATTTTTAAGAAATGCCATAATCCGACAAAATATATAGAAAATAAGAAGTATCATAAGTTTAGGTGATGCAAGATGAAAGTAAAAGTATTTGATTGTGAACATGAAAAAGATTTAGAAAGTGAAATTAATATGTTTCTTGATTCTGGGACTTATGATATAATTGATATCAAGTATTCAGTTGCAACTGCTATGTTTGGAGAGGAACAGATTTATTGTTACTCAGCAATGGTGGTTTATACATGTTAAGGAAGTGGTCGACTTTGAAGAAAAGTTCATTTATTGAAGGAACGTTTATTGCAACGTTAGCTATAGTATTGGTAAAAATAATGGGGATGCTTTATGTAATTCCTTTTTATGCGATTGTTGGGACGACGGGGGCAGCTTTATATAGTTATGCTTATAATATTTATAATATTTTTTTAGATATTTCAACAGTAGGTTTACCAATTGCTATTTCAAAGATTACTAATGAATTTTATACTTTAAAAATGTATGATGCTAAAAAAAGAGCTTATGAGATAGCAATTAAAATTATGCGTTTTATATCTGTTGCTATCTTTATTATTTTATTTTTCTTTGCTTATCCGATTGCATCTTTTATCATTGGCGATTTAACTGGCGGCAATACCAAAGAAGCGATAACTGCGGTTATTAGAACAGTTTCTTTAGCTATTTTAGTTATTCCTTATTTAAGCGTTGCTAAAGGGTATTTACAAGGACACAATGTTATTAATATTTCAAGTATTAGTAACGTTTTAGAACAAGTAGTGCGTATTTTAATTATTATAGTTGGTAGTTTCCTAGCCATTAAAGTATTTCATTTAAGTTATGTATTCGGCGTTATGATTGCTTTAAGTGGGGCTTTCTTTGGCGGACTTGTGAGTTTTTTCTATGTTAAGCATAAGATGAATAAGAACAAAAAAGATCTGGGATTGGTTGAACAGAAGAAAAAAGATAAGATTACTAATAAGGAGATTACGAAGAAGTTAGCAAGCTATGCTATTCCTTATATTATTATTAATTCAGTATCATCCTTATATAGTTTTGTTGATATGATCTTAGTTTTAAGAGGTCTAGAGTTAATGGGCTTTCAAACTAGTGAAATTGAATTTATTTCTTCATCTATTTCTACTTGGGCTGGTAAGATTAATATGATTGTTATTAGTATTGCAATGGGAATGACAATAAGTCTTATTCCTTCAATAGTTCATGCCTATACTTTGAAAAAATGGGATGATGTTAATAATAAAATCAATGCTTCCTTTAAAATAATTACTTTTGTTTCGTTACCGATGGCGATTGGTTTATCGGTACTTTCTAGTGAAGTATGGCAAGTATTTTATGGTGCTAATGAGATTGGGGCGACTATTTTAAGTGTTTCTGTATTTGTAGCTGTGTCTTTAAATTTCTATATGATTACTTCTAGTATTATGCAATCCTTAAATAAATATAAAACTGTTTATATAGCTACTATTTGTGGACTTTTAAGTAATGCTATTTTAGATATTCCTTTAATGTATTTGCTGAGATTTTTAGGAATAAGGGCTTATTTAGGTCCTTTAGTATCAAGCATTATTGGCTATTTATTGTCGGTATTTATTAATTTAAGAACGATTAAAAAAGAAGAAAAACAAATTAATTATAAAGATTCTTTAAAGACGATAGGAAAAATTTTAGTTCCATCTTTAGTTATGTTTTTAACCATCTGGGGATTAAAGATGGTTATACCATTTACTGCTACAAGTAGATTAAGTGCAGTTTTAATTATTATTTTTTATGCAATAATTGGAGTCTTAATCTATGGGGGACTCTCCTACAAAATGGGGTTATTAGATGAAGTACTAGGGAAAAATCTATTAAATAAAGTAACAAAAAAACTTAAACGACAGGCTTAAGTTTAAAAATATAATAAATAAATTAGTTGATTAGACCATGTAAAGATTGTTGGTGATTTCATCAGTAGTCATTTGGGCTTTGTTTTCTAATTTAGTAATTCTGGCATCTAAACGATTAATACTGCGCTCTAATTTAGCCAGACGATTGTCATAGTCGTTAATTTGAGTGGTAGTGTTAGTTTGCACCGGATAATTTTGATAAGCAGGATAAGTAGTGTATTCTGGCATCATAGCAGGTCCTTGATAAAAAGAATTAGAGGCACTTTGAGTTTGAACATTGGGCATCATGTGATTCATATTACCAGGATTAGGATTAACATAATTTATTGAATTCATATTGGATTCTGAAAAGAAAGAATTTCGTGATTTTAACATATAAAAACCTCCTAATACATTTTATGTAAGGTTAAGAAAGTAGTGATAATATGCGTATTAGAAATATAAAAAATGCAGGCGAGATAATAAAAGATAATAAATATATAATTGTTAAACCTGAAGAATATAAGGGACATTATAACGATGTCTTTGGCAATGACAATGAAATTCATTTAGAAATTGGGATGGGAAAAGGTGATTTTATAATAAGCAAGGCACGTAATAATCCTGATGTCAATTTTATTGGTTTGGAAAAGTATACGTCAATTGTTGCCAGAGCAGTTAAAAAATTAGAACATGAAGATTTGCCTAATTTAAAAATTATAAATGGCGATGCATTAAATTTAAATAATATTTTTTCTAAGGAAATTAGTACTATTTATTTAAATTTTTCAGATCCATGGCCAAAGGCTCGTCATAGTAAAAGACGTTTGACAAGTGATATTTTCTTGAAGATATATGATGATATTTTTAAAGACAAATGTGTGATTCTTCAAAAAACGGATAATACAGGTCTTTTTGAAAGTAGTATTGTATCTTTATCTAATTATTGTTATAAAATAGAGGATATCTCTTTAGACTTATGGAGTACTGATAAATTTTATGAAGAAACTGAGTATGAAAGAAAGTTTAAAAATAAAGGTGTTAAAATTAATTATTTAAAAGCAACTAAGTAAACTTTTAAAATTAAATATTATTTGATATAATGGGACTATGGAGACGTTATGAAAAGAATTTTATGTTTGTTTGCTACGATTCTTCTTCTATGTGGATGTAGTAAGATTAATGATAAGAATTATGATGAATTAATAAATAGTGTGGTTGCTAGTAATTATAAAATGGAAAATACTTATCGAACTGGTTATAAGTATTATACGCCAACTAATATGGATATTTTAAGTACCCTTGATTATAATGAAACTTTGGCTGATGATACTTATAAGTATTATTTTTATGTAGATGTAGTTAGTTATTATAATCGGGTTATTGAAACTTATAATGTCGATAGTAAAGCCGTTTATTCAAAAAGTATAAATTATGAAGATAAGTATGGCTACATCGAGATAAATAAGTGGAAGAATGGTAAGTATTTACTTGAAATTATGTATAATTATGCTAAAATAGAAGTGATAGTAGATGAAGAAAATATTAAGAGTGCAATTACTAATGCTATGGTTGTTTTAAGTAGTGTAAAATATAACAACAATATTTTAGAAAGTATTGTGGGAGAAAATGTATTAGCAACAAAAGAAATCGAATTTAATATTTTTGAAACTAAGAAAAATGAGTCAAACTTCTTAAAGGTTTCAGAAGAAGATGTTTATGAAGGAAAAGATGTACAAGACGACCCAGACTTAGTAAATTAGAAGGAGTGCAACAAAAATGAGTTTTTTTGATAAATTAAAAAATGTCTTATTTGAAGATGATGAAGATGAAGTAGTAGCGGAAGAAAAAAAAGAAAAAGTAGAACCAAAGAAAGAAGAAGTTAGATTTAGTTCACAAAGTAGTACTCCGGTTAAGGAGGTTTTAGAACCCAAAAAAGAGCCTAGTGTTTTTCAAAGCTTTGATGAAGAGGAATTTGATAGAATAGCTGCTATTAATAAAAATCGTTTATTGGAGCGTGACCGTAAAGCCCGTGAAGAAAAAGAAGAAGAAAAAAGAAGAATAGAAGCTAAAAAAGAAAAGGAAAAAATTGATGCTGGATATCGTAGGTATGAAGAATTAAGATATGGATCAAGTACTACTTCAAGTAATAAAGAAACAAAGGAAGAAGTAAGAGTAAGAGATTCGAGAATTAGCGATACTGGAAATCAAGCCAGTGAATATCGTCAAAATATTTATAATAAACCGGTAGCTAGTAAAGAGCCAATTAAAAAATTTACGCCATCACCAGTTATTTCTCCAGTTTACGGGGTGTTAGATAAAAATTATCGAAAGGAAGATATCTTACCACGAGCATCTAGTGAAGGAACATTGCCAAAAATAATGGATGTTGATAATGTACGTAAGAAAGCTTTTGGCATTTTAGAAAAAAATATTGATAGTGACGATAATGAACAGTTAAAAGATTTTTCTAGTGAAAATGAAATGCAAATGACTGATATTTCTAAAGAATTGGATGCTGATGAAGAAATTGGCAAGACAACAAGGATTGATATTAGCGATGTAAAAGAAATAGAAGAAGATATTAAAGATAAGCAAGAAGAAAGAGTAGAGTTAACTAATAAGTCAAATAAAAATGAAGAAGAGGATTCCTTAGAAAAAGATTTGTTTAATTTAATAGATTCAATGTACGAGAATAGAGAGGATAAGTAAGTATGTTTTTAGAATTTTTACAAGTATTTTTACCACTTGTAGTGTATGTATTATTGATAATAATATTAATCATAGGTATTATTATTGGAGTTAAGGCTATTAAAACCTTGGATAAAGTGGATAGAGTTGTTGATGATGTATCAAAGAAGGTTAGTAGTTTAAATAGCTTATTTTCAATAATTGATATAACAACAGATAAAATCGTTTCAATTACGGATAGAGTAGTAGAAACAGCTAGTGGTATTATTGGTAGAATATTTAAGAAAAAAGATAAAAAAAGAATAGAAGAAAAGGAAGTTTAAATGAAAAAACAAACTAAAGGTTTTATTTTAGGAGTAGCTTTAGGTGTTGGTGCTGGCATGTTATTAGCGCCTTATCGTGGGGTTACAATGCGTAAAAAAGTATCAGCTAAAGTAGATGAAGTTGCTAATTATATTAAAAATATGAATAGTGAAACTTTAAGAAATGATTGCCTTAGTATTCTAAATAATATTAAGGGTTATTTAGAAGAATTAGATAGTGCTAAACTAAAAGGTGATTGCATAGTAGCTGGTAATAAAATAAAAAAAGAAGTAAATAAGTTAGCTCTCAAAGTTAAAAATGCTGCAATACCAGTACTTGATAAAGCTGTAGAAGATTTAAGAAGTAATACTGTTGTTCTCTTAAAGAAAACAGTTGAAAAATTAGAAAATTAAGATGTCAAATGATGTCTTTTTTTCTTGAATAGGCATAGAGAAAATGGTATCATTAAATTATGAGCGAGGGAGTAATTGTAAGATGAAAAAAACATTTAAAATGCTGTGGGGTTTGGTTTTGCTTTTGGGGTGTATGGAGGTTAAGGCTTATAATCCGCCAAAGATTGAGGCAGTTGAGAATAAAGATGATGATTTGATTTATGTGACAGCAACAAAAGGTGATTATGATATAGCCTATTATTTAGTAGGTACGTCGCTTACGGATGCTGTAAAGTTTAGCTCATCTAGTACTAGTACTTATCTAAGTATGCCAAATGGAACTTATACTATTTGGGCTGGCGATGCCAAGGGCAAAACTTCTTCCGGTTATACTTTTACAAAAAATGAGGGTAGTTGTTATAGAGAAGGCTTAACAAATGTTACAGGTAGTGGTACCATTGATATGTGTGGTATTATATCTTCTTCTGGTGTTTATAGTAACTTATTAGAAAATAAGAATTTAGTTACTTGTGCTGATGGCTATTATTTACATACTATACAAACAGAACCAATTGCTTCTACTTGTAGTTTGAGAACAATTGATTTTACTCCTTATGGCATTCAAAAAAGATTTTGTAAAAATACTTATAATTATCGTTGTGAAAAAAATACTGGTAATGTGGTTCTTAATGCTTCAAGTTATTTAAACAGTTTAAGTGTATCAAGAGGAACATTATCCCCAACTTTTAGTCAAAATAATTTTAATTATACTGTAACAGTACCTAGTAGTACTTCAATTATTACCGTTTATGCCAGTTTACTTGATAAAGATGCTTCCTTTGTTGATGGCTACGAGCCTAGGACTTATAATCTTAATTATGGAGATAATGAAATTCAAATAAAAGTAAAGGGTTTTGTTTTAAAAGAGGAAAAAATTTCTACATATACAATTAAGGTTACAAGAAGTAAACCTGCTGGTGGCGGAACTTCAACTAGTAAAAGTAATGTCAATACTTTAGATAATATTACATTATCCAGTGGAACTTTATCTCCTAAATTTAATAGTAATACTAATGTTTATAATGTTGAAGTTGAAAATGATGTTGATGTTTTAACACTAGGTGCTACTTTAACTAATAGCAAATCTAGTTTTGTAAATGGATATGGACCTCGTAATGTTCACTTAAACGAAGGCGAAAATAATGTTTATCTTAAAGTTAAAAGTGAAGCTGGACAAGTACGTGTTTATCGCCTTGTTGTAACCAGAAAAAAAGCAGATAATATAGAACCAGAGCCAACTCCGGATCCAACGCCAACACCGCAACCTGATAAATCACAAGCATTACTAGCTTCTTTAAAATTAAGTGAAGGTAAGATTGATTTTGAAAGTAATATTTTTGATTATAATGTTACGGTTGGCTATGATGTAAGTAACGTTTTGGCTACTGTTGAAACTATGAATGAAACAGATACTGTTGATATAAAAGGTGGCGACTCTTTGGAAGTAGGACCAAATGAATTGACCATTACAGTTACAAGTAGTGATAGCAGTGTAAGTAATGTTTATACTATTTATATCATTAAGAAAGAGGCTGAATTGGCTATTTCTGATAATAGTTTACTTAAATCGCTAGTAATTAGCGGTCATGCGATTAATTTTAATCCTAATGTTAATGAATACAATATAACCATAAAAAAGAATGAAACTGATGTTAGTATTGAATGTGCATCTCAAGATGTTAATTCGACAATAACTATTGAAGGAAATGCCAATCTTACAACTGGCAGTCAAATAAAGGTAAGAGTTACGGCTGAGAATGGTAATTATACTGACTATTTAATAAATGTTACTGGCTATCAAAAGAAAAGTAATATAATTGGTACAATATTTATTGTTTTATTAGTAATTTTAGCAGTTGCTTATGCTGTTCTTAGAGCTTTAGGATATAAGATTTATTTCAATTTACAAGGCATAAAAAATTTCTTTAGTAACTTATTTAATAGTATATTTACAAGAAAATAAAATTATGATAGAATTTATTTGTTGACGAAGAAGGGCCTTACAAACCCGGAGTTAAATCGGTTAAAACCGTTATCATTAAAGAGTGTATGATTAGTCATAAAATAAGGTGGTACCGCGATAATTCGTCCTTATATTATGGCTATTTTTTTGTGAAAAAAGAGAAAGAAGGTATTACATGTTTACAGAGGAATTAAATTATATTAGTGATATGCGAATTAGAGAAAGTGCAAAGATATTACTTGATAATCTGCCAGAATATTTTTATAAAATACCAGCTTCATCGACAGGAAAATATCATCCTGATTTTGCTAGTGGTTCTGGTGGTCTTGTTAGACATACTAAAGTGGCAGTTAGAATGGCTTATGAATTATACCAAATAACTCCCTATGATAAATTATTTACGCAACACGAAAAAGATATTATGATAACCGGCTTACTTATTCATGATGGTTTGAAAAAGGGTAATCCGGAAGAAAACTATACTCGTTTTGACCATCCAATTTTGGCGGCTAAATATGCCGAAGATATGCAAGAAAAGACGAAGTTAACCGATGCTGAGGTTAAATTAATAAGTCATGTTGTTAAGACACATATGGGAAAATGGAATACCGATTATAATGGTAATGAAATTTTAGAAGTACCAAAGGATAGATATCAATACTTTGTACATATGTGCGATTACTTAGCAAGTAGAAAAGTAATAAATGTTAAATTTGATGATAAAGGAGAAATAATGTAATGAAAAAAATGACAAACTGGGAAGAATTAGAATGGCGTGGTTTAGTAAAAGATGTAGCAGGTGCTGATATTAAAGATAAAATAAATAATGAAAGCCTAACTTTTTACTGGGGAACTGATCCAACGGCAGATTCCCTACACTTAGGACACTATTCTTCACTAGTAACAGCTAAGAGATTAATGAAAATGGGACACAAACCTATTATTTTATGTGGTGGGGCCACAGGTAGAATTGGCGATCCAAGACCAACTAGTGAAAGAGAAATAATTAGTATTGAAGCCTTAAATAATAATATTAAAGGGATTCAAAGTCAGATTGATGAAATTTTTGGGGGTAATGTTAAATTAGTTAATAACTATGACTGGTTTAAAGGATATGAATTTTTAGATTTTTTAAGAGATATTGGTAAATATGTTAATGTTAATTATATGTTGAATAAAGATATAATTAGTCGTCGTTTAGAAACTGGTATAACTTATGCAGAATTTAGTTATATGTTAATTCAGGGTTATGATTTTCTAAACATGTATGAAAAAATGAACTGTACTATGCAAGTTGCTGGTTCCGACCAATGGGGAAATATTACAACCGGTATCGATTTAATTAGAAAAATATTGGGTAAAGAAGCATATGGTTTTACTATGCCTTTAATCTTAGATGCTAATGGTAAAAAATTTGGCAAGAGTGAAGGTAATGCTTTATGGTTAGATAAAAATAAAACGAGTAGTTACGCCTTATATCAATATTTAATTAATACTGATGATTCTAAAGTAGAAGAGTATTTAAAAGTATTTACCTTTTTAACTAAAGAAGAAATTGAAAGCGTTATGCTTAAGCATAATGAGAAGAAAGAATTAAGAATTGCGCAAAAAACTTTGGCTAAATGTATAATTACTGATTTACGAGGAAAAGAAGAATATGAAAAAGCTTTAAAAATAAGCGAAGCCTTATTTACAGATAAAATCAATACTTTAACTAAAGAAGATATCGTTAACAATTTAAATACTGTTCCACAAGTTAGTTTTGAAGAGGGTAATATTGTTGATGTTTTGGTTGAGGCTAAGATATTTAGTAGTAAAAGGGAAGCTAGAGAATTAATAAGTGGTAATGCTTTATCCTTAAATAATCAAAAGATTACTGATTTAGAATATAAAATTACTAAAGACAAGGCTATTGATGGAGAAATATTCTTGATCCGTAAAGGTAAAAAGAATTATTATATTGGCAATGTTAAATAAGGTTTTTGCCTGTTACTTAAAATAAAGAAAATGCTAATTTAAACTTAAGAAAAACTTACCAATTTTACTAATTAAGGGTGGTAAGTTTTTTTGAATTTTGATATTATAAGATAGTAAAGAAGTGGTGCCTATGGAAAATGAAGAAAGAGAAAAAATTAATTTAAAAACTGGATTATCTTCTGAAGAAGTTCAAAAAAGGATAGAGGAAAATTTAATTAACTATGTAGATGTTCCCCCAACAAAGACGATAAAACAAATTATTATCAGTAATTTTTGTACTTATTTCAATTTTATTAATGTTTTATTAGGAGGGGCTATTTTAGTAGCAGGAATAATAGGTGGTAAATTATTTGATGCCATTAAAAACTGCTTGTTTATGGGAGTTATTATTGCTAATAGTGTTATTAGTACGGCCCAAGAAATTATTTCTAAGAAAATAATTGATAAGTTATCGGTGTTATCAGCCTCAAAAGTAATGGGTATTCGTGATGGAAAAGAGGTAGAACTTAGTGTTGAAGAGATAGTTTTAGATGATATTTTAGAATATAAATTAGGTAATCAGGTTGTTGTTGATAGCATTATTCGGGAAGGAACCGTTGAAGTTAACGAAGCTTTTATTACTGGCGAGTCAAAAGCAATAATAAAAAAGAAAGGGGATACCCTTTTATCAGGAAGTTTTATTGTTAGTGGTTTTGCTACCGTACAAGTTTTACATATTGGAGCTGATAATTATATTTCTAAAATAAGTAAAGAAGCTAAGTATGATAAAAAAGCTAATTCAGTTATTATGAGTTCTTTTGAAGGTTTACTAAAAGTTTTATCGATAGCTATTATTCCCGTTGGAATTCTGCTTTTAATTAATCAGATAGAAGTTACTAATGATATAACGAGCGCTATTTTTAATACCGTGGGCGCTTTAATTGGAATGATACCTGAAGGTTTACTTTTACTTACCAGTTCAGTTATGGCTGTAAGTGTAGCTAGACTTGCTAAATTTAATGTTTTAGTTCAACAATTATATTGCATTGAAACCTTGGCCCGAGTTGATGTTATTTGTTTAGATAAAACCGGAACAATTACTTCGGGAGAAATGCGTATGAAAGAATTTATTGCTGATAAAGGGATAAAGAAAGACTATGCCGAAAGAGTAATAAGTAACTTATGTTATGCTTTTAAAAATGTAAATGATACAATGCAAGCTATCCAAAATAAATATACTTTAAAAGGGACTTGGGAAGTAATAGATGTCGTAGAATTTTCTTCGAGTCGTAAATATAGTGCTGCTACTTTTAAAGACGAAGGAACCTTTTATTTAGGAGCACCAGAGTTTGTCTTAAAAGAGCAAGTTGAAAATTATAAAGAAATTTTAGAAAAATATAGTGATTATCGGACTTTAGTTTTAGCTAAAGAAGGTAAGAAGGAAAAACAAGTTTTAGGCTTTCTTATCATTGAGGATACAATTAGACAAACAGCTCCTGCTACTTTAGAGTATTTTAAAAAACAAGGAGTTCGAGTAAAAATTATTAGTGGTGATAACTTTCAAACAGTAGCATCGATAGCTAGAAGAGCTGGTTTAAACGATGTTAACGGAGTAGATGCAAGGACAATTACTGAAGAAAATGTTTTTGAAGCAGTCGAAAAGTATGATGTTTTTGGGCGGGTTACCCCTGAACAGAAAAAAATGTTAATTAAAGCTTTGCAGAGTCAAGGTCATATCGTAGCAATGACGGGTGATGGGGTTAATGATGTTTTAGCTCTAAAATGTGCAGATTGTTCCATTGCGATGGCCAGTGGTTCTGATGCCGCTAAAAATGTAAGCCAATTAGTATTACTTGATTCTAACTTTGCTTCGTTACCTGAGGTTGTGGCCGAGGGCAGAAGAACAATTAATAATGTTGAAAGATCAGCCTCTTTACTACTTATTAAAACTATATTTACTTCAATTTTAGTTTGTGTTTGTATTTTAACTAAGAGTGAATACTTCTATTTACCAATTCAATTGAGTTTAATTACCACTTGTACTATTAGCGTTCCTTCATTCTTCTTAGCTCTTGAGCCTAATCATAACCGCGTTAAAGGAAATTTCATGCTAAAAGTAGTTAGTAAGAGTATTCCGCCAGCTTTAACGGTAGTTTTTAATGTTATTATGATTTTATTATTTAGAAATCAATTTAATATTGATGCTGATTTAACTAGTACTTTAATAGTTATTATGACAGGGACAACTGGCTTTATTAATCTATCTCGAATTTGTAGGCCATTTAATACCTTTAGAACAATTCTTTATACAATATTATTATCCCTTTTCTTGTATGTAATTGTTTATCATAGTAGTTTCTTCTATTTAAGTCAGATTAATTTTAATACTATTCTTTTATATTCAGTGTTTTATATTTGTAGTATTTGGGTATTTGATAAATTAACTTTAGGTGTTGATTTTATTTTGAAAACTTTTGATAAAGAATATGTTGGCAATTAAAATAGGATATTTTAATTATAGCTTATAAGTACTAAAAATAATAATTTATAAGATAAGTAAAACTATTTGGTAATTATTAATGAGTCTTTGATGACGATTTAATTATTATTAAATAGTTTTTTTGATTATCCTGGTATTTAATAATTATTAAGAAATTTTTAAAACTTAAAATTAAGATAAAGAATTTGAACTAAGAAAATAATTAGTAAATAAGGGGTGTTAATTGATGCTTTAAAAAAAATAATTGCTTAAAATAAAAATGAAATTTTTACTATAAAAATAGGAAAAAGGACTAGAACAAAGAGGTATTCTTTGGTATTATAGATTTACAACTTGGAAGTGAAAGAATGAAGTTAGAAAATATTAAAAATCCGAAGTTTTTAAAGGACTTGGATTATCAAGAATTGAATGAATTAAGTACAGACATAAGAAAATTTTTAATAGAAAATGTAGCAAAGACTGGTGGTCATTTATCTTCTAATTTAGGAATTGTTGAACTAACTATGGCAATTCATAGAAACTTTGATTGTCCTAAAGATAAGATTATTTTTGATGTTGGACATCAAGCTTATGTCCATAAAATTTTGACGGGGCGCGCTAAAGATTTTAAGACTTTGCGTAAACTTAATGGCTTATCTGGTTTTCAAAAGATCAGTGAATCAATTTATGATAATTATGAAGCCGGACATTCATCAACAAGTTTATCGGCAGCATTAGGTTTTGCTTTAGCAAGAGATATGAAACATGAAAATAATAATGTTATTGCCTTAATTGGTGATGGTTCCATTGGTAATGGCTTGTGCTATGAAGCTTTAAATCATATTGGAGATGCTAAAACAAAGTTAATAGTTATTTTAAATGATAATGAAATGAGTATTTCTAAAAATGTTGGCGCACTACATAATACTTTAGATAGAATTAGAAGTACTAAAAAATACCATAAGACCATGAAAGATACTAAAAGCATTTTACAAAAGATACCAGTTGTGGGGAAATATTTGTATCACTTAATGAAGCATCTAAAAGAGTCTTTAAAAAAACTTTATATGAAAGAAGGGTATTTGTTTGAAGAGTTTGGTCTTAATTATTATGGACCAATCAATGGTCATGATTTTAAAGAATTAGACAAGTATTTACAAATGGCTAAAAATGAAACTCAACCGGTTTTATTACATGTTATTACAACCAAGGGTAAAGGCTATAAGTATGCCGAGGAAGATAAGATTGGCCTTTGGCATGGAGTAGGTCCTTTTGATATTGAAACCGGAAAAATGTTAGCTTCTAAGACTGATAAGATATCTTGGAGTGATGCGATTGCCAAACATTTAATTAATATTGCTAAAAAAGATAAAAAAATTATTGCTATAACCCCAGCGATGGCTAATGGAAGTAAGTTAAATAGTTTTAAAGAAAAGTATCCCAAGCGGTTTATAGATGTGGGGATTGCGGAGGAACATGCCCTGATTTTAGCTAATGCTTTTTCTTTAGAAGGAGAAAAACCCTTTGTGTCCATATATTCAACTTTTTTGCAAAGAGGTTATGATGAAATTCAACAAGACTTAGCAAGAATGCAAGGTAATGTGGTAATAGGTATTGACCGCGCCGGAATTGTAGGAGAAGATGGGGAAACCCACCAAGGTATTTTCGATATTGCTATTTTAAATAATATTCCCAATATTATAATTATGGCTCCTCATGATAGCAAAGAAGCAGGAGATATGTTATATACTGCCTTTCAAACTAAGGGATTAGTTGCCATTCGTTATTCTAAAGACAAAGTTAAATATGATGAGGCACAGTATAAATTGCAAAGTATTGGCAAGTGGGAAATCATGAGCTATTTTGAAAAAAGAGCTTGTGATGGTTATTTAATTAGTTATGGTGATTTTTTAAATACTGCTTTAGAAATTCAAGAAGATTTAAAAATAAAAAATATTTATTTGCAAGTTATAAATGCTCGTTATATTAAACCAATGGATATGAAAATCTTAGCCATGCTTGCTATGCAAAATAAACCAGTATTTGTTTATGAAGAAGTTGTAAGCATAGGTTCACTAGGTAGTGAAATAGCTAAATATTTATTAGAACATAATTTTAACAATATTTATGAGAATTATACTGTTCCTGATGAATTTATTAAACAAGGTAAAAGAGCAGAAATAATTAAATTATTAAAATTAGATAAAGATAGTGTAAGTAAGAAAATAGAAAAGAAGATGAAAAATGCAAATAGAAGTTAAAACCGTAAAATTATGCGTTATGGTGCCAATCGAATATACTGAAAAACTACGAAGTGCCATTGGTAAATACCCTTGTGGTATTCAAGGTAATTATAGTGAATGTATGAATATTACTAGATGTCATTGTACATTTAGACCTAATTTGAAAGCCAATCCCTTTAAAGGAAGTAAGAATGTTTTAGAACATTCTATCGAAGATAAAATTGAAGTTGTATGTGATATTGATAAAATTAAAGGATTAATTAAAGTAATTAAAGAAAATCATCCATATGAGGAAGTAGGAATTGATATTTATCCGTTAATTGATTTAGATTATTTTAAAGATTAAAAATAAGAAACATAAACTTATACTAGGTGGTAAAAAATGGGTGATTTAGTAGTTTTTCATACGAAAGCAGAACAAGAAATATTAAGAAATATAGCAGATAAAGAAAGTGAAAAGGCTTTTATTATTGCTAATTCTAAAAATTTACAAAAAGAAGAATTTTTAGATATTATTGATGATATTAATTTTGAAATAGAGGAGTTATTAAAAGATTTGGATATCAAGGTCAAAGAAAATCAAAAAAGAAGTATTAAAAATAAGAGAATATTAAGTCAAAAGAGAATAAAGTAAATATTATTTTTGCAAAGAAAGTAATTATTGGAAAATATGTTACTTTCTTTTAATTTGGCTAAAAAGCATCAAAAGAAGTATTTTATTGCTAGTAATTAAGAATAAAGTAGATTTTAGATATTAATATTATTCATAATTTTTTAGATGTATGATACAATTATAGTGGTTAGAGAGTAGGTGTCTTATGAAAAAGTTGTTATGGGTGTTGAAAATATTTTTACTGTTTCCTTTTTTTGTTTTGGCTGATGGTGTTGAAAACTACTATATTAATGCTACTATTGAATCGGATGGTTCGCTTTTGGTAGAAGAATATTTTAATTTAACCGGAAGTTATCGTGGTTATGAAAGAATTATAAATTATAAAAATAGTAGGGCTGCTCGTTTTAATATTAATGCTAATAGTTATGGTGGTTCAACGGCACATAATGGTAGTGGAATTGAAATTTTAGAAATAGGGGGTGTTGATACTTATTTTAATGGAGATTTTACTAATTTAAACGTTGATGATTTTACATATGATGATAATGCTGAAAATGGTGATTATGGCGTTTATAATTATGATACTACTGCTAATGGCAAGGATATTATGATTTATAATCCCACTCGTAAAAATAAGGCTTTTTATTTAAAATATCGAATTAATGATATAGGTATTTTATTTAATGATGTGGGAGAGATAGGCTGGAATGTTGTAGGTGATGAATTTAAAGAAGATATTGAAAATTTAAAAGTTACTTTAAATATTCCTGGTAATAATGCTGAATTAAAGGCTTGGGCTCATGGTCCTTTAAATGGATTTATCAAAATTGATAATCAAGAAAAGGTTACCTTTACTATTAGCAATTTAAGTAGTTATACATCAGTTGATATTCGTAGTACTTTTAGTCCTAATGTTATTAGTAAAAGTACTAAAAAATATAATACTAATGCTTTAGATAAAATATTAGTTTATGAAGAGGAGAAAGCAGAAGAAGCTAATGAACAAAGAAGACAAAATGAAGCTGTAAATGAAGCCAATGCGTTAAGATTATTGAATACTTTTAAAAGTGATATTACAAGAGATAATTATCGTAAGGCGTATAATGCAATTAATATCCTTATGGATGGTGATATTAAGACTTCTTATTTAGAAGAACTATCTATTTATAAAGAAAAATTAGATGTTATTGAAGAAGAATATGCAATTACTTGTTTAGATAATTTAGAAAATAAATTAAATATGGATGCTTATGATGAAGCTTTGAAAGCTATACATGTTTTAGATAATGCCACAAAGAAAGCACAATTACAAGATAGATTAAATAATTTGTATGTAAAGTTAGAGAAAAAAGAAAAAAGAAATGATCTTATTCGTTGGACTGGGGCTATTGCTTTAATGCTGTACACTGGATATTTGGTAAACGTAATTTATAAAAAATATAAAAAAGATCCGGAAGTAGAATTTAATAACGAATATTTAAGAGAAATTCCTGATGATGCCACACCAGAAGATGTTTCATATTTATTTGATCGCAATATTAGTGATAAAGCAATGTCTGCAGCAATCATGGACTTAATTAGAAGAAAAGTTATTACTCAAGAGAAAATTGATGATAAGAATTATCGCTTAATTTTACATAGTGATATTCCTATTAGTGTTAAAGATAGTAAACTATTAAAAGTTATCTTTGGTAGTAAAACTGAAATAACTACTAAAGAAATGAAAAAAAATGCTCGAAGTTCATATAATTCTGTTATTGATAATTATAATGCTTATAAAAAACAGGCTCTAAGTGATGCCACTAATATGGAATATTATGAAAATTATACCAAGAGTAAGGGTATTAAGATTTCGTGGTTAACACTCTTCATTTTAATAGGGGCGTTGCTGTTAGCAGGGGTTTACCATTCTTTATTTGCTATTGCAATCTATGCTTTTATTGTTTATTTTATATTTAAAACGGTTAGGGAATTTCAAGAAAATCCTAGTCGAGCTATCATATCTATGAACTTGGTTATGATAGCGGTATTTGGGGCAATAGTATCAATTTATATAATTGCTGCCAATTTAATGTATAAAACAGCGGTCTTTGGTTATTTGCTTTTATTATTAATAGTAATTTGTGTTGGCGTTTGGTACACCATTCCTAGTAAAAGAACTTATAATGGCGCTCTTGCTTATAAAAAATGGAAAGCATTAGAAAAGTTTTTGAAAGATTTTGGCTCTTTTGCTGACAAAGAAGTACCAGAAGTTGCTCTATGGGAAAAATATTTAGTATTTGCTACATTATTTGGTTGTGCTAAAGAAGTATCCAAGGTTATGGATATGCGCTTTAAAGAGTACAATATGGATGGGATGGATTACTATGATTCTTGGGTTACCAGTTATTATATAAACGATTTAATAAGTTCATCTGTAAGAACATCAGTTGTAAGTGCCCAAAGTGCTAAGGCTGCAAGTGAGTCATCATCTAGTAGTGGCTCTTGGTCAAGCGGTTCTGGTGGCGGCGGTGGTTTTTCTAGCGGCGGTGGTTCATTTGGTGGCGGCGGCGGCGGCGGCCGATTCTAAAAACAATAATATTTATAAAAAAAGTCATAGGTATTTTAAAGGTTGTTTTAAGATATTTATGGCTCTTAATTTTAGTGAAGGATAAAAGGTGTTAAATGAAAAAAATATTGGCTATATTAGTATTATTGTGTCCTTTAATAATTAAAGCTCAAGATATAGATAATTATTATATAAATGCTACGCTTAGTAAGGATGGTAATTTAATAGTTGAAGAATATATTGAAACTAAAGAAACGGAAGGTTATTTTGAACGAGATATTTATTATCGTGATGATTATGTAATGGTAAGTGATAATAATACTTTTGGCTATACAGAATTGAATAATAGCAAAAATATTAATTTTCTAACTATTGGCAGTGTTGGTAGAGTTAAAAAACATATTGAAGAGATTACCGGTGTTAAAGAATTTAATAAAGTTAATGTTGGTACTGTCGGGGATACAGGAATTTATTTATTAAGAAATGATGAAGGTAAAGATTATATAAGAATTTATAAGAATAATAATGATGCTTATTATTTAAAATATATAATTAATGATTTAGCTGTTAAGTATAATGATCTGGGAGAAATATATTTTAATGTTTTAAAAAATAACCATGATAATATAAAAAAATTAATAATAACAGTTAATTTACCAGATAATAGTAAAGCTTATAGTTTTAATGAAGGTAAGAAGCTTAATAAAGAAAAAAATAGTAATTATAAAGTAGAGTATCAATATCAGAATGTTAAAGAAAATGAAGATATAAAATTAAAAATATTTTTTGACAAAAATTTAATTGAGGATAGTTCTAAAGAAAAAGAAATTGATGTTGAAAGTAAAGTGCTAGATCTTCAAAAACATAGTGATATTTTGGTTGATACGGTAGATAAAATTTTAGAAATAGTAATATTAACTTTAGTTATAATTAATTATTTATTATTAGTTAGTTATACTCATAAAGGGTTAATAAATTATGAAAAGCTTAGCCAATTTAGTATAAAATTACAAAATAGAAAGATCTATTTAAAATTAATTATTGGTATTTTAATGATTATTGTACTTAGCTATTTAAGATTGCTGGGAGTAGTTTTACTAATCATGAGTATTATAGTTACATCTTATATGATTAATAAAAATAAAGCTGATAAAAAAATTAAATATATAGGGGTAATGTATATACTTATTATGTTCATTTGTTGTTTTAATTTATTAAAAAATAATAATATTGTCTATATATTGTTAAGCCTTTTTGATATGGTAAGCCTTTGTAATTTGGCTATTATGGAAAAAATAAGAACTAAATAAAATTTAATTATGCTGTTTGTTGTCTTCAAAAATTTACAATTTGACAAGTTTTGGCATGTATGCTAGAATAGGCGTTGAATTGAGGGGGACAATTTATGAGGAAGATAGAAGGCATGACATTTAATACAAATTTTTTTAATAGCTACATGAAAGATATATTTGCGGAATCGTTTGCATATACGAGTTCAGCTTTGGAAAAAGCTTTTCAAGAAAAGAAAGATGTAACTTTTAAGCTGAAGAGATATACTGATGAAGATAACTGCAAATATGCAAGTAAATTATTTTTAACCGAAGAAGGAAAGGCTTTGTATAGCCAAAGAGAAAATGAAATTTACTCTTATTTAACTTATAAAGGTATACCGCACGAAAAGCAGTTGATTGACGAAGAAACAATGGCGTATTCACTTTCTTTAATCGATTTTGCACCGTATATTCCTGCTACAATTAGACCGTATCGTAATAAAATCGAATTAGAGCAGGCAAGTAAAAATAATTTGCTTGAGGGAGAAAAGTACGAAGAAGAAACGCTTATTAGTCGAATTGAAACTTTAATTAGTTTGTTGGAACAAAAAGTTAAGGCTGATGAACAAGCAAGAAATTCTAAAAGGGGGTTTTTAGCAGCATTTAAATATGTAATGACCTTAAAAAATATAGGTATTACCGATATAATTGATATTAATTACATGGTAAATGCTGGCCAAGGCTTAAAAAGAGGATATAAGCAATGTGATAACGCTATTATAGGAGCACCTTTCCAAACGTGTCCTAAAGAGCTGGTGGGCTTAAGAATGCAAGAATTAATGAATGCTTATAAAAATGAATGGGCTAAGGGAATTCCTGAATATTGTGAAAATGACGAATTTACTTCTCAAGAAGAACAGGATATGAAGAAAGATGCTTATTATAAAGCTATTTGTGAACGAGAAGCAAAATTTCATATTGTTTTTGAAAGAATCCACCCATTTCCTGATGGTAATGGTCGTACTGGTAGGATTATTACTAATCAACATTTATTACTTAATGATATGGCTCCAATAATTATTCCAGCCGATATGCGAACGGAATATTTACGATGCATCGCTACCGAGGATTATAAAACTTTAGGAGCATATTTTCGCTTATTATCTAGTGTTACTCTAACTCAGTTAATTTCTCAGTATCGTAAGGTTAAGAAAGTTCCACCAGAAGTCGTTGGCGAAGATGATTATCCAAAAGAAACTGAGATTGGCTCTAGTAGAATTTTAAAAATTGATGCTAGCTTGAAAAAAGAAACTGATGATTAGAGTAATCTAGTTATTAGTTTTTATTTACTTTCCTAGTGGTTTTATGTTACTATCTTTTTGGAGGAAATATTATGAAAATAGCGTTAATAAATGATAATTCACAAGCCAGTAAAAATGCACTAATATATAAAGCCCTAAAAAAAGTTTGTGATAAATATAATTATGAAGTCATAAATATTGGGATGAAAGATGAAAATGATAAACCAATTACTTATGTAGAAGAAGGTTTGATGGCGGCTATTCTTTTAAATAGTGGGGCTGTTGATTTTGTAGTAACTGGTTGTGGTACTGGGCAAGGAGCAATGCTTGCTTTAAACAGTTTTCCTAATGTTTATTGCGGATTGATAACAGATCCTACCAGTGCGTATCTTTTTAGTCAAATTAATGGTGGCAATGCTGTAAGTCTTGCTTACGCTTATAATTTTGGCTGGGGTAGTGAGATAACTTTAGAAAATATCTTTAATGAGTTATTTAGAGAAAAAATAGGCGGCGGCTATCCAAAAGAAAGAGCCGAAAGCGAAAGAAACAATCGTGAAATCTTAAAAGTGGTTAAAAATATTACTACAAAACCTTTGCTTGAAAGTTTAAGGGAAATTGATAAATCTTTAATCCAACATATTTGTCAAAATGAGGAATTTATTAATACCTTAAAAAAAGTTTCTAATTTTAAGTATTTGGAGGCATTAAAATAGTAATGATTACTGAAAGTAAAGTAGTAATTATTAATCCCGAGGGAAAAATGCTGACATTGGGACGAATTAATTCTTCTGATTTGCATGGCAAATTAATAACAGAATATTTAAAAACAACTTATCCCAATATAGAGGCTTTTCAAAAATTAGGATATGATACCTATTTGCCAATATTATTTTATTTTTGTGCAATGACTAATAATGTTCTTTTGATAAATACAAGTGAGAAATCAAGAAAATTAAGTTGTACTTTGGTGTTGCCTGATAATTATAAAACAAAGGTTGGGGAGATAAAAACTCTTTTAGCAATATTTAAGGATTATGAATATATTATTGAAGCTTATCCTTATTCTGATAATGGTTGGCCGAAATTTAAAATAGAAATTGAAAATGCTAATTTTAAAAAGGTTATGACTTTTTTAGAAGATAATCATCATCTTGAAAAAAAGCTCTCAATGTAGAGTTTTTTTGTGGTATTCTAAATTAATTGATAAATAAATTTAAAAGAAAATTAAAAAATATAAAATTTTAAAAATAAGATGTGCTATACTTAAAAGAGAAAAAGTAGTAAAGAAGGAAATAGTTCAACTAATAATTTAGATGAATGAAGAATAATGATTATGAAGAAAATAAAAAATGAAAATAATGATAGAACTTTATTAAAAGAATATTTAGATATTGCAGCGATGGCAAAAGAAGGAGTTTATTCTAAATTTAATACTTCACAAGATGGATTAACGAGCAAAGAAGTTAAACAACGATTAGAGAAAAATGGAAAAAATATTACAATAAAGGAGAAAAAACATGGGGCGATTTATTTCTTTATTGAATCGTTAAGAGATGAATTTGTTTTAATACTAATTTTTTTAAGTATTATTAATTTTCTTTTGGGAGATGCCTTGGGATCAATAATAATTTTTGCTATAGCACTTATCAGTGCTGGGGTCAGGTTTTTTCAAAATTATTCTATTTATAAATTTAATCAAAAGTTAAAACGACGTGTCGTTTCTAAATGCTTAGTTATTCGTAATAATAAAGAAATAGAAATTGATATTACTGATGTGGTTGTTGGTGATATTGTAAAACTTAATGCGGGTTCAATTATTCCGGCTGATATTAAACTTATAGAAACCAAGGATTTGTTTATTAATCAATCGGTATATACGGGCGAGAGTATTTTAGTAGAAAAAACTAATAATTGTTCCGATAATGATATTGACGATTTATTTAATATTTCTAATATTGCCCTAATGTCTTCGAGTGTCGTTAGCGGACTTGGCACAGGTTTAGTAATAAAAACGGGGTTAAATAGTTATTTAGGTAAAGTAGGAAGCAAAATAAAATTTAATAAAAATGATACTAGTTTTGATAAAGGAATTAAAAGCATTTCTAAATTATTAGTTAAATATATGCTTTTTGTTTGTTTTTTTGTAATAGTGGTTGATGGTTTAATAAAACATAATTTTAATGAAGCTTTGCTTTTTGCTTTGTCGGTAGCAGTTGGAATAACACCTAGTATGTTACCAATGATTGTTAATGTTAATTTAGCCAAAGGAAGTAAAAAATTAGCTAAGAAGAAGATTTTAGTAAAAAATATTTCTTCTATTCAAAATTTAGGATCTATTGATATTTTATGTACAGACAAAACAGGAACTTTAACGGAAAATAGAATTGTTTTGCAAGAATATATTGATGTTTCTGGTAAGTCAAATATGAATGTTTTAAAATATGCTTATCTCAATAGTTTATATAGCACTGGTATTAAAAATTTAGTTGATAAGGCTATTCTAAATTATGGTAAAATCCATGATATTGATAAAAAAATCGAAAAGTATGAAAAGATTGATGAAATACCTTTTGATTATACTAGAAAAAGACAGAGCGTTGTTGTTAAAAATAAGAATAGTTATTTGATGATTACTAAAGGCGCTTTAGAAGAAATAATAAGCAAGTGTAAATGGGTATTAGAAAAAGGTACTAAAGTAAAAATTAATAAGGATAAAATAGACAGTATTAAACAACAGGCTACTACTATGGCAAATAATGGTATGCAAGTAATAGCGCTTGCTTTAAAAAATACCTATCCTGGTAGTAATAAATTTAATGTTAATTATGAAGATGAGATGACTTTTATTGGCTTTGTTGCTTTTCTTGATCCAGCTAAAAAAGGTGTTAAAGAAACTTTACTTAGTCTTAATAAAATAAATGTTAAGACTAAAATTTTAACAGGTGATAATCCTTATGCAACTAAAAATATTTGCGATATGGTTGGTTTAAACGGTAATAATATTTTGACGGGTACTGATATTGACAAAATATCTGATGAAGAATTGATATCTAAATTAGATAAGATTGATGTCTTTGCAAGAATGAATCCTATTCAAAAAGAAAGAGTAGTTAGCCTATATAAAAAATGTGGTCATGTAGTTGGCTATATGGGCGATGGAGTCAATGATGCACCGTCTTTATCTAGTGCTGATGTTGGAATTTCAGTTAATACAGCATCTAGTATTGCTAAAGAATCTAGTGATATTATCATTTTACAGCAAAGCTTAAAAGTGGTTTATGATGGCATTATAGAAGGACGTAAAGTTTATGGTAATATTATTAAATATATGAAAATGGCTTTAAGTGGTGATCTAGGAGATGTTTTTAGTATCATGTTAGCTAGTATTTTCTTACCATTTTTACCATTAATACCTATTCAAATGCTGTTGCAGGATTTTATTTATGATTTTTCACAATTGGGTATTCCTGATGATAATGTTGATTCTGAATTTTTGGTAATTCCTAAAAAATGGAATGTTAAAAGCATTTCTAGATTTATGATAATTATGGGATTAACAAGTAGTGCAGTAGATGCTTTAGCTTTTATGTTATTTCTATTTATTTTTAAATATAATAACTTAGAAATGGCTCCTTATTTTCAAACTGCTTGGTTTGTGACTTGTTTAATAACAGAATTATCTATAATTTTTAATGTTAGAACTGCCAAAATTCCTTTTACAGAATCTAATGCTTCTCCTAAATTGTATATTTTAACTATTTTTTCTATGATTTTAACTATTGTAACACCTATTGTTTTAAGTAGAATAAAGACATTCAATTTTGTTGTTTTACCAATAAGTTTTTATATATGCTTAATAGCACTTGTTCTTTTATATTTTCTATTAGTATTATTAGTAAAAAAACTTTATATTAGAAAGTACGGAGAGTGGTTATAATGATTGAAAGATTGTTGGATAGTTTAGCCGAATCTCAATTTAGAGGTTCGTTTCATCTAAACTTTAAAATGAAAGCTTATGTTAAAGAAAAAGGAATAGAAAAAATAGAAAGTGACGCATATGATTTAATTACTAAAAGATTAGCACCAGCTAATCCTTTAAATGATGGAAAGCAAACACCTATGCGGCAAGTTCATCCTGTTTTTATTGCTCAGCATGCTTGCGGCTGTTGTTGTAGAGGTTGTTTATTTCGTATTCATCATATTCCTATGAATAAAGAGTTGAATCAGCAAGAAATTGAGTATATTGTTAAAGTTATTATGACTTGGATTAAACGGGAAATAAAGTAGCTGATGGAATTTATTAAAAAAATTGTTAATAATATAAGAGTGTGATAATTAATTATAGACTGCGATTGATTATTACACTTTTTAAATTTATATTTTTAGTAAAATAATGATAAAAATTAGATAAAAGTAATATATATAGTAATGATTCATTATTATTAAAAAATATTAAATAATTCTATTTACTAATTTTTCCTTAAAAAAAGAATGTTGATTGTTAAAAAAATATTTGTTAGAATAAACTTAAGTGAAAGAGAGTTTGAGTTTATGAATGGTTTTACAAATCCAATTATTATGGAAGAAAAAAATAGACATTTAAAAAATGTGTTTATAGGATTTATTCTGTTGGGACTTTGTTTAGTTTGCATATTATGGGGTATATTTGTTTTACGTGATGCTTCTAAAAATATGGTTTCTTTGTCTGATGTAATTATTAATCAAAATAATAAAGAAGATGTCTTGTGTTATGTCAATTCTGAAATTTATCCTTACCTTTTTGCAAGTTATAGTAGTGAAGATAGTAAGTTTTATTTGATAAGAGATGAAAAGTATATGTATGTTGCTTATATGAGTAGTTACGATTATGAACGTCTTAAAGATGAATCTTTATATGTTAATAATCATAAGGAAAAATTAGTTGGCATTTCTAAACTTGTTCCGACTGATGTTAAAAAGTTAGCAATTGAGGCATTAAATGAACTATGGCCGGATGAAGAAATTACTCTTGCTGATTATGAGAATTATTTTGGTAATGTTTATTTAGATATGACAGCCGATGAAGCGGATGTGGCTTTTTGGCAAAATTTTTTAGCAAGTATTTTCGGAATGATTGGTTTGGTGTTTATTTTAATCGGTTTGGTTAGCTATAATCGCTTTAAAAAGAATATAAAACGTTTATTACCAAGTAAAAGAGAAGAAATTGATAAGGAAACATTATCTGAAGATGCCTTTTATTATGCTAATATTCATTTATACTTAACACTAAATTATATTGTTTTAATGGATGGAACTTTTCAAGCTATATCTTATAACAGTCTATTATGGTTATATAAATATGAGCAAAGGATAAATGGTGTTAAATCGACAAAATCGATAATTGGCGTGACTGAGGATGGCAAGTCACATAATATTGCAGTGGTTCCAGCTTTAACTAAAAAATATATGGAAATTTACGAAGAAGTATTTAATACTATTTGTAAGAAAAATGAAGAAATGTTAGTTGGCTATACTAAAGAAAATTGCACGATTATGCGTGAAGAGTTAAAAAAAATAAAAGCTAGTAATAAATCTAAATAATTGATGCTAGTTATTAAAAAACTATTTAATTGTTGAAATATTATCAACTTTTAAATAGTTTTTTTCTGTTATAGAAATAAAAGAAGAGTTCTTAGTAGGAACTCTTAGTTTGTAATACTACAACTATCGGCAACTGTAAAGGTGCGGGAAATACTATAAGTTTTGTTATTGTAGCTTACATTATAAGTTATTCTATATTTACCCTGCAATGAAAGATTGATACGTTTAACAGTTTCATTGGTTTCAGTATTTATAATATTTGTATCTAGAATTTTTAAATCATCGGTAATATCATTGCCATTGATATCTGTTGCTTTGATAGTAGTATTATCATTATAATATGAATTGTTGGTAATAACTGTACGGCATTCATCCTTGCTTGAAATTTTTAAGGAAATACCACTAGCTGCTGAACCACCGGTACCAGCAATTATTTTTAGACCAGTTGAGGCATTGTCTTTAAATATTGAATAATTAGCCTTAACAATGAATGAATAGTTAGTACCACCATCACCTTGATAAGTATAGTTAGAATCTTTAGTTTCAGCAAGAAATTGAAGTTTATCACCAGTTTGTAAATAAATAGAATATCTTAATTCACCTATGTATTGATTGTTATAAGATAAGCGATTTTGATAATATTTAGAAGGTGAGTATTTATAATTATCATTAAAATATTTTTGCAAGTATTCACTATTGATTGCATCGGGAGTATTAATTGGATTCCAAGATAAGTAAATTGTTGAACCATTAGTCGTTGCTTTACCATTAGTCGGATTTTCTAATTGTTGGTATCTGATTGATGTTTCAGTTGGTTCTGTACCTTTTTTAAATATTTCAGTCATACGCATATTACTTGGCGTATAAGCACTTGGTAATTGTAATGGGACTGTTTCTTTTTCAACTTCAACTTCAACGATACTACTAGGCTTTTCAAAACGAGAATTTTTCTTAAATATTTTTTTACCAATATTATTCATTATATTATTTTTTACACGATTGGCATTGTTCATAGTTGTATAAGTTGTTTTACTTAATTTATCGTAACCGTACCATAAACTTATGGAATAGTCTGGAGAGTATACTAAGCTCCAGTTGTCACGAGATGGAGTAGCTTTGATTCCGGCATTAGTTACAGCACTAGTTGGATAAGTTGATGTACCAGTTTTAGCAGCAATATCAGTTCCGCTTACTGTAAATGATCCACCAACACTGTAAGAAGATTTAGCAGTTGTTAAAATGCTATTAATCATATATGCGGTTGAATCACTCATAACTTTTTCTTTTTTAGGTTTATTTTCATAAACATCGTCAGTATCAGTAAATTCTATTTTGGTAAATGTATATGGTTCAATGTAGTAACCACCTCTAGCAAATGTTGCATAGGCAGCAGATAGTTGAACAGCGGAAACGGTATCAAATGAACCAATGGAGTAAGATTCAAATAATTCAGGACCATAATTGATGCCCATACTATGAGCAAAGTTAGCAATTTTATCTTTATCAACAGATTGGAAGGCTTGAAGGGCTGGAATATTTCTTGATCTTGCAAGAGCGTATCGCATTGTAATTTGACCGTAGTAAGATCCATCCCAGTTTTTAATTGATTGACCATTAGAGTAAGACATAGGTTCATCAAATACGTAAGTTCCTGGCGAAGCGTTGTTATATTCAAATGCAGGACCATAGTCGAGAATTGGTTTAGCTGATGATCCTGGTTGATATTTCTCGGCGGTTGCACGGTTTAATTCTTGAACACCATTTTGGTTACGACCACCATAAATACCGACAATTGAACCATCACTAACGCTTGTTACAACCATTGCTAATTGTTCATCATCATTTTTCCATTTATTATAAGTATTTGTATTACCGGCTGTATTTAATTCATCTTGAATAGTTGGATCCAAAGTAGTGTATATTTTCATAGGCACGTTAGCAGGATTTTTACCGGTAACTGATTTTACATCTTCTTGAACAGTATCGATAAACCATTGATATTTACTTAAACCATCATTGACATTTAAATTGATTAATGATTCGACTGGAATGCTTTTAGCATCGTTTAATTGCTCTTCTGTAATATAGCCATGACGATACATTAAATTTAAGACGGTATCTCTTCTTTCTGTACAATTACTAATGCTATAGAATGGATTGTATTTAAATGGAGCATTGAAGATACCTGCTAAGATAGCAGCTTCCGGCAAAGAAATGTCTTTAACACTTTTACCAAAATATCTTTCAGAGGCTTGCTCAATTCCATAAGTGTTATTAGCTCCTAGATGAGGACTGTTAACGTAGAATTCAAGAATTTCTTCTTTAGTATATTTCTTTTCAATTTTAAACACTGCCATGTAGATATCGGTAAATTTACGAATAATACCTTCGATACCATGAGATTCAGAACGATCGGTGTAGGCCATACCAACAACTTGCATGGTAATGGTTGAGGCACCACCAGCTTTAGAGTTGCCGGATAGTTGACCTATGGATGCTTTAGCAAAACGAGCAATGTCAAATCCATTGTGTTGAAAATATCTAGAATCTTCAGTCGCAACAATGGCATCAACTAAAACTTGAGGCAGTTCATCATAAGTAACTAATTGTCTATTTTCGGCTCCTAATCGACCTATTTCATTACCGCTTTTATCGTAAAGGATAGAAGAGCTTGTTTTATATAATCTATCCGTATCAAATTCAGGGGCTGAGGTAATAATATAGATGATGCCAAAGAGTCCTAAGATTAAAATAGCAATTAGTATTAGCATGATAAAACTTAATATTATGTGTCTACTTTGTTTCTTCCTTTTTTGTTGATATGTTTTTTGTGAATTGATTTTTGTTTTGATATTATTTACATTCCTTTGTAAATTTCTTTTGGAATTATTTATTTTTTTCATAATCCATCTCCTTTATTAATATATCCACGGTTTTAATGTAGTCTAGTGGGGGAATAAAACCTTCTTTTATTTTTAATCCGTTTGTTTCAATATATTCAAACGGTATCGATTTTCGGTCGCTATTATCTAAAAATGCTATAATTTTTTTAGCACCTAGTGTGTAATAAGCACTATTCATTTTAATAATTAAAAAAGCTATTCCTCCATGTTTATCAATTTTCTTGATGTGTTCTAATTGATGTTCGTGAATGTTAGAAAGTGGGAATGCCGTTTTACTAGTTGTTTCTTTAGCATCAAAATCAAGGTAGTAGCCTTTATAAATACCGTTGTAATCAAGAGTTGACTGCGTTTTAAAGTAGGCTTCTTTAATGACTTGTTTGTTATTTTCATATCTTACTTTATTAATACCAATTGGTGTGGGCTTTTTATAAATAACAGCAATATCTTTTTCAAGATAATATTTATTAGCTTCATTTAAAAGATTTTCTAAGTCCATACCACGATTGGCATAACTTTGTTTGATTTTTGTATATTCTTTTTTAAGTCCAGGGTAATTCACTTGCATCACCAAAATAATTATACTATAGATTGCTTTTGTTTTGTAGTTCTTTTTAAGATATTTCATAATTTAATTGTCAAGTTTCTAATAAGTTTTGCAAAGTTTTTAATATCAGGAAATATTTATTTGCTCTGTCATAGTTGGTACATAGAAATTGAGGCTAATTTAAGCTTTTTTGAAAATTTTATACTCTATATAATATAGTATAATTTATTATATAAGTTTTCATTATTATATATGTATTTCGGTAAATTTTTAATAATTCTTATTTTAAGTTGATTATAGAAATGGAATACATAAAGATAAAAAAAATTGTTAACAAAGCAATAAATATCTGCTTTTTTACTTAGTTTTATGATAAAATAATTTATGTGCAAAAAAACAAATATTAACTTAAGAGGTGTGTTATGCTAAAAATAGAAAATTTGAGTTTAAAAGTCGAAGATAAAGAACTTTTAAAAGATTTTAATTTAGAAATCGAAGATGGTGAAATTCATGCTATTATGGGACCTAATGGAATTGGTAAATCGAGCATTTGCAAGGCAATAATGGGCGATAGTAAATATGAGATTACTGAAGGCAAAATTATTTATGATGATAAAGATATAACAAATATTGATACTACCACGAGAGCCCAAATGGGAATAATGCTAATTAATCAAAGTCCTTTAGCTATCGAAGGGGTAAGCAACGCTGATATGCTTAGAATGGCACTAGCTAATAGAGAAGGACATTCGGTTGATTTATATAAATTTAATAAAAAAATTCAAGAAGTTTGTAAAAGACTAGATATTCCGGCCTCATTTATTCATCGTAGCATTAATGATGGTATGAGTGGTGGGGAAAGAAAGAAAAATGAGCTTATGCATCTTTGGATGTTAGAACCAAGTCTTATTATTTTAGATGAACTTGATAGTGGTCTTGATGTTGATGCTCTAAAAATTTGTGCTAATTCAATTATGGAGTATTATCACGAAAAAGAAAAGAAAGTAAGTATTCTAATTATTACGCATCATAGCAATATTTTAGATATTATAAAACCAAACTATGTTCATATTATTAAAGATAAGCATATCAGTTTTACAGGTAATATTAATACAGCTAAAAAAATAGAAGAAAATGGTTTTAATCTAGATTTAGGACAAATGATGTAAGGAGTTTTTTTAAAGATGAATAAATTATTAGTGAAAGACAGCATTGTAAATATTAAGGATTCCTTAAATAGTTTAGATATTAAGACAGATAATTTAACTTTGATAATAAGTGGTAATGTTTATATAAAAGACTATGATAATAATAGTGATTTAAATTTGAAAATAATTTTAAATTCTGGTAGTCATTTGCTTTATAATCGATATAATAAAGATACAGCTAAATTTAATTTAAGTATTGAAATGAAGGATGAGGCTTTTGTTGAGTTTAATTACAGTTTAAAAACAGCTTTAGCAAGTATGATTACTTTAAACGCCAATGTTACTGGTAATAATAATATTTCACGGATTAACTTTCATGGGGTTACAGAAAATGATGGCGTTATTAAAAATGTTGCCACTTCAAAAGTAGATGAAAATACGAAAAATAATGAAGTTTTAGAAAACTTAAGAATAATTACTTTAAATGATGCCGAAAATATGATAGTACCTAATCTTCTAGTACGAAGTGATGGTGTTAATGCTATTCATAATACGACAATTAGTACGGTACCTAAAGATTATTTGTTCTATCTAAATAGTAAAGGAATAAATGATATGGATGCAACTAAGTTAATTGTAGATGGCTTTTTAAAAAGTAATTTAAAAGAAAATAATTAGTATATAGGAGGTGCTTTTATGCATAGAGAGGATTTTCCTTTTCTTTTTAATAATATAACTTATTTAGATAATGGGGCGACTACTTTGAAACCTATTAGTGTTGTAAAAAAGATTGAAGAATATTATACCGAATATACTTCTAATGCCCATAGAGGAGATTATAAGACTTCATTAAAAGTAGATACGGAGTATGAACTTGCTCGCAATAAAGTACAAAATTTTATAAATGCCAAAAGTAGAAGAGAAATTGTTTTTACAAGCGGTACTACTGAATCTTTAAATTATATTGTGACAGGCTTCTTTTCAAACTTATTGGAGCCGGGTGATGAGATTTTAATAACTAAATCTGAGCATGCTTCTAATGTTTTACCATGGTTTAGATTAGCTAAAGAATTAAATTTAGAAGTTAATTATATTTCTTTAGATAGTAATTATTATGTGACAATTGAAAATGTTTTAAAGAGCCTTACTTCAAAAACTAAAGTAATAGCACTTGCCCAAGTAACAAACGTTATTGGAGATTTGCGTCCAATAAAAGAAATTGCTAAACTTGCCCATGAACGAGGAATTTTCTTGGTAGTTGATGGTGCCCAAAGTGTACCCCATATGAAAATAGATGTTCAAGATTTAGATTGCGACTTTTTAGCTTTTTCAGCTCATAAATTGTGCGGACCTACTGGAGTTGGCGTTTTATATGGAAAAGAAGAATTATTAGAAGAAATGGAACCTATTAATTTAGGTGGCGGTATGAATGAGTCTTTTGATGATGTCAACGATGTGTATTTAAAGAGCTTGCCGACAAGATTAGAAGCAGGAACACCTAACATTGCTGGAGTTATCGGATTGGGTGCTGCTATTGATTATTTGAATAGTATCGGTATGGATAATATTTTGGAACATGAAAGAGAATTACGTAAGTACTTAATAAATAAACTTGTAGATATAAAACATATTGATATTATTAATTTAGAATCAGATACTGGTATTGTTGCTTTTAATGTAGATGGTATATTTTCTCAAGACGTGGCTGTTTATTTAGATAAATATAATATTTGTGTTCGGGCTGGGAATCACTGTGCTAAAATTTTAAAAGATGCCGTTGGGGTTAAAAATACTTGTCGTGTTAGTTTGTATTTTTATAATACAAAAGAAGAAATTGATCGTCTAGTAGAGTTATTAAGTGATAAAGATAGAATATTAAAAGAGATGATATAAATGGATAATGAATTAAGAAGAGAAATAATAATGGATAATTATATGTATCCGTATAATAAGGAAGTGCCAAGTGATAAAGAAACCTTTATAAAAGTAAATTCTAATAATGAGTCTTGTATAGATAATATTGATATATATTTAAAAATTGAAGATGATACTATTAAAAAAATTTATTTTGATGGGGAAGCATGTGCTATTTCAACATCAGCTACATCAGTAATGATAAAATTATTAGAAAATAAAAAAATTAGCGAAGTCTTAGAATTATGTTCCGCTTATGAAACTATGATTGAGGAAGGGACAATTGATGAAAATTTAGGTGAAGCTTTGGCTTATAATGAAATATATAAACAACAAAATCGTAAACATTGTGCCCTGCTTCCTTGGCTTGGCTTGAAAAAAGCTTTAGAAAAATATGAAAGTTTTTCTGAAAAGTAGGGCTTTTTTACTATAAAAGGTTTAATAATTAATTGCAGAAATGAGATTAATTGTTGCCTTTTTTTAATTAAAATCTTTTGCTTTTAAGGCTTTGGCTTTTAATTTAAAATTTTTAAAATAAAATGCTAATTTAAAAGTTATGGCAATTTTTATTGGCAAAGAGATTTAATTCATATTATAATTATTTTAAGGTCTGGTGGTTGTTTATGATATTAGAAAATCTAGGGTTAATGGAAAAAGGCATAAATTATTTAAATAGTATAAGTTATCGTTTTACATTTGGTAAAATTTACGGTTTAATTGGCGATACTAGCGTTAATGTTCTTTTAAGAGTTTTATGCGGACTAATTAAAGAGGCGACTGGTAAAAGAATTATAGAACGGCAAGAAAATATTAGCTTTTTTCTTAATGATATGCAGTTTTTAGAAGATTTTGATGTTTTAGAAACTATAGAAGATATAAGCTCGAAAAAGTTAGATAAGACAAAACTTAATGATTTATTGTTAAGACTTGATTTATATAACGTATGTAAACTTAAATTAAATAAATGTCCTAAAGAAGTTGTAAAAAAGTTAGGGATACTTTGTACATTAATAACAAATAATAAAATTATTTTGATTGAAGATGTTTTTAAAGATTTAACACCTAGTGATATAGATAGGGTAAAAGATTTATTTTTTCATTTAAAGAGTGCTGGGTATTTAATTATTTTAACTGGTCGAAATAAGGAAGAGTTTAACTATTTAGCTGATGAGGTTCTAAAAATAGAGAAAGGAAGCTTATATGAAATATTTTAAGAAAAATAAACGCTTAATTAACTGTTGTATTTTAATAATTATTGTCTATTTTTTAAGTACATGTGATATTTTAAGTGGTATAACTTCAAGAAGTGGAAGCCATTTTTGGCAAGTTGATAAGTCGATTTTTGGTAGTCTTACAGATGTTTTAAAAACTTTAAATAATTTTAGTTATCTTAGTAAAGGAATTTTGGCAGGAGTTATTGTTTATCTTGGTAATGCTTATCAGATTGTTATAGAAAATAAAAATTATGATTTATTTTTTCAAGAAAGGGGTCTTTTTAAAACTTATTTAAAAGACTGGGGGTATAGCTTTAAAACTTTAGCTGTAATTATGTTATGTTTTGTAATATTTTTTAGCTTTTTTTGTCAAATGAAACTTGCTGATATTTTGATTTTAGTTTTTCTTTTAATTAATATGTTTTTATATGTTGTCTTTCTTAATGAAATAGCTTTAATTTTAAGAAGAAAAGTAAGCTTACTTAATAATATTCGTTACTTAGTAGAGGCGATAAGCTTTAGTACGATTCTCTTAGAAATATGTTTGGCAAGCCGTGATTTTAGTTTGCTTTTTAGTCCGACAATAGTAAATACCTTGATATTAGGATGTATAGATCTATTTTTTTATATAATTATAAAGAAAAATTCTTATTTAAAGCGAAAATATAATTGTCTTTATATTACTTATGGTATAAAATAAAATGTCATTGGTGATATTATGCGAGAAATAAAAGATTTTTTAGAATTTGATAAACCTTTACGAGAATACTATTTAAATTTAAGCGATGAAGAGTTTAGAATAGTAATGGCAGGTTTAACCGAAACAGAGTTAAAAATATTAAAATTAGTATATGGTAAAGAATATTTAGTTGTTAATGATGTACAGTTAAGAGAAAGTGAGATTAAACTTTTTACTAAAGTTTTAAAAGAAAAAATACCTAGACGAGTAAATTTAGTTTTCTTAAATAGTCAAAGATGTAAGAAAGCGCAACAAAATAATGATAAAAACACGAAAAGAAAAAACGAAAATTTTAAATCTGCTCCTAAAAATGTGTTTGATTATTTTGAAAAATATGATAAAAGACAAGTTTTAAGAGCTATTTTGCGCTTAAAACCAAACGATTATCATTTTTTAAGAAGTTTATGTAGCAATAATTTAATGAATCCTATAGACATAAGTGATTATCGTAATTTTCATAGTGATCTTTATTATAAGATTCAAAGAAGAATTCTTTGTCCAGAAAGATATCCTGTAAGAATTATTGGTAATATTAGAAAAGAAGTTCTAAATGAAGAAGTTAGGATTAGTATTCTAAATTTTTTAGATAGTCCAATTTATCAAGAATTATTAGCGGGTTTAAGTGGGGAAGAAGCACTTTTGTATGCTATGCAAAAGGGACTTATTGATGATATAGAATTCAATACGGATATGATAATGGCCGCTTTGGATTTAGAAAAAATAGAGATTAATGATTTAGAACATGATATTTCATTGAAATCTCAGACTAAATTAGGTACTAGAGTATTAAAACGTTAGAAAATAGTGGCGAAAAAGACTAATCTTTCTTGCTTACAGCGTTTAAAAGTAATATAATATCTTTATTATTACTAGAAGGGATTTATATATATGATAGATATTAAATTAATTAGAGAAAATAGAGAATTAGTAAAAGAAAATATTAAAAAGAAGTTTCAAAATGAAAAGTTACCTTTAGTTGATGAAGTTTATGATTTTGATATTAAAGTAAGAGAAACCCAAACTAAAAAAGATGGTTTGAAAGCTGAAAAAAATAAGTTAAGTGGGCAAATTGGCCTTTTAATGCGTGATAAAAAACAAGAAGAAGCAAGTAAAATTAAAGAACAAATTAAAGAAATGGATACAGAAATTGCTACTTTAGAAGAAGAACAAGTAAGGTTAAGTAGTGAGATTCGCAAACGCATGTTAGTTATTCCTAATATTATGGATGCATCAGTTCCTATTGGTAAAGATGATTCTTTCAATGTAGAAGTAGAAAGATTCGGAGAACCTAAGGTTCCTGATTATGAGATTCCCTATCATGCTGATATTATTGAAAATTTAAATGGCATGGATAAGGTTTCTGCTGGAAGAACTAGTGGTGAGGGTTTTTACTATTTAATTGGGGATATAGCAAGACTTCATGAGGCTATGCTTGCCTATGCTAGAGATTACATGATTAATAAAGGCTTTACTTTCTGCATTCCCCCATTTATGATTCATTCTGATGTGGTAACTGGAGTTATGTCATTTCCAGAAATGGAAGCCATGATGTATAAAATTGAAGGCGAAGATTTATACTTGATTGGGACTTCAGAACATTCAATGATTGGGCGTTTTAAAGATCAAATTATTAAAAAGAGTGATTTACCAATTCGCTTAACTTCATATTCTCCATGTTTCCGTAAAGAAGGCGGATCTCACGGTTTAGAAGAAAGAGGACTATATCGTGTTCATCAATTTGAAAAGCAAGAAATGATTGTTTTATGTGAACCAGAAGAATCAATGAATTATTATAATCAAATGTGGAAATACACTGTTGAAATATTTAGAAACATGGATGTTCCTGTTCGCCAATTAGAATGCTGTTCTGGTGATTTAGCTGATTTAAAAGTTAAATCATGCGATGTTGAAGCTTGGAGTCCTAGACAAAAGAAATACTTTGAAGTTGGTTCATGCTCTAACTTAGGTGATGCTCAAGCAAGACGTTTAGGTATTCGCGTTAAGGGCGATAATGGTACATACTACTTACATACCTTAAATAATACTTGTGTTGCTACCCCAAGAGGTCTTATTGCAGTAATTGAAAATAATTATCAAGCTGATGGCAGCATCAAAGTACCAAAAGTATTACAACCATACATGGGTGGTTTAGAAGTAATTAAGCCTAAAAATAAATAATTAAAAAATTAGTATTAAAAGTAAATAATATTTAATATTAAAAATTAAGAAGATTGTTTTTGCAGACTAAAATGATAGAAAATAGTATTAACATATAAAAAAATGTTGGTCTAAAATACAAATAATTGTTTCAAAACAAAAATGTTATGGTATACTAAGTTAGTAATTAAAAAAGTTTTGATTAAGAAGTAGTAATAAACTAAGAAAACTTTTCAAGAGAGTAATTCTAGTAGCTGGAAGGAATTATAAAAGTAGAGTTTATGAATTCACCTTAAGAACTGGAGTAATCCCGCAAGTATTTGCGTTATCAAAAAAGAGTTATAAATTAAGGTGGTACCACGGTTCTTACGTCCTTTAGGGAGGTAAGAATTTTTTTAGTTAAAACTTTAAAAAGAAAGGAAATAAGTATGCAAGAAAAGATAAAAAATATTAAAGAAACTATTTTAAATAACTTACAAAATATTAAAGATATGAATAGTTTAACTGAACTAAAAAATAAGTATTTATCTAAAAAGGGAGAAATATCTAATTTACTTGCTAATTTGGGCAGCATGGATATTGAAGAAAGAAAAACTTATGGTAGTTTAGTAAATACTTTAAAACAAGAAGCTACTAAGTTAATTAGTGATAAAGAAGAAGAAATAAAACAGGAAATATTAAACAAAAAATTAGAAAGTGAAGATATTGATATTAGTTTACCAGCTACTAAAATACCAGTAGGGTCACCTTGTATTTTAGAAAAATTAATTCTTGATGTAGAAGAAATATTTATGAGTATGGGGTATGATGTTGTTGATGGACCAGAAATTGAGCTTGATAAGTATAATTTTGAAATGCTAAATTTACCTAAAGGACATCCGGCAAGAGATGCTCAAGATACCTTCTATGTTAAAGATGAAGAGCTATTATTAAGAAGTCAAACTTCTCCGGTTCAAGTAAGAACTATGCTAAAAGGTAAAGGTCAAAAGCCTGTCAGAGTAATTTGCCCAGGTAAGACTTATCGTCGTGATGATGATGATGCTACGCATTCACATCAATTTACTCAAATTGAAGGCTTATTAGTAGATAAAAATATTTCTTTAAGTGATCTAAAGGGAACGATTGATTTAGTGGCTAAGAAATTATATGGTATTGATACGAAGACACGTTTCCACCCAAGCTATTATCCTTTTACGGAACCATCAGTTGAAGTTGATATTACTTGTTGCAATTGTCATGGTACAGGTTGTAGTGTTTGTAAACAAACGGGCTGGGTTACTGTTTGTGGAGCAGGAATAGTTCATCCCAATGTACTAAAAATGGCTGGGTATGATCCAAGCGAGTGGAGTGGTTTTGCTTTTGGCTTTGGTGCTGAACGATTAGCCATGATTAAATATGATATTAACGATATTCGGGTATTTTATAATAATGACTTAAGAGAAGTTAAAACATTTGATAGAAAGGAAAAAGAAAATGATTAGTTTAGAGTGGGTTAGTGATTATATCGATATTAAAGACCAAGATTTAAAAGAACTAGCAATAAAAATTACGAGAGCTGGTATTAATGTTGAAAAAGTTATATCTAATAATATAGAAAATCTAGTAATTGGTGAAGTTGTAAGTTGTATCACGCATCCTAATTCAGACCATATGCATGTATGCCAAGTTGATGTAGGTAAAGAGAAAAATATTCAGATAGTATGTGGAGCTTCCAATATTAAGGCTGGTATTAAAGTAATTGTGGCTTTAGACGGCACTAAATTACCGGGCGGAGTTATTAAAAATACCCAGTTACGTGGGGTAGATTCTAATGGCATGATTTGTGCTTTATGTGAAATTGGATTGGAAGAAAATACCAAAGAAAATTATGCCAAAGGAATCTTTGTTGCACCAAGTAACTTAAAAAATGGGGCTCCAGCTATACCAGCTTTAGGTTTAGAAACTACTTTATATGAATTAGACATTCATAAACACCGTAATAATGACTGCTATTATCATATTGGGTTTGCATATGAGATTGCTGCAATTTTAAATCGTAAAGTTACCTTACCAGATATGACTTATAAGACTAGCAATGATGATATAAATAATTATATTTCTATAGAAGTAGATACACCTAAGTGTTCATATTATACTGGTCGTATGGCAACTAATTTAACAATTAAAGAAAGTCCAGACTTTATTAAGAAAAGATTACTTGATGCTGGAATGCGCCCAATTAACAATGTTGTTGATATTTCTAATTATGTCATGTTAGAATTTGGTCAACCCTTACATTTTTTTGATAAAGATACTTTAGGAGATAAAATTGTTGTTAGAGATGCTTGGGAAGAAGAAAAATTAGTTACTTTGGATAATAACGAGCGAACTTTAAAAACTGGTGATATCGTTATAACCAATGGTAAGAAATCTATTTGTCTTGCCGGCGTTATGGGAGGTTTAAATACTGAAGTTACTGAGAGTACAAAGAATATCTTTATTGAAGCTGCTATTTTTGATAATATTAGCATTCGTAATACTGCTAATCGTTTAAATTTAAGGAGTGAGGCTTCTATTCGTTATGGTAAAGGCTTATCTTATGAATATACTAATTATGCTTTAGATAGAGCTTGTTATTTATTAGAAAAATATGCTAATGCAACCATTCTTAGGGGAACTGTTGTTTACGATAAATTGGATAAGACACCTAAGATTGTTACTTTTAAAGAGGACGATATTAGTAAACTCTTAGGAATTGATATCAAACCAAAGGATATTGAACATGAACTTGATAGATTAGAATTCCCTTATGAATTTAATAATAATAATTTTACAGTAACTATACCTAGTAGAAGATTAGATATTGATCCTAATGTTAATGATATTGCTGAGGAAATTGTTCGTCTTTATGGTTATGAAAATTTGGCTTGTACTTTACCAAAGGTAGAAATAAAACAAGGCGAATATAAAGGCGATGTTAAGTATCGTAAAATTATTGCCAGTCGTCTTCGCACCTTAGGTCTTACCGAAACCAGAACCTATACTTTGACTTCCCCTAGTATGGCTAGTACCTTTAATTATGAAGGTAAAACACACTTAAATTTACCTAATCCAATGAGTATTGATAAGTCAGTTTTGCGTACTTCCTTGATTCCTAGTATGCTAAATGTCTATAATTATAATAAGACTCGTAAAGTAAATGATATGTTCCTTTATGAAATTAGCAAGACTTATGATGTTAATTTTGAAGAAGAAAGTAAGATTGCTATTTTAATGAAGGGCAATTATATTCTTAATGAAGCTACTAAAGTTAATGTGAAGTGTGATTTCTATTTGATTAAAGGAATGGTAGAAAACTTACTTGACTATTTAGGCTTTGCTGGTAGATATCATTTTGTTAAAACCGAAGTTGATAGTATGCACCCCAAAAGAAGTGCTAAAATTTATTTAGATGATACATTCTTAGGCGTAATAGGTGAAGTTCACCCAAGTTTATGTAAAGAAGAGATTTATGTTTGTGAGATTTCTTTAAATAAATTAATGCAAGAAATAAAACCGCTTAAGTATGTTGCCGCTTCTATTTATCCAGAAATCGTTAAAGATGTGGCTTTCGTAGTTGATAAGAATTTACCTGTGGAAGAGATAATGACGGAAATTAGAAAAGTAGGCAAGGAAATTCTTACTAATATTAGTATCTTTGATGTTTATACAGGATCAAATGTGTTAGAAAGTGAAAAATCAGTAGCCTTTAAATTGACATTCCAATCTAATAGTCGCACTTTACAAGAAGAAGAAGTTATGGCTATCTTTAATGAGATAATGACTACCGTTAAAACTAAGTTTAATTGTAAGGTTAGAGATAATTAATGAATATTTCTTTAGAAAAAGTTGAAGTATTTAGAAAACTAGTTGCCGATAATTCTAATTATACGAAATTATGCTCAAAAGAAGAAATAGAAATATTAAAAAAGCATTATAGTAAGCCAGTTTCTAAACAGAAATATTTAAAGACTGAATCTAAGTATTTAAAAGCTGTTTTAAATTTTTATAAAATGTATGATTTAAAATACTATGCAATTCTTATGGCTAACATGAATAAAAATATTATCATGAAACCTGAAGGAAAAACCATTTCCTATTTGGATATTAATAAAACTTTTATAAATATAAAGAATGATGATAGCGACCTATTTCGGTTAGTTCATGAGTTGGCTCATTTTGTTGATTTTAAGTTACATAAAGATATTATTAATAGTAATGCTTATTATTCTTTTTTACCAGAGGCTTTTAGCTTTTATATAGAAAAAGAGTTTATAAAACTAGTTGGTTTAAAATATGAAAGTATTGTTAAAATTAGACAGAATAATCATTATCTAGCTATTCAAGAAAAACTAAATAATTTATTGTTAATGCAAAAATATGAAAAATATTATTTAGAAAATGGAAGTTTGCAGTCCAATCTTGAGATTAGTGAAGTTCAAAAAATTCTTGACTTAAAGCTTAAAAATGTAATTAATAATATTTTAGGTTATTTAATTGGTGATGTTGTATCTGATTATTTAGTTCAAAATAATATAAGATTAGAAGAAGAGTTTTATCCTTATGTATTTAACAATTATCATGCAGTGATAAAAAAATTAGAATTAGAATAAGTATCTTTGATGGTACTTTTTCTTTTCTTTAAAACTAAGATTATGCTATAATGACTTAGGAGAAGTTATGGATACAGAAAAAATTGGACAATTAATAAAACAAATACGCAAAAATAACCATTTGACGCAAAAAGATTTAGCTCTTAAGTATAATATAACTTATCAAGCAGTTTCTAAGTGGGAAAATGGTAAGAATATTCCAGATATTAGTTTGCTTAAACAGATATGCGATGATTTTAATATAGACATTAATTCTTTTTTAAATGGCGATTATGTTGCAAATAACGAAAATTTGGTAAAACAAGATAATGAATCAAAGACTAAAATTTTTAGTGCGAAAAAGATAAGAGTAGTGCTAGTAGTATTGGCTTTAGTAATTATTTTGACGACAATTATGGTAAGTTTTGCATATTTATTTGCATATTTAAAAAATAGGGGGAACAATTTTGAATTTAAAACTATAAGTAGTGATTGCAATAATTTTACGATAACAGGATCGGTTGCTTATAATGATATAAAGAGCGCTATCTATATTGCAAATATAAATTATTGCGGTGGGGTTGACGATAATTTGTATAATAGTATTGAATGCGTTTTGTATGAGAAAAATGGCAATCTTGAAAATAAAATATCACAAGTCGTGATAAAAGATGAACAGCCTAAAAAGTTAGAAGAATTATTAAAAAATGTATCTTTTAATATTGATAATTATGTTCATAAGTGCAAAGAATTTCAAAATCATGAGTTACATGTTGAGATAAAAGCTACTCGTAGTAATAATGAGATTAAAACTTATAGTGTTCCTTTAACGATGAATAATGTTTGTAGTGATAAGTGATAAAGGGTATAACTTGTCATTTTCTTTACTTAAATTTAACAAAAAAATGTCAAACTTTAGAATATTTTGACAATTTTAATGAATTTTATTGTCAAGTAATATTTAAATATGCTACTATTATAATAGGTGATAGATAGTATGAATATGGTAATGGTAATTGCAAGAAATTTGTTAGAATATTTTAATTCTTTAAATACTTATGACATTGTTTTCATAGGGGCAAATATTTTACTGATGATGTTACTAGTAACATTTGCTTATGTTTTAAAATTTAAAGGTAAGAAACAAGAAGCAATGAATATTAATACTGCCTGTGTTGATGATAGTGATATTTCTTTAGAAGCGTTGACTACTAAACTTCAAGAGAATACGACTATTGTCAGAACTGATTTAACTAAATTTGAAAATGAAGAAGAAACAAAGGCTATAATTAGTTATGATGAATTAGTTAATACTCAAAGTATTCCAGTTTTAAGATATAAAAATGAAGAAGAAATTAATGGCCTATTAGTTCGTGCCATTGATGTTAATAATTTAATTGAAACAATGGATCCTAAACCTATTAGTCATCCTGCCGTTTATAGTGTAAATAAAGAGAAAAAACATGTTGCTATTAGTAAACTTAAAGAAGAAGAACTTTTATTAAGCTTAAAAAAGTTAAATAGCATGTTAGAAAAATAAAACTATTAAAAAAATAAAGGAAACTTATTTCTAAAAAAGAGATAAGTTTTTTTGAGTAGAAAAGTTGAATTTGTATTTTTTAGATTAAACGTGCCTAATGCCTAGTTTTTCCAGATAAAATATGCAATTTTGTTCTTGACAGACACCGTGATATTTGATAATATTAAGTCCCAATGGTATAACATCTAGTATGCATGTTGCAAGAAATATAGGACAAAATTTGACTTGCGTAAACTTTTGTGCTATAATTGTTGGTATCAAAGGGTTTTATAGGGGGAATTGGTTATGAAAGGTTTTGTTTTAGATTATACAAACGAAAATGAGTATCACAAACTAGAAAGAGCATTAAAAAAATATAACATGCTTGCTTATAAGAAATTAAATTTTGAATATTATCCTGATTTGAGGGATGGTAAATTTGTTGGTGAATTAGTTTCTCAAAATAAGAGTAAACACACTAAGACTTATGAGTTAAAATTACCTAGTGATAGAAAATTTGCTCAAATTCATGGCGATGTCAAATTACATTACGTTGTATACGAACAAGAAGAAATTGTTATGTTGGATACTATTACACCATCAAGTATTTTACTTGAAGGACATCAATCAGAACTTGCAACATATAAAGGTGTTATGATATCTAAAGAAAATGCTTCAAAGGACATGTTTAAAATTGATTTATTAAATATGTTACAAAATAATAAGTAGTGATACTTATTTTTTTCGTCTTTTTTGCAAAAAAGTTATTGCAAGAAGGCCATATTTATGGTATATTTAATTAGTCAAAAGAAATGAATGGACCCTTAGCTCAATCGGTTAGAGCAATCGGCTCATAACCGATGGGTTGTAGGTTCGAGTCCTACAGGGTCCACCATTCTTTAATAATCGCGGGTATGGCGGAATTGGTAGACGCACTAGACTTAGGATCTAGCGGAGAGATCCATGGGGGTTCAAGTCCCTTTACCCGCACCAAATAAGCTGATAAAGTCCTTTATTGGGACTTTTTTTGTTGGCTTTTGTTCTAAGCTTGAAATAAATCAATTAGGCAAAATTTATTAAAATGTAAAAATTTAATTATAAAAAACATAACTGTCTAGTGCTTTAGAAAATAGAAAACTGGAATTAGCAAAAAGATAATAAAGTAAAGAATAAGCAAGATAAGAAGAATGCTTAATGAAAATACAAAAATATATGAAATTAAAAAATAACTTAAAATCCCCAAGTGATGGACATTAAGTTATTTATTCTTTTTTCCTCATTGCGAAAGATAATTTCTAGGATGTCTTTTTGTGGCAACTTCTTTAAGACATTATATAAACGTTCAACTTCTATATAAGCTGTTTTATAATTTGGATAAATGACTAGTAATTTGTTGGTCTTTTTAATTTTATTATTTGTGATGTTGATATAAGAAATGTATTTAGGAAGACCTAAGAACATGTGAACTTTACTCAAATGAATTTTGAAAGTAAAATCTTCTGTTTGCCATTTATAAGATACTTTATTATAAGTTTTGCAGCTACGATGTGCAAGGCGATAGTAAAAAAACTCTTCCTTGCAAAAGGAATCAAAATGTTTATCAGAAAATATTGCAATTTTATCATGCAAAGAGCCATTATGATAGGTTTTTTCATATCTTGTAAAAATACCATCTAATTTATTTTCTAAGTCATCAAAATGTTTAAACGCATTTTCTTTATTGCTATTAGGCGTTATTTTGTAATAATTTAAGTTTATCAATTTCCATTTGTCAATTAAAATCACTTAAATTGTAAGAAAAAAACGTTTAGAAGTCAATATTAATTCTTAAATTTATAAAGATATTTTTTTCTTTTATTAGATTAGTGATTATGATATAATTCTCTTGGAGATGATTTTCAATGAAGAAAAACTATGCTAATAAAATTTTTAAACAACTTTTTACGTTTTTTTTGGCTTTTAGTTTATTTAGTACGACAGTTTTAGCAGAGGATGTATCTGATTTGAACTTTTGTAGTGCAAATGGAGTTAAATTAGCTTTACAAATTATTGGCTATGCTATATTTGTTTGCAAAATTATTATTCCTATAGTGCTTATAATTTATGGTACTATGGATGTGTCAAAAGCAGTTTTGGATGCTAAAGATGGTTTGCAGAAAAATTTAATTCAATTTGCTAAAAGATGTATTGCTGCAGTTTTAATATTTATGGCTCCTGGTGTAATTAATGGCTTATTTAATATATTAATAGATGATTATGAAGAAGCAACTAATGATGCTAGTAGGTATAAGAATTGCATAACTTGTCTTTTTAACCCAAATAAGTGTAATGTAAAAAAATACGGAGAATAAAATAAGTGGAGAAATTATGTATCTAAAATTAATGGAAATATTTCTATATTTTATAATAGCTAGCTTTCTTGGATATGTAGCTGAAGTAATTAAATGCAGTATTAATTATAAAAAGCTAGTAAACCGGGGCTTTCTTTTTGGACCAATTTGCCCAATTTATGGGGTTGGTTTTGTTTTGATTACATGGCTTTTAACTAAGTATCAAAATGATTTGCTTGCTCTTTTCCTATTGGGAGCTTTGATAACGAGTACCATCGAATATTATACTAGTTATATTTTGGAAGTGATATTTCATAACCGCTGGTGGGATTATTCTTATCGCAAAGACAATATTAATGGTCGTATTTGTTTAAAGAACTCTATTCTTTTTGGCATTGGTACATGTGTTATTATTAAAATTATAAATCCTTTCATTTTTTCTTTTCACGATTTAGTAAGTGATAAATTTATAATTATATTGGGGACGATATTTCTTTTTATCTTTATTGTGGATATGATTTTTTCTTGTATTATCGCTTATAATTTGCGTCATCGCATTATTATTGCTGAGGAACTTAAAAGTGAAAAATGGCGAATGATTCCTACCTTAGTGGAGAAAAAATATAAAGAAGAGATTTCACATTTAAAATTTGTCAAAAATAGATTATTTAATGCTTTTCCAAACATTAGTTCGGATAGTAAAAAGGAGCAAGAACTAATTACCAGAATTAAGTCTAAAGAGAAAGAAAATAATAAAATTAATAAAAAAAATAAGAAAAACTGCAAAAAAAAGTCAAAAAAATGACTTTTTTTTAAATTTTTGAAGGAAATTGGCCTCCTTTCTACAATATATATAATTAGGAGGTGTAATTAGATGCACAAATTGGTAACCATCCAAAGTGACATTAACGATTGTGGTCCAGCAGTAATTTATAGTCTGGTAAAATATTATAATGGCTATGTTTCAATGGAAAAAATTAGACTAGATACAAATTTAGACAGGGAAGGAGTTACAGCTTATGATATGGTTATGACTTTAAGAAATTATGGTTTTGATGCCGAAGGCTTAAAGTTAACTATTGATGATTTAAAACAAGTATCAGTTCCAACAATTTTACATTGCCAAATGAAAAATTATAATCATTATGTTTTGCTACTAAAAAGAAAGAATAATAACTTTACAATAATGGATCCTAGTAAAGGAATTATAAAAATGTCAATTGATGATTTAGAAAAAATATGGACGGGAGTTGCTATCAAAGCAGTTCCAATTAGTACAATTATTAAATTAGATAAATCAACGTCCTTATATTTACTATTAAAACAATTAATTAATCAAAATAAAAAAATAATAGTTAAAATATTATTTTTAGGGTTACTACTAAATATTTTAAGTTTAGCTTTAAATTACTATTTGCAGTTCTTAAAATATTTTGCTAATTATAAAGAAATTATAAGTTTGTTTTTCTTGTTGACAATTGGTAAAATAATGAGTGAATATTGCTTTGGTAATTTGAGCATTCAACTTAACAGACAGATTGATTATGCACTAATAGATAGTTATATTGTTCATTTTTTACATACTCCGCTTCCTTATTTGGAGGGAGCAACATCAGGAAGAACTTTAAAACATATTGAAGATTTGCAAATGATTAAAGAGGCAATTTTAGAACTTTTATTAAAAGCTGTTTTAACTTTATTACAATTGATGGGAGCATTAATTCTCTTGATTAAAATAAATTGGTATTTAAGCATAGGAATATCTGTTGTTCTTTTGGCTTATATAATAATAAAAGTACGTGAAAATAAAAAAATAAGGCGTTCAACTAGCCTTTTAATTGATAAGGCTAATACGTATCAAGATAATTTGCACAATGTTGTGAAAAATTATCGAACTATAAAAGATTTACATAAAGAAAAGTATTTTCATCATCAATTAATGAGTGATACATTTGACTTCTTAGATTTTCAAAATGGTTATGGAAGAAAATTAAACAAATGGCAAATGTATGAAAATTTACTTTTAGAACTTGGTGTTTTTGTTTTAATAAGTTGGGGATTTATTTTACATATGCAAGAAAGTATTAGTTTAGTAGAACTATTTACTTTTATTGCTCTGGCAAATTACTTAATTTATAATCTTAGAGATTTATTAAGTATTTTACCTAAATATTATTATATTCATCAAAGTTATCTTAGAATAAGTGAATTTGGTGATATCATAGAAGAAGACAATACAGATGGTCTTGATTTTACCAATGGCAACATTGAGCTAAAGCATGTAAGTTTTATGTATAATAACGGTAATATTGTTATTAAAAATCTAAATCAAGTAATATTAAAAGGTCAAAAAATTTTGCTTTTAGGGAAAAGTGGCACTGGTAAGTCAACTTTATGTAAATTGATATATGGCTATTATTTATTAGAACAGGGTAGTATATTGATTAATAAAATCAATATTAAAGATATAAATAAGAAAAGTTTAAGAGCTAATATTGGCTATGTAAGTCAACATGCGGTTTTATTTAATAAAACTATTTTAGAAAATATTGTTTTAGATAAAAAAGTGGATTTAAATAAGGTAAACAAAGTGCTCAGTATTTGTTTATTAGAAGAGGTAATAGAAAAGGCTTCTAATCATCTTAATACAAGTTTACAAGAACTTAGTACCAATTTATCTGGTGGTGAAATTCAAAGAGTAATTTTAGCTAGAGCCTTATATCATGTTAAACCAATTATGATTTTAGATGAAGCTTTAAGTCAAGTTGATATTGATACCGAAAGGAAAATAATAAAGAATATTATGGATAATTATAAAGCTTGTACTTTAATATATGTAACTCATAAAAATGTTAACGATATGTTTGCAAATAAAATAAGTTTATCTTGATAGAAATGAAAGGAATAAATATGAAATTAAATACAATAGAATTGCAAGAAATTAAAGGCGGCGGTGTGGTTTTAGGCTTATTTGCTGGTTTAGTAGGACTAGGAGCGTTTTTGGTAGGAGTTTTGGATGGCTTTATGCGTCCATTACCTTGTCGTTAGAAAGGAATTAAGTATGATATTAAATTCAAATGAATTACAAGAAATTAAAGGCGGGGCTAGTAATTTTAACGCAACATTTTTTAATGCGATAGCGCGTTGTTTAAGTACTTTGGCTGATATTGGTAGAAGTTTAGGCACCTCTATTCGAATGCTTTTTACAGGAAAAGTGTGCGATTGCTAAGAAACTTTATTAAGAAAAATTTATTATATTATTTGGGTAAATAGAAAGGATTATTTATGAATAGAAATTTTTATACTTTTATAAGATGTTTATGTTATGTTCTTGATTATTTAAAATGGTAATTGATTGAACAGAAAAATTAGTTTATTAAGAGGATAAATAAGTGAAAAATTAAAATCTTTATGGTATACTTTACAATAGAGGTGGAAACATGAAGGATAATAAAGGCTTTATTGCGACAACACTTATTTATTCTTTTCTTCTTTTGTTTGCAACTTTAGTTGTTGTAATTATTGGAAATTATACTTATTATAGAAATACGTTGATACGTTATAATCAAGGGATTAATGACGCTTTAAATAATAGAATTGATGGAAAGTATATAACTTTATATAATGAAATAAGTAATAGTGATTTTGAAATAGTAAATGATGAAAATTCTTGGGTTGTTAATGAAAGTATGTACACGGTTTATACAGATGAAGCAAGTATGACCTCGGATGGTAAATATTCTTTAAAATTTACTTATTATAATGCAAATAAAATAGCAAATTTACCAACGGCACAACCTCATGATACTTATTATGATTCAGTATGGCCAACAAAATCAAACGAATTTTCTTGCGCTGCTGGTTCTTATTATTATATCGGATATAATATTTTTACAACTGGCAATATTGATAGTACAATTTATAGATATGATTATAAAAAAATCGATTTTGGCTGGATAACAGGCTTTGGTTTTACTGTACCTTCAGAATCAGGCAAAACAGGTGATATTGGCTTTTATAAATCAGATGGGACTGCTATTTTTTCAATTCCTATTAATTATCCTTTTCAAAACTGGGAAAGAACAGGTATACTTGGTAAAGCTACGGAAGATGGTCAATGTCAATTTCAAATTAATTATGTAAATCATAATGATACACTTATGTATCTTGATAATGTTGTTGTAGCTGATGTAACTGAGATTGTTAAAGGATCAGGATTACTTGATAATGATGGCAACTTAAGTAGTGATAATAATACCATATTAACTGAGAAATTTTCTGATCTTGCTAGTGCTAGTGGTATTAAGTATTTTTCAAACTACTTAGTTTATAATATCGATAACCTTCGCAATGATTTAAATTAAATAAAAATATAAACTACTTTTGACAATAAATTTGTCTAATTAATAAAAAACATCTAGAAAACCCTAGAAAAACAGTTGAAACCCCATAAACACATGTGATATAATTGGCTTGTTGATTGAAGGGAGGGATAAAGATGACAAAAGTAGTGGTAAAAGATGGCAATGTTGATGGCGCATTAAAAAAATGGAAAGTAAAAGTTGCCAAAAGTGGTGTCCCTTCAGAATTAAAAAAGAGAAAACATTATGAAAAACCTGGCGTAAAAAGAAGAGAAGCTAAAAAAGAAATGATTCGTAATGCTAGAAAACATCATAGAGATTAAGGAGTATTGGTATGTTAGAAAAACAAATAACGAATGATACCCTTACAGCAATGAAAAATTCTGATAAGTTTAAAGTATCCGTTCTAAGAATGTTGAAAAGTGCTCTGCAAAGTGAAAAAATAAATAGCAAGTCAGCTAGCTTAACAGATGCACAAACTATTATGGTTATAAAAAAACAACTTAAGGAAAGAACCTCTAGCATTGAAGAATATACAAACTATAATCGTCCTGATATGGTTGCAGATTTAAAAAACGAGGTTGCAATCTTAGAAGCCTACCTTCCTAAACAGTTATCGCAAGAAGAATTAGAAACTAAAGTACAAGAAATCTTGAAAAGTTATCCAAACGCTACAATTAAAGATATGGGTAAAATTATGAAAGAGGCAAGCAGTGCATTAGGTTCTGTTGCTGATATGAGTGAAGTTAGTAAACTAATCAAAGCAAGTTTGAATTAAGGAAGTCTTATTAGACTTCTTTTTTCATAGGATTATTTAGGTGATGCTATGCATATATGGTCAAATTTGCAAAAGTTTTTATATGATAAAGATTATTTTTTAGCTTATTTTAATAACTCCTTGTATGTATACAATTTTACCAAAGTATATTTTATAACTGATAAAAAAATGGTTTTAGATATTGCTAATAAAAAAGTGACAATTTCAGGATGCAACTTAATTTTAAAAAAATCATGTGGTAATGAATTAATTATTTATGGAAACATTAAGGGAGTTACCTATGAATAATTTAATTATTGTTAACATTCGGGTATTTAATCTTAATAGTTTTTTAGTTAATTCAATTAAAAATAATATTCATATAGAAAGAATTAGTTACAAAAAAAATATTTTGAAATGTAAAATTAAAAAAGAAGATTTAAATAAAATAAATAAGTATTATAAGGTTACTATTGTTAAAGCGGTAAATTTAGAAAGCTTTTTACTAGTTTTAAAGAAAAATTATTTAATTGTTTTAAGTATATTTTTAAGCATTTTTCTTTTTTTGATTTTTAAGGATATTATTATTAAAGTGGATATTGTAAGTAATAATGAATCATTAGTTAAGGATTTAAATAAATCTTTAGATAATTATGGTCTTCACAGATTGAGCATAAAAAAAGACGAAAATAGTTTACTGGTTATAAAGCAGAAACTAGAAATTGATTATAAAGATACTATAGAATGGTTAGAAATAAAAAATATTGGGATGACTTATTTAGTAACTTTAGAAGAAAGAAAGGTCAAATTAGAGGAACCTAAAGAAAGTTATTGCAATGTCTATGCCCAAAAAGAAGGAATAGTCAAGAAAATAGTTGCAACTCAGGGTAATGTATTGGTTAGTGAAAATCAATATGTGCGAGCAGGGGACTTACTTATCAGTGGGGATATTAGTTTAAATGAAGAGGTAAAAGAGCAAATATGCGCTTTGGGAACAGTCTATGGTGAAGTGTGGTATAAAGCTAGTATAAGTATTCCTAAAAAGTACCAAGTAAAAAATTATACCGGGAAAACGCAGACCAATTTTAAATTAGATTTAGGAAGAAATGATTATAAAATATTAAGAAGTAAATATCAAAATTATGATGAAGAAACTAAAGAAATAATTAGTATTTTAGGTAGAAGGTTATTAAAAACCAAAGAAAAAGAATATACTTATCAAGACGTTTATTATACGGAAGAAGAATTAGAAAAGAAAATAGATGAAGTTATTAGTACTAAAATCAATTTACAAAAAGAAGCCGGCGAAGAAATTTTATATAAAAATATTTTGAAAAAGATGGAATTTGATAGTACAATAGATATAGAAGTATTTGTTACAGCCTTAGTAATACTTTCAAAATAGATAAAGAGGTTTATTATGTTTAGTGATGCGTTTCGAGGAATTGTTAATAGTGCTCTTCCAATGTTAATTATATTTATAGTGGTTATTTGTACAGTTAGAATTAGTTATATAAGGAATACTAGTCAAAAAATAGTTTTACATGATGAAATATTTAATCTGTTTTTTATTATCTATGTTTTACTTTTGTTTGAACTTTTAACAGGAACTGAAAACTCTTATGGTAGTGGTATGAACTTGATGCCTTTTAAAGAGATAATGCGCTATAAAATAGGCAGTAAAATGTTTATTTATAATGTTTTAGGAAATATTTTGATTTTTATGCCTTTTGGTTATTTTATTTCGAGGTATGTTAAACCTAAGAAAGTTTGGCCAATAATTTTAGATGCTATGATAACAAGCGTTACTGTAGAAACTGTACAATTAAAAATTGGTCGATCTTTTGATATTGATGATGTAATGTTAAATATTGTTGGCGCGATATTTGGTTATTTTGTTTATATTGCTTTAGATGCTATTTATAAACATTTACCCAAAATTTTACAGAAGGACTTTATTTATGATGTGATTTCTCTTATAATATTGGTTGTATTTATTTTATATGCAGCAAATATACTAGATTTAAGGTGGTTTTGATGGAAAATAATTATACTATTGTTGATAATGATTTATATAAGGATTATGACTATTTAAATGATGTTATAGCTAAAACTTTAGAAAGTGAAAAGGTAACGGGAGCAGTGTTTTCAATTATCTTTGTTAATTTAGAAGAAATTCATAAGTTAAATAAAGAATACCGTGGTATTGATAGACCAACTGATGTAATTTCATTTGCCCTAGAAGATAGTGATGATTTTGAAGTTGATGGTTTAAGAGTTCTTGGTGATATTTATATATGTATTGATCGAATGAAAGAGCAAGCTAAAGAATATGGACATAGCCAGATGAGGGAATTATCTTTTTTAACTTGTCATGGTCTTTTACATCTTTTAGGTTATGATCATATGGAAAAAGAAGAAGAGAAAATAATGTTTGGCAAACAAGACAAGATATTAGAAGAATTGGAGATTATGAGATGAAAAGTGGATTTGTAAGTATAATTGGGCGCCCTAATGTTGGAAAATCAACACTTTTAAATAATATTGTTAACTATCATGTTGCCATTACTTCTGATAAGGCAGGAACGACTCGTAATATTATTGAAGGTATATATAATGATAGTGAAAGTCAAATTGTATTTGTTGATACGCCTGGTATTAATAAGCCGGTTGATAAATTAGGAAAGGTTTTAAATAAGCAATCGTTAAGTCAGCAAAAAGAAGTAGATTGTATTTTATTAGTAGTGGATGCTAAAGGCGGTTTAGGTCGTGGCGATAAAGAAATTATTAAGAATTTGAATGAAGATATTCCAACTATCTTGGTTTTAAATAAGATAGATGGCTTAAAAAAAGATGAAATTATGACCAGAATAGTTGAATACAAAGATTTATATTCTTTTAGTGATATTGTTCCTGTAAGTGCTAAAAGCGGAGAAAATGTTAAAACCTTAATTGAAGTAGTAAGAACATATTTAAAAGATGATATAAAGTATTTTAAAGACGATGCTATTACAAGTAGCTCAGTTCGTTTCATGATAGGAGAATACGTAAGAGAAAAATTGTTTAATCATTTAGAACAGGAAATACCTCATGCTATTACATGTTTTACTACTAATTTCGTGGAAAAGGCTAATATAGTTAATGTAAATGTGGATATAATTGTCGATAGAGAATCATTAAAGAAAATTATTATTGGTCATAATGGTGAAATGCTAAAAAATGTTGGTAGCGAGGCTCGTAAAGATATTGAAAATTTACTTGATAAAAAAGTATATTTAGAACTTTATGTAAAGTGTATACCTAATTGGCGTGATAAAGAATTTGTTTTAAAAGATTTAGGGTTTTATGAATTTTAATTAGAAGAAAAATGATGGGAAAAAGTATTTTAGAATAAGTAATAATATTTTAAATTTCTTTCTTTTTTTTAAAAATTTAAGTAAAGTTGTGAATAAAAAAATAATTCTTGCATCATTATAATAATAGGTGATGAAAAATGAGTAAAGAAGAATTATGGCAGTTATTTAAGGAAACGGGGAAAATTGAATATTATTTACAATATAAAAAACATAAATAAAAATAGTAAGAATAGATAAAGCAAGTTAATAATTAGAAAAATTAATATGGGATTTTAATAATGGATGAATGTGTTGAAGGAATTATTTTGTATGTAACTCCATTTAAAGAAAGTAGTGAAATATTACAAGTTTTGACAAAAGAATATGGCCTTATGGGTCTTCTTTGTCGTGGATCAAAAAAAGTTAAAAGTAAATTTTTAAATAAAACAAGAATTTATAATTATGCTAAATTTTATATAAAACATAAAGAAGACGGTTTATCACCAGTTAATGAAATAGATATTATTGATTATTTTACTTATTTTCATCAAGATATAACACTTATTACTTATCTTAGTTATTTAGGAAGTCTTACCTATCAAGTAGTTAAACAGGATAATAATCAGGAGATTTTAGAACTATTGCTTGCAATTCTAGAAAAGATGACAGTAGGATTAGATCCTTTAGTGTTAACTAATATCTTAGAAATTAAATATTTAAAGTATTTAGGTATTAATTTAAATTTATCTAGTTGTATCAAGTGTGGTAAGAAAGAAAATATTAAAACGTTAAATGGAACCGTTGGTGGTTTAATTTGTGATGATTGTTACCAAAAAGAATATGTAGTTAGTAAGAAAACAATTATTATGATTAAAAATTATATGAATGTTAATGTAAAAAAAATTAAAGAAATAAATATAAGTCCTTTAGTTAAAATGGAAATAAATTTATTTTTAAGTAATTATTATGAAACTTTTACGGGTTTATATGTTAAAAATAAAGAATTATTAAATAAACTAGCAATGTAATCTTGCAAAAACAAGGAAGTTTTATTATACTAAATGTTGTTAAGGATTAGTGGTGATAGCAGTGGATATAGAAGTTATAAGGGCCTTGACAGGTAATTATCATGATATTGTTTTTAACCGAGATGGTTTTAAATGCTATGGATATCGTGCTGGTGATGATACGCTTAAGAATTTGGGAATAATAGAAAAAGATGATGTTGATACTAGTGTTATTTTTAACTTTTTAAGAAAAGATATTGTAGCTTTTCAACCTTATTATGAAAGTGATAGATATGATATTATTATTAGGAAAGACGGCAAAACATTAAGGCTTGAAAAAAGTATAATTAGTAAGCCTGATAATAAGTTGATAAAATTGATAACAATGGCTATTAGAAAAAGCTTATTAAATTTTATAACAAATTACAAGGGTATTTTAGAAATAAACTTAGAAAATGATAGAATTAGTGTAATTGATAAAGCTAACAATAAGGTTGTCTTTAAGTTTTGGCATTATTTAGCTTTAGGCGATATGCAAGTAATAGATTATCTTTTGGATAATGTTTTAAAACATGATGATATTAAAATAAATTATTTGTTTGATAAACCGATTAGCGTTTATATTACTGTCTTTAATGTTAAAATTTTGCTAAGTGGTAGTGAAAAAAATGTAACACCGCTAATTATAAAATGTGCCGATTATAAAGAAAGTTTAAAAAATATTAATCGTCATCAATTAAAAATGGAAGGATTTTAGAATATGAAAAATAATATGGAAGATATAGTGAACTTTTGCAAACAATATGGATATATATTTCCGGGTAGCGAAATTTATGGTGGTCTTGCTAATACTTGGGATTTCGGGCCATTAGGAAGAGAATTAAAAGAAAATATTAAAAAGTGTTGGTGGAAAAAATTTATTATTGAAAATAAATATAATTATGGGATAGATGCTGCTATTTTAATGAATCCCAGTGTTTGGGTAGCATCCGGTCATGTTGCTTCGTTTGCAGACCCTTTAATTGATTGTCGTAAATGTAAATCTAGAAGCCGTGCTGATAAATTGATTGAGGAGTATTTTGCTAAAAATGGTATTAGTGGTAGTGCTGATGGCTGGAGTAATGAAGAATTAACAAGCTATATTAAAGAGCATAATATTGTTTGTCCAAAATGCGGTGCTTGCGATTTTACAGATATTCGTCAATTTAATTTGCTATTTGAAACTAGTCAAGGAGTAACTGAAGATACTAAAAATAAAATATATCTACGTGGCGAAACGGCTCAAGGTATATTTGTTAATTTTTTAAATGTTCAAAGAACTATGCGTGCAAAAGTTCCATTTGGTATTGGTCAAATTGGTAAAAGTTTCCGCAATGAGATAACGCCTGGTAATTTTATTTTTCGTGTTCGTGAATTTGAACAAATGGAATTAGAATTTTTTTGCAAACCAAATAGTGATTTAGAATGGTTCGGCTTTTATAAATCATATTGTAATAGTTTTCTTAAGGATTTAGGTATAAAACCAGAAAATTTAAGGAACCGTGACCATGAAAAACAAGAATTGTCATTTTATTCGAAAGCTACAACAGATATAGAATATCACTATCCATTTGGCTGGGGTGAGTTATGGGGCATTGCTGATCGAACTGATTATGATTTATCGACTCATATGGAACATTCTAAAAAGGATTTGAGATATATAGATCCAGAAACTAATGAAAGATATTTACCTTATGTTATTGAACCAAGTGTGGGCGTGGAAAGATTATTTTTAGCAGTATTATGTGATGCTTATGAACGTCAAGTTTTAGAAAATGGTACTGAAAGAGAAGTTCTACACTTAATTCCAGCTTTAGCGCCTTTTAAAGCAACAATTTTACCACTTGTAAAGAAGGCTCATGGGGAAAAAGCAAATGAAATTTATTCAGAATTATTAAGAAATTTTTATGTTTCTTATGATGATGCTGGTAGTATTGGTAAACGTTACAGAAGATGTGATGCTATTGGTGTACCTTTTTGTATAACGGTTGATGATGAAACCATAAGTGATAATGTAGTTACAGTTCGTAATCGTGATACAATGGAACAAGAGAAAGTTAAAGTAAGTGACTTAAAAGATTATATTAGTCGAGCAATTAAATTCTAAAAAATCCTAATTTGTAGTTGCTAAATTAAAAACAATTTGATATTATAAATAAGCACGAAAGTCATAAAAGAATTGCAAAAAGTGCTTATTTTATGTATAATTGTTGTTAGATAAAGTAAGGAGATTTAGTTATGGCTTTAAATTTAAAGAAAATGATGGGGTTAGATGGTGATGATAGTTCACTTCAAACTGAAGATGAATTTTATACAGCAACCGAAGAAGAAGCAACAGGCAGTAAAAATGGTGGTTCAAAAATGATTTTACTGGAACCACGTGCTTACTCAGAATCTCAGCAGATTGCTGACCACTTAAAGAAGAGAAATAGTGTTGTTGTTAACTTGAAAAGAGTAACTTCTGATCAAGCTAAAAGGATTATTGATTTTTTAAGTGGCTGTATCTATGCTATTGGTGGTACCATGCAAAAAGTTGGTGTTGGCATTTATTTATGTGCACCTAAAAATGTAAATGTACAAGGAAAAATCACGGAAGATTCATCAGTTGCCGATGAAGAAGCAAATGAGGAAGTGAAGTGGTAATTTAATAAAAATTGAGGTGGGGGATTATGCCTAAAACGTTTGGGATGTCTTTTTATGGCTATAATAAAAATGAAGTTAATGAATTTCTAAATAATGTTACTAAAGAATATGAGAGTATGCTTGATAAGTTAAAAAAAACTAATGATGAAATGAAAAAGCTTAGAGATGATAACAATAAATTGCAAGGAGATTTAGAGCAATACAAAGGCATTGAAGGAACATTAAGAAGAACTTTGGCTTTGGCTGAAGAGTCAAATCAAACCATAAGAAAGTCGACTTATGACGAATCTCAAGCAATTATCGAAGATGCTAAGAAAAACGCCTCAAGGATTATTAATGATGCTTTATTAAAAGCTCAAAAAATACAAGATGATGCCGATGCAATAAAAAGAGATACTATTGTTTATCGCAATCGGATAATGAATATTATGAAAGAACAAAAAGAATTATTGGATAAATATGACGATATTGAATATTAGCCATGTTAACCACTGGTTCTTTTTTTATTTGTTTTGAAATATATTTAATTAGGTGATGCTAAGTGTTATGTGCCTTGATAAATTTTTTTAAAAGTATATTTTTCTTTACTGGAAGCTATTCAAATACGGTTTTTAAGGATCCATTAACTAGTGAAGAAGAGGAAAAATATATAAAATTGATGTTAGAAGGCAACAAGGAAGCTCGCAATATTTTAATTGAACATAATCTGCGTCTAGTTGCTCATATTGTTAAAAAATTTAATCCTCCTATTGGTTTATCTGATGATTTAATTAGTATTGGTACCATTGGTTTAATTAAAGGAGTTGACTCTTATCAAAGTGATAAGAATATAAAAATAACAACATATGCCGCTAGATGTATTGAAAATGAAATTTTAATGTATTATCGTTCGGCTCGTAAGTTTCAAAATACCGTGTCTTTGGATGATTATATTGGTACAGATAAAGATGGCAATAAAATTAATTTAAAAGATGTTATTAAAGATAAAAATAAACCGATTGAAGAAGAACTGTATTTAAAAGACAATATTGATTTACTAAAAAAATTTGTAACTAAACTTAATGAAAGAGAACAAGATATTATTATTAAAAGATATGGTTTAAATAATCAGAAGATAATGACCCAAAAAGAAATAGCTAAAGAGATGCACATTTCTAGAAGCTATGTTTCAAGAATAGAAAAAAGGGCAATAAGTAAGATATTAAGAGAATTTATAAAAAATAATAAAGATTGATAGAATATTATATTCTCTTATTTCCAACGGAAAAATTTTAACTGGTATTTGTCTTAAAATATTGATAATTATTTAACTAATTTTAATAATTTTTCACTATTAAGAGTGTTGAGATAATTATAGAGAGTTTGGTCGTTACCAAACTTTTTAATGTTTCTTATGCTTTTGATAATGATAGTTACTCTTTGAAAGTTTAAAATTAAATCGTTTCCCGTTTTTACATAATTAATTAAGTGACCATAATCTTTATTTAAAAGATTGTTTATTAACTCATTATTAGTTGTTTTTTTAGAAAAGCCATTATATTTAATTGTGTAGTAATTCTTGTTAATACTTATTTCGATTTTATTTAGCATATTTTTATTATTAATCATTAAGAATATTAAATAAATTTCTTTGCAGATTAATCCTTTCTAAGTTATATTTAAAATTAATTTTCCTTTAGGAAGAGTGTTAATAAATAAAACGTAAAAAATTAACTACTCATAGTTTTATAGAATACTTAAAAAATAATGGTTTGTAAAGAAAAAAATGAAAAAGCAATAATTTTTGCAATTTTTAGTTTTATTATTAGTAAATTTAGGCTATAATGTAATCATAGGAGGATAGAAAATGAAACCACAAGAAGAACCTATTCATATAAAAGTAAGAAGTAAGAAAGATATAGCACCTTTAGTTTTAATGCCCGGTGATCCGTTAAGAGCAAAATATATAGCAGAAAAGTTTTTAGATAATGCTAAATTAGTTACTAGTGTTCGCAATATGTTTGGTTTTACAGGCACTTATAAAGGACATAATGTAACAATTATGGGCAGTGGTATGGGAATGCCAAGTATGAGTATTTATGCGTTCGAATTATTTTATTATTTTAATGTTGAGAAAATTATTCGCATTGGTACTTGCGGTGTTGTTACAGAAGATATTAATGTTCCAGAGTTAATTCTTGCTGATAATGTTTTTAGTTTATCGAATTTTGCTTACAATTATGATGGCTATGATAAAAATATGGTTTATCCAAGTAAAAAATTAAATGCTAATATTATAGCTACAGCCAAAGAACAAGGCAAAAAATTACATATAGGAACATTGCTTACGTGTGATGCTTTTGGTCCATACATAAATATGGATAATGTTTTAAAAAGAATACCAGAAGATGTAAAACCAATTGCTGAAGAAATGGAGGCATATGCCTTAGTTCATGTTGCTAACTCTTTTAAGAAAGAAGCAACTGCGATTGTAACGGCTGTAGATTCTAAATTCAGTGATGTTGTTTTACCAATTGAAGATCGTGAAAAATCACTAGATGATATGATTACCTTAGCACTAGATGCTATTATAAAATAAAAAGGGTTTGTTGGTATGCACCAACTTGAATAGAGAGTCTAATGACCTCTTTTTTTAGGATAAAATATGTTAAAAGATTTTGAAAATTATTTAAAAGTTATGAAAAATTTTAGTTTCAATACGATTAACAGTTACTTAAATGATATAAATATTTTTGGAGAATTTTTAAAGAAAAGAAAAATTGCTTTTAAAGAAGTAGATAGAATAGTAATTAGAGATTATCTAAGATATTTAGATGAGAAGAAGTATAAAAGCAGTAGTATTAATCGTATTTTAAGTAGTCTTAATGATTATTATAATTATTTAGTAAAGAAAAATATTGTTAAATATAATTATTTTGTTGATATAAATAGACCACGTAAAGAAAAAAAATTACCTAATTTTATTAATTATGAAGAATATATGTGTTTAATTAATGTAGTAGAAAAACAAGATAATGCGTTTTTAAAAGCACGAAATTTGCTTTTTTTAGAGATTCTTTTTGATACTGGTATCCGAGTTAGTGAGGCAGTTAATATAAAACTTACCGATATTAATAAAGCCGAAAAGAGTATTAGAATTTTAGGTAAAGGTAGTAAGGAACGAGTAGTTTATTATGGTTTCTATGCAGATAATTATTTGCATGATTATTTAGCTTTGAAAGATAGCTCCCTCGGAAATGATCGAAAATATTTGTTTTTAAATAAAAATTATACAAAATTAACTAGACGAGGAGCTGAATATTTAATAAATGTAATTACTAAAGAAGCAATGCTAAAACATAAAATAACACCGCATACGCTTAGACATTCTTTTGCAACAGAAATGTTAAATAATGGCTGTGATATAAGAAGTGTTCAAGAGCTTCTTGGACATAAATCGTTATCAACGACGGGAATATATACGCATGTTACTAATGAGGTAGTAAGACAAGAATATTTAAAAGCTTTTAAGAGATAGACTTATGGGTATTGTTATAAAATTGTTTAAGTATAAAGGAATAATATAACAGATAATATTATTTTTGATATTTAAAGAAAATTAAGAGCGCTTTATAAAGATAAAAAATGACAAAAAAATTAGTGGTAAAAATTAGGAAAAAATGCTATATTTAATTAGAATAGAAGGAGAATAAAAATGGAAAAATTTGTGTATGACTTTAGTGAGGGCACAAAAGATATGAAGGAATTATTAGGTGGTAAAGGCGCTAACTTAGCTTGCATGAAAAATCTGGGTTTACCTGTTCCTGATGGTTTTACGGTAACAACACTAGCTTGCAATAAATATTATGCAGAAGGCAAGATGATTTCACCTAATATTGAAGAAGAGATTTATAAACACTTAGCTACTTTGGAGATAAGAACCGGTAAAATTTTAGGTGGTGTTAATAATCCTTTATTGGTATCAGTAAGAAGTGGGGCTAGGAGTAGCATGCCAGGGATGATGGATACTATTCTTAATTTAGGTCTTAATGATCAAGTAGCTGTTTCTTTTGCAAAGATTACTAATAATAAACGTTTTGTTTATGATTCATATCGTCGTCTTATTATGATGTTTGCTGATGTGGTCATGGGTAAAGATAAAAGTATTTTTGAAGAGTATTTAACAAATTATAAGAAAGAACATAATTATTCAAGTGATACGGATATGACTGGTGATGATTGGTATAATATTGCTGAAATGTATAAGAATTTGTTTAAAAAATTAACGGGAGAAACTTTCTATCAGGATGCTACTAAACAATTAATTATGGCTGTGGGAGCGGTATTTAAATCGTGGAATAATAAGAGAGCCATTTATTATCGTAAGATAAATAATATTCCAGATGATTGGGGGACGGCTGTTAATGTTCAAGAAATGGTTTATGGTAATAAAAATAATAATTCTGGAACAGGTGTAGCTTTTAGTAGAAATCCTGCGACGGGTAAAAATGAGCTATTTGGGGAATATTTAATTAATGCGCAAGGAGAAGATGTTGTTGCTGGGATTAGGACTCCTAAGGGCATTGAAACTTTAAAGGATATTATGCCAAATGTTTATGAAGAATTTGTTAGAACAGCTAAAAAATTAGAAGATTATTACCAAGATATGCAAGATATGGAATTTACTATTGAAGATGGTAAACTTTATATGTTGCAAACGAGAAATGGTAAAAGAACGGGACTTGCCGCTGTTAATATTGCTACTTCTTTAGTCAGGGAAGGTAAAATTAGTATGGAAGAAGCTATTAGAAGAGTATGTGTTGATGATGTTACGCAAGCTTTACATCCGGTATTTAAAGAAGAAAGTTTAAAAACAGCAACTTTAATTGGCAACGGTTTAGCGGCAAGTCCAGGTGCTGCTGTTGGCGAGATTGTTTTTGAGGCAGATTTAGCAATTAAAAAAGCTAAGGAAGGCATTAAAACGGTTTTAGTTCGTCATGAAACAAGTCCGGAAGATATTGAAGGTATGCATTATGCTGATGGTGTTTTGACGATTAGAGGCGGTATGACCTCGCATGCTGCAGTAGTGGCAAGAGGCATGGGTATTTGTTGCGTTAGTGGTTGCAGCAATATGGATATTGTGAGTAATACCCTAATTACTAAAGATAATAAAGTTTTACACGCTGGCGATATTATTTCGATTGATGGATCCACCGGTAATGTTTATGAAGGCAAATTAGATTTAGAAGATGTTAATAATAATACGGCTATCAATGAACTTTTAACAATGTGTGATGCTATTAAAAATTTAGGGGTTCGTGCGAATGCTGATACCAAAAAAGATATGGAAATAGCCAAAAGTTTCGGAGCAGAAGGTATTGGTTTAGTAAGAACTGAACATATGTTTTTTGAAAAGACAAGAATTTTTAAATTCAGACAAATGATTTTAGCTAATGATAAAAAGACTCGTTTGCAAGCGTTGGTATCATTACTTCCTTATCAAGAAAAAGACTTTGAAGAATTGTATCGCTTAAATTCGGGATTACCTGTTGTGATTCGTTATTTAGATCCACCTTTACATGAATTTTTGCCAAAAGAAGAAAAAGAAATAAAAGAATTAGCAGTTGCTTTAAATACTACGGTTGAGGCTTTAAAGTTGAAAATTGATTCATTAAAAGAATTTAATCCTATGATGGGACATCGTGGTTCCAGACTTGATATTACTTATCCTGAAATTGCTGTCATGCAAACTAATGCCGTTATAACAGCGGCTTGTAATGTTAAAAAAGAAGGAATAAATCCTGTCGTTGAAATAATGTTGCCACTTATTATGGATAAGAAAGAATTTGTTTATATTAAAGAAATAGTTGAAAAAGAAATAAAGAGGATTTTAGAGAAAAATAAAATGCAAATTAATTATCAAATAGGTGCGATGATTGAAGTACCAAGAGCAGCTATTTTGACTAATGAACTAGCCTCAGTTTGTGATTTCTTCTCGTATGGTACTAACGATTTAACGCAACTTACTTTTGGTTTTTCAAGGGATGATGCGGCTAAATTTTTAAATGATTATTATACTAAAGACATATTAGAACATGACCCATTTATGAGCCTTGATATAAATGGCGTGGGAACATTAGTTAAGATTTCTTCCCAAATGGCAAAAAAAGTAAAAAATAATATATCTTTAGGTGTATGTGGTGAACATGCTGCTGATGAAAAATCAATAATTTTCTTTGATAAAATTGGTTTATCTTATATTTCAGCTTCGGCTTACCGAGTACCAGTTGCTAAGCTTGCGGCGGCCAAGGCTGCTTTAGTTAATAAAGATGCTTAAAATAAGTATTAATCAAAAAGAACAGGAAAGTGTCACTAACAAGTTAAGTGGTACTTTTTTTCTTGAAAAAAATATAGTATAATTTTTAATATAGATGTTAGAGTAATGGAGGATGAAATATGATTAAAACTTTGGCATTGGGACAAGCCAATTATGATATTTATATAAATGTTGATGATTATCCTAAAGAGGGTAGTAAGGATAGATTTATTAATAAAATAGGATGTGGTGGCGGAACGGCGTGTAATGTTGCTTATATGCTAGCTAAATGGGGTGTATCGTCGACTTTTGCTGGTGTAATTGGCAATGATGTTTATGGTACTAGAGTACGTAAGGAATTAGAGAGTGTTGGTGTAGATACTAGGTATATTGAAACTTCTTATGAAAAAGATACGGTTTTATCTTTTGTGCTAGTAGATAATAAAAATAAAATTCCTACGTCTTTTGATGTGGCTGATGAATTTGTAAAATTAAAAAAGTTTGATTTTGATTTTCAACCAGATTTAATAATTTTAGATGGTAATGATACATATGCTTCCAAGTCGACTTTAGAAAGATTTCCTAAGGCTGTTACTGTACTTAGAGCTACTCGTTTTAATCAGGATATAGCTAATTTAGCTTTAAAAGTTAATTATTTAATTTGTTCTTTAGATTTTGTTAGTGGTCATTTAAAGATGCCAATAGATAGTAATAATGTTCAAAGTTTAGTAAATGCTTATACGGAATTAAGGGGTCGTTATGAACATCAAAATATCATTATAACATTGGGTCATAATGGGGCAATGTATATGGTTGGAGATCAGATAAAAATATCACCGGCTTTAAAGATTGACGTGGTTGATACCTCGGGGTGCGGTGATATCTTTACCGGCGCATTTAGTTATGGCGTTGCTAGTAGTTTTACGTTAGAGAAATCAATTAAATATGGCAATATAGCAGCCGGCTTAGCAACTCGGGTTGTTGGAGGCAGGCTTTCTATACCAAAACTTGATGAGGTAAATAAAATTTATGAAAAAAATAATTGACCCTTTTACTAGCTATTTACCTTATCTTGATTTACATGGAGAAACAACGTCAACAATTGTTTATTTAATTGAATCGTTTATTAGAGATAATGTTAAATTAAAAAACAATAAAGTTATTATTATTCATGGTAAGGGAAGTGGTGCTTTGAAGAGTAAATCACATGAAATCTTGAAAAGAAATAAAAGGGTTAATAAATATTATATTGATGGTCTAAATGATGGACAAACAATTGTTGAATTAGATATAAAATAATAATGAGAAGTAGTTAAATTCTACTTCTTTTTGTTAAATAACTTATGAATTTAAGAAAAATAGATTATATATATTAATGGAAAATTATATACACTTATTAAGGTATATAAATTTTATTAGCAACAAAAAGATAAAAAGTATAAAGTGTGGGGTAGACAAAAGATGCTTATTAATGTAAAATTTAAGTTGTGAGGCAAGTATGAAGAGTGAAGAGCAATTGATGGGTACTAGAATTAAAAATTTACGGAAAGAAGAGAAGATGAGTCAAGAAGAATTAGCTAGCAAACTGGGAATTTCGAGAAGTTATCTTACGAAAATTGAAAATGGTCAACGAGGCTTATCTATTGAGATAATGCAAAAACTATGTAAAGTCTTTAATATTACAATGGAAGAGTTCTTTGGAACGCTGGAAGAAAAAGATAATTATTTAGAAACAGAAACCAAAAGATATGGGAAGAGAGTATCTCTTTTTCATTTAGTAACGGTAATTATGCTTATTTTAATGGTTTTATTTATTTTGTTAAGCATTTATTTTTTTAATAATTTTAATAAAATTAGAGTGTACATTTTAAATGGCTCAAGTGCAACTTTTACCTATACTAATGGTATTTTTGCAGAATCACGACAAAAATTTATATTAAAAAGTGGGACTTTTGATATTAAAAATGAAAATATTAAAGAAAGTGATATTATTAACGTTGAATTTATGATTGATGGTGAGTTAATTATGAGTCAAACCAGCTTTTTTACGGGGATTAATGTGGAAGATTATAGTTATGATAAATTGTTTACAAAAAAAGGCTATAAGAAGAGTAAATTTACAGTTGATATTACTTATAAGTTAGATAATAAGGAATATACGGAAACGATGAATATTACTAAAGATTTAGCAATAAGTAATAATAAGTTAATTTATCCTTAGGGTCTGGTTTATCAAAAGTGATTATTTATCTTTTTGTAACTTTTTTTAATTTCTTTAATATTAAATGTATAAAACCTTAGAGAAATTTTCATAATTTGGTTAGGTGATGTTATGGGAAGATACAAAGTAGATATTGCAGGAATTAAAACGAGCAGTTTAAAGACACTTACCAATGAACAGATGAAAGAATTGTTTATAAAAATGCAAAGTGGTGATACAACTTGTAAAGAGATTTTAATAAACGGTAATTTACGATTGGTTTTATCGATGGTGCAAAGATTTGATAAAAGTAAATATAATGTTGATGACTTATTTCAAATTGGATGTGTTGGTCTTATCAAAGCAGTCGATAATTTTGATATTAGTTATAACTGTTTGTTTTCAACGTATGCCGTACCTCTTATTATGGGAGAAATTAGAAGGTACATAAGAGATAATACTTCTGTTAGAATTAGTAGAGGTATAAAAGATAATGCTTATAAAATATTAAAGTTTAAAGAAGAGTATGTAAAAGAACATGATAGGGAGCCTTCTTGGGAAGAAATTGGTAAATCTTTAGGACTTACTTTATACGATATAAAGGGGGCAATGGATTCTTTAGTGGCACCGGTAAGTATTTTTGAACCCATTTATAATGATGGCGGCGATACGATTTATTTATGTGATAAGTTGGCAGATAAAAGTATTGATAAAGATAAAGACTTATTACTTACTTTAAGAAAGGCTTTAGATGGTTTAAAACAAAGAGAACAGATTATTTTAGAAGATAGGTATGTTATGGGTAAAACGCAAGAAGAAATAGCAGATTCCTTAAATATTAGTCAAGCTCAAGTTTCACGTATAGAAAAAAGTGCTATCAGCACTCTTCGTCGTATTCTTAAATAATTATTTCATTTTTTTATTTATCTCATTTAAATTTAGATAAATTTTATAAATAACCATTAAACCTTCAAAAAACATTCTTAAAATAATATTTCCTAATACTAAAAGTAAAATAAATACTAAGAAAGATGTACCAATATAACCAAAGGCCGTTATGGTTAAATATAGACTACAAAAGATATAAGTAATCTTTAAAATTGGTTCCATAAAGAACTTACTAAAATGTAAGTAATCAAATAATTTCTTTAAAGGATTACTATAAGAATCTTTGTTACGTTTATCCATAAAAACAGTATAAATAATAATAGTTGCCGCAATAGCAATAATGAAGGCTACTAATTTAAAAGTATAAAAGCCACCAACACTAGTTTTATAAGCGTAATTGTACATATTAATCGTCCTTTCTATAGTTATTTTAGCAAAAAATATATTGATAAGCAATATAATTAAATGGGTGGTACTATGCGTTTATCGGATTTACAAACAAAAGATATAGTAAATATTAATGATGGCAAAAGAATTGGTCGAATCATTGATGCCGAAATTAATGATGCCGGAATTATTGAGTACTTAAGTATCGAAAAAAGAGGCAGCTTAAATAATTTTTTTAATAAAGATAATGAAACTACTATTACCTTTAAACAAATAAAAAGAATAGGAGAAGATGTTATTTTAGTGGATATTATGGTATAATAAGCAAGTGATGTTATGAAAACCAGTATTATAATAAGTATTCTAATAGCAGTACTAGATCAAATAATTAAGTTTATAGTTGATAAAAAGATATTGTTTGTAGAGATAATACCAAACATTTTTAATATTCATAAAGTTTATAATTATGGGGTGGCTTTTAGCTTCTTAGAAAATAAAAGATATTTAATTTTATTATTTAGTATAGTCTTAATCTATTTTTTATTTAATTTAAGAAAAGATTTACCAAAGAAGAAAAAGTATGATATATTATTTGGCGTTATCTTAGGTGGTATTTTAGGAAATTTAATAGATAGAGTTTTTAGAGGATATGTTATTGATTATTTAGAAACTTTTATCTTAGGATATAGTTTTCCAATATTTAATTTAGCGGATATTGGTATAACTTTAGGAATAATTATAATGATAATAATGATGTTTTGGGGGGAAAAGAAATGATTGTTGATATAAATGATGTAAGAATAGATAAGTATATAGCTGATAATACGGATTATTCACGTAGTTTAATTTTGAATTTGATTAAGAGTGGAGATGTTTTGGTTAATGATAGTAAAATAAAACCTAGTTATAAAGTAAAATTAGGCGATAAAATTACGATTAATAAGGTTAAAACAGATACAACCAATATTATACCTTGGGATTATCCATTAGATATTGTTTATGAAGATGATGATATAATTATTGTTAATAAACCAAGTGGGATGGTAGTACATCCTGGTAATGGTAATAAAGATCATACTTTGGTAAATGCTTTAAAAAGTTATACGGATAAATTATCAGATCTTAATGGAATTGAAAGATTGGGCATAGTTCATCGAATTGATAAGGATACTTCGGGACTTATTATGATTGCTAAAACTAATAAGGCTCATGAAATATTAGGCAAGTATTTTAAAGAACATAGTATTAAAAGAGAGTATATTGCCCTTTTATGCGGAATTTTTCCTCATGATACGGCTACTATCGATGCACCGATTGGACGCGATGAAAAAAATCGTTTAAGAATGACTGTGACATCTAATAATAGCAAAAGAGCAGTTACTCATTTAGAAGTTTTAAAAAGATATAGTGCAGGCTTTACTTTAGTAAAAGCAAGACTTGAAACAGGAAGAACCCATCAGATAAGAGTACATACCAAATATATCGGTTATCCGGTTTATAATGACCCTGTATATGCAAATAAAAGTACCGGCGATTTTGGCCAATTTTTACATTCTTATAGTATGGAATTTATTCATCCAATTACTAAAGAAAAAATGTATTTTAAAAGAGATGTGCCAAAATATTTTAAGGATTTCTTAGAAAAGCTAGATAGCAAAGAAAACGCAGAAACAAAAAAAACGGTAGAAAACTTACAATTTAAAGGTTAAAACGTATAAAAAATAAATATTGAATAAAAGATAGGGAATACTAAAAATATAGTATTTAAAATTGACTTTCTTTAGTTCGATAGCTAAACAAATGTTATTAAAAAGGTAAAAAGCACTAAAAATTAAAGATAAGTAATAATCATTAAAGTAGTAGTAAAATAACAAAATACTAACTAGAAGAATAGAATTACTTAAAATAAAATATGTAGTGTCATTAGTAAGCTTGTTATGATAAAGAATTGAGATTAAAGAAAAGTTAAGAAAAGCAAAAGAAATAATAAAAAGAATAATAGTAATAGTGGTCATAAATACTCCTTTACTAATTATATGAAGTATAATAAAATAATAGAAGGTGGTTAAGATGAGTTCAATTAGTATGGATAAAAAAGATGAAATTGTCATGAAGTTAGTACATTTCTTAGTTACTAAAGAAAACTATACACCGATAGTAGTTAATGGCGTAAGAAATGAAGTATGGTTAGAAAATGTGGAAGGTCCATATAAAATAGTAAGAATTAATTCTAATTATATACATAATAAAGAGCAATTTAATTTTGATATATATAAGACAAATAATGTGGCTAGACAAATAAAAAAGAAGACTTTATCTTGGAAGATGAATGTTTTAAATATTTTTTTAGACTTAAATGATGATGTGAAGTTGGATAATGTTGAGTTTATTGATAATATAAAAGTAAGTGATACGGAAGATTTAATTCATAATGAAATAGTAATAGAAGCTTTTCCAAATATTGAGAAAGATATTATTAATACTTCAAATGATGTTGATTTAATAGTTAATGTTACTAATGATATTAATAGTAAGACGGCTAAAGAAAATAGAAAATATGAAGAAGTATTTAAACCTAAAAAAATTATTGTTACTTATGTTTTAATGGCTATTTGTACTTTGGTCTATATTTTACAGATATTATTTCCAAATTTAACTACTTTAGGTGCTGTGAATGGTATTTTAGTAAGAAGTGGTCAAGTATATAGATTAGTTACAGGCATGTTTATGCATGGTTCTATTTGGCATTTATTATGTAATATGTATTCTTTATATGTGATTGGTTGTGCTACAGAAAATTATTTTGGCAAAAAGAAGTTTTTACTAATCTATTTGGTAAGTGGAATAATTGGTTCAATATTTTCATGCTTATTTAATACTGGCTGGTCGTTGGGCGCTAGTGGAGCCATATTTGGACTTATGGGTGCCTTATGTTATTTTGGCTATTATTATAGACTATATATGGGAAAAGCTTTATATAGTGAGGTTATCCCGGTCATTGTCCTTAATTTGGCTTTAAGTTTAATGGTTTCTAATATTGATTTTTATGCTCATATTGGGGGCTTAATTGGTGGGGTTTTTATTACAATGGGTCTTGGTATTAAAAATAAGACTGATAAACAAAGTAGTATTAATGGTTGGATAACTTTTGGCATTTTAGTTGTATTTATGCTATACATGTTATTTTTTAGATAGATATGGTTGTTACAGTAAATAAGACTGTAGCAATTTTTTTCTAGCTTAATTAAGTTTTTATTGATATATAGAAAAAATGTATTAATATAGCAAATATTATGAAGGGGGATTAGAATGAATCCATATGCAGTATTAGGCATTCCAGTAAATGCTAGTGAAGAAGAAATAAAGAAAGCCTATCGTAAGTTAGCCAGAGAAAACCATCCAGATTTACATCCCGAAGAAGAAAGAGATGCTTATGAATCTAAGATGAAACAAATAAATGAAGCATATAATATGGCTATGAAAAATGTTAAGACCAATGTTTCACAAACATCTAACAAAAATAATGCAAGCAATACCAGTTATTCTAAAAGTACACAATATGATAATTTGAACTGGGAATATTATTATAATAAACAAAAAGAGTATGAAAGTCACAGATATGATAGATATCAATCTACAAGTGATTTTGAACGTTCACGTTATGGCACATGCAAATTAAATGACCAAGAAGCTGAAACATTTGCCCAAATAATGAAAAATGCTAAACTAATCCAAAACATTTTAAAAGAAATAAGTGCATATACAAAACCAATGACCAATCGTTCAAATAAAATTATCATAAGAATACGCAAAGTTTTGCACGAGTATTATGATAGAGTTGAAGATTACATGCGTTTTATAAATAGAACAAATTGTTTAATAACAGAAGATTATAGAAAAATATTAGAATTTATTAAACAGATGAGTGGATGTGATGTTTCTTACACTGCTTACCTTATATCTAGTTTTGAAAGTACTTTAGAAGAAGAAACATTTCCAGTTTTAAAATTTACTGATGAATATAAAAAGTTAGTAGAAGATATTGTTAATGTTAAAGCACATACATATGGTCCTGAAAGTACATTTAAAGTTTTAAGATTTGTAGAAAATAATTTAATGGGAATTGCAAACCGTAGCCATTTGTTATATAACGCTAATCCAATGTGTAAGAAATATGATAATAATGATGATTATTTAAATTATTTGGCTAGTCGATTTTATATGAAATGTTTGGTAGAATCGTCTGATTATGATATCTTTGCTACTCTATTAGAAAAAAATGCTTTCGATGATTTTATTGAAGCAGAGTCTTCAAAAAATAATAAAGGTCCAAAATTAAAAAGAACTAAAACTAGCTAAAATTAAAAAATGAAAACTTGGGAGAAAATCTCAAGTTTTTAAATTTAAAAAATTAGATATTTTAAGTGTTATTAAAAAAAGCACAAATAATGCTTAAACAGATAGAATAATTCTAAAAACTATGTCATAATAATAGGGGAGAATAAATATGAGTAGTAGTTTAGAAAAAAGAATAATTGATTTAATTAAACAAGGAAAAAGTAATATTGAAATATGTCAAAAGTTAAGTTTAAGTAATGATACTTTTAGAAATATATTATTAAATTTAAAAAATAAAGGTTTAGAATATGATAAGAGATATTTATTAAATGGTGGTACTTTATATACACCTAATAAAGATCAAAACGGGAAAAGTGTTAGTAATAGTGTAACTTTATTAATGAAAAATAAAGATGAATTAAATGCTCTTTTAATATCAGATTTACATTTAGGAACTAAGGAAGAAAGACTTGATTTATTAAATTTAGTTTATGATTATGCAACTAAAAGTGGTATTCATATTATAATTAATGGTGGCGATTTGATAAATGGTTTAACTAGCGAAAGAAAGAATATCTGTCAAACACATCTTAGTCAGTGTGAATATTTTATTGAAAAGCATCCTTTTGATCAAGGAATTTTAAATATTTGTGTATTAGGTAATCATGATGTGAAAGGATTAAATAGTGATGGCATTAATTTTGCTAGAATTTTAGAAAATTATCGAACAGATTTTGCCATTGTCGGGGTTGAAAATGGTCGTGTTTTAGTAAAAAATGACTTTATAAATATGTATCATCCTTTGAGTTGTAATTGCAATAATGTGCCAAAGAAAAAAATGGTTTTAGTAGGTCATTCCCATCAATATAAAGTTAGAATAATTAATGATAATGTTTTAATTTATATTCCAGCATTATCGAATTATGTTCCAGCTAGTAAAGGAATTATTCCTTCTTTTTTAAAGATGAAAATGGGGTTTACTGGTGGCTTTATAGAATATGTTGATTTAGAAAATTTAGCATTTTTAAATGATAAAGTTACTTCGCTAGGAAAACAAGAAATAGAGATAAAAAGAAGCTTAAAGAAAAATTAAGAGCAATATAATTATTTGCTTTTAATTAACATTTAGATAAATAAAAAAATTTTTAAGTAAGAAATAATCTAGAAAAGTATTAAATAATGATTAATAGACATTTACTTAATTTATTAATTAACTTATAATAGAAAAACAGGTGATAATATGGGCAGTATCAAGGGAAAAATTAGGGTAATTATATTTGAATCCGAGAGCAATTATAAAGTAGGAGTCATAAGAGTTAAAGAAACCAACGATAAAGAAATGGAAGATTTTGTTGGTAAGACTGTTCATTTTACTGGCTATTTTGCTAATTTACAAGTTGGTGATAACTATGAGATGGAAGGAACTTTAGTATATAAAGATAAGTACGGTTATCAGTATAATGTTACTGATTATAAAAGACTTGAAGTTAAGGGACGAGATGCAGTAATCGAATTTTTAACTAGTGACTTAGTTAAAGGATGTGGTGAAGCAACTGCTAAAGCAATTGTTGATACTTTAGGAGAAGATGCTATTAAGAAAATTAAAGAAAAACCAGAAATACTACTGACGGTACCTAAAATGACACAAAAAAAAGCTGAGAAGATTTATAACTCTTTAATGAAAGTAGCTAATACTGATGAAATGTTAATTAACTTAAAAGAAATGGGATTTTCTATTAATGAAGCTTTGAATATTATTAATAAATTTGGCAGTAATGCTCTTAGTATTACTAAAGCAAATCCTTATGCTTTAAAGGAAATAATTGATTTTAAGAAGTTAGATAATATCTATATAAGTTTAGGGAGTCCAGATGATGATTTACGGATGAAAAATTGTCTTTTAGAAACCATAAAACAGTTAGAAATTAGAAATGGGGATACCTATTTTTATGAAGAAGAATTAAGAGATGGTTTAAAAAGCTATTTTGGTATCTTAGCAGATGATAATTTTGATAATCTTCTTTTGGATTTACAAAACAATAATGATATTTATATTGAAGATAAAAAGATTTACTTATATGATACTTATCAAATGGAAGTTAGTATTGCCAAGACTCTTGATTATGTTAATAATCTTCCTATTGTAAGTAAAAATATTAGTATGTTTGATACCGAGGTAGTAAAATTGCAAGAACGGTTAGGAGTAACTTACGATGAGAATCAACTGCAAGCTATCAAAAAAACATTAGAAAGCAGAATTAGCATTATAACCGGGGGTCCCGGAACGGGTAAAACAACCATTATTAAAGCTATAACCAATCTTTATATGAAAATGTATAATCTGGGTTCAAATAATGTCAATGCTTATATTGCTCTTTTAGCGCCAACCGGACGAGCAGCGAAAAGGCTAAGTGAGGCAACTGGACTGGGGGCTTCAACGATTCATAAATATTTAAAATGGAATAAAGATACTAATGAATTTCAAGTTAATGAATTAAATAAAAATTATCATCATTTAATTATTATTGATGAGGTAAGTATGATAGATACTTATTTATTTGATGCTTTACTTAAAGGCTTAACTAGTAATATTCAATTAATATTAGTTGGAGATAAAGACCAGTTACCTTCCGTAGGAAGTGGCTTGGTTTTAAGTGATCTAATTGCTTCAGATTTATTTAACTTTTGTCCATTAGAAAAAATTTATAGACAAAGTGAAAATTCTTTTATTCCATATCTAGCAAAAGAAATTAAGAACAAAGACTTAACTGAAGAATTTTTAAGTAAAAAAGATGATTATAATTTTTTACAAGTAAGCAGCGATAAAATGGTCGATAGTATTAAAAAAGTTTGCGAGTTATCTATAAAAAAAGGGCTTACTGATAGAGAAATACAAATACTTGCCCCAATGTATAAAGGTATTAATGGCATTGATAATTTAAATAATAATTTAAGAGATTTGTTTAATCCTAAAGATAAGAAGAAAAAAGAAATAAGAGTGGGTGAAAATGTTTTTCGAGTAGGTGATAAAGTCTTACAACTAATAAATGCTCCTGATAAAAGTGTTTATAATGGGGATATAGGTTATATAAAAGATATTTTTAGTTATGATAATTCGAAAGCTTTGAATGTTAATATTGATTTTGATGGTAATTTAGTAACTTTAACGACAACTGAGATGCTAAATGTTAAGCTGGCTTATGCGATATCAATTCATAAAGCTCAAGGTAGTGAGTTTGTTAATGTAATAATGCCTATTGTTAAGAATTATTATAAGATGTTATATAATAAACTTGTTTATACTGGGGTATCAAGAGCTAAGAAAAGTTTAGTTTTAATAGGAGAAATAGAATCTTTCTTAATGGCTGTTAATAATGATTATAGTATGAATAGAAAAACATCTTTAAAGGAACAGTTACTTTTACATATTTAATAATATTAGATTAAAAACTTGAAGAAGAAGTATAAAATATATGATTTTTTTCATACTAATTTTAGAAAGGAATTGGTATGAAAAAATTATTTAATATATCATTAGGAGTAGGTTTAGCAGTAATTTCATATATGACTTATGAGAAAATGGCTAAATTAAAATATGAAGCTTTATTTAATGAAATATTAGATGAAGTAGATTTGCTTTAACATACGAAAAGTATGTTCTTTTTTCGATAATTATGATATATTTAGAATATATTTAAAGGAGGGATAAATTTGGATAAAGATAAAGAAAAGAAAAATGGTAAAATTAATGTTCATGATGTTAACGAGGTTGTAGGTTTATCAAAGAAAATATTGCATTTAGTTTATATTATGATGATTATTGGTATTATTTTTTTAGGAACATTAATTATTAAAGAATGGGGAATCTTAAATTTAGTTGTAACTCTTTTAAAAGTGGCAACACCGTTCTTTATTGGTTTTGTTATAGCTTGGTTATTTAATCCAATTGTTGTTAGATTAGAAAATAGGGGTTGGAAGCGAGGGCTTGCTTGCATAACCGTTTATTTAGCTTTTATTATTATTTTATTTGCTTTTTTTGGCATGTTAATTCCAACACTATATAATCAGTTAAATGAATTAGTAGCAGCTTTGCCTAGCATTTTTAATCAAGTTAAGTTATGGATTACTAATTTTTTAGCTAAATTTAATAGTAGTGATATGTTTAATGTAGCAGAAATTGAAAATAATATTTTTAAAGCCATGGAAAATTTAGCTGGTGGGATTGCAAATGATTTACCATCAACGATTGTTAGCATTGCTGGTTCTTTAGTTAGTGGTTTAGGAACTATTGGCGTATCGTTAGTAGTTGGTATTTATTTATTATTTGATTTTAATGACGTAACAGATCATTTACTTAAATATATTCCTAAGAGTCATAAAGAAGAAACAAAGACCTTAGTTGATAATATTGCTAATGAACTTAGAAAGTGTGTTAATGGTACTTTATTAGTAGCTTTTATGGTTTTTATATGTGATTCAATTGGGTTTGCTTTTGCTGGATTGAAGTCACCAATTTTGTTTGGCCTTCTTTGCGGGATTACTGATTTAATTCCTTATATAGGTCCTTATATTGGTGGAGTAGCCGCGGTTATTGTTGGTTTTTCTCAAAATCCGATTATTGGTGTTATTACTTTAATAGTAGCAACAGTTGTTCAATTGGTAGAAAATTATGTTTTACAACCAGTTGTAATGAGCAAGACTATGCAATTACATCCAGTTACCATTATTATTGGCTTGTTAGTCTTCGGCCATTTCTTTGGTATTGTTGGTATGATTTTAGCAACTCCTATCTTGAGCTTATTTAAAGTTCTTTATAGGTTCTTGGCTAATAAGTATGATTGGTTTAATAAAGATGTGTTCTAGATAAGAACATGTTTTTTTAAATGCAAAAAACTAATTGTCCGTAAAATAAACAATTAGTTTTATGAATGAATTAACGATATTTAATATTACTTCGACCTAACAAATAATCTGATGATATATTGTATTCTCTACATATTTCATAAAGAAAAGCCCCTAAGATTATAACCTTGCCAGTTTCATAAGCATTCCAAGTAGAAGGAGAAGTATTTAATAGTTTTGTGAATTCTTTTAAAGACATACCTGTATCTTGTCTAATTTCCTTAGCTCGTTTAGCTATTAATTTTCTATTAATTTCCTGATTACTTAAAATTTCCTTTTTGATGGTAGTTAGACCTAGAATATAATCAGTATTTATATGATAGTAATTAGCAATTTCCCAGAGCCTTTTTGTTGGAATAATGTCTTTGCCTTTTTCCCAACGAGCATAAATCGAATCACTAATTCCTAGTTGAGCTGCTAATTTCTTTTTAGTTAAAAAATTATTTTCTCTTAATTCTTCTAATTTGTTATTCATGATAAATCACCTAATATGATTTTTACATTTATATAACCAATTATAAAAATATCGAACAAAATACGAATGAATATGCTATAATTAATTTATATATTAGAAAATATAGTGAGGTAGTTAAAATATGATGAGAAAAAAGATAATACTTATAAGCATGTTATCACTATTGCTTATATTGTTAGGAATAGGAGTATCTTACTCAATGTGGATTATGACTGTAAGTCAAACTAGTGAGAATATAGCTTATTCAAAATGTTTTGATTTAAGTATAAGCAATCAAGAAAATGATATTAAGTTAGAAAATGCTTATCCGATAAGTAATGATAGAGGAAAAAGTTTGACTCCTTTTACTTTTAAGGTTACCAATACTTGTGATATTACTACTGAGTATTCAGTTAATTTAGAAGTTTTAAAAGATTCCACTTTACCTAGCAATTTTATTGATGTTATGTTTGAAGGCAATATTAATCTACTTAATAGTTATGATACTACTGATAAAGTAAATACCAGTAGCATTGAAAGTAGAAAATTAACAACTGGCATATTAAAATCCAAGGAAAGTAAGGATTATTCATTAAGACTATGGATAGATTATGATACCACTATGGAAGATTTAGACAATGAAACGAAAAGCTTTAAATCAAAAATAGTAGTAGTAGGTAAACCAATTAATTATGATGGCAATATAGTATTTAATTATGATTATACGGGAGGAGAGCAAACCTTTACTGCCCCAATTTCAGGAACATATAAGTTAGAAACTTGGGGAGCACAGGGAGGGACAATGTCATCTGAAATATACGGTGGCTACGGTGGTTATTCAAGTGGCGTTATCGCATTATCTAAGGCTACTAACTTATATATCAATAATGGTGGTCATGGCAAAACGGGAATTGCTGGATATAATGGTGGTGGCAGTGCCTCTTATAATGGTGGTGGTGGCGGCGGCGGAGCAAGTGATATAACTTTGTCATCCGGTACACTATCAACATTTAACAATAAATTGTCTGAAATAATAATAGTATCTGGAGGTGGTGGTGGTTCAGCCCAACATACTGAATTAGTTAACAGTGGTTCTGGAGGACACGCTGGCGGTTACATTGGTGGTAATGGTTATTTCGGAACATGGACAACAAAAGCAGGGTACGGTGGAACTCAAAGTACTGGCGGTTCACATGGATTATGTCAAGATGAAACCGTATGTGGAGAAAATGGCGGTTTTGGTCAAGGTGGGAATCTTATTAAATGTGATACAACACACTGTAATAATGCATGGCAAGCCGGTGGTGGTGCTGGATTTTATGGTGGCGGTAGCTCTAGACATTCCGGCGGCGGAGGCGGTTCTGGTTATATAGGTAATCCACTTTTAAAAGATAAAGTTATGTACTGTTATAACTGTGAAGAATCTAATGAAGAAAGTACTAAAACCATATCAACTACTTGTAGCGAAGAAACTCCAATTACTAACTGTGCTAAAAAAGGAAATGGTTATGCCAGAATAACCTTAATAAGCATAGATGAATAGTTTTAATATAGATATAAAATGTAAAACCTACATTTTTTTCTTTTGCTATAATACTAACTTATTATAAAAATAATAAAAGTTATTAATGTTAAGGTAGTCAAAGTAAAATATAAGAGGTATACTAATTTTAATAAAATTTAAGAAGTTTAAATAATTTATTACTAACTTCCTTTTAAGACACTTTTTAGGGAGTGGTGGGTGGGGAGTAATATTAAATAATAAATATAGGTATTAGCTAAGAAAGGAATAATATGTACGCAGAAATATTAATTGAATATAATAATAAAACTATTGATAAAACTTTTACTTATTTAATACCAAAACTTTTAAAAGATAAAATTAAAATAGGTATGCAAGTAAGAATACCTTTTAATAAAAAAATAATAAATGGCTTTGTTTTAAGGATATATGATGATTTTCAAAGTGATTATTCTTTAAAAGAAATAGATAGTATTGTTTTGGAAAATTTTATTTTAAATAAAGAATTATTACAATTAGGTAAGTATTTAAAAAATATAACTTTATGTAGTTTAGTGAGTGCTTTTAATACTATGTTACCTAGTAGTTTAAAGATAGAGAAGAATCATGATTATAGTAAATATAAAACTTATATAGAATTAAATAAAAGTCCTTTAGAAATAGAGGCATATTTAAAGACTATTAAGTATCCTAAACAAATAGAAATATTAACTGAGTTATTAAATGGTAATTCTATTGAGAAGAATAAAGAAAATAGTAATACAGTTAAAACTTTAGTAAAGAAAACTTTAGTAAAAGAAGTAAAAAAACAAGTTTATCGCATTAATTATGATTATGTTAAATTAGAAACGAAGCCGGTGATGTCGGAAGAACAAGCTATAGCTGTTGAAGCTGTGGAACTTAATAAGCATTTGACATATTTATTATATGGGGTTACTGGTTCTGGTAAGACCGAAGTTTATATGAATTTAATTGAGAATGTCAGTAAGTCGGGTAAGTCTTCACTACTTCTAGTACCAGAAATTTCTTTAACAACTCAGATGATCGATCGTATATATAGAAGGTTTGGTTCAGAGGTAGCAATATTTCACAGTGGCTTATCTAATGGTGAGAAGTATGATGAATACCAAAAGATTTATAATGGGGAGGTTAAAATTGTTGTCGGTACTAGGAGCGCTATTTTCACGCCTTTACAAAATATTGGCTTAATTATTTTAGATGAAGAGCATAGTAGTACTTATAAGCAAGAAAGTATTCCTAAATATAATGCTATCGATATTGCCAAATGGCGTGGTAAGTATAATAATTGTCCTGTTATTTTGGGGAGTGCAACTCCAAAGTTAGAAGATATGTATCAAGCGGTTAATGGTACGTATAAATTACTTAAGCTGACTAAAAGGATAGGTAAAGCGGTTTTACCTAAAATAAGTTTAGTTGATATGAAAATAGAATTACAGCATAAGCATCCAATTATTAGTAGATTATTAGAAGAAAAAATTCAAGAGAGATTACAAAATAAAGAACAAATAATGCTTTTATTAAATAGAAGGGGATATTCGACAACTGTTACTTGCCGGGCATGTGGTTTTGTTTATAAATGTCCTCATTGTGATATAACTTTAACTTTCCATAAAGATAGCAATAGTTTAAGATGCCATTATTGTGGTTATACCAAGATAAAAAGTGAAATATGTCCTAGCTGTGGGGGGCGTTCTTTAAATTTCATGGGACTAGGTACGGAAAAATTAGAACAAGAACTAAAACAAATGTTTCCTTTAGCTAGAATAAGTCGGATGGATGTTGATACTACGACTAAAAAGGGTGCTTATGCTACTTTGATTAATGATTTTGCCAAGGAAAAATTTGATATAATGGTAGGTACCCAAATGATAAGTAAGGGCTTAGACTTTCCTAAAGTAACTTTAGTTGGCATTATTAATGCTGATACGAGCTTAAATATCCCTGATTTTAGAAGTGGCGAGGTAACTTATGAATTATTAAGTCAGGTATCAGGGCGAGCTGGAAGAAAAACGAGTAATGGCGAGGTTGTAATTCAAACGTTTAATCCTGATAATCCTTATATTAATTTTGTCAAAATGAATGATTATAAAGCCTTCTATAAATATGAAATGCAGTTTCGAAAGAATACCATGTATCCACCGTTTTGCTATCTTATAAATATTTTAATTACTGGTAAGGAAATGAATTTAGTTATTCAAGAAAGTAATAATGTCTTTAATTATATTAATAAAAATACGAGCCAAGATACGAAGGTATATGGTCCTAATATGGCTAGTATTGGTAAGATTAGTAATTTATATCGCTATCAAGTAATTATTAAATATAAAGTTGATAAAAATTTATTTAGCGTTTTAAAATATTTAGATGGAATGTATGCAAGTAATAAAAATGTTAATTTAGATATCGATATTAATCCTTTAAAAGTATAGAAAATTTATTGGTATTTTGTTATATTGATATGGTATTTACATTGAAAAGTAATTTGGAATAGTTAGGAAAAGAATATGAATGATAATGCAAAAAAGAACCGAAAAATAGGAATTATTACTGATTCACATGGGTTGCTTTTGCCAACGAAGGCAACTTTAGAGGATATGAAAAGTAAGGGGATTACAGAAATATACTCTTTAGGTGATAATATTGGGTTAGGTCCTAATCCTGGTCAGGTTATCGATTTGTTAGAAGAATATAATGTTAAATCATTAGCTGGTAATTCGGAAGATTATTTGACTTTGGGAACCGCTCCATTTGATTATGTTAGAGGATTAAAAGAACAAAGTCAGTTGTGGACGGTTTCTAAGTTAAATGAACATCAAAAAGGAATTATTTCTCTTTATCCACATTATATTGAGTTGTTAATAGCGGGTAAAAAGATAGCTTTATGTCATTTTGCTAATGATGTTCGCTTCGATTATAAAGGAAATAGTACTTGGTCTTATCAAAGATCTTTAGAAAGTGGTAAGAAGGCTTATAAACAATTTTTATATACTAATAGTAAAGAACAATTTGATGATATGGAATATGAAATAGATAGACTTAAAAAAATTTATGGCGATGATAGTCCAATGTTACGAGGGTATATTTCAGCTATAAATGCACCTTTATTTGCTAGAAAAAAAGTTGATTTTTTTGATGCCGTTATTCAAGGTCATGTTCATTGGAAAATATATGAGAAAAGTCCGAGTACCGATTTTTATTCTATCCGCGCTGTTGGCATGGCTTATAAAAAAGATCCTGTTGATACAGCTTCTTATGTTACTCTAGAAGAAACAGATAGTGGGTTAAAATTTGCTGAACATTTAGTACGTTTTGACCGGGAAAAAATGCTTTACTTTATTTTAAGTAGTGATGAACCAAGTCAGCTAATTAGAAAATTTGTTGATATTAGTGAAGAAGAATATCAGAAATATGGTTCTTTAGGGCGATAATGTTTTTTATTCGAAATGATAAAAAGAGATTAAAAGAAAAACTTCAGCTGGTTTAACTGAAGCTTTTTTGATACTCTATAACTAAATTGGTAAATTCATTTTTTAAACTATTTAATTCTTCTTCGCTAGTTGCCTCAAATCTTAAAGTGATATTAGGGCCGGTGTTACTAGCACGAACTAAAGCCCAAGAAGTTGGATTATTAACGCGAAGGCCATCAATTGTAAGACAATTGTAATTTTTTTCTTTAGCGTAGGTAATAACTTTATCTATTATTTGAAACTTAATTTCATCAGGTGTAGGTATTTTAATTTCAGGGGTATTATAATATTTAGGCAGTTTATCTAATTCTTCTGATAAAGAAATGTCTAGATTAGATAAAACTTCTAACATTCGAAGGCCGGCATAGATACCAGAATCAAAGCCTTTGAAACGGTCATTAAAGATAATATGACCAGAATATTCACCACCGAATGGAATATGTTGTTTAACAATTTCACTTCTAGTATAGGAAGCACCAGTGCGATACATGATGTCTTTAATACCATATAACTTGGCAGTATCATTAATGATTTTCGAACATTTGACATCGTATAAGACACGTTTATCTTGATAATTAGGTAGGTAATAACGCATTAAAATACATAAAAATTTATCAGCGGGAACAATATTACCCTTATTATCAACGAAGCCAACGCGGTCCCCGTCCCCATCAAAAGCAATCCCTACATCAGCTTTAATTTCTAAAACCTTCGCTTGTAATTGCTTTAAGTTCTCAGGAACAGCAGGATCGGGATGATGATTAGGAAAAGTACCATCACTTTTTTCGTTAATCATGGTAATATTAAGATTACTAAATTCGCTATAAATATCGCAAGCAAAATTAGCAGTCGTGCCATTACCGGGATCTAAAACTATTTTTAATCTTTTCTTGCCCATAAAAATATTATCTTTAAATAAACTCTTATAGTAAGGAAGAATGTTTAAACCATAAATATGACCTTCACCACTTAAAAAATTATCTTGTAAGGTAAAATCACGGAAGTTATAAATTTGTTTTCCACGAGCATTGCCGTATTTATCAAAACTAAATTTAAAACCATTATCATCTTTCGGGTTATGAGATGCTGTTATCATAATACCTAGGGTATTACATTTAATTGAGGCATAATATAACATTGGTGTTGTAACAAGTCCTAAATCAATAATATCAAGTCCAGTGTCAATAAGACCTTGAATCATTGATTTATGAAGACTAGGGGAGGATAGACGGTTATCGTAACCAACAGTACAAATATGTTTATAGAATTTACTTTGTAAGATTGAACCATAACTTTTACCAATAATATAAGCAGTTTTTTCATCTATTTCAGTGGGATAGACACCACGAATATCATATTCACGGAATATTTTTTCATTCATTTAAATCACATTTAATCAATTAACTTTTAATAATATAATATCTTCTTATTATAATGATAATTATTTATTATTAAAGTATAATTGAGTCCTTTCTATTTTCTACGTTATTATCATAGCAAAATTTTTGACATCTAACAAGAATTATGCTAAAATATGCGAACAAACAAAAAGGGGACTGAATAATATGGAAGAAGAAAAATATCAAGAATTAGAAAGAATTGTCAATAAATTTGATACAGTTGCCAGTAATGATTATGCTAAATTAAAAAATTTAGAATATTCTAAAATAGCAACTTCTGATTTACATAATTTAATATTTTTAGCAAAAAATGGGGATAAAAGGTCATTAACTATTCTTACTAAGTATTACTATCCTTTTATTCTTTCTATTGCTTTTAACTATTCTTTAGAAAAAATGCCTATTGATGATTTAGTGAGTGCTGCTTTATTAGGTTTTGTAGAAGGCATAAAAAAGTATGAAGAGGGTTATATTCCTAATAAACTTTATTTTTATATTTTTAAGAGTGTAACTAAAGAAATAAGTCTACATTTTACCTCGGCTAATATTACTAGTAATTATTATTTTATTGTCTATAAATATATAAAATATTTAGAAATGATGCAGTCTAACCATACAGAAAAGTTAGATTTATCTATCTTAGCGAAAAATTGGGATATTGATTATAAAAGTCTAAAAGCCATAGCTGCTTTATGTAAAAATGTTTCACTTAATGATGTAGAAATACCAGTTTATGACTTGAAATTAGGTGATAATGACTATGGAGATCAGGAAAACTTAGTTAAAATAATTGATAAATATTTATTGCCTCGATATGCCGATATTTTAAAAAAATATTATGGCTTAAGTGGCGAAGAGCCCTTAACTAGACGAGAAATTGCTAATCTTTATGGACTTAGTCACACAGGCGTTGATATTATTTTAGCTAAATGCTTAAAAGTTTTAACCAATACTTTGCCTTACTCTCAATTAGAAGAATTATATTACACTGATTATATAGCTAAATCTCATCGTAATATTAATTTGTACCAGCAAAAACATAAAAAATAGTTTATAAGTTTTTTACTTTTCTAATTAAGAAATTCGTAATTGCAACGTTAAAATGCTTGCAAGAGCAAAGTACTTGATGTATAATGAAACAGTAAATCAGATGAAAAAAGACGGAAATAAATGATATTTTAAAGAGAGTTGCCGTTGTGGTGAAAGGCAATAAATTAGTTTATTTTAGATCACTTTTCGATGTGCTTAAAGCCGTTTAACTTGCGTTAAAAGTAAGAGTGTATGATATCTCATAAAATAAGGTGGTACCGCGGTAATTCGCCCTTATGTTATGGGATTTTTTCTTTTTTTATCAAATATAGAGGAGGAAAATGTATGAAAAATTTTAAAAATTTAGACAAAAGACCAACTAGTATTGTAGAAAATGATATTTTACAAAGTTGGGGTGGCATTGTTAATATTTTAAATCGTCAGAATGAAGTTCATAAAGATTGTGATAACTTTGTTTTTTATGATGGTCCAGCGTTTGCTAATGGTTTTCCCGGACTACATCATATGGTGGCAAAGAATTTAAAAGATTCAATTTGCAAATATCATGCTATGAATGGAAAAAAAGTTTTAAGAAAAGTAGGTTGGGATACCCATGGCCTACCTATTGAAAACCATGTGGAAAAAAAGTTAGGGATTTCTTCAAAGAAAGAAATTTTAGAGCTTGGTGTTGATAAGTTCAATCAAGAATGTCGTAATAGTGTAGCTGAAAACGAAGCGGCTTTTACAAGACTTACTAGTAAAATGGGACAATTTATTGATGTTGATCATCCGTATTTAACTTATAAAAATGAATATATCGAAACAGAATGGTGGATTTTAAAGAAATTCTTTGAAGAAGGATACTTTTATGAAGGAACCAGAGTAGTTCCCTATTGTCCTCACTGTGGTACTGGTCTTGCTACTCATGAAGTTGCTCAAGAGTATGTAAATGAGGCTGCTACTACTTTATATGTACCATTTAAGATTAAAAATAGTGATACTTATTTTCTAGCTTGGACAACAACACCTTGGACTTTACTAGCAAATGTTGGTCTTTGCGTTAATCCAGAAATGGATTATGTAAAGGTTTTAGTAAATGGACTTAAGTATATTGTTGCGGAAAGCTTAATTACTAGTGTTTTCCAAGACAAAGAAGTTGAAGTTTTAGAAAAATTTAAAGGTAAAACTTTAGAATTTGCAGAATATGAACAATTAATTCCTGAATTAAAAGTTGAGGGTAAAGCTTTCTTTGTTATGTGCGATGATTATGTAACGGCATCCGATGGTACTGGCATTGTCCATATAGCAGGGGCTTTTGGGGTTGATGATGCCAACGTATGTAATAAATATGGCGTTCCTATTGTCAATCCGGTTGGTAAGGATGGCTGCTATACGGAAGGACCATGGACTGGTAAATTTGTTTTTGATTGTACTGATGATATTGTTGCTTATTTAAAAGAAAATAATAAAGTATTTAGAAAGCAAAAGATCAATCATGATTATCCCCATTGCTGGAGATGTCATACACCACTTATTTATTATACAATGCCTAGTTATTATATTAAGGTGTCAGCGTTTAAAGAAAGATTAGTGGAAGCTAATAAAGAGGTTAAATGGTATCCTGATTATGTTGGGGAAAAGAGATTTGCTAATTGGTTAAGTAATGCTAAAGACTGGAATATTTCCCGCAGTCGTTTCTGGGGTTCGCCAATTCCATTTTTTAAATGTAGTTGTGGTCATAATGAAATGTTAGGAAGCATTGCTGAATTAAGAAATCGTAGTAACGAGAAATTACCCGAAGATTTAGATTTGCATAAACCATATATTGATAATGTTCATTTAACATGCCCTAAGTGTGGTGGTGTAATGGAACGTATTCCAGATGTTTTAGATTGTTGGTTTGATTCTGGTTCAATGCCATTTGCTCAATATCACTATCCATTTGAAAATAAAGAACTATTTGAAACTCAATTCCCAGCTGATTTTATTTGTGAAGGAATTGATCAAACAAGGGGTTGGTTCTATACTTTAATGGTTATTTCTACATTTGTTATGGGACATGCTCCTTATCGTAATGTTTTAGTAAATGATTTGCTTTTAGATGGTGAAGGCAAAAAGATGAGTAAATCGCGTGGCAATATTGTTGAACCTTTCAAGACAATTGAAGAATATGGCGCTGATGAAGTAAGATTCTATTTACCTTATGTTTCACCAGTATGGACACCACTTAAGTTCTCATTTGATGGGTTAAAAGAAGTCCATTCTAAATTCTTTAATCCCCTTAAGAATACTTATAATTTCTTTGTGATGTATGCTAATGCTGATAAGATCGATACTGATGCTTGTAATGTTAAATACGAAGAATTAGATTTAATTGATAAATGGTTGCTTTCTAAATATAATACTTTAGTTAAGAATGTTAGAGTTTCTTTTGATGAATATGATTTAAATAAAGTTGTTCATTATTTGACGGACTTTGTTTGCGAAGATTTATCTAACTGGTATATTCGTCGTAATCGTAATCGTTTTTGGGCTAGTGAATTAACAACTAGTAAGAAGGCTGTTTATAAGACTACTTATGACGTTTTAGTCGGTTTATCTAAGCTTATGGCTCCAATAGTTCCTTACCTTTCGGAAGAAATGTATCGTAATTTAACAAATGAGGAATCTGTTCATTTAAGTAATTATCCAGTAGTTAATGAAGAATATATTAATATGGCTATTGAAGAGAAAATGGATGAGGTAAGAGATTTAATTTCTTTAGGGCGTAATGCCAGAGAAGATAGCAAAATAAAGGTAAGAATTCCTCTTGCTACTGTTATTATTGATGGTAAATTAGAAGAATTATTAGGCAATTTAACTGGTCTTATTACTGAAGAATTAAATGTCAAGACTTTAGAATTTACTAAAGAATTAAGCAAATATATGAATTTAACTATTAAGCCTAACTTTAGAGTAGCAGGGGCGATGTTTGGTAAGGATATTAAGGCTTATCAAGAATTATTATTAAATTTAAGCGAAGAAGATAAATTAAAATTAAATAATAAAGAAGAATTAACTGTTACTTTCCTAGATAAAGACTTAACGATTACTGCTGAGATGATTGATATTAGAATCGAAGCTAAAGAAGGTTTTGATGTGGCAATGAATGGTCGTGATTTTGTTATTTTAGATACAACTTTAACAGATGAATTATTACTTGAAGGTATGGCAAGAGAAGTTGTTTCTAAGTTACAAAATATTCGTAAAGAAATGGATTTAGATATTCAAGATCATATTAATGTTTTATATAGCGGATCTGATAAGATTAAGGAATGCTTTACCAAATTTGATAAGTTTATTAAGCAAGAAACTTTAGCAGATACTTTAACTTTAGAAGAAACCGATGATCATTATGATATTAATGGTGAAGATTCTACTTTAAAAGTAAGTAAAAATTAATAAATATATAAAAATAGAATTAAAAGATAATAATTAGCTTTATAGGAAAGATTAATTATTATCTTTATTGAACTTTTAAGCAAAAAATATTTGCATTTTGTAAATAAAAGTGGTAGGATATACCTACATTAAAAGAAGGGGAGTTTTTATGGTCAGTGATACTAATATGAAAGACGATACTTTATTATTAGCAAACAATGATAATGATAAAGAGTTATCAAAAAATATCGTCAGTATAAATCGTCAAAAGCAAGAATTTATTGCAAAGAAATGGTTAATTGCTATTGAGAATAATAAAGTAGAAGAAATATTGCCAGCTACTAAGGAGGAGTTAGATTTCTTTGAGATATGGTGGTATAATTTTGCATTAGTTAAGAAACTTTTATTAATAAATGAAAATAACAATGCTCCTAAAAGTCAAACTATGTTAGGTTATTATAACGAACACTTTTTAGCTGAAAATTGGTTTATTCAACAAATTCAATTAGCCAATCAAAAAAAGTTAAATAAATATCAAGTCTTTGCTATTAGAGGTATTCAAAAAAGAATGCAAAATGCTGTTGCAGTTGGTTCAAAAACATCTCAAAAATGGTTACAGGCGTTAGCTAATAATACAATTAAGGAAATTTTACCTCAGACTAAATCTGAATTAGAACTTGGTGATCGTTGGTGGTACTACTATAGTTTAGCTTATATTTGTTATTTTCAAACTAAAAAACCACTTTTAAATAGTAAAATAATTATTAGAGATTATTATAATGATGATGTGAAAATAGGGTCGTGGTTACGAGCTCAGATAAAAGCTGGTTTAAACAAGAGTTTATTTGATGAACAAATTGCAGTTTTAAAAAAAATCGGCATTATTATTGACGAAAATCATTCTACTTATCTAACTGTTATTCGACATCATAATTGTTTGCGCTGGATCCAGGCTGTTAAAAATAATTCTGTGGAGGAAATATTGCCACCTAAAGCGGAAGAGATACTTATTCAAGAAAGATGGTGCTATAAATATGCAGTAGCTTATAAATATTTTGAAAAAGCTAAAAATTTAGATTTAGTAGAAACTGAAGATGTAGTTGGATATTATGGTGAAACTGTTCATCTTGGAAGTTGGATTCATGAGCAACGTCAAAATTTTCGCCGAAAAAAACTGTTTATAGAGCAAATCCAAGCTTTAGATGATATTAAAATGATTTGGAAAAAAGGAATAACTACTAAAGATTTATGGCAATTAAATTTAGAGGAAGTTAAAAAATATAAAGAACAAAATCATACTTTAGCAATTCCAAAAGATTATCATGTTACTACTGATAGTGGGGTTTCATTAGCACCGGGCTCTTGGCTAAGAAATCAAAGAAATAGATATAATGTTATCGGATTGAGTGATGATAAAGTGGATAAGTTAAATGATTTAGAAGTTGATTGGGATATTAGCAAGGTTCAATGGCAAGAAAATTATAAAGATGCTGTTAGATACTTCGAAGAGCATCACTATTTATATGTAGCTGCTAAAGCTGAAATTCAAAAAGATCCAGCTAAGAAAAGATTATGGAATTGGTTAAATAGACAAAAGAAGGATCGTTTAAAAGGTAATTTAACACCAGAAAAAATTAATCTTTTGGATAAAATTGGAATGATATGGGATAGAGAAGAAAATCATTTTAATAATGTTTTACTCTTTGAACATTACGGTCTTTCGGCTTATGCTAATAAAGAAATATTAGATACTCGCTCTAACTTAATTATGAATGCTATGATATGTTACTGCAAAGATAATAATTTACCTTTGACTATAGAAAATAAATTAAATCCTATTATTACTAATGGTATTTTACCACCTATAGAAAATGAATCAATAAAGTTAGAAGATATAATAGAAAAATATCAGAATAGACTTAATTTAGTTAGGAGAACCCGATGAAATATGATTTAAATTTATATAGTGATTTGTTATTTAATTATTTCTTTCATCATAAAAATATTAATGTTCCAATTAATTATAAAGTAACTCTTTATGATGGAACAAAACTTCCACTTGGGTATTTTGTTAATTCTTTAAGAAAAAAGTATCGAAAAGGGATGTTAAATCCAAGAGAAATAGAAGTTTTTACTGACTTAAATATTGCTTGGAATCCTTTAGATGATAATTGGCTTTTTATGTATAATTTGGTTAAAACTTATAAAGATGAAAACAATAATATTAATATAAAACTTGGTTATAAATTAATTATTGATGGTAAAGAGATATGTCTAGGCAGATGGCTGGCTAATCAGAAAAATAATTATAGGAATGCTAAAGGAACCGCTAAAATTAAATATAATAAATGGCATTTAAGTGATGAAAGAATCAAGATGCTAGAAGATTTGGATATTGATTGGTATAATTATGATTATCAAATTTGGTGGCTTAAGTATAATGCCGTTTTAGAATTTAAAGCTCAAAACCAAAGTTTAATGATGCCAAAGAATCAAACGTTAAGCCTTTCTAATGGTGAAAAATTTAGTGCTTATGATTGGCTTATAAAAAATAAAATTAAATATTTAGAAAATCAAAAGAGTTTATCTGTTGAACAAATTGAAGCCTTAAAGTCTATTAAGATTGAAGAATTTGGAAGAATTAAATACACTTGGATGATGATGTATAAGGAAGCAGAAAAATATCATGAAGAGTTTAAAAATTTAAAAGTTCCAGCTACTTATTCTTACTATGATATTCAAGGTAATTGCGTTAATTTAGGTAATTGGATAAATTCACAAAGAAAAAAATATAAAAATAATACTAATCCTGATAATGGGAAAACTTGTAAACAAAAATTAGAGCCAGAAGAAATAGAGTTGTTAAATAAAATTGATATGATTTGGAAGATTCAAATTTCTTTTGCAGAGATATATCCCTATCTTTTAGCTTATTATAAACATTATGGTAATTTAAAAGTTCCATATAGTTTTAAGACTAATGATGGTTATACTCATACTGACAGTGGAATTTATGAGCTAGCTAAGTGGTTAAATACTTTTAAACATACTGCTAATCCTTTGCGTGAAAATGCCCTTATTTTAACAAAAATGGGCTTAGTATGGCCAATTAAAGAAAATAGGGAAGCTATTGAAAAGCTATGCAACCAGTACGGGATTGATGAAAAATTAAATATCAATGTAATAAAAAGAACGTCTTATATTGAGTTTGTTAGCAAAATAGAGTATTTAAATGATAATAATATTCCACTTACGAAAAATGGCATTTTAAATCCTATTTTTAGTATGAGTAATCAGGATATATTAACTGCTTTTAAAGTGACTTTAGAAGATATTTTAAATAATTATTATAATAAACACCTAGAAAAAAGCAGGTTGTTAAACCTACTTAATTCATAAATTCTTGAAATACTTTTTGATTGAAGATGTGGTCTTGTAAGTCCCCGTCTTCTTTTTTCATTTGGTCATTATTTACTAAGAAGTATTTATGATACAAATAATCTTTACCATCAGTACTTACAGGATCATCCCAAGTAAGGTCAATATGAAGCCACTCATCATTATAGAAAACGGCGTTCCAAATATGGGTATCACTAGAAATTTTATAATTTTTAACTCCTAATTTATCAAGGGCTAGGGCATAAGCATCGGCATAACCATTACAAGTGGCGTAACCTTCCATAAAGACGCCATACGCAGTATTACTGTGATATTTACTAGAACCGTTATTATTCTTTTCAGTATCATATTTAGTATGATTGATAATGTAGTCATGGACTGCTAATAATTTATCTTTTAAAGTCATATTATCTGTAATAATACTATTTAACATGGTAGTTACTTTATCATTTAAAAGTGATATTTCTTCATCAGTATAAGTTTTCGTTACTTTAACTGTAATTTCGCCCGTATCATCATATAAAGTTTGAATAGAGGAGAAGGAGTTAAAAGGATTAGCATAATTATTAATTTGCGTTAGTAAAGTATCATTAGTAGAGATATTTTTAATATCACTGATACATTCACTATATTCTTTCGGACAATAAAAAGTAAAAGAATTCCAACCATTATTAATAATACTATAAATAATATTTAAAAGATCATGATAACTATAAGGAACAAAGTCACTTGTTTCTTGAACAAATAAATAAGAAGCATCTTTATGATATTTATTATTATCTAAGACTACCACTTCTTTAGAATTATCTAGCTTACTAACGACAAAATTGGTTATGGTATCAATGTTTTTTACTTCTAATGCAAAGAAAATGCCTAAAATGATAGGCCAAATAATTTTTTTCAATTTAATCACCTAGTAGATTATATCAAAAAAAATGAACCCTTACTAGTTCATTTCTTTAACTTTATTATTTAATCTTGATTTTTGTCTAGCAGCAGTATTCTTTTTAACAAGACCTTTGCTAGCTGCTCTATCAATTACAGTTTGTACTTCTTTAACTAAAGAAGTCGCTTCTTCTTTATTCTTTGATGCGATTGCTTTTTCACAAGCTTTAATAGTATTCTTAACTCTTGCTTTTAATTCGTGGTTATTAGCAGTAGTTTTAGCAATTTGTTTAATCGCTTTCTTAGAACTCTTAATATTAGCCATACTCTTGCTCCTTCCTTAAACGTCTATATGATTTTATCAAATATTGAGGGACTTTTCAAGGCATTTAAAATCTTTTTTATATTCTTTGGTTAGCAACTAGGCTTTTAAAGATACTAAAATTAAATAAATTTACAATAAATAAATTTTGAAAGTTAAAAATTATGCAACTAATTAAGATTTTTTATAAAGTAATTCATAATTTGACATATTATTTAAACTCTAACAACTACAATTAAGTAGTGATAATTATGAGAAAAAGATTTAGAAGTAAGAAAAAATTGAATACTTGGAAAAAGATAATATATATGATTTTTATTTTGATAGGTTTTTTCTTAAGTTATCTTTATTTCTATTATAAGGTAAGAAATATGATATCAAGTGAGGATTATCTAAATTATTTATTAAAGGTTGGTTTTAATAGGCAAATTAATAGTAGTGATATAAAATCTAGTTTTTTAGATAAAAATAATATAGCTAACATAATTAGTGGTTTGCAAGACGATAATAAAGATAATAAAAATGATAACGAAGAAGTAAATAATTCGAGTAGTGATAATCTTAAAGAAGTAGCTAATAGCCAAAAACCTGTTGTTTATATTTATAGTACTCATGATACGGAAGGTTATGCTAGTAGTTATTTTAATATATATAATATCAAGCCTGATGTTAAGATAGCTTCTTATTATTTACAAGAGAAGCTAAATGATTTAGGACTTAAGACGATAGTAGAAAAAAGAGTAATAAAGGATGTTTTAACGAAAAATGGGTGGGTTTATAAAAATTCTTATAAAGCTTCGCGGATTTATTTAGAAGATACTTATAAAAATAATAATTCTTTAAAGTTTTTTATTGATTTGCATCGAGATTCTTCTTTAAAAAGTAAGACGACGACTTCGATAGATGGTAAAAATTATGCTAGGGTTATGTTTATAGTTGGCTTAGAACATGATAATTATAATGCAAATTTAAAAGTAGCAACAGATATAAATAATTTAATTAAGGAGAAGTATCCTAATTTAACAAGGGGTATTTATAAAAAGAGTGGACCGGGTGTTAATGGTATATATAATCAAGATTTTAATAGTAATTGTATTCTAATTGAGTTAGGGGGACAATATAATACTATATTAGAAGTATCTAATACGATTGAGGTTCTTGCTAAGATACTTTATGATTATATAGGTGCTAATATATGAAAAAGACTAATCCTTTCTTTAAAATTTTATTTGTATTTTTCTTAGTTTTTATGGCTTTATATATAGCTTTAGAATCAGGTTATTATGATGTCAAAATGGGACGTAAAGCAACGATTACAGAAGAAAAATTACGTGAGTTTGAACAAGATGTTAAAGATGGCAAGGAAATTGATTTAAAAGACTATTTAACTAAAGATTATGTAGACTATTCCTCGGGAGTATCAAGATTTGGTAGTAAGATTGGAACTAGTTTAGATAAGTTGATGGATGGTGGGATTGAAGAGTTTTTAAATATTTTAGGCAGTTTATTTTAATTGAAAAAAGCTTTCTTTTGTGGTAATCTAAAAGTGATTTTGAGGTGAAAAAATGGAAAGCGATTTAGATATTTATGTTAGAGTGGTTCATTATCATCAAAATTTAATTCCACTTAAAAACAAGAAATTACAAAGAAAGTTTAGCTATTCTCAAGTTGCTAATTTTCCTGAAAATGTTTTATTTGATTATTACCTTATAATAAAAAATAAAATTAGAAAAGAATGGGTTAATGTGGTATATGACTATCAAGATTTAATTCCGGGTGAAATAAAGGGTTCTGATCATGAATTTAGCTTTGACCAGGTTTCATATTTTGATGAAAAAAAATTAGAAAAATATTATTTAATAATAATGAGAAAATTAGGCAAAATGCCTTTAACTTTAGAACCATTAAGTGCTTTTGAAAAGTCAAGATATGTGCAGCAGTCAATTGCTCCTGAGGTTTCTAGCAAAAGTGATATCGATGAGATTATTAATGGCGAAATCTATGCTGATGAGGCTAAAGATTCGGAACTTTTAGGACCACGTGAACCAAATTCTAGGACTAAAATTGTTAAAGAAGCTGAAGAATTATGGGAAAAGATTCATCGTAATGACTTATTTGATGTGCCACTGTTGTCTAGTATTAACGAAATACAACGTGATGGCAATGATATTGTTTATCCGAATGTTCCTATTGATGAAGATGAAAACGATTATGACGATTTTTTAGGGCCAAGAGGACCAAAAGGCAATCAAGAGGACGAAGAATGTAGTTATCAAAAATCTATACATCGTTAAATAATGTTGATTAAAAAGGGGCTGAGTGGAAATGAATAATTTCTACTCAGCTTCCTTTTTCTAACATTAAAATTAAAAAAAACCCAGAAAATAACTTCTGGAGCCGAATATGATACAATCTAATTGACGAAAGAAGATATATCACATGGATTATTTTAATATAAAAAGGTCTATTTTCATAATTTTCTCAAACAAGTGCATTGAGAAAAAGAAAAAAATAGATAAATTTATTGAAATTTTAAATAAAATTGAATTCCTATGTTAATTAAGATTTATTATTTAAATTGTACGTATAATACAGTTAAACTTGATAATAATATATTAAAAGTAAAATTTTCATAGAGTATATAACTCTATGAAAGCTAAATATCGATATCTATTTTTAATTTATAGTATAAATATACCATATATTTTAGAGATTTTAAAGAGTTTTTAATAACCTATTGTAGTCAAAATTGTAGTCAATTAAATTGCTTGTTTCTTTAGATATTAAAAGGGTTTTCAAAGCTTTTAATAGTCAAATAATCAATAATTTTTGTGGTCAAATTTTCTGGTCAAATACACATTTAATCCAGTAATTACTTAGCTTTTTCATAGAGTTATATACTCTATGAATCCATATTTACGCATTTTGATATCTATTACTCATTAATTGTTTAAAAATGGGAATAATAATTGTAGTAAGGAAGATTTATTATGCAAAAGAAAAAGGTAAATATGATAGTATTGGTTGTGTCTGTAATATTGACACTAATTGGACTGAGTTATGGTTATTTTTTTATAAAAAAAAATCAGGAAAATAATAATGTAGCTGGTAGTAAGTGTTTTAAATTAGAATTTTCTAATGAAAGTTCTGCTATTAATTTAACTAACATGTATCCAATTAGTGATGAAGAAGGCAAAAAGCAAGTACCATATTCATTTACAATAACTAACACTTGTGATATGTTAGCGGGCTATACGGTTAATATGGAAATGTTAGAAGGTACAACGTTAAATAGTAAGTATTTGGATGTTTTAGTAAATAATGAAGAGATTAAATTACTTTCTACTTATGAGGCAACGGATACAGTAATAGCAAATAGTACGGAGTCAAGAATTTTAACGAAAGGTACTTTAGCTTATAATGATTCTGTGGATTATACAGTTAGATTTTGGATGGATAAGGATGTTGAGGATATCGAATCAATGAATAAGTATTTTGCGTCTAAAATAGTAGTAGTGGCAACTCCCTCTAGTTGGAATTCGAAAGATGCGGGCTACGATACTTTACACGATGCAATATTAGCTAATGAATATCAAACAACACCTGACATTGCTAAAACTAAGATTGCATCCAAACAAGCTATTGATGTAACTAATACTGCGCCAGTTATTAATTGGATTGAAAAAACAGGTGGTGCAACAACAGTAACTGCTGTTAAACCAGCCCAAAGTGTTATTGAAACCTATAATAAAGATACTGGTACTGGTGATAAAACAACTCAAGCTAGTGATTTAACTTTAAATGATACAAAATTACGTTTATTTAAAACGAAAACATTTAATAGCGATACTGCTAGATATTATTTAAGCAATCCAGTCTATGTTGATCCAACTGCCTTAGATTATTCTGGTGATACTAAATATTATTTCCAATCAGAAATTATTTATTATAATCAAACTAGTCAAAAGTTAGTAACATCTTCTTTTGGTGATGGTGTAACTATATACCAAGTAACAGGTGCTACAAAGACTACTGGGACAACAGAATGGAATGGAGTTTCCTATGATAGTATTACTTATAATTTAAGTGCTACTACTTTAACTGAAACAGAATTAGAAACTGATAAATCTGATAAAGGTTTATATCAGGGAACCGATGATTATGGTACAACCTACTATTATCGTGGTAATGTTAAAAATAATATAGTTTATTTTGCTGGATATTATTGGCAAATAATAAGAATCAATGGTGATGGTTCCATAAGACTCATTTATGATGGAACCGAAAAGAATGCATCTGGTGTAAAACAATCAATAAATAATGAAACTTATCAATTTAATAGTTTATATAATGATCCAACTTATGTCGGATATATGTATGGTAATCCTGATGGTACAACATTTGATGGAGTACATAATAATACCAATAATTCAGCAATAAAGACAGCAGTTGATAATTGGTATAAAACCAATATAGCGGATAAAGGATATAGTAGTTATATATCTAATGCCGTTGGTTTCTGTGGCGATAGAAGTCTTCCTGCAGGTGTTTGGGGTACAAATGATAATGGCGATGGAGTAAATAATACTCCGCAAACATCAATTTTTGGTGCATACGCAAGGCATGTAAAGAATGTTGCTCAATTTACATGCTCAGAACCATCTAGAGATTTATATACAACTACAGATTCTAGTATAGGAAATAAGGCTTTAACTTATCCAGTAGGGTTAATTACCTACGATGAATTAGTATTTGCTGGTATGGATAACCTACATATAAATAAATTATCATGGGCTTATTCAACTCAACATTACTGGACAATGTCCCCTTCGGTCTTTGATGTGTCGAACGGTGCAGCTGATGCGTGGTCTTTGCATAGCACTGGCTTTCTTGATCCCTGGCCTTGGGTTGCCAACCGGTATGGTGCCCGCCCAGTTATTAATCTGAAAGCTGATGTAAGAATATCTGGGGGAACAGGAACAGCAAATGAACCGTATGTAATTGACTGAGTAGCTGACAGTTTTTTTCAAAGCCTTATAAGTATTAGGCTGAAGGTTGCCAAAAGTTCGCCCAACTGCCTAGTATTTTGTCAAAAGCATACAATGTCTAAGAAAATATCTAAAAAAGCTGTGTTTTTGACACATCAACACTCCCCACTAGATGGTGGAGTTTTTTTCTTGTACCGATTCAAAAAAAATCTAAGCATCATAAAGGATAAATCGAAAGCTTAAACGAACATATTTTAATGACTCAAAGGCTCAATGAAATAAGGTTAAGCCAGTATTGAATAGCGATAAAGTCCTGGTTTTAATTCGACGTACAGTGATGTGGGTTTTAATCTTAGTATGCTTATAACATCTTGTGTTTTAGAATAATTAGATCATAGAATAGTTAAATATAGAACACCAATGCAAGCAAAACAACACACTGATTTGAAGTAATCTAACGAACAATTAACTGTATTTTCAAGATAAAAGCCATTAGATTTCTGATTTTTAAATACTGATTCTATACCGCCAAAGTGATAACTGTAATCTTTAATGGCACGTTTAGAATTTTCATTTGTGACAAGAATCCAAGGATCATCGGTATCAATGGAATAACTTATGACAATGTTGGTAATATACTTATCTTCTGCAAATTCAATTTCGTTGTAAGATTTGGCATGATATTTGTATTTTGAAAATTCATTTAGCCATTTCCAAATTTTATGACCTTCTTTTTTGTCGAAGTGCAGTGCTTTGATGTTTTTCTTTAGGTGACGTTTTTTCGACAAATGCGACAACTAGTTATATAGGTTACTCAAGAGCACTTAACTAACAAGCTAGTTTGCTTTGCAACAATAAAGATGATTTTTTCACTGTTGAGAACAATGCTGGCAATAAAGCATTAACCTATCTGATTGGATTAATAGCTTATGATGAATTAATGTACGCTGGAATAAACTATCGAAAAGCAAATAAATATTCTTATGTTTCATCTAATATTTTATACTGGACTATGAGTCCTTCACAATTTTATAAAGATAATGGTTTAGAAATTGGTACTCTTAATTATGGAGAAAGAATAATGTTTAATAGTGTCGATTATGGAAAATATGTAAAACCTGTCATAAATTTAAAGTCTGATGTTAAAATATCTGGTGGTATTGGAACAGTAAATAATCCATACATGGTAGATACTAATAATTAATAAATGGGGTCAAACAAAAAAACACAACTTTAGATATGTTAGTTTATAAAATTCTCTTATCAAAAGGCTCCAGCATTTTATAAGTAAATTCAAATTTGGGACTACTTCCTCGCTTCCATTATGTGAGAATAATATTAAGAGGGTGGTTTTTATCCTAAATTTATTTGTGAGATATATCTTGATTTTATCAATTAGATTGTATCACATATGACTGGCTCCAGAAGTTATTTTCTGGGGCTTTTTTGAATTTTAAAGTGTAAAAAAGAAGCCAAGGAGAAATTATATATTTCCACTTAGCCTCTTTTTAAGTTCAATTATTTTTTAATCTTTATTAACAAAATTTTTTAAATAAGCTTCATAAGCTTGATAAGCTGTGTCTTGCGGTACTTTTTTATATTTAAGATTTTTACTCTTTAGTAAGTTTTTAGTAAAGTATTCAAGAAGATAGGGGTTACGAATAAGTAGGGGACCTAAGAGATAAGTACCATAGAAATTATTTTTTCTAATCCCTTCATTCTTATTATTTGGAGCGAAACCGGTACCAGTAGTTACTTTAAATAAAGGTGTTTCACTATATTCTTTAATTATACTATTACGATTTTGAAAGCCAATGACATAATTTTTAATTAAATCGGTTGTATAGACTTGCTCACCAATAATACGAAAGTCTTCCTTAACACTTTTAAAGTTTAAAATTTTTAAATCACTAAATAAATCTAAGGCATTGCCGGTTGTTAAGATTAATTTTCCCGTATCAATATACTTGCTTAAATCATCTTTATACCTTTTTAAATCTTTTAATACTAATGAATAAGATTCATCTAGACCAGTACCGATATAAATAAAGTCATAATCCATTATTTTTATTTCTTCATGTAAAGACTTAAAATCAACTTTATATTTTACTTCTTGTTTATCTAAGGCATGCATTAGGGCACGAACGTTAGCGGACTCGCCATACATATTCATAATATCATAGTATAAATGCAGTATTTTAATCATTTTTTTCTTGCTCCTCTATCATTTTTTTAATAATGGCTGTCATATCAAAGCAAACCATTGTATAAATATTACCAGTTGATTTTTCTTCAACTAAATTAAGAAGATTATTTAAATCATCAACTAGAACTAATTTATTCTTAGTGATACCAGCATATTCCAAACGAGTTTTAACATCGTAACGAAATCTACCTATGCAAAAAATTTTATCGATAGATTCATCATCTAACAATTCAAAATTAACATCATATAACCAAGAAAGGTCATTTTCTTTATAACGCCTAGAAACATTTTCAAAACCTAAAATAACGGTTTTAGGACCTTTTTGTTCTCTAATATATTCACAGCTTTGATAATAGCTTAAATTGTTTTCGTTTTTCGTTTCCAACATTGTAATAGGGCGCCCAGCAATATGATAGGTTTTTCCACGTTTAGAAGCAATTTTATCTGTATTAAGAGCATATAAGATTTTATATTCCCTAATATTTAAAACTTTTGCTAAGGTATAAGCCGCTGTAGTGGCATAAGCTGTATATAAAGCATTTTTATTAATATAGATTTCATTATTATCAATGGTAATATGTTGTTTATCAAGATTAATATTGGTAGCTAAACAGTCAGGAGTACCACGGTAAAAATCACATCTCGGACATTTATAATTACCTAAATGACCATAGTGATAGTAAGAATATTCTAATTTTTCATGACATTTAGGACAATAAGCAAAGTCAACATTATTTAAAGCTGGCTTTTTAAAACTGTGTTTAGTTTTATCAAGCCCGTAAGTAGTAATTTTACCCTTATGAGTTAGTTTAAGACGACTAACCAAGGGATCATCAGCGTTAATAATAAGATGAATAGAATTATCGATAACCTTATTTATTTCTTTAAAAATAATTTCAGGAGTCCCATTTCTTACTGGTTGGTCACGGGTTAAGTTAGTTATAATTAAATGAGTAGGTTTTTTCCTAGGAAAAATGAATTGTAAGTGTCTTTCATCACATTCTAAAAGTAAGACATCTTTTTTAAATTCGCCATTAAGTTTTAAATTATTAAAAATTAAAGTTGTTGCCCCAATTAGGCCGTTGGAGCCATATTCATTTAGTGCAACTGAATAACCAGCATCGGTTAAGATATGCTTAATTAAATTACAAGTTGTTCCTTTACCAGAAGAACCAGTAACCGCAATAACATACTTTGGATATTTAACACTACTGACAATATCATCGCCAAAAATTTTTAAGACCCAATAACCGGGTAATTGAGTGCCATTTTTTCCAAATAGCTTGCAGCCAAAATTAATAAATTTATTAATTAATATAGCTAAAAATATTTTCATAATAATACCACCTTTAGGTTTAATTATACTATAAAACCTTGAGAAGAAAAGATATTTTGCTAAGTTTTGTCGAATTTATATAATAAATTTTAAAAATTTGATATATTTAGTTTAGGTGAATCTTATGAATATATTTTATAGTGATAATACACTTTTTATTAATATGGATGAGGAGATAAATGAATATAGTATTAATAGATTAAAGACAAGGGTATTTAAGATTGTGAGGGATTATGATATTGAGAATGTAGTTCTTAGTACTAGTGGATATAAGAAGAGTAATTATTTAATAAAGAATTTTTTAGAGGAATATGAAAGTACTTTTAATGGTCATATTAAATTAAAGTAAAGCTTATTTGATTAGTAATACTTCCCAACCCACCCACCCGAAAAAGTGAGCTTTTTTATGGATATGGAAAGAGAAAAAAGCGTTAAAAAAACGCTAGAAGTTAATCTAACGTTAATTATCTTTTTAATGGCGGAGCAGGAGAGATTTGAACTCTCGCACCAGTTACCCGGTCTACACCCTTAGCAGGGGCGCCTCTTCAGCCTCTTGAGTACTACTCCATGCCAACAATATCAGTTTACTAAAAATAGAAGGACAAGTCAATAATAAATTTATTCTTTTAGCTTATTTTTGTTAATTTTGTTGGCATTTATTAAAGAGATAACGATTTAAATATACTTTTAAGAATATTTTAATGCCTAGTTTATTTTATTTGTTTCATTTATTGAAAATACTGCTAAAATTAATCTAACAGTATCTTTCTTTTCTTTAACTATTCGACAGTTGTAGCTTCTCTTAAATTGCGTAAATACTCATTCATAATTGATAAGTAATCATCGCTATTTTTTCTTTCTTCACTATCTAAAGTATTCATCATATTAACTTCAACGGTTTTAGCTTTATAATTATCAACTAGATCTTTAATAGTATCACTAGTTTCTCCTTTTTTAATAAATAGAGTAGTATAAGTGCCATTTTTAAAACTATTTTTTAAATCGGTTGTAACATTTTTACTATCTTCTAAAGATATAACAGTAAAACCATAATTTTCTAAATATTTTAAGGTATTGGTAGTAGTTATAACAGTTCTTTTACTAGCAGCCCCAATACTTCTTAGGTTAGCATCCATTAAAGATAAATCTTCTTGTAATTTTTTATAGTTAGTATCAATTGCTTGAATTAAATACTTACTATTAATGAAATCACTTAAATTGTTCTTAGTAGTAGTTGCTAGCATTAAATAGTTATTGGGACTTAGCCATAATTCTTCTGATGTTTTACCGTACTCGATATTAAGACCATAACTAACGTCAATAATTTTCATTGAACGATTTTGATTTAAAAAACTTCTGGCAATATTTTTTTCATCACTAAGACCATTGTAAACAAATAATGTCTTCTTTGAGTAGTCACTTATTTGCTTATCAGTAAGTTCGTAGTTATTTACATCAACGCCACTAGGATAAATACTATCGATATTAGAGTAAGTGCCATATAAACTTTTAACAATATATTCGATAGGATAAGTACTAACGACAATACTTATATTTTCCATATCATCTCTTTTGAAACAACCAGTAAGACTAAAAAGTCCTAATAGTAAGCAAAATATTTTTAATAAATTTTTATGATTTTTCATAATTTCTCCTTTATATATATAAATATAATAATTCTTATTAGTTATTTTCATTATTTAATATCGGGACAGGATCATAACCAAATTTCCCATACGGATGACACCTAAGTAATCTTTTGATACCTAATTTTAGACCAATAAGTAGTCCATATCTAGTAATAGCTTCTTTCATATAGTTAGAACAAGTTGGATAGAAACGACACTGACTGTGAGTGTTTAGGGGTAAGGCTTGATAGATATCAATAAGTCTTAAAATTAAGTATTTCATATCATCACCAAATTCATTTTACTATAATTTTAAACTTTAGTAAATACAGTTTACGAATAATGGAAAGCAGATTTGTTAAAGCAAAAATATTAGAAAAAACTATTATATTGAGAAAAGTTGTGATATTATATTAGGCAATTAAGAAGTTTTAAAACGATAGGATATGGTAATATGATAAAGCAATACGGTAATATGTTAAAATCTAAAGTAAGAAAACATCCAGAAATATGGTTACCTAGATTTAAGAAAGATTATGCAACTTTGAATGCTCAAAAGGATGACAATACTAAAAAAATACGAGAACTTCTTACCAATCCGGCTGTTGCTGAATATGCGAACTTGATTGGCACTAATCAAAAGATAACTGCGGACCAACGTCGACTTTATAAGAAAATTAAAATGTGTGAATATCTTGATTGCAAACATTTGTGGATTAATGTAGTTAGCTGGAATTTTGATGATGAAGAAGACAAGCCTATTATTTGTCAGGCTTGTCTTAAGTGTGGCTTGGACGAAAGTGTGATTTTAAAAAGCAAATCTGGAACTTATTTTTACTCCTATGAAGATGAAATAATGTATCAATTTATGCAGAACTATCATTATAAACATGGCTTAGCAATTGATGATACTGTACAGTTAATTGTTGCTAGAGAAGTTTATGCCAGAATAAAAGCGAATCATCCAGATATAGAAGACAGCCAAATGAAAAAATATATGGAAATTGCTTTGCATAATATGGATATGCATTTTAAAAAGCAAGGTTATGTTGGTGAAGAAAAAGTTTTGAAAAGATTATTTCCCGAATAGTATTTGATGGAGGCAATAATCTTTTTTATATTTTGAACCGTTTTTCTTGGTCTTTTTTAGTTTATTTGCTATAATGAGTTAGGTGGTAAAAATGAACTTTTTAGAAAAATATAATATTGATATAAAAGATAAAGAATTACTTTTAACAAGTTTAACTCATACTAGTTATGCTAATGAACATAATGTTACTTCTTATGAAAGACTAGAGTTTTTAGGGGATAGTGTTTTACAATTAATTGTCAGTGAGTATTTATATAGCAATACTTCTTTAAAAGAAGGTGCAATGTCGAAAATGCGTGCTAGTTTTGTTTGCGAGAGTGCCTTGGCAAGTTATGCTAAAGAAATAGGCTATATCCCCTATATTAGAGTAGGACATGGTCAGTTACATGATATTAATGAAACGATTATTGCTGATATCTTTGAAGCAATCCTTGGCTGTATCTATTTAGAATGTGGTTTTACAGTAGCTAAAGATTATGTTTATCTAACGGTAATTCCTCATATTAAACATCATGAAACTTATTTAAATGATTATAAGAGTGCTTTACAAGAAGCAACTCAGATGGATAAGAAAACCTTAGAATATAATGTTGTTAATGAGATCGGTCCTGCTCATGATAAAACTTATGAAGTAGAAGTTAAAATTGATGACATTGTTTATGGCAAAGGAATGGGTAAAAGCAAAAAAGAAGCTGAACAAATGGCAGCTAAAGATGCTTTAAGCAAAAAAGCAAGCAACAAGTAGTAGGAGAAGATTATGTATTTAAAGAGTATTAAAGCAGTGGGGTTTAAATCGTTTGCAGATAAAATTGAACTAGACATTAAAGATGGCATAACTTGTATTGTTGGCCCTAATGGTTCCGGCAAAAGTAATATTTTAGATGCTGTTAAATGGGTGCTTGGCGAACAATCAGTTAAAACATTACGTGGTACTGGTTCGATGAGTGATGTAATTTTTAATGGCTCTAAGAGTCGTAGTCCCATGTCTAGAGCAAGTGTTTCATTAACTATTGATAATAGTAATCATTATTTAAAAAGTGAATTTAATGAAATAGAAGTTAAGAGAGTAGTTTATCGGACTGGTGAAAATGAGTATTATCTGAATAATACGAAGGTAAGACTTAAAGATATAACTGATCTTTTTATTGATAGTGGGGCATCTCGTGATGCTTATAATATAATTTCCCAAGGTACGGTAGAAGATATTGTTAGCAGTAAACCAGAAGCAAGAAGGGTCATCATCGAAGAAGCGGCTGGCGTTTTAAAATATAAAAAACATAAAGAAGAATCTTTAAGAAAACTAGAAAAAACTAAGGATAACTTAAATACGATTAATTTACTTATAAACGAGTTAGAAACTTCTTTAGAACCTTTAAGAGTACAATCAATCAAAGCTAAGAAATTTAATGAATATAAAAATAATCTAAAAAATTTAGAGATTGCTTTAATTGTTAATGATATTAAGAAAATTAATTTAGAATACAATAAATTAAAAGCTCGCAATGAAGAATTAAAAACTTTAATAGAAGAATTAAATGCTAAAGTAAGTAAAGATACTGCTAACTTAGAAGTTAATAAATTAAGCAACTTAGAAGTAGAAACAACATTAAATAAATTAAATCAAAATTTAGTTGAACTAGAAAGACAAATTGCCGATACTAATGCTAAAAAGACGATGATTTTAGAACGTAAAAAATTAAATAGTAATAATGACGCAACTTTAAATAACGTTTTAAATCTAAAGGAAGAAATTTTAAGTATTGGCAAAAATATTAATTCATTAGAAGAAGAAATAAAGACTTTAAATAGTAAAAAAGAAGAATTAAAAAGTAATTTAGATTCAATCGATAATGAAGAATTAATCTTAAGAAAAAATTATGTTACAGAATCTAATGAGTATAATAAGAAGAATAAAGAATTATTAGAACTTAATAATAGAATGGATATTTTAAATAATAATATTTTAAATGAAGTAAATGTACCATTACCGGTTAAATCAATTTTAAATAATCCAAGATTAAAAGGTATTTATAATACGGTAGGTAAACTTCTTAATTTTGATGATGCTTATATGAATGCTATTGAAACGACTCTAGGAGCTAGCCTAAATTATTTAGTAGTTGATAATGAAACTTCAGTTAAACAAGCAATTAACTATTTAAAGGAACAAAGACTAGGTCGGGCAACTTTTTTACCTCTTAATATTATTAAACCTAAATACTTAGATAGTAATGTCTTAGATACCTTAAAAAATATGTCAGGTTTTGTTGATACCGCTATTAACTTAGTAAAATATGACCAAGCTTATGATAATATTATGCAAAATTTACTGGCGACTACTATTGTTGTTAAGGACATTGATGCTTTAAATAATATTGCCAAACGTTTAAATTATAAATATAAAATTGTTTCTTTAGATGGCGATATTTCGTATGCTGGTGGTTCAATCAGCGGTGGAGCTAAGAAAAATGGTAATAGCATCTTAAAAGACCGTTATGAATTAACAAAATTAGAAACTAATAAAGTTAATTTAGAAACAAGTATTAGAGTAATTGAGGCGAAGATAAATTCCTTAAATCAAGAACAAGAAGAAATAAAGAATAAGAAAAATAAAATAAATAATGAATATATTGAACTTAAAGAAACTATTAATCGTAAGAATATTAGTTTAAGTGAATTAAGAAGTAATTATAAAGATAAAGAAAATACAATAAAAAATAATGAAGCTATTTTAAATAATACAGTTGATATTGAACTTGATAATATTTTAAAAACGTATTATGATTTGAATGGCCAAAAAGATAATCTATTAAGAACTATTAAAGATTATAAAGAAAAATTAGAAACGGCTCGTGGCGATTTAGCAGAGTTGGAACTTAACATTAAAAATAAAAATAAAGACTTAAATAAATATAATAGCGAATTTAATAGTAATGAAATTACTTTGGGTAAGTATGATGTTAAATTAGATAACTATTTATTAACCTTAAATGAAGAATATACGATGACTTATGAGAAAGCTTTGCGGGAAGTTGATACTAATATTGATATTGAAACGACAAGATTACAAGTAAGTAAATTAAAGAGTAATATTAAAGAATTGGGAGAAGTAAACTTAGGCAGTATTGCTGAATTTGAACGAGTTAACGAAAGATATACCTTCTTGACTACGCAAAAAGATGACTTAGTAAAATCAATAGAAGAATTAGAAACAGCTATTGCTTCTTTAGATGAAATAATGAAAGAACGCTTTAAAGCTACTTTTGAAGCAGTTAATAATGAATTTCAAAAAGTATTTAAAATCCTCTTTAGAGGGGGCGAAGGTCATTTAGAATTAACGGATAAAGATAATTTATTAGAAACAGGAGTCGAAATAATCGCTCAACCGCCAGGAAAAAAATTAAGTTCTATAACCCTTTTCTCTGGTGGTGAAAGAACATTAACAGCAATATCTTTATTATTTGCTATTTTAAATGTTAAGACAGTACCATTTGTTATTTTAGATGAAGTAGAAGCAGCTTTAGATGAAGCTAATGTCGATGTGTTTGGCAAATACTTAGAAACGAGAAAAGATAAATCACAATTTATAATTATTACTCATAAAAAGAGAACAATGGAATATGCGGATACTTTGTATGGTATTACAATGCAGGAAGAAGGCGTTTCTAAATTAGTAAGTGTTCGTATGGAAGAAAATAAAGATAACTAGTGTGAAAGCTAGTTATTTTTAGTAGCGCATCATTTAAAGTTTTGATATAATTTTATTAGAAAGGTTTGATAATATGCTGTTATACCATGGAAGCAATATACTTGTTGACAAGCCGGAGATCATTGAAAGTGAAAGAACTTTAGATTTTGGCAAGGGATTTTATTTGACGACTAGTTTAGATCAGGCTAAGAAATGGGCAATTTTGACTACATCTAGGAGAAAAGAAGGAAGACCTATTGTTAGTGTCTTTGAAATTCGAGATAAAGTAAATCTGAAAGTATTAAAATTTAATGGACCTGATAGAGAATGGTTAAAGTTTGTTACCGCTAATAGAAAAAATAAAAATTATAAAAATGATTATGATTTAATAATTGGACCGGTTGCTAATGATAATACAATGCCAGTAATAAATCTTTATATAAATGGTGTTTATAATGAAGAAGAAGCTTTGAAAAGACTTTTACCTCAAAAATTAAAAGACCAAGTTGTCTTTAAAAATGATAAAGTATTAAAATATTTAGATTTCAAGGAGGAGATTATTTATGAGTAAGTTAGATAGTGAAGAATTATTCTTGTATGATAGAGAAATAGTAAAATTAATAAATGAGAAATATAATATTTCTTTTATGGAAGCTTTTAAGAAATTTATTAATTCAGAAACTTATAAAATGCTAGAAAATAAAGATTTAGCAATGAATTATTTTTCAACTTTAGCAATATTTGATATGTGGGAAGCTGAAAAAGTTACGGGTAGTCCCCTTAATTCCGTATATTTGAGGAATAATTATGAATAAGGAAACAGAATTTTTTATCTATTTATTAGAAAAGTACGCTGAGTATAAAAAAATATCTACTACTGATGTTTTAAATACATTAGAACAGCTTGATTTAACCAATTTTATTTACAATATGTATGAGAGATATCATATGGAAGCTATAGAAAATGATTTTAAAGATATAGACGATTTAATTAAAGAAAAAAGAAACTAGTTTGAAAAATTTACGAGATTTAAGTATCTTCTTTAAAACTAGTTTTTTATTTTGCTACTTTGAGTGATTATGGTACAATATAGTTATAAGAAAGATAAATAATAAAATAGGAATTTTTAATATGAAAGATAATAATGATACTTTTAATAGTCAAGAAATAAGGAAATATTTATTAGAAAAAAGAAACCAATTATTAGAACAAGAAAATCTTGATTTAGATGATAAATTTATAAATGCAAGTTTTGTTAAACTTACTAATTTAGGCAAAACAACTGAAGATACCAAAAAAATAATAGATAATGTGATTTTAGAAATTCAAAATCTTAAAAATTACTTAAGTGAAAAATTAGCAACCTTATCTTTAGAAGAAATTTATATTAGAGATGAAAATTTTATAAATGAAATTATGCAAGGATTTGTCTATAATTTTAGAACTCCAGTAGGTGCTAAAAAAGAAATTGATGTTATAGTTGATTTTTTGCAAGAAGTTAATAAATTAAAGAAGAAAAATAATGCTCTTGATTATACTATCGAGGAAATAAAATTATTATGTAATCAATTTACTATTGCCAAAAGGGAAAAAGATGTAACGAAAATAGATATGTTAACTTTTCTACAAGGAACTGCTTTTTTTCAAAGTCTAAAAATGGAAGATCCTGAATTTAGTCAAACATATGATAATTATTTATTTAAATTAGCAAAATTATTTAACGACATGCAACTTGAATATTTTAGAAACGATAAGCGTTTAAACAAAAGTGAATTACCACTAGCATTCTTTCAAAAATTTTTAACTAAAGCTCAGACTCTATATGATAGTGATATGCAAAAGGTAGAATATTACAAAGATAGTAATCCCAATAGTGTTATGAATCTCTATAATGTTGGCGGTATTAGAAATATTGATGATGTAAAGAATTTTGCCAGTATATTTGAAAAATATAAACATTATTATTTAGAAAAAATAGCTTTTGAAAGAAGTAAGATTTTTACTAGTCTTTTTGATATGAAATTGTTAGCTCAGCAAATTTTAAATAGCGATAAAGAAACATTAAAAGAATTAGAGGCAATAAGCTCGCGATTTGCTACTAAACAGATGTATCCTCTACAAACAAAGATTTCTTTCGAAACTCTTAAAGAAATGACAATTGATTTTTTTAATAGTGTTAATCCTCAATTTGCCAGTATTGTTCAAAAGGCAGTTAATGGTGATATAGATATTAAATATGGTAATAATCCTATGGTTAATTGTGTAGAATTAGGTACGGCAACAACGGCTGTTTTAACTAATTTTGGCGATTTAAGAGATTTATATTCTATAGTTCATGAGTTTACTCATTATTTAGATTTGACGTTGGGGCAAAATGTAACCCGTTCCGTTTTTACAGAAACAAATGCTCAGTGTATGGAACGCTGTCTTGATTCTTATTTACTTAATTTAAATCCGGAAAAGGTAAGAGAATATGGAATCGATGCTAAAGTCTTAAAAGCTGATGTTGCCAACCGAATAGTTTCTACTTTCTTTACTCGTTTTAATTGTGTAAAAGAAGTGGCGACAAGATCAATGGCTAATGAAACACCTAATTTAGCAAAAGATAATACTTACGTTCTTTCACAATTATACTCAACTGTATTCAGCAAATTATCAAGGGATGAACAAATAGTAAGAATAAATGCTATGGTAAATGTTACGAGAAATAATGACTTAACAACTTATTTAAAATTAATTCCTTGTGATTTAACAAGACAAAATTTAAATCGGAGTAATATTGTGGCTGATTCTTTACAACAAGTTTGGACAACTTATCAGCAAAGAGAATTAGAAGCTAAACATTCAGAAGATAATCAAGATTTGGAAAATTCGCTATCAAAGCCTGATAAGCAAAATTTGTTTGGAGAACAACGTGACAAACGAATTAAAGCCCAAAGTCATTTTGATACTATGAGTTTGCAGGATAGAGAAACATTTGCAAAAATGCAGGAAGAAGCCAAGAAGCTTAAGCTTGTTGCTAATAAAGACATGCCTATACGTTTGACTTTAGCAAAAAAAGATAAAGAAAATACCAGCAATGATTCGACTAGTAATGGTTTTATCAGTATTTTGCTTTTAAGTTTAAGTACTGGTTTTATTTCAGGAATGGTTGCGATGGCGACATATTTATTAATAAAAAGATAAAAAGGAGTAAGAAATGAATAATAACGAATTAAAAGAAGAAAGTTATTTACTATATTTTTCACAAGAAATGTTAGAAAAGTATGGCTTAACTTTAGAAGATAAGGAAATGATAGTAAATTTTGTAGAACGAGGAATTGCTGAGCGATTATATACTAATACTGATGATTTTCAGCATGATTTAAAACATATTGAAAAAGTTCTAACGTATGTTAAGATGCTTACAAATGGGATTAATAATCCCCAAATTAGGCAAGATTTACTTTTAACGGCCGCTTTGTATCATGATATTGGCAAAGCTATGGGAGCTTCTAATAAAACTCATGGAGTGGTTGGGGCTCAAGAATTTGCTAAGTTGAGTCAAGAAAATATGTCACCTAAAGATATTGAAATTATTAAGATATTAATTGAACAACATGATAAAGAAGATGATAATATTGATTTTACAGATAAAGATTACTCTTTAGAAGAACAACAAGCAATTCAACTCATGGCAAACATTTTAAAAGATGCAGATGCGCTGGATAGAAATAGACTTAATTATCCAGCACCATTTGGCAATTGCGATGTAAATAAACTTAGAACGGTGGCAGCTAAGGAAATATTATCATTAACAAATAGTTTTTATCATGATTATTATGAAACAATAATTAAGATTAGAGAACAAAGAAGTGGGACTAAAATTTTAAATAATTATGAAAAGTTAGAAGAATGGTATGCTAACTATGAAAATGGAAAAGAAAATATGTTACATGCTTCACTTGATGCAAGTATTGATGCTTTAAAACCAAGAAGAAGTACGCAAAAAGGAGCTTATGTTTACGCTGGTATCGATCCAACTGATTGTATGAAAATGGCGACTTTTCGATTGTCATTTCTCTTTGATGGCCATAAAGAAAATGGCATGCAGATTTTAAACGAAACATTTCCTCATACGGTTGATGAAGCTTTAGATGGCAAATTTATTACTTTCTACTTGCTACCTAATGAATTATTTCACGAATATGTTAGACAAGTAACAGCATCACCTAATCGCGAATGGGTTTCTTCAAGTGTAGTTGTACCAAAGGAACAAATATCATTTGAAGCTAAAGAATTGGTACAATATTTAATTGATACAAAAAGATTTGCCATTAGACATAATGAGTCCCAAGAAGTGAGAATGGCGGCTTTTGTCAGAATGTTTAGGACTTACATTTGGGGAATAGCTGAGATGGAGGAAAATCCTGGTATCTTTGAGCAAAAGTGGCAACAATTACAGTCTATAGTTAAATGTTATGAAACTTATTGCCCAAATATAATGGCTAAAATGACTATTATAAGACAAGCTATTGATGATGATATAAAAAACTATATTGTTGATTTTCAAGAGAAAAATGGCAGAAAACCAACTTTAAGCAATGAAGCAGAAATTTTAAAACCAGTTCAAAGTAATTTTCTTGGTCATTATTTTGCCAAGTTACCTAATGGTAAACTCGATTGGCATCATTTGAATATGGAATATATTGAGCAAATTCTAAATAAGTATGGTTATTCAATGGACAAAAGTCCAGAAAAGGTAAGCAGCTTATTAGCTGATAAGGTAAAAACGAGGCAAGAATCGCAAAAACATTTTACTACGATGAATTTGGAAGATAAAGAAACATTTAAAACTATGCAAGCTATTAATGAAAAAGAAAATAATTTAGAAAAGAGTAAGGATACTCTTAGAAAAACATTGATAAAAAAAGAAAATACAGGTACAAATAATAGTATTGATAATGGTTATATCAGCACGTTACTTTTAATTTTAAGCGTTGGTTTTATTGCGGGTGCTTTAGTGGTTTTGTCTTACTTTTTTATTAGTCGAGGTTAGAATGACAATAGAAGAAATAATAAAGACAATTAAATTCTATAATGATAACATACAGAAATTAATGGAAAAATTTATTAGTGACTGCTATTCTTTAGAAGAAAACTCAAATAAAGAATATCAAGTGCAAAACACCATTGAGTTAAATAAGATTTATTTTCGGGGCTATGTTTTAGAATCACCTCTTTGTAAAAAGTTTAAAGAAAACAACATTAATGATTATTCTTTAAAAGATTTAAAAGAGTATATTAATAAGAATTTTAATAGTTTAGAAAAAGATTATACACCGTATTATCAAGCTTTAGCATTATATGAAGATGCAGATACTTTAGAAGATTTAATAGATAAAAAAATCGAATTAGAAATAGATTTTTTGAGTGATTATGTAAATAAATTAAAAATTTTAAAAGAACAAGTGCTGGATAAGAAGACCTTGGTTAATTTGTATACCCAAGCTAAAGAAGAATTAGTTAATTGGTTAAATAAAAAAGCAATAATTAATAAAGAACAAAATAACTATCTTAATATTTTAAATGATATTTTTAACTTTTTTGTAAGTGGTTATCCTTTGGTAAGTTGATTATCATCTTGACATTGGCTTGACAGGTCAACATTAAAAGACGTTGCAATATCCAGATAACTATGCTAATTTAGAGGTGGAAAGAAGGAATCTTTAAATTATGAAAAGAAAAGTTGCTGTTGGCTTAGTTGTTATATTTATCCTAATGGCAGTCCTATTTATTATAGCTACTAAACATAATAAAAAGGAAGAAGTCGATAATAATACTTATCTTACTGATAGTGATTATTTATATGAGAAGGTTTTAGAAGATATTAAGTCTAAAGATACTAAAGCTGATGAAACAATAAATCAAGACAAACGATATAATGGTACTAAAGACATTAAAAGATTTTATACTTATGAGCCTTTAGGAATAGTCTTAAAAGATGGCCATAAAGAAGTTTATCTTAGGGTAGCAACTGGTAAATATTACTTACTGGATAAAAAGATCTATCAAGATACGACTAGTAATATTGTTTATAGTTATCGCTTTTTAGATGATGATATAGTTAATGTAAGTAATAATGGTTTATATGAAGATAAAGTGCCTAAAAAGATAAAAGAGATTAATGCGAAAATTGATACTACCGAAATGGTAAAGAAAATAGAAGACCAAGTGAAGGCTTATTATAGCGAGGTTTCAGATAAGACAATTAATACTTATGATGAAAATAGGTAAATATTATAATTAGGAAGACGAATTTAGTTAATAAATAAGTCTTTTTTTCTACAAAACAGTAATTTACTAGTTGTGAAATATAAGAAAAAGTGGTAGGATATAACCCTTGAAGAGGAAGATAATTATGGCTAATGATAAGAATACTATCAAAAATATAAAAGAAGAAATACAAGTATCTAGCCTGGCACGGAAAGTTTTTAAAAAATTAGGTGTAATTACCTTAGAAGATGCTTGTCAAATTGAAATTGAACAATTACGAAATTTAGTAAAAAGCAAGGCGCAAAATCAAGTATACGTGGATGAATTATGGGAATATGTTCATGAAAATGGTTGTTCTTTAAAAGATGAAGAAGTTTATTTAAAAAAGCTTAAGAATATAGCACTTGATTTTCCTAATATTGCTATTAGTGATTTTTTTATGAGCGTTAATGCGAGAAAATTTATGGCTGGCTATGGAACAATAACAGGATTTTTAAGTGCCTTGAAGAATAGTTCTTCTTTATTAAAAAGTTTTCTTTGCTTGGTAATTGTTTATGAAAAAGATGATAATTTAGAGAAAATTTTTAAAGGTTTTGGCAATGATGGTTTAGTTCTTGATATTATTATTCAAGATTTTAAAGAGAATGTTAAAAAACAAGGAACTTTAATGCCTGTATATATGGTGTTTTCTGATAAACGAATTTATAATAACTTGATTAGAAATAATTGCTGGTTATTAAGCGATTTAATAAATTTAAGCGCGGAACAAATAACTAAAATCCCCCATTTAGGCGAAATTAAGGCAAAAAGAATAATAATGACATTACATGATATGGGCTTTTCATTAGATAGTAAGTATCCGAGTTTAAGACTGAGCTTGGAATATGTGGAAACTAAAAGATTAAATTTATCACCAGAAATTTTAACAAAATTAGAAGAAATGCAGATAACAAATCTAGAGCAATTAATAAATTTAGGTGATTTTCATAGTTTTAATGATGAAGAATTATCGCAAATTAGAAAGGAAATATTAAAATTGAATTTTCAACTTTTAGACAAAACCATTGCTATGCCTAATGAAATTTTAGAGGCACGATATAATAAATTACTAGAGGAAAGAAATACTTTATCATTACAGATGGAGCGGGTTAATAAAGAAACTTGTAAGTACCAAAGAATATTAAATTTAACCAAAGAAGAAAAATAAAATAAATTAAGAAAATTAGAAATAACTAATTTATATAAAAGCAATAAAATTTGAATAAAGTTTTGGATAAGAAGTACTAAACTTTATGATGAGAGGAGCACAGTTTATGGCAGTAGATGATTTAGATATTAGTAAAGGGGCTTTAAGAATGTTAAATATTATGGGAATTGACAATATTTCCAAATTAATAAAAATTGATGAAAAAAATTTACATCTTTTATGTAGTCAAAACAGTTATAATCGTTATTACTTTGATGAAATATTTGCTGCTGTTAAAAATTTAGGCTTATCTTTTGTTTTTGAAAATGATTATTATATTAATTTAGGAAGTAGAAAAGCAAATTTAGCAAATATTAGGGTTGAGGAATTAATATTAACGCCACAATTGAGAAACTTTTTAGAACCTTATGGCAATTTAGAAGCCTTTTTTAAAGATATAGCAAATGATAATAGTTTTTATGAAGAACAAAGTAAGAAAAAATTAAAAAGATTCTTAGTGACAACTATTAAGACTAACCAAAATTATGATTGGTTAATAAATTTATTACGTCATTTGGGAAATAAAGGGGCTTTACTAGCTTTAATAATTGAACAATATATGAGCTTCTTAAACCAAAGAGAAATAAATGCTAATTCATTACTTGCTGATTTTATTACCGATAAACATATTGTTATAGCTCTTAATAAACAGGATATTTATTTCTTAGGTGATTTAGTACAACTTGATATTCAAACAGTTAGTTTGCTAAATGGGATTGGTAAAAAATCTTTAAAAACTATTCAAAATGATTTGAGCAAATACGGTTTTAAACTTGGCGAAGAATTACCTAATTATTATGATTTTACTTTTGCTTTTAATAAGTTTGATATTCGAATTTTGCATTTGCAAGAAAAGATGGAGGCCAATTTACGAAAAGTAGGAGTTAATACTTTAAATGATTTAATTGTTGTTGAATATGCGAAATATTTTTCAGACTATGACAATCAAATAATTACGGATTCTTATCGTAAATTAGGCTTTGACTGGGAAAATGCAACTTTTAATAAGACTATAAACGGTACTTATGCGGAGGCTAACGAGTGGCTCCAAGAACTAAAAAGACTTCGAGAGATGTATAGTGTAAGAATGGCTATCTTAGAGAAAAATAGTAGTTTTATTGCTCGATATTTTCCTACTACGATTCCGGTTTTAAATAATCAAAATTATCAAGAATTAATAGGAACCACTACGGATTTAATGAGTGTTTCTTTTAAGAATTTAAAAATTCCTAGAAAAATACAAGATTATTTACAAAATTATGAAAGTCCGGCTATCTTCTTTTATACGATTGCTAATGATAAAACTTATGAAAAAGACAAAAGTAAAAACCATTTAAAGAGATTTCTATTGAAAAATATTAAACCAGATGAGAATTATCAAGGCCTAATTAAGACTTTAAGAAATTTAGGAAATGATGGCATTTTATTATCTTTAATAATTTTAAAATACCAAAGTTTTTTACAACAGAAAACAGTTAATTTAAATATGCCTGTTAGTAAAATTATTACTAGTAAAAAAATAGTTACTGCTCTTTTATTTTTAAACATTTATTTTATAGGTGATTTAGTTAAACATACGAAAGATGAGTTAGTAGCTATGGAAGGATTGGGTATTAATTATCTAAAAGAAATAGAAGATGACTTAAGCAGGTACAATTATAAATTAGGTAGTTTAGCAGATAGTTATGATGATTTTAGCTTTAACATGGCTAATTTTGATATTAAAGTATTGGGACTAAGTAATGATTTAGAAACTAGATTAAGAGAAATTGGAATTAATAATTTAGCAGATTTAATTACTTCAAAAGATAGTAAATTTTGGCTGGAGCCTCAAAATAAGGAAATTTTGTTGGCTTATCGCAAACTAGGATTTATGCCAATGCAAGGGTTTTCTAATCCGATTGTTAATAGTAATTATAATGAAACTAATCAGTGTTTACTAGAACTAGATCTTTTAATTGCCAGGTACAATGAGTTATTAATTAAAACTTATAAATATAATATATCTTTACAAGATACTAGTAAAAGTATAGAAACTAACAGTAATAACAGTGGTTTTGGTCGTTGTTAGTTTGATGATGATAGCAATTTAAGTGTTTAAGTCTACTTTTTTAGGTTGAATAAATTATCTATTCTTTGCTATAATTAACTTAGAATAGGAAGATAATAAAATGAAAGAAATCGAAATAATTGATGCATATTTTAGAGCGGCTAATTATATAAGCGCTTGTTGTCTTTATTTAAAAGATAATCCCTTATTGGAAAGACCACTAAGTGATACTGATTTAAAAGAAAAGCTAGTAGGTCACTGGGGAACCGTACCTGGTCAAAATTTTATTTATACGCATTTAAATAGAATTATTAAAAAAAATAATTTAAATATGATTTATATAAGTGGACCTGGTCATGGCGGTAACTTTTTATTGGCTCAATCTTTTTTAGAAGGCAGTTTTAGTGAGTATTATCCGGAGTATCCAAAAAATAAAGAAGGATTAAAAAAATTATTTAAAGAATTCTCATATCCTTATGGAACTGGTTCTCATGCTACGCCAGAAATGCCCGGTTCAATGCATGAGGGTGGTGAACTTGGTTATAGTTTAATTCATAGTTTTGGTGCTGTTTTGGATAATCCTAACTTAATTGTTGCTTGCTGTATTGGCGATGGCGAAGCCGAAACCGGAACTTTAGCTACTTCTTGGCAAGTTCATAAATTCTTAAATCCGAAAAGAGATGGGGTTGTTATACCCATTCTTCATTTAAATGGCTATAAAATAAGCAATCCTAGTATTTATAGCAGAATGAGTGATAAAGAGCTTATTTGCTATTTTACTGCACTAGGTTATCATCCTTATATTGTTAGTAGTGATGATACGTTTATTATGCATCAAAAAATGATGGATACTTTAGATGACGTAGTTGCCGAGATAAAGAAGATAAAGACGAGTGAAAATCAAGGCAAGATTTATTATCCGATGTTAATTTTAAGAAGTAAAAAAGGCTGGACGGGACCCAGTATCGTTAATGGTAAGCAAATCGAAGGAACATTTAGAGCCCATCAAATACCGGTTGATAAAACAGTCCCTAATTATTTAGAAATTATTGAAAAGTGGTTACGCAGTTATAAACCACAAGAGTTATTTAATCAAGATGGTACTTTAAAAGGTTATTTAGAAAATTATCATCCAATGGGTAATGCTAGGATGAGTAAAAATCCAATTACTAATGGTGTTAGTGGTAAAAGAATAATTTTACCGGATCCTACAAAGTATTTATTAGAAAATAAAGAAATAGGTAAGACAGTAACACAAGATATGCTAGAACTTTCAAAATATATAAGAGATGTTTTTAAACTAAATAAAGATGATTTTAGACTTTTTAGTCCAGATGAGGTAATGTCAAATCGTTTGTATCATTTATTTGATACTGAAAAAAGAACATGGGAAGAAGAAGTTTTACCAGGGGATGAAAATTTAAGTAAAGAAGGGCGTATTATAGATTCTTATCTTTCGGAAAATGTTTGCCAAGGCTTATTAGAAGGTTATACATTAACCGGTCGCTTTGGCACATTTGTTAGCTATGAAGCTTTTATTCGTGTTGTTGATTCTATGGTTACTCAGTATATAAAATGGTTGAAAATGGCTAGAGAAATTAGTTGGCGTGGTAATTTACCGGGTTTAAATTTAATTTTAACTAGTAATGTATGGCAACAAGATCATAATGGATATACCCATCAAGACCCTGGTTTTATTAATCATTTAGCACAAAAGAAACGTGGATTTGCCAATATTTATTTACCAATTGATGCTAATAGTTTAATTTTAACTTATGATAAGTGCTTAAAATCCCAAAATGTGGTAAATGCTATTATTGCTTCTAAACATCCCACTAGACAATGGTTAACAAGAAATGAAGCTGAAAAGTTAATTAATGATGGTTTGATTGAGTTAGAAAAGTTTTCGACTAGTAAGGATCCTGATATTGTTATTGCTAGCTGTGGCGATACGCCAAATATAGAAGCTATTGCTTGTGTTTCTTTGTTAAAAAAATATATTCCTGATATTAAATTACGTTTTATCAATGTCTTAGAAGTATTAAAATTAGAAAGTAATAAGCGAAATAAAAATGGTTTAACTGATGAAGAATTTAATAACTATTTTACTAGTGATAAACCGGTAATATTTAATTTTCATGGTTATCCTTCATTTATTCATAGTCTTATTTATGATCGTGATAATAAGAATTTTTATGTTCATGGTTATGAAGAAGAAGGCTCAATAACTACGGCTTTTGATATGCGTTTGCGCAATAAAATTGATCGTTTTAGTTTGGCTAAAGAAGCCCTAGAATTATTGCCGGATAGTTTAGAAAAGGAAAAGTTAAATACATATATTGAAAATGTGTTAAAGCGCCATTATATTTATGTAAAAGATGTTGGCATGGACTTAGATGAGATTAGTAACTTTGAAATAATATAATGAGAAAATAAATAATTTTTATTACAAAAATGTTAGCATAAAACGCACTATCATTAATAACTAGGAGTTAGTTTTATGAATATAAATTTTATAGATTTGAAAAAAACAATTCGGGTATCGATTATGAGGCTGGTTACAGAATTATATATTTTTTTGAGAATAATTATAAGATTGGAGAATATTGCAAATCGATTGAAGAATTTATGATTGGATTTGCCAAGTGTGACCCAATAACTGATGATAAGATAATGATATACCTAAATTTATTCCACCTATTGATTTACTTAACAGATACCTAAAAGAAAATAATAAAATTAATGGCGTTGCTATTTACAATGTTAATGGTGAATGTATTGACAAAATTAATTGAGTATGTATTTATTCAATATAATTGGCTTTACCAACATAATTTTTACGGAAATTAGATAAAATTTGTGATAATAAATTGTTTTTATAAAATTAAAGTGTATAATAATTTGTACTTGGAGGAATAAATATGATAATTGATACTAATAAAATTAGAAAATTTGCAGCGATTACTGTCATTACTGCTAATGTTGTTGCTGGAACTTTAGTAACTAGTTTTGCCATTAATGCAAATTGTGCCTCAACTAATCATGTTAGAGATGATTGCTTTAGAAGTAAATTTTTAAATGTTATAGATATAGACGATACCGACAATGTTTCTAAAGGCGTACAACATCGTTTAGATGAAATTCGAAAAAGAAATGATGTAGTGGATGTTTATTATGGCGATATTTTAGAAAATAAATACGATTATATTTTAGCAAAAGAAGATCGTAACGGTATAGAGGTTACTTATACTGCTCCCTACGGATACACTTTAGTAGGAAAACTTTGCAAAAGTATAAAACCTGTTGGTCAAGTTAAAATCGGAACCGGTATTGTTGTAACTTATACTAATGGCACAATTGGCAAAACTGTTTTAAATTCTAATGATAGTTTGCTTATTGGTAAGACTTTTGAAGAATATCCAACTTCTTCGTTAGACCAAAAAATTATTACGACTGCTACTTACGAGGAAACTTTGCGTTATGAAAAAGCAAAATTGGATTTTTATGATGAGCAATATGTTGATTATGCCGGCGGTAAATATGTTGATAAGGATGATGAAAAACTAATTGAATATAGAAGCCTAACCTTAAAAAATAAAAATTAATAGCACTTATTTGTGCTATTTTTTAACTAAAATTTACAAAATATTTTTATTTTAAGAAAATGACTTGACGGAAGTTGATTATACGGGTATATTAAAAAGAGATTTTGAAAAAAGGATGATAAAGATGCATGATAGATATGGTTATAAACCAGCAAGAAGGGTAAATAGAAGAAGTTATAGGAAAAGTTTTGGCTTTAGCTATAAACCTAGTAAAAGTGATAAAAAAATAAATACTAAATTAAAAGTTATTTCAATTGTTTCAGTGCCAATTTTTTTATTAGGAGCAGCAGCCAAAATAGGTGACAAAAGAGTCGATCATACAGAAAAATTATGTCAATTTACATCACTATGCTATGACTTAGGCCTTGATGATTTAGCTAAAGATCATCAGCTAAAAGAAATTAAAAAAACAGGCGTAGATGCTTATTACCAAAAAGGAAGAACAGATAAGTATTATCGTAAAAGTCTTACTGTGGCGGTTCGGGATGGCTATTATGTTCATGAAGAAAAGCAAATACCAGAGGGCTATGAATTATTAGAAGAACCATATCATGGTAATGATTGCTGTAAAACAGTAGAAATACCAGAAGCCATTATAATTGAAGAAAATAGTGGCAAGATAAGACAATTACTATTAAAAAAATAATTGCATTATCTAAGAAAATCACTTAAAATAAATTTAGGTGAAGATGATGAAAAAAGATTTTTTGAAATATTATGTAATTGGTTTATTTATAATTTGTTTGTTTTGCATAGGGATTATTCTAAGGTATCGTAAGACAGAAAATGAACCTAGTGATACTAGGTTTTATGATGAGTATACTTCTTATAACGGAAAAACAACTAGTAATGGTAAGAACTATCCAGAAGTAACAATTGATAAAGAAAATCTTTACTATTATGTAAGCAACGAAGAAATTAAAGAATTATTTAATAATGGGACTGGCGTTTTATACTTAGGGTTTCCAACTTGTCCATGGTGCCGTAATATAGTTTCAGTTTTAAATGAAGCGGGTAAAGATTATGGGATAGCCAAGATAAATTATTATAATATTAAAGATATTCGTAGTAGTTTTAGTTTTGATGATGATAATAATTTAGTAAAGACGGATGGTAGTGAGTTATATACTTATCTTTTAGAAAAATTAGATAAATTTTTAGAAGATTATAGTGTAAAAGATAAAAATGATAATGACGTTAAGACTGGTGAAAAAAGAATATATGCGCCAACCGTAGTTTTCGTTAAAAATGGCGATGTAAAAGATGTTATCGAAGGAACGGTTACTAGTCAAAAAGACCCATATATTTTATTAGACGAAAGTCAAAGAGAAGAATTAAAAAATAAATATTTAGAGGCATTTAACAAATTGGCTGATTTATGTGATGAGAAATGTTAAAAAAGCATTTCTTTTTTTTCTAATCTTTATTATAATACTAGCTAGTGGGTGATTTTATGGATAAAGTGAGTCTTTTGCCGGCCGATATTTATACAGTAGTTAGTAAGACTATTTTAAACTTAGAAGACCGAGATAATTTAGTAATGTTATATGAACCAATTATGGGACCTTTAGCCATTAGCCTTTATCTTACATTATGGCGAGATTTAAAAAATAATAGTTTTAAAAGTGAAGAATATAATCATCATCATTTAATGAGTATTATGAAATTAGATTTAAAAAGTATTAAAGAAGCAAGATGCGCTTTAGAGTCTTTGGGACTTTTAAAAACTTATGTAAAAGATGGAGATGTTTATTCTTATGTTTATGAATTATATAGTCCGATGAGTCCAAGGGAGTTTTTAAATCATCCAGTCTTAAATGTGGTTTTATATAATAATATTGGCAAGAAAGAGTATGATGCTATTAAAAAATCTTATGAAAAAAAGAGTATGTCTTTAAGTGAATATAAAGATATAACTAGTAGTCTTAATATGACTTTTGCTTCTTCAAATATCTTACCAGAAGTTGATGCCATAGAACGAGTAAAACAAAGTGTTTTAGCTAAAAATGTTATTGATTTTGATATGCTAATGGCTAGTATTCCTAAAGACATTTTAAATGAAAAGGCTTTTAATAAGCGTACAAGGGAATTAATCGAAAATTTAGCTTTTGTTTATAATTTAGATACCTTACAATTTAGTGAAATTATTAAAAATGTTATTAATGAACGAGGCTTTATTGTTGCCGAAGAATTAAGAAAGTTAGCACGTAATTATTATACATATCATAATAATGGTAAACTACCAACTCTAGTTTATAAAGAAGAAAAACCAAGCGGTTTAGAAAATATGAGTAAAAGAGATAAAATAATTTATGTTTTTGAAAATACCAAACCTTATGATTTTTTAAAGAGTAAGTATCATGGGATAACGCCAACTAGCAGGGACTTAAAACTTTTAGAAACCTTATGTTGTGATTTAAATTTAAAACCAGCTGTTGTTAATGTTTTAATTGATTATGTCTTAAAGAAAAATGACAATAAATTGAATAAAAATTTTGTGGAAACAATAGCCGGTCAATGGGTAAGAAGTGGTGTTAAAACTGCCAGAGAAGCTATGAGCTTAGCCGAAAAAGAACAAAAGAAAATAATTGCCAAAGCTCCAACTAATATTAAGACACCAGAAGATGTTCCCGTATGGTTTAAAACAGAGATAAAAAGAAATGAAGCGACAATAGAAGAGCAAAAAGAATTAGAAGAATTAATGAAAGGAATAGATTATGGCAGTAGTAAATAAGACCAAATTAATTGAAAATAGTCTTAAAGATAATTACATCAGAGCTTGTAAAAATTTGGAGTTTAGAAAATTAGTAGCCAGTTTAGAATTAACCGATAAAGAAGCTATGAATTATACTTCAAAATTAGAAGAATATTTACAAGAAGAAAATAATTGTAAGAATTGTCATGGCTTATATGAATGTAAAAATAAGATAAGAGGTTATACTAATTATCCTCAAAAGTATAATAATCATTTAATGTTTTCAACGGAAGCTTGTTACTTTAAATTACAAGAGTTTAAGAAAATAAAGAAAAGTGTCAGTGCGACTAAAGAACTAGAAAATTCATCTTTGAAAACTATTGATACTAGTGATAAAAATCGTTATAAATTAATAAAATGGGTTACTAATTTTATTAAAGATTATGATTATGGTAAAAATATGAAAGGACTTTATTTACATGGTAATTTTGGCTGTGGAAAAACTTATATTTTAAGTGCTTGCTTTAATGAAATGAAAAGAAGAGGCTTTAGGACGAAGATTGTTTATTTACCTGATTTATTAAGAACGATAAAAGGCGATTTTGAGGCGATGAATGATATTATGGATGAATTATGTCATGTTGATTTATTATTAATTGATGATATTGGTGCTGAAAAAGTAACGGATTGGGGTCGTGATGAAATTTTAGGGACAATCTTACAAGCCCGAATGAATGAACATAAAACGACTTTTTTTACTTCTAATTTTACAATTAGCGAATTAGAAGAACATTTAGCTAACAAAGGTACTGATAAAGTAAAAGCTAATCGTATTATTGAAAGAATCAAACAATTAACAGAAGATATGGAAATGTTAGGAGCAAATATGCGAAAATAAAAAAATATCGCATATAAGTTTTGACTATCTGTTTTAAGCAGTATATAATTAGTATTAGGAGGAAAAATGGAAGAAGTAAAAATACCAACGCATGTGGCAATAATTTTAGATGGCAATAGAAGATGGGCAAAGAAGCATTTATTACCGAAGCTAGAAGGTCATAGGCGTGGTTTTAGCAATATAAAAAAGATGGCTGATTATATTTTTAAAAAAGGAATTAAATATTTATCAGTCTATTGTTTTTCGACTGAAAACTTTAAAAGAGAAGCTAGTGAAGTTGATTACTTAATGAATTTATTTGTTAGCGAATTTAAAGAATCTTGCAAAGAATTAAAAGAAAACAATATAAAAGTAGTATTTAGTGGACGAAGAAGTCCCTTAAAAGATGATGTTTTGGCAGCAATGGATTATTTAAGAGATGAAACTAGTAGTTGTACTGGTGGCGTTTTAAATATTTGTCTTAACTATGGAGGTCAAACAGAAATTGTTGATGCAACTAAAAAAATTGTCCGTGATATCAAGAATGGCAATTTAAAAAGTGAAGATATAACAACTCAAGTTTTTGAAAAATATTTATATCAAGACTTGCCACCAGTTGATCTAATGATTAGAACTGGCGGCGATGTACGAGTAAGCAATTTTTTATTGTGGCAAATAGCGTATGCCGAGATGTATTTTCCTGATTGTTATTGGCCGGATTTTGATAAAAAAGAATTTGATAAGGCTATAGATGCATATAATGGTAGAGAAAGACGATTTGGAGGTGGCAAGTAGTGAAAAACCGCATTATTAGTGGAGCAATCATTGCTGTAATCTTTTTTCTAGGCTTTTTTCTGGGATCAGTAGCTTTTAAAATTTTAATTGGTGCCGTAGCTATTTTAGCTTATAAAGAAATTATTACTTTACCAAAAGTAAAAGATAAGCTTAATTTGCTAATAATTATTTTAGGCTTAATAAGTTTTATGGCTTTAATTTATATTGTTAATGATGGATATGCCCTATATTTAGGAGTATCTTATCAAACAATTGCGTTATTATTATTTGTCATGGTAATTCCAACTATTTTTAGCAAGAAATACGATACGGAAACGTCACTTTTTATGTTTACGTTACTCTTTTTGTTAGGAATGGCTTTGAATTCAATGATAATGCTAGATAGTATTAACAAATGGATTTTGTTATATGTAATTACAGTAATATGTGCAACCGATGTCTTTGCTTTATTTATAGGCAGTTATGTCGGTATTCATAAGCTATCGAGTATAAGTCCAAATAAAACAATCGAAGGTTCACTAGGTGGCGTAGTTTGCGCTAGCATTATTGGTACATTTTATTATTTAGCGGTAATAGGAAATACTAGTGTATTAAGAATTATATTGATGAGTATACTAATAAGTGTCTTTGGACAAATTGGCGATTTGTTCTTTAGCAAAATTAAAAGAGAAAATAAAATAAAGGATTATTCTAATCTAATTAAAGGTCACGGGGGTATTTTAGATCGAATTGATAGTTTGGTCTTTGGGGTTTTATTATATACGTTGTTATGTACAATATTATAAATAGAAAAGAGAGTATTTATGTGGTTAATTAGTATTATTGTATTAATTTTAATGTTGGGGGTTTTAGTTTTACTACATGAATTTGGTCATTTTATAGTGGCTAGATTATGTGGAGTTCATGTTTATGAATTTTCTGTGGGGATGGGACCACTACTTTTAAAACATGTTTCTAAGAAAAGCGGGATTCAGTATTCTTTAAGAGCTTTGCCTATCGGCGGTTATGTCCAACTAGCTGGTGAAGTTATGGAAGATGATGATAAAATTCCTAAAAATAAGTTAATGTGTAATAAGCCATGGTGGCAACGAATTTTGATTTTAAGTGCCGGTGTTATAATGAATTTTATTACTGCTTTTGTCTTGCTGTTTTTAATTGGTGTAATTTATGGTTCAACTAGTACAACTCCAAAGATCAATACAGTTCAGGATGGTTCTGCATTTAGTGAAGCTGGTGGTCGCAGTGGGGATGTTATTCTAAGTGTCGATGGCAAAAAAACAAAAACCTGGGACCGAGCACAAGTCTTACTAACTTTAGATAATAAAAAAGAATATTATTCAATTGAGGTTAAACATGAAGATGGGACAGTAGAAAACTTAAAAGTTACCCCAAAAGAAGTTACGGATGAAAAAGGTAATAAATCACGTGTATTTGGTGTTACCATTTACCAAGAAACCTATCGTGGTGCTGGTAAAGCAATAAAATATGCTGCTAGTAAATTCGAGAGTATTTATCAATCAATGTTTACTATTATTTATGGCTTATTTACTGGTCGCTTATCCATGAATTCGTTATCTGGACCTGTCGGCATGTATAATATAGTTAATCAATCTTTAGCTTTAGGTTTTGCCCAAATTCTTTATTTAACAGCTTATATTTCAATTAATTTAGGTTTCATGAATTTCTTGCCATTCCCAGCATTTGATGGTGGTCACATTGTCTTTGTTTTAATTGAAAAGATAAGAGGTAAGAGGGTAGATGCTAATATCGAGGGTTGGTTCCATACGGTTGGTTTTATACTTTTAATGCTTTTAATGATATTTATTACAATTAAAGATATAATTGGATTATTCTAATTATATCTTTTTTTATAAGAAAGTTATGATGGTAATCTGAAAACTCAGTGTTTTTTATAATGCTATAGTCATTTTGGTTCTTATTTAAGAATTAAGATCTTAAGGAAATTAAGACTTAAAAAAATTTAAAGTTTTTAAAACACTTTTTTTAGCTAAAAATTTTTCCTAATTAACGAAAAATAAGATATAATAAATAGACATTGGGAGTAGTTATGACAGATGATGAATTGTATAAAAAATACTTAGAAAGTTTATTTATTGAACAAAATGGGACTTATTATTATGAACCACAAACAAATAAAATTTTTTTAGATAAAGAAATGGTTGATAGAATTGTTTATCGTGACTTGTATCATGTTTTTGCTATGGTTAATCGTTGGGGTGCTCCTGATGAATGTATATATGGTATCGGTGGGGAGCCGATTTATTTAAAATATCCCGCTCACTTTGAACCTATATCTGGTTTAAAGGGTTACTATTTAATGCAGATTGGCATGGGTGGTACTACCTATAATTTGTATGACTGTAATGATAAATTAATATTTACTTATAAAGAAAATGATAATAAACATTGGCCGCATGTAGCTTTAGAAGAACGAAATAATATGATCGTTTTAAGAAATAGCGCCGATGATATTGTTTATAAGATACCAATTATTAGAACCCAAAAAACGCTTAGAGTAAGAAAAGATAATCTAGAAGAGATAGAAACAATTTTAAAAAGATTTAATGTTGATAAAACTTTAAGAGAAAAAATAAGGCTAGAAGATAAGCTATGCGAAATTTGCTATAATGACTATTTTTTACAAATAATTGGCCAATTTTCTGATGACGATGAACTACCAATTTGCGTTATCTGTAAGTCCGTAAAAGATGGGATTAGTCGGGTGCTTGCTATTAATCCGGCTGGCTTAGAAGTGGAATTTTATAACGAAAGATGTTTAATTGAAGATAAAAATTTAACTTATTATGATAATAATGGTCAAGTAATAAAAAAATTTACGGCACCTAATTATGACAAATTAATAAAAATCGATAAAACGATGGCTAATTTAATTACAGCCAAGAAAATGTATTTAAAAAAAGAAGATGATAATTTAGTCGGAATTGTTAATGGCAAAAAATATAAAATATATGGGAAATATTATTGTGAAAGATTACTTGTTTGTGATGAAAGTAACCTTTATGGCTATTTAGATTGTCAAGGCGAGGAGGTAATAAAACCACAATTTGCGGCGGCCGGTACTTTTGGAAATGGAATAGCTGATACCTCAGAAGGCAAAATTGATCTTGACGGTAATCTTTTGGAAGATGAGAACTTAGAAAAAATCAAAAAGAATTATAGTAGTGATTGTTTAATGCTTTCCTATAGAGGAACGTTTGATATTAATAATCATATTTTAGGGATAGTTAATGATGATTTTAAATGTTATTTAGAAGTTATGCCAAAGAAAAAGGGCTTGTTAAAAAGAAAACCTAATACTTATTACTATGTTGATTATAAGACTAAAAGTATTGTAAAATCGAATTATCGTCCGGTAAGACAATATCTTAATTTTGTTATATTTTACATAGAGAAAAATTTTTATTGGCAACAAGGTTATTATTTACATGATAAAAATGATGGTAGTTATACTTGGATAGCTAGTAAAAAAGACGAAATATATTTTCATAATGATTATTTTACTTTAAATGGAACGACTTATTATCTTACTGATCGCATAATAGATTTAGGAGATTTTTATTTAGCAGGGCGAGTAAAAAAAGACGATAGTGAGATTAAAGCAAAGGAGGAATTTTTAAAAACAGCTAACACTATAGAAAAAAATAATGCCGAAGATGATAAAAAAGATTTAAGAGATAAAGTAGCAAAACAACAGGAATATCTTTTAATGTTGCAAGAATACCAAGCAAAAATTAATGAATATGAGAAGAAAAAAAGAGCTGTTTTAAAGAAAATGACTGATGATGTTAGTGTGAAATATAAACTAGAACCGCCAAGAGATTTTATGTATGTTGAAAATGGTATCAGAAAAATTTCTACAAAATATAGTGATTACTTACGATTTTATAATTTATTAATGATTGATTTTGCCGATGTTGATGTTAGAGGTCTTGATTTTTCTGGTTCTTCTTTAGCCCTTATTAATCCTCAAACGGTTTATAATAAAGATATGAGTAATGGTAATTTCTGTGATGTTACTTTTAGTACTTATGATTTTAATGGCGTTAATACAAGTAATACTGTATTTAATGATGAGTTTGTTTTAGCAAGCCAAGATAATATTTTAAAGAAAAATTTAACAAAATAACCGTGTGCTGCTTTTATTTTATCACAATTATTAGTATAATTAGAAAAGAAGAAAAAGGCGATTGTGATATTAAGGAGCTTGTATGCAATTTACTTTAAAAAATATAACAAAAAATATAATGAACGTCTTTGACAGCATTAATGTTAAGGATGAAAAAAGTTTAAAAGAAGCTGAAATATATAATAAGAAATTAGATATCTTAGTAACAAAATTTAAAAAATATTTTAATGATGATATGACAGTTGCCAGTGAATATTTAAAATTGCTACAAATAGAATATTTTTTGTTAACCGGTTTTAATGATGTTTTCCAGGAAGATTATGATATTGAGGCTCTATTATATACTTATAAAAATTTGATATATAATATAGATAATGCCAACTGTTATTTTTTTAAGAACGGGTATTTAAGAATGATACTAAATGTTATAGTTAAGAATTATCAAGATATTCGCTTTTATGATTATACTCTTTTTAGGGCAGCTTTAAATGATATCGAAACAGCTGATATTATAGAAAAATTACATCCTAATATAGATTTGGATAAAAAGGAAGCCTTAAGACAATTTAAACTTAATAGGAAAGCAGAAAATTTTATTAATACAGATATCAGTTATCCATTAGAATTCTTTCTTTATTTAAAATATTTTTATAAGAATTATCAAAATAAAGAAATAGTTAAAGAATATGGTAAGGAAAAGTTAAAAGCTTTAAAAGATAATAATTATTTATTATATAAAGAAATAATAACAATTTTAGTTAGATTTTATTACTATTATGCTAGTAATTATCAGTTTAGTTACCAACAGACAAATAGTATTGATATTGATAAAGTAGAAGCAACTGATTTATTACACTATATAAATGAGGTTTTAAATACTGAAGAATTAATTAATAAAATTGGGCTTGATTATTATTTAGACTTACTTTTAGATAGTGTGTTTATTTATTCAGTAAATGGTTATAATAGATTAGAAAGTTCTTTAACAAAAGAGCAAAAGAAAGTATTAGAAAAATTGAAATAAGGGATATTATGAGATTAAAAAGAAAATATAAATTATTATTTTTTATTGTCTTCGGACTTCTTTTAATAGGTACTATTTTTATTATAAGTAAAAATAAGTCTTTAGAAAAAAAACAGTTTGAACATGATACTTTTAATGATAATACTGATTTAAGTTTAATAGGCTTAGTTATTTATCAAACTAAAGAAAATACTTATCTTTGTGATGCTCAAGGAATAATTTATATTTTACCGAAAGATAATTTTCAACCAGATGATTATGTTAAGATAGTATATGAAGGAACGCTTGATAAAAATAAAGACATCCAGGATATTACTATTAAAAAGATAGAAAAATTAGATAATAATTTTGCCTTGCAAAGTCTTAATGATATGGCTTTCAAACAGGCTCAAAAAATAGTAGATGAGATGTCTTTAGAGGAAATGATTGGGCAACTATATATGGTTCATCATTCTAGTAGCAGTTTAGAGGATATTGAGAAGTATCATTTAGGAGGAATTGTTTTATTTGGCAGTGATTTTAAAAATAAGACTAAAGATGAGATAATTACAATGACTAATGATTTACAAAGTAAAGCTAAAATTCCTTTGTTACTAGCAGTAGATGAAGAGGGCGGGACTGTTGTTAGAGTTAGCAGTAATAAAAACTTAAGAGATAGTATTTTCTTATCGCCAAGAACACTTTATAAACAAGGTGACTTTGATTTAATAAAACAAGATAATATTGAAAAAAATAATTTACTTAAATCGCTCGGACTTAATATTAATTTAGCACCAGTTTTAGATATTTCTAATGATAAAAATGATTATATTTATAATCGGTCAATTGGTCTTAGTCCAGAACTTACGGGAGAATTTGCCATTAGTATTTTGGAAAGTTCAAAAGAAAACGGTATGATTAATGTTTTTAAACATTATCCTGGGTATGGAAAAAATAAAGATACACATAAAAGCAGTTCAGTGGATACGAGAACTTTAGAAGAAGTAGAACAGGATCTAATACCTTTTAAGATGGCAATTGATAATGGAGCCGAGGCGATAATGATAAGTCATAATACCGTAACAGCTTTAGATAACATTAATCCGGCTTCGATTTCTATAAATAATCATAATTATTTACACAATACTTTAAATTTTAACGGAATGATTATTACTGATGCTCTAAATATGGGAGCAACAGCTGATATAGAAAATATGGGGATTAAATCATTACTTGCTGGTAATAATATATTGGTAACGAAAAATTATGTTCGTGATATAAATGAGATTTTAGAAAATATAAGCAATGGCAGTTTAAGTAAAAAATATGTTAGAAGTTTAGTAGTAAAAGTAATAGAGTGGAAAATAAAGATGGGCTTATTAGACTAGGTCCTTTTTTAAAATTTTTCTTTAAAAATCGAAAGTAATGTGGTAGTATAGTCCCTTAGAAAGAGAAAGAGATTTTTATGGGAATAGGATTTATTATTTTTTGTATTGGAACAATTGGTCTTAGTGTTACTGCTGAACTTATAAACGAACTTAGATTATTTAAAGATATTGCTGATGCCGGTTATATAAGGGATAGTAGGAAAATAAAAAAATTAAAGAAACAAATTAATCCAGATTTAACTAAAGTTACCTTAGCATCGCTTTTATTACCAATATATAATATTTTGATAGTGATTAAAAATATAAATAATTATAATGTGGTTAGGCCACAAATAATAAATATTTTGAGAACATCGGGTCTTTTAGAAGAAATGTCAGTAGAAGAAAGAAAACAATACGCTAAAAATCCAACTGGATTTCATGCACTTATAATAGAAATTGAAAGAGAGATAGAACGAGAGAAACCTACTTATTATAAAGTTGTGGTTATAGAATATGCTGACGAATTTGGCCTTAATAAAATTACTTATGACATTGGTCGCAATTTAAGTAGTCTTACTGTTATTGATGTTTCGGGACCTCTTGAGAAAGATTGGCAAGGTAATAAAAGAAAATCTGTAGAAAATAAGCTGGAACAGTTTCTTTTAAAAGGGATTAAGAGAAAAGTAAGTTTAGAAAATTTTATAGATTCATTAAATAATAAAAAATCAAAGAAGCCAATAGAATTATTAACGTCCGGTCATATATATGATGCTTACGATTATTTTAAAGAAGAACAAAGAAATGTCCAAGAAAAACAAGGCTTAAAACCAGATATTATTAATTTAAATCAACAGCTTGATGAAGCGCTTTTCAATATATTAAATGATGGTAATGGTAGAAAAGACGTTAAAGAAAATATAACATATTTTACTGATAAATCAGTTTGGGATGTATCAATAAGAAAGACATCAGGTACTCTTAAAGAAGTTATGTATAGTCGTCAATTTAAACTTATATTTCCACTTATAAGAGGTACGATTGCAAAAGTTATTGAAGATATAGAAAATAAGCCAAATTTATTAAATGATAAGACCGGATGCAATTTTCTATACCATATTGATGATGTAGGTAAGTGTGTGGTTGAAATAACTGTTAAATATAATGCTTTGGCAACTAAAAAAAGGCAAACTGAATTAGCAAGTAAACAAAAAGAAATAGAATATCGAAAACATTTAGCTACTCTTAAAAGGAAAGAGTATACCTATGAGTTACGTTATGAAGAAAGTTGCCAAGACGCTAAAATTAAATCTCAGCCTAAATTAGTAAGAAAACTCAAAATAAAAAAACATGATTTTTAACATGCAGAATTTTTTTTAAAATTTTTTCTCTAACCCTTGCACTTAAATATATGTTTTGATACAATACTTATGGCTTTAAAAGTCAAATATTCATATTTACTGAGATATTTTATCGAGTGCCGAAGAGGTGATAAGTATCGCTTGGAGGTAAATAGAAGCATAACGAAGGAGGGATTTTTAATGGCTGTAGTTTCTATTAGTAATTTATTAGAGGCTGGGGTTCATTTTGGTCATCAAACCAAAAGATGGAATCCAAAAATGAAGGAATATATCTTCACAACAAGAGATGATATTTATATTATCGACTTACAAAAAACACTTGCTTGTATGGAAGAAGCATACACTAAGATTAGTGATATTGCTAAAAATGGTGGTACTTTCTTATTTGTAGGTACTAAAAAACAAGCACAGGAAGCAAGTATTGAATGCGCTAATCGTTCAAAATCATTTTATGTAACTGAAAGATGGTTAGGTGGAACTTTAACTAACTTCAGAACAATTAGAAGAAGAGTTAAAAGATTAGAAGAAATCGAAAAAATGGAAGAAAACGGTACATTTGAAGTATTGCCTAAAAAAGAAGTTATTCAAATTAAGAAAGAATATGAAAAACTTAATAAATTATTAGGTGGTATTAGAGAAATGGTTAAGTTGCCAGATGCTATGATTATCGTTGATCCTAAGAAGGAAATAAATGCAATCAGAGAAGCAAGAAAATTAAACATTCCAGTGTTTGGCATTGTAGATACTAACTGCGATCCAGATGATGTTGATTATGTAATTCCTGGTAATGATGATGCCGTTCGTTCAGTAAAAATTGTTTTAGGTGCTTTAACTAATGCTATTTGTGAAGCTAATGGTTTAGAAGTAATTGACTATGTTACTGAAGAAAAAGAAAAACCAAAAGCTACTGAATCTAAGGATAGCAATGAATTAGAAGAAATGCGTAAAAATGATGAATTAGAATCAAAATCTATTCAAGAATTAAAAGCAATGGCTAAATCACGTAAAGTTAAAGGCTATACAAATATGAAAAAAGATGAATTAATCGCATCTTTAAATAAATAAGATTAAATATAAGGAGAAATTTATGATTACTGCACAATTAGTAAAAGAATTAAGAGATGCTACTAACTTAGGTATCTTAGATTGCAAAAAAGCTTTAGAAGCTACTAATGGTAATATTGATGCTGCAATTGATTGGTTAAGAGAAAAAGGTATTGCTAAGGCTGCTAAAAAAGAATCAAGAATTGCTGCGGAAGGTCTTGCTAATATCTATGTAAGTGGTAATAAAGCAGTTATTTTAGAAGTTAATTCAGAAACAGATTTTGTTGCACAAAATGAAGATTTCAAAAAAATGGTTGATGAAATTGGCAATGCTGTTTTAAACAGTGATGCTAAAACTATTGAAGAAGCTAATGCTTTAGAAGTTAATGGTACTACTGTTGCTGATTATGTTGTTAATATGACGGCTAAAATTGGCGAAAAGTTATCTCTAAGAAGATTAGAAGTAGTAACTAAGAGTGATGACGCTATGTTTGGTAGTTACTTACACATGGGTGGTAAAATTGCCGCGTTAACTGTAGTAAAAGGCAATAATAGTGAAGTTGCTAAAGATGTTGCAATGCAAGCTGCTGCCATGAAACCAGAATATACTTTTGAATCTGATGTTCCAGAAGATAGAGTAGCAAAAGAAAAAGAAGTATTAAAAGAAGAAGCAATGAAAGAAGGGAAACCTGCAGAAATTGCTGAGAAAATGGTTACTGGTAGACTAAAGAAATTCTTTAAAGAAATTTGCCTTGTTGATCAAGAATTTATTAAAGATGGCGACGTAGATGTTAAAACTTATTTAGCAAATAATAAATGTGAACTTGAGAAAATGGTTCGTTACGAAGTAGGCGAAGGTATTGAGAAAAAAGAAGAAAACTTTGCTGAAGAAGTTATGAGCCAAGTTAAAGGTGCTAACTAATATAAACAATGAAAAATAGTGGATGAACCACTATTTTTTTGTTTCCTCAATTACTTTACTGGCGCATTCCATATAAGCACGAAATAAACCACCTGCTCCTAATTTAATGCCACCAAAATATCGGATAACAACAACTAAAGTATTAGTCATATTTTTACGTTCTAAAACGGTATAAATGGGCATGCCAGCTGTACCACTAGGTTCTTTATCGTCACTTTTTTTAGCAGTTCCAAAACATATATAAGCATAAGGGAAATGTCTAGCTTTCTTATGTTCTTTTTTTAAATTTTCTAGGATCTGATTAACTTCATCCTGATTAGATATTTCGTAATAAAAACCTAGAAAACGTGATTTTTTAATAATTATTTCTTTAGAATTAATAAGTTTCATAAAAACACCCATAATAATTATAGCAAAATTTAAAAAAATACTCTATAATTTAGGAAGTGAAGTATTAATTAAAGGAAAAGTAAGGAGAACAATATGGAAAATTTAATAAAAGAAAAATTGCATTTAGTACCTAATTTGCCTGGTTCTTACCAAATGCTTGATAGAAATGGCACCATCATTTATGTTGGCAAAGCTAAAAACTTACATCGCCGTTTAGCATCATATTTTAATAGAGAACAGACTGGTAAAACTAAAAAGTTAGTAGAAAATATTAAAGATTTTAAATATATAGTAGCAACGAGTGAAACAGAAGCTTTTTTGATTGAGATTAATTTAATAAAAAAATATAATCCTAAATATAATATCATGTTAAGAGATGATAAATCTTATCCTTATATTGAATATATTTCTAAACCCTACCCACGACTTAAAATATCGCGATACTTAAATATCAAGAAAAAAGATAGTCATTATTTATTTGGCCCTTATCCCAATACTTATGCGGCTAGAAGAATAGTTAATTTAATTAATCGCTTGTATCCTTTGAAAAAGTGTGATGGGATGCCAAAAGAAGTATGTTTGTATTATCACATTCATGAATGTTTAGGCTATTGTTCCAAAGTTTTAGACCCAGAGCAAGTAAATAAGATGGAACAAGAAATATTATCCTTTTTACGAGGCAATACTGCTGTTTTAAGAAATAAAATTTTAGAAAAGATTGATAGTTACAGTAAACAGCTTAATTTTGAAATGGCTTTAGAATTAAAACAAGAGCTGGAATATATAGATTATATAACAGAAAAACAAAAAGTTGAATTACATGACTTCGTAAATCGTGATGTTATTAATTATTATACACGAAATGGCTATACTTCTATAACTATTTTTTATATTCGTAATGGTAAACTTTTAGGAAATAAAAATAATGTCTTAGCTATTGATACCAATGATGATATAGAATCTTATATTGCCAATTTTTATTTGCGTAATGAGATTCCTAAGGAAATATTAATTCCTGATACTTTAGATAAAGACTTACTCAGTGCGACTTTGAATGCTAAATTTATAGTGCCAGAAAAAGGGGTTAAAAAAGAACTTTTAAATATGGCTTTAACCAATGCTAAAATATATTTTGAAAATGAATTTAAGTTGATCGAAGCTGATGAAAAAAGAACTTTTGAAGCTAATGAAGAACTGGCTTACGTTTTAAATATGCCTCATATTAATCGAATCGATGTTTTTGATAACTCTAATCTTTTTGGAACTTTTGCTGTATCTGGAATGGTGGTGTTTATTAATGGTCGCCCAGAAAAGAGTGAATATCGTAAATATAAAATTCAAGTTGATAAAAACGATGATTATCATACTATGCAAGAAGTTATTTACCGCCGATATAATAGGGCTTTAATTGAAGAAAGTGTGATGCCGGATTTGATAATAACCGATGGTGGTGAAACTCAGATTCATGCCGTTCAAGAAATTTTAAACGATCTAGGATTACATATTCCCGTAGTTGGTTTAAAGAAAGATAATCACCACCGCACCAATGTTTTAGTAGATAGCAATTTAAAAGAAATAAATATTGACACAACTTCTAATCTTTTCCATTATTTAACAAGAATGCAAGATGAAGTTCATCGTTATACCATTAATTATCACCGGACAATCCGTTCTAAGGGTTCAATAAGTAGTGTTTTAGATAACATTGAAGGCATTGGTCCCAAACGGAAAAAAGAACTTATTAAAAAATATGGAAGTGTTAAAAATATGGCTCAAGCTAACATTGCAGAATTAAGTCAAATAATCCCTGAGAAAACTGCTAGTGTCTTAAAAGAATATTTGACAGCTTATTTAGAAGATAAAAATAAAAAGAGTGGGACTAATGATTAATATTCGTAAAGAACAAAAAATTGCCGTACCTAATAATTATCGAGAATATTTAAAACCTGATTATGTTTTTATTCCCATAAATGGAGATAAAAGTTATCCTAAAAAAGCTGTGCGAGTAAATGATTGCATTGATAATAAAAGAATTCCAATTACCGGAGAGATTGTAGCAACGGCTGTTAATGATCAGGAAAGGTATTTAATTATAAAAAGTAAGTTCCATAATGATGATAAACAGAAAAATGGTGTTGAGCAAATTAATGATAGCGAACAAATTAGAAATATAAGTGTAGATGAGCCAAACAAAATAATAACCGATAATCATTCTAAAGAGATGATAGAAACAGTTTTAAAGAAATTTAGAGAACAAAAAGTTCTTTATATTAATACTTTTGACGAAGATCCTTACACTTTCAATAATTATTTTTTATTACTACAAGAAAAAGATAAAATTTTATTATTTTTAGAATATTTATTAGATAATGATTATCTACAGGAAATTTATTTAGTTATCCCGGCTACTTATGAGGCTGTAATTAATGAGTATAAAAAAATTAAAAATAAGAAAATTAAGTTAATTATTTTAAATGATTATTTTTCTTTAAGCTATAAAGATATTCTTAGTAAGAATTTAAGAGTAAAAAAAGAGAAGATAGTAAGCATTGAAGAATTATTAAACATTTATTATGAAGTAAGTGGTAATACCTGCAATTATATTTATGTAACAGTAAAAACCATAGAACAATTATATGTTTTAAAAGTTATTAAATATACTATATTAAAAGTAATATTAGAATATTTACAAATAGATACAACAGCAATAAGTATAACTCTTAATAACAGTATGCTTAGGCAACCAATTGACTTTAAGTATGTTTTAAATGAGAAAACTAAATTAATAATAGTAAATAAAAAGGAAGAATTATCTCAACAGGAAAAGAAGAAGGAAGATAATTGCTTTAATTGCGGTCTTTGTTATAACTTGTGTCCATGGCATTTTAATCCTTTGAAGAAGAAAAAATGTTTTAACTGTGGTTTATGTAATTATGTATGTCCTAGTAAGAAAATGATAAAAGTTGGTGATAATAATGGCTAATTATTTAACTAGAAAAGTAACTAATAAAAACTATGAAGGCTTATTATTATTAATTTTATTACCGATAATTGGCTTTAGTTATTATAAGTATGGTTATTTAGAATATACTAGGGGTTTTATTGACATTTTGACTAGTTTAAAAGTCGTATGGTTACTTATGATTAATATTTTAATTACTTCAGGAATGAGTTTATTTTTAAAGGGTCGTTATCCTTATAAATATTATGAAGTTACCTTATTAACCCTTTTAATCCCAATTCAAATACCTTATTTGGCAGATATTATTGGCGTTTTTATTTTTAACTTATTGAGAAAATATCTTAATGATTATAAATTAAATAATATTGCAATTACTAAATTAATTATTACTGTTATTTTAATTAGTATAGGTAAGTATAATTATTTATCTATTTATCAAGAACAAGTAAGTAGTATTTATATGGTTAGTGATTTAATATGGGGTGCAACAGTTGGAACGATTGGCAGTAATAATATAGTAATTTTGCTTGTTTGTTATATTTTATTAAGTAATACTAGTGTTTATAAAAAAGATATCCCCTTGTATGCTATCTTTGGATTTAGTTTAGCTTTAGGATTATATGGACTTATTAATCATAATTTAATAAACTTGATAAAGTTAACACTTAATAGCCCAGTTCTTTTTAGCTTTATTTTTGTTAGTACCATTAGCATTAGCAGTCCAATTGGCAAAAAGTTAAGAAGGATTTATGGTATTTTAGTAGGCTTATTAACTTTTCTTTTTTTACAAATTAATCCTTATGAAGCTAGTATTATAGCAATTATTATTACTAATCTAATAATTAATCTTGTTGATAATTATGTCTTAAAATAGTTTATAATAAGTTAGAGTTGATTTTATTTGGAATTTGGAGTACTATTTTAAAGGAAAAGAGAGGCAATTATGGGTTTTAAAATATATGATAAAGCTTATTTTAATTATTTAGTTGAACCTAGCACAGATATCGAATTTTTTAAGAATAAATTTCCTAAAATGGAATATAGTATTTTTTTAGAATTTGTAGATAGTATTCTAAATAATATTGAACGAGAAATAGCTAATTATAAGTTCGGCCTAAGTGAAGAAGAAATTGAAGAATTAAAGGACTTTCCAGAATTTAGGCTATTACAGGAAAAAAAGAGGTATACACTAAATCAAAAAAGAGAATATGCCAATAAAATGCAGGAACAATCTAATAGTTTTACTATATCATATCGTAATATTATTTTTGCAACGATGCCTTCTGGTAATATTTGCTTGGAACAAGATTTAAAAAATATTGATGAAGAAAATTATGAGAAGTTTAAAGAAGCCTTAATCAGATTGAGAAATAATGATCAGGATTTTAATACTGAAAAGCAAAAACCAATGTCAGGTAAAGGTGTTTGTAATGGTCTTTATGAAATAAAAGGATTTCAATTTCGGCTAATCTATATGATAATAGACAGCGAAACCGTTTTAGCAATAATGGCTGAAGATAAAATTAAAGAAACTTCTAGTAAAAAGAAAACAAGACAACCAGCACAACGCAAAATGTTAGTGATAAACCAAGTAAAAAAATATCAAGAACTTTTACAAGATGAAGAAAAGAAACAACAAATTATTGCATTAAATGATGTTATTTATGAAAAATTAATAGCAAAACTAAGTAAGGGGAGAAATGTAAAATGAAATATGACCAAATGATATCATATGCTTTATATGATTTGTGCAAATATATCAAAGAAAATGATTTATCAGTTGAAGACATTGCTGATAATTTAGAAATAACACCAAGTATATTGCAAAAAAAATTGCAAAGCAAAGATTATAGTTTTGTAAGTGAAGTGTACAGATGTTGCGTAGAACTAACAAATACAAAGAAAAGAGGCCGCAAAAATGAATATAAATGATTTTGACTATGATTTACCAAAGGAATTAATTGCTCAAACGCCATTAGAAAATAGATCTTCTTCAAAATTATTAGTTATGGATAAAAAAACAGGCGAATTAACGCACGAAGTTTTTAAAGATATAACTAAATATTTACAAAAAGGTGATGTTTTAGTATTAAATAATACCAAAGTTATCCCTGCTCGTTTAATTGGCGAAAAAGAAGAAACTAAGGCTCATATTGAATTATTATTACTAAATGATTTAGGCAATAAAAAATATGAATGTTTAGCTAGACCGCAAAAAAGATTGCATGTAGGGACAATCATATCCTTTGGTGATGGTTTATTAAAAGCTAAAGTCCTTGAAATTAAAGGCGAGGGAATTGTTCATGTTGAATTTATTTACGATGGAATTTTTTATGAAATATTAGATAAGTTAGGCGAAATGCCATTACCTCCTTATATTCATGAAAAATTAAAAGATAAAACCAGATATAATACTGTTTATGCTAAAATTGAAGGATCAGCCGCTGCCCCAACAGCTGGGCTCCATTTTACTAATGAATTATTAGATAGAATAAGAGAAATGGGAGTTATTGTAACCTTTGTAACTTTGCATGTTGGTTTAGGAACATTTAGACCTGTCGAAGAAGAAAATGTTTTAGACCATAAAATGCATAGCGAATTTTACATGATGTCTAAAGAAACAGCTGATATTTTGAACCAAGCTAAAAAAGAAGGACGAAGAATAATCAGTGTTGGGACCACATCTTGTCGTACTTTAGAAACGGTTGCTCATAAATATAATGGCGAATTTAGGGAATGTTCTGGTAATACGGATATCTTTATTTACCCAGGCTTTAAATTTATGGCAATTGATGCATTAATTACTAATTTTCACTTACCTAAGTCAACTTTAGTAATGTTAGTTAGTGCTTTATCAAGTCGTGAAAATATTTTAAATGCTTATAAGGAAGCAATAAAGAATGATTATCGTTTCTTTTCTTTCGGCGATGCCATGTTTATAAAATAGAAAAAGTTTAGGAAAAGTAGGAGGTGACTCTTACTTTTTTAGTATGATTTTATTGAGTAAATATTAATAAAAATGATATTTAAATAGCAGTATCTTTTGTAGCTAAAATTTGCTTTAACTTAGAACCATTTTTAAAGACTACAAAGAAAATATCAAGAGCCTCACTAATAACAAGACCATATAAACCAATATGGAGTAAACTAAAAAGAAATAAAGAGGCTAACTTTAAGAAGACCCCAATAGTAGTTGTTTTTAAAGTATAAGAACCATACCCAAGACCTTGTAAAATACTAGAAATAGGAGCTTCTAAATAATAAAAAGTAAAAAAAGGACTTAGAGCTAAGATGTAATTAGCGCCTAGATTAGTATTATAAATAAGGCCGAGTAAGAAGTGACGGAAAATAGTGACTAAAACCACAGTAAGAAGACCAATAAAACTAGAAATAAAAATGGCTTGTTTAGTACGGGTTCTAACTAGATCATATCTTTTTTGACTATAAAATTTTGATACTTCAGGAATAATACTAGTACAGATGGCTTGAATAAGAAAAGAAGGCATTAAAAGAAGAGCAAGACTATAACTATTATAAATGCCGTATTCTAAAACAAAGAACGAAGAAGAATAACCAACATGCAAAAGAGTATTAGAAAGAATAATTGGTTCAAAGAAATAACCAATATTACCGATAATTCGACTCGAAACTAGAGGTATTGAGGTATAAAATAATTCTTTAAAGACGGAAGAATTATAAGAAATGGTAGTTAAATTTAACTTAGTATTTTTAGGAAGTAGTACTAAGAAAGTAATGATACTAGCAGCTTCGGTGGCAATATTAAGAAGTAAAAATGACATGATACCAAGGACTAGATTTTTTTGAACTAGACCAGGAAGAATAAAAATAATAAATAAAAGACGGATAGTTTGCTCGATACAATTCGATATGTTATTAGGAAGCATGCGCTGTTTACCATAGAAATAACCTTTTAAAGTACAGGCTAAAGCCATATTAGGCATTGCAAGGGAGGCAGCAATAATCAAAATTTTCGTGCGAGGTTCATGTAAAAGATTGTTGCTAATAAAATCACTGCTTAAAATAATTAAAATGACACAAATAAAATTTAAAATTAAAAGAAAAATGATACCTTGTTCAATGATTTTGCAACTTCTAGTTTTACCTTCGGCAATTAATTTGGAAATAGCTTGCGGCATTCCAAAACCGGCAATAGTTACCATTAAAGAGAAAAAAGGCATAATAAGACTGTAAAGGCTAATACCTTCTGTACCAAGGATGCGGGTATATAAAATCTTGATAATAAAACTTAAAATTTTAACGACAAAACCACCACCACATAAAATAAGTGTACTAATAAGGAACTTGTTTTTTTGCAATCTTATCACCTATATAAATATTATGAAGATTTTCCCTTCAAAATTACCGGGATTTAGTTTATAATAATTAAGAAGGACAGCAGGTGATTTAAGATGGATTATGAGTTTACAAGTGTACTAGATTTAAAAGCACATATTAAACCGGCTTTAGATTCAAAAGTAAAGGAATTACGTAGAAAAAAGATCGATTATGTTAGTCAAGATGATATTTTTGAATATTTACGGAATAATGTTTGGCCTTTAAAATCTAATTTAACACTTTATAATATTGTTGATGATATTTTAAATACAAATAATGAAGTATTTTGTAATTATGTTGTAAGTAAAATTAAAAATCATTAGTAAATTATTGATATAAAAACTAAAGACTAGTAAGGTAAATAATAAAATAAGTTTAGAAAAAAAGTAATTACTTTCAAATAATAATATTTAAACTATTATTTAGTATTTGATGAACCAGGAGTGATAAGATGAAAACAAAAAGAGAATATAAAGAAGTAAGTTATGAAGAATTATTAACTAAATTAAAAACATATATAACAAATGAAGAAGAATTAAATACGATTGATAAAGCCTATAAATTTGCTTATCAACATCATTTAGGTAAGAAAAGAAAAAGTGGTGATGATTATATAAGCCATCCCATTAGTGTTGCTTATATTTTAACTTCTTTAAATGTTGATTATATAACTATTTCGTCTGCACTTTTACATGAAGTTATAAATCATGGCGGTGCTACACTAGATGAAGTAAAAAAGGAGTTTGGCGATGAAATAGGAAGTATTGTTAATAGTATTTCTAAAATTAATAAATTGACATTATCAGATGACAAAGAAGCTAGTGCGATTAATTTAAGAAAAGTCTTAGTCGGCTTATCTTCAGACGTTCGCGTTTTATTTGTAAAATTAGCGGATAGACTACATAATATGCGTACTATTTGGGCCTTAGACCCAGAAGCTCAAAAAGCGAAAGCCAACGAAACAATTTCCGTTTTAATTCCTATTGCCCATCGTTTAGGTATTAATGCTATTAAAGCTGAATTAGAAGACTTATCTTTATATTATACTAAGCCTGATGTTTATCATGATATTGAAGAAAAGTTAAATAATGAAAGTACTAAATTAAATGAAGAATTAGAATTAATGAAAAATGAACTTGTTGATATTATGAATGAAAACAATATTCATTTTCATATTAAAGCTCGAGTAAAAAGTGTCCATAGTATTTATGAGAAAATGGCTAAAGGAAAAAAGTGGAATGAAATTTATGATATTTTAGCTTTAAGAATTATTGTCGATACAGTAAGTGATTGCTATTTAGCAATTGGTTTAATTCATGCCAAATTTAGACCACTACCAAAACGTTTTAAAGATTATATAGCGATGCCAAAAGAGAATATGTATCAATCTTTGCATACTTCAATCTTTGGACCTCATGGGTATGTTTATGAAGTACAAATAAGAACAACAGAGATGGATGAAATTGCCGAAAAAGGTATTGCTAGTCACTGGTCTTATAAAGAACATACTAAAGGTGGGGTAGTAAATGTCTTTGAACAAAAATTGGAAATGTTTAGAAATTTAATTGAGCAACATAGTGATGATTTAAGTAATAGTGAATTTAAAAAAGAAATAAATGAAGAAGCTTTAGGAAAAATGATTTACTGCTTTACCCCTAAAGGCGATGTTGTCGAATTACCAGTTAACTCAACGCCAATTGATTTTGCTTATCGTATCCATTCCAAAGTTGGTGATACTTGCGTGGGGGCAATCGTTAATGAAATAATGGTTCCTTTAAATAAACCACTTGAAGATGGTGATATTGTTTCCATTAAAACTAGTAAAGATGCCACTCCTTCTAAAGAATGGTTAAATATTGTTAAAACTAGTCAAGCTAAAAATAAAATTAAATCATATTTTTCAAAAATTGATCGAGAAGAATATATTAAACGTGGGGAAGATTTATTAGAAAAAGAAATACGTCGTCGTAAATTAACATTTAGTGATGTTTTGGCGCCAGAACGAATCGAAAAAGTATGTAAAGATTTGAAACTTGATAATTTAGAGGATATTTATTTATCCATTGGTTCTTTAAGATTTACACCATCTTATATTATAAATATGGCTTATGAAGATAAAAAAGACGTTCATGATATTTTAATTGAAAAAATTGGTCATAAATCAGAAAATATTAACTATAAAAGTGATATTATTGTTGCTGGTAGTGGAAATATTAAAGTTAATATAGCTAAATGTTGTAAACCTATTAAAGGCGATAAGATTATTGGCTATATTACGAAGGGTGAAGGAATAACAGTTCATAAAATTGATTGTCCAAATATAGCCAATACTAGTCGCTTAATAGATGTTAGTTGGAATGATACTAATGATATATACTATTTTACAGATATCTTGATAAGTACTATTAATAATAAAAATTATCTTTATGATATTGTTAGTTTAGCGAAAGAAAAAGACATCTATATTGATGCCGTAAGTAATAAAGAAGAAGATAATTTAACTAAGTATAAAATTACCTTAAAAATTAAAAATACCAAAGAATTAGATAATTTAATTAATGCCCTTAATATGTGTAGCTATGTTATCAAAGTAGAAAGAGTTAAAAATTAATGAGAGTAGTGGTACAAAGATCTGGCAAGGCAAGTGTTTCAGTAAATAATAACTATGTTGGAAAAATTGAATCTGGTTTAGTTTTATTAGTTGGATTTACCAATACCGATACCAATGAAACAATAAATTATATGATAAAAAAGATTATTAATCTACGAATATTTCCTGATGAAAATGGCGTGATGAACAAAAGTATTTTAGATTATGGCGGTCAAATTTTAAGTATTTCGCAATTTACATTGTATGGTGATGCCACTAAAGGCAATCGTCCTAGTTATATTAAAGCTGCTAAAAATGAAATAGCTAAACCAATGTATGATAAGTTTAACACTCTTTTAAAAGAGTATGTGATAGTTGAAACGGGTATTTTTGGTGCCGATATGGAAGTTAATATTACTAATATAGGACCAACAACTATTTTATTAGAAAAAGAATAAGGAGAATAATTATGTATGATGATTCAGCAGGAGCAATGTATGAGCAGGAAGAATATGCTCGTAAAGAAGCTTTAAGAAAGAAAAGAATATTAATAAGAAGAATTGTAGTAGTTACAACGATTTCTATCCTATCTTTATATACGATTTTCTTTTTAATTGATCAGGGTCGTTTTAAAAAGGGATTAAAACCTTTAATAACATTTAAAGAAGTAACAAAAACTTATAACGATGGCACAGTAACTTCCCGTTATGGCTTAGGTTGGGTATTTAGAGAATATAATCGTGAATCTTTACTTGATACGGAAATGGTACCCTTTTGGCGCAGAATTCGTCAAGATTATGATGCGGCAACATCAGTCGATGCTAACTTACCAAAAGTAGTTACCGACTATGAAATACCGGATAATCCTGAAGAATTAGAAAAAGTTGATGGCGTTTTATTCTTATATGATAGTGGTAAATTATTAGATACTTATAAATGCATTCTAAGCGATAGTGACTGTGAAATAGCCTCATCTTATCTTTATAGCGATGAAATTAGTGGCATGTTTGATATTAAAATGGGAATTGTAGATAAAAGATATGCCTTTATTAAAGAATATCAAAATAAAGGCACGGAAAACGAAACAAGTAATGTATTACTTTACGATATTAAAAATAAACAAGTAATTGCTCAATATGATGATATTCATTATTCAAGACAAGAAAATGGAAAAGGTCTTATCGATTCTTCCAAATATATAATTAAGAAAAACGGTTTATGGGGAATTGACCAAGTAATAAATGGACGCGTTAGCAATATTTTAGATTATCGCTATTATGGAATTAATTTTTATTTTAATAGTAAAAAATATGTTTTAAAAAGTGATGAAGGCTATCAAATTTATGATATAAGCGCTAATAGTTTTAGCAATAATATAACGGATAAGATTGAAGATATTGTAGGTAATGGAACTAATACTTTCTATACAACTAAAACCGTTAGTAATGAGGGAATTTTTTATGCTTTATATGATGCCAATACGTTAGCAAATGTTTTAGGAGAGGCTGTTTCTTATATCGAATTATATAATGGCTTTATTGCTTATGTTAAAGATAATAAGTTGTATTTAACCGATTTTCAAGGTAATAAATTAATAGACACTGAAATACCACTTTACGTTAATAATTATAATGGTTCGGGAGTTAAAGCCTTTACTATTGAAATTTTAGGAAAACAGTTACGTATTGCAACGCCAAAATCAAATGAAGCAAATCATCTTAATACAGAATATTATTTTGATAGTGTAACTTATTCATATATTAGAACAAGAGAAAATGTTAAGGTAAGCGAAGAATAATCATTAAATCATGAATTTTAAATTGAAAAAGATATTAGGAAGAATTGACTAAAAATTAGAAAATCATTATAATAATGGTTAAATAAATTGTTATGTAGTAGTGCAATCTAGTATGTAATGATACTAGATTTTTACTTTTAGAAAAGAGGATATTATGATAATTAAACAAAAAGGAACTGTAGATATTTATGGGACTGATGCTCTTAAATGGCAATATGTTGAGAGTTTAATAAAAGACTTATGTCAAACTTATAATTATGGTTGGATTAGAACCCCAGTATTTGAAGCGACGGAACTTTTTCACCGTGGTGTTGGGGAAACAACTGATATTGTTACAAAAGAAACTTATGACTTTAAAGATAGAGGCGAAAGAAATATTACCTTAAGACCAGAGGGAACTGCTGGTGTAGTTAGAAGCTATATTGAAAATAAAATGTATGGTGGGGCCACGCAACCAGTTAAATTATTTTATATTGAACCCATGTATCGTTATGAAAGGCCACAAAGTGGTCGGTTAAGAGAATTTAGTCAGTTTGGTTGTGAGGTAATTGGCTGTGATGATGCCTATATTGATGCCGAAGTTATTTCCATTCCTGTTAATCTTTTTAAAACTTTAGGACTTCGTAATGTGAAAGTAGAGCTTAATTCCTTAGGTGATAAAGAATCACGTAATAATTATCGTGAAGCCTTAATTAATTATTTAAAGCCTCATATTGATGAATTGTGTGATGATTGTAAGGTTAGATTAGAAAAAAATCCTTTACGTATCTTGGATTGTAAGATTGATGGGGATAACGAGATTATTAAAAATGCCCCTAAGACAATTGATTATTTAACGGAAGAAGCTAGAAAACGTTTTAATAACGTTAAACATTATTTAGATATAATGAATATTGAATATGAAGTAAATCCTAAAATTGTAAGAGGACTTGATTATTATAATCATACGGTATTTGAAATAATGGCTGATATTGATGGTATTGGTAGTCAAAGTACACTTGCTGCTGGCGGTAGATATAATGGCATGATTGAAACTTTAGGAGGGCCAAGTACGCCAGCGATTGGTTTTGCTTGTGGTCTTGATCGCTTGATGTTAGCTTTAGAAAAAGAAGACATTGAGTTGCCAATTAAAAACTGGGTTGATGCTTATATTATGTATGTATCTGATACTGAAAAAGATTATGCCGTAAATATTTGTCAAAACTTAAGACTTAGTGGTTTTGATATTGAAATAGAAAATATGGGAAGAAGTTTAAAAGCTCAGTTTAAACAAGCTGATCGCCTAAATTCTAAATTCTTAATTATTTTAAATGATGAAGATATTCAAAACAAAACAATTAAGATAAAAGATAATGTAACTAAAGAAGAAGTTACAATTAATGAAGATGAATTAGTTGATTATATAAATATGAATATGTAGGGGATTATGATGAAGCATTTTACAAAAGAAATGGTTGATAGTTACGCTGATAAATTACTTATTGGTTTAACTGAAGAAGAAAATAAAATGGTTTTAGATGAATTTGCAGAAATTGACCGTAATATTAATATTATTAATGCAATTCCTAATATTAAAGAAGTAGAACCAATGAGTTATTGTCTTGATAATATGGAATGCTATTTAAATAATGATGAAGCAGAAGAAACAGTCCCTATTGAAGAATTGTTGCGCAATAGTGGCAAGACAGTAGGTAGAGAAGTTGAAATAGTAAAGGTTGTTGGTTAAGATGCATAACGAGTTAGATATTGTTAAATTACATGAAATGTTAAAAAAGGGAGAAATTACTTCCGAGGAGTTAGTTCAAGAATCAATTCAAAAATCAAAAGAGATTGAAGAAAAATGCAATGCTTTTGCCCTTATTTTAGATGAGGCTAAAGGAAGTCAAGTAACAGATAATTTACTTAGCGGTATTCCTTATGGCATTAAAGATAATTATTCAACTAAAGATATCGAATCTTGTGCTTCAAGTAATACTTTAACAGGTTATGTACCCTTTTTTGATGCAACAGTTATTGAAAAATTAAAGAGTGCCGGAGCAGTTGCTACTAACAAGACAGCAATGGATGAATTTGGTATGGGTGGAACTGGTACAACGGCCAAAACCGGTATTATTAGAAATCCTTGGGATACCAGAAGAATGTGTGCAGGCTCTTCGAGTGGTTCAGCAGCTGCGGTAGCGGCCGGTGTTTATCCTTATGCTTTAGGAAGTGATACGGGGGACTCTATTCGCAAACCAGCGGCTTATTGTGGTATTGTTGGATATAAACCTACTTATGGAATGATTTCTCGCTATGGTTTATTTCCTTTTGCATCTAGTTTAGATCATTGTGGCGTTTTAACACGAAATGTTACTGATGCGGCAATTGTTACCGATGCGATTAAGGGACAAGATGAAAAAGATATGACTTCATGGAATAGTAGTAAAATTAACTTATATGCTAATTTAAAAGATGAGTTAGTAAATAAAAAATTATGCTATGTTAAAGAAATTGTTTCTTTAGATAACTATGAAAATCCTAGTGAAGAATTGAAAAGTCACTTAAATAATTTTATGAACGTTATAAATGATTTAAGAAGTAAAGGAGTAACAATCGAAGAAGTAAGTGTCGATAAGACTTTACTAGATGCTGTTGCTTCTTGTTATGTTGTTATTTCTTGTGCTGAGGCAACCTCCAACATGTCTAATTTAACAGGGATTAACTTTGGTCCAAGAGGATGTGCTAATAACATTTATGAAGCAATGAAAGACCATCGTACTAAGGGTTTTTCCCCATTAATTAAGCGAAGATTTGTTATAGGTTCTTATGTTTTACAAAGAGAGAATCAAGATAAATATTTCAATAATGCTAAACGTGTTAGAAGATTAATCGTTAATAAATGGAAAGAATTATTCAATGATTATGATGCTGTTATTTTACCTGTTGGCAGTGGTCCCGCACCTTTCTTAGAAAAGTCGCAAAATACTTTAGCAGGTGGTTCTAAAATTTTAGAAGAGCATTTACAAATTGGTAACTTTGGCGGATTTCCTTCCATTACAATACCTGATGGATTTGTTAACGGCTTACCAGTAGGCTTAAATATTACCGGTAATTGTTATGATGATCAAACCGTTTTAAATATTGCTTATGGTATTGAAAAAACAATGAACTATAATAATCAAATAGCTAAGGAGGTAACTTATGAATAATGATTTACAATTAGTTGTAGGCATCGAGATGCACTGCGAATTAAAGAGTAACGCCAAGGCATTTTCTAAGGGTATCAATGGTTTTAGCGATACAGCTAATGTCTATGTATCACCAGTTGATATGGCTTTTCCCGGCACTTTACCAATCGTTAATAAAAAATGTGTTGGTCATGCCATTAAAATGGCGCATATTTTAAATTGCAAAATTGCTGATGTTATGCAATTTGATCGTAAAAACTATTATTATCCAGACCTACCTAAAGGTTATCAAATTACACAGTGTACTAATCCTGTTGGAATTAATGGTAAATTAGAAATACCAGTTGATGATAAAACTATTGAAGCTTTAATCCACGATATTCACTTAGAAGAAGACACTGCTAGTTTAGACCACTTTGCTAAAATGACAACAATCGATTATAATCGTGCTGGAGTGCCGCTTTTAGAAATTGTTACCGAACCTTGTTTTAATTCAGCTAAAGAAGTAATGGCTTTTCTAGAATATATTCGTGATTGTTATCGTTATTGTGATATTTCCGATGCTGATACTAAAAAAGGTCAAATTAGATGTGATGTTAATATTAACCTTAAAAAAGATGGCAAATATATAACACCAAGAGTAGAGATAAAAGGCGTTGACTTCCAAAATATTGAAGCTGCTATTAAGTATGAGGAAGAAAGACAAAGAGAAGCTTACTTTAATAGTAGAGTAAATGAATTAGTTCAAGAAACCAGAAGGTTTGATGAAGCCAGCAACACTACTATAAGTATGCGTGCCAAAGAAAATGCTATCGATTATAAATACTTCTTAGATCCTAATATTCCACCATATAAATTAGATAAAAAATGGATTGAAGAATTAATTAAAGAGATTCCTAAATTACCACTTGAACGTAAAAAATATTATATGAATGATTTAGGATTAAGCGAGTATGACGCAAGCATTCTAATCAAAGAAAGAAATATTGCCGATTATTTTGAAAAATGTGTTATAATAGGTATAGATTCTAAGGTTGCTGCTAACTGGATAACAGTAAACATTGTAACAGAATTAAATAAAACCAGTAGCGATATCAATGATTTCTTTATGACCCCAAATATGTTAAAACAAATTACGGATGCCATCAAAGATAAAACATTGTCTAGCAAACAAGCTAAAGAAGTATTTGCGAAAGCCTTAGAAAATAAGAAAGAACCAAAAGAGTTTATCTCTAAAGATAATGCCCAAATTTCCGATGAAAATACTTTAAGAACCATGATTAAAGACATAATTGCTAACAATAAAGAACAGCAAGAAACTTATCTAAATGGTCGTAGTAACTTATTTGATTACTTTGTTGGTCAAGTAATGAAACAAACTAGAGGAAAAGCTAATCCTGTGTTAACCAAACAAATTTTAAAAGAAGAATTAGAAAAATAAGCAAAAAATGTATTAAAGAATAAATTATGGGTATAAGAAAATTAAGACTAGGAGGTCTTTAATGAAGAAGAAAGTAATGTACTTAAGTTTACTTGCTATGGTAATTTTAAGTATAATTATAATCCCTATAAATATAAAGTTTAAAAAGGCAAAAGTCTATGAAAGTATGGTTGTTGTACCAAGTATTGATTCTTATAAAACACTAACACTTGAAGATATAGCATTAAATCAAATTAATGAGAATATTGAAAAGAAAAAAACAACTTATGAATTTTATGCTAATATGTTTGGTATAGATTACAATACTTTAATAAATGAAATTAAGAATAATAATAAAACTTCTTTTAATGAATTAGATTTATTACAAACAGGAAATAATAAAGATTCATTTGATGCTGCACTATTAGAATTTATTACTAATTTAGAAAGCAATAAGAGTGAACTATTTAAAAGAAATTATTCTTATAAAACTTGTAGTAAAGAATATATTTATAATTTAATTGAATATTTTGTTTCCTTAAATCCTGGTGTAGATGTCCAAACAGCCAAAGCTATTACTTGGATTGAAACAGGTAATTTAGGAGCTCAGAGTATGCTTAATAAAAATAATATCTTTGGGGGCATGAGTAGTGGTAGATTAACTAGTTATCCATCTATCGAATATGGCGTTTATAAATACATTACCTTATTAAAGACTGGCTATTATGATCAAGGTTTAAAAACAGTAGAACAAATTGGTTATAAATATAATCCCACTACGATAGAGGGCATTAAAATGGCTAATCCAACTTGGGTAGCAAATGTTAGTGCTTATCGTAATAAATTTAGTAGTAATATTACGATTAATTCTGTTGAAAAATTGTTAAATTTATAAAATTGATTACTTTAGCTAGTAATCTTTTTTTGCTATTTAATACACTATAAATAAAGGTATAATTCATATAATAGTAATTAAAAACTTTTAACTTTACTCAAACAATATGATATAATTTATCTATAAGAATAGAGGAGAGTTAAGATGTTTGGAAAAATTAAATATATTACTGAGGGTGAAGCTCATGTCGAATCCTTAATTCAACCTGGGCAAGATGTCGATTTAATGAATAATAACGTGGTGTTTGAAGCAGAAAATCAAAGAATCCTTGGCGAAGTTGAAGAAGTTAATAATGATATTATAAAAATAAGATTTTTAGGTGAGTTTATTGGTGATAAATATGTAAGTGGTGTTATTAGAAAACCAGTTTTATCATCTAATATAAGACAAATAAATGATGAGGAATTAAAAAGCTTAATGGGGACATATAGTGATAAAACCTTTATTTTAGGACAATCAGCCATTTATAAAGGTCATACTGTTTATGTTGATATTAATGATTTGCTATCAAATCATATGGCTATTTTTGGTAACTCTGGTTCTGGTAAATCTTGTGGGGTAGCTAGAATGGTTCAAAATTTATTTTCTAATCCAAATTTCATTGCTTATAATGCTAATATTTTTATATTTGATGCATATGGCGAATATAAAACAGCTTTTGGCAAATTAAATGAGTTAAATCCTAATTATAGCTATAAATTTATTACAACAAATCCGACAGATCCAACCGATCAAAGATTAGCAATACCAGTTCATTTATTAAATTTAGATGATATGACATTGTTATTACAAGTAAGCAGTCATACACAAATTCCAATTATTGAAAGAGCTTTAAAACTAGCTAAAGTGTTTGCAGATGTATCAGATGAAGCGACAATGTATAAAAATCACTTAATTGCGAAGGCTTTGTTAGCTATTCTATTTAGTAATGAAACAACTAAAGAAAAGAAAAATGAAGTATTTCAGGTAATTCAGGTTTGTCATACTAATGAATTTAATTTTGATACCGATATTCCAGGAGTAGGGTATACAAGAAAATTTAGTGATTGTTTTGAAATTGATTCTCATGGTAATTTTGGCGAATCAGTCTTAATAAACGAATATATTTTAAAATTTATTAATGATGATTTAGAAGGTAAAATTATGACCAAACCCGTTTATTATACCTTAAAAGATTTTGCTAGTGCCCTAGAATTTACCTTAATTAGTGAAGGATTCTTACATAATGAAGCTATAAGAGATGATGCTAGTATCTTAAAAGTACGTTTAAATTCGATTTTGAATAGTAATGTTGGTACCTATTTTAATTATCCTAATTATATAACTTTAGAACAATATATCGCTTCGTTGGTAGCCACTCCTAACCGTAAAAAAGCCCAAATTATTAATATTAATTTGGAGGATATGGATGATACTTATGCTAAAGTAATAGTTAAAATTTATGCTCGTATGTTCTTCGAGTTTGCTAAATCACGTACACAAAGAGCTAGTATTCCATTTCATTTATTTTTAGAAGAAGCGCATAGGTATGTTTCTAAAGATGCTGATACTTTCTTACTTGGTTATAATATATTTGAACGTATTGCCAAAGAAGGACGTAAATATGGAGTTTTATTAAACATCATATCGCAGCGACCAGTAGAAATAAGCGATACCGTTATTTCTCAGTGTAGTAACTTCTTAATATTCAAGATGACTCATCCTAAAGATATTGAATATATTAGAACTATGCTTCCTAATATCAGCCAAGATGTTATTGAAAAACAAAAAGTACTACAACCAGGTAACTGCGTTGGCTTTGGTGGGGCTTTTAAATTACCGATGATTATAAAACTAGAAATGCCTAATCCAATGCCATATTCAACAAACTGTAATGTTAACGAAAGATGGAAAGTACATACTAATTAAGTTTAAGTTTAAAGAAAAATTAAATAATAGGAATCTACTATCTAGAATTCTTAAAGTGATAAAAGCTAAAGTATGATTAAAAAGATGTTAGAAAAGAAAGAAATGTAAGGGATATTTTAGGAAGTTTGAAAAAAGTGCTTGCTTATAAAAGAGTGATATGGTACACTTAAATTGCCAAAGGGAAATTGGTTTATTAACATAAAACCGAGTAAGTGATTATACGGGAATCTAATTAGACTGTGGTGTTGAAGGCTAAGACATTTGTACTTAGAATCCTAAAGCAGTTTATGTGTATACCCACCTGCGATAAGCGGGCTTTTATCACAATAGACCAATCCTTTGGTTTTTATATGTTTAGAATTTTATTAATAAATTAAAAATATATTCATAAGAAAATGGAAGAAAAAAGTTATAAATTATTATTAAACATTAAAAAAATAAAAAGATAGAAAATATATAAGAAAGAAAAGCAAATAAACTTTAAGTTATGCTGATGATTTATAAAAATGGAACAATATGCAAGAATATTAAAATTAATAGATGAAAATACTTTACAAGAAATTCAAAAAAAGAAAATAGTTATTGTTGGCATTGGGGGTGTCGGTGGCTTTGCTCTAGAAACATTGACCCGTTTTGGTATTAAAAATATTGCTATTATTGATAATGATAGTGTTGATATTACTAATTTAAATCGTCAAATTATTAGTAATCAAGATAACTTAGGACAAAATAAAGTAGAAGTTGCTTTAAAACGAATGGAAAGTATAAATCCTAATAACAATTTTAAAGCTTATAGTATCTTTTTGAGTGCAGATAATTTAAATGAATATATTCCCAAAGATACTGATTATATCCTAGATTGTTGTGATACAGTTACAACCAAAATGAGTTTAATAAAATATGCCAAAGATAATAATATTCCTATCATTTGTGCGATGGGTACTGGTAACCGCTTGGATCCAACAAAGTTGACAATAACTGATATTTATGAAACTAATAATGATCCCTTAGCTAAAATAATGCGTAAACTTTGTAAAAATAATTGCATCAAAAAACTCGATGTTGTAACCAGTATGGAATTGCCAATTAAAACGCATGATCGTACTCCTGGTTCAACACCATTTGTTCCTAGTGTAGCCGGTATTTATATGGCAAGCTTTATAGTCAATAAATGGTTAAAAGAAGGTAATATAAAAAAAGAAATTAATGGTTAGTTAGTTTCTTTTTTCATTTCTTGATTACCAAAATTAAGTGAATCTTCATATTTGCTGCGTTTAGGATAATAATATTTTTTATTCTTAACATTGTCAGGCAAGTATTGTTGTTTAACCCAGTATTTTGGATAATCGTGTGGATATTTATAGTTAGGCGAACTAGTCTTAATGTGTTCTGGTACTTCGCCAGTGGAACCACTTCTAATATCATTTAAAGCGTTATCGATAGCATTTTCGCTAGAATTACTTTTTGGTGATAATGTCATTTCTAAAACAACTTGAGCTAAAGGAATACGAGCTTCTGGAAGCCCTAGAATTTCTGCGGCATGAATAGCAGCCATGACTTTGGGACCAATGGAAGGGTTAGCAAGACCAATATCTTCATACGCAATAACACTCATCCGACGATAAATAATATCTAAATCTTCAGCCTCAATAAGGCGACCTAAATAATAAATAGCGGCATCAGCATCGCTACCACGGATTGATTTCTGAAAAGCTGAGATAATATCATAATGACCATCATCATCCTTGTCAAAAAAAACTGAAGGTTTCGAACTAATAGCCTTGATAGAATCCAAAGTTATATTTTTATCTAAAACTGTCATATTAGCAACATCAAGTAAGTTAATAGCATTCCTTACATCACCACTGCTTAATTTAGCTATTGCTTTGTAAGCTTCTTCCGATACAGTTAAACCTTCCTTTTTGCTAACACGCTTTAAACACGTAATTATATCAGTAAGTTCTAAAGGTTTAAGTTCAAATATTTGACAACGGCTTCTAATAGCAGGATTTATTTTATGATAAGGATTGCTAGTAGTAAGACCAATTAATATGATTAAACCAGATTCAACATACGGAAGCAAAATATCCTGTTTATCTTTATTCATACGATGAATTTCATCAACAACTAATATCAAATCTTTATACATTTTAGCTTCTTCAATAGCAATGAGAAAGTCATCCTTTTTGGAAGAAGTAGCATTTAAAAACTTATATTTCTTATTATAGGAATTAACAATTGCATAAGCAATCGAAGTCTTACCAATTCCTGGTTTACCATATAAAATCATTGAAAATATTTTTTGATTTTTAACCATATTAGATAAAATTTTATTTTCCCCAATTAGATGATGTTGACCAATCACTTCTTCTAAGCATTTAGGACGATATTTATTTGCTAGTGTTTCCATGTGTATTAATAATTATTATCTTTAAATAATAATTCCTTTCTTTTATAGTCTATAATATTATAACATACTGTTGTAATTTTATTTGGTTAATTTTATAATTATAGAGAAATATTAAAACAGATAAGAAAAGAATACCTAAGAAATAAAAAAGTACAGGGCAGTCAAAAGATAATAATTATTAAATCAATTAGTATTAATGATTGTAAATATAATAAATGGAGGATTAGCAAATGCAGAAAGATAGTAACAAAAGAGATTATTTAAATGATACTTATATTACTAAGTATATTGATTATATTAAATATGAGAAAAGACTTAGTGAAAATACTATTAAATCTTATTTAAATGATATAGAAAAATTATATTTGTATGATAAAAATTATTTTAAATTAAAAAATAATGATTTAAATAAGTATTTACAATCTTTAGATCATTTAGATAGTAGAAGTTTAGCTCATCTAATAACTGTTTTAAGGTCATTTTACGGCTTTTTAAGTAGGGAAGGTATAATTAATCAAAATCCGTGTTCTGATATTGCAATGCCGAAAATAGGGGCTAAATTACCTAATTATTTAACAAGCAAAGAAGTAAACAAACTATTAGATATAAAATTAGAGAAACCTAATGATTATCGTAATAAAGCTATGCTGGAATTAGCCTTTGCAACAGGACTGCGGGTAAGTGAATTAGTTAATTTAAAAGTAAGTGATATAAATTTCAATGACTGCTATTTACGAGTAATGGGAAAGGGAAAAAAAGAAAGAATTGTTCCAATCGATGATGTGGCTTTAAAATATGTTAAAGTATATTTAAATTATTATCGCAATAAATTATTAAAAAATAAAGACAGTGAATATCTATTTATTTCTAGTTATGGGACTAAGATTACAAGGCAGGCTTTCTTTAAATTAATAAAAGGAGAGTGTGAAAAAAAGGGAATAGAAAAGGAAATTTCTCCACATACATTAAGACATTCTTTTGCTTCAATATTACTTAAAAATGGTGCCAATATAAGAGTAATTCAAGAACTACTTGGTCATGAAGATTTAGAAACAACGCAAATATATACGCATTTAATTAATGAAAAATTAAAAAAAGACTACGAAGAATATCATCCTCGTAGTCATAAGGAATAGAGCTTAATTAAATTAAATTTCATCATTTAATTCATTAGCTCTTGCATGACATTTGTTATTATTTTTTGCACTGTTATTACACTTAGAATCTCTAGCTTTTGAACGAGCAGAATTCTTTGCATTATTACGTGCATTGCATTTAGCATTATTTTTTGAATTCATTTTGACCTCCTAATTATATTGTGGTCTAAATTATAAATTTCATACAATAATTAATATGGTAATTTATGGTTTGGCTTTTTCATAATATTAATGTGATTATTATGGAAATTAAAAATGCAATTATTTTATCAATTCTAGCTGGTGGTGCAACTAATTTGGGTATCTTTTTTACTTATTTTAAGAAGAATAGGGTAAGAGAGATTGTAAGCACTAGTCTAGCTTTTGCCATGGGTGTTATGAGTCTTATTAGTCTTAAAGAATTAATACCGTTACCAATTAAATATTTTATTAATAAATTAAATATTAGTGTAGCTTTATTAATTATTTTTTTAATTCCTTTTGGAGCTTGGGGTATAGTTAAATTATCAAAAATTAATATAAAGAAGGGGAGTAATCTCTATAAAATTGGTATTTTAAATATGTTAACTTTGTTACTGCATAATATTCCGGAAGGTATTATTGTATTTACCTCGAGTATTGCTAATCAAAGATTGGGTTTTAAGATAGCATTATCGATCGCTGCTCATAATTTACCAGAAGGTATTTGCATTGCGATTCCAATTTATTATAGTACTGGCAATAGAAGAAAGGCATTTTTATATACTTTTTTATCTGGTATTGCGGAACCAGTTGGTGCGGTTATAACTTGGTTATTTTTAAAACCATTTATTAGTATTTTATTTTTAAATGTAACTTTGTATTTTGTTGGTTGTCTAATGTTAACTATATCTTTCTTAGAAATATTACCTGAAGTATTAAGTTATGATCGTCGTTTTTATATTCTAATTGGTTTATTTTTATCTTTATTTATTTTGTTTTTATAGTGATTATAATCAGGAAATTAAAGTATTTAATTTCTTTATTCATTATAAATGTTAACATAATATATATTATGTGAAGTTTAATTTTTGAAATTAAATTATATAAGAAATATTCTTTTAAGATATTTTATTAAATATTAAAGATAATTCAAATAACTTTATTTATCTATATAAATATTATAATTAACGATTTATAATCTAATAATAATTATATAAAGTTTGGTAAATTAATTTTATATAAAAACCATAATTATTATTAAAAATCATTTAATTAGCTAATGATAAATTGTGTTATATGTCCCGATTTAATATAATCTAATTTTTATATGAAAAAATAAGCTTATTTTTCATGCATCAAGTTTTAAAAAGATGAATAATTATTCAGCTCATTGCATATAATTTTCTTAATAATTATTAGTTATTTTGCTTAAATTTGAAAAAGATAATTACTAAGCGTGTAATAAATATAAAGTGTATTAGAAAGAGCAAAAAAGTAATTAAAAAAGTCCCCTTCTCTATTATAAATAATAAAAAGTAGGGGATTTTATTATGATTTTTTAGCAATTATTTCTAAGATTTTTTCTATAACTTCGTTAGCATTGGAATTGTCCATCTTAGTATAATTTAATTCTTTTAAAGCTTGAATTTTAACAGTACTTAATTCTTGAGTACGAGAAATTTTTTCTTCTTTTTTAGCCTCAATTTCAGCAACCCAACGACGATGAGCTTCTTGCAATTTAGTACGAGAAGAACCTCCATTATTATATAGATTAAGAGCCGTATGAATTATACCTTCTAATATGAATTGTTTATCTTCTTGAAGTTTATACTCTTCTGGATTAGTATAGCCACCCGTTTTACTCATATATCCAAATATATATCTTATTTCTGGCATAGAATCAATTAGCTGCAAAGTATGATAAAGATAGATGAATGTGTAATAATTTTCACAGCGATAATTATCGTCAATTAATCTTTCTTTAATTAAAGACGTAATATCTAATAATAGTTTTTCACAATCACTATTTAAACCCTTTGTATCAATATTACGATTAACTTCTTCTCTGCCTCTAGAATTTTTGCTAAGTTTTGATTCAACGTTCATTAAATAATCGGTAGTTACTTTGATATTTTCAATATCAGCTTCATCATTTATATCGAGTAAGCGATAAAGCATGATTTTTTTCTCTTTTGGCCATTTGCTTAAATCTTCTAATTCTAAATAATTGTAAACCATTTGTCGAGAAACGCCGAGGTATTTGGCTAATCTTACTTTTGATATTCCTAGTTCTTGTAATAATTCGTTTAATTTTTGCACTGCTAACAACAACCTTTCGTACTTTACATATTAATTATAACATTTGTACTTTACATGTCAACTAAAAAATCTTATTTATCATTATAGATACCAAAGCTTTTGACCATTTTTATGGACTTCTTCAATAATACCAGAACCCAAGCATATTTCACCATTATATAATACACAAGCTTGACCAGGGGTTACTGCCTTCGCCATCTTAGGATATTTAACCAAAATTTTACCATCTTCTAGGTATTCTAATGTAACATCAATATCTTCACCACGATATCTAAACTTAGCACTACAAACATCAGGCCTCATATCAGTAAGATAATTAACATTATCAATTATACAAGAGTCACTCATAAGATAACTATTGTCATCACCAAAGGCTACATATAAAATATTTTTAGCTACATCTTTACCGCAAACGTAGTGACGTTCAAGATTACCAGAAATGCCTACGTTACGACGTTGACCGATTGTATAATTCATCAAACCAGTGTGGCGGCCAATAACTTTTTTGGTTGCAACATCCACAATATTACCAGGATTTGACTTTAAATAATTATGGATAAATTTTTGATAGTTTCGTTCGCCAATAAAACAAATACCGGTTGAATCTTTTTTATGAGCGGTTTCTAAGTGCATTTTTTCAGCAATAGCGCGAACCATCGGCTTTTCTAAGCTGCCAACGGGAAACAAGACGTTTTTTAATGCTTCCTTATTTACTTGGGCTAAAAAATAAGTTTGATCTTTATTAGCATCGACTCCTCGCAAAAGTAAACCATCTTTCATACGGGCATAATGACCGGTCGCAACGTAATCGGCTCCTAATTTTTTAGCTTCTTTAATAAATAAATCAAATTTTATGTATTTGTTACACATTAAATCGGGATTAGGTGTTCTCCCCTTCTCTAATTCACTTAAAAAATATTTAAAAACATTATCCCAGTATTCTTTAATAAAATCTATACGGTGTAAAGGAATACCTAATTGTTTGCAAACTATTTTAGCATCATTATAATCTTGCTCTTGAGGACATATATTTTCTCCAAAGGTTGGATTACCTTCGATATCATTGTTTAAAGCTGCATCCCAATTACGCATAAAAAGACCTATAACATTATAGCCTTGTTCTTTTAGAAGATAAGCAGAAACAGAAGAATCTACTCCCCCACTCATGCCAACAACAACAGTTTTCATATTACCACTTCCTGCAAATTATTTTATCAAATTGTGGCACTAAAGTCCATTAAAAAAGCCAAATTAACTTAGCTATTATAGGGTTTGAAAAAATAAAGAGTAAAGTATCAAATAATAAACAAATGGATATCACAATAAATATACCATATAAATTACTTTTTATATTTTCTAGATAATTTTTTTCATGAGATAATGTAAAAGCGATAACATTTTTGCTAATATTTATACCTCGTATAATTAAAAAAATATATATTAAGCAAAAGATACCACTAGTAAGCAAATTATATAATAAGGCTAATATAAAACCTTTAAAGCCTAGTATTAAACAAAAAAGATAAAAGGAAAAGCCAATGGTAATACCTTTAAATAATACAAATATAAAATTAATAAAATAAAGTGGTACTATAAAAGAACTTATTATTAATAGACCAAATATTAATAAATGATTAAAAATACAATTGATTTTACGATTCAAAAGCAGATCTTTAAGGTTGCTTAAACTATTTACGACATCATTTTGAAAAATAGAATCTTGTTTAAAGCCTAAAATAACACCTAGAATAATACCAATTACTAAAAGACTTAATAAAAATATGACTATATTGTAGTGCTTTTTTAAATATTTCAATGTGTTCACCTATGATAATTATATTGGCAAGTTTAAAATTTTATGCTAAAATAATGTTAATTATTGAAAGAAGGTAAAACTTAACAATGAAAAAGAGAACACAAAAAATAGTCGTATGGGCTATGTTAATTGTAATGGTAGTGGGTATAGTTGCTTCTTATGCAGCAATGTTTATTACAAAATAAAAGAAATCATTAAGATTAATTAATTTTTCTTAGTGATTTTTTCATTTGTTTGTAATGAATTTCTAATTTCTCTTAATAGTAAGACTTCTTCACTTACTTTTGGTTTTTCTTCCTTTTTAGGTTCTTCTTTTTTATGCATCAAAGCATTAATAACTTTGATAAAAAGAAATATTGAAGCAGCAATAATTAAAAAGTCAATAATATTTTGAATAAAAGATCCATACATTATTTTAGCACTACCAACAGTTATGGATAAGTTACTGAAATCATGACCACCAATAATAACACCAATTATAGGCATCATTATATCATTTACTAGTGAACTAACAATTTTTGAAAAAGCATTACCCATAACTACACCAACAGCTAAGTCGATGACATTACCACGCATTATAAATTTTTTAAACTCATCTATTAAGTTTTTCATAAACAATTACTCCTTTTTTTAATCATCTTTATTTTAACATTGATTGATGTAAAATTAAAGAAGAAATTTGCTGGAATAAATGATTTTAAATTGTTTCAAAACAAGGAGAATCTTATGGAATGTTTATTGCCCATTTAGAAATTCCAAAAATTCTTTGCTTCTGGTTTTTATATTAAGAAAATAAGTGTCTAAGTCTTTATAATTGTCTAAATATCTTTCCTTATCCTCGCTACTAATATTTTCATTTATGAGTAGACCATCAAAACGATCTAACATTAACATTTTATTTTCAATGTAACGTTCGTTAATAAGGGCACTTATTAGTGCTAGCCTTAACTCTTTATTATAATTTAATAGATTATAAGCCTCATATACGTTATCTAGACAAGCATAAGCAATTATGTCAATAGCAAAATCTCCTGTATATTCACAAGTTATTTTATGATTTTTTAAATTTATGTAATCAGCATAACCTACAGAAAATTCTTTATTATTAATTCCAAATGATTGCATAGCATATTGACATAAAATTTGGATTAAATCTATCAAAGTTAACATTTTAGCTTTACTACGGCCACCACGTCTTGCGGAAATAAATTCATATTTATCATTATACTTAAGACCATCGGGAAGAACACTTACATCGTCAAAAAGTACAAATTTGATAGCATTAACCGCATTTCTGATTCCTTGGGACTCTTTAGTGCCTAGAAATATATCATCCAGCCAACTGGTTTTGCATTCACTAGTAAAATTTAAATTTTTATCATCATTTATCATATTTTTCCTACTTTCTCTTCTATCATAACATAATTTAGGAAGAGATGATATTATTATATTTTACTTTATCTTTTTTTGCCTTATAAGTTCTTTTGTTTTACCACACATACGATTATCGATGGCTATTAAGATTTTATCATAAACTGCATATTGACTTTCAGAAAGACTTTCACACTCAGAAACCTGTTCTTCTAATTTAGTTACTAATTTCCAATTTCTTCTATTTTTATCTAATTCATATTTTTCAATAAACTTTTTTGCTGCTTGTAATTGTAAAATTGTTAATTTTTTATAATTTATCATATAACATCACTCGTGGTGATTATCTTAACATTTTTTAAGAATAATTACTAGTAAAACTTAATGTTTCCTGATAAACTATTTGCTTATTTTGACCTTTTAAACAGGTAATAAGAGTTACATCATTGTTTGAAACAGCTTTAAAAACCATTTTACCGGTTTTTTCAATTTCATATGAATTAACAATATTATAGACATATTTTTTATTCTTATAATAGAATATCACTTCATCATTATTTACTAATTTAGTTAAGTTTTTAAAGAAAGCCACATTTCCGTACCCGGAATGAGCCGCGAAGATAAGATGGCTAGAACCATTTTCTTCTGGATAAGTGGTTTCTGCTACAGTTAGAATATTTTTATTTACATCATTATCATTTGCCTCTTTATTTACCAGTTCTTGTTTTAATCCAATTTTAGGTATTTCAAGAATTATTTTAATAGCATTTTCTTGCTTATTTTTTAATTCTTCTTTATTTAGAACTTTTAGGGTTGGCTCTTTAGAAAGTATTTCTTTAACTTTAGTTACTATTATGCCATTAGTATCTGTTTTATTACTATATTTAACTACTAAAATTAATAAATTAGTTAATATGACAAAGAACAAAATTAAAATTATTTTTAAAATATTATCTTTTTTCTTTTTACTTGCCATAAGATTATTAATAAACTTTCTACACTTATAATACTTGCAAAATGCCAATGTTGATGATTATAGGTATCAGGTATTTCAATAATAGGATTATTTTTTAAGTCAATATACACAATTTCGTTGTTACTTGTAATATTCAAAAGAATTATATCTTCATTTAAATTATATCCCGAAGCTGGACTTATTTCTTTTACATAATAAGTTCCTAATGGCAAATTATTGATAACAATTTGACCATTATTATCGGTTATTCCTTCATATATCAATTCGTTGTCTTTTGCATATAAACCTATCTTAGTATTACTTATTACTTCATTTGTTAAACTGTCTATTTTAGTTAAAATAAGACTACCTTTTTGTAAATAATTCTTTATGTTTACTGATTTTATAATTTCTTTATCATCTTCGCTTTGGGAGATAATAACATCATATTTATTTTCATCTAATTGATATTTACTGTCAACCGCTATTTCCTTTAAATAATACTTGCCAAAGTAAAGATTGGCAAATGTAATCTGACCATTAGTATCAGTTTTTTCTTCAGCAATGTTATCATTCTTTTGATAAATAATATTACCATTGATATCTATAATAGGTTCTTTAGCATATAAGCCAATTAAAACATTAGGCAAACTATTAAATTGATGGTTAATATTTCCATTAATAAAATCTACTACTTCACCAGTTTTATGAACAACAATTTTATTTTTAATTCTTTTATTATAAAAGTTATCTTCATAGTAAAGTTTACCATTCGTATCTTTTGAAAATAAGGTATTAGCATTTAAGTCTATTATTAAAGGTTCTTTGTTCCAATAATAACCATCGAGATTATTAGTTTCTTCGCTAATAGCATATTTGCCATAGGGCAAATTGTTTTTAGTAATAAAATAACCATCGCTATTAGTAGTAAATATGTATTTATCTGTAGGATTATCACTATTTTCAACATATTCGTTAGTATCAATATTTTTAATTTTAAATTTTAAATTAGCCTTTTTAATTATATCATCACTATCATAGTCTTTTTTAATAACTTTTATGGCGAGTCCACTAACATCTATTTGCAAATCAATATTGATATCAGCATAAGAACCTGTAATCATTATATTTTGAGAATTATCAGACTGGTATATTAAAGGATTGTTGCTATACTTCTTATCTTTATTTATTAAATGAATTTGAAACTGACCAATCTTATTGGCTTCTAAATTTAAGTAATTATTTTCAATAGTAGCGGGTATGGTGGAACTAGTTATTTCATAGTTATTTAAAACGTTATTACTATCTTCTAATGTTATTTTAGTACCAAGATTAGCTTTTATTTTTTGATTAGCAAAACTGATTTTTTTATTGTGATTCTTTATTAAGTTCTCAATTTCAGATATCTCGTTTTGAAAAGCATTGGCTTTGCGTTTACCATTTAATGTTTCTGTAAAATAGATATCATAACTGGAATTAACCGTGCGCCAAATTAAGACTTGGGTTATAGCATACCATTTTATATCCTCATGTCCTTCGTACATGTAACCATAGTAAGAAAGTAAATTAATTCGTTGCCAAACGGCATTAGAAATAACTAAGTGAGCGGAATAATTATCTTGATATTCATCATATACAGAACTACTATTTAATGATAAGAAAGGTTCCAAACAATATGCAAAATGATCATCACCTTTTCTTCTTATTACTAAGCCTTGTTGATATCTTTTATAACCATTACTCATAACTTTATTAATATAAATATTTGGTATCCATTCTCCTTCATAAAATGTTACTTTATCTGCTCTAACCTCTTCAAATAGAATTAAGCTTAAAATACATATTAAAAAACAACCTATTTTTCGAAATAATTTCATAAAAAATCTCCTTTCCAGGAGATAAGCTATCAAATTTAATTTAAAACGTCAATTTACTAAATCTAAAGTTTAAACTTAAAACTTCTTCTAAATTTTCAGTTTGGCTTAACTAAGTTTAAAAATTGGTTATTAATAAATACGATTTAAAAAAAATAAAGCATTTTATCCACAATGCCTTATTTTAAACATTTTTTTAATAAAATTATTTAGTGCTAGAAAATCATAATAATCAATTCCAGAAAAGCGATTATTATTACACTTCCTTCGCTTACTATCTGTTTAATTATTCATTAAATAAGAGAATATCAGGTAAGCCGTTTTTAAAGAGTCATGACGATAACATCCGTCTTCTTCTTTAGCTAAGTTATCACTTATTATTTTTACACCTAATTTTTTAATATTATCAGTATCAATTATAACCGGATCTTTTTGCTCTTGGGTTTGATAGATATTAACTAAATCTTTATTTAACATATTATTATTAGCAATTACAACATCAATACCATGTTTACCAAGGTAGCTTTCTAAAGTTTTAAGATGGTTGCTGACACTATAATTATCAGTTTCACCAGGCTGAGTAAATAAATTGCAAATATACATTTTAGGTGCTTTACTAGCTCTTATAGCCTTAGCTAATGTTTTATTAATTAAATGCGGGGCAATACTAGTTAGCAAAGAACCGGAGGAAAAAATAATCAAATCCGCAGAATTAACAGCTTCGATAACTTTAGGGTTTACTTTAATTTTTTGACTATATTCGATATATTTTATTTTTTTAGCACTTTTAGTTATTTGCTCTTCGCCATATATTTTTTTATTATCTTCAGTTATCCCTACTAAATCGGCATTATCTTCAGTTAAAGGTAGGATATTGCCTTTGATATTAAGCAATTTCATAAGAACAGTTATACTATCATTAAAATTACCTTTGATATCTAATAAAGCACTTAATAAAAGATTCTTAACTGAATGGTTTCCTAAAGTTTTAGATTTTGTAAAGCGATAATTTAAAAACTTTAATGTATCATTATCGACGTTAGACATAGCAAGCATTACTTTAGAAAAATCCCCTACCGCTGGAATATTTAAATCCTTACGTAAACGGCCTGTAGAGGCTCCATTATCGGCAACTGAAACAACAGCTGTTATTTCGACTGGAAATAGTTTCAAACCTTTTAAAATTTGTGACAACCCAGATCCGCCACCAAATATTGTTATTTTTTTCATTTTTATATCACCTTAATAAGTATACGATAAAGTAATATTAATTACTACTTTTTTTCACCTTCTTTAAGCATATTTATGATACTAATCCCATAACCAGTTTTAACATTATCGATAGTAACATGAGTTACTGCACCGATTAACTTACCATTTTGAACAATTGGCGAGCCACTCATTCCTTGAACCACCCCACCAGCAGTATCTATTAAATTTTTATCAGTTATTTCAAAGTAGAAGTTTTTAATCGGACTGTTTTTATCTATTTTTAAAATATTAATATCATATTCTTTTATCTCATTTTGAGCGAGGGAAGTAAATATTGTGGCTTTGCCTGTTTTTATTTCATCAATGTTAGCAACTTTTATCAATTTGCCATTTGCCGGAATATTTTCATACATGCCAAAGATACCAGCTAAAGTATTTTTATTTATATCGCCATAAACATTTTGACGATAAAATTTGGTATTGATACTACCAGGATTACCGTCGGTACTTTTAGTAATATTGGTAATAACACTTTTAAAAATGGAACCATCTTTAATTTTGATTGCTGTATTAGTATTACTATCAATTATATAATGACCTAAAGCTCCATATATTTTAGTTTCAGGGTCGATATAAGTTAAAGTACCATTTCCTAATAAATTATCCTTTACATAAATACCCGTTTTATAAGAGTCATTACTTTTTTCTAATTTTATTTTAGTAGTATATTCTTTATCATCACGCAAATAGGTAATTTCCACTTCGTCATTGGTAGCATATTTTTCAATTTTACTTACTAAATCTTTTATATTAGCCACAGTTTCATTATTAACTTTGATGATATAGTCGCCAACTAAAAGATGACTACCATTATAAATATTATTTACTTTATAAAAGCCGACAATTAAAACACCTTGACTATTTATAGAAATACCCACATTCTGACCACCTAAAATAACTTCACTAGAATAAGCAAAGACTGTTAAAGGTAATAGCCATAATAACATAAATATATTTAATTTTTGGATTATTTTCTTCATACACTTCACCATTTATAGTATGAATTATGGTTACTTTTTTATAGTGGAAATATATGGTAAAAAAAATTGCAGTTTTTAAAACTGTAATCCTTATTAATTTTTACTATCTTCAATACTAAAGTCTTCTAAAGTATTATTTTCAGTTAAAATTTTATTAATACTTTCTTTAGCATTATTTAATTTATCACCACAAATTTTGGCTAATTGCATAGCTTCACTATACTTAGAAATAGCTTTATCCAAGTCAACATTTCCTGCTTCTAATTCTTTAACAATATTTTCTAATTCTAATAAATTTTCTTCGAATGTTTTATCATTTTTAGTCATTTTTTATCTCCTTACTTACTACTTTGGCCTCTAATGTTCCATCTTTTAAAGCAACATTAATAACATCGTTTATATCAACTAATTTTACGCTAGTAATTACTTCATTTTTATTTTTTACTATACTATACCCACTATCTAGAAGTTTCATTGGATTTAAGATGGTAACAGTTTTTAACAATAAATTAAATTGATATTCTTTATTTTCTAAAATTTTAGTCGGTTCTTTTAATAATTTATTATCAATTATTTTATAATATCTTAAATTATCTTCCTTTATTTTATTAGAAATAAATAGCTGTAATCGGTCTAACAAGTTATCTAAACGTTGCTCTTTTATCTCGTATATGCTTAGTGGATTTTTTAAGATTTGTTTACTTTTTAAAGTAGTTAATTCGTTATTACTAAAATCCAATTTATTTTGGATGGCTTTAGTAGCTCTAATTTTTAATTGATTAAATAAATTATTTAAATCTGTAATATTAGGAACAGCCATTTCAGCGGCTCCAGTTGGTGTCGGTGCTCTCAAATCGGCAACAAAATCAGCTATTGTAAAATCTATCTCGTGGCCAACAGCACTTATAACAGGAATTTTAGATTCATAAATAGCTCTAGCGACCATTTCTTCATTAAAACACCATAAGTCTTCAATTGAACCACCACCACGACCACATATTATTACATCTAAATCATATTCTTGAGCTTTTTTTAATTGCTTGGTAACTGATTCTTTGGCCCCTTCACCTTGTACTAATGCTGGAAAGAGGATTGTCCTAGCAATTGGGTATCTTCTTTTAATAGTACTTAAAATATCTCTAATAGCAGCACCAGTTGGAGCAGTTATAATACCTATGGTCTTAGGATGCTTAGGAATTGGTCTTTTATGCTCCGGATTAAATAAACCTTCACTAGCTAATTTTTGTTTTAACTTTTCAAATTCTAGATAAAGATTGCCTATTCCATCCATTTCCATGGTATTAACATAAATTTGGTATGCTCCAGTTGCCTCATAAACGCTGATACGTCCACTTACTAAAACTTTCATTCCATCTTCAGGTTCAAAATTCACTTTCGAAGCATTAAAATTAAACATAACCGCTGATAAACGAGAATTTTCATCTTTGAGTGTGAAATAAAAATGTCCACGAGTATGATGTTTAAAATTAGAAATTTCACCTTTAAGATAAACATTATTGAGGTTAGAATCAATATCAAATTTGGCTTTTATATAACGATTTAAATCGGAAATTGTTATATACTTTATATCCATATTATCACTCTTTAATCATTTTATCTAAAACAGCATTAATAATTTTACGAACAGAATCATCTGAATACTTTTTAGCTAGTTCAACAGCTTCGTTAATGACTACTATATGAGGAGTATCTGTATATTTTAATTCGTAAATAGCCATTTTTAAAATGGCAGCACCGGTTTTATCAATACGACTAATGTCCCAGTTTTTCATGTATTTATTAGCTATTTCAATAATGTCATTTTCATAAGTAATAACACCATATATAATGTTTCTTACAAACTCATTATCGATATCGAGATTAGCATTAATTATTTCTTCAACATTATAATCAATATGTTGACTTCTATTAATATCGATTTGGTATAAAATAACCATTATTTTTTCTCTTAATTCACTTCTTGATTTCATATATATCTTTTAATCTTGTTTGATTAATTCCTTTCTCTTTCTAATATAGCATAATATTTGTATATATTCTAACTATTTGTTAATTAAATCTTTTAATTTATATAACTCTGTTAAAGCATCAATAGGTCTTAAATTGTCTAAATTTAAATTATTAATTTCCGTAACTAATTCAGTATTTTGTGAATTTACTGAATAATTTGTACTTGAGTCTTCAACTTCTTTTACTTTAGATTCTTCATCATCTAAGTCAAAGAGGCTTACTTGTTTTATATTACTTGTCTTATCGGAATCTTCATACTCTTTTAAAATAGCACTAGCTCTTTTTAATAATTCTTCAGGCATTTTAGCTAGACGAGCAACATGAATACCGTATGATTTATCAATAGGTCCGTTGCTAACTTTATGTAAGAAAGTTACAGTGCCATTTTCTTCATGAGCTTCAACATGCACATTTTTAATAGTCTTTATTTCATTTGCTAAAGATGTAAGTTCATGATAATGAGTTGAAAATAAAGTTTTACATTTAATATTTTTACTGATGTATTCTAATATTGCTTGGGCTAAACTCATGCCATCGTAAGTAGCAGTACCACGACCTAGTTCATCAAACAGAATAAGAGAATTAGAAGTGGCGTTGGTAATGGCATTGCATGCTTCTTTCATTTCTACCATAAAAGTAGATTCACCACTAACTAAATCGTCAGAAGCCCCAATTCTGGTAAATATTTTATCTGTAATTGGTAATGTAGCTTTCTTAGCGGGAACAAAAGAACCAGTTTGAGCCATAATTACAATGATAGCTAATTGGCGCATAAAAGTTGATTTACCACTCATGTTAGGTCCAGTAATCAAAAGCGTATTTATATTTTCAGGCATCATACAATCGTTTGGAACATAAAGTCCATTACTTACTGCCTCTACAACAGGGTGACGACCATCCTTTATCCTTATTTCGTTTTCTTTTGTAAGATTAGGTCTTACCAAATTATATTCCTCAGCACAAACAGCAAGTGAAATTAAGCAATCAATTTCACTTAAAATCTCAGCATCTTTTTTTAAGCTGAAAATATGGCTTTTAACTTTGTCTTTTAACTCACTGAATAAATTATATTCTAAATCAATAATACGCTCTTCAGCATTTAATATTAGAGCTTCTTTCTCTTTTAAAGCTGGTGAAATAAAGCGTTCACAATTAGTTAAAGTTTGTCTTCTTTCCCAGCCGAAATCTTCCATTACCATTTTACTTTGGCCTTTGGATACTTCTATATAATAACCAAATATCTTGTTATAGCCAACTTTTAGATTTTTAATACCAGTTTCTTCTTTTAAGGTTTCTTCAAAAGAGGCAATAAATTCTTTACCACCGCTTCTAATACTACGTAGTTCATCCAGTTCTTGATTATATCCAGATTTTATTAAGGAACCTTCACGAACTGTCACAGGAGGATTTTCAAAAACGGCCTGTTCTAAGAGATTATAAACTTCAGTATTAGGATCAAGTTCATAGTTAAAACCTAATTTTTTGACATCATCGATAATATTTGGTAAAATAGCTAAACTTTTTTTAATTTGCAATAAGTCACGAGCATTTAAATTACCCGAAATTAATTTACCACAAAGTCTTTGTAAATCATATACCTGATATAAATATTCTCTTAATTCATCTTTTATAATGAATTCGGTATTAATTTTTTCGATGGCATCGTAGCGCTTATTTAATTCGTCTATATCTTTTAATGGATGTAAAAGCCAACTCTTTAGTTTACGAGATCCCATTGCAGTTTTACACTTATCTAAGAGCCATAGTAAACTATATGTTCTTTCTTTTAAACGAATAGTTTCAAATAACTCTAGATTACGAACGGTATGAATATCCATATTTAAATATTTATCTTTATCGATTATTGTTATTTCTCGGATATTAGAAATATCTTTCATATTAGTTACTACTAAATAATAAAATAAATGTTTTAAACCGGTAACATATTTATCATCTAAATCTTTATAAAGGTAAGGATAATCTTCTTCTAAATAATTATTACTATACGAAATCTCTATTCCATAATTATTTTTCAAAATTTGAATGAGTGCCAAATTATTATTATCAACTAAAATAACTTCTTTAATGCCTAAGTTAATTATTTCACTTAACAAAGAATCGTTATCATGCTTGATTTGACTAACCATACATTCGCCAGTAGAGATATCAGCGTAAGTTAAAATGTAAGTGTTGCCATAATCTAGGACGCTAGCGATATAATTATTATCTTTGGGACGCATCATTTCATAATCAGTAATTGTTCCTTTACTGATTACTTGAATGACACCTCTTTTTACCATCCCTTTAGTAGTTTTAGGGTCTTCTAATTGTTCACATATAGCAACCTTATAACCTTTATCAATCAATTTTTCAATATAAGGCTTAACAGAATGAAAAGGTACACCACACATTGGTATACGTTCACTTAAACCAGCATTTTTGCCTGTTAATGTAAGTTCTAGCTCTCTAGCAGCGGTTTCACCATCTTCAAAAAATAACTCATAAAAATCGCCAATACGATAAAACAGTAATTCTTCTAAATGCTTATTTTTAATATCCAAATATTGTTGCATCATTGGACTTAATTCTTCATACTTTACTTCATTTCTTTTCATACCTACATCACGAAAAATATTGTATCAAATTTGATATTTAAAGTCCATTGTTATATCCTAATTATTAAGTAAAAAACTCCAATATCATAGGACACTTTCTGATTATAGAACAAAAGTTAGTTTTTTTAACAAAATTAAAAGTCTAAATCTTTAACATATATTTAAAAAATTAGTATTGAAAATATTCTAACGATTGACATCGACATTTTTTATAATATAAACCTTATGTTTCTTATAAAAAGCATAAAAAATTTCAGATACACCTAAATTACTCCGATGTAGTTCTTCTAAAAGCCAGTCTTTGTTCTTATTTATATGTGCTAAAGTATCATTTTGAATAACGCCATCTATTATTAAGGCCATTGGATAAGAAGATTTTAACTTCAAAAGATTATAAGGAAAAATAGATAATTTGCCATTTGGTTCTAAAAAAGCATATTCAATTTCTTCAATACTTTTAACACTGTTTTGGCGTAGCTGAAATAATAAATCATCAATAGAATATCGAGATTTTACCATTTCTTTATAATTTATTTTACCACCACTGATTATTAAAGAGGGTTTTCCGTCAAGAAAATAACGAACTCTTTTAGATTTAATAGATAAGAAAGCCAATATCACTTCCATGATAACCAAAACGGTAATAGGAATGACTGTATTTAAGATTGTATCATTAAAATTTTCAATTGAAATTGCTACTAACTCAGCGATTAGAATAGATACAATAAGATCGGTCGTTCCTAGTTGCCCGATTTCTCTTTTTCCCATAATACGATAAGAAACCAATATAAAAAAATAGAAAAAAATTGTTTTTAAAGTAATAATTACTAAATCCATTTTATATCACCATTTATATTATGAGTAATTTTCGATATTTTTAAACATATATTTTATTAGGTGATTTTATGGAAAAAATTTCTTTCTATTTAAAAAGTATTTTATTATTTTTAGGCTATTTAATTGTTCTTAGCTTTTTGAGTTCTATCTTATATTTATACACCGCCATGTCCTATAACATTAATTGTCTAATATTATTTATTTTTACTAGCATGGGTTTTGCTGTCCTTAACTTTTTTAACGGTAAAAAAGCTGCTAATAAAGGATATCTAGCAGGCTTAAAATTAGGTGGCTCACTACTTTTGGCTTTCTTTATTATCAGTTTACTTGCCAAAGATGGTTTTTCTTTAAGTAAATTGGTATATTATGGTATATTATTACTAATTTCTATTATTACTAGTTCGATTGGTATTAATGTTAAAGATAGTTCTAATTTAAAATAACAAATTCATTGTTTTCTAAGTTTACATAGGAGTTAGAATTTATTACTTCTTTTGTAACAGGATTTGCTACTGTAGTTAAGTACTCATTTTGGATTAGATAATCTAAAGTAACGGTGCTGTTTGTACATTTTTTGTCCAAATAACAATCATGAGCTTTTTCGACCACTTTTTTATTCAAAACAAGCCATAATTTATTATCTCTTTCTTGTTTAACTGCTGTATAACTTTTATAACTAATTAAGCCAGCCATAACTAAAATTAAGAGAAAAGATACGATTTTACTTAGTGTTTCCATAGTAATTTTTAATAAATTCCTCTCTATAACTTAAAAGACGATCTTCTTTTATAGCACTCCTTAGTTCTTCTGTTAGATTAATCAAGTAATGAATATTATGAATAGAAAGCAAACGAGCACCAAAAGTTTCTTCACAGTTAATTAAATGTTTAATATAAGCCTTGGTATAATTTTGACAAGCATAGCAAGTACACCCTACTTCAATAGGAGTGAAATCTTCCTTGTACTTAGCATTTTTAATATTTAGTTTGCCATATCTTGTTAAAGCATGACCATGGCGCGCTAGTCTAGTTGGCGAAACACAGTCAAAAATATCAATACCATTGCAGACATTTTCAACTATATCAATAGGATCTCCTACTCCCATTAAATATCTTACTTTATCCTTCGGTAAATATTTAGTTGCATAGCGAACCATTTTGTATTGAGTCGGTTTGTCTTCCCCTACACTTGTGCCCCCAATAGAGTAGCCATCGAAATCCATTTCCACTAATTTTTCAACACAATGGCGACGTAAATCTTCATATTCGCCACCCTGTACGATACCAAATAGACTTTGGTTGGGATTGTTAAAAACATCTTTACCTCTTTTAGCCCATCTTAGCGTTCTTTCAACAGATTTTTTGCAATAATCGTACGTTGCCGGATAGCCTATGCATTCATCGAAACTCATAGCGACATCACTATCTAATTTATTTTGAATTTGAATAGATTTCTCTGGAGTAAGAAATAAAGCATCGCCGTTATATTGATTTTTAAATTTAACTCCTTCTTCAGTAATGTCTTTTCTTTTTGCTAGCGAAAATACTTGGAAACCGCCAGAATCAGTTAAGATAGGGCCATCCCAGTTCATAAATTTATGTAAGCCCCCAGCTTTAGCGACGATATTTTCTCCCGGTCTTAACCATAAATGGTAAGTATTGGCTAAAATGATGCCAGCATGATTAGCTTTTAATTCTTCTGGTGATAAAGTTTTAACGGTTGCTTGGGTACCAACCGGCATAAACATTGGAGTTTCAAAAGTTCCGTAATTAGTATGGATTAGACCAAGCCTTGCCTGAGTTTTGCTATCTTCTTTTAGTAGTTCGTATTTTATTTTCATATATTACCTCGCTTAAAAATTATATCAAATAATACTCTTTTAGTAAAACATTATTTAAAATTGAAATTAGGCTTTTGGAACTAATTCTTTTTTTAGTTTAGCTTCTTCAGAGTTTGCTTGTTTGTCTTCTTCGCATTTTGTAATAAACAAAGTACCTTTTTTATATCTTCTGATAGCGGTATTAATAGTAGCAGGAATTATTGGAATATTATAGTGGCTCAAAAAATCATAAATGCCTATTTTTTCTTCCTTTGTCAATGTATCGTCATCACGAAATGATACATTGTAACTATTTTCTAGTTTTTCAAGAGTAAACTCATAATTTTGATATGTTTTACCCATAACATTATTGCCAGAAAAACTCGATAAAACTTTTACATCATCTGGACATAATAAATTATTTTTAACAACATAACTTCTTAATTTATCTAAAGGATAGTTTGTATAGGAATAGTAATCTAGGATATCAAAGGGACGAGTTTTGCCATCGGCTGTGGGATAACCGTTTCTTCTGTAGTAGATTACAATATCTATAAGCGTATTGGCATATGATAATTCATATTCTTTAATATCATTTAAATGAGTTCTTAAACTTTGCAATAGTTCTGGTTTATGCTGATTGCATAAATCTAAAAGTCTATTGGTTGTTATTTTAGCTGAATGATATTTATATGGATAGATATCTGAATTTGCAAATTCCTTAACTGTGCCATTAAATTTTAAGAAAGCCTCGATAATGGCTAATGCCTGGCCTTGTACTACCGGATTGGGATAGAAATTAGCTGACGATTTAACCTTTTTTAAATTTATAAATTTATTAAGTACTTTATCAATTATTAGGTTAGCAGAAAAGGCTTCTTCATTGCCTAACAATTTTTTAATTTCCGGTAAATAAAATTTAAAAGTATTATCTATTCTTTGCTTTAATCTATTTAATACGGTTATATCAACATTTTCCAATAGGGCCATTAATGATTGCTCTTTAGAATTTTCATCTTTAAAAATTTGAAATATTTGATAAATTAAAGTATTAACCCTGTAATCCAAAGAAGAGGTAGCCGCATTTTTTCTGTAGCGATTTAAATTATTTATATATATGTTTCTTTCTTTAGAAGTTGCAAAATTCAAAAAATAGTCTACGCCTTTTTTATAGATATCTTTACTTGAAGTATTTGATTTTAAGGCTACTACCTCTAAACTCATTTCAATTGGCATTTTTAAACTTAAAGCCTGTAACAAAAGTTGAAAGTAAGAAAAAGCTTCTTGTTTTTTTAAACAAAATTGACTTAAATCTACTAGGCTTTTTTCTTTTATATTACTATTTTCATCCAAATTTTCAGCAATTTCTTTTGTAAAATCCAAAATTCCTTTGCGATAATCCTTACGAATTTGGTAGATAACTTGCTGCATTTGACCTAACACTTTATAATCTATTTTCTGATCATAAGACTCAATTTTTTTATTATTTAGTAGAACACTTGTAACATCTAAAAAATTTTTGTTGGTAGTTTTAGATATATTATAGATAAAGAAAGCGATATCTTTTTCTGATTTCCCTTCTTTGATAGCAAACATAGTTTGTCTATAAACTAATTGAAATATTTCTTTATTTGTCATAATAAAATTCCCCCTATATGCAGGTTATATACTAACATAAAAAGCACTAAAATTTCAATGTTTTTTAGTGCTTATTGTAATATTTTACAAGAATTAAACAATATTACGAATAACTTTACTATTATATAAAAATAATGAAGCGTACAAACTATCATTCTAAATTAAAGGTTATCTTACTATTTGTTATTTCTGAAGCTGCTGGAAGACTGGTACTAACAACTTTTCCTGTTCCCACAAACTCACAATCAATATTTAATAAATTGCATAGAGCAATTATTTCATTTTGAGAATAACCAATAACATCTGGTAAAGTATATTTACTATTAGTTTTGATAAATACTTTTGAGCCAACAAGAACTTTACTTCCTTTATTAGGATATTGATTGGTAACGGTAGAGCCAGTTCCTAAAATAATTGGCGTAAGTCCAAGTGACTTTAGTTTTTCTTCTGTACTTAAAACATCGGTATTTACAAAGTTATCTAAGCCAACAACATTATTAGATACAGTATTTTCTAATTTTTGTTCTAGGTTTTTATATTTAACTATTTCATTAACAATGTTAACGACGGCAGTGGAAGCATTTTTATAAGTACCTTCAAATTGTTTCACAGAAAAATAAATTATATATTGTGGATCTTCATAAGGAAATAACATAGCAAAAGACCTAATATAATCATAAGTGCCAGCTAAGTAACCACGACCATTTGGATTAGGAATTTGGGCAGTTCCTGATTTTCCTATAATATTAACTAATTCAGATCTAAAAAGACGAGCGTCAGTTTTACCAGAAGTTACAACGTTATGCATCATTTCTTTCATCTTATCGGTTGTGCTTTTTTTAACTACTTGACCTAGTTCTTCTCTCTTGCGCTCGTATTTTACTTCTTTAGTATTACTGTCGACAATCTTAGATATAATATAGGGTTTTAACATAACGCCATCGTTAGCTAGAGTTGTTAAAGCTTGAATATTTTGAATAGGAGTTGTTGTTATACCTTGACCAAAAGCAGCTGTAGCTATTTCAGTTGCATAATTAAAATCAATTGAACCATTTACTTCATCGGGCAAAGTAATGCCAGTTTTTTTACCGAAGCCAAACTTTTCATAGCTTTCCATTAATTTTTCTTTTCCTAGTCTTTGACTAAGAATTGTAGCAGCAACATTAGAAGAATAGTTAAAACCTTCATCAAACGAAATGCGACCCCAACCAACATTGTTAAAGTCTTTAATTGTGGCATCACTAACTTTAATAGTACCAGACATATAGGTTTCATCACCATCATATAAATCATTGTCGATAGCACTCATGAAAGAAAATATCTTCATTGTTGAACCCGGTTCATAAGCATAAGAAACCAAAGGATTTAAATAACTTGTCATATCTAGTTTATTAGCATCAAAGGAAGGAGAACTCCCACTAGCTAAAATGGCACCTGTTTTAGCATCAGCAACAGTTAAAGTAAGCCAACTAAATTTATTATCTTTGGCAAGAGTATTTATTTCTTGTTCAACAAACAATTGAATATTATTATCAATAGTTAGATAGATATCATCACCAGACTCGGCTTGCTTAACATTTTCCTCAGCATAAGGTAATTTATAACCATAATTATCCGTTTGATATTCACTAAAACCATTTTCACCCTTTAATTCATCATTGTAATATTTTTCGATACCCATTTCGCCTGTTATGTCACCGTAATCGTCTTTTTTAGAATAGCCTACAATATAAGAGGCAAAATCCCCCATTTGATAATATCTTTTGGAACTGGTAACAAAATCAAGGCCTGGTAAATTTAATTTTTCAATTTCTAATTTTAACGTTTCTGTTATATCTTTAGCATAGGCAAATTCTACTTGATATTTATTAGCAATGTTTAAACGCTCAAGAATATAGTCATAGCTCATATCAGTATAGCCGTTTTTTTGAAAGACTTCACTTAACTTTTTAGCCGTTGTTTCTTTGTCAACAACATGTTGAGGATTATTAGGATTAGTCGTTCTTGACTCGCTAAGATAAGCAATCAAGGTATAAGAATTTACAGTTGCCGCTAAATAGTTACCATCATAATCGTAGATAGTACCACGATGTGCATATAGTGTTTTTTTGGTAGTATTTCGCTTTTCAGCATACTCCTTTAAGTCAATTCCATCGATGTTTTTAGCTAAAGAAAGATATATTAATTTGCCAATAGCTCCGATAAAAGCAATAGTTATTAAAAGGGTTATTAATTTACTAAAATGAATATTTTTTATTTTTTTTACTTGCATAATGGCTCCTACTTAACTTCTCCATCGACGCTGGTAATATTATTATTTTTATAAGATAAACCATTTTTATCAGCAATTTCTCGGATCTTGTCTAAAGATGCTAATTCATTTATTTGCATATTTATTGATTCATTTAGTTTTTCTTGTTTTTCAATGTTATTTTTTAATTTTTCAACATCAATATTTATTTCACTTAGTTTAGCTCTTGTTATAACTTGCAATAATGGGGAAAAAATGAGTATCAAGACAATTAAAATAAATAAGTGTTTATCCCTCTTTATATTCTTTTTATTATTCATTTTTATCTTCCTTCTTTATATTCTAATTATAATTTTTCAGCAACGCGCAATTTAGCACTTTTACTTCTACTGTTTTCAGATAATTCTTTTGCACTTGGCAAAATAGGTTTTTTAGTAATTAGTTTTAATTTAGGCTTATAAGCCTCGGGTATTTCAGGTAAGCCTTTTACAAGTTCATTTACTTTGCTTTCTTTTTTCATATATTTCTTGACGATACGATCTTCTAGAGAATGAAAGGTAATAATACTCATCCTGCCTCCTGGTTTTAAAATTTCTGTTACGTCTGGTAAAACGTTTGTTAAAACGGATAATTCTTTATTTACTTCAATACGAATAGCTTGAAAAATTTTGCGTTCGGGATGGTTCTTATAAAAGTAGTTAGCACCGACAGCTTTTTCGATAACTTTTACTAACTCCAAAGTGGTTTTTATTGGTCTTTGGGTAATAATCTTGCTAGCAATTAAACGACTTTGTTTTTCCTCCCCATAATTAAAGAAAATACTAATTAATTCTTCTTTAGAATATTCATTAATAACTTGGGTGGCAGTTAGATTACTATCAGTATCCATACGCATGTCAAGACTACCATCTTTACTAAAACTAAAGCCACGGCTAGCAGTATCTATTTGTGGGGAAGAAACGCCTAAGTCAAAGACGATACCATCTATTTTTGTAATACCAAGTTCTGCTAATTTAGCTTTTAAATTAACAAAGTTACTTTTTATTAAAGTATATTTATTATTTATTTTAGAAAGCCTATTATCTGCATACTCAAGTGCCATTTTATCTTCATCAAAAGCATATAGGTGGCCTGTTGTTAATTTTTCTAAAATTTTGCTAGAATGACCACCAAGTCCTAGCGTAGCATCAACGTAGATACCATCTTCTTTAATATTTAAATTTTCGATTGCCTCTTTTAATAATACACTATAATGTTCCATCGATATCCCACCCTAACCAGCAATAATCTAAATTAATCTTACTATAATTTAGATTTTTTGTAAATAAAAGAGCCTAAAAAAAGTAGGCTTAGACATGATTTTTACAAGCAATTTTCTTCTTATTTTAAATATGTATGATAATATTAATAACGATTACTCTTTCTAGCATTTTCATCTAAATAATTTAGCATGATTGCAAATCGTTCTTTAGAATATTCTAAAGCTTTATTAAATTCATCAGAATTTTCAAAAGTATCTGGTCTTTTAGAAACTGTAACATACTTATCACGATAAGTATCTTCCTTCTTTTGAAAAACACCTTTTATAATATAGCTATTACCAGTTCCAACGGCAAAGACAATTCTTATTTGATCGTTATCTTTAATCTCATAAGTATCAGGAATATCAACTAATTTTTTTATTACAAAGCCACTATTATTGCCAATTTCAAAGTTAGTAAGCAATTCTTTTATTCTTAAAAAGCATTCTTCTGGCAAATCATCTAAATCACGTTCAATATATGACTTTTTATCTTTAGTACTATAATCATTCGAACTTAAAATGATATTACAAGTTTCAGCTTTATTATTTATTAACACTTCTTCTTTTGAATTTGCTGTAAATTATCTATATGCCACTAATAACTTATTATTTAAATAACTTAACAAAAATAAGTGATAGTTATATGTATTAATAACGGCATCAAGTTCTTCAATTGATGTATAATCGAAATCGTCTTCTAAAATAATATCTTTAAGACTAGCAATATTATCAGCTGTTAAATTAATTAAGCAAGTAATTATATATTTACTATCAATGGGACTAACATCTAATTTTGAAAAATATTCATCTAACTGCCAACGATCATAGTTTTTTTCAACAATTCCTATTGTTCCCATTAAAATATCATTTGCTAAATTGCTGATACCATCAGAATTTACTGGTATTTGCTTATGTTTAAAATTAATTAAACTTAAAGTAGATCCTGCACTCATTTTGAATTCTGGACTTTTTTGCCAAAATAAGGCTAATTTAGCGCAATATTTATCTTCTTTAGTAAATGAACTGGCTTTGTTCATCAAGTCATTTAAAAATTGCAATTCTTCCGGCGTTAAAGATTCAGTTGTTTTTGCCTTTAATTTAGAAATGATTGCATTGTAATAGCCATTTTGTTCTTTAATTTCAGAATGAAGTGTTGTTATTTCATCCATTTTGTCAAGAAATATATTATAATAATGATTAATAACATTCATCGCATCATATTTTTTATTTAAAACATAATCATCCAGAGCACTTACAAACTTTTCTTTATCGGCAATTTTTATTCCTAATTTTAAAAAGTTGATATCTCTAATTTGACGATAATTAACTTTTAAATTTTTGCTGAATAAAGCTAAAACTCCTTTATAATAAAACATTGAGTTTTCCAGTTTAGGCAAGACTTCAATAATCTTCTTACAATGTTGTCCGTAATTAAAATGTACTAAATTCTCTATCTTTGCCAAATAATAATTATAATTAAATTGTTGTTCTTCCATATTAATCCTATCCTATTTTAATAATCTAATTATATAAGTTTTTCCTAACGAACACAACCCTTTTTGTTATTAAAAAAGAGTCTATTACTAGGCTCTTGATGAATATTTACCATCTTTAGTAGAGATAATTATATGTTCTCCTTGGCTAATAAACATTGGTACTTTAACAACATAACCAGTTTCGATTGTAGCATCTTTTAGGGCATTATTGGTAGTATTGCCTTTAGTTGCTTCAGTTGTTTCTACTACTTCAAATTCGATTTTTTCTGGTAAGTCGATGCCGATGATTTCACCTTCATAGAAATTGATAACGATTTCCAAATTTTCTTTTAAATATTTCTTTTCTTCTTCTAATTTAGAAGCAGGTACTTCAATTTGTTCATAACTAGCAGTATCCATAAATACATAATTATCACCAGTACTATATAGGTATTGCATTGGTTTTCTATCAATATGAGCCTTTTCTACTTTAATATTAGTATTATAAGTATCTTCAACGATAGAACCAGTCTTAAGATTTCTTAATTTCATCTTAACAAAAGCAGCACCTTTACCTGGTTTTACATGTTGGAATTCAACTATTTGACATAGTTTACCATCCATAATAATTGTCATACCATTTTTAATATCATTAATATTGATGTTCATAATATATGCCTTTCTTTATTATTTTTTTTCTTTATGTGTTGTTTTTCTACCGCAATTACTACAAAATTTCTTAGTTTCTAACTTTTCTGGAGTATTTTTCTTATTTTTACTTGTAGTATAGTTTTCGTGCTTACATTCTTGGCACGCTAAAGTAACATAATTTCTATTTTCATTTTTAGCCATAAGTATCCCTCCTTTGCTTCACTCCTAAGTATTTTATCATATTTTTAAGTATTTGCAAACAAATAATTAGTTATTTCTTTACTAATTAAGCGATGTAAAGGTGCATTGTATTTAACTTTGGCATTTTCAATTGATATGTTAGGATTCATAATAACCATTGAATACTTAGGATCATCTTTAGGCATGAAAACAGCAAAGGTTGTATTGATAGTCGTTATATCTTTGCTATAGTAGCTTTGCGCTGTACCAGTTTTACCAGCGGCTTTTAAATTTCTATCAACATAATTATTAGCCGTTCCTCCATTTACTACTTGATAAAAGCCCTCTTTAATTCGTTTGAAGCCGTCTTTATCTAAAGAAACGGTGTTTAAAATTTCACTATCCTTCTGAACGAAAGACATACGATAACGAATACCAGAGTTAGCAATAGTGTTAATATAATTTAAAATTTGCAAAGGAGTATAAGTATCATACTGCCCAATTGCTAAATTAAGATAAAGATCACTAGAAATAGTTTTTCCTTTAATACCAATATTTTCTTTAGGAAAATCAATACCGGTACTACTACCAAGACCAAACTGAGCAAAAATATCACGATATCTATTAAAATCGTTTACTGTTACTGGTAAATCCATATTATATTTATAAGTATTACCGGTAAGTTTAATCGCAGTCATAAATTGATAATAATTACTAGATTGTTTTAAAGCAGTAATATCATCTAAATAGCCTAAATTCTTAAAGGAGCATTTTTCAGGAACATAATGAATTTTAACACAACCGTCTTTGATTCTTTTACCTTTTGTAATGACATTATTTAAATAGCCCACTGTATTGGAAGCGCCTTTGATAACCGAACCGACAGTGTAACTGGTTAACATAATATTACTACTAACATCACTAAAATTATTACCGGCAAGTTTTAAACCACTAATGGCTATAATTCCCCCTGTGTTAGGATTACTAATAATGCTATAATTAGTATCAAAATAATCGGTATTTTTCATTTTTTTAACTTTTAACATATTTTCTTTTTGAATTTCTACTAATTTTTTCTGAATATCTAAATCTAGATTTAAAACAATATCTTTACCCTTCATACCAGGAGTCACTAGTTCTAAAGAATTATCCTCTTTTAAAACATATTTATTTCTAGTCCCATGTAAAGTTTCTTCGTAATAAGATTCCAAACCGGATATTCCTACTAAAGTATCATTTAAGTAACCTTTTTCTTTGTAGTAATCATAATTTTCTTTTTGAATTTGACCAATACTACCAATGATTGTAGGAATTATATTATATAAATTAACACGGCTATAGGTGTAATCACACGTTAAACCGGTTATATTATATTCTAAAATTTGCATACAAAGTTTATCACTAACGTTATTTAATATTTTTTTAGTATCATAATAATAACCATTAGTCATTAAATAATAAGTATGAATAGCTATTCTTTCTTTTAAGGAATATTTATTTATTTCTTGGTCTATTCGGTTAAATTTTAGATTGTAAATATCATCACTACTTAGACTACGATACTTTATTTGCTCTTTATCTTCTTTTGTTAGTAAATAATCAGTATTTTCAGTTAAAAGATAAAATTTTTTTAATTCTTTTGGTGATGCTTCTTCGGTCAAATTAAGAATACTTATTAATTTGGTTGCTAAGGTAATTAAGTAATCAGTAGTAGGGTTATTGATAAGTCTAAATGTTATAACATTATTTTTTTTATTATCAACCAGAACTCGTCCTTTATTGTCTAGTATTCTTCCTCTTTCTTCTTTTATATCATAAACATATTTAGTACTAACTTTAGAGTATTCTTCTAAATAATAAGTATTATTTTTAAAGCGCAAATCATAAAAACGGTAAGAAAAAAGACCAAATATCAGAAGTAAGAAAAGAAATAATATTACTTTTTTTTGCATAAAACCACCATTATTAGTATAGTTAGGGACTCAAAAATCATACTATTAATGAGGTGGTATTTTGTATAGTTTAGTAGAAGGTGTTGTAAACAAATTATCTTTAAATGATGTTTTTAGTTTTGCTAAGAAAAATAGTGTTAATCTTTCTAATGATGAAGCTAACTTTATTTTAAATTTTTTAAAAAATAATTGGTATAGTTTATTAAAAAGCCAAAATATAGAAATTTTAAATAATTATAAAAGTAATTTTAGCCAGGAAAATTTTGGGAAAATCAAAGAATTATTAGAATATTATAAGAATCGCTATGGCCGACTTTTTCGCTAAGCTTAAGTAGAAAAAAATTCAAAAGAATATGCAGATTAAGAAAAATTTTGGCGGTAAATTTAGTCAAATAAAGAACAACTTTTTTAAACTTAAAAATGCTACTTTTAGTATGTACTAACTAGCAGCATTTTCTTTATTTTAAAAATTCAGTTAAATCTTCTTTGGTCATAAAGCCTACATTTTTAGCAACAGCTTTTCCATCTTCAAAAATCATCAAGGTTGGAATAGACATGATACCAAACTTTCTAGCAATTTCAGGATAGTTATCGACATTTACTTTTAAGATATCAGCATTCATCGTTTCTAAAACTGTTCCCATCATTTTACAGGGACCACACCAATCAGCATAGAAATCAACTAGTATTCTTCCTCTTTTTATTTCTTCATCAAAATTATCTTTTTCTAAATATTTAATCATAATATTGTACTCCTTTATTTATTATTATACTCTCTTTTTTATTTTTATACTGTTTTATAATTTTTAAGCCTAATCTTTTTATTTACTTAATTAATCGTTCTTTTTAATAGAATCTAAAATAGTTTGAGCGTTTGGTATTTCAATTTTTTTCTTACTTATTAATTTTTTAGCTTGTTCTTTAGAGATTACATTATATTTAATTAAAATTTCAAAAGTTTTAGCATTATAGCCGTCTTTATCATTTTTATAAGTATTACTTAATTCTAATATTTCATCAATAGCAGCTTTTGGTTCTTTAAATTGTTCTGTTAAAATTGGTGTATTATTTAAAATATTGGTAGCTAAACTAGAATCTTTAATAAGAAAGGCGGTATTAGAAAAACAGTTTAACATGAAAAGACCAGCAAATATTATAACATAGTATTCAATAAAACCAAAGAAAAGGCCAAGAATTTTAGAAAACAAGCCAAAGACAATTGTTAAGCGCAAGATGCTTTCTAAAATGCCACTAGCAAAGATTACGACTTTTAGTAAAATTTCTAAAATAGCAAAGACTATTAAAAAGGCTATTCCTTCATAAATTAGGACATTAAAGGCAGTAACGCCGGCTAACTCGCCTCCAAAATTAAAAAATGGTAAATGTAAATATAAAAATTCAGAAATCGGATTTTTTAATTGAAAAGCTAAAAAAATAATTAATAATGTTCCAAAGAAGGAAACAGCACTTTTAATAACTCCGGCTTTAAAACCAAAAACAGCTCCAAATAAAAGTAAAACAATTATTATTGCATCAAGTATACTAACCATCAATAAATCAACTCCTCTACTTTAAGTATATACTAATTAATTTGAAAAAGAAAGTCAAATATGTTAAAATTTTTAGTAGTGAGGTGCTTTATGACTATTGTATTTAAGCTTAGCGATAACCTCAAAAGTATGGTTATCAAATATTATGAAAAGTATATGCCTTTGAAAACACCACCTTATGCGGTTTTTCAAGTAAAAAATTATGATACAACAATTACACTTTATGAATCAGGCAAAATTATGTTTCAAGGTTTATCGGCAGATATTGAGGCATCATTATGGATTGAACAAGAGCGTATAAAAAATAAACGTTATATTGAAATTACTGGTAAGGATAAGAAAAGTTCTACAGACCCAAAAAACAATAAGACTTTTAACAAATACCATAATATGGCAACAATTGGCAGTGATGAGGTTGGAACCGGCGATTATTTTGGTCCGATTGTTGTAAGTGCCACTTATGTTGCCAAGGAAAATATTGATTTTTTAATGAATCTTGGAGTTAGGGATAGTAAAAAAATAACCGATGCAAAGATTATTGAAATAGCGCCCGCTATTATTAAGAAGATTCCTTATGTAACTTATGTCTTGGATAATGATTCTTATAACAAATTACCTTTGGAAGATAAAAATATGAATAAGATTAAAGCTATATTACATAATAAAGTTTTAGTATCTTTATTAAAAAAGGATAATTTTGCTTATGATGCAATCGTAATCGACCAATTTGTCTATCCCCAAAAGTTTTACGAACATATAAACCAAGCAAAAGAGAAAATAACTAATGTTACTTTTATGACTAAAGCGGAAGATCAAGTTTTATCAGTAGCTTGTGCTTCTATTATAAGCCGTTATATTTTCTTAAAGGAAATGAAAAAAATAAGTGCTGATATTGGCGAACCGGTCATTTTAGGAGCCAGTGATAAAGTTGACTTACTTGCTAAAAGAATTCTTGATACTAAAGGAGAAGCTTTTCTAAAACATTATGTTAAATGGAATTTTAAAAATACAGAAAAAATCAAAAATATTTAAAGTAGTTATTTCTAAATAAATATTTATTTGGAGTACGCTTTTTTATATTAATTTTTTTCTATTTTATATTTATTGTTTTAAGCTTAGGAAACAAAATAAAAAGTGTTATCTCGTTATTTTTAATAATAATGGTTACACTTTTTTTATTTGAATAAACTTTTAATCAAAGACATTTGAGCTTTAAAAGAATTATTATTTAGATAAGTATCTACTTGCTCTTGACTAACAATTTTAATTTCAATAATACTTTTAGTATCTTTTATGGTGGATATAACAAAGCACATATTTTTTAATTTAGCATTTTTAGGCTGAACAAAATAATTATCATAATAACTTCCATAGTAACTAGGTGTATACATTAATATAGATTTTTCTAAATCCTCGGTAATAAGAGAACTAACTTCAATATTTTGATTATTTTCGAAGTTATAGATACGAATTGCACGATTATAAACCTTTTCTAAGTTCTGATTAATTATTTGCTCTTCTCTATCATTTAAATTACGATAGTCTAAGCCAGGAAAGAATATGTTATATTCCTTGCTAAGATATAGTAAACAAGGACGATATTTAATTAATAATTCGGAATTTCCAATAATTTTATTACCTATTGCAAGGGCTTTAGTTTCATCAAAATGCATGGCACTTCTTAAAGCATAAATAAAGCAAACATCAAAGGTGGCACTAGCTTTCATACTGGCTTCGTAGGCTTTGACATAATTTTTCTCGGCATAATAAATTTTGCCTAGTATTAAATTAGCATAATTGCTTTTGGATTGACTTTTGGCTAATGGTTCTAGAGCAATAATTGCTTTATGGAAATTACCAAGAAGAGCATAAATGATTCCTATTTTTTCGCGGGCAGTATGCGATATTTTTATATTAGAACTTTTTAGATTATCCTGAAAAAAACTTAAAGCTAGGGGATAATTTTCTTCTAAGACAGCAATGTTACCATAACATTTATTTAACTCATCTTTATCTCTTTGGTTTTGAATTTTGATATTTTTTAAAATAGTCTTAGCCTCTTCTAATTTTAATTCTTTTGTAAGAGCTTTAGCAATACCAAAATAAGCGATATTTTCATTTCGAACAAACTTTTGCTTGTTTGGCTGGCTTTGATTTAATTTTAAAATTTTATAATAATAATGTTTGGCTTTACTTTGCATAATTGGTTCATTTTGGCTTAAATAATAGTTAGCAATTTCAGTTAATAATTTAATATCACGATAAATATATTTTAAGGCCTTTTTATAGAAATACATCATTTTTTCTGGCTCACCTTGATTACGATAATAGTAGCCAAATTCTACGTAGGCTTTGCCTTTAAAACTGCTACTTCCATAAGCTACTACAAAAGAAAAGTAAAAATAAATTTCATAAACAGGAGCATTCATAATACTAGCTATTTTTTCTAGATAATAAGCGGCTTCGACTTTTTCGTTTAAAGTACCATTATTAAACCATTTTTTTAATTCCGCTGTTGCTAATTGAATATTTTTTTCTTTATAAAGCTGTCCTGCTAATTCTAAATTCTTATTAAACATATTATTTTTTCTAATCAATTTATAACTGATTAATTCCTTTCTAATTGATGTAATAATTATTTCTTATTAATATTTTAAATTAATTAATTATCTAAATAGTTTACGAACATTCTCATCATTTTTTATCGTGGATGATGGCGTAAATTTTTCTAATTCTATTTTGCTTTTTGCTGTTATTTCGATGGGAGTCTTGCTATTTTTGTAGGTAATAACTACGAGATAATCTTTATAATCTAGCGCTAGGAATGGAATATTGATAATATAGGTGTCGTAAATTGAACCAGCAATATACGTGACGTTTTCTAAATCATTAGCATTCTCTAAACATTTTTTTATAAGTCCATTATAAACATAATCCCAATTATATCCTTCTCGGTAATTTAATAGACAGCAAAAACTAGCGTTATTTTTTACTTTTTCCTCATCATATCTAATTAATTCCTCAGCTACTAATGGCATATTTTTATAGTCAATACCTGGAAAAGCAATATTAAATTTTTTCATGAGATAGATGGCATAATTTAAGTATTTTGAAGAATCGACTTTAACCAAGATGAGTTTACTGATCGTTTTTATAGCTAAAATTTCATCAAAGTACATAGCACATTCTAAAGCATCAAGTAAGTATTTTGGCTCTTTAAGATAAGATGTTATAAAGACGATATGCTTCTTGATATTTTTCATCTTGCTTATAAATGGTAGCTAAAGCAACACAGCCGGCTCTAGTAAGAGGCATTCTAAAAAATTCATAAGCTTTATTATTTTCTTTGATATTGGGTTCAATAGCTTTTATAATGGCTATTTTTTCTTTAGTAGATTTTCTAACAAAAGGAATATCACTATTTAAGCTGAGGCTCAATTTTGCAATGGCTTTTTGATATTGTTCATAGTAAAAAAATAAGTTGGCCTCTAAATTATTTTTTAACTCTATATCACGTTTGCTAAGAGGCTCTACTTGAGCTAAATATTTTTTAAATAATGGAATGTTATTCTGACGGAAACTAATTTTAGCTAAGCCTAAGTAAGCAATATTATGACTAATCTGTTTTTTCTTACCGTTTGAATAAAACATTTTATCATCTAGTAAACGTAAGTACAAAGATTGAGCATTAGCCATATCTTCTAATTTCAAATAAAGATTAGCTAAAGCAGTCAAAACATAGGCATCATCAGGAAATATTTCTAAGCATTTATTATATAATTTGATTGCTTCCGGAAGATTCTTTTGCAAACGATTTTTAGTAGCTAGCTCAAAATAAGCTTGTTCACGTTGAAATGTATTGCCATAGTAAATAACATAGTTCATATAATTTTCACCACTAATACAAGTTTCTTTACTATTACGGAAGGCAATTTTACCTAAATAAAGATTAGCCTCTACTTTTTCATTATTAGCTTCCGATGTAGCCACTTCCAAGAACTCTAAACGTGCTAAATCATACTGCTTTTTTTTAAATAATTCAATTCCTAAATCTAAGGAAGAAGTTTCTACATTTTCTATATCCATTTTTATGTACCCCATTTCAGTTGGAATTATAGTATAAATGATACATTTAACTAATGTCAATGGGCAAAACGTTTTTTAAAAGATTAAAAAACAAAAAGAATTATAATTGATATTTTATATAGAATAATTATCCGTATTATCTATTTTATTTAGTAATATTTGGTCATTAATCAAAAACTCATGCATAAATTATTTTAGAAGGGTGAATAATGTTATGAATTATAGAGAAATTGTTACCAAAGCAGTTATTGCTAAGGGAAAGAAAAATAGTACAAATAATTATACACTACAAACAGAGGAAACTCCTAATACAATTCTAGGTTGTTGGGTTATTAACCATACTTTTAATGGTACTAATTTAGGAAATAAAGTTTTAGTAAACGGCAATTTTGATGTTAATGTTTGGTACTCTTATGATAATGATAGCAAGACTGCTGTTAGTACTCAGAAATTTAGCTATACTGATACCATGCGAATGGATGTTGATGAGGCTAGTGGCAGCAATGAGGTTATTGTTAAAAGCATTCAGCAGCCAACCGTTAGTGATGTTAGTATCAAAGATGGTATTGTTAATTTAAATATCACTAAAGAGTTAGGAATTGAAATTGTTGGGGATACAAAAATTAAAGTACCGGTTGAGGAGCTAGATGATGATTATGTTGAACTTACTGACGATGAAGATACTATTGAAAATGTCGATAAAGTCGATACCAATTATCTAAAATAACATTTGGTTTAATAGCCAATTGTTTTTTTAATTTTAAATGCAAAAATAGTTTGAATTTTTTGTGAAATCTTTTCGTAAATTATAGGCGAAAAAAAAAGATTATGATACAATAATAACTAATTGCAGTTAGGAGAGAAAAATGAACATTTATAGAATATTACAGCGCTGTTTAAATAATAATAAAAATTTAGAAATAAAAATATTTAATAAATATCAAACTTATTCTTTCTATATGATTAATAGCTTGGGAAAATATTACTTATTTTTTAATGAAGATTTAATCGATGTTTTGACATTTTGCAGTTATATTTTGGCATTTGAAATTCTTATCTCAACTGATACTTTTCTTTATAGTGATTGTTTTTTAGATTATGGTATGGATTTTTCTATAAGTACAAAATCAAATGCCTTAATTAGTACTGATAGTTCTTCACTAGGCATAAAAGCCAATGACTTAGAACTTACTATTAAAAATTGTTATCGAAATTTTTGCCAATTTAATAATATTTTAACTTTTCCTAAAAAAGCCAAGATTGAAGATATTAAACAACATATTTATAAGATATTGACCAATTTTAAAATGGAAAAACCAATTCTACTATCAGATTATAATTTTTTTCATCTTCTGGCTAATAAAATAACTGATAATTTTAGTATATCAAGAAATAATTTGATTGAGTTATTTGCCAATACTATGTTAAATAATCAAGATTTAGTAATACTTTTTAATTTAAAAAATGTTGATTATAACGCTAAATTTTCTTTTACGAGCGCTAATAACTTACAAGTAGAAATAATGGTACAAAATGTTAATCATACTTATATTGGCCTCATGGCATTTGCCATTCTTTATGCTCTTAGCGTTATTTATGATGAGGACTATGAGGATACCTTCTCTTTTCAGAAAGTATCTAGCTCTATTAAAAGAACAAATCGGCAAGTTTTTCTCAATGTTTGTCTTCTAAATGAACTAATAAATCAAAATAAAGAAAACAGTGCTGAACTTTTACAAACAGTTCATAATTATTATCAAAAAACAGGTATAGAACGGACTAATTTATTATTTTTATTTATGGACGTTGAAAAAGAAATTAAAGGCGACAGTGAATTTCAGGACTATACTCAAAATAAAGCAACTATGCAAAATTGGATAAAAAAGAATGCTAATACATTGTTAGGAAAAGATAATGTTCACTATGAAAATAGTTCAAAAGCGGAATTTGAGCAAAATAAATCTTCTAAAAATATTAGCGAAAAAGAAAAAAAATTAACTAGAAAGCCCAAATTAATCTACTGGCCTACCGCCAATAATAATTTTGATAATAATTAAAAAATATAAAGATAACACGTTTTGCTTGGGAAAGCTTTATCCCTAACGGTTCTCGTGTTATAATTTGATTGGAGGATTTAAAATTATGGAATGTTTATTTTGTAAAATGATTAAAGGAGAAATTCCTTGTAAAAAAATTTATGAAGATGATAAAGTTATAGCAATTTTGGATTTGTATCCAGATAGTGATTGTCATACCTTAATCATACCTAAAAAACATATTGTAGATTTAAATGAAATTGATGATGAAACTTTATTGCATATAAATAAAGTTGCAAAAAAAATAATACCAGTTCTTATGGATAAAGCTAGGGCTGAGGCTCTAAGTACAAGAGTAAATTTTGGCACTAGTCAAGCTATTAAGCATTATCATATGCATTTACTACCAAATTTTCATATCAAACCTTGTACAATTAATCAAGAGCAAGCTTATGAATTATTAAAAGATGCTTTTTAAGGTTTAAAGAAATTTTTTATTAATTAGCCATTGACTCTCCAGTTAGCTGGAATGATAACCTACTTCTCGAAAGGACGGGTTATTATGTGTGGACAATGTGCTTTTTTAAAAGAAAAATATAGTAAAGAAGGAAATGGTGGTGGCAAAAAATATTATTGCGAATACTTGAAAGAATATGTTTATGGTAATTGCAGGGGATGTGCCAATTATAAAAAAGATAATAACCGAAGTAACGACAACGTTAAAAGTATTATAAATGACGGTCAAAATTATGATGATGGTATTCCAGTAAGTATGTACTTTTTACTCTTATTCTTTCTTGTCCTATTAGGCTTAATTTTAGGAGTATTTCAGTAATATGAAGAAAATATGTTATATAAAATTGGGGAATTTTCTAAACTAACAAATGTGCCAATCAAGACTTTAAGGTATTATGATGAAATTAATTTATTTAAGCCACAAGAAATTGATTTATTTAGTGGCTACCGTTATTATAGTAAGGAACAAATTGAAGATTTAATAAAAAAGATTAGAATAATTTGTCTACTTAAAAGTAGTCTAAAATCTAATCTTTTTTTATTATCTTAGTATTCGCATGATCCAGGAGTACGAGGATAAGGAATAACATCACGGATATTTTCCATACCTGTTAGATACATAATTAATCTTTCAAAGCCCATGCCAAAACCAGAATGAATAGTTGTACCATATTTTCTTAGGTTTAGATACCATTCAATGTCTTCTCTATTAACATTAAATTCAGCCATACGACTAATTAATTTATCATAGTTTTCTTCTCTTTGTGAACCACCCATTAACTCACCACAGCCAGGAACTTCTAAGTCAACAGCAGCAACAGTTTGGTTATCACCATTTACTTTCATATAGTAAGCCTTAATATCTTTGGGCCAATTTTTAATAAACACAGGACCATCAAAATATTCCGTAATATATCTTTCATGTTCTTTAGCAATATCTTCACCATATTCCGGTGTAAACTCCCATTTAACAGGGGCTTTCTTTAAAATATCAATAACATCTTTATGGTCAATTCTGGTAAATTTACTATTTACTAACTTTTCTAATTTCTCTTTTAAACCTTTAGAAACAAATTTATCTAAGAATTCTACATCATCTTTGCAATTAGTTAAAATATAATTTACGATGTATTTCAAGAAATCTTCTTCAATATCCATAAGTCCGTCTAAGTCGCAGAAGCAAATTTCTGGTTCAATCATCCAGAATTCGTTAGCATGAGTCTTAGTATTGGAGTTTTCAGTTCTAAAAGTTGGTCCAAAAGTATAAATCTTTTTAAAAGCATGAGCAAAAGTTTCACCATGAAGTTGACCACTTCCGGTAATAAATGCTGTACGTCCAAAGAGGTCTTTAGACATATCAGCTTTGCCATCTTTCATTGGTACATTATTTAAATCAAAAGTTGTAAGTTTAAACATTTGATCAGAACCTTCGCAATCTGCTGTCGTAATTAAAGGAGTATGAACATACAAATAATTATTTTTACGGAAATATTCATGAATGCTTTGAGCCGCTGCACTTCTTATTCTAAATACTGATTGAAATGTATTAGTACGAGGACGAAGGTATGCAATACTTCTTAAATATTCTAAAGTATGTCTTTTGGGCTGAATCGGATAATCTTCCGGACAATCTCCAAGTAAAATAACATCGCTGGCTACTAAATCAATATCTTGACCCTTGCCTTCACTTTTTTTTACAGTACCAATGACTTTAATAGATGAGCCAATATGAATATGACCAATTCCTTCAAAATCTTTTAAAGTATTATCATAAACAACTTGTAAGCTAGTTGTACAAGTACCATCAAAAAGGTTAATAAAACCGAAAGTAGCTTGTTTACGATGGTTTTTAACCCAACCACATATTGTAATTTCTTGACCAATTAAGTCTTTTGTTATATCTTTTATATCCATTTTTATGTTCCTTTCATTATTTCTTTTTATTTTATGGTTCTAGACGATTAGGCCCTCTAAATAAGAATTGTGTTTCTTTAACAGATGGAAGTCCAAGTAAAAGCATGGTTAAACGATCGACACCAACGGCAAATCCACCATGAGGAGGACAACCATATTTAAAGAATTCTAAATAGAATTTAACATCATCACCTAGTCCTTTTTCTAAAGCTTGAGCTTTTAAAATATCATAGCGATGCTCTCTTTGAGCACCAGTTGTAATTTCCGAACCACGCCAAACTAAATCGTAACCTTGAGGAATATCATTTTTACGCATATGATAGAAAGCTCTCTTTGTTTTAGAATAATCTGTTATAAATAAGAATTCACTGTTATATTTTTCCATTGCATATTGATAAGCTAATTTTTCAGCCTCGGCATTTAAATCACCAACATCTTCCGTTGGAATAACAAAATTATACTTTGTTTGTAATTCATTATATAAATCTTGCAATTTTATTCTTGGGAATGGTTTAGTTGGTACAATTACTTCTTTACCAAATATTTCTTTTATTTTATCGCCATATTTTTCTTTAACTTTAGTTAAACCAGCAATTAGTAAATTTTCTTCCATATCCATAACATCTTCATAAGAATCGATATAACTAAATTCTAAGTCAAAAGAAGTAAATTCAGTCGCATGACGATTGGTATTAGAATTTTCAGCACGGAAAGCAGGTGCTACTTCAAAGATTTTACTCATACCGGCAGCCATAGCCATTTGTTTATAAAATTGAGGTGATTGAGCAAGATAAGCTTTGCGATCAAAGTATTTTACTTCGAAGACTTCACTGCCTGATTCAGAAGCAGCGCCAATTAATTTAGGCGTATGAATCTCGGTAAAATCTTCTTTATATAAGTAATCACGCATAGCTCCTACCATACAAGATTCAATTTGACGAACTAACATATTTTTTTCATTTCTTAAGTCTAAAAAACGATAATCTAAACGAGTGTCAATAGAAACACCATCTAAATTGTTATAGTCAAATGGTAAAGCTTCTGCTTTACTTACAACTTCAATGGTATCAGGGATTAATTCCATACCACCTAGTTTAACGGCTTCGTTTTCTTTTAAAGTTCCTTCAACTTTGATAACTGAATCAGTTGTTGTACTGCTCATAATTTCTAATAATGGGACATTTTTTTCATCGCTCTTTTCGATTGTCATCTGAACTTTACCTTTAGAATCTCTTAAGATGACAAACATTACCCATTTTTTATCTCTTATGGTATCAACAAAACCTTCAAAGGTTATTTTTTCATTTAAGTGTTTACTCAATTCATTTACATATAATTTTTTCATGTTTTCCTACTTTCTATTTCTAAAAAGAAAAAATTTCTATCTTCTGTAGGAGCGTTTTTAACGCGGTGCCATCCTACTTCATAGAAATTTTCTACCTTAATTAATCTTAACGCGAATTAACGAAATATTTTTTACCTGGCTGTTTTTCTTAAAAAGGTTTAATTTGCTTCCACCAAATACAAACTCTCTATGTAAACTACTTTTTATTACTCTTTCCAAAATATTTATATTGTTATTTTAATGCTTATTTTATTGCTTGTCAATTAATCTTCAATGACAGCTTTAATTCTTCTAACGCCAGCGCTTGATGCTTCTTCTTTTTTAATTTTAAATTTACCAATTTCACTGGTATGTTTAACATGGGGACCACCGCATAATTCACGAGAAACATTACCAATTTCGTAAACCGTTACAACATCAGGATATTTTTCAATAAACATGCACTCGGCTCCACTCTTAATAGCGTCTTCTTTTTTCATTTCTTTACATACAACTGGCAAATCTTCTTGAATCCATTTATTTACTAAATCTTCTGTTTGCTTCTTTTCTTCATCAGTAAGTTTATGATCACAACTAAAATCAAAGCGCATTCTTTCATCAGTTATATTAGAACCCTTTTGATGAACAGTTGGTCCAACAACTACTTTTAAAGCAGCATTTAAAAGATGGGTTGCTGTGTGATACTTTGTTTCTATTTCGTTATTGCCAGCTAAACCACCTTTGAATTTTCCAGCGGAAGCTGTTCTTGATAATTCTTGGTGTGCTTTAAAGCGAGCTTGATAATCATCAACGTCTACTACCATATCTTTTTCTTTAGCCATTTCACAAGTAAGTTCTAATGGGAAACCAAATGTATCAAATAAATGAAAGGCTGTTTTGCCATCCACAATTTGTTTACCTTCGGTTAACTTAGCAAATTCCTTTAAGCCCTTTTCTAATGTACGACTAAATTTTTTCTTTTCACTAGCTAAATTTTCAAAAACCGCATTTTCATTAGTAACTAGTTCTTGATAATATGGTTGATATTTTTTTAAAATTATTTTGGCTATTTCAACATCCCAATCACTATTAATATCAATATTTAAGTTTCTAGCATGACGAATAGCACGTCTAATTAATCTTCTTAAAATATAGCCTTGATCAGTATTACTTGGCTTAATACCTGCAGGATCAGCCGAAATAAAGACAGCAGTACGGAGATGATCAGCAATAATGCGCATTGATTTTTCATTACCAGCATAAGATAAACCAGAGATTTCTTCAATTTTTTTAATAATATCTGTCCAAATGCTTGATAAATAGTTATCATTAACGCCTTCTAATATAGCTGTTGTTCTTTCTATCCCCATTCCGGTATCAACATTTTTTTGCGATAATTCAGTGATGCCATCTTTGTCTTTATAATATTGCATAAAAACATTATTCCAAATTTCTACCCAACGATTGTCATCTAAATCATAAGCGACTGGTACTTCATCATCACTACGGAAGTAAAAAATTTCTGTATCAGGGCCACATGGTCCAGCTTCCCCAGCAATCCAAAAATTATCTTCAGTTGTTTTAACAATACGAGAAGCTGGAATGCCCAAACTTAACCATTTATTGTAGCTTACTTCATCAAATGGAATATCGTCATTACCAGCAAATACAGTAACAGCTAACTTGTTAACAGGAATATTTAAAACTTTAGTTAAAAATTCAAAACTCCAAGAAATAGCTTCATCTTTAAAATAATCTCCCAATGACCAATTGCCAAGCATTTCAAAGAAAGTATGATGAGTAGTATCCCCTACTTCTTCTAAATCGTTGGTACGAACACATTTCTGATAATCACATAATCTTTTGCCATAAGGATGAGTTTCTCCCATCAAATAAGGTACAAGAGGCTGCATACCGGCTGTATTAAATAAAACAGATGGATCATTTTCTGGTACAACTGGAGCACTTGGAATTTGTTTATGCCCTTTACTTATGAAAAAATTAATATACGCTTCTCTTAAATTCATTTTACTTCCTCCAATATATTTTCTAATTCTTTAGATAACTTTTCTAAAGAAACATATCTAATATTATAATCAAAATCGTAATAATCATCAAGATTTTTTTCAGTTACATGATTTTTTTCTTCTTCGGTTAAGCCGTTATCTTCTTTTGATTCGATATACATAGTTATACAATCAGGATATCTAAATTTACTTTCTTTAATTTCTTCAACCAATCTTGCATCATCGATAACAACATTGTCAAAATAATCTTTAAATATTTCTATATCATCAAATACTCTTTTAATAAAGAAGTCATAACCAAACTCACGACGAACTTTTTCTCCCATATTTTGTAAAAATAAACGAGGTTTATGTTCTAAATCCCAAGGCCAAGAAATCATTTCATAGGCATATAATTTTAAATATTTAGAAAATTCAGTAATTATGGTCTTTTCGCCTAATTTATTATAATGTTCTTTAATTAATTTAGCTAGAGTTGTTTTGCCACTGCCACTTTTACCCCCAATTACAAATAATCTCATCCTTATCACCTTTTTTCATTTTACTCTTTTTTTATTGAGTTTACTACGTTTTTTGCATTTTCTTATTATTTTTTCACACATTTTTGAAATAATTTAAGATTTTTCTAAATTTCATATATTTAATAATTATGAATATTAGTCGTTTATCAGTTTAATTTTAGCTATTATTTTTATTATCAATATAATTTTCTACTTCTTTAATAGTTTTATTAAAATCGTCATAATTCGTATTAAACCACTTAGTATCCATTTGATGATTAAACCACGTATACTGTCTTTTAGCATAATGTCTACTATTTTTCTTTATTAATTCTATGGCTTCGTTTAAAGTGATTTTGTTAGCAAAGTATTGATATAATTCTTTATAACCGATACCTGTCATTAAAGCTTTACTAAATATTTTTTTATCATAATAATATTTTGCTTCTTCTATTAAACCATCTGCAACCATTTTATCAACTCTTTTATTAATTTTGTCATATAAAATAGCTCGAGTGGTTGTTAAGCCAATACTAATAAATTGATAAAGGGGGTTACATGGTACTTCTTTTGATTCTTTAACTAGAAATCGCTCTAAACGTTTACGATTATTAACGTGGATATTACAATTTGGATCTTTCTCTAAGCAAAGTTTTAATAATTCTTCATTAGAATAATTAGTATAATCTTTTTTATTTTCCTTATTTTCTTCACTAAAACGGTAATCATATAGGACACTTTTTAAGTACAAACCGGTTCCACCCACAAAAATGATATTACTATTAGGGTGGTTTTTTATAATCTTTCTTGCATCTTTTTGATAATCAAATACTGTATAATTGATTTCTACGGGAACAAAGTCTAATAGGTAATGAGGGATGTTTTCTTTTTTGCTTTCCGTTATTTTAGCAGTGCCAATATTTAAGCCTTGATAAACTTGCATAGCATCACAATTAATTATTATAGCGTTATATTTATGAGCTAATGCAATTGATAAAGCCGTTTTGCCAACTGCTGTTGGTCCTGTTATACAAATAATCATTTTTATTACCTTAACACCAGAGTGTTCCTTTCTTTTTTTGTTTTTAGAATTTAATAATTATTTTAAAATTTTAAAGTTAAAAACATTTAATTAATTCATAATACGTTTAAACATTCTGTTTAAATCGTAACTACTAAAATTAATAATAGTTGGTCTACCATGTGCGCAGTTATAAGGATTATCGCAAAGTGCTAAATCATCTAATAAATGTTGCATAACCTCTAGAGATATACTCATGTTAGCTTTAATAGACATTTTACAAGCTAACATAGCAGCGGCACGATCGCGGAATTTCATCACATCAAAATTACTACCACTTTTAATAACCATATCGATTATCCTTCTTAATCCTTCTTCTTCAAAGCCTTCTTTAAACCAGATTGGATGTTCTTTGAAGACAAAAGTATTTAAACCGAATTCTTCTAAAATGAAACCCATGCTTTTTAGCAATTCTAGATTCTTTTGAACTAAAATAAATTCAGTTGGCGTAAGTTCAATAGGCATTGGCACTAAAAGAGGAGTCGTAATAATTTTCTCAGCTTGAAAATATTTTAAAACCTTTTCATAATTAATGCGCTCATGAGCAGCGTGTTGATCAATTAAGTAAAGGCCATCATCACCTTGAGCGACAATAAAAGTCAAGTTAATGGCACCGATTGGATGCAAATGTAAAGCTTTTATTTTATTTTGCAATGCTTGGTTATTAGTATTTTCTATTTCTTTAGGTTCCTCTTTAGCATAACTTACAGTATCTTCAGCGACACTAAAATTAAATTCGCCTTGGGTGGACTTTTGATTAGTAAACGTATCATACGTGTTATTATCGTTGTCATTTTGATTATTATTTTCAATAGTAATCTTATCTTCAATAATTGAATTTATTTCTTCTTTAGAAATTATATCATTGGTAGCTTTTAAGCGCTCCATAGCGCTTGGTAATAATAAATTTTTATATAAGGCGTCTTTAATAGTCTTGGTTATTAAGTTATAAAGTTCATCTTGTTTACTAAATTTAATATCTTGTTTAGTCGGGTGAATATTAACATCGATTAAAGTTGGATCGGTTTCAATATTAATAACAACGATGGGATATTTACTATCAGGTTTATAAGTATAATACGCATCATTAATAGCTCTATTTAAATCATTATTACGAATAACGCGACCATTAACAATTGTTGTCATATGATAACGATTAGATTTTAAAATTTCTGGTTTACAGATAAAACCTCTTATATCATAATCATCATTACTATTCTTTATTTCAATTAATTTAGAAGAAACCTGCAAGCCATATATCTCATGAATAGTCTTTTTTAAATTGCTCGAGCCACTAGTTTTGACGACTGGATGGTCATTATTGTTTAAGGTAAATTTAATTTGCGGATATGATAGTGCAATTTTTTCAATATAGGAAACACAACTTGCCAGCTCTGTTTGCTCACTTTTTAAGTATTTAAGACGAGCTGGCGTATTATAAAACAAATTTTTAATGCTAATACGTGTCCCTACTCTTTTGTCAGCTGGCTCATCAATTTCTAATTTGCCACCTTTAATATGCAGATGGGTGCCAATAGTTTTAGCACAAGTTACTAAGTCAACCTCGGAAACTGAGGCAATGGAAGGCAAGGCTTCACCACGAAACCCCAAGGTTGAAATAAAAAACAGGTCATCTTCTCTTAGCAGCTTGGAAGTAGCATGTCTTTGAAATGATAAAATGGCATCATCATGTTCCATTCCACAACCATTATCAGTAATAGTTATACCATTTAAACCACCGTTTATTAAATCAACAGTAATAATAGAACTACCAGCATCAATAGCATTTTCTACTAATTCTTTAACGACCGATGAGGAGCGTTCGACAACCTCACCGGCTGCTATTTTATTAGCTAAGTTATCACTCATTACATGAATCTTAGTCATTTTGTCCTCCAATTAAGGATGGTCTAAATTCAATTAGATCTTCAAGATTTTTACTAATTTTCAAATTACAAGGTTTCTTAATATTAATGAAACCTAAGTCTTTAATTACAATATCAGTATTAGCCATTATTTTTGTTTCAAAATAGTCTTCATTAAGTTTAAAATCTCTTTTAATTACAATATTATTATTGAAATAAGTTGTAACACTATTTAGTCCAAAATTAGACAAGCGATAAATTTCTTCGATAAGAAGACTAGTATTTTCTTTAGTTTGGTATGTTATCGGTTTAATTCTTTCTTTATAATCAATTTTCTTATAATATTTTTTATCAGTAATAAATGGAGTTGTAGTAGTCACAAAACCAGGAGTATCGGTTAATATTTTATCCTCAATATAAAGATTAATAAAATCTAAAGTCGTATTAGGTATTCTACTAGTAGTGATTGTTTTACTAGCTAGCATAGTGTTTATTAAAGTTGATTTACCAGCATTGGTACAACCTAAAATATAAGCTTTTTTTAAATTTAATTCGTCCATTATTTTAAGTATCTTACTAACATTTACTTTTTTAGTAGAGCTTAATGGATAGACAGCTTCTTTGATATTATAAATAGCAATAAATTTATTAATGTAATTATTAACCGTAATATTAGCTGGCAAAAGGTCGATTTTAGTAAGTAGTAAACATTTTCTTGTCTTAATTTTTTGATAAATACTTACTGTTTCTCTGGTAATGTTAGTAGCATCAATTAAAAAGAAACTAAACGACGACGAATTATTTATAACCTCAATTATTTTACTATTATCTTTTTCAGTTTCCGTTTCGGTTAAATCATTATAGTTAGTAAGACGGAAACAACGCATGCAGTATTTATTTTCTAGTTTAGGAGTATAACCATTCTTTGTTTTATCAGTATTTTGAAGAATAGCTCCACACCCTATACATCTTTTATTCATAATAAGCTCCTTTCGTAAAACGATTTTGACGATTGAAATGTTTTAAAATCATTTGTTCTAAAACACGATTTAATTTAGTCCATTTAAAATCTTCTTTCGTCATTTTGTCTAAAAAAATAGAAGTAAAGCCCATTTTATTAGCGCCCCAAACATCAGTCATTATTTGATCACCAAGACAAGCAATTTCACTGATATCAAAGTTATATTTCTTAAGTATTTTTTTATAATTTTTCTTTAATGGTTTCATTGAAAAATAAAAGCAAGGTATATTCAATTCTCTTTTAAATATATCTACTCTTTTTTTTAAGGAATTACTCATCAAAATAACAGTGAATTTTTGCTCTTTTAAGGAAGCAAATAAGTCTTTAACTTGATTGTCAACGGTCTTGGCTTTAACCGGTACTAAAGTATTATCAAGATCAAAAATTAAACACTTGATCCCTTGAGTTTTTAACTTTTGATAATTTACTTGATAAATATTTTTAGCATAAATATCAGGGTAAAAATAATTCATGGCAACACTTCTTTTCTTTTTCTATCAAGTAGTATTATAACACAGGATTCCTCTTAAAAGAATATGAAAGAAGGAAAAGACTATCTATTTTTTAATGTTTTTTAAAAGTGTTTACTAAGAAGAAAATAAGTTACGATAAAAGTCACTATTGATATAGATAGAGTAAATAGAATACAAGTGAAAGTATCAATTACTCCCCTACTTTTACTTGCTTGTTCAGTTGTTAAACTAGGGCTTTCTATTTCTTTTCTTCTTTTTATTTCTTGTAAAATTTGGGCATACTGTCCCAACAAAGCTTTTCGTTCTTGAATTTTACTATTCTTATTATTTAAATCAGGTTCTTTTCTATCTATAGATGATGACTTTTTTATTTCTTCACCAAGTCTTGTAAAAGGAATGCTCGTATAGGTTTTACCGTTATAGTTGAAAGTTACATTATTATCTTTAGACTTATGAAAAAAAGATGTATATCTAAAAAGCTCCGCTAACTCATATTGTTCTAATAATCCGCCTGATTTATCAATTTGACTTAGCACTTGGCGATAATCAGTATTAAATAACTGGCCATTATCTATGCCTAAGACTTCCTCCATTTTAGAAACTAATTCTACGTATAAATAGTAAGTATAGCTAGGCTTGCATGGTAAATTATATTTTCTAGCAAAATCAATAGCACATTTATCAGTAAGGCCTTCCTCTATTATAAAGCCACCATAATTTTGTTCTTTAGTTGGCACCCCGTCGATATTATAATTTAAATCGATACCGGTTCTCCATCTATGTGTTTGATGAAATATTTCATGCAGTAAAACCCCAAGTTGCTGTCTTGTACCTCGAATAATATCACCTTGTGGCATTGAAATATCAATCGTTCCATCGCTGTGAGCACCACCACCATAGTAACCTTTTGCACCCGAAGATATATTTTCCATATTTTCTTCAGTTTTTATCTTTATTTTATATTCTTTTAATAAACTATCAAGTCTAGTCATGGCTGCATCATCCAAATAGCCTTCGTAATCTTTCTTGATTAAAGGAATAATCATGGCAGCGTATTCATATAAACAATCGCGAAAAAAAGTCGTATCATCAGTATATTTTAAATATTTTTCCTTTAATTTTTTATCAGTTTTAGTTAATATTTCCTCAAAATTATAGCCGTTTTTATTAATAATATTAAGATATTGAGATTTTGTTAAAGCATTTTTTCTATCGTCATTAGTTCTAATTTTTTCTAAAATTATTTTTATTCGATCTATATCAGTCATAATTATACATTCCTTTATTAATCTTTAATATAAATAAGTATAACATTTATTCGTTAGAACAAAAGTTAAAATGCTCATTGCTTTCGCATTTCAACTCAGCCATTCTCACAAATGGCTTTTTCTTACGAGAATAATCTCAAAAGACATAAACTCCGATGGTCGCCACCGTACTTTTAAAATTTCATTTTTACTTTAAGTATCAAGTACCTTACAAGCCAAAAGCCATTTTTATTCCTTCATTTAATATATTTAAACTTGCATTTATATCTCTATCTAAAATATTTCCACATTTACTACATTTATATTCTCTTAATTTTAAATCCTTCATTTCTTTGCTTCTATGCCCACAGCATGAACAAAGTTGACTGCTCGGAAAATAAGTATTTACTTGAATAAGTTTCTTATTCTCCCACAAACATTTTTGCCTTAACTTTGCTAAAATTAGAGAAAATGTGGAATGAATTATATTTTTTCTTAATGGTTTTGAACTAGATTCAGTCATCATCTTATTTACTTGCAAATTTTCAGCTACTATATAGTCATTTCCCTTTAAAAGCTTACTTACTATTTCTTCGGCTTGTTTTTTTCTACTATTTACAAGACGATGATAAGCTCGTTCAAGTTTTATCATAATTTTATTATAGTTTTTACTATTTTTTTCTTTTTTGGCTAACTTTTGTTGCAAGATAGCTATTCTTTTTTCATATTTTTTTAAAGAACTTACGTTACCGTATGAATCAAACGAACTAGTTGTTACCAATGACTTAATTCCTAAGTCAATACCAACTATATGGTAAGTTTTAGCATATTTTGGTTTTATATCTTCTTCTACAACCACTGATACATAGTATTTATTTGCTACTCTACTTATCGTAGTATTTATTATTTTAAAAGGAAACTCTTTTAAATTACGATATCCCCTTATTTTTACGCTACCTAGCTTCGGTAAAACAATAGTTCTATTTTTTATATCAACCATGATATTGGCATAGCTTTTACTCTTATATGAGCTTCTTATACAATTAGTTGTATAGCTTACTTTAACACCTTTTTTCTTAAAATGTGGCATACCACCTTTACCACTTAAATATTTATCATAACCAATAGTTACATCATGAGCTGTATGAACTAGAGCCATGCTGTCAACTTCTTTTAAAAATTCTAATTCTTGCTTAAAACCAGGAATAAATCTAGCTAAATCGTATTTACTTAATTTAGGATTAGTTCTCTTTTTATCTAATAATTTATTATAAATAAGATTGGAACATCCAAATGTTTTATTAATAAAAATTTTTTGTTCTTCATTTGGATACATTCTAAATTTATATGCCTTTGTTACCATCATTTAAAACACCCTGCCTGCTTGTTAAGTGCATATTATCATTAATTTTTTTGTTTGTCTATAGTTCAGCTTATATTTTTAAAACTTTTTAATTTTTGTATTAACAATTAGTGCTTTTATAATTTTTTTCACATTTTTCTATTTCTTTTGTTATAATTGTTTTATAAATATTCATAAAATTTGCAAAGCAAGTTTACAAAAGATAAATTTTAAAGTAGTAAAATCTATGAATTTTTTTGTGAGCAAAAAATACGCAACATTACGGATGACTTTCTTATTGTATAAAAAGAACTTAAAAATCCATTTTTATTTTAAGTTCTTAAAATTAATTAATTTCTTGATATTCAACAGTTAAATCTTTATTTACAGTTATTTGATATTCTAAATATCTTGTAGTATTACTTTCTTCATTAGTCAAAATAAAATTAGCATTCGTTATACCTGCATTATTAGGAATAATAAAATAATAATAGTAAGTATCATCATTATATCCAATAATTTTATAATTATTTAATTTAATATTAGCGTTGCTTAAATTAAAATTTATTTCTTCGTTATTTAGAGTTTTAATTTCTAAGCTCGAATATTTGCTTTCTTTAATTATATAGTCGTTATTTAAATATGCCTCATCTTTAAAATTAATATTACTAACTTTTCCACTAATAAGGTCTGCAATTTTATATTTAGTCTTAACATCAAAACCTAAAAAGTCTTGGGTATATTCAATATATAAATCATCATTATTACTGCATGCATAATAATATTTATAAAACTCATCTTCAAAAGCAAAGGTTTTACTATTAATACAAGCTGTTTCTTTATAAACTGCCACGCCATAACCTGGCTTTTTAAACCAGTAGTCATAAATTAAAATATAGAAAATCCCTGAAAAGAAAATAATGGTTATTGCTAAGGCTAGCCAATCTTTTTTTGCTAATTTTTCTTTCTTAAAGGAGAAAATATTATCCATAATTTTACCGATACTACTCTTATTAAATAAAGGATAAAAAAGAATTGGTCCTATAGTATTTAAAATAATATCGTCAATATCAAAAGCCCCAACATTAAAGACAAATTGAAATATTTCCAAGGAAAAAGATGTAAGAAAACAAGCTAAAATAGTTTTATAAAACTTATTGTTCCTAATGTTACGGGGATATAAATACGCTAAGGGAACTAGAAGAAAAATATTGCCTAAAGTTAATGTAAGATTTGTATAACAGTTTCCTGCTGAAAAAGCTTTAATATCCTCTAAAGTGCCTTGTAAAGGAATAATATTTACATTAGAAGGGTTCCAATTTCTAAAATTTAGAGATAAATGATGGCCACGGAATGTGGTAGTAGATAAAAAGACTAAAACAATAAAAATGATAAGATAAATTTTTAATAATTTAGACGAACTAGTTTTATCTTTATTTTCTTTAAAAGAAAAATAATATTTAAAATAAGTAGCAACACAAACTCCTAAAATATTAAAAAGCAGAAAATAAATATTACCAGAAATAATGAGAGCACACATTAGAATATAAATAATTGTAAAAATTGACCAATATTTAGTAATTTTAGTAAACAACAAACTCTTTTCCATTTTTTCTCCTATTTAAGCATTATGATTAATAACATACATTTCTAAAGCTAAGTATTTATCGATACGTCCTAATTTAATATCTAAATCAATATTAGCAAGGTTTACTAATTCATTTTCTAAAGCTTTTTTAGTATAATTGGTACTGTTCTTTAATAATTTATCTTGTTGCCATTTTTGTAAATTTAGCGTTGTTAAAATACTATTTTTAGTTTTAGAATTGCTGGCAGCTTCTTTTATTAAAAGCATATTTCGATATTCGCGAGCTAACATATTAAAAAGGATAAATGGTTCAATCTTTTGAATTTTAAAATCTTTGAGAATTTTAAAAGCTAGTCTGTAATTACCGGTAATGATAGCATCTACAAACTTAAATTGATTATCTTCGATAGAAATAGAAGTCAACTCTTTAACATCGTTACTCTTAATTTTACAAGGAGTATTGTAATAAAGGCAAATTTTATCGATATTATTCATAGCTATGTCAAAATTATTTAAAGAAGTATCTATAATATATCTAGCATCTTCATAAGAAATGGTAAAATTTCTTTTTTTCACTTCTTCCATTATTTTATAAGCGGCATCATTAGCATACATTGTTTTCAAAATAATAGCGTGATACTTTTCTTTCATAGTACTTACTATTTTTAAACGTTCGTTTGCCTTTTCACAAACAAATATTAAAGTTGTATTAGGATTAGAATTTTCTAAATATTTTTCTAATTTTTTAGTAGCACTTTCATTCTTTTCGACAAAAAGATTAGCATTTTTAACAATAATATTTTTCTTGCTGCCAAACAAGTCATTATAACTAGCTTCTACAATAATTTCATCGATAGTGGTTGCTATATAATCAATCTTCGTATATTCTTCCGAACCTATAATTTTTTTAATTTCTTCATTTATTAAATAATTTGAAGTACCGGCAATTAAATAATTCATTTTCAAAATCCTTTCTTGATAAAAGAGTTCTAAAACACTCATCAATACTGATTATAGCAAATAAAATGGGATAAATGGTTAAAAAAAGGTTAAGATTTTATGTCATAGTTAATATTTTTTGCTTAATACTAGCTAATATATAATTTAATGACTAATTTTAAATGATTTTACCCAGTCTTTAGCTTCGGTAAATATCCTTTCACTATTATCAATTAGATAATTTGGTTCTTTAACAAATCGCATTATCTCCTCATAAGAATAAGTAGTAAATAAGTAATTCACAATTGTATAAGCATAACTGTAATTACACTTCCCATAATTGTTAAAATTCAATTCCAACTGTTTAAAATCACAATCTTCTAAACTGGTTATTGAATAATTTTGATGAGATAAATTAGTAGCTAAGCCTTCATGAAACCAAATAGTTTTCCTTGTCCACATTTCAATTTCATCATTGCAAGCGTGAACAAATTCATGCATTATCATTTTTAATAAAGTATCTAAATTAGCATCTTTATGTGTTGTGAATTTTCTTTGATCATTTAAATCCATAATTCTAATGGTTTTTGTTTTGGCATCCGTATCACCTATAACATAATCTTTGCTATATCCATATTTTTTTATTTCAAAGGCTTTAAAAGACTTATAGTCCAAGATTTTTACCTGATATTTTTCTATCAATCCGGTTAACCCAAAGAAATCTAATACTTCTTTTTCATTAATTTTAATATAATTTATTATCTCATCAAAGTAATCAATTTTTATATTACTTTCTATAACTACATTAGCTAATTCTTTATGCATTTTCTAACTCCTCTATATCTTTTTCAATGCGATGATATTCTTTAAAAATGCTCTTTCTTCTTTTAATAATATTTTTAAATCTATAAATTCGTCCTAAAACGGAACCATGTTTTTCAATTTCTAATTTTAAAAAATAGGAAGTCGGATAATCTCTAAAAACAGCTCTAAAGAAGCATTTTAAAACACCTGTTCTCTTGACAATTACAGTTCCCTTTAAACTTGTAATTGGCTCTATATCATAGATAACATTGCCTTCAATAATAAGTTTTTTTCCATTCTTTTTAGCAAAGTTAATTATTTCTTCATAGCAAATACTAAAATCTTTGCCGGTATAAACTTTACCATACTTTTTAATTAATAATTCTTTTACTTTAGGTAAGAATTCATCTTCTAATTGATTATCAGTTGGCATATCATATAATCGGTCGCAGTTAACGACAATATAAGTATCATTTTTGATATATTTATTAGCGCTTGTTGTTTTACCAGAGCCCTTTGTCCCAATAATATTTATAATATCATCTGACGACAATTTCGCTATGAGCTTCATGACATGAAACTCTGCCAATGCATTCGTTAGTACCTTTAATAAAAACACTCCATTTAAAAGTTGTTAAATCGTTAGCGCGTTTCATATCCTGTTCATAGAAAACTTGTTGCTTATCCCAATCGTACAAATTAGTAGCATATTTTTTGGGAATAGTAAGATAATAACGATTTACTTCTGTCAACATTAAGATTTGCCAAAGTATCTTTTGTTCTTTCATTGTTTGGGCTTTTAAAATTAATCTTTCTGTTTCAATAGTTTTGCTTCCTAAATATTTCATTTTTTTCAACCTCATTTATAAATTGAATATATCAATTAAAAAGATATTTGTAAACCATTAATTGATTAAATTTAAATAATAGTATTTTGATAATATTTTAATATTTTTTTCATCATTCTATAAATTAGACTTTATTTTTTAGTTAAATGATTTTTTTATTTATGGACTATAATTTCTAACATCAACGTTATTATCTGCTACTCTAAATTCAAGTGTTCCTAAAATATCAGTTCGATAAATAATGCTATTTTTTAAATTTGCTAAAGCTTCTTTATTAGGATGACCATATTTATTTTTCCTGCCTACACTGATAAGTGCATACTTAGGATTTATCATATTAACAAATGCTAAACTCGTACTAGTTTTAGAACCATGATGACCGACCTTTAAAAAGTCTATTTGGCCTAATTGGTATTGTTTTATAAGATTATCTTCAACCTTAACAGAGGCATCACCCATAAAAAGAAAAGAATAATTTTGATACTTTAGATAAGTTACTAAAGAATTATCATTTTCATTATCATAATTTAAAGTATTAAGAAATTGAAAATTTAAAAGTTTACCTTGGATGTTTTCCTTACCCTTTTTAATATTAACTTTCTTTGTTTGAGCTATTTTTATAAGATTACTTTCTAATTCATTAAACTCATTATTATTAAAAATTATTTCTTTAATTTTAATATTGTCTAACAAATAAAAAGCATTACCTATATGATCATAATCACCGTGACTTATAATTAAAGTATCGATCTTTTTAATATTAATACTATGTAGAAATTTAATAATATTTTGAGCAGTATAATAATTTGGATCAGTTGTAAGACCACCAGTATCAATCATAACTACTTCTTTTTTTCTAGGACTTACCATAATACTAGCATCGCCTTGAGATACATCTAAATAATAAACTTTTAAGTTATTAGATAAATTATATTGCCAAGGATATAAATAAATGATTATAAGATTTAAAAAATGACAATACTTACTCTTATATTTTGATAAGAGAAAAATATTTAAATAATAAATAATAATTACAATGATATTCATTTTCGGTAAAATAATATTGATACTTAGCTTAGAAAATATTACCGTAAAACCTTCTAATAAAAAGATTAAAAATTTTAAGATAGAAAGAAAAAAAGGAAATATAAAAGTTAGAAGGCATACGGGATAGAAAATAAAACTTATAAAAGGAACGAAGAAAAGGTTACAAAGGGGGCTTAAAAGATTATAAGAATAATTAAGAGATATCGATATAGGAAGTGACCATAAACACGCTATATAAGTAGTTTTTAAAGATTTTAAAATATAATTTTTAGTTTTATCATTGTAATAAATAAGGCCAAAGGCACATAAGTTTGAGTAAAGAAAGCCAATATCGTAAAGCAAATAAGGATTGATAAAGAGTAAAAAAGATATACTTAGTAACAACACTTCATAGGTTTGAATATTAATCTTTATTTTTTTAGAAAGAAGGATAAAGATTTTTAAGAAAACATACATAACTAAAGCTCTTAGTACGCTAGATGGAAAGTTAATAAGCGCAGCATAAACAAAAAGAAAAAGAAAAATAATAATTGTTTGAAAAATATGATTAATTTTCAACCTAGCTAATAGTTTTTCTAAGATAAGAGTAAAGATACTAATATGTAAACCAGAAATAGCAAATAAATGAATAACACCTAACTCTTGTAAAGAACTATAAGTATCCTTTTCAATAAGCTTTTTACCATAAATAAGCATAGTAAGATATCCTTTATCATCAATGCGCATAGTGCGCTCATAGGTAAAGTTTTGCAGTTTAAAAAAGAGGTTTGGACTGGAATTAACACTTACTATTTCTTTTATTGTAAAAAGGTAATATATCTCTTTATAATAAAGATATTTTTTATAGTTAAAAGTATTAGGAATAGTATTATTTAAAGGTTGATTCAAGGTTCCTTTTAAAAGGACATTATCCCCTATCTTAATATCAAGATTTAATTTAGAAGAAGGTTTAGAGCTAGTTTGCAAATTATTAGAATAATAGTAATTAGCTATAATTTTTTCGGACTTATTTTGATTTTTCGTTAAGATAGTCATCGTTAATTTATCACTAGTCTTTTTGTAGTCAATAACAGTTCCTTCAATAGTTGTTTCCTCGCCAGTATAACTTGAGGTTTTTACAATGAAGTTACTTCGATAAAAACTTATTAGAATACTTATAATTGTCAAAATATAAGCAAAGATTTTAAACGGTAATATTATCTTTGATTTTGGCATATAAAGCTTCTCCAATTCCACTGACATTTTTTAAATCTTCAATCGTCTTAAAGCTGCCATTATTAGTACGATAGTCAATAATATCTTGAGCTTTGGCATCTCCTATTCCAGTAAGTGCTGTTAACTCATCTTTAGTAGCCGTATTGATATTGATTAAAATATTGGTATTACTATCAATTTTAGCATTACTACTAGCAGTCGTGGTATCTTTATTTGGAATTGCTGCATTATTGGGGATTTCTTGATTCTTAGTAACAGTTGTAGTAGTTGTTGATTTAACTACTTCATCTTTTTTAGGAACGTAAATAACCATCTCTAAACTTACTTTTTTACTTAGATTAATTGTCGTAGTATCTGCAGTCTTTAGAAGACCACCAGCTAATTTTAGACAATCATTAACAATACTGTTAGTTGATACTTCATAAACACCAGGATTTTTAACGGCACCTTTAACATCAACATAGTATTTATCTTCTTTGACAGTTTCATCTAGAGAATTACCGATATTTGGCGTAAGGTTATTATCTTTACTGCTAATATCAAGATCATTATTTGTTAAAGTACCATCATATTTTGCGATATCATTAATAGATTTTAAATCAGTTTGAAAAAAAGTATGGTAGATATTTATCCCTAAAATACTTAAACTTATTAAAATTATAAAAAGCTTAACAAAATACTTAGAAAAAAACTGTTTTACTAAGTCAAAATAAAAATTCATAATTTATCACCTCCTAATTATATATATTGGTAATAGATCATGAATTTCCTTCAAAAATTATAAATTTTTGCTAATTTTTTACTATTTTTGGGCTTTTTTCACTTCAAGCAAATGAATTATCCCTTTATTTTAACTATTTTATAATTAAAGTTTGATTATTTTATCACGCAATTTTTTATTTTGGCTTTCGACAGCTATTTTTTCAGTTATTCCAATCATGACAATAGCATTGATAGCAAAGGATCCACCATAACTAAAGAATGGAAGTGGTACTCCTGTTAATGGCATTAACCCTAAAACGCCAAGCATATTAATTACAGTGTGCAATGCTAGATAACAACAAGTACCATAGGCAATTAAACTCATGCTAACATCAGGAGCTTTTTTGGCTATTTTTAATATTTGCAAAAGAATGATTATGTATCCTAAAATGATCATGATACCGGTTACTAAGCCTAGTTCTTCGACAATAATTGGGAAGATAAAGTCGGTGTGAGCTTCTGGTAAATAAAGATATTTTTGAGTCGAATTGCCAAAGCCTAGACCAAATAAACCGCCATTTTTAATAGCAATATAACCGTTACAAACTTGATAGCCTAATCGTTCGTTTCGCTTTTCTTCGCTGCAAGGAGCAAGAAAGGAAAAACGTGACAACTGATAACTGGTAAATATTTTATCCTTAAAAGCTATACAACCCAAGATCCCTATAACAGCAACAATTAAAATTATTAAATTAGATCGTAGTCTAGTTTTTTTGGGCATCGGAACAGCAAAAAAGATGAGAAGGGCTAAAACGCCAATGATAATGGCACTACCAAGATCAGGTTGCTTTAGAACTAAAAGGGCTGTAACTTCAGCTAAAAATAAGGGAATAAAGTAAATAAAGGCTCGTGTTTCTTTTTTCTTAACAATATCTTCATAACTATAAGCTAAATAAATAATAATAATTGACTTCGCAAATTCAGCAGGTTGAAAGTTAAAAAATCCTAATTCATACCACCCTTTTGTACCATTAGTAATTTTACCAGCAAGTAGTAAGCCTACAAGGGAGGCTCCGATTAAAATCATCAGAAAACAGGAAATAATTTTATAAGATTTTAGGGGAAACCGTGTCACGATAATAGCTACAATGACACTTATAACTAGAATAGCACATTGCCGAATGAAATAATAATTACTAGCAACGCCTTGCTTTAGAACTGTCAGGACACTTGAAGCACTAAAAATCATTATACAACCTAAGACTGAGTATAAAATGATTAAAAAAAGTAAAAGTAAGTCCATTTTGGCTATTTTCTTCTTCATTTTGACCACCTATTATAATAATACCATAAATTAGTCAAGTTTTTAGGGATAAATTTCTACTTGTGTCAAAAAACGTGTCAATCCATAAAATATATTAGATACATAAAGGAGGTATAAATATGTATTATTACGGTAATAACGGCTACTATGGTGGCTACGGTTATCAAAATCCTTGTAGTACTTATGTTGGTACCACTGCTGGTTATGGCTATGGCGCTGCTATTTGGATTGTTTTATTTATTCTTTTAGTAATTATCATCGGTGCTGGTTGGTATGCTGGTGGCAATAACAACCGTTAAGAGAGACTTCTCTCTTTTTCTTTTGGCAAAATCAATTGGCTAAACGAATTTATTTGGATATTTATGATTTAAAATTACCCCCTTTCCTTTTAGAATATTTTTTGGTAAAATACCTATGAATGTGGGGTAGTATTATGAAGTTACCAAATATAAAGATATTAGATGAAAAGGAAAAAATATTGCATAAAAAAGCTTTACCAATAACGGAGTTTCCAATTTCCAAAGAAGATCAAAAGAATATTGAAGATATGATTACTTATCTTACTATGAGTCAAATTGAAGAATATGCTGAAAAGTATGACTTGCGACCTGGGATGGGACTTGCCTATCCGCAAATTGGAATTGGCAAACGTATCTTTGTTATCGTTGATGAAATAGAAAAAGGAAAATTTGAAAATTATGTTATAATTAATCCTAAAATTGTTTCACAAAGTGAAGAACTTATCTATGTTGGCGAGGGCGAAGGTTGTCTATCCGTTAATCGGGAGGTAGAAGGTATTGTGCCAAGATGTGCCAGAGTTACTATTGAGTATAACGATTACAATGGTGATACTTATCGTATTCGTGTTCGTGAAGATATTGCAGTAGCATTTCAACATGAAATAGATCATCTAGACGGTATCTTATTTGTCGATAAAATTGATAGAAAGAATCCTTTTAAAGATAAAGAATTAATGCGCGAAATATAATTTTACTTTAATCTAATTTTTATAATATTAAAAGTAGTGGGTATTTAAAACTCACTACTTTTTAGCTGTAACTTTACTTGTTACAGAAATATCATCGGTTACCAGAGTACCATTGGTATACTTGCCATCTTTATAAATATAATTTTCTAAATTTCCACTACTAGTGCCATCTTTATAAAATTCGTAATTACCTTTAGTTAAAGATTTAGTACTGATAATAAGAGAATTGAAATCATCTTGAGCTTGGAAAGTTAATATTTCTTTATTATCACTATTTAATAAACTAAGAACACTATTCTTTTTAACAATATCTTGTAACTTTAGACAAACAGTATAATTTTTCGAACTAGTAACAGGAGTTTCATAAATGTCTTTACCTAGGGCAATTAAGGTACCACCGTTAATAGAATAACCACTGGTAGTATCAATTGGCGCATCTTCTTCGGTTCCTATGAGATAAGTTAAGCCACCATCGATGGCAATGTCTTGTTTTGATTTAAGGTTAGCTTTCGTACTATTTATAAACAAATTGCCATCAACAATATTGATTAAACCACCATCTTCGCTAGTAACGATACCATAATTTTTAGCACTAATATTAACGGTTCCACTATTTAAAGTAAAATCATTAGAAACAATATTAATGCCTATATTTTGATTGCCATTGATATTTAAAATGCCTGTTCCTTTAAGCTCCAATGGACCTGTTGAATAAATAACACTATCATAATAAGATGTCCCTTTATCACTTAAACTATTAGTTGTACCTTCTAAAGTTTCTATTTTTAATTTACCGGTTCCTTTATTAATGATACTAGCGGTATCTTTAGTGTTTATGGTTATATTATTTAGTGACAAAGTTACATCACCATTACAACTAACAATAATGCTATGACTGAACTTGCCAGTTAAATTATAAGTGCCACCTCTGGTTATTAAAATATTTTGGTCATAATCATCTAAATTGATATCTTTATCAGTAACTTCTTTGCCATCTAGATTAGGAATATTTGTATTATTTTTATCGTTATTTTGATTATTATTTTTAGAATTATCTTCAACAATTATATCCGCTGGTAAAAAAGTAATAGGCTTTATAGCAAGATATAAAATACTAACAGTTAAACTTAAGCTTAGGATTAAATAAACACCTATTTTAGCTAAAGGAAAAAAAGTTAATTTAAAAGTTAAATAATTAAAGCCGGAAAATAATAAATAAAATAGTATTTGAATAGATATAACTACTAGAATTGAAGTCACAACAACCGTTATAATTTGGCTGGTTCTACTGGTACTAATTTTAGTATTTGTAATAGTATCATTATTATCATAGCCATAACTAGGATAATATGAATCAAAATTACTACCATAATCATAATCGCTATAATTGTTACTGTAACTAGAATTGTTATCAAGGTTATTATTAGTTAAATTACTATACAAAATAATACTAAAGCTAGTAAAAACCAATAATAGTGTTATTAATATTATATTTTTATTTTTTCTTCTCATAAGTTCTCTCCTACACTTTTTCATTTTAATTATTAATTGTGAAGAATTAATGAAAAAAAGGCATATAAGTAGCCTTTCTTATGCAAATAGTTTGTTTAAGACCCCAGCTGCTTCCTCATTAGTTAACGGTAGCAAGTCATTGCCTTCTACTCTCCTAAGTAATAAATCATGATAATCCATTTCGTTAGTTAGATAAACATATTTGTGATTGTTGTACTCTATTTCTTTAACTATTAAATAAATTTTACCATCTAAGGTATAAAAATCAACTGTATCCTTTATATTCATAGCGCTTTACCACTTTCTTCTTGCAAATTTAAGCTTTGAATGTTTTCTTCTAAAATTCGAATTCCTTCAACGTAATCTATTCCTCTTGCACCTTTTTCACCGTCATTTTTAGGGTTAACAATAGGCAGACCATACTGCATATAATTTGCATAACCTCGATCAGCTACATCTTTATAAGTACTAAAGTATTTGTACTTGTAAGTTTCAAGATTTTCCCCATAATAAGTTTCATATAGATTTGAGATTTTTCCACAAAGGCTAATAGCATAAATAGCTTGATCACGGTTTAAATGATTATCTTCGTCATTTTTACTATTGTCCATTATTCCCTTAATCAAATTTTCAATCTGAGTTTTATTTTCTTCAGTTATTTTTTCCGGCAATGAAGCATCATCACCAAAATATTTTTTTTGATTTATTAAATCATTGATTATATCTTGTGTATCTTTTTTAGCCTTTTCAAATTCTATTTCTGGTTTAGCAATCATTCCTAGCTTTGCTGCTACAACTAAAATACTCAAAGCTGCCAATATTTTAAGAAATGTGCGACGATCCATTTTTCTGCTCTGTAAAGAAGCGTTATGAAAAATTTTACCATCATAATCAATGTTATTATCTTTTAAAGTTTGCCATGCTTCATTTAATTGTCTGCGTCTTTCTTCTGCTTCATGAGCGGCATGGAAATTTTGATACGTTACATTTTCGACCTGTCTAACTTGGACTGGATCTATTTTTTGACTATTATTATTTTCTATATCTTCCATTACTATCACCTACTATAATAATAGCATTCTTAAACTTTTTTCGCAACTAAAATAATATCGCCATTAGCACTTTCATTACAAGTTTGAATATATAAGTATTTACCAAGATTATCATATTGGTTAGTAATACCTACTATTTCATAAGTTAAATCATATCCTTTATAATTAATATTAATAATATTATTACTATTTAAAAAATCTTTATCTTGGTACTTAAATATAATATTAAAAGGAAGGTCATAATCTTTAGAACTATGACCATATATATAGCAGTTAGTATCATCAAGTAAACTACAGCGATAATCAACGAATATGGCTCCAAAGCGATCTTCTTGACGTTTGTAATTATGATTTAAATAATATTTATTATCAGTTGTTTGGGTTAAAAGATAAGTTTTATTACCTAGAGTAATACTACCAATTATATCGTTATTTATTTCTTTAGTATAATCATCTTTATACTCATTGCTGGCCATATTAGTATACTTTTCAACCTCGGCATAGCTAAATTTCATTCTTACTAAGCACATGATTATTAAAATAAAATTTAGAACTAATAAAACACTTAAGATACTACGAATTTTCTTACTTTCTAGCATATTTTATCTTAGCTCCTATTAAAAGGATAAGGGATACGATTAAAGCATAAAGGCTCACATGATTACTTTTAACGCCAGTATAAATATCATCGCTAGGTACAATATTATCGACAGTCTTAGTATTATCAATATCATACATATAATAAACTTCTTGAACACCTTCGATAAAGGTTCCTTCTTTTTGCCCATCTACTCTTACTAATTTATAACCATCAAAACTTTTTTCTTCCGTAGCATAAGCTTTACCTACTTCATCACGCATAGTAATTTTATCTGTAAGTAAATTTCCCAAGGTATCAATATAATAAACATAAACATTACCATACTTAAGAACTTTATCAAAAGATAAACCGACTTCAACGCCATAAGTAAATTCCATATAACTATTTCTTGTTAAAGGTCCATTTAAATGAAAAGAAAATGGTTCTAAAGAAGTTTCACTAGTCTTAGGAATTGTTATTTCTAAAAAAGTCTTATTTAAATCCTGATAACTTTGTTCTTTGCGAGAATAAGCTCCTATACTATATTTAGCATCATCTAACTTAGTTTTATCATTATATTTCATTGTTAAAAGGACATTATAAAAATAATTTTGTTGAAATTCTATTAAGTTATTATTGGTTTCAAGAGTTGTACTTCTTTTACTAATATTGGTCCATATCTTTCCAATATAAGTATCAGTTAAATCTTCTAAGCAAGTAAATTTAGTGTGATATTTATTATTAAAATAATCAACATAGTACTTATCTAAATCTTGAATACCATTAGTATAACCAAGTTCTTTTAATTTTGGCACAATACTTTCGTCTTTTAGCTGCTCATCGGTTAAATTTTGATTATCAAATAAAGCTTTTAAAGGTTCGCTATTGTAAAGACGATACATAGTTGCAAATTTTGGAATTTTGGCATTATTATAACTAATTAAATTGGGATAGTTGTTGGTATCTTCAATAGGCTTTAAATACAAAGAATTATCTTGATAAGTATAATCATTATTACTTAAATTAATTATTTTTAAACTAAAATTTCTAGTATCACCAGGCATGGATACATAATTTTCATTATAAAAAATACTTGGTTTAATAGTTAATTCTTTATCTTTAAAATTTTCAGGAATGGTAATAGTTTCAACACAATCTTTTTTCTCACAAACAACATTTCTAGTAATGCCACTTTCTTCTTTAGAAGTAACATAAGGAGCATCCCATTTTCCCTTGGCATTAACATTAACAGCCGCTAAGGCGATAACTACTGGTACTAAAATCTTTTTCATATTTATCTCTCTTTCTTTTCGAGATAATAATACAATAAGTACTGTGTCGAATTTTGCCAAATTATAACCTTAAATAATTTTTTTTAAGAAAAAAAGAATGCGCAAGCACTCTACTTATTAATATCTTCTAATACAGACTTTAGAAATGCCAACCCAACTTTCTTTTCTTCAGGAGTTTTCATTTCTAATAGTTTTATTTTTTTATCTGATTGTTCCTCATAGATGGAATAAAATACTTGAAGTTTATCGTCTTTATAAGTTTTATCAGTATAAAGCATATAATTTTTCTGGGTATATTCTTCGTCATAATATGTAGCAATTACATAATACGTGATATTATTTTCAATAAATCTAAAATCTTCCATTATACACCTACTTTAATTTTAATTCTTTTACTAATTCATCTTCATTTAATTCATCATTATGTTTGAATATTTCAACATTAGGAATAAAATAGATAGTTGGATTCATAGTTAGCATCGTTGGATTAACTTGATAGGGCTGATTACTATTACTATCATAAGCAGTGTAGCCATCTACTTTTTTGTAACCGGTCATATCTTTGTGATGAATAATATAACCATCTGGCACTTCATAATAAATTTCACTATACTCGGCAAAGACGCCGTTTTTAATATTTTCTTCATCTTCATTGATAACTTGAACTTGATGATTCCATCCTAAAATTCTAGTTAGTAAACAAATGTTTTCATTATGATTGACTGTATATTCATTAATTGCGATAGTACCTCCTATGGCAATAGCCACTGCTAAGGGAGTCACTCCCGCAAATTTTCTTATTCTTTTTTTATCAATTTTCATTATGTCTTCTCCTTCCTGCAGTTTCTTATTATAAGTTAACTTTTTGTAAATTTCAAGTCAGTTTAATAAATTTCACAAGAAATTCACATAAATTAATTTCTATTAACTTTATATTGATAAAAGTAAGGAAAGAAAGAATATTTTTAAAATTAAAAAGATATCGGTTGACGCCAAATATCTTTAAATTGAATCAATATTTAATTTTACTCTACCTAAATTCATAATGTAAGCATGAGCTTGCACCAAAGTTCTAATTGCATTAGCCATTTTGCCACCTTTGCCAATTACAATGCTGCGATCCTCATCGCTTACTAACACTTCAATTATTAAATCATCTTCTAACTTAAATTCACTAACGCGAACTTTTTCAGGATTACTAACAATTGATTTAACTAAGTATTCGGTAAATTCTTTTAATTCCATAAATTAATTTTCTTTCTTTTTAGATTCAGCATATTTTTTCATAATGCCTTCACCAGCAAGAATGTTCTTAACTGTATCAGTTGGAACAGCACCGTTGTTTAACCATTTGATAGCTTTTTCTTCATCAACTGTAATAACTGCAGGATTTTTAATTGGATTATAAGTACCTACTGTTTCGATGAATCTACCATCTCTTGGGCATCTTGAGTCAGCTGCAACTATTCTATAGAATGGTTTTTGTTTAGAACCCATTCTTTTTAATCTTAATTTAACTGCCATTTGTATTCCCTCCTTCACTTAATAACAGTAATTATCTTATCATATGTAGTTATCACTGTCAACCTTTTTTAGTTAACAGCATAATAAAAGGGCAAGAAAAAAGGAAGACTATTCTCCCTTAATGATGTTGATTGCTTCACGCATTTTCATGTCGTATTTAACCATATCAAGACCACCAAATTCTTTTAGTAAATCTTCTTTAGTCATGCCATAATTTTTAGCCATTTCTTCAGCTTTTGCTTCAGCATCTTTGTCGCTAATTTCAATTTTTTCTTCTTTAGCAACTTCTTCTAATAAGAATCTTTCTTTTACTCTTGTTGTAGCTGTTTCCTCATATTGTTTATGTAAGTCTTCATGAGTCATACCAGTAAATTGCATGTATTGATCAAGAGTTAGACCATTCATCTTTAATTGTTGTGATACTTGGTCAATAATTCTATGAATTTCTTCGTCAATGATTTCTGGATTAATTTCTACAGTCATCTTTGATACAGCAAGTTTTAAGCAGTCATCAATGTATTTATCTTCAATTTCAGCTTCTTTACGAGTCTTAATTTGTTCTTTAACTTTTGCTTTTAGTTCATCAGCTGTCTTAACATCTTCATAACCTAAATCCTTAAAGAAATCTTCATTTAATTCTGGTAAAACTCTTTCTTTAATAATATTTACTTTTACTTTGAATACTACATCTTTACCCTTAAGTTCTTCAGTATAGTTTTCTGGAAATTTTAAATTTAAATCCTTTTCTTCACCAACAGCCATACCAATTAAGCCTTCTTCAAAGCCTGGGATAAATGTGTTTGAGCCAATTTCTAATGGATAATTTTCACCTTTACCACCTTCGAATGGTTTACCATCTAAGAAACCTTCAAAGTCAATGATTGCAGTATTGCCGTTTTCAACTTTGCCACTTTCCTTAACTTTGATTTCAGCGTATTTAGTTTGAAGTTTAGTAATTTCTTCGTCTACTTCTTTAGCTGTTACTTTAGCAGTTTCTTTCTTAATTCCTAAATTTTTATATTCTCCTAATTTAACATCAGGTTTAGAAATAAATGTATATTCAATGCTAATTCCATCTTTATTAATATCTTTAATATCAACAGTTGGCTGAACAACTGGCATTTCTTTAACTTCTTCTAAAGTCTTTTTATATTCAGTTGTAAGTAAAATGTCGATAGCATCGTTATAAAGTGGTTCTACACCATTTTTACTAACGAACATATCAAAAGGTACCATTCCTTTTCTAAAACCATCAACAGTTACATCTTTTTTAATTTTATTATAAGCATCTTTAATAGCCTTAGTCCAAATTTCACCTTTATATTCTTTTACAACTTTTTTTACATTATTCATAAAATTCTTCCTTTTCTAACCTCTATATTATAACTTAAAACTAGCAATAAAGCGAGTAAATTAAGCAATTTTTACAATTTTAACGTCATACGAACCAGTTGGAGTTATAACATTAACTATTTCACCAGCACGATGACCTAAAATGGCCTTACCAATAGGTGACTCATTAGAGATTTTATTAGCAAATGGGTCAGCTTCCATGGAACCTACGATTGAGTATTCTTCTTCCTCATCATCGTCTATATAATTTAAAGTGACATTAGAGCCAACGCTAACTGTTTCTTTAGATGCGCCATCCATTACTTGACAATGTTCTAGTTTAAATTCTAATTCTTTGATTCTAGCCTCTACTTGAGCTTGTTCATTACGAGCAGCATCGTATTCAGCATTTTCTGATAAATCTCCTAAACTTCTTGCTTCTTGTAATGCAGCAATTACCTCAGGTCTTTTCTTTAATTTTAAGTCGTTCAATTCAGTTTCTAACGCCAAATAACCTTGTGGTGTTAATAGAATTGTTTGTTCTTTTGTCATTTTTATTCTCTCCTCTAAAAAATTATCTATCTAAGAATACTACAAATTATATTAAAAGTCAAACACTTTTATTCGTAGCATATCCATCTTACTTAGTGGTATTTCACACTTAAATTTTATTAGCTGTTTTGGATGACGAGCCACTTCTAACTCGTTACCTTCAGTATCATAAATTTGGGGAATAGTTAAAGTTTGCGTATCAATATCAGGGCCAAAGACTTCAACTATGTCACCGGGTTGAAAGTAGTTTCGTTGCTCTACAGTTACTTCTTTTTTGTCCTTATCATATTCTATTACAATGCCCAAGAAATCTTGATTACTAATTTCATTACGATCTAAAAAGTATTGCTCATCGACGCCTGGTTCCTTATCAAAAAATTGCGGTACGGAGTCACGGTTAGCACATCTATTTAGGACATTTAAAGCATAAGTTGCATACTTTTCTGTTAAAGTATTACTTTTTATTTTATCAATAAGACTGCGATATGTAGAAATAACAGTAGCAATATAATAAATACTACGCATACGTCCTTCTACTTTGAAGGAATTAACGCCTACTTCAATCATTTCTTTAATAAATGGTACCATATTTAAATCTTTAGGCATCATCGTAAAATCAGGTTCATTATCATCAGCCCTAAAAACATAACGGCATACCTGACTACAACCACCACGATTAGAATCACGATTAGTGGCATAATTACTCATGACACAGCGACCACTAACAGAAGTACACATAGCTCCATGAATAAAGCATTCTAAGTCCAAATGGGTTTCATCTTTTATTCTTTTAATATCTTCTTTGGATGTTTCGCGAGCTAAAACTACTCTTTTGGCTCCCAAGTTTTTATAAAATAAGGCAGATTCATAGTTACTAGTTGAAGCTTGGGTCGAAACGTGTAATTCTGTCTTCAAACCTAACTTTTGATGAAGGGACATAATGTAGATATCACTGACAATTATCCCATCAACGCCGATTTTATCTAGATTTAAAAGGTATTCTTCTAATCCTAAAGTATCAGCATTATGCGGAACAATGTTAACCGTTACATAAACTCTCTTATTAAGACTATGGGCAAAATCGACCCCACTCTTTAAATCATCAAGGCTAAAATTTTTAGCATTGGCTCTTAAGGAATAGTCAGTCCCTCCCACGTATACCGCATCAGCACCATATAAAAGTGCTACTTTTAATCTTTCTAAATCCCCTGCGGGCGCTAATAACTCAATCATTTGATATCTCCTATCTTAAAGACAGTCTTTTTGGTTAAAAAGCCATTATCGGTATTGACTATGTCTTCTCCGTGAAAAAATTTTATGATAGTATCTACACTTAAGAAAGTTGTATTAACATAAAAATAATAAACATTGTTTAAATCAAGACAGTCTAAAACAGCACATTTATTAGAAAAACCAACGGTACTACCCTCTTCTTCAAAAAGAGTAAATTTAACACTTCCCATTTTATCCGTTATATGTAAAGGATTATTATGCGGTAAATGATAATAATCTTCATAGTTAGAAACTAATTTACGTTTAGAGTACATTACTTGATTATAGCCTAATAAATGATAAACGACTGGTTTTCTAACATTGATATCGATTTCTTGCAATTCTTCTTTAGTTAATTCATTAGAAACAAAAACACTGTCAACATAATTTAGCCAGACATTTATTGACTTGTAATTGCAATTAAAATGATTTATAAAAAGAATTATTTCTTTATTTAAAGCTTTTATGGTCTTAAGAAGACCAATATCTTCGATTACAAATCCTTTAATATTTAATTTCGGTAAAATACTCTTTAATTCATCGATTTCTTTATTATTTAAAACTTTGTTAATTAGACAATAAATATTACTTTGGCTAGCAACGGCATTAATTTCTTCTATTTGAAAGCTGGCTGGATAACCAACAGTATACCCTTTTAACGGCAAAAGAAAGGTAGAAATACCTTCCGCTTTATATTTATCTATTTCTTCTAAATTATTAATACTTATTAAGATTTTATTCTTCATCTTTACGTTTACTAACACTTATACCATCTCCAATATTTAGAAATTCTGTGGTAAATTCTTCATTATTTTTTAAGAAGTCAATATAGGATTCAATTTTACTAACTAATTGTCTTAAATTTTTGCTTTCGATAGTATCACTTTTACCAACATAACCATGAAAATTAATATTATCGGTTATGATAACGCCACCCTTATTCAAAAAATACTTATATTTTTCAAAGAATTTAGTATATTGACCTTTAGCGGCATCAATAAAAATTAAGTCATATGATACTCCAGTCAAATTAACATCAAGGGCATCTTGATAAACAACGTTGATTTTTTTATCTAAACCGCATTTTTTAATGTTTTTTAAGCATTCCATATAGCGAGTTTCATCACGTTCGATGGTTGTAACGGTAGTTGGTTGGTTACTTGAAGCCATCAAAATAGCGGAATAACCAATAGCACTACCAATTTCTAAAATATTTTTGACATTATGCTCTTTAATATACTTCATAATATAGCAAATTGATTCTTTTTCAATTATGGGTACATTATTTTCTTTGGCATATTTTTCAATTTCTAAAATTTGTTCTTTCATAATTCATCACCTTTAATCGTAGACATACCATAAACCTTGATTTTTTAAGTCATTAATAATGGCATTAAATTCACTTTGATTTTTTGCATAATATGTCTTTTTATTTTTATCTGCAACAAAATAGTAATAATCGGTACTAGCAGGGTTAATGGTTGCAATGATACTTTCTAAACCACTACTACAAATTGGTCCGACTGGTAAAGCGCTCACACAAGTTGATCTGGTATTATAAGGATTGCAAGTATCTAAGTCTTTTTGTGTTAATTCAACTGAGAAGTCTTTTTTCACGGCGTAATAAGTCGTTACATCACTACCAAGAGTCCAACCATCTTTTAGGCGGTTATAAAAGACACTAGCAACCCCACTTCTTGACTCATCGTTTACGCCTTCTAATTCAACAATCGAAGCTAGAGTTAAAATTTGATGAGTAGTATAACCACTATTTTCAATATCTTTTTTATAAGGAGCTAATTTATTTGCTAAACCATTTATTAAGGTTAAAATAATCTCTTTTAAATTAGCCTCTTTGCGGAAATTATAAGTATCAGGGAAGAAATAACCTTCTAGGGGATAATAAATATCTTTATTTAAAATTTCTTCATCGATAAACCAGTAATTTGTAATAAGTTCGTTTAAGAAATCTTTATTCGTTAACAAAGCATTTATCTCATCGTTACTAATGCCAAAATTTTTAGCTATCGTATCAACATAGTAAGGAAGTCTTTTGCCTTCAACAAAGGTCACAGTTACTTCATCATCAATAACTTTGCCATCTTGAAAGGAATTTAAGATTTCACTCGTTGACATACTTTTGTTAAGGTTATAAATGCCAGCTTGAATATTAGTTATTTTATTTAGCTTCATATATATTTTAGCTATGGTTACATTTTTAATCAAGCCTTGTTCTTTTAAAGATGCTAAAACTTCATTAGAAGTTGTTTTATAAGGTATTTCAAAAGTAATATTACTACTATCTTTACTTACCGGACCTAGCAAAACATTATAAGTTATAATTATACTTAATAAAATTACAAATATTAAGCATGCGATAGCACTAATTATTTTAATTATTTTTTGTTTAGACATTTTTCTCTTCTTCCATTTTCTTTTGAATAGATTCTAAAATATTAAAGATAAGATTCCATTCTTTTTCAGTTTCAATAGGATAAAGATTCATATCTTTACCGGTAGCATCATAAATAGAAGCATAGACTTTTTCTTTACCATCTTCATCTTTTTCATGATTAGTATATACTATATAACTTTTTTTGGTTTCTTCACTATCAAAGGTAAAAAGTGGATCAAATAAACATTCTTCCCCTTTATCGTTTATTAATTTGATTTTATTATTTTTCATTATTATTCCTTTTCTTTAAATAAGTATCAAGTATAATCATCGCTGCTGTTACATCAATTATATTTTTTCTTTTTTTCCGTGACATATCATTGGCTAATAATATGTTAGTTGCTTCCACTGTGCTTAATCTTTCATCAACAAAATTTATGGGTATATTAACATATTTTTCTAAGATTGTTTTAAAATCTTCACTTCTTTTAGTGGCAAAGCCGCTGGTATTATTCATGTTTTTAGGAAGGCCTAAAGCAATTTCAGTAACATTTTCTTTTTCAACAATATCGGCAACTTCTTTAGCTAAATTATCGTATTCTTCATTATTATACTTTAATAATTTATACGGATTAGCAATAATGCCGGTCTTAGAAATAGCTACGCCTAAAGTTTTGGTTCCTAAATCTAACCCTAATGCTGTCATATTCACCTCGAACTAAATATTTTTTAATATTAACACTTTTTAACAAGTCGATATTTTATTTTCTCTTTTTTAATTATAGTTTATATGAACTATTTTTCTTCTGGATTATTTTTCTTATAATCATATATTTTCTTTCTAAAATTTTTAATACTATATGATTTATACAAAAAATAAGAGCCAAATATAAATAAAGCAATAGTTATTATATACATATACCAATCTTCTTTTTTGTAAATGTTGAAAAGAAGATAAATAAGGCCAAGTGCTATACAAAGGATGCCTTCAATTCTTATTTTTTTAGATTGATGTTTAATAAATTTGCCTTCTTTGGTTGTGAAATAATCACTATTTGTTTTTTCTTCTTTTTTCATAAAACCACCGATCACATTATACCATACGATTTTATTATTGCAAAGTAAGACCATCTCAAAAGCACACTTTTATAATGATAAAAAGATTCTTACAAAACAAAAAACCCGTATTTAGGGCTTTAATTAACAAAATTGGTGACCTGTACGGGATTTGAACCCATGTATGTATGCGTGAAAGGCATATGTGTTAACCGCTTCACCAACAGGCCAGTAAAATAAAATGGTGGGCCTGGGGGGACTTGAACCTCCGACCTCACGCTTATCAGGCGTGCGCTCTAACCAGCTGAGCTACAAGCCCATTTCCTTGCTGACTTCTTAATTTTACTAAATATCATATAGTTTTGCAACTGTTTTTTGCAATTTTTAGCAAATTTTTTTTCTAGTAGGAAAAAATACCTATTTTTCGCAGCATAATTTACTTTATGTAACTATCATTTTCTGCTTTTTATATATTTTATATAATTAATAATCATTTCTTTAATAATTATGATTATAATTAACTACTTATAAAAATTTTTTTAGTTTGTTTAACTACTTATTTCATATACTTTACTATGAATGAAGATAAATTAAAGACATTAAAAAAAATTGATATTGAATCTTTCATTTGGTTAATATATATTTTTTTAGTGTGTTTTAATCTTTACTCTAATTATTTAGAAAAATTATATTTAAAAACTAACCAAAGATTTTATAAGCAAAAGTTTAGACAAATTAATAAAATTGTTCTTAGTGTTATTTTGATTATATATATTTATTTTGCTTATTTATCCTTTAAGGACGAAACGACGCTTACACGTTATAAAAATGCTAATCCTAAGAAAAAAAGATTAACAGATTTAGTTTTTATTGCTAGTATTTTATTTTTAGTCGGGGGCGTTATTAGTCTTTATGTGGCAACTAAAAGTGATGATTTTGATGAAGAATTACCTTTAATTTAATTTTAAGTGGCGTAGCGATAGCTTTTAGTATTTTCTAAGGTTTTACCATTTTTTTGAAACAACTCGTTTACTGTTACTACTTCATAATTATTCTCTTTTAGGTATGGCAAGATTAATTCTAAAGCTTTGTAAGTGGTAAGATAAGTATCATGCATTAAGATAATATTATTTTCGGCAACATTGTTAATGAAACGATCGTATATTTTTTGGGCATCTCTTAGTTTCCAATCTAAAGTATCATTATTCCACAAAATGTAAGGACCATAACCTAATTTTCGAATATTATTATTGATATTTCCATAAGGCGGGCGCACTAGACTCGGAGTAAACCCGGTCAAATTGTAGACATATTTTTTACTTTTAGTTATTTCTTCTTCCAAAGTAGCTGGCTTTAAACGGGTAAATGATTTATGAGAATAGCCATGAATACCTATTTCGTTACCGTTATTAAGACTTTCTTTTAAAATATCTTTATAATCAAGATTTAATCTACTACCTAGAACGAAAAAGGTAGCATTATAGTTATATTGTTTTAAAAGATTAACAATATCTTTGGTAAATCCACTGGGGCCATCATCAAAAGTTAAAGCAACATATTTTTTAGATTCTTTATTTTTATTACTTTGTCCTTGGGACTTACTTTGCGACTGGTCTTGTAATGATGATTCATTGTCATCTTGCTGATTGCTGTCACTATCAGAAAAATCCTGATTTTCGTATTTTTTATCCTCAGAATTATTCTTATCTTCGTCTATCCCATCTTCTTGTTTTTTATTTATACCATCGGCATTTAAATTAGTATTAGATGCCCTACTTTCCTTAATATTTAAAGGAACTGTCAAAAGAAAAAGTCCTAAGAAAAGAATAGCTATAGTATAACCTGTATTATTTTTCATACACTTCACCATTTTTATTATGGCTAATTTACTAAATTTTATAAGTAAAATCACTAAATTTCAAAAAATACCATAGATAGTGGTACTTTTAGTATGGACACTTAGGAAGATTAATCCGATGATTTTGTTAGACTTAAGGCTTTAGGTTTAACATTATAATTATTGGCTTTTTCTAAATGTATATTAGGTTCAATTAAGATTTTACAAAATTTATGATCAGTAGTATACATATAGATGATACTATAGTCCCCGGCATTTAAATCTAAACCCCACATATCGGCATAATAATCTCGTAAAACATTAATTATTGTACGATAATCGATATCAGTTAGATTACAATTTTTAATGTTGTACAAATAAAAGATAGTTTCGTCTTCATTACTAGCTGCTAAAACAAGGGAATCATTTTTATAGACGTCATTAAAGGAATGAAATTTACATTTTAAGTCAAAGATAGTATTTTCAATAAAGGTTGGATGCAAATCAATAATATCGATATTGTTTTTTAAATACTCATAAATACTAGTAACGTTATCAGGTATATTAAATGTATAATATTTTTTATTTTGACAATTACCAAGTCCAAAGAAATAGTACTCACCTTTAAAGCCACTAATATTAAAGCGTAATTTCTTAGCTACTATTTCTTCTTTAAGGATTGACACTTTTTTATTATTTTTTTCAACTTCTAGTATATATTGCATATAATCACCTAATAATATATATGTAAGATTTTTAATTTCATGTCTTAATTTAAAGCTTCAAAGATTTTAATAGTTTCATAAATTTTTAAAATGATATTGTATTTAGAATAATCTTGTAAGTACCCTTTTAAAATCGTTTTAGCAATACTGGTTTTTTTATTAGTTAAATTTTCGTACTTTTTTTCTAGAGCATTGCTAACAAAACGAATAGATTCTTCATCGGTAATAAAAGTTTTCGTTTCGACTTGCATAATACCTAATTTAGCTACTTTAGTTAAGCGACCAAAAAGCAAGTTATCCAATTTTCTTTTTAATTTTGGCGTATTATAGTCTTCATATATTAAGATGGAAAGAACCAATTGACGAATAATGGAATCATAATCATGCAAAACGTCTTTATATTGCAATTTATATTTTGCATAACTACTTATAATATAATTTTTATCTTGCAAAGCATTATAAGTATTCTCATCTTTATCATGAACTTTAATCAATTCTTCTATAAGGTTATAAAAATAAATAAAGATAATAAACCAAATAATAGTCTTTATCATATCCATATTAGGAAGAATGCTGTCAACTTTACTAAAGAGATAATTTTCTAAAAAAAGGCTAAAAATTATTAAAGTACTATATTTTTTCAAAAAGTAATTGATATTAAAACTAGCTTTATTATCACGGAAAGCATAATTATAGAAAAGTTCCATAAAGAATTCAAAGACAATAATAATAAAGATATAGTTATATTTTAGGTTATGAAGTTCTAAATAAAAAGCACATAGAAAAAGATAAAAAATAGGAAATAAAAGATTATCTTTCTTTTTGAACTTTAAGAAGTTTATTAAGAGGAAAAGAATTAATGCCATTAAAAAATAGTAAAAAATTAATATCAACATGGAAATCACCTTGTTAAATATTATAAAGAGTTTTTAGAAAAAAACAAGATAAAACTGCTATTTAAAAAAAGCTAGGTATATTCTAGCTGTACTGGCTTCATAGTTTTTGGAACTTACATGTTATTAATAAATGAATGATTTTAAGTTATTGATTATAATATTAGTTTTTGCTACTAGACCTTTTGCTTACTTACTTTATGCGTTCTTATTCCCACATAATTAGGTAGTTCTTTAATATCTTTAAAGACACTAACGGATACTTTTTTGTCCATAGACGTAACTATCCAGCCCTCAATATAATGAGGTGGTATGACAGTTAAAGGAAACATATGATATTTAATACTATCTAAAATTCTTTCATTTACCATATCTGGAAAGTATTTTTTAGCGTTAATAGCAGCTTCTTTACCATGTACAAAGCCATGAAGTTCAGTTAATTTTTTATGCTTTTTAAAATATCTAGTTAAATAAATGGGGTCAAGTTCATATAACTCTTTATTATATTGCCAAGCTTGCGGATAAAAATCATGAAGAAGCCCAGCAACGGTAGCATCATATACGTTAAGATTATAAAATTTAGCAACTAAGAATGATTTAAATGATACCATAATAGAATGATTCCAAACAGATGATTCATGGTGCAAGAAAAGTTTACGACGTTGGAATTCATCACTTAAAAGGATTGGCTCAACAATTTTATACCATTCATTAAAATAAGAACATTTATTAATAAAGTCTAAGTCATCATACACATTAGCATTGTAATACTTAGGTTTCATATTTTTTTCAACTCCTCTATTGCTTCTTTTATGGTAGATACACTAATAATTTTTATATTGTATTTATTTTCAGTAGCTATTTCTTTAGCTTCTTCATAATTTTCTTTAGGACATAAGAAGACATCAGCTTTATTTTTAACCGCCCCAATTAGCTTATATTTAACGCCCCCAATTTCACCTACGTTGCCATCAACATCGATAGTGCCAGTGCCAATAATTTTTTTGCCGTGACTAATATCTTCTGGTATTAAAGCATTGTAAACACTTAAAGCCATCATTAAACCACCGGAAGGTCCAGATTCATTAGATTTTACTTTTATCTCCACTTCTGGGTCTGTTTCTACTTCATAGACATTAGTTAATGAAATTCCAAGTAACTTGCGACCGCTACTTTCATATACACGTGAACTAACAGAGATTAACTTTTCATTTCTTAATACCTCAATATTCATTTTAGCACCAATTTCTTTAGAGTCAACTATTTTACGAATATCTTCCAGATTATCAATGTCATGACCTTCAACCTTTTTTATTTCATCAAATAATTTAAGTTCGGTATCGCTACTATCTAAATAGGTTATTATATGGCGAACATTTTTGATGTTATACGTCGCATTAGCTTCATTAAAAGCAGCTATTTTAGCGTTGCTGACGGCTTCTTCCATGCTAATTTTATCGCGTTTTTCAGATTCTTTTAAAGTTTCATCGTCATATTTTACTTGATCTTTACTAATAATATCCCAATTCTTATTTAAATAGCTTAAGCCTAGAAAAATAGGACTAGCTTTGATAACACTAACATAGGCCATGCCAAAAGTACCGTTTGTGGCATTATCGGTTGCTATCTCTAGCCTTTTACTTAGATCAATATAATTACCAGGAGTATAGATAAGGTATGGTGTATCAATAAAAAATAGTAAGAAAATAACCAAAAAGATCACTAAAGTTTTAATATTTTCACGTATGAATTTTTTAGTGTTAGCATAATATTTATTAATCAATTGAATCACCTTAATTAATTATATCAAAAAAGGATATAGATATGAAAAAAAATATAGCAATTATTAGTATATCTTTAATATTAGTTTACTTATTATTTACAAATAATGTTCTGGTTGGTACTTCTATTTTAAATTCTTGCCATCTTTTTTTATCCAAAGTTTTTATTTCTCTTTTTCCTATGTATATTATAAGCAAAATTTTAATTAATTATAACTTTCCTTACTATCTTTTTACGATAACGAAATCACATTATATCTATATTTTTATAATGAGTTTACTTAGTGGGACTCCTAATAACGCAGTAATTATTAAGGATTTATTGCAAAAAAAATTAATTTCTGCGGAAACTGCCAATCGGTTTATTATGTGCAATTTTTTTATTAATCCCCTATTTTTATATACAATGTTAAGTAACTTTTTGCCTCTTAAAATTATTATCTTTATCATCATTATAAGTTATTTAACTAATATTTTTATTTATTGGTTTATCAGGATTAAAGAAGATAACCCCATTAAGAAAACAAAAGAACTAGGACTAGCGGAAATTTTAGTACAAGAAGTAAGTAAAGCTTCTCAGATATTTCTTAATGTTTTAGGAATGATAATTATTTTTAATTTGCTAACTTTAATTATTCCTAATAATTTAAAGACATTTACTGGTCTTGTTGAAATTACTAATGGTCTTTCTTTTCTTATCCGAAGTAGTATTGCAACTTATTTTAAAGCCATTTTAAGTTTGATTTTTATTAATTTTGGGGGAATATGTATCCTTATGCAAGTTAAAACAGTTATTAACGGTAGTGATATTAAAATCAGCAATTACTTATATGGTCGTTTCTGCGCTACTTTCTTAAGTGTCATAGCTTTTATAATATTAACTTTACTCCAGGTTATTTAATTTTCTTTAGTATAGCCTTCTACTTTGATTTTATAATTAGCATAATAATCAGTTAAAGAAGATGATTTAGGGATAAATAACTTTAGTTCATAGGTATCTGTAGATTGAGAAACAATTGTTTTGGCAATGATATTGTAACAACCATTTTCATATGAATAACTTTCAAGATTTTTAATGCTGGTATTATTAATGTTAATACGTAATTTATCATTTTTACGACCACAAAGGTACAAACGGTAATTATTATCCCCATTATTATTAGTAATGCCTATTATATTGCCAGCTTCTTTTAATGATTCAACGTCAGTTATTTTATTTAAATCTTTCTTGATAGTATCTTGTAAGTCAACAATTAAACCATTAGTAGTATAAAAACTATGGACACTGTTCTTATAAAGATAAGTGCCAATATTAACGGCTAAAATAACAATAATTAAAACAACAATTAAAGCTTTAATAAGCTCCATTAAAATATAATTATTTAAAATTTTTTCATAAACAAATTGCATATTTTTAAACCCTCAAGTTTCAAAATGAAACTTTCCTTTTATTCTTTTTTTCTTTAATAATAGTTAGAAAATTATTTTTTAGGCTTCTATTACCCCGTAAACAGAGTCTTTAGTGGCCTTAGTTATCTTTATATTATAAAATTTATTATGTTCTAATTTTTCATTTACAACGACTTTAAGATAGGTAGAAGTATGCCCAATTGAGGTTGTATTATTTACCTCTTCAATTAAAACTGCAAAGGTTTTACCAATTTGTTCAGTGTTGTAAGCGAGTTCTAAAGTATCAGAAAGTTCAATTAAACGTTTAGCACGTTCTTTACGAATATTAACAGGAACTTGATTAGGCATTTTGCCAGCAACAGTTCCAGTACGTTCCGAATATGGGAAGGTATGAACTTTAGTAAAACCAACTTCTTTTACAAAATCTAAGCACTCTTGAAAATCTGTTTCTGTTTCATTAGGAAAACCGGTAATAACATCTGTTGTAATATTAATATCGGGGACACAAGTACGAATTTCTTTTATTTTAGCAAGAAATTCTTTTTTATTATATTTTCTATTCATTAATTTTAAAATCTTATCACTACCAGATTGTAAAGGAATATGCATATGGTGACAAACCTTAGTATTTGTTTTTAACATGTTCATGAATTTTTCGTTAAGTTCGGTAACTTCAATACTAGAAATACGAATATTTTTTAAGCCTTCGATATCGGACATCGCGTTTATTAAATCTGTTAAATCATGATCAGTACCCCTACCATAAGAACCAGTATGAATACCGGTTAAAACAATTTCTTGATGACCATTGGCTACTAAAGTTTTAGCTTCTTCTAAAGCTGTATTTAAGTCTTTACTGCGAATATTACCACGCATATAAGGAATTATACAGTAAGTACAAAAATTATTACAGCCATCTTGAACCTTTATAAATCCTCTCGTATGGGAAGTGAACTCATCGACTTGCATATCTTCAAATTCTAAATCTCTTGTGCCGGCAAAATATGTATAAGGAGTTTTATTAATTAAATAATCGTTAATTAAATCAACTATTTTCGATTTACCAGTATTGCCTATTAAAATATCGATATTTAAGTCTTTTAATTCTGCTTGATGATTTTCAGCAGAGCAACCGCAAACCACTAAGATACAATTGGGATTTTCTCTTTTAGCATGGCGAATAAGTTTTCGTGACTTGCTATCAGCCATATTGGTTACCGAACAAGTATTGATAATAATAATATCGCTTTTTGTTTCTTCATCTTCTTGTTTTTGAAAACCAGATTTTATTAATTTTTCTTGCATTACTTCTGATTCATAAGTATTAACTTTGCAACCTAGAGTTATTATTTTAAATGTCATATTATTCTCTCCTAACTTAATTTAGTAACAATTATTTTATCTTTTTTTCAATCAATGTAGCAGTATTCTATCTTACATATCTGGCTAAAGTCAATCATTTTAGATGAATTTATTTAATTTTTTTCTTAAAGCTACTGGTCTATATAACTAAGGTAATTATAAGTAATATATATAGTAATTGCAAGATTATTTTTTAATAAAGTTTATTTTATTCAAGTTGATATTTTTTTAAATAGCCTTTACAAATTGAGCTTAAATAGCAATTAATATTTATTTAGCAAACAAAAAGACGTTATAGTTCTTCCTTATAACATCTATTTTTAATTCCAATTTTGAATACTTATACTACTGACGTGGTTTAGCATAATTTGGTACTAATCTTAAAGTTTTATCTTTTTTCTTACCATAAGCCAAGGTTGGTAATGGTTCATTATTTTGCATAGCACTTGAATATGAGTCTAGATAATTATCATATTTTTTTAAAGTTGATAATTCAGCATCTTTAGTTAATTCACGAAAACTTGCTTGTTCTAGTTTGTTATTTTGGCTGATAATTTCACAATGATGATGATCTAATTCTTTACTTTTGGTCATAATGCTAGCAATGGTATCTTCTTTTTGATTTTCATATTGACTGTACCATTTGTTAGTAACTTTTTTAGCTCGTAAATAATTGTATCTATAGGTCGCTGCTGTTGACAAAAATAAGGCGGCGCCACCAACATAAACACCGATAAGTAGTAATGAGGCATTAAAACTTATAAAAAAGGCTGCTGCTAAAATGTACAAAGTCGTAAAGAAAAGAGCACTTTTAATATCATATTTAACATTTTTTTGATATTCTAAGACACCTTCTATTTTCTTAGAACTTTTTAACCTTTTGGTTTCTTTTAACCGTTGTTCTTTCGCTTTTTTTTTAGATTTTGGTGTTAGGGCTAATAAGATTTTATCTATAAAATTATCAAGCTTCTCATCAATTTTATTTAGCTTTTTGGCTCCTAATGCTTCATAAAGTTTAATTTCTATTTCTTCAATTTTTTTCATCTTTTATCTTCCTTCTCGTTGTCTTATTCTATAGGAAATAACTTTATTGGTCAAGATTATTTGTAGGATTTGTGGCAATTTTTTTAGAATAAATACAGCCACAAAAGTTTTGACGATACAAATTATACTCTTTTGAAAGTTCGATACTTCTTTTATAACCATTTTGTTTTTTTAAATCACTAGGTAAATAAGCAATATTATGTTTTTTACTAAGAGCATAACCAATTTTATTAAGAACCTGGCTATCTTTTAAAGGACTTAAGGTTAAAGTGGTAGCAAAGTAATCATAGCCTAACTCTTTTGCTTTTAAAGCCGTATATTCCATTCTTAAGTTATAGCATTTTAAACATTTTTTGCCACGTTCAGGTTCATTTTCAAGACCTTTAGCAATTTGTAAAAATTTATCATTATCATAATCACAATCAATGATATCTAGTTTATTAATATTAGGATATTCTTTAATAAATCTTATTTCTTCATTTTTGCGTTTTTCATATTCTTCTAAAGGTTCAATATTAGGATTATAATAAAGAATAGTAATATCAAAATAAGGAGTTAACCTTTCTATACAAGCACTGCTACAAGGGGCACAGCAGGAATGTAAAAGCAGCTTTTTGTGACTATTTAAACTGCTAATTATTTTTGTCATTTCTTTATCATAATTGATTTTCGGTTCCATTACTACCACTATCTTTCTTTTGAAATACCACATTACTCGTACCAGAATCAAAGTTAAAGGTTCCCGTTACTCCTACTCCATACGTATCAATAGTTTTACTAACTACTACTAAATAATTATTGAATTTATCAATATTAATCGTATTAATGTAGGCTATGTTACCATCATTCATATAAAAAGTAAATCTTTTATCATCAATTGTCTTACCTTCACTGCTAATTGTTGGGGCATAAGTAATTTCACTAATCATATTTAAAATATTATTGTCTAATTTATTTAAAGCTTTAACTAGTAATTCTTGCGTATCATTATTTAGACTACTTTTTAAAGTTGGCATAGTTATTTTTTTAACTTGAATATTTTCATAAACATTATTTTGACTAGTAATAATTTTAGTAGTATTTTCTAAGTACATAAGAGGTGTTTCTTCTTCTACTTCAATTTTCAAAGTCCCATTTAGGCATTTTGTAACTTTAGCATTAGTTATTAGAGGGATATTGATTATTTCTTTTTCGAGATTGCGTTTATTAATATCTTTAAAATAGGGGTAATTTCTTAAACCAGTTTGCTTAATAATAGTACTATCTTCTATCTCATTATTACCTAGAATTAAAACGTTGCTGACCTTGATATTCCATAAATAAGTAATAAAAATGACAATTACTACTAAAAAAAGTAGAAGATTTAAAACACGTTTTTTATTTAATTTTCTTTTAGTTTTCTTTGACATTATAATCCCACTTTACTATTTCTTGTTCAGTTACTAAGTCAATTTGATAATTTTTTTTAATTGTTTCTTTAATTAAGGTAATTAAGTTAATAATATCTTTTGCGGTGGCAGTGCCATCATTGATTATAAAATTGGCATGTTTAGGGGAAATAATGGCTCCCCCAATGTTTTTATTTTTTAAGCCACTTTCTTCAATTAATTTACCGGCGGGCATTTCTTTCGATGGATTGCGAAAAACCGAGCCGGCGGAAGGATATGATAAAGGCTGACTAGCAAGACGGCGTTTTAGGCGATCATTAATTAAGTCTTGAGAATCTTTGCTGTTTCCAGGTTCTAAACTAAGATGAGCCGCTATTATAAGGTACTGACGTTTACCCTGAAAGAAAGTTTTACGATAATCATGATAGATTTTATCGGCTTTAATATGTTCAATTTTGCCATTATGTAAAACAATTATTTCTTTTAAATAATGATAAATATCATCGTTATAAGCTCCACAGTTGCCATAGATACCACCGCCTAAGGTACCAGGAATACCGCTTGCCCATTCTAAACCTTGCAAGTTATTTTTAACAGCAAATTTTACTAATTTAGGCATCATAATACCACTATAAGCAATAATATCGGTAGGACTTACTAATTCGGCTCCATTTAAATTTTTCATATTAATAACAATGCCATTAAAAGTGCCATCTAATATGACATTAGAGCCATTGCCTAATACAAAATAAGCAACATCTTTATGGAGGCAGTAATTTATTACTTCGGTAACTTCTTTAATGCTTTTGGGTAAAGCCATATATTTACAAGTAGCTTCAATTCGGTAGGTATTATATTCTTTTAAGTTAACATTTTCTAATATCTCACATTTCAAATTCATTTTTTGATCAAATCCTTAATTGCATCATAAATTATTTTGGTACTATCTAAAGTACTAATTTTACTTAAATTATTTTTTATTTGTAATTGTTTTTCCTTATTATATAGTAGTTCTTCAATCGTTTTAGTAATATTTGCTGTTGATAAATTCTTTTCTTCTAACAATAATGCCTGATTTTCTTTTCTTAAAGCAAGGGCATTGAAGTATTGATGATTGTTTGCAACATAAGGACTAGGAATAAAGATAGTTGGTACTTTAAGACTGATGACTTCGGCAATAGTTGAGGCTCCCGCACGGGCTACTAAAACATCTGTTGACTTTAAAAGACCAGACAAATTATCTAAATATGGTAAAACTAAAACATTACTTGGATATTTAGTTTTATTAAATTTTTCATACAAATTTTTACCCGTAATATATACTACTTGGTAGTTTTTATTTTTTAAAGTTTTAAGATAACCTTGCATCGCATTGTTTACTGTTTCGGAGCCAAGGGAACCACAAACTACAACAACAAGTGGCATGTCTTCTTGCATGCCTAAACTACTTTTAGTAATTTTAGGAGTATTTATAGCGCGAATACCAGTAGGATTACCAGTATATAAAACGTTTTTACCTTGAAAATATTTTTTGCTTTCTAAAAAAGAAACACCAATTATATCAGCATATTTGCTAATCATTTTATTAGTTTTACCGGGTATAGCATTTTGTTCGTGAATAAAAGTTTTAATATGCATTTTATGGGCAACACTTAAAACCGGATAAGTTACATAACCACCTATTCCTAAAACAACATCAGGTTTAAATTCTAATATTTTCTTTTTTAGTTCTTTTTTAGCTTTTATAATTAAGAAAACATCTTTAATGTCTTTAAAAATATTTTTGGATAAGCCATATATTTCAATTCCATAGTAAGGAATATTATTCTTAGGAACAATATCTTTTTCCATTCTATTTTTGGTACCTACATATAAAACTTCTAAATTTTTATCGTATTTTTCAAATCCTTCAATAATCGATAAAGCAGGATAGATATGACCACCAGTTCCTCCTGCACTTATAAGTATTTTCATTTAATCACCACTCTTAGTACATTATACTACACTTTAAAGTTTTTAAGAAGTAAATAATCAAGAGTTGCCAGTTATTTGACAGAAGAATGATACGCAAAAACTACGGTTAAAAGGAAAACCGTAGTTATAAATAAAATTTATGCGTTCATTAGTTAGTAGAGGTTATCTTACAAGCCTAAAAATTAATTAAAATTGATAATGCGACCATCAAAATATACTTGTGCTCTTTTAATGCCACTAATGGATATAATAATAGAGTCAGTTTCTTCTTCTATTTTAACATCATCAGGACTATTAATGGGTACATCTTTTAATAAATCTTTAGCAGTTGTACTTTCATAAACCCTTAATTTATCATCTTGCAATAAAACTAGAATATTATCATAAAAATAAACGTTAGTAAAATAATTACCTAACAAATTATTATCTTCATAATCCGATAGAAAATAACTATTATTTTTATAAAAGGCAATAACCGTGTCATTATAATCATAAATAGGTGTTTCAAACTCCGCTGTTAAGGCTTTATTATTACCATCAATCATCTTCCATTTGTTATCTTTAAGAACAACAAATTTTGAAGAATCAAGTTTGCCATTTTCTAAATGATTAGCAACGCCAATAAAATCATATTCTTCATCGAATACACGTTTAATAGTTTGGTTTATAATAAATAAAGTATATTTTCCAGTATCTGTTAAGCCTATATAGTAGTCACTATTTAAACCAATCCCATAATTATTTAAGCCAGCTACTTTAAGTTTCTTGCCAGTTTCTTTATCATAAATGATAACTTTAGGATATTCTACTAATTTACGATAATCAAAAGTTGTTGGACTATCCATGATAAAAACATAATTATTACTGAAGGTTAAATAATTATTAGAGCCTTGATAGTAATTTAGAGCATATTTATTATCATTAATATAATTATATGCATAATTGCAATAACCGGTTTTATTTTCGCAAGAATAACAAGTTCCACCAGTTAATTTTATATCACAATTTGGTTCGGTCTTTTTACCATATAAGATATGACCATAAGTACTAAGAACCGCTAATGGCAAGGCTATAATCGTTAAGATTATAGCCATAGTTAAAGTCATTTTATTATTCTTGGGTTTCATTAGTATCATCCTTTATAGTTGGTATGGTTTGGTTATTTTGGTTTTTGTCGTCTTTTTTCTCTTCTTCTTTCTTAGGAAGCGTAAAAGTATAACTATTTTCTTTAGTTCCATCAGCTTTAAAGGTATTTAAAATAACATTATTACCACTAATACTTGCACTTACCATATTATAAAGGGTAAAGATATTATCGCTAGCCTCAAGAATTATTTCTTCATTATTTATAGTCGTATTATCATAAGTATTTACATAAACTTTATTATTATCATCGATAGCTAAATAAATGGTTTCACCTACTAATTTAATAACTTTATAAGTCTTATTGGTAATTTTTTTAGGATTATCAGTACCATCATCACTATAGATATCAAATTTATCATTATTCTTAACAACAAAATATTTACCACTAAAGTCATAAATCTTAGAATCAACACTAATACTTGAAGAATCATTATTAAAGATTATTTGATATTTATTGTTTCTAGCTACTTCTATATAGTTGCCAATTCGTTCCATACGATCATAGACAAAGTCATAATTTTTGGTAATGCCATTATTATTGATACTAATTACGCCAAATTTATCACTCTTATTTTTAACGATAATATTATCAATATTATTAACAAAAGTCACTTCACTATTAGCATTATTACTAGATACATGCTTATAAGTAGCTAAGGTCTTTTTATCATATAAATCATAAACTTTTACTTCCCCGGCATCATCATAATTAATATCATCAGTTATAAAGATATAACGATTATTTACAATTGGTAGTATTTCACTCGTTTTTCCACTATTATGATTTTTAAAGTTTTCATCAAAGGAATAATTACGAGCTAAAGCGCACATATTAAAAGTTTCAGCAGTTGTAAAGTCATTTTTGTTTGTACAAACATAACTACCTAAAAGATTAGTTTTTTCTAAATCACTATATATATATAAAATGCCATCAAAACTACTATAGTATTTTTGGTTAATGGAAGCTTTACCATCTAGTAAGTTAAGGCCTTTTTCAGTAACATCGTTACCATTTTTTAAGAAGACGGTTAAAGTATTATTATTAATATTTATTTTATAAGCGTAGCTACTGCTTTTTAAGATACCCTCTTTAGAATAAGTATTAAGACCACTATAATTTTCATTGGCTAAACTATAGCCTACTTCGTTATATTTATTCTTGGCATAATCGCGAATATATAAAGAGCCATCGTTTACTAAAGCTACATATTCATCGCTTATAATACTAATATAATTATAATCGCTATAGATTATTTGATTGTCATAATCAGATAAATCATAAGTATTATTATTTTTTAACACTAAGTATTTGGTACTATAATCGTAGATTGGTTTAGAAATAGTTTTGGTTAAAGTTTTATTATCTAGGTTAATTAAGCAATATTTATTACCTTTTTGGGCTACTAAGATATTATCCTTCTTTTCTAAAGATGTTAAGTTATCATAAGTAAAGTTGATAATGGTATCAACAATATTACTAGTTATTTTTACTAAACCATATTTGTTTTCTTCATTTTGTAAAACAACATAATCAGTTCCTAAATTTTCATAATATTTAACGGCTTTATAAGTACCAATTGTCTTATTTTCTAAAATATCATAAAGTTTCATGGTGTCTTTAGAACCATCATTAATAAAGACAAAGCGATTATGAAAGATTTCACTTCTTATTTTAACATTTTCACCATCTTCATAAACATTTTTAGTTACATTAATAGTGTCTTCATCATTAGATGTATAAGCAATATAACAGCTGTCTTCGCTTTTTTCTTCACAAGTATAACTACCAATTTCTGTTTTCTGATCGTTTAAAAAGATTAATGTGCCGTCTTGATATTTATAATTGCCTTTATCGACAACTATAGTTTCTGTTGGTTCAGGTTCAGGTTCTTCTATTTTCTTAGGAAGTAAAAGATAGACAATTAAACAGATAAGAAGCAAGGTAATTATAGAAGCAACAACTATAATCGTGATTTTTTGCTTTTTTGTTAAAGGTTTTCTAACTTTTTTCTTCTTTTGGTTTTTAGAATTTTTTAAAGATGTTTCTTCATCTTCTAAATTGATATTAGAATTTTCTAAAGTAGCGGTAGAACTAATATCATTATTAGAGTTTTCTTGTAATAAAGGATCATCTTCACTATCTAAATTATTATCTAAAGAAGAAAGACTATTATTGTCTTCTAAATTCAAGTTAGCAAAAATATCTTCATTAGAAACGTCTAAAGTAGTATTGAAATTAAGCTCATTATTTTCTTCTTTTACTTTGGCATTATCATTAACAAAAAAGTCATCGCTAGTAAATTCGTCTTTAACATCATCAAAAAAGGAATCGGAGTTATTTACATCAAGACTTGTAGTATCTAGTCCGCTTAGATCATCAAGACTACGCGTATTTGCATTATTTTTATCGTTATTCATAAAATTTACACCTCTTATTTTACATTTTAATTTTAGCATTTTTGGTTAAGCTTAGCAACTTTTATTTTTGATTCGAATGAAACTTACCATCTTAATGCCATTTGGAATTATCAAAGCGATAAATGAAATGAATGGATAAGCTGTTTTAAGACTTTAACATTTTATCATCAACAATATAAAAGACATCATTGGAGTAAGGAAAGTCTGTTTTTATAATCCCATAACTAAATACTTCTAATTTTCGATTATGAAAATAATCAATCAGATTGGGAGTAAGTGTGCTATCAAGAAGGACGATAAAGTCATATTCTTGATAGGAAATTTCCGAGTTAAAAAGATAATTTAGAATACCACATTTATATGATGGTTTAAGTTCTAAAAGTTTTTTTATAGGTTCACTAAAAAAACTCATAACATAAAGATTTTGGGTTTTAAATCTTTCTAATAAGGAATTTAGTTTTAAAATATCTATATTTTTTTCTTTAATCTCTATTAGGATTATTTTATCGGTTTGTAATTTTAAAACGTCTTCTAACAAAGGAATATCTTTATTTAAGTCTTGGAAGTTAGTTTTGTTTATTAGATTACCATCGCTAAAAAAATCATGAACCACAACGATTTTTTTATCTTTTGTTGTTCTGATATCTAACTCGAAGCCTTGATAGTTATTATCATAAATGGCATTTTGAAAAGCCAAAATCGTATTTTCATTAACATTACTAGTTACTTTGCCTCGATGTGCAATAAACATTTTTATCACCTAAAAAATAGTACGCCAAGATAACTTAATTTATTCTTGCTTTTTCATCGTTAACTTATTTTTTATTTTTTTCAATCCCGAAAGTTAAATGATAATTAAGCTAATTTTTTTATAAATAAAAATAGTATCATCACTAAATTATTTTAATGACAATACTATCCATTACATAAATATATTTTTCAGGAATTTTTAAATAATCATTTTCTAAAACTAAAAGACCTTCTTTAATAAGATTATTGATATTGGGATAAGCATCTTGTAAAGAGATGTTATATTTTTTATTAAAATTGGATAGATTTATACCTTTTAAAAGCCGCAATCCCAGCATTATTTCGTTATCCATTTCTTCTTGTCTGCTTAAAAGATTTTGATGAAGGCAAAAGTTTCCTTTAATGTAGCTTGTTATACTTCTAGTATTTTCGTAACGAATGTTTCCCAGATAACCATGAGCTCCGCAACCAAAGCCATAGTATTCATTATTTAACCAGTAGGTTGTATTATGAACTGACTCAAAACCAGTCTTAGCAAAGTTCGATACTTCGTAGTGATTGTAACCATGTTTTTTTAATATTTTAATGATGTAGGCATACATTTTAGCATCTTTTTTTTCTTTAATGTTTTTAATACCTTGATTATAAAGAATAGTGTTTTTTTCTAAAATAAGGGAATAAGTGCTGATATGTTCAGGATTTAATTTTAAAAGCTTATGAATATCACTACTTAAGGTAAGCATTGTTTCTTTAGGCATGGCATAAATTAAATCGAGGTTGATATTATCAAATCCAACTGAGCGCATTAATGTCATTTTTTTCTGACAATCTTTGAAATTGGCATGACGGTTCATGGTTTTGAGAATCTTTTTATTAAAAGATTCAATACCAATACTTAGACGGTTAACGCCGTTAGCTTTTAAAGTTTCTAAAAGCTCTAAAGTGATATCTTCAATATTACACTCAAAGGTAAATTCGCATTTACGACTTTTTTGAAAAATATTAGTAATACTAAATAGTTTTTTTAATTCAACTTGATTTAGGGAAGATGGTGTTCCTCCACCAATGTAAATCGTATCTAAAATCTCATTATTATATTGACTAAGTATTTCTTTCTCTAAATTTTGTAAATATTTGGTTGTGAATTTTTCATTATAAAAAACTTTGCAGAAATCACAATAAGTACATATCGTTTTACAAAAAGGAATATGGATATAAACAGAATGCATAACTCACCTCATAAAATATTTAATTATTATAATTTTATTTTTGAAATATTTTTATTTATTAATTATTAATATGTTGATGAATTTGGGGTGCTTCATCATCTAAAGCTTTAAAAATATAGCCCTGATTTTTAGCATATAGAATCATATTTTCAAGACTGCTTGCCGTATAGGATTTGATATCATGAAGTAATACGACATTAATTTTATTATAAGAAATAGTGTTTTTAAAGTATTTTAAAACGCAAGCATTTTTATCTGCAACTTTTCTACTAGCACAAGCACCGGCATCCTCAACTAAACTATTCCAGTCATAGTAGCGATATCCTTCTTCTGTTACTTTTTGAGTAAGAAGGGTCATAATTCCTTTACAACGACTTCTAGATATAGTATTAGAACTGCCACCAGGGAATCTAATATACTTAGCACGCGTCCCTGTGATTCTGGTAACTCGTTCTTGGACTTTATTTAAATCATCAAAGTATGTATCAACTGATTTATAAATATCATAATTATGGGAAGCTGTATGTAAGCCAACGGTATGACCTTCGTTAAACTCTCTTAGAATATCATCATCTGACCCGCCATTAGTTACAAAGAAAGTGGCTTTAATATCATATTTTTTTAAAATATCAAGAATTTGATTAGTATAAGCTCCTGGTCCATCATCGAATGTTAAATAAATAACGCCTTTAGTATTACTATCACTTACTACATAAACAGTTCTTTTAACAACAGTTTCGTTTTTATTATCACTAACTTTATAGGTAACCGTATAAGTTCCAGTCTTAGTATTGTCAATATTGTTTGTAACCTCAACTTTGTCAGTAAGATTGCCAAGACAATTATCTGTTGCTGTATAACCTGGTTCTTCATAATCAGTATTTAATGGTAAATAAATCTCTTTATTGCCTAATAATTTAATATCTGGAGCATCATCATCTTCAATAACAACTCTACGGCCAATAGATGTTTCATTACCATAAGAATCAATTACTTTATAATAGACATAATCATTAGTCTTTGTAACAGTAACTTTATTTGTTATATCACCATCAATGTTATCTTTAGCCTCATACCCTTCTTCTTTATAATCTTCTATCTTGCAAAGTTTTACTTCACTATCTCCTTTTAAAGTAATAACTGGGCTTTCTTTATCAATAACCTTAATTTTCATTTCTTTAGTCGTTTTAAAAGGACCATTATAAATAGTAAAATCGGCTTTATAAGTTCCAAATTCTTTTTTTATATTATTAGAAACAATAACTTTATTAGTTATATCTCTACCAAATAATGTAGCTTTATAATTATCATAAAAAAAATCATCATTTATATCCATAGTTATTTCATTATCTTTTATTTCTAATTTTGGATAACTTAATAAACATACTAATATTAAAATTAAAGTAATAAATGTGTATCCTAAAAATCTTCTTGTTAATTTTGATAATTTTCTTTTCTTTTTAACTAATCTCATAATACATACCCTCTAACACCAATAATCATATCACGAAAAATTTAAGAAAGATACTAAAAAAAGTCATTTGACAGTAGGTTGTCAAAATAATGATTATAATCTATAAAATTTAAGATTAATATTTTAAAAGTCAGTTAAAAAAACTAGTAATTTCAAGATAAAATCTCTAATTATTAGTTTTTATTTTACAATTAATTTTAAATCACTCATGACAATACTATTTTCCAAGTATTTATTATCATTTGTAAAAATAGTTAAACAAATTTCTTTTATTTCTTCTCTATTACCTTTTAATTTATTTAAAGGTATTTTTATTTTAGTAAAATTTTCATTTAATGTATATTTGGATTGATAATCTAATAATTTATTGACGCCAGATTTGATTTCAATAACTATTATAGCTTCTTTTATACTTTTTAAATTCCATTCTAAATAAGATTTATCATCATACTTATTTAGATTTAAATTATCAAAAGAATAATAAGCCATTAAGAATGTATTATTACTATTAATCTCGTAAGTTAAAACTTTATTATTTAACTCTAATTTATTATTATTAGCTATAAGATTTATATCTTTAGTATTAAAGACAACTGGATTATTTAGTTTAGCCAGAGTAAGACCGACTATATTACCTGCTGTTATAGGAATTAATTTTATACTTTCTTGTCCCGTTTTCATATCGACAAATGACATACTAGCATAAACTTGATATTCATTATTTTTTAAAATATTTTTAACTGTTTGATACCAGAATGTATCATCAAGTGAGGCTTCAAATGACCATGAAGATTTTTTCATGATAATGGGAGCGTCATATTCCCTAGTAGTATTTTGATTTTGCTTAGCCTTAGCATTGTATAAAAAGAACTTAATATTAACATTACAAATATCGCTACCTTTATTAATTAACGTAAATATGAGTTCATTATTTTTATAGTTAATATCTTCATCTAAAATAACATCATCTAGTCGCCAAAATAAGTTAATTGTTAGGTAAGTTGACATAAGTGCCAAAGAAACAATACCTATCATGGCTAAAAAGTTTTGTAAAAAGGTTTCATCTTCTAGAGAACCATAACCGATTGTATAAAGAAAATAATTAAAAGCTTGACTAAAGATATCACTAAACGTAATTTTAGCGTTTAAAAAAGCAATAAGACTAATACCTAAGCATAAGACAAATATTAATAAACAAAAGACTATAATGGTAATAATGATTTTTTTAAACTTAGTACTTAGTAATTCAGGTTTTCTTTTTTTCATCTTACTTATCCTGTGAAAGAATACTTAAGAAAGCTTCTTGGGGTATTTCAACTGATCCCACCATTTTCATTCGTTTTTTACCTTCTTTTTGTTTTTCTAAAAGTTTACGCTTACGAGAAATATCACCGCCGTAGCACTTAGCCAAAACATCTTTACGCATAGCAGAAATATTTTCACGGGCGATGACTTTAGAACCAATACTAGCTTGGATTGGAACTTGAAATAATTGTTTAGGAATAACATCTTTTAATTTAGAAACGATTTGTTTGCCTCGATTGTAGGCAAAGTCTTTGTGAACAATAACTGATAAGGCATCAACAACTTCTTTATTTAACATAATATCCATTTTAACTAAATCACTAGCTTTATAACCAATAAGTTCATAATCAAAGGAAGCATAGCCAGAAGTTGCACTTTTTAATTTATCAAAGAAATCATAAACAATCTCGGCAAGAGGTATTTCATAATGAATATTAACACGGGTTGGGTCGATGTAATCCATACTTAGGTAATTGCCTCTTTTATCTTGACATAACTCCATAATGGCGCCGACATATTCACTTGGTACAAATATATTAGTTTTAATATAAGGTTCTTTTATTTCTTTAATAACTTGGCGATCGGGCATCTTATTAGGCGAATCCACCATAATAGTTTCATTATTAGTAAGCGTTACTTCGTAGATAACGGATGGTGAGGTGGCTATACAATCAATATTGAATTCTCTAGTAATTCGTTCGATAATAATATCCATATGTAAAAGACCCAAGAAGCCGCAGCGGAAACCAAAGCCTAAGGCATCGGATGTTTCTGGTTCAAATATTAACGACGCATCAGATAACTTTAATTTTTCTAAAGCTTCTCTTAAAGCTGGAAATTTACTAGAATCAATTGGGAAAAGTCCTGAGTAAACCATGGGTTTCATTGGCTTATAACCAGGAAGTGGTAAAGACGCTGGATCATCTTCTAAGGTAATAGTATCACCAACTTCAACCGTTGAAATATCTTTAATAGCGGCAACTATCCACCCTACTTCGCCGGATACTAACATGTCCTTTTTTTGTTCTTTAGGATTATTAATACCTAATTCAACTATTTCATAAGTATGTCCAGAAGCCATCATTTTTATTTTGTCTTTAACTTTTAAAGTACCATCTACTACTCTAACATGAACAACAACCCCACGATAAGCATCAAAAGCACTATCAAAGATTAAGGCTCTTGTTTTCTTAGAATTATCTATTACAGGTGCAGGAATTCTTTCGACGATAGCATCTAAGAGCTTATCTACCCCTACTCCAGTTTTACCAGAGCATAAAATAATTTCTTCTTCTTTAAATCCTAATACATCACATAACTCTTTTGTTACTTTAGGAATATCAGCATTAGGTAAATCGATTTTATTAATAACAGGAATAATTTTTAGGTCGCACTCCATAGCTAGATATAGGTTAGCAAGGGTTTGAGCTTCGATTCCCTGAGCGGCATCAACTACTAAAATAGCCCCTTCACAAGCGGCAAGACTTCTGGATACTTCATAGGAAAAGTCGACATGACCGGGAGTATCAATTAAGTGAAAGGTATAGTCTTCATTATGATATTTATAATTTAATTGAACAGCATTAAGTTTAATCGTAATACCTCGTTCACGCTCTAAATCCATACTATCAAGTAATTGATCTTTCATTTGTCTTTTATCAACTGCGCCCGTCATTTCTAAGATACGGTCAGCTAAAGTTGACTTACCATGATCAATATGGGCAATAATGGAAAAATTTCTAATATTTTGTTGTTTCATAAAATTCACATCCAAGTAGTATTTTAACAAATATTTGCTAATTACGATAGTAAATATTCCTTTTTTCATAAAAAAAGATAAAATTAATAGGAAAAGTTATTTATATTCTTGGTTCGAGTTAAAACATTTAAAATATGTTTATATTTATCAATAAGAGCTTCTAAAGTCACATGATACTTTTTTTCTAATTCTAAATTTATATTGAAAACTTATCTGTAATAAGTTATTTGAAAGATAAATTATAAAGAGCGGTTGATTAATTAAAAGAAAACTAACTATTTAAATAAGCCTAGAAATTTAGCAACTTATCTATTTAGTTAGTTTTTTATTCAATAAGAAATAATTTTTCAAATATTTCTTTATAATCAGAAACACCATGAATTGTCAATTTGTTTAAAATATCTTTAGGTATTTCTTCTAAGTTTTTTAGATTATTATTGGGAATGAAAATCGTTTTAATTCCTTTATTATAAGCTCCAATAATTTTTTCTTTAATGCCTCCTACTTCTAAAATCTCGCCATTTAAACCAATTTCCCCAGTCATGGCAATTTCTTTCGAAATAGGTTTATTTAGTAAAAGACTTAAGATGCTACTAGTAATACTTACACCAGCAGAAGGACCATCTTTAGGTGTTGCCCCTTCTAAAAAATGAATATGGATATTACGGTTATCAAAATAATAGTCATTAACTTTAAAATAATCTTTATTGCTTCTAATATAGCTTATAGCAACCTCTATCGACTCCGTTATAACATTTCCTAGAGAGCCAGTCGTTATAATCTCCCCCTTACCATCAAAAAGACAGGACTCGATTTCCATAACAATGCCACCTAAAGGGGTATAAGCAAGAGCGTTGATGATACCAGGGCTTTCGATATCTAATGGCTTAGAATCAAGAAATTTCTTAGATCCTAAATATTTAGTAACCATTTCAGTAGTAATATTTAATTTCATAGTATCATCATCATACGCTAAAATAAGTTTCCGCATTATTTGCTCTAAGCATCTTTTTAAGCTACGTAAACCAGCTTCACAAGTATAAGAAATGATGACTTCTTTAATAGCATCATCATCAATTTTGACATCACGAGCACTTATTAAATAATTTTTAAAAATAGATGGCAATAAATACTTTTTAGCAATATCAATTTTTTCTTCTAAAGTGTAACTTGATAGTTCAATAATTTCTAGGCGATCATATAAGGCTGGTGGAATATTTTCAATATCGTTAGCGGAGGCAATAAACATAACATTAGAAATGTCAAAAGGTTCTTCTAAGTAATTATCCGTAAATAAATAATTTTGTTCTGGATCGATTATTTCTAGCAAAGCACTGGCTGGGTCGCCATTATAGTTTTTAACCATCTTATCAATTTCGTCAATTAAAATAACTGGATTTTTAACTTGACACTTTTTAATAGCTTGCATTATTTTACCCATATTACTACCTAAATAGGTTCGACGACTTCCCATAAGCTCCGTGACATCATTTAAACCACCAACACTTAATTTGTAGAATTCGCGGTTTAAAGCTTTGGCAATGGCAATAGAAATAGAAGTTTTACCAACGCCAGGGGCACCAACTAGGCAAAGAATAGGACTTTTAATATTGGGATTACGACGTTTTAAAGCAACATACTCCAAAATTCGATTTTTAACTTTTTCTAAGCCATAGTGGCTTTTGGTTAAAGCTTTTTTTACTTTATCTAAATCCAATTCTTCTACTTTGGTCTTATTCCATGGCAAATTTAAAATAGTATCTAAATAATTTTGCACAATAGCACGTTCCGGATGACCTTCGGGTAAATAATCTAATTTTTTGATTTCCAAAGCTATCTTATTCTTAGTGGGAATTGGCATGACTAAATCATCTAAAAGATTAAAATAATCATTTTGAACTTTTTTATCGTCTTTATCTTCGCCTAATTCTTTTTTGATATATTTTAATTTTTCCTTTAAAATATATTCTCTTTGATTGGACTCCATTTCTTCTCTTAAAGTATCTTCAATCTTATAATCCAATTCACAAACTTCAATTTCAACTGAAATATCATAAATTAAGTTAGTAGCGCGTTTTATGGGGTCAAATTCATTCATGTAATTAACTTTTTTCTCAAAACTTAGAGGGATAAAAGTAGCAACAATATCAGTTAATTTATTTAAATCATTAATTTGAGCAATTTGGGATAAAACGCTATTAGAAATGGTATGAGATATATTAATATAGGTGGTTAAAGTTTTAATTAATTTTCTTTTAAGTGCTGTTTCAGAAACAATATCACTTTTTATATCCGTTATATTTGAAGTAATACCCATAACAATATTTTTATTATCTTCAAAATTACGATATTTATCAATTTTAACACGAGTGGTGCCGATAATGGTTAAACGAATATTACCATTTGGAAGGTCAATAATATTTTTAATGGTGCCAACAACACCAATCGAAGGTAAATCATTAATACTAGGTTCTTCTTCTAAAGTATCTTTAGGACAAACTAAAAGTAAATTACCATTATGATGTTTATTAGATATTGCAACTAAAATATCGTCTTTTTTTGTTTCTACTTTAATCTCTTGATTAGGAAGAATGATTAAGTCTTTAAGAATCATCACTGGTAGATAATTATTCATATAACCACATCCATTTATAACTAATCTATATAGTATCAAGTTAGAGCCTGTTTTACAAGTTTTTTTCAGTATTTTTTAGGTTTTTTAAGACTATTTAAGTTAAAGTTTTAGAAGGGCAAATTTTATATTTATTAAATTTAGCTAAAAGGGGAATTGGAGGATATACTTGTTTACTTGTCATTTTAATTTAAATTCTATTTAATCTTTATATAAAATAATGAAAGTATTACTAGTACTTATTATATTATATAGATATAGTCTGCTTTGTGAAAAAAGTTTTAACTACTATTTCACATAAAATCCATAGTAAATTAAAAACTTTTATGGTACAATTTAATTATGGAGGTTAGATATTTATGAAATTAAATATTAGAGGAAAAAATTTAAGTGTTACACCAGCAATAAAGGAGTATATTGAAAAGAAACTAAGTAAGTTAGATAAATACTTCAAAGATGGCGATAATACTACTTCCAATGTTATTATCAAGACAAGAGCTAATAAAGATGTTATTGAAGTAACTATTCTTAAGGACTCCACGGTTATTAGAGCCGAGGTCATGGATGATGATCTATATACAGCAATTGACTTGGTAGCAGAAAAATTAGAAAGGCAAATAAGAAAAAACAAAGAGAAATACAATACAATAAGAGCCAAGAAAAATAAAGATTTAGAAAGTATTTTTAAAGATTTTGATGGCGATAAAGAAGATTCTGAGCCAACTGTGGTAAAAAGAAAAGTAATTGATACTTCTAAACCGATGGATATTAATGAGGCTATTTTACAAATGGAATTTGTTTCTCATGATTTCTTTATTTTTAAAGATAGTCAAACAGAACAAATATGTGTTTTATATAAAAGATGTGACGGCAACTACGGCGTTATCGAAGTTAAATAATATTTTTAATAAATTAATTTAAAAGAGTGATTTTGTTGATAATTTCAACTTTGGATCACTCTTTTTTATATCTAAAAATTTAATAATCGTTATTTATAAAACAAACTGTTAATTCTTGTTCTTCTGTAAGTTTAACTTAAGTCCTTTATTTTCCATTTCTTCTTTTTCTAAATATTCAACATAAGCCTCTAAAGGATTTAAAATGGGATGACCATCAAAAGTGATGGTGTTCCAACTTTTACCTAAATTTGGGGTTAATTTAGCACTGATATCGGCTGCAAAGTCGGTACAATACCCCGTAAAATATGACAAACAGTATTTGATACTTTCTATTTGCAAAGAATTAGGCTTGCTTCCTTCAAAGATACAAAGATATTTTGGCATGTTTAAAACTCTTTCCATGGATGGTGAATTTAAAATAACAACAAACCCCATCATATTAAAAAAATAAGCAACATTAAAAGGACTTATTTTATCTTGAGAAACAATACCCTCATCAATATGCTCGGCTATTTTATTGTCAGGATATAAAAAATCAGCAATCTCTAAAAGGTAATCACGGTGTCTTAAAGGACCATTAATAATGCCGTTTGCATAAATATTACCACTTCTATCGATTACTAAAACTTTAGTATTAATTAATTTTTCCCTATTTTCTTGTTTATTTTCTACATTTACTACTTCCATAATATTTCCCACTTTCACTACACTACTTCTTGATTATATAAAGATTTTTTAGAAATTTCTAGACTTTTGGTTATCTTTTATGAAAAAGTAATAAAATTTTATGATATTTGTGCAAAAAGCACTTATATTTATGGTATTATTAATTACGGAGATGGTATTATGCGAAAGAAAAAAAATATAATTTTGGGAGTTTTAATAGTTATTTTAGTGATACTAGTTTGTACACTATTATTTATTTTAGGAAAAAAATCGGATTATAAAAGTGTTGTAAATATTGATTTAGCAGGTTTTAAGGAAAAAGTGGCTAATAAAGAAAAATTTGTATTAGTAGTTACCCAAACAGGTTGCTCACACTGTATAGCTTATTTACCAGTTTTAGAAGAAATTGGAGAGGAATATAAATTAACCTTTTATGATATTAATATGACTGATTTATCCGATGAAGAAAAAACAGAATTTAATAAATTGGTTAGAATTAGTGGCACCCCAACAACTATTTTCTATACAGATGGCGAAGAACAGTCAACAGCAACGAGATTAGTAGGCGAAAAAACAAAAGAAAAAATTATTAGTCGTCTAAAAAGTGAGGGTTACATAAATGAATAGGCTCCTTAAATTTGGGAAGGGATTATTGGGAGTTTTTCTCTTTTTTGCTATCCAACTAGGTTTACAACTTTTGTTTTATAACATTTTAGCCAAAAATAATTTAGTAGTTAATAATATTCTTTATATTTTAATTGAACTAATTTTAATGGTTGTTTTAGCTTTAATGAATAAAAAGAAGTTAAAAGATGATTATGATGATTTTAATACAAACTACAAGAAGTATTTAAAATATGGTTTTAAATTATGGCTTATTGGGTTAATAATTATGATGGTTAGTAATGCTTTAATTGCTAATGTAACAGGTGGTATTGCTAGTAATGAGGATTTAAATCGTAAAATGATGTTAGAGTATCCAGTATATATGATCCTTTCGACAATGATTTTAGCACCTATTGTGGAAGAACTAACATTTAGAGGGACTTTCAAAGAAGCTTTTAAAAATAAAACCTTATTTATTTTATTTACGGCTTTGCTATTTTCTGGAGTTCATGTTTTAAATAATATAACTAGTCCGGTGGAATTACTTTATTTTATTCCTTATGGAGCATTATCAATAGCATTTGGTAAAATTTATATGGAAACGGATAATATTTATACAACAATGGTAATTCATTCATTTCATAATAGTTTAAGTATTATTCTGTTAGTACTTATGTACTTAACAAGTTAGGGAATTATTATGGCAAAAGAAAAGAAGAAAGAAAGTTCTAAAAAGTTAAAAAAAGAAAAAGATATTTTTAAAGAAAAGACCTTGGAAGATATTTTCAAAAAAAGCGAGCAAGAAGTTGATGATAAATTTAGTGATGTTAACGAGCATCATTCCTTTAAGTTTTTAAGTAATGCCTTAGTAATTATAATATTATTAGTCATTTTCATAAGATTTTATGGGGTTTCGCAAATTATTACTAAAGAATATAGTATTGTGGATGAAGCTTTACCGGCAGGATTTGACGGTATGAAAGTTGTTCAAATAAGTGATATACATTACGGTACTACAATTAATGAAACTAATCTTAAAAAATTAGTTACTAAGGTTAATCAATTAAAACCGGATATAATCGTTTTTACTGGTGATTTAGTTGATCAAAGTATTAATACAACCGATAAAATTAAAGCAGAAATTACCGTAAATTTAAGTAAATTAGAAGCTACAATCGGTAAATATGCAATTGCTTCTCAAGAAGATATGAATAATAATGATTTTAATGATTTAATAAGTAATAGCGGTTTTGTTTTTCTCAACAATGAAAGTAAGTTAGTTTACAATGATGATGAAGAACCGCTTGAACTAGTTGGCTTTAATGATTCTAAGAGTCATATCGAATTAACGAGTAATTATAAAATTGCTTTAATACATGAACCTGATGATACTGATGATATTATTAATAATAATTATAATCTTATCCTAGCTGGTCACAGCCATGGTGGAATTATAAGACTACCCTTTGTTGGAGGGTTAATATATTTAGATGGTGCTAGAAAATATCATGATGATTACTATAGTATCAATAATACTAAGTTATATATTTCTAGTGGTCTTGGTACTAGTAATATAAATTTTCGGATGTTTAATCAACCTTCTATTAATTTATATCGCTTTTATAAAAATTAAAATATTATTAAAATAAAAAAGACCGGAACTGGTCCTTAAAAATCAGTTCATATGGTCTTTTTTTAAACACATTCTACATAAGTATCAGATAAACATCTTAAACAACATAGACAACTTAAATTCATAGTGAAGAAAGAATTAGTAGCAACGTAAGGATATAGACTAGTAGTATCTGGATTATCTTGTAAAACTCTAAAAGTAGCGCAGTTATTTTCTACTTTTTCAACGCGGAAAATTGAAGAACAAGTAACACCAGCGGTACCACAAGCTGCTGTTACATCTTTAGTTGTAGGCATATTCCAAGGAACCGAATTACCATTTGCTGTATAAAGCATAACAGGACGAGTATTACATACTAAGCAAGAAGTTCCTCCACCTAGCATCGGACGATCGCAAGTATCTAGACATGAATCAGGACATGCATTTTGTTGAAGAACTAAAATCACTTTTAGAATGTCAGCAATAGAGTTTGGATCTTGATTATTCTTATTACACATAACATATTCCCCTTTCTTGTATTCACTAATAATTTATGATTAATTTTCTAATATGCTACCTTGCCGCTTTTAATTTTCGCCTTAATATAGTATAATTAAATGGGTGAAGAAAGAATGAATACAAATGTATATATACAATATGCTATAATTTTAGTAGTACTTTTAATTATTGCTTTAGTGGTAATTAAATTCCATAAGAAGGACTTTGCAAAAGAGGTTAATAAACTAGTACAATATCTTGGGGGTAAAGATAACATTATTAACGCTGAGTGCTCAATGTCACGTTTCAAGGTCATTTTAAAAGATGTATCCAAGGTTAATAAAGATGGTATAACATCGCTTGGAGCAACTGGCATTGTTGAAATTGATAATCAATTAAAAATTATATTTGGCAAAGATGCTAAAGAATTAAAAAAATGTATTGATGATTTATTGTAGGACTTGCTCCTACTTTTTTTATTATTTTACTAATTGAATATGTAATCCTAAATATTAATTAAATAAAACCTGCTAATTTATACTAAGCTATATAAGTTCTAAGAAAAACTTGATTATTATATTTAACTTTATTTAGTAATTTCGGAAATACTTTTAATATCGTCTATATCAATTTTATGATTGTTTAAAGTTAATATTTTATTACTTTGTTTACTAATGATACTATCTTCAACAGTTGTATTATTTTTTAAAGTAATAAGATAACGATGATTAAAAAGATATTTATCTTTATCATCTAAAATATGATCTAAATCAATTGAATTAATCTTAGACTGACTAATAGTGCTTTCTTGATTAATATTTAAGATTTTATCAATTTTGTTAACATAAACTTTAGGCAATTTATTATTCATAAGAATTCCTCCTAAAATATTTTATGTTTTAACATAATTAAAGTTTCTTTGGCTATACTACAAATATGAAAAAGAAATTATTTATTTTAATTCCCATATTTATTTTAGAAATATTAAGTATCTTTTATCTAAAAAGTGATTATCAAATTAAGCAATTAATCTGGTTTATATTAGGTCTTTTCAGTTTATTTTTGATTAGTAAATTAAAAGAAAAACACTTAAAAATAATAAGTATTTTTCTTTACATCTTAAGTATAATTCTTTTAATAGTCGTCTTATTTCATCCTTATACTAATGGTTCTCGTGGCTGGTTAAGGTTATATAAAATATCCATTCAACCTTCAGAAATAACTAAAATAAGTCTTATTTTAATGGCTTTTTATCTTAAAAATAATAAATGGCAAAATAAAATTATTTATCTTTTGATATTTTTAATTCCTAGTGTTTTAACCTTTATCGAGCCTGATACTGGGGCAGTAATTATCTATGGCATAATATTTCTATACTTTCTACCTAAATTTTTTACTAAAAAAGAAATAGCTATCTTTTTTAGCATTTCCTTAATATTAATTGGGGGTTTAATCTATCTTTATTATTATCAAAAAGATGTTTTTATTGATATTTTTGATACTAGTATTTATTACCGAATTGATAGAATTACAGCCTTTAAAAATCAAGATAACATCCAAGTAAATAATGCTTTAATATCCATTGGTGCTGGTAAATTACTTTACTTTCCAGAGGCAAATAATGATTTCTTTTTTGCTTATTTACTTAGTAAAAACTACTATAATTTTTATATTATTATAATCAGTTATTTCTTACTATTTACTATATTGATTTTTATTAAAGTTCCCTTAGGCAATTTACTTTTTTATATTTTAGGATTTCAGGTTATTGAAAATATAGGCATGAATTTAAATCTTTTGCCGGTAATTGGGATTCCCCTTCCTTTTCTAAGTTATGGTGGCAGTCACACTATTTCCAGTTTCTTAATGCTGGGATTGGGCTTAAGAAAATTTAGTAATAACCATAATAGGAATTAGAGTAAGCGCCATGAGGCATATTATAAGGTGTTCCATACTGATAATATGGATATGCTTGGTAAGAAGGTCCAGTTACATAAACCGGTCTAGGACGGGTTACACCGACTAGGGCACCACCAGCTAAACCACCTAGTAAAAAAGGGAAAACAAAACGGTTATCATTAAGATTACGATAAGGGTCACGATAACTGTAGTTATAATTATAATACATAAAAAAACTCCTTTCATTGTATTATATGAAAAAAGTTTATTTTGAGATTAAATTATCTTTTAAAGATTTTATCCCCAATTATTCGTTTTTAGGAATTATCATACTTATTTTAGCAGGACTAGTTATACCAACACCAGTATTAGGGTTAAAATGAGAATAACCCAAGTCAACTAAATAAAGACAAACTAAAATGATACATAAAATTTTTTTAATATTAGGTTTCATTTTTTTATAAAGGTTTTTAAGTAAGGGACAAACCATATAAGTTAAAAGACAACCGCCAAAGCCAAATAACATCAGGCCTTCTAAACATACCCGGCCATGAATATTTAAAAAGAAACCAGTATAATCCCACCATTTTAAACCTTTGAATGTTTCTAAATACCAAGCTGTACCATATTCTAAAATACCACATAATAGAAAGGCCATTAAAAATAATTGGTATGGTTTTTTGCGATATTTTTTTAACAAAATAATGATGAAAACAGCTCCAAAACCGTAGATTGGTAACCAAGGGCCAAACATTGTTCCTTTATTCACTAACCTTTCTTCAAAGATAAGACACAATAATATTTCCCAAAGCCAACCGATATTTGCAACGTTAAAAAATATTAAAATCAAATCCCAAATATCGTAGTCACAGTTGTAATCGTATTTAAAACCTTTAACCGTTCTTATTTCTTTTATAAAATACAAATTATCAGGATAAGTACCAACAGTACTTGGACAATCTAAGTGATTATCTTTAAAAATTTCTGGATATTCTTTTAATAAAGGCCGACGGTATTCTAAATAAATGCTAGCTTTTACCATTTCTTTATAGGGACGAAAGTAGAAAACATTGGTCATGCCAAAAGTTAAAATTCCTAAAAGATACCAAGGGATAAAACTTAAATCGAGTAAAAATAATTCGCCCTTATGACCATCAGTCATCTTTTTTGACATAGCAAATGCTTCTTTTGATTTAATATTTGGGTTTTCAGCAAGTAAATAAGGTATCATACTATATTCATAATGTTTGATAAAACCACCGATAATTGTAAAATACCATAAAAATGATTTTACCATTTTAATTAACATTACTTCACCGACATTAAATATACTTTTAGTATAATAAACAAATAATAATTTATTAACACTTGTATCTTGATAAGAATAATGTTCTAAAAAATAACGACTTTTACCAACATTAATGATAGTGGAAATAAAGACATAAATAAGCAAAAATGCTAAAACAGATAAGATTAAGATCCACGAAGATGGCATGATTTTTTTAAAAGCAAAATTATTAATCATGTTTAAAATACTTAAAGCAATCGAACCAGTCCCACTTAATTGATTAAAAAAAGTGGCAAAAACCCCATAAGTTGGTTTGAAGCGCAGAATGGGTGCTATAATTTTGTCAAGATTAATCGTTTGGAGGAAACGACTAACGATGCCTAAATTATCAATTTTATAGCTAAAATTTAAAATGGTTGTTGTTAAAAAACAAACAATAATGCTATAGAATAAATGATATTTTAAGAACTTTTTACTATTTTTCTTTATTTCTTGATATTTCTTCATACTACTAATCTTGATATTTACTATCCACTCCAAAATATTCTTCAAGGCTTATCCAGTTACCATTATTATATAATTTTTTGGCCAATTCATAACCAACATAGCGCAAATGCCATGGTTCATATTTATAACCGGTATATTTATCTTTCCCCTTAGGAAAACGAATTATAAAACCGTAAAGATAGGCATTTTCATTGACCCATTTGCCTTCATCTGTATAAATAAAGGAATCGTTAATTGAGTTTAAATCAAAGGTATAAGACGTTTGATGTTCAGAATGGCCTGGGCGAGCTGAATAAGTATCAGCGGCCGCTTTGCCATCTCTTTTAATATAACGATTATAAATACTTTCTTGACTAACATAAGGACGATAACCACTAGCAATATAAATGTTTAACCCTAGCGCTTTGGCATCAGCTTGCATAGTTTTAAAAGAAGAATAAACGAATTTATTAATACATTTATTGCAAGTGCTAGTCTTACCATGACAACTTTCTACCGTATCGACTGGTAAATAATCGCTAGGTAGACCATAAGTTTTATTTACCATCATAATATCATCTATATATGTAATGCCGGAAACATTAGTAATTTTAAAGCCATTCTTAGTTGTTCCCACCGTTTTACCTTCGCCACTAACCTTAGCTAATTTAGGATAACTTTGCATTAATTTAGCATCTATTTTTTCAGTATTAGAATTGGTATTGGTATTTGGTTCTAAGTTAGCGCTGCTATTATTCTTAGATTCATTGTTTTTATCTTCTTTTTGATTACTAGAATTCGTCTTATCATCTTGATTATTAGAATTCGTCTTAGTTTCCTCTTTATCATCTTCACTAGTGTTATTATTTTTATTTTCATTAATAACTGGTTGATTAGAATAATCACTAGATCTATCGTTTAAATTTTTATTCTTGTTGTTTAACAAATATTTATTAACACTTAAAAACAAAATACCACAACCTATTAATATTAAACTTATAATAATTAATTTTTTCTTTTTCATAAACAATCACATACCTATAATATAACATATTTAAAAATATTTATTAAATTTTTCAATTAAAAAGTTTTAAACAATATTATGAGATAAGTCAACAAAATCTAGTATTTCTTCTTCTTCAAAGTAAACGCTATAGTTGGCTCCTTTAACATTATTTAAATCTATTAATTCTAAAATCATTGTTTTTTGCTTAGATGTATTCTTTAAATATAATTTAAAATAATTTTTGATAAATGTTATTTTTCTATCTGGTGATGTTGCATCATCATACCAAGTGCGAACAGCACTACGGGCATCACAAATTTCACTAAGGCTTAAAGACTTGCGATTACTGCGATAACTAATATCATCATTTTTAACATTAAAATCAACCATTAACCAAGAATCATTGTTAGCTAATCCTTCTTTATTATTGGTTTTTTGTACAGTATAATTAATATTAGTATTTTTAAATTTTAATTTCATAACTACTGAACCTCTTTCCAGTACTAGTATATCATATCCCGTTATTGAACAAAAGCTAATTTTAGCTAAGTTTCTTTAACTTTTTAGGAATAGTTATGAAAAGTTATGACTAATAAGAATTAGATATTATTTTAATTCTTATTAATTATTTATCCGTTCTAAATTAAGTTTGATAGAATTATTGCTTTTTAAATAGGCATAATATTCATCTAGTAATCCTTTATTTACCTCACTTAGAGGAATTAAATCCTTTTTAATTAGTTCTTCAACACACCAATCAAAGAAATTATTTTTATATCCTAAAACTTTATCAAAGTTATATAGTTTTTGAGCTTCGAAAATATTTAAATTTAGTTTTTGTAAAACGATAAGCATTTTTAACGTAGCTAGATCAAGATGATTACTGCTTAAAAGCTCTAAGTCTTTGCCAATAGCAAAAGGTAAAATTATTTGATAGGACCATTCATAAAGACGAACATTCATGGTTCCGGCCTCTTTATGATACGGAAAGTTTTCATCATAATTTTTTCTTATTAAAGTTTTATAAGCATTATCTAATTCTTCTAAAGTACATATTTCTTTTAGGTTAAAGATTTTTAAAGCTTCTTCTAACATAATTTATCACCAGTTATATATTATTATAAACTTTTCAAATTATTTGTCGAATTTTGTCGATTTATTAGTTTTTTTCTTCTTTAGTGAAAAAAATCTCTAAGATATTTAAAATCTTAAAGACTTTTTTTACTTAATTATTACTATTCATAGCATTTTTATACTTATCTTCTAAAGTGTAAATATTAGCACAACTCATAAAGACTAAAACACTATTATGATATTTAGTAAGGGGTGTTATATCATCTGATGTAAGTAAATGACCATTTGGTATTTTACTAACTAGATCTTCACTAGAGATATGAGGATAGTCTTCTGGTTTTTCCCGATTGCAGTCAATTGGCGTGATGTAAGCTTCATCAGCAGTACTTAAAACTTTAATAAAATCATCTTTTAAAGCTAAAGTTCTGGAATAAGTATTGGGTTTAAAAATAGCTACTATCCTTTTATTTGGATACTTAATACGAGCTGCCTCAATTGTCTTTAAAAGTTCTGTTGGATGATGAGCATAGTCATCAATCATTATGTTACCTCCTACTTTTGTTTCTTTAAAACGGCGTTTAGGAGTAGTAAAGTTACTTAAAGTATCTTTAATTGTTTGTAAATCAACTTTATATAAAAGGCCAACTAAAATACTACATAATGTATTTAATATCATATGTTTACCAACTAAAGGCGTATGAAAATGTCCTAAGAAATTCTTATTATAGAAAACTTCAAAGTCACTGCCGTTTTCATTCATAGTAATATTAGTAGCATAAATATCATTATTAGTTTTAAAACCATAATAATAAACTTTATTAGAAGTTTTAAGTTTATGAACATTTGAATCATCACCACAAGCTATAACTATCTTTGCTTTATTTGCAAAGATATTAAATGTTGCAATAATATCTTCGATACCTGAATAACATTCGGTATGTTCTAGTTCAATATTAGTTATAACAGCCACATAAGGACTGTAAGATAGAAAATGTCGTTTAAATTCACATGATTCGATAACAAATAATTTATTATCACGTTTAGCATAACCGGAACCATCACCGATAAAATAATTAACTCCTTTATCTTTTAAGATATCGGTAATCATAGTAGAAGTAGTTGTTTTACCATGAGTTCCAGAAACACCAATCGTTTCAAACTCGCGGGTCAATCTACCTAGAAGCTCGTTATATTCAACAAATTCTAGGCCTTCGTTTTTTAAAAATACCAATTCGGGATGATTAAGACTAAAAGCTTTCGAATAAGTTACAATCATTTCTTTATCCAACGGATGAGTTTGATCATAATAAATAGGAATATTTCTCTTTATTAAACCTTCCTCGGTAAATGTTTGATTTTTATTATCATCATACCCTGCTACTGTGTGGCCTAAATCACTTAAAATTTGAGCTAAAGTTGACATGCCACTACCCTTAATACCAACACAAAAATATTTCATAAAATCTCTCCTTCTATAGAAAAAGATACTTGTTAAAACAAGTACCCCCATAAATTAAGCTTCGTTAAAAATTAAATCTTTATTAACAATATAATATTCCATTCCTGAATAAACAGACAAGCAAGTGGCAAGCAAGACTAAGCCTTTACCAACACCAATACCAAAGAATTCAAAAGGAATATTGCTAAACAAGACTAAAGTTAAACCAACCATCATACAAGCAGTTTTAACTTTACCGGCTTTTGAGGCTGCTACTACTTTACCCTTAGCTCCACTAGCCATCTTTATAGCATCGACCACCGTATCTCTTAAAATAATAACTATGGGAACAATTACTGGTAAATTATGATTATAAGCCAGAAGAATTAAAACACCATTTACTAATACCTTATCAGCAATCGCATCCATCATCTTGCCAAAATCAGTTACCATATTATATTTACGAGCAATTTTGCCGTCTAACATATCAGTTAGAGAGGCAATAACAAATAAAATACCAGCGATAATATAATTAAGTTGGATAACAATTTTGCCACCAAGTAAATATTGTGGCCAACTAAAGCCAAACATATAAACGGGACAACCTAATAATAATAAAATGATTATTGATAAAAATATACGTCCTAAAGTTAATTTATTGGGTAAATTCATAGTTATCTTCCTTCTACTTGGCTTGCTGTAGTTGTTACCATACGACCAACAGTTACTTGTTTAACTGACCAAAATATAACAAGTGCAACAAGTGCAATTACTAGTAAGTATAGTAAAGCTATACTCTTTTTCTTATAACGATAAGTTGTATCGGTATAAGGACTAGCTACTCGTGATTTAAGTAAAGCTTCTTCCTTATTTTTTTCCATTATTTTCTTTTCGATTTCTTCAACTGGAATTTTGCTTGTTTTTTCAAACATAAATTCATTAAACTTATCGACCGTTTTGGTTGGGTCTATTCCCAAATATTTTGCGTAATCCTTGAGATAATCTTTTAAAACAAAGATATCTTTAAAGCATCCCATATTGCCTTCTTCAATGTTATATAGAATAGCTGGCTTAATATTCAAATCTTCGCTTGCTTCTTCTAAGGATACACCATTTTCTTCTCTTGCACCTCTAAGCATCAGGCCTATTCCGTTCAAGATAATTCACTTCCTTTTAAAATTTAAAAAAATAACTTAGTAAGCCGTGTTCTGTACTAGCATGCTAGTGACAAATATTTATCTAATCTATACAATTATGTATAAACTTTTCTACGCCGTTTATTTTCTTTGTAGAAACTCTCCTACCAAATTTGGATTTCTTACTCGCGGGGTTTACCACGTTCCACTTACTTTATTTCTAAAGTAACTCGTCTCTTTGGCACTTTATGTCTAATATAACCATTTAACAGGTTACCTCGACGCCGTCAGTTAAAAACTGCCTAAGGTTATTGGCCTTAGCAACGAACCCTATAGCCATTTCAGGTCTATGTAAGCACGGACTTTCCTCAAGTATATAAATATACCAGCATTTGTCTTTCTAAGTTATTTTTTTATTATTAATTATTCACTTTTTCCGTAAACAATTTTTTCTAATTGACTAATTCTTCTTAGAAGGTCAACATTATTAACAGGTGGTTGGGTTCTACTGTCTTCCTCTGCAATAGTTTCCAAATCTTTTAATCTTCTAACCTCACTACGAAGACGACTATTTTCTTCATCCAAACTAGCAAGTTCTTTGTGTAATTTTTTTATTTCTTTATCAAAGGCTACATAGTCTTTAATAACGATATCTAAGAAGCCATCTACTTCTTGAGGTTTAAAGCCTTTTGGCTCAATAGTAAATTCTTTATTAACTATATCTTGAGTAGTTAGAACTATTTTACTGTTATTCATAATTATCCCTTCCTACAAGATTAATTATATATTATTTTTCTTTACCTTGTCAAGACACACAGCTAATCTTAAATCGTCTACTTCTTTAATTAACCTATTAAATAAGGCATTATTATTCATTAAATTCATCTAGATCACCTACTTAAATCATAGCATTTTCTTGATATTTTTACACTTGATTCGACAAATGTTGTCATATTTTTTCATAGAAATTTTATAAGCAATGAAAATTAGTTTTAATAAATTTTGATATTATCTTTAGAAACTTTTTAAATTTTAGAGCAGAAAAATTCTTAATGATTTTGGTAACCAAGTTTTCTATAATTAATAACCACTTTATCAAAAGTTAAAAAAATTGGCTTTTTAAAAAAAAGAAGGTAATTGAACTTATACAGGTAATAAGTATATATAGAAGAAGCGATTTATGACTGCCAATCGTTCTTCTTAGAAAGGAGGAAAAATGTGTTAAATAATAAATATGTTAAGAACTGTGTTGTTCATGGTAAAAATCCGTTAGGAATACTGGTACTCGTGGTAAGTGTTGACATAGATGAGTTTCATAAAAAAGTACTGGAAAAGGTTTATCTTTTAGTAGATTATCTTTATAATCCAGTTCATTGTGATAAACAAGAACTTAAAGTAACTCTTTACCATATAATAGAGTTGTTGCCTGAGGAGTTTACAGCTAAAAATATAGTTGTAGAAACTGATTTTAAAGGAGCTTTATTTATTAAAGATTTTTTAGCAAGGGATTAAAAAAAAATAGGGGTTCTTGATAATCTACTGGGGAGTAATTTTTTATCAACCTAAGGTATTATAAGGCTTCAAGCCTTATTTTTTCTAT
>CAKOOR010000002.1 GCA_934098505.1 uncultured Bacilli bacterium
ATACCAGATGATAATAAAAAAGTTGCGTTTGAATGCCTTAATCCGTGTAATGGAACATTTTTAGTTATATTATTGTTCTTTCTAAATAATCTCCATTCAGCAGTAAGTCTATTCGGGTCCCAAATCGTATTATTATCCCAATTAGTAAATACATAATCATCGGCTTTAACTTTTAATCCACTATCTTTTTTAAAAGCTTTATATTGTTTTAATAAAGAAATACAGGCATTGGGTATCCCTATAACCCTGTTACTATTTCGGCTTTTAACATTTTTCTCAACAATCCGATAACTTGGTACACCACTTTTTGTTGAAATTGTAGCAACCGCCTTATTTATATTTATTGTTTTCTTTTCAAAATCTATATCTCTCCAAGTTAATCCTAAAAGTTCTTCACGGCGACACCCTGTATCCATGATAATAAACATGGCAGTTTTAAGCCTAATGTTAGTCGTAGATAGTAACTCTTTAACATAATCCATTTCCTCAAGGGTAAAGTATTCTTTTTCATCAGGTTTCTCCGTTGGTTTCTTTTTAACAAAACTACAAGGGTTTTCTTTTAATATTCTTTCTAACTTTGCAAAATTAAACATGTTGCTTAATACTTTAAAAGCATGGGCTATGGTTGTAGGATGAACAAAATTACCAGATTTTGTTTTGGTACGACTTAAATAACCTAACCAATTTTCAACTGTTTCTTCATTTATATCTTGCAAAATAAAGTCTTTAAAATAAGGTAATATTCGCAGATTAATTAAACCATAATAGCCCTCGTATGTTGTTTCTTCTAACTGTCCGTTTTTTATCTTTTCTTTAAGATAATTTATATATACTTCAGAAAAACTCTCAAAATTAGAGTAAGCATTAGCACTTTTCTTGTTATCAACAATTTCCTTTTTTATCTCGTTCTTTTTATTAATTGCATCTACAAGTGTACCCTCTACTGTTGCAGAAATCCTGTTTCTACTACCATCAATATTAAATCCATTACTAATTACTATACGATACTTTCTATTTGGTAATATTTCTGTTATACCTTTTAAATCTTCTAAGGTTATATGTTTGCTGTTTGCTTCGGATGCGGTTATACTAAATTTTGTTAAATCACTTGCTTTAATTTTCGACATTACTAGATATTATTGTCCTTTCTACCCGACTCTAAAAAAGCCTCTAAATCTTGTACTTTAAAATAATTAGTATTACCAACTTTTATATAACTTAACTTACCGTCAGCAACTGCCTTAGCTAATGTATATTTTGTAAGCATAGGAAACTCTTTTATTGCATCTTTTGTTTTTAATAAACGATCATCGTTTTTTTCACAACCGTTAGTATTAAGATTATCTTCATATTCTTTTATTAAACTACCAATACATGATATTAAGTCGCCAAGAGTGTACTTTTTTTCTTTATCTATATACCTTGCCTCCCTTACACATTCATTTTAATATCATATTCATATACTTTATCATATTTATCTTTTATATAATCAAATATTGTATTTATAACTTCCTTTGCTTGCACTGTATCAAATGTAATTCTACCATCGAACATTTCTTTATTCCATTTATTGTCTACTGTACAATCTAACCTATTGCCAAATATAACATTTAGTTTTTCTTGTAATGGAAGCTCAAATACCCATATACAGGTATCATATGTTGGATCGAAAGAATCGTATATTTTTAATACAAATCCTTGTTCACGAGAATTATTAAAAACTTCTAATATACCGTCTACTCCCTTAAATTCCTTATTGCATTTATCAATAACACTTTTTATAACTCTTTCTGAGTAATTTAAACATTTATGTTTTACAATCATACAACACCTATATATTTAATTTATTAATCGTTATCAATTCATCACTAGTAAAATTTAATCCATACGGATAAGCGGTTATATCATCCGCAAATTTTTCTAACGAATTTATATCAAACTTTTTATTTGATGATTTTAAAAAATGCACTATGTTCTTTATATATTCTAATTTACTTTCTATTTAAATTCCTCCTTTAGATTTCAACAAAGTTCATACTGTTATCAGTTAAATCTAACTCTTTGTCATAAATTTCTTCATAATTTTTAATTATTTTTTTACTAAAACGATTAATTGTTTCAAACGAGTCATCTAGTTCTTTAAAGTCTTTGTTTTTACTCCATGAGTATAGATAAGTCATTGAATAATTTTTAGTATCTAATCCTAAATATTTAGAAACTACATAAGCAATGGCTTCTGCCTCACTTTCATATTGTTCCCTATGCTCTTGATATTCCTTATTGTTATCTTTTAAATGAGTATGTGCTAATGAATGAGCATACTCATGAATTATAACTTTTAACCGCATCAAATCACTAAGATTTTTCTTTACAACTATTGTTTTGTTATCAAAATCGCAGTACCCCTTAGCACCAGAATCAATGTCTTCATATTTTACTTTGATTCCATCTTTATAAATTGCCTTGATAAAAATATCCGTTATTCCATCGGCTCGAGAATCTTCGAGTATAGGGTTTAAAGAACTGTCGATTTCTTCAAATGGCATAGTAGTTTGGCTAACATCGAAAACATTACCAACTTTAAAATAAGTTGCTTTTTCTTTATAAAATGTTACTGAATTATCTTCTTTATCCTTTAATTTTTTTAATTCTTCCTCTGTTAATAAATAAATTGGTTTTATTTTAAATTGAGAATCATTTGTATCAACTTTAATAAATTTTAAAAAAACAGGAAAAAGTATTTTTATTCCCTTTTCCCCTTTATTTATATAATAACCCATTTTAGAAAATGCATTAAATGATGTTACATATTTTGAATCAGGTTTTTGTAACCATATTAAGTATTGATTGTTTAACGAATAATTATTGAAATTAACCATATTATCTAAAAACTTTTTTAAATCAGATTCACTACTAAAACGACTGATAGCTTGTTTTTTTAAATCAGTTAAGATGTTTTTAATATCTTTTTCTAAATTTTCCTTTATGTTGCTATCTTTTTCATTCTTGGCTTTAAAACTTAAATCAGAAATAGATTTTATTTTATCAGTTAATGTTTTATTATCCATTCTAAAATTCATTTTATTTATATCCAAGCCAGATAATGCAAAAAATCTGTTAATATCTACATTGTACTTGTTAATAAATATACTACAAATATCTTTCGTATAATACTTGTTAAAAATTTCCATTGCTCTATTGTATTCCAATGGTACAGAACTAATCGTTTCACTTTGAAGTTCATTCATTGTTTCAATATCAAAAATATTTAAATCATTAGAGAAACTAAGACAGTAGGCTAAATGACCTGCTTTTTCTTTTGATAAAAAATCAGGATGTACCATTAAGTCAGTATAATTATTATGGTTATATTTATAATCAAGGTATTCATTAACCGTGTTGAGAGGTTTAAATTTATAAACAACCTCTCCAACAGGCTCAACTGTTTCTCCATCAATAAAATTTCCGACTTCGTCAAAACATTCAACGGTACCAATTGGAATCCCTAATTGAAGCATTAACAACATTGTTTCATCTTTTATGATGACATCATTTTTCGAATTATAAAATACTTCCTCATTAGCAAGTTTGCGACCATAATTATATCTATTAATATTATCTTTAAGATGTGGATTATTTGTTAGTTGTTCTAATTTTTCATAGATTGGATCAATATTATTGCCTTCATGTTCTGATATAATTAGCACCAACTTTCATTTCACAAAGCAAAATATTTACAATATATTTTTTATTAATAAAAATTCCTCCACTCAATTATATTTTCTTAATTCTATCTTGAATTTATATTTATATGTTTATATCTTTAATTTTATCTATTTCTATATTTTTAATTTTATTGTAATTAATTACTAGTTCACTTTCGTTTCTATTATTGAAATAAGCATAAATATCATTTTTATTTATAGTTGATTTTATAACAGTATTACCGTTAAAACGCTTAGCAAACCATTTTGCCATATCATAATTATCAGTCCAAGATAAAGCCTTAAAATTATTTTTACTATAAGTTCCTCTATAAATCTCTACTTCAGTTGGTAATTGCTCTAAGTAGGTAAGCTCATCTGAATTCATTAGTAATTTTTTATCACTTTTTTCAAATAATTTTAAAGACATTGTTGGCTTTACATTCACATCCGCATTAGGAAATTCAGTATCTGTCCAAATGTACCTTAAATACTTATTGTAATCTTCTTTTGAAAGAAATCCAGTAATTGATTTAAAGAATAGTAAGCGATATGGCTTGGTTATCATTAGAAACATTTCATCTAAATTTTTAGCGGACATAATATCAGCTTCTTTTTGTTTAAGGTATTTATTTAAATTTTCTTCATCATTTATTATATCTATTAGAACAAGTTTATTATTTTCTATAAAAGCAACAGGATTTCTATCTATGAATGGGTGATACACAATAAATGGATATGCTTCGTTGACACTAGGTTCAAGTTTTAAATAATCGACAGCCAAAAGTTTAATTGATTTTAAGTCAGACTTCATATTTTTATATCACCACCATCAACACTTTTATTGTAACATAATTCAGAATCAACAAATTGGGTTAACTTTTGGTTCATTTCTAACATTAAAGATATATTACTTTTTAAATTGGGAGAAAATTCTTCAAAACGAATATTTTCGATTCCAACATGATTGTCATCTAAGTATCTAGAATAGCGTAAACCAGACTTACCATTCATAATAACTAAATCGCAAAAATAATTACTTTCTTCCAAAGTTGCCAAAACGCCATAATCTTCGTAATCTAAATCATCAGCATCAAGTAATATTCTCTCCAAATCATACATACATCTACTACATTTAAAATTAAAACCAGAAACATTATTTAAATATTTTGGAAAATACTTTTTTATTACATTTAATGTATATTCAGTGGCTTTTTCATATTCACCGTCGGAAAAATACTTAGCCGATTCGTATGCTTTTTCATCAAATAAACTATTATTATTAGAGCAGGTTCTATCAGCTATAACTACCATTATTTGAGATGAATTTCTACACATACAAGCCCAAATGCATAAATCGTCATCAACATCATTGCTACCAAATAAAATCATTTGCAAACCTTGCTCACGAAAATTATTAAAAACATTATAATATCCATTCAACGGCGGGCTCAACTTTTTTAGTTTGCTTTCTAAAATATCAAAAAACTTTTTACTTAATTCAAAACTTCTATTTTTTTCTATCATCAAAAATCCTTTTTTTATATATCAATATTTTCTTTTTCAGCAAGAGCCTTGTTAATATTAGAATCATATATTTTCTTTACTAATTTAGTAATATCTTTTATATCCATATCTGGGTAAAAACTTTTAATTTTTATACAAACTAATGTATAATCCTCAATTAAGTATGCTTCATAGTTTATAAGTTCATATTCTATTAAATCTTCTATTTTGATTTTTCTAACAAAATTTTCTTTCAGTTTCGGTTCAATAACCTTAAAAAAATGATTAAACTTTTCTAAATTAGACTTATGAATATATCCACCATCGCCAATAGTTGCATATTCACTATCTGGAGCATCTTTATTAGTCTTATTCTCATCAAATTGTTTCCTATCAAATGCCCAAAATAATCCTGTTTTATTTAACTCTTCATCATATTTTTTATTATAATTGTCCATTTCTTTATTAAAATTCATTTTATTCCTCCTTACAAAAAAAGACCAAGGGCAATGCACTTGATCCTAAAAATAGTTCTATACTAGCAACTACTTTAACTATACGACTAATTAGAAAGGAGTTGTAGTTGTATAGTAAAATGATTTAGTAATGAAATTGTATATCATTACAGTTTAATTGTAGCATTTATAAATTAATTGTCAATCTAATTATTCTAACTCAATTTTTCCCTCCGTTCTTTTTAATAATTGCTCTTTTCTAAATTCGGTTAAATCAAAGCAAGAAATTTTAAATTCTTTATGCTCGGCGGGTAAAGTAGCCATTTTTATTTTTATTGGATAGTCACCGATAGGCATTACTTTGGCATGAATAGGATATTTTCTTGTTGTCATAAATATTGCCTCGCCAAACTTAAATCGCATTAATTCCTCTGGCATTAGTAAATCTCTTCCTAGCAAAGATTTATCATTAGAAATATTATAATCATATTGGTCTAATCTTCCAGATACAGAAGTCCTAGCCGTAGAAATTGTGTATTTTCCTAAACGACTACTAATTTCTTTAGCACTTTCGTTATCTGATGTAAGCAAATATATCCAATTAGTACAGTTAGATTTAATTGTTCCAGCTTGTTCTTTGTATTTTTCTTTCAACTGGTCGAAATCTTGAATTATGAGATAAAATCTAATATTTCTAGATCGTGATACAGTTATCTTAGTTGACATATTAATCGGTGGCATACTGGCAAACTCATCTAAAACGAAATTAACTCTTATTGGTATTTTGCCAGTTGGCAATGACTGTGCGGTATTTACTATAGATTGATAGCACTGTTCTATAAATAGTGAAGCCAACTCGTGTCGTGATTCTTTCTCATCAGGAATTACTAAAAATACCGCTGTTTTGTCTTTTCCAAGTGTGTCTAATTCAAAATCAGTTCGACTAGTAAGATTAGCTATACCTGTATCACTAAACATTTTTATGGTTGTTGCTAATACAGAGAATAGAGTAGCCCTTGTTTCACCTTTGGCAAAAGAACCAGTAGCATAAGCCATTTTTGATAAAGAGCCAGCTGGTTTTTGTTGAAAATATAAGTCTAAAGAATTAAACCTATCAATAGTTTTAGAACCGTGTTCGACTAGTAAATTATATAGCGAATATAAATTTACTTCATCTTCTGAATGAGCATCTTCTATTAATGCATAGCATAATGCAGTTAATACTGCCGTAGCTGACTTTTCCCAGTACATATCCTTACTAGATAAATTTTTAGTAAGCGATTTAGAAAAATTTTCTATCATATCCCCAGCCAAATCAATATTACCCTGTTTATAATACTTATATGGTAAATGTAGTGGGTTCCAACCATCGCTAGCAAAGGCATTTCTTAAGTTTATGACTTTAATATTGTATCCACGCTCATTTAGAAAATTAAAAGTATATGAATATAATTCGCCCTTAGTATCATTAATTACCATTGATTCGTTGGCATAGCCCAAGTTAAAAAGTAATGGCAAGATTTCACATTGTGTTTTACCAGAACCAGTCGAACCAATTATTAAAGTATGGTCAAAAGTATTTGAATAATAATATTTACCATCAATATATGTAACTGGAATACCGCCTGCTTTTAAGGTTTTTCCAATATTCCAAACTTTAAATTCTCGTTTTATTTCTTGCTTATTCATCCACCTAGCACTACCATATTCAAACGATCCGTCTTCTTCTGGTATCTTTCTTAAGCACTTAATTTTCAACTTAATTTCTCTATCATATTTAAAAATAAATAAAATTATTATAATCGACAACAAAATCGTGCCAAATAGAAGATTTAAATCTCTTAATTTAGAAAAAGAGTAGAACACATTTAAGTTCCACTCAAGATTAATGCCATTTTTTATTATATTTGTTAAATTATAACATACACTTGCCGAGAGTATAAATTCACAAACATATATTACAATATATTTAATTATTTTTTTATTTTAAATTCCTCCAATTTTTTTAATCATAACTGTATCTCGTAATCTGTCATATTTAAAACAATGGAAGTGATAAAATCTTTATTATTTTTTAAATCATTATTAAAGCAATATGCAATTTTTTCTAAAGGCTTCTCACTATCAGAAAAAGCACAAAACATCCCTGCTTCAGAATCGTATCTTAATTTATTAGACAATTCTGGAAATTTATTTTCTAGATAACTTCTAAATAAATTTTCAAAATCATATCCATTACCTGTAAACTTACATTTAAAAATACTTTTATCTATATCCTCTGCACTTAAGATTATGGAAAATAAACTATCAGAATCTTTATTAATCTTAAATGGCTCTAATTGTCTATTAAACCATTTAAGATATTTTTTCCAATTATTTTCATTGTATAAAACATCACTTAACAAAGTAATGCCATATTTGCTTTTTAATTCTTTGTTTATAGTATCAAAATTTTCATAATCTAAATTAGATAACTTTCTTAGTTCTTCATCATATATCCTATATTGACTAGATGGACTAATTACATTTAAGTAATCTTCTATTGCATCATATTTGAAACCTAAGTCTTCTCTAATTTCTTCATATTCTTGTAGTATACTCATTTAAAATCCTCCTTTTTAAAATTTTTATTTTTCCTCAATTTTTATAAACAAAAAGATTAGTTATATCTCAAACTAATCTAATTAATAAATTGTAATTTAGTAATTACCTCCAATAACCCAATGCTTCAAAATCAATACTGTCAAATTTTATAATTTTGTCCCAATCTCTTTCCAATATAATGTTATCTATTTGTTGTGCTTTGTACATTTCATCTAAAGTTTGATATTTTTTTTCTCCAGTTAATCCACCATCACATCTTTGAAAAGAACAATAATCATCATAAATAATTATCATATAAGCACTATCTCTATCTATAAATCTAATAGTTAATTCAGATTCACAATCATCTTCATTTATACTTTTTAATAGTAATTCTTTTATTTCTTCAAATGTATGTTTTTCCACTTTATCATACTCCTAAATTGTAATTTATTTTTTTTCGATAATTATCTCTTTTATTGAAGAATTATCATTTATAAGAGTAAGTTCATCAATATGATGATGATCATTAGTTTTAGACATAGCCAATGAAACAAGTAAATCTGACAATTCTATAAAATCCTCGCTTGTTCCATTTATTATCAATTCTTTATTACTTGTTAAAGATATGTTTAGTCCGAATTGTTTATTTTCAGATTTAGGATATAAACCTTTTTCTCTTAAACTATTACTTACAAAATTTGTGTTAGTCATCAATAGTCAACTCACTTTCAAATTATAATTTATCTAACAAATCACTAAATTGTAATTTGTAATTATTTCAATACTTCATTTAATTCTTTCAATGATAGTCCTCTAATTAAAATATTATTATCCTTTTCATCAATAACAAACTTCATTAGTTTATTTATTGCCTTATAATAATCTATATCTCCTAAAACTCCATTATTAGTTGTACTTACAAGCATCAATTTCCATTCATCAATTTCTGTATCATCAATTTTATATAATGCTTTGGGATTCTTTGGAAGTGAAGTTAAGGTATTTTCTGTTAGCGCAAATGCACCAAACGGCTTACCATCTTTACCTTTATAAAAATTTGGGTTCCCCATATAAGCATTTTTCCAATCGTCTTTTTCTTTTTTCTTAAACTTATTAAATAATCCCATAATAAACATCCTCCATTGGTTGCAATTTATTATTGCATTTTTTTAGACATTTCTTTCCAGTAATTCTTCAACATTTCTAATATTTGTTTTGCATCCTCAATTTCGCTTTTTTGGTTATATTCTTTCATTTCACTAAATGTTCCTGATTCACTAACAATTCCTAAAAGCCATTTGCCTAATATATTCTTTTTATATTTAAAAATTATACATCTTATGCCATCTTCATCTTCAAAAGAATTTGCATATTCAATCTTTACTGGCTTTTTTCCAAGTTCTTGTGGATCAGAAAGCCAATTTTCCAATTCTACCATAGCATTTTTAATTTCTTCATTCATAATTATCACTCCATTTCAACAAATTACTATTTATCTAATTAATTGCCAAATTGTAATTTAGCAATTACTTGTTATTCTTTTCTTTCCAATAATCATAATCTTTAAAACATTGTAACTTTTTTTCTAAATTCTTTAAATCAGGATACTCTTTGCTTAAAGTTTTCATATTTCTATACATTGCTAATCCATACCCTTGCTCATTATTCTTTATTAAAATGTCTGCACATTTATTTAAATAATTTATTGTATTTTCTCTGTTGTATTTTGTTTGAGATAACAATGCTACACAATAAGCATGTCCTATAATATCAAAATGTCCATCACTATTGTCTATATAAAAATAATCTTTTATAGCATTATATACTGCTTCTACTAATTCTTTATCATTAGTATATTTTTCCATTCTCTTATAATCATTTAAAGTTATAGGTGCATGAATAAACTTTGCTAAATGCTTACAAAATATATATACTCTTTGCCATAAAGTTTCCTCAGTAACTACTTTGCTTAGTCTTTTAGTAATGTCCCTATTAGAGCAAATTCTTTCTATATCTCCCATACAATCATCTCACTTTCAAAGTGTAATTTACTATTTAAACCTAAAACCTAAATGCCCATTTTTACTAAGATAGTTAGGAAGATTATAATTAGCATTATCTAAAGAAAAGCTAACTTTATCTTCTTTGCAATAAATTGTATAATCTTCTCCATCTGGAAATCTATAAATTACTTCTATTCTCTTTAAATTTTTATAACAACCATTTAGATCTATATTATCTTTCGAGTAAAACATATTTTCTTCTTGTTCTTGTAGTAAATTTATAATTTTTTCTTTGTTGGAATTATTTATATTCAAATAAGTGTAGTCTTGAACTTTTCCTAAAAATAATAATATACCCAAAATTATAAGTAATAATAACACAAAAGTTACTATTACTAGCATTATTAAAAATATCTTTAATATCCATTTCTTCATAATAAGTTCCTTAATAATATACACAGTTTTTATCTTTAAACGAGCATTTTACGTTAGGGTCATCCTTAACTGTATTATCTACTTTAAATGGAGATGAGAGGTAGATGTTTTCATCATCAACTTTATCTATACCAATATGTAATTGACTAATGTTAGGTGTATTTTTGAAATTAAAATTTATGGTTACTTTTTCAACACTAAAACCATTTATTAAATACTTATCTATAATTCCTTTCTTACCAATGCAATGAATATAAATTGTATTATCTTTTACATATAAATTAGATCCGTCATCAACTGTATCACATTTTTTTATATTCTCTAAAACATAATATGTATCATTATTTTTTAATAATATATTAAGATGACTCCAAGAACTTGAATCATCATAATATCTTGAAATAACATAATTTTTATTATCATATTCTAAACTTTTTATGGTTGTTTCATTAGAAACAAATATATATTTGTTTAAACTAGATAACGAACTCTTATAATTTAAAGACTTAATAAATTGATACATTATAAAGCCAAATAATGAAATCAATATTATCAACGAAATTATTAAAATCTTCTTTTTCATAATCTATCCTCCATTTTAACAAATTATTATCTGTCGTTGATAACATTATATCATATAACAATCTTTTTAAACTTCATATAATAATTTTTTTGACAATTTCCTAGTTTCAAAAGCTATTGAAATACTTCTTAATTTTTGATATAATGTAATTGCTTTTATGGAATTGGGTTTGTAATCTAATTTTGCTAAAGCGGTATAGAGGCACGCGTTAATTGATTTCTATGTCATTAAATGGTATTGTGTGCCGAGTTATATTTATGAAAGTCTGCCAAGAGCAGTCGGCTGTTTAGACAGCCTCTTTTTTTATGTCCAAATATAATCGACACTTCATCATATACACAACCGATGCATTAATGTGCGTTTATACTGTAACTTTTTTTGTTTATCAAATTATAATATTCATATTTTTATTTTTTAAATTATTTAATGAAATATCATTTGATAATAATTCTTCTAAAAATTTAGAATCTTTATATAAATTTGTTTTTATTCCTCTAATTGAAAATTGATTATACTTGCTAATATCACTACCAAAATCTAATTTAACCTTATCATATTTAAGTAGATTATCATTAAATTTTTTTATTAATAGATCGTTAATTAAATAGATCATAAAGCTATTAGCTTTTGTTTCTTCATTTTTATTAAAAATGCCAAATATAGGAAAATCTTCTTTGGTTTCATCATAGCACTTTATAAATAAACAATTATCTTTATCTGTAATAAATGATTGAATTAATAAATCATCGGCAATACTAATTGCGTAGTTAGTTTCTAATAAATGCTTTAAAGAAAAAGAATCAATATTTAAATTTTGATCGATTACATCATCTTCTAAGCAAATGTTATAATGTGCTAATACAAAAGCCTGTATATAATCAATGGTCTTTCGTTTAGCATCCATACTATTTTTACCTAACAACAAATCACTACTAACTTTATCATTTATTCTAGTAATATCAACTACATACATTATTTTTTATATTCTCCCTCCAATTCAAATTGCAAATCATTAATAATCTGTTTTTCTTCTTGCTCTAATTCGTACATTAAATGATTTACTGCAAGATTAATGAACCTTTTATAGTTTAATTCTTGATAAAAAAACTTTTCTTTAAATTTATTATATCTATTTGCATCATAACCAAGTCTTTTTAAAGCATCATAATATTCCTTTATGGACATATCCATATCAAGACTAGTTACTGATTTAATCAATGTATCAATATCATAGTTGTAATGAGAATTTTCACACCAGCGTGTAAATACTTTTTTTATTTGATTATTATTTAATTCAGCAAGCATACATACTTTATATAAATCTTTAGCAATGCTTAATTTAGTTTCTTCTTTTGAATAGTCGTTGCGACTTTTGAAATTAAAATCATTAATATGCTTTTGTAAGAATATTTTTTCTCTTTTCATAAAACCTAAAGACGCATATATTTTGTAACTATGTAATATTTCATTACCAATTTTAGAATATAATTTGTTTAACTGATTATTATAGTAGTTTCTATTTTTATTACTATTAGATTGACCGTATACTTGATTTAATTCTTTTTGATGATTCTCTAGTAATTTTAAATAATTAGCATAATCATATTTTATTGAATCATGCATTAAGATATAATTAATAATTCCATTCAATTCATCAATGTACGGAATCATATTTTTAGAATTATATTGTAATCTACCGTTTTTAGGTAATTTTTCATAAAATTCTAATAACAAGGTATTTAAATTTTTTCTATATTTATCACTAAACAGTCGCTGAGAATTAATTTTATAAAGTTCTTTAATATTAATTTTAGAAGTAATATTATTAAACTCTTTTTCTCTTAACTCATAAAATTTAGTATTATCTATTAAATAATTAGCTACATTACTCTTAAAATTATATATTACAAATTTATTGTATTTTGGATTAGTTTTCTTTGGTACTTTTTCATAAATACAAAAGTGAATATGTGGGTGCTTAGTATCACGATGTAACGCACATAACCATTCTGTATTATTTATATCTAAGCCCATGTCTAAAATTAAATTAGGCATAACATTATTGGTTAAACTATAAAAATCCATTTTTGTAATAAGACCATGACTAATAGCAAAATCAGGCGGAAAAGAAAGAAATCCTCTCCAGAAAATCCCTTTTTTATCCATGCCTTTTATATTATCAAAAGCATCTTTTCTTGTTAAATTACCCTTTGAATTCCAAATAAAAAATTCATCAGTTTCGGTTAAATAACTCTCTTTACTTCCATAAAAAGCATAATCTTTTAATAAATCATTTTCGTCAATGCTTGTATAATCAGCTTTATTTTTTTGAGAGGCATATTTAATCCATTTTGTTATTCCTAGTCGCTTATTTGCAGAAACTTTATACTGCATTTGAAAAACAATATCACTCTTGCTCATCCTCTAACTCCTTTTTTTGAGCTTGTATTTTTCGCATATCTTTAAGCACTAATTCTTGGGCTTTTTCGGTAATCGGATGAGGGATAATTGAAACATTTAATTCTTCCTTTGTTTGCGGAATTTTTAAATGTTGCATAAATATATCTTGTTGTTTTAAAAGCCACTTTGTATTAAATTCAGTTTTATTTTCTACAACCATCAGTTGTTTAAAATAAGAATCAAAACTCTTTTTAAAAGAAATATTAAATAGATTTATAAACTGTGTTTGACTATCATTTAATTTATTTGTTTGCATTTTTTCTTTAACAGCTTGGTACACAAATTCAGATACATTCATATTATTTTTTTGAGCTAAAACATTTATCTCTTGTTTTTCTTGCTCTGTAACTCTAAAGCTAATTCTTTCTTCTTTATTTATTTCGATTCCTTTAAATCTTTTGCATTCTTAATAAGAATATCAATATTTTCTAATATAAATTCTTTTGAAATTAGATTAATTAAATCTTGTTGAGTCATACCTTTAATGTTTAAAATTGTCTTTACTGCATCATAAAGATTAGCATCAATTTTCCCTTTAATTACACAATTTTCGTTATTTATAATAACCACCTCCATAACATTTTTTCTTTTGTTTTTATCAGTTTTTATGTACCTTTTTATGTAACCCCTAAAAGCAGGATAACTACGGCTGACAAACAACATCGCCAGTGGCGAGTTAGCCCTAAATATAGGGGATTAGCAAAGTTTCAAATGTATGACAAGCCATCTACTTGTATGACTTTTTGATGACAAAAAATAAGCCAAATTTTACATAACTTTACGGTTTGTAAGACAAATGTTATAACAAAATCGGCTATTTTTTGCCCCAAAAATGCCACTTTTGTACTCGATTATGTACAATTTTTTTCTATTTTAATACATTAATTAGTACATTAAATTGCGATGTTTATATCTTCTGTTAACTCTACTTTATACCTTTCGTTTAAGAGATTTAAAGTTGCTTCAAAAACTTTTTCAACTAAATTTTCGTCTTCGCCAAAGCTTTCAACAACCTTACGCACAACTGCCTTGCTGACATAATCTTCATGATTTTTCTTTAGATCATGTGCAATAGAGTTTGCAATTGTTTCTGAATAAGAATAGACTAATTCTTCTTCTTTCGCCATCTTCTTGCTCCTTTCTGAATTCATTATTATATTAATGAAAGCCACATCAACTTCTGTTATTTCATCCATTAATTTTTTAATTACCTTATCTTTTTTATAGTAATTATCAGCAACATTAAATACATTATTATCATTATAAGGAATATTATTTTCTCTAAATCTTTTTTCAAGTTGATGCATTAAATCGTACCTTTTTACTTCTAACTTTACTTGCTTTTTATAGAAAGGTAATGAGTAAAAATCAACTTCATAATCCCTTTTTAGAATTAACATTGCCTTATAATATATTGGTATTTCTTGTTCTAGATTATAATTAAAATTACAAAAAGAACAAGCAATTAAATCAACAAACTCTTGAGGCTTTTTCTTTCTAATAATAAGATCATAGCTATTGAATGCTATTGATTCGCTATCCATTAAGTCTTCAAAATCTTTAACTGTTAAGTCTTTTTTAGATGGCAAATTCAATTTTCTTTTGACTATATTTTTTCCTCCTAATTAGTTCCATAAATTATAAATTTTGGATCGATTAAATCCTTTTCTTGAAATGAAATTTTATTTTTCATAATCATAAAGTGAAGATGACAACCTGTACTAGCACCAGTCGAGCCAACTTGTCCAATCGGTTGTCCTTTTGCAATCGGCTCATCCTTTATTACAGTAATAGAATTATCCAACATGTGTCCGTATACTGTAAAAATAGCACCCGCATTAGTTGTGTGTTTTATATAAACATAATTACCCAAGCCTGTAGGACTATAACCAACTTCATAAACAATTCCATCAGCACTTGCAACAACATTATTACCGCAGGAAGATGCTAAATCCATACCTGAATGGAATTTTATTTCACCACTTCCTAATGGGTCTAAACGGTTTCCAAATTCAGATGTTACAGAAAAATAATCTCTACTTTCAAATGGGATATCAAACCCATCTTCAAGAGCAATAACAACTGATGGATCTGATGTAATAGATTGATTACCTATTAAAGCAATCATTAAAATTAAAAGCAATACAAAGGGAATACCAATTATAAAACTTAATTTTAGAAGTTTTATATCATTCAATTAACGACCACCAGCTGTACCGAATAGCTCTTTTTCTTCTTGTCTTAAATGAATTTGGATAGGTAATCTTGTATCTTGAGATATAACAAATAAGCCTTGTCCTCGAGAGGCAGTTGTAAGAAATTGTACCTCTGATTCACTTAATTTCATCATATCTTTTACAGAATCAATTTCTTTTTGACCTTGAGCCATTATCATTAAATAAGCACTATTATCAATAATAACCTGTCCATATCTTTCTAACCCAGCCGAACAATAATCTGCTAAGTTTTGAGATATAGTCCATAACGAACCATTATATTTTCTAATTCTTTTAGAAGTTCTTTTTAAGAAATCAATTCCATCTTTATTATTTGGGTCAATTAATAAATGAGATTCATCACAAACTAATATTACTTGTTCGTTTCTATTTTTACTAATTTCATTCCAACACCATGATAATATATTGAAAAATTGAGTTTTTAGAATAGTATCATCAGAATCAACAAGGCTATTAATATCCAGTACAATAAAATCGCTATTATTATCTACCTTAATAGATGAAGTTCCATTAAATAATCTGGCATCAGCACCTATGGTTGCTCTTTTTAACATAGAACATATTTTTTCTAATGATTCTATAACATTACGAGCTTCTTTTTTAATTTTAGCTTCTGTTAATTTTTCTCTAGTTTTATCATATAAATCTTGCATAATAGGGTAATCATCACTCGAAAGTTTAGATAAATCTGTATCAAAATCGATGCCTTTATCCCTATAAACTTCTATTAAAATCTCTTCGATTTTTGTTAATTCGTAAGCTGATAAATCTTGTAAATAATATTTAATAAAAGTTCTAAATGTTTGAAAATGTTTAGATAAATCATTATTAATATCTTTAGAATCTTTATCCTCAAAATCGTCAGCTCCTAAGCGAACCTCTAAAGGATTAATTATTCCCGAAGTACCAGTACCGCAATCAATCCAACAGCCGCCGACATTTTCGCAAATGTCACGAAATTCACGCTCTGGGTCAATTACTATAATTTTAGAACCACGACACCATGCTCCACGAATTAATTTTTTTATTAAAGTTGACTTTCCTGAGCCAGACTTACCAATAATGACAGCATTGGAATTATTTCTTTTATTAGTTCTTTTCCATAAATCAAAAAATATTAAACCACCTAAAGCATCATTGCCAAGCATAATAGCATCGCCATCATCCTGTAAGCTTTGAAAAATAAAAGGAAAAGAAGAAGCAACCGTCATCATTGGAATAGGTAAACCATATTGCTTTTCTAAATCACGATACATTGTTGGTAGACACATTTTCAATGACCTTTCTTGTTCAAACATTAAATCAGCTCCACCTAAACCATAAGCAGATAAGGTTGCTTTTAATTCTTTTTTTGCTTTTTCCATACTTTCTTTAGTTTCACCATAACAAAGAAAATTTACAGTTAATAGAGAAAATCTTTCATGCTCTCTATCTATACGATTAACAAGCTCTACCAAATCTTGCATTTGATTATTAAATAATATTTGATCGTTATAATCATTTATATTTATCATTTTAGATTTTAATTCTGATATACTTTTTTTCAAAGTATTACTTATTTCTTGATTATCAGTAGGGCTTATAGTCATAACCATTCTAGTGTTATTAACATTAGCAACAGCTCCTAACCACCCAATATTAACTAACGATGGGTAGGACACCAAAGTTAAAACACTAACATAAGCATCACCAAGTATTAAATCTTTTTCGCTAAATTTTAGCCCTTTTGGGGCGATTCTTTCCTTAAACGAATGATTTATGCTTGTACCATCTTTCTTAAAGGTTTCAAGCGAAGAAACGGGGTTTAATAAGACATATAATAAATCCCGCCACTCCTCACTAGAAACTCTAAAACTGGTTAATCCAATAGAAGAAAATTCTTGAATTAAATCATTAACTTTTTGATTAAGCAAATTTTCGTTAGCTAAGTCTTCCTCAACTATTAAATAAAATTCTCGATTTACTACTGATTTACGATTATTAAGACTACTTATAAAATCGTAGTCTTCTTCTAATAATCTAATTTTATATTTATTTTTTGCTTGTTTAATTTTAGAGCCTAAAATATTTAAGTTATTATCTAAATTAATCGGTTTATCAACGCAAAAAATTTTTATAGGATAATCAATCGAATTTAAAGCCTTTTTTAATTGAGAAACTTTTGCTTGTTGTTCCTCATCAAAAAGTAATGACAAATTAATAGAACTAATTTTAATACCAGCGAGTAACCTGTCATTATCTAAATACACATAATTATTCCAGACATCATTAAATGGAATAAAATCTAAAATTGTTTTAGGGATTTTCTTCTTTAAAGAATTATTTTCTTTATTAAATTTAGAAATTGTTTATCCCTCCAAGTAGATTATTTAATTGAGAAATGATATTTTCTGTTGTTTCTTTTTTAGAATTTAACTTTTTCATTTCATCTAGCTTAATTACAAGTAGGATTATCTTCCGATTAAATTCAGATACAGACATTTTATTTTTAAATGCTATTTTTCTGAATTTTATTTTATCATTATGCTCTAAATAAGTGTAAATATAATCATCATATAAACTTAATCTATTATTTTCCATATTATCTATTTATCCTATCTAGGTACTTTCTAACGCCATCAAAATCATATTTTTTTAGTATTCCCATATTAAGAATGGCAATAGGAACATTCGTGTAATTATAATTAATACAGCCATTAATTTCTTTTATAATTCTTTTCTTTTTTAGAACTTTTAATAAACCATTATTTTTAATATAAGGATCTAAAAAGACTTTATTATTATCTAGATAGACATCTTCTAAATTAAGAGTTATGTCATGTGATTCGGTATCATTTTCATATTTTAATCGCAATCTATTGTTATGATAGGTATAAACACTAATATTGTAATTTTTATTGTTTAATTTGATTATCTTTTTTCTAATAAATATTCCTCCTTATATGCTTAAAGAATTAGAAATTTCTTTTTCTTTTAGCAAGTTAAGATATTCTTCAACACCTTTTTTATCATATTTTTTCAATTTATCCATATCTATTCTGACATATTCATAAGAGCCATAATTTACTGGATATTCACCGTATGACTCGGCAATAATCCCAAGTTCTTTCATTTTTGGTATCAAATGTAAGCCATAGGAATTTGTGTTAGCATTTAAATAACATTCATTAGTATTTGTAACAAATAACTCAGGGATATTAATGGTAATATCCCCGTAGAATTCATTGTCAGAAACATTAAATGCTCCTATATATAATCTTCCGTTATTCTCATACGAACTAACTTCTAGATACACTTTACCTTCTTTAAATTTAATTGCTTTTCTTTTAATAAGCTATCACTCCTTACTTAAATTTATATTCTTTCTGATTATGATTAAATTTTAAAAACTTTTTAAAAATAATAAATGGAGTAGTACCGTTGGGTAATGGCAATAACATTAAAAATGTAAATAAAGGTAAGATAAAAAATAAGAAAACCTTTAATTTAAAATGAATTGTTAAACTTTGTAAAATAAAGCCTATAAGAAAACTAATAGATAAAACTATTAATTCTACAATGCCAAACCCCTTAAAAATTTCTCGTTTTACTTTAATGTTTTTGGGTATTAAATACATTATTTTTTATCAACATCCAATCTATTATTAGCATTTAAACTTGAGTTGTTTAAATATTGATTACGAATAGGATTGTATTGCATTCTATTTGCATTATTTATTTTGGCTTTCGTACCAGAATTATTATTATTTTCATGTAAGAAACTGTTAACTTGTCTATAAGCACCATAAGAATCATGGTGGGCTAACATTTCTTTTACTTTATCTAATTGAGTATCATCTAATGATGAGTCTTTACTTAACATATTTGATATACCACTTACTCCTCTTCCTAAAATATTTCTACCTTGACCGACAACATTAGCTCCTACAGATAAGGTGCTCATCATACCAGCTTTAGCAACTGCTAATCCGTGGGCTGTTCCAAATCCTAGAGCCATCATTGACTGCATATCTCCATAAGCAGACATCATACCAGATTGTTGTCCAAGTAGGCTATTAATAATGGTTGGTGTATTAATAATAAATAATAAAGCACCAATTATTAAAAAGATACCAGTTAAATTGCCATTACTCGTGAATGCGGTGCTAAACATCGCTAGCAAAAGTCCGATTGAAACAAATTGTACGACTGTTATTAAGAATAAGCCCATAGAACTTTTACACCAAGTTTCAAAGGCTCTACCATTGTTAGTAAGGCTAGTGCAACAGAATGGTCCAATAATTTTATACAATGCTATTTCCATAACTCGTCTTGACATTTGGATAGCAACAAAAAAGAGAAGAAAAATGGTTACTATTGCTAACACAATTAACATAAAAAAGTTTAGCGAATATTTGTAACTATCCCCAATCCCCAAGACACCGCCAGTTGTAGCATTAATATCAATTGTTTTCCAGTTATCCACAAAGTATGCACTATCTTCTTCGGAGGTTTCATTATCATAAATCATCGATCGAATAATAGCTTTTGATATTTCATTTTCAGCATTAGAACTTTTATTAATTTCTGATATTGATATAACATCTTCTGTAAGAGCAGTAGAAATATTATGTCCAAAATCATATAATGGACCAATTAAAAACATCATCGTAATTGCTAAAATAACACCACGATAAATAGATAATGGACTGCTTCGATTATCATTTTTAACGATGTAATTCATTATTAATTCTATTACTACTTTAAGAATTAACCAACTACAAGCTACAATAATAGCACCACTAAAAATTTTATTTACATATTCATTATTAAAAAATTGGTATCTCCAAATTTTATCTATGATACTAAAAAAACCATCTAATAGCCAAAGTACACCTTTGCCAATAGTCCAAAACACATTACGATAAACATCTGAATACCAATGTTGCTCAACTTGTGTAACTGTTAATAATTGTAATATTCATAAACACCTCCAAATTATTATCTTCTCTTATAAGTGCTCCAGCCACTATCACAAGAAATCTGTTTATATACAGAATAACCGCTTCCAGATTTTGGAAGTATATTCCATGCTTTGTTATATAATTCCATTGCCTTTGAATAGTTGGTAGTACACCAGATTGAATTCCAGTCTGTAACCTCACAGAAGTCATAACCTGCCTTTTTAATTTTTGCTAATTGGGCTTTAGCATTCGACTGCGATACAGAACCGAAAGAAGCACTACAATTATATTCTGAAATATTAATTGTAAAACCAACTGCATAATTAGGTTGATACCATGTACTCCATGGAGTATAGCCACTAATATAGTAGAAATTACCATTATATCCTAAGTCATTAGCAGTAGTATTTGGTGTAGATATATATGAACCGTATTTATTTACTGTTGTTAATCTATGTACACCATCTAAATAGAAATGGGCTTCATAATTGTTGAAATACCATGTAGGATTAATATTTAAACCATCAATACCAACAGTGAAAGTTTGATCGTAATTAGTATTCGCACCCGCACTATCATTTGTTTTAACTCTAACTCGACTGCCAAATTCAACATTTTGATACCAATCAATAACATTTTCGGCAACTAATTTATCATTTACCCATACATTGAATGTATAACCATCTAAGCCACCATTATAAGTTGTGCCATCAATAATAGGATTTACATCAACTGGATAACTATTTAAGCCCCAGTTTGCTACATAATTAAGATTACCAGTTGTTCCTTTGGGAACATTAACAAGTAATTCAGCTATGTTACCATTGCTACCAGTCCAGCCAGTAAAACTTGAGCCAACCTTAGATGGAGTTGCAAGTGTAAAAGTTTCTTCGATATTATAAGAAGTTTTGTTGCCAGATATAGCTCCACCGTTAAGCTCGTAACTAATAGTGTAATTCTTAACTTTCCATTTAGCGAATATTTCTTTATTATTAATTTTTTTAATATCATCAATACTGATATCATAATTAATATCACCATCGACAGAATCACTATAACCCGCAAATGTATAGCCATTTTTGGTTGGAGTTGGTAAGGTTGTTTGGGTTCCTGTAACAGTTAATTTATTAGATGGTTGATAAATACCATCATTACCATTTAAGGTAAAAACATATTTTTCTGTTTGAAAGTTAGAATTTAGTGTAGTCGAAGTTGTATAGTAAGCATAAGTGCCAATAACCGTTAGAAAGATAGCAAGAATAAAAGGAATGACCTTAATTTTCTTCTTCATTTGTCATCCCTCTTTTTCTATCATAATAATCGCACAATAAATCGAATATTATTGTCATTATTGACATAACTAGCAAATACTTACGATTATATATATAATCTGCATAATATCCGATATACGGAATAGACCAATCAGTTCCTTTACCAATTACTTGCGAATTATTGACCTCATAAGTATCTATTGAAATATTATTGTCGCCCTTTGTAATAAAACCATTATCAGTTATATCAACAATCCGATGGGAAATAATATGTTTATTCAATCGATAAACTAGAATATCACCTTTTTTAAAATCTTCTATATTAGTTTTTTCATAATACAAAATTCCCCCAACTTTTAAGGTCGGTTCCATACTACCAGATATAACTACTAAAGGCTTTTGTCCCCAGATTGTAGGAACAAAGATAAATAGATAAATTAATATTAATATATACAAGACTTTTATTGCAAAATTTTTTAATATCTTTATCATTTTAAAAGCCCTCGCTTTCTGTAAAATTTATTCTTTTAATTATTATTTCCACAAGTTATTAGCTTGATCGTATTGTACGGTATCAATTCTAATTGTTAAAGTATAAGTTGCATTATCATAACCATCACCAGTAGAAGTATAAGTTACTGTTTTACCATCTTGAGAAATTGTTTCTTTTAAAGATGCAGTAATTTTCTCATTGAACTTAACACTTTTAATAAATGAGGAACTAGTTTTACTTGGTTTTAAAGCTGTCATATTATCTTTTGAACCATAGTAGTAGAAACCATCTTCGGCTTTTGTCCAATCAGTTCCGAAAGAAATGATAGATGCTACATTATTTTTAGAATCTTTTAAACCTAAATCCTTACCGTTGGCACTTGTCCATTTTTCTGTATATGAAGCTCTAAGTGCCATATCAATATTGCCTGTATTAGTAACTGCAACAGTCTTTTCTGTTGTTGTGCCAGGTGTCCAATTTGATGGACTTACAAACTTTTCTACAATTTCGTTTTGATATAAAGCTGATTTAAACTTATTCGTAATATTTGTGCTTGTAGTAAAGTACGCTAAAGTGCCAGCAAGAACAGTTAATAAGCTAATACCTCCAACTACCAATAATTTCTTCTTATTCTTTTTTTCGTTTTCATTTTGATTATTTTTCATTTATTTACCTCTTTCCTCTAATTCAAAAATGAATATTAATTGTTGATTACTTTTTCTTTTACAAGTAATTAACGTCAATGTATTTTTATTTTGATTTCTAATAATTGAGGCATTGCTAGTTTTAGCAATTTCATAAATTTTTACTAATTCATAATTATATGTTTTAGCTTGATAATTAACTTTTGCAATATCACCAATTTCTAGCTTATTTAAATTTTTAAAATAAGCGGTTTTAGATGTACCAGAATGTCCAGCAATTATTAGATTTCCATGATATACATCAGGCATATTTGAAGATTTTAAAACTTCTATATTCTTATTAACATTATTTAATTTAGAATCTATTTTGTAAAATCCTCTTTGAAAACCTATTTTTTCAATAGAAAGTATGCCTATGTAATTTTCTTCAATTTTTTTAACACTTTCAACGGTCTTGGCATTATCATTATTATCATTAACATCTAAGACATCGTCTTCAGTATTGTTTTCTATTTCAAAATACTTTTCGACTTGAATATCATTATTCAACTCATTTTGATACTTTGAAAAAATTTTATAAGTTATTATAAAAAAACTAATACTTATGCTTACTAATGAAAATATCATTATTACAAGAGTATTAGTTTTCTTTATCTTTTTTCTTAACATAAATTAATCCACTAATGCCACTAACTAAAAAAATACCAGTAAAGTAATTTAATAACTTGTTATCATCTTTACCAGTATCAGGAACATCAGGAATTATCTTTTCATCCGTCATACTACACTTTACGATTTCGCCATCCTTTAATATTTCAAATGGCATATTTTCATAGTTAAGTGTATAACCATTAGAAGCTTCAACTTCCTTTAGATAATATTTGCCAACAGGTAAGTTAGGTAACACAATTTTACCATTACTATCAGTTTTACCTCTAAAGACTAACTCATCTTTATCTGTATAAATCTCCATTAATGTATTTGATAAAGTATCACTAGTAGAGAAATCAGCCTTTGTAAATTCCAAAGTTCCCTTTGGCAAATGATTTTTTAAGACTAGTTTATAATTAATTACAGAAGTATATTGGTCTTTATACTTTAGTTCGAACTCATATTTAGATTCATCTAATACATGATCATCAACAGTTGATATTTCACGCAAATAATATTTTCCTAAATACAAATTATCAACTTTAGCATAGCCCTTATCATTAGTAGTTAATTCTTTTATTAAACTATCTTTTCTATATATTAAAATGCCTACCGAATTGTAAATATCTTCGTTGGCATATAAACCGATTTTTACATTTTTAAGATTAACTTGATTATAAATATAACCATTTTCAGTTAAATCTAAACTTTCGCCTAATTTATTAATTTCAACATTACCTTTAACAGCTTTATTTGCAAATTTAACTTCAAATATAACTCCTAAAGTATTATCATTAATAAACTTTGAATTTTCATCAATCGTAAATGTTATTGATTCCTTATTCCAAAGATAACCATCTATTGGTTGATCGACTTCTTCTAATCTATAAGTACCAGCAATTAATGGGTGTGGAGTAATTAAAATTCCGTCACTATTAGTTGTAAATTCACAAATAGTCTTATCAGTTTTTCGACATACATATTCTTTTTTAGAAACATTATATATTTTAAACTTAATATTAGCTCTTTTAATTACTTCGTTGGTATCTTTATCTATCTTAACGACTTTTAATTTAGCACGCAAAATTTTATCAGTTAAATTCTTAACAATATCACCATCAACATTTTCATTGACAACAATTTCAAAGTCTTTAACCTTTTCATAATTAGCAGTAGTATTAACTTGTTTTACAATGTAAGTTCCATAAGGAAGCTTAATACTAGCAAAACCATCTTTATCTGTTGTTATACTTGCTACTTTTTTATTAGTCGATTTTAAATAGATAGCAAAAGTAACATTGCTTTCTGGTGCTAAAATTTCCGTTTCACCCGAATCTAAAACCTTATATATTTTAAGTGTCTTTTCAACAACTTTTTCTTTAACATCAATTTTAGGATTTAAATTATCAGTAGTTATTTCAAAATAATATTTTGTTGCATCAAGTTCATAACCTGTTGAAGCCTTTTCTTCTTGAATATAGTATTTTCCTACTTTAGAAATAGAATCACTAGTTACATATTCTCCCTCTTTGGTAGTTATGCTACCAATTCTAGTGCCATTTTCTTCGTAAACACCATAGATAGCACCACTAAGAGATGCATCACCTTGAGATTTTATACTGTTAGTATCTGCATCAACTTTTCTTATGGAAACTTTACCAGTTACCACTTCAAAATTTATATGTAAATCGATAGGTTCATAACTTCCTGCTTCAACTACATTTTGACTATTAGAATCATAAAAAACTATTGCTGGGTGCGAATAGTTTGTGTCTTTCTTTTCTAAAGTTATTTTGCCTGTACCAACTTGATTAGCCACTATGGTTAATTTATTACCATCGATGGATGCTGTGGCATTTTGGCTATCTGAAATTTTAAATTTACTTAAAACATTGTTTGAATCTATTAATTCATTTGTACTGCCAAACATTATTTTCCCTAAATCTCTATTAAAGCTAGGGGTTGTATAATGAGCTTCAACCATTGAATTAAGCTCATTCATTTCATTGACAAATTTATCAACTTTTTTACCGTTTAATTTATCCGTAAAGTAAATATCCCAATTATGTTCAACAGTTTTCCAGATTAACATTTGAGTAACGGCATACCATTTTAAATCAGTATGATTACCATACCCATAACCGTAATAAGCGAGTAGACTTACTCTACGCCAATCCGAAAGACTCATATTAGCAACTACTTCTTGATCGTAATCTTGCCCTGCTACTATAAGACCATCTTTTATTTTGATAAGTGGTTCAATACAATATACGAACTGACCGTTGCTTTTTTTGAGTAATAACGATAATTGCTGATATTTTACTGTTTTACCATTAGATTTGCTAATGTATGCTTTAGGAACATATTTAGATGACTCATAAAAAGAGTCACTATATTCCTGTGCAAAAACTTTTGGTATAAAAAGTGCTAATATTCCTAATGCAAATAGCATTATTTTTTTAATTTTCATTTCATAATTCCTCCATTTTTCCAAAATAAAAAGCCTGATTTCAAGGCTTAATTGTATTATATTCGTAATAATTTCCGTGCTCGTCGAATATTGAAAGCATATAATATGTTGTTCCACAATCATCTGTCATATTATCACAAAAATATCCATAATAAAGTTCGCTACTTTTAATTAGTGAATTGCCAACAGACTGACACTTATCAAAGCTATCAAAATCTGCTCTAAAGGATGGCATAATAAATTTTTTAGGAGTACATGTTTTTTCAGTAACATCACTAGTACCATTAGATTGATTATTATTTTCTTTTGTCGTTGATTCTTCTTGATTATTAGATTTTGAGTTGTTTGGTTTATTATTTGAAGTATTATTGTTATCTTTTTTAGTTTTATCATTTTTATTATTTGATTTGTTAGAGTTTTCTTTAGATATAGAAGTTTCATTAGTATTAGAAGATGTATTTTCTTGCTTATTATCATTAGGAGTATTGTTTTCATTTTCAATTATTGTAGTAGAATCTTCGACATTTTCAGCATTTGGTTTATTATCATCTGTTACTTCGGGCTCACTAATAGTAGTATTACTTTGATTATCATTAACATTGTTATCAACATTGGTGTTCCTATTTATTTTTAAACCCACGATAATCGTTAAGTTTAATAATAGAAAGACACCAATTATTTTAACTTTCTCTTTCACAAATAAACACCTCGCTTCTTGCCATAGATACTAACAGGTAAAATAGGATATGTCAAGTTCTATGGTAAATTAAAATTTAACGAATATAGCAATTAATTCTTATTTTGTATTTATTAATTCTTCCTCTCTAGAAATTCTACTTGATATAACGCAAGCAGAATATAAAAAAAGCACTACAAATGCTAGTAGTGTAGTAAAAATTATTATTAAAAGTTTCATTATTTCCTCCTTTACTTATAAACACATACTTTTAAATATAAAATTATAATTAGAAGATGTATTGCTTTAAATAATCTAAATCATATATTAAATCTTTTAAATTACATCTTAATTCAATATTTACTTTGTTTTTTATTAACTTTTTTTCAAAATACTTGGCTAGTGACTCGACATACTCTATATCATATAGTTTTTGATAAAAGAACTTTTTAATAGCTTTTTCACTATTTGAATTTTTGATAATGCCAAAATAGTAAACCATATCATAAATACGATTTACAAGATTATGACTTTTAATATAAGCATCAACATTACTAGACATAATAATTAATTCCTATATCTTCTATAATTTCTTCAAACTCTATTAATATCTCTTTATCACTTTCGTCATAACTAACTGCACTTACTAAATCTATTCCATTATCCATAGCGGAATCAATTATATTTTTAATACTATCTAATTCTGTAATATTATATTTTTCTATTAAAATTTTATTTACAAGTAAACTTAATCTATAAATTAAATCCTGCACTTTCATTAAACAGTTGTCACTTGAAATATCTTCTAAATTATTACAAAATTCTTCATAAATTTTTTCACCTAAATTATTATCATTCAAAATATCTTTTATTAAATCTAAGTTAGTAATTGGTATATTTTCAATCTTTCCATCACTTAGTATATAATCTAAATTTTTTTTATAATTATTTTTCATCATTTAAAGTAACCCAATATCCATGATACAAATTGAGTAGTTACTAAAGCAGAAACTCCTGCAATAATAGTAGTTCTTATTTTTCTATCATAAGATGCTTTTTGATTATCATCGCTAGAAGCCATTTTCAAAGCATAATCTTTAGCAACAAAAAAAGCGGTGCCACCAATAACGAACAACCTCAAATAGCCCATTGCATCATTTATTAAACTTAATACATTTTGAAGAATATCCTCCAGTTACTTGTGTCCTCCCTTGAATAAATTATTTTGCATTAATCATTCCTCCTTATTATTTTGTAATGATAATTTAAGTTGTAAGCCATTTTCTAATCTTTGTTTAATAACTTCACAGTATTTGTCGGTAATTTCAATTCCAACCCATTTACGATTTAATAATTCGCATGCTAATAGAGTAGAGCCACTACCACTTGTAAAGTCCAATACTAATTCTTTTTCTTTTGTATAAGTTTGAATTATATATTCCATTAAATTACATGGCTTTTGAGTAGGATGGTAAAGCTTTGATTCTCTGGCAAATTGAATTACATTGCGTGGATAATTAGAGAATTCTTGGATATAGATATTTCTTTTATTACTTTTATTACTTTTTTTATCTCTTAAATAATCAATGGATGTTCTAGTTACTTGAAGATTTGTCTTTATTAATCCTTGAGGATAATAACACATTTTGTTTAAACTATTGTGGATTATTCCCGACTTGGAAAACACCATTATATCTTCATAACATCGAAGTGGTTGATATTTAGCACTTTGAAATCCAGTAATCTGAGTTTTTAGCCATTTCCAATCATACCTGTAAAGTTTTTCATTGCTATTTCGTAAATTACTAGAAAATGGTTCATTTCCAAATAATACAATAGCACCATCTGGTTTAATTAATTTTTCTAATTTTTCCCACATTTTATCAAATGGTATTAATTGATCCCAAGTATAACCAGTAACCGAATAGGGTGGATCTGTTATAATTGCATCAAATTGATAATTATTAGCAATTAAATAATCCATAACTTCTAGACAATCACCTTTAAATAAATTTCCAAGAGAAGTAGAAAAGTATGGTTCACAAGTCAATTTATAATCATCTCCTTTCTAATAAAAAATTAGTTTTTTGACAATGAGATCCCTATAAACTCATAAAAAAAATTATTAACACAATTAAGCATTAATAATTTATTCTTTTACATATTTTTCTAATTCTATCCAACTTTTAACAATGCAACTTGCTTTTATTTTTTGCAAATATGTTCTTGATATATTTAATAAATCACTTATTTTGTCTTCCGACATTGGTTTTGATCTAAGGAATGTATTTATAAAATAAACTTTTTCTGAATTAGTAAATTTATAGCCAAGTTTCATAATGGAATAGTACATACTTGTAGCATCTATTAATTTATCATATTTTTTCTGAATTACTTTCTCAACATTGCTTTCATTGATATTCCTTAAGAATGCCTCAGGTCTGGGAGAATAATTTGGAGTTAATTTCAGATAATCTTCTGTTTTCATTTCAAATAAATATTTAGTTGATTTTAATCCGTAAGTAATGTCTAAAATTTTGGCTCTACAATTACTTATATCATAACCTGATGTTGTAAATTCATTTAACAAAAAATTATCTTTACAGTTTTTACTTACTATATTAGTTAAGTTTTCCTCTATATTAATTAATTCATTATATGTTATAAGCCCGTCCATTAATAATTCTCCTTTCCATTAAAAAAGAGATTTTAAAGCGTTAAAAACCACAATAAAATCTCATTTTTATTTTTTTAGTATTAGATTCACTATTAAAATTGTTGTTACTAGTTTTCATTAACATAGCAATCCCCCAAAATTGCCCTTATTCTATAATAAAAACTTAGCATTTGTCAACAGTAATTTTTATTTTAATATTAGATGATTTAATATTAAATAAACCAAATGAAGTATATCTTTCGACAATTAATTCATTTTACTACATTATACTGCGTAATTCGTACTTTGCAATAAACTAAATTGTACTTTTTTTCGTAGTCATAGAGTACACTAAATTGTAAACCTAATAGTACACTTTTCTGTATTTCTTGCATTACCTTTTGTTATCTATTTTCAATGATTTTTTCTAATTTAATAGGTTTTTTATTAATTATCAAGTATGTTAAAACTTTGTAATATAAATTGGCTAAAAGTCTATTTTTAAATGTTTTATATAATAATGAACCAGCCGTATCTTTTGAATCATCTATAGATATAAATGATTCATATATCTTTTTTTCTGGTATATAATTTAGAAAACTATATAAAGTATAATTGTCATTACTATGGATGGTATTATGCAAATCTACTTTTTCATAATCTCTATTTTCAGTATTAGAATGTTGTTTTAATTTTTTAGCAAAGTAACGGTATGTATAATTATTTCTTACTTTTATCTTTTCTGTTTTATTTATTTTAGCATAATGGTTATGGATACCTTTAGCACAGCTATACAAAATTTCTATTGCTAGAGCTTGATCTTTTAAATCACCTTTACAGTCTTTATTATTCAAGAAATTCGTTAGGAAAATATCTCTAGATAGTTCGTTGTATCCCATAAATTCTTTTTTCTCTTTTTCGGAATACATGTCGCCTAAATGAATTACTTTAAAAGTTTCTTTATCAACCAATGGATTACTAAATATGTATATATCAAAATGCTCTAATCCTCCGACATCTTCCTCAGAAGAAGTTCTATCACAGATTTCTTTTGACTGATAAGAATGCACTTGGATGTTCATCAAATGGGCTATTTCTATATTTATTCTTTCATGGCGAATTCTACCATTTGACTTATAAAAATCTCTAGTTTCAGCCCAGCTTCTTCTTGATACTCCATTATGAATTAAATTAAGATTTGCAGTTGTAATAGTAAATCCGTTTTTGTTATAAAATGTTAATAATCCATGATAATCTTTTTCACCATATTTATTAAAATCTGGTTCGGTTTCTTGATTATAATAATTAGAAAGATTTTGATTTTTAAATAATTCTTTATAATCATCAAATGTTAAAATATTCATTTCATCATTAGGAGTAAAAACTTTAGAATATACTTCGGCATGGTCAATACATTTATTAGATGGTAAACAATCATTAATCTTTATAAAATCACTTAATAAGTCTATAAAATGATAACCGCTGTGAAATAGTTTTCCATAGCCATACTTATATGGATGGTTTTCCTTATTTAAGTCGTGCGGGAATTCCCAAGCACCGTCGCTATGAAAAATCTCAATATTAGTAATAGGTACTTTAAATTTATCAACAGTTTCAGTTAAAATTTCTTTGACTTTTTCATAACCTCGATGATACTGTCTTTGACACATTATTTTACACGATCCAGTTGATTGTTCGGCAAGTTTTAGTAATTCATAATATTGCTTTCTTATTTTTTCAATAGACTTAAGTGATGTCATGTCTTTAACAACTGTTATTGGCTTATCGCTTAAAACATTAAAATTGTTTTTCAAAGCAAATTCTAAATATGCAAAATGGGCTTTAGGCTCAGTAGAAATAATAATATGAGTAATATTTAAAGTTTGGCAAACTGCTAAGAGGTTATTACTAACGACACTCGGTAGATATTCACTATCTTTATACTTATCATCAATAGAAAATAAATGAAAATTTTTAAAATCTAATTCTTTTAGATATTGCTCTGTTTTTTCTAAGTTAGATTCTAATTCGACTACTAAGGACAAATTGATTTTATGCTTTTTAAAGTAATTCAAATAAATTCTTTTAGCATGTGGTCCGATTCCTACTAAGCAAATGTTTTTCATCAGTATCCCCCCTGAATTGCTTGTATTATAACTTAGAGCCACATTAATTAGAAGATAAAAATAGCAAGTTTACCATATAAAAAAAACAAGGCACTTTGCTTCAAATGCAAAGTGCCTAATTTTATAAATAATGTCTTTTATAATATTTTAAAATTGCGTAATCTCTACGAACTATAAATTTAGTATGATAAACATTTTCATATTTAGATGCAATTAAGTTTTTTTCAGAATCTTTTATTATTTTCATAGCATCGTCTAAGTTTAGCCATACTAATCTAGCTCCTTCTTCTTTCTCTTTAGCAGTTAAATCTAATTTATTTGTATCTTCAACAACATGTGCCAAATAAACATTTGAATCTTGTATAAAATTATCTTGGGATTTTTCTTCACGAATAATTCCTAAAAAATCATCTATTTCAACTTTACAACCTGATTCTTCTAGGGCTTCTCGTATAAACGCTTTTGTTGGTTCTTCGTTTTCTTCAATTCCACCGCCGATTAATTTACATTCATTTTTATTGACTTTATTTAGAATTGCAATTTCATTTTTGCTATTAAGTATAACACCTCTAGCACCTCTACGATATCTTGGATTGTTAAATTCTTTGGTTTTTAAATTAAAATCTTCATCAGTTAATGTCTTTATGTATTTCATTTTTTTCTCCTCATAATATGAAATGAATATTCAGAAAAGAAGTAAATTATTATTTTTTTTCTCTTCTTTTCTTTATTTTATAATGTTTAAAAAGAATCCTATTGTAATTATAAATACGAGTAAGAATAAAAGTACTGCATCGGCTATAGTATACATTAAATAACTAAAGTCTAATTTAAATATACATATCGTTATAATAAATAGTAAAAATCGAAATAAATATATTGTCAAAAATACAAAAATTGATTTTTTTAAATAAAATTTATTTAATGATTCTCTTAAAGAAATAAATTCTATAGAATTAGTAAGCTCAAAAGCCAGATGTTGCCATATAATGTAAATCACTATTATTACTTGATATAATGCCCAAATTTTACTTAAAAAATCGGAATCTATAAAATAATAACCAATAGCTGAAAAAAATCCTGTTAAATACATATTGCTTTCATACGATTTAAGATTCATGTATACAATAATTAAATAAAACACAAAGAAAGGAATAAACAATTTCCATTCTCCATCTAAAAAATTATTTATTAATACGGTAACATTATATTTAAAATTAATAATACTTTTTCTAATTATTGATTTATATAGCATTATACTAATTAATAATAATAGTAAAATCTGCAAAAGTGAACAAATAATTTCACTCCAAAAATTGTTAAATAGTACCAAATTTATGTAACTTATAAATAACAGTTTCCAGGCATCACTTGACAAAGCACTATTAGTTATAAACAATTCAAGTAATATTAGAAAAAAGCAAAAAAAAGTGGTTTTTTTACTACCGTACCTATAATTTACAATGTAAAATATTATTGCTATTAATATGTATAGTATTAAAGTTCTTACAAAAAAACATATTAAATACAATCTTAACTCAATATTATATGGTCCGTGTACTATACTAGCAAAATCGTTAGATTGTATAAATGATAATAATAATAGTAAAAGTAAATTACTACCAAGATAAATCAGTACAGCTTTGATAATAGTCAATATATTACTAAAGAAATATTTTTTTAATGGTCTTTGCCTAATAGAAACATTTGTATTTTTAGTAAAAATTATCAAGTAAAATGAAATCATAAAAATTGCTAATAAGTTCACAGTGGCAATTAATGGTGATTTCATTCCATTATATATGCATAACTCAAAATTATTACATCCCACCATCATATATGTTGAGATTAAATTGCATAATAATATAAACGCAATAAATAAATAAATTTTATTTTTTAAAAATCTGAAAAATTCTTTCATACTTTTTTAACCGTACCATTATCAAATGAATAAATTTCATCGCTTAGATTATCTAAATCTTCCTTTATATGTGTTGATACTATAATTAGTTTATTTTTTTTCTTTTCTTGCAAAAGGTATTTGGATATTTTCTTAACAGTATCAACTTCGATTCCGTTGAATGGTTCGTCCAATATCATAATCTGAGGATTTTCCATAATTACCTGAGAAATACCCAGCTTCTGCTTCATGCCCAAAGAATATTCAGAATATTTTTTATCTTTTTCTTCATATAAATTTACAACTTTTAGAGCATTATTTATTTCATTATCAGAAATTTTATGCTGAATATTAGCAAGCAATTTTAAATTTTCAAAGCCACTAAGATTAGGAAAAAAGCTTGGCTTTTCTATCAAAGCCCTTAAGTTAGGTACATAAACATCATTTGAATTATACTCAATTCCATCAAATAATACTTTACCAGAAGTTGGCTTATATAATCCGCAAATAAGTTTTAATAAAACACTTTTTCCACTGCCATTTCTACCAGACAATCCATAAATTTTTCCGCTAGTCATTGATAAATTAACATCTTTTAAAACTGTATTTTTTTTGAATGATTTTGATAAATTTTCTACTTTTATTTCCATAATTTTCCTCTTTTCATTAATTATTTTTTTCACAAGCTATAATTAATTTTTCTTTATTTTTATAGCACATTGCAACTGCAATTGAAGATATTATGAATGCAAATAAAGCAAATAGCATAATCGGAATTTCTCCAAAGTTTATGCTAAACGATAGAGGACTCATAATATTAAACGCATATCCAATTTCACTTTTAAATAAAATAAGACATAAATTTTTTAAAATTAACTCTAAAAATAGTTGAATGCTTATGCAAAAAATATATGATACTAATACTGCTGGGAAGAATTTATGAACTTTTCTAACAACTATTAATCCAATATTTATATAAGTAAAATTAAGTAAAAGAATATAAATAAAAAATGACACTAAGAAAAGAATAGGATTATATATTAAACTTGAATCATACCAAGCTGATGTCATGTACTCAGCTGTATAGTGATAATCTAACTTATAAAAAATTATTCCATTTATAAAGATAATTAATAGTAATGCAGGAATAATCCAGAAGTATTTATAACTGTCTTTAAAAATTTCTTTTTTAAAACTTTTATACGACTCTCTATTATTCACATTAATTATATACTTATATCTAAATTTTTTAGATATGGTATATAACATTGGAATTACAGCTACTAAGAAAGCCATTGGATTAAACCAATATAAGCCAAAAAATAATACCTCTTGAAGATACGTATATATGTCAATATCATTAGCCCCTAAACTATTTTCCATTTCCTTGCAGTAATTAACATGGTCGTCAGTATAATCACTTTTATTATTTAAAACTTCTACACATTCTGACTTATTTTTTTCTATTCTTTGTCTTAAATTATTAAAATTACTATTGGCAGTTAAGCAAGCATGAACAACAATGATACTTAATATCAAAAAAATGAAAATAGCAATAAAATTTTCTTTTAAAAATTTTTCCATTAAACACCTCATTTTTGTAAAGAGTTTATTAAATATAATCTTATTTTACATCATTAATATGCCAAGTAAACGAAACTTTTGTACCTAAATTTCTTAAAGTCCAATCGTGTCTTCCAAAGCCTAAGCGGAAAATTCCAGGTTCAGAAAATCCATCTTGATTATGCCATTCTACTGTATGTCCCATGCTTGTTATTAAACCCTCATAAAAATCTCCGTTTTCATTAAAAGGCTTAATAATAATTTTACAATTTGTGCATGGATCGTGACGAGAAGTCCATACCTTATCCAAATCTAATTTGTTGTGTGTATAGTCAATCTTTTTCATATAATTTGTATATACCAGAGTACTGTAATCTTTAAAAAACTTAACATCTTTTAAGCAAATAGCAAGATCTTTTTGTTCTTCGTACGCAAGAACATTCATTGTACTAATAAAACTAATCATTAGAACAAAAACAAACATTTTAAACCAATTTTTTTTCATATATCTTATTCTCCTATCAACAATAAACTCTTTACACCTAAATAATAACACAGCAGTAAATTTAAAGTCAATAAACTTATATATAATAAAAAAATTGATATCTAATCTAGAATATCAATCATTAATAATTATTAAATAATTTCTATAAACTTTTGTGTAATATCATTTGTTAAATGTTTTGAAAATACGATTCCTATTGCATTGATTGGCATCTGTTCTTTCAATTCTAATTTTTGTAAATCATATTCTATAACTTCATCTTCGATAAAATAACCTATAAAATTATTTTCTTTTATAATATCAGCCATCAACTTTGAATCAGGCATTAAATGTTTTGGAATCAATTCAATGTTATTTTTTTGTAAAACTTCATCTAGCATTTGTCGTCTGCGAGAACTTCCAGAAATAACTAATGTTTCTTGTTTTAAATCTGATAATGAATTAATTTTATTTTTTATTTCTTCATAATATTTTCGGGAACAGGCAAAGCAGGTTTTATATTCTGCAATAGGTTTTACACTAAATTCAAATTTAGTAGAGTAATTAATATGTGGTAGATAATCAACTAAAACATCTATTTTGTGATTAACAATATACTCGTTAAGATTCGATGCACTATCAATTATAATTTTAGTTTTAACATACGGATATTTTTTTATAAACTCATTTAAAATTGGGGGAAGAAGATAGTCAGCAATATTTCTGGTAACACCTATTGTTAATACCACATCGTCACCAGTCATTAATTCGGCTGTTGATAATTTTGACATAGAATTAAAAATATTATCTAATTTTTTAAAAAGTCTTTCGCCATCCAAAGTTAAATTAAAGCCTTTGTTTGTTGAAACAATTAAACTTAATCCTAGTATCTTTTCTAATTCATTCACACTTCTTGAAAGGCTAGATGAAGAAATGTGATTTAGATTTCCAGCCTTAGTAAAATTTCCCGATAAAGCGGAGATATAAAAATTGTAATAATGTACAAAATTGTTTTTTAAATCATATAAATCATTCATAATTACCCCTAAAAACACCTATATAATATATTAATAATTAAAAATTGTCAAATTTTTTATTTAGCACTATATCTATAAATGATGATATAATGTTTTTGTTTATCTGTGAGAATTAAAAAAAGCGACTAAAATCGCTTCATGTCAACTCTGTTAGGTAACTTTTTATGAGTATTGCTATTTTCTTGAAATAGTAAGTATGGCTTAACATTTAAAACTTTTGCTATTACTTCTATGTTTTCAAAGGTTGGTCCATATTTACCATTTTCTATTTCACTAACATAAGATGCGTTCATATCAATATGCTCTGCAAACTCCTCTTGTGTAAGTTTTTTCACAAATCTATAATATCTTACATTTTTTCCAAAGATTTGTTTCAAATTCACCGTATCATCACCAACTTCATTAATTAATATGGTACGGTTTTTATTTAAAATACTCCATTGAGTTATTTTCAAAGAAAATTCTCTATAAACTGGAAAGGAGATATATTTAATTCTTATATTTTAGAGTTAAAGTAAAATACTTGTGAAATTATTAAAAAATGAATCATTAACAAATGAAATCGAAGTTGATGAAGGTGCCTTAGGAATAATGTTAGACATTGAAAACTGGTTAACTGGCAATACCCCTCTTCCAAATAATGTTAGAGAATTGACTTCAAAATTTTATAAAGATTTAAAGAAATTAATTATTACAGAATCAAATGACAATAAAAGAAAAGATATAGACAATATAGTATTTAAAATAAATATAACATATTCTGAAAACAATAATAATTAAAAAATAACGCTAATATTCAAATAGAATAATGGCGTTTTTTCATAAAAAAAGAAACCCTAAGACAGGCTTCTTAATATATACTAAACCGCTTAAAAACGGTGTATGGTCTGGCAGGAAATGTAAGATTTGAACTCACGACATCAGGTTTTGGAGACCTGCGTTCTACCAACTGAACTAATTTCCTATACTTATTTGTGGCACTCATTTGTGCCACTAAATTATATCATATTTAGGTAATAATTTTCAATTATTTTTAACGACTTTTCAAAAAGTCGTATCCACTGGCACATAAACTGGCACAAAGTTTCTAATTTTCTATTTTTTATATAAGGTTCAACCACAGTAATTTCGGCATTTTAACTCATTTCAAACCGTTTTTGACTATTGTAGTTTTGGAGACCGTCATACTACCACTATATTATGTCCCTAATTTTTCCTTTGCTCTTCCATTATAATACATAATATATGATTTTAGCAAGGAAAAATTGCTTTTTACCTGTGGATAAGTCATTAGTTATCCACAGGTTTTATTAAATTTATCAACTTTGAAGAAGGAATTACTATTTTAATTGGTCCACTTGCCCAAGGTGCTACTTGATATGGTGGGAAAGTTAAATGTAAACCTTCCTTATCAAAATAATATAAAGAGAAGTTTTCTAATATTGGTTTAGTCCCTTCCTTTAACCAATTTTTATCTTCATTAGCACCTATTTTTACTAATTCTTCATAACTAAATTTAGAAAGTATTTCTAAGTAATTATCATTATTAAAGAAATCTTTTAATTCTAAAATTTTACCACTCTTATTATAAGTAAATTGGTTATTTATTAGAGAATAATGAACGCCCCCTGTATAACTATAAATAAAATATTGTAAATAATAAATACCATTATATTCATGTAATTCATAATCAGTATAAAAGTCATTTTTTATTTCATTATAGTTTTCATACTGTTTAAATTCTTCTAACTTTTCATCTAACCAATCTTTAATCTTTTTATTAACATTAGGAAAAGGGGTTTCATAAATATCTATTTTATAAGTATATTTATCAGTACTTTCTTTCACTTCATAAGCAAGAGCAGGACTAGTTAAAATAAGAGATGATAGTATAAATAAAATCAATAATTTCATATAACCACCATTTATAGGATAACCAAAAAAGTAGAGATTATACTCTACTCTAGTTATAATATATTTTAACTATTTTTGATTAATTATTATCTTATCATTTTGATAATCAACTTCTAATTTTGCATTAGGTTTAACAGCATTTTCGATTAATTGTTTAGCAAGGACAGTTTCTAGTTCTCTACTTACTAGACGCTTTAATGGTCTTGCTCCGTAATACTCATCATAACCATTTTCAACAAAGTAATTTCTAGCGGCAGGTGTTAAAGTTATAGTTAGATTTAAGTCCTTTAGACGAGTTTCTATTTCTTTGATTAATTTATCTAAAATACTAGATAATACTTCTTTAGTTAATTTATTAAACATAATTACTTCATCAACACGGTTAATAAATTCTGGTTTAAAGTATTTATGTAATTCTTGTTCTACTTTTTCTGGTTCATTATTTAAGATATATTCACTACCAACATTAGAAGTCATAATAATTATGGTGTTTTTAAAGTCAACAGTACGACCATTAGAATCAGTTAATCTACCGTCATCTAAGATTTGTAATAATAGGTTTAAAACATCAGGATGGGCTTTTTCGATTTCATCAAATAGAACGATGCTATAAGGATTACGACGAACGGCCTCGGTTAATTGACCGCCTTCTTCATAGCCAACATACCCTGGGGCAGCACCGACTAGACGGGATACAGAATATTTTTCCATATATTCACTCATATCAATTCTAATCATGTGTTTTTCATCATCAAACAGTTCATAAGCAAGAGCCTTAGCTACTTCGGTTTTACCAACACCAGTTGGCCCTAAGAAGATGAAGGAACCAATTGGACGGTTAGGATCTTTAATACCACTACGACTACGAATGATGGCCTCACTTACTAATCTTAAGGCTTCTTTTTGACCTTTTACTCTTTTACCTAAGTTTTCTTCTAAGTGTAAAAGTTTTTCTTTTTCACTACTTATTAATTTAGCAATAGGAATATTAGTCCATTTACTAATGACATTTGCTATATCATCAGAGGTTACAACATCACTTAGAATACGCGATTTTTCTTTACAATTTAGTTCTTCTAGTTCTTTTTCTAATCTTGGAATAGTACCATGACGAAGACGAGCAGCGGTTTCTAAATCATAACGATTTTCGGCCGTTTCTAAATCAAATTTGGCTTTAGATATCTCTTGTTTTTTATTCTTAATGTTTTCATTAAGATTTTTTTCTTTTTCCCAAGCACTTCTTAAATCTTGTTCTTGAAGTTTTAAGTCATATAATTCTTTATCAATTTCATCTTTACGACGAAGAGATAATTCATCTTTTTCTTTCTTAATGGCTTCTCTTTCGATTTCAAGACGCATAATTTTTCTGGTAAGTTCATCTAAGTTAGTAGGAACGCTATCCATTTGAACTCTAATAGTGGCACAAGCCTCATCTACTAAATCTAAGGCTTTATCGGGTAAATAACGATCAGTTATATAACGGTTAGATAAAGTAGCGGCTGCTACTAAGGCTTTATCTTGAATAGTAACACCATGATGGATTTCAAATCTTTCTTTTAGACCTCTTAAGATAGTTATAGTATCTTCGAGTGTTGGTTCATGAATAATTATCTTTTGGAAACGACGTTCTAGGGCTCCATCTTTTTCAATATATTTACGATATTCATTCAAAGTAGTAGCACCGATAACATGAATTTCACCACGAGCAAGCATTGGTTTTAAGATATTACCGGTATCCATAGCACCTTCAATCGCCCCCGTACCAACAATCATGTGAATTTCATCAATAAACATGATAATGTTACCTTCACTCTTCTTGATTTCATCTAAAACTTTCTTTAGTCTTTCTTCAAATTCACCACGGTATTTAGCGCCTGCGATTAAGGATGCCATATTAAGTTCCCATATAGTTTTATCTTTTAAGGTACTTGGGACATCACCTTTAACGATTCTTTGTGCGAGTCCCTCGACAATAGCAGTTTTACCAACCCCCGGTTCTCCGATTAAAACGGGATTATTCTTGGTTTTACGCGATAAGACTTTAGTTATACTTCTAATTTCTTCATCACGACCAATTACAGGGTCAATTTTTCTTTTCTTGACCTCTTCATTTATATTACGACCATATTTTTCTAATACATTTTCATTTTCTTCTGGATTATTATTAAACATATATATTTCCCCTTTCGAGTATTAATTATACTCATTTTTTTAGCACTTGTCAAGTGTGAGTGCTAATTTATTTATAAAAGAAATTAACACATAGTGTTAATACGAAACTAATTGTATCTAGTAAATTTTTAAATGCGATGATTAATAATGAAGAAATAAAAAAATTAAGTGATTATGATACAACTATGAAAGATTTAGATAATGAAATTAAAAGTATAGTTGCTTATTTAGACACAAAAAGAAGCCTTTTCGACTTCTTTTTACTTTACTATCTCAGCCTTAACAACTTCATTACGATTACATTTTACCGTAAAAGAGTTACCACATTCTGGACATTTAACAGTATGAGTTCCCTTTTTTAAAGGTAGTTTCAATACTTGATGACACTTTGGACATCTTTTATATAAGGCTTTATTATAATTCTTAATTATATCTTTATATAACTTAAATTTCTTTTTAGGATAACTTATTATCTTAACATAGATATTATTTTCTTTTCTTCTTTGTTTAACATTCTTAGATACTATTCTAAATATAAGGATGGCAATACTAAGTACTAGGGCTAAACTTAAATAAATATTATTAATAAAGATATCCATTATACTTAAGATAATAATTATTATTAAGTTAAAGTTAAATAATTCATCAAAGCCATTTCTTCCAGGCATACTACGGTTTATTAAATCTTTATAAGACACAAAGACCTCCTTTATTTAGCAAGATATTCACAAATTAAATTACTTATTTCAGTTGGATTTTCAATACTTAAGCCTTCGATTAATCTAGCCTCAGCATATAATATCTTAGTATAATTCTTTAATTCTTCTTTATTATTAGCATATAAGTCTTTAATCTTCTTGGCAATTTCATGATTTTCATTTATTTCTAAGACTTTGTTAGCCGTTACCCCATTATCAAATGGCATATTTTTCATAGTCTTTTCCATTTCAACGGAAATATCGCCTTCACTGGATAAGCATACAGGGTGATTCTTTAGTTTATTAGTAAATTTAATAGCTTTAACATCAGGTATAGCCTCTTGCATGAAGGTAAACATTTCTTTAGCCTCAGTATTTTTTTCTTCTAATTCTTTCTTTTCTTCTTCAGTTTCTAAATTAGCATTTTCACTGCATACATTCTTAAATTCTTTTTCTTCATAGCTTCTTAAAGTCATAAGGGCAAATTCATCAACATATTCAGTGCAGTATAGAATTTCATAACCTTTTGCTTTAGCAGCTTCTACTTGTGGTAACAAGTCAATCTTATCAACAGTTTCACCGCAGGCATAATAAATACCCTTTTGATCCTCTTTCATACGACTAACATATTCTTTTAAGGTCGTATATTTTTTATCATTTGATGAAATAAACATTACTAAATCTTTTACTTTATCTTTATCTATACCATAATTATTATATACTGCATACTTTATTTGCATCCCAAAGGCTGTATAGAATTTTTCATATTTAGCACGATCTTCATCACGCATAGTTTCTAATTCTTTTTTAATCTTGCTTTCAATATAATTAGCAATAGTCTTTAAGATACGATTTTGTTGTAAGGTTTCTCTTGAAATATTTAAAGATAAATCAGGAGAATCAACAACGCCTTTAACAAAACTAAAGTAGTCTGGTAATAAGTCAGAACATTTATCTGTAATTAAAACGCCATTAGAATATAGTTGTAACCCTTTTTCGTACTCTTTAGTATAGTAATCAAAAGGAGCATGAGAAGGAATATAAACTAAGGAAGTGTATTCAATAGTTCCTTCAGCTTTAGTATGAATGTGAGCGATTGGTTCTTCATAATCAAAGAATTTATCACTATAGAAAGTATTATATTCCTCATCTGTTATTTTTGATTTATCTTTCTTCCAAATAGGAATTAAAGAGTTTAAAGTTTCTAACTCAGTATGTTCTTCATACTCATCTGGATCTTTTTCATCTTTTTTAGGTTTCAAATGTTTATGAGTTTCATACATAGTAATTGGATAAGTTATATAATCGCTATATTTCTTAATTAAAGTTGAAATTTCATATTCTTCTAAGTACTTAGAATACTTTTCATCTTCAGTATCATCTTTTAAATATAAAATAATATCAGTACCATAATCTTCTTTAGTAGCAGGTTCGATTTCATAACCATCTATACCACTAGAAGTCCATTTACTGGCTTTATCAGTCCCATATTTTTTAGATATAACTTCTACTTTATTGGCTACCATGAAGGCTGAGTAGAAACCAACCCCAAATTTACCAATGATATCAATATTTTCTTTATGTTCATTATTTTCTTTAAAATCACTTGACCCACTCTTAGCAATGGTACCTAGGTTATTTTCTAATTCTTCTTCAGTCATACCAATACCATTATCACTGATAGTTAAGGTTTTATTTGCTTTATCAGGGGTAATATGAATATTAAATTTAGATGTATCTACTTTTATATCTTTATCAGTTAAAGACATATAATGTAGTTTATCTATAGCATCACTAGCATTAGATATAATTTCTCTTAAAAATATTTCTTTGTTTGTATAAATGGAATTAATCATTAAATCCATTAGTTTTTTAGATTCCGCTTTAAAGGCTTTTTTCTTCATATATATTATCTCCTTTTATATAAATATATTATTTAGTGTTATCTTTTTTATTTTAGCAGTCATATTTCTTGAATGCTAAATAAAGTATAATGCTTTTTTTAGCACTTGTCAATTAGAGAGTGCTAAGTTTTTGATGAAAATTAGGCGAAGAAATTATGAAGTTGAAATGAAGCGACATAAGATATAGTAGAAATAAAATAACGAGGTGAATTTATGAATGATACATTTTTTCTATCTATCCTAACGGGATATGATACTCTTTTTAAAGCCTTACTAATCTTTATTGTCTTAGATTATTTAAGTGGGGTAATGAGAGCTTTTTATACGGGAAAGTTAAGTAGTAAAGTAGGTGCTAAGGGAATTATTAAGAAGATTGGTTATATTATTTTAGTTATAGTAGTAGAAATATTAGATATTTTACTTAAAGATAATGGCTATTTAAGAAATATTGTTATTTATATGTTTATTGCTAATGAAGGAATAAGTATTTTAGAAAATTGGAGTGCTATGGGTATTAAGTTACCAGCCATCATTAAGGATAAATTTAGTAACATGAAAGGAGGTGAAGAAAATGAGCAAAATAAGTAATTTAATCTTTCATAATAAAAGACATTATATAACGCAAAAATTTAGTAATAAACATAAAGCAGTAGATTATGGAACTTATCGTAAAAAAATAAAGCAGTATGCTATCGAAGATGGAATTGTAACTTATGCTGGTCTAATTAGTGGTGGTAAGGCAGTTAAAATTAAATATCCAAGAATAAATAAAGAATTTATGCATTTACATTTAGATAAAATTTTAGTAAAAAAAGGGCAAAAGGTTAACAAAAATACTTCTATTGGTACAACTGGGATGACCGGTATCGCAACGGGTATTCACTTGCATTTAAGGATAAAAGATTTAAAAACCAATAAAATACTTGACCCCGAAGAATATTCATTAACTTATGAAGAAGATAAGCATATTTATTATATTGTTAAAAGAAAAGATAATTTAACTAAGATTGCTAAAAAATATAAAATGACATGGCAAGAACTTTATCTGAAAAATAAAGAGATTATAGGTTCTAACCCAAATCTCATTCGTGTTGGTCAAAAGTTATTAATTAAATGACCGTTATTATTTTAATTTACTTTTTGCTTCTTTTTTAGCTTCCCTTTTCTCTTGTTTTTTAAATAATTTTAAAGCTTTCTTTTCTCTTGTTGATACTTGTTTTTTATATTTTTCTAGATGTTCTTTAAGAGAAATATTTTGATTAAATGGTAAGATAAATGAATATTTCTCTTTTGCTTTTTCTTGATGTTCACGGATAGATACTTTTAATTCTTCTAATTTAACTGGAATATCATTTTCTTTAGCATACTTTTTAATCTTATGGTATAGGTTAGTTGAATAAACATAGTCAATAACGATAACCCCAAAGAAAACACCAAGAACAAAAGAAAAGGCTAGGTTATTAGAAAACCATTTCAAACCATTTAGGATAGGTTGAGCCAGTAAGAAGTAATAAAGAGCGGCAATACCAGTCCAGATAGCCGAAAATAACGGACAGATTATTCCTTTGTAGTTTCCCCATTCATTGGAATAATCCCAAAGTTTAGGCCCTCTTCCATCGACAAATGACAAACCGCCAATAAACTCAATGAGAGTCATCGTGGCGCCCATTAGTAAAATAACAACAATTGGGTGAACACTTAAATTATGAAATATTAAGTAAATAGCGGTTAAGGCCGTTAAACCAAAACCATATATTGGTAAGTAAGGGCCAACTAGAAATCCGGGGTTTACCCATTTACCAGAAACGGCTCGTCTAAAAAACAACTCCATAATCCAACCACAAGTACAACCAATATAAAAAATAAACATAAAAGTTAAAAACCAATTCATTATAAACACTCCTTTAACTTATTAAAAGTAGAACGAATTGTTCTCTTTTTTCTTATCTTGATTTTAGCATAGATGGTTAAAAAAAGATAGTAATTAAAAGATAATGAGTTTGATTTTAGAGCATATAATTTTATAGGTGATTTTTTATGTTAATTAATTATACGACGAAAGAACTAGATTTACTGGCTAGAATTATGCGGGCTGAGGCTTTAGCGGAAGGTAATCTGGGGATGCTGATGGTTGGTAATGTTGTTATTAATAGAGCAATTGCTAACTGTCTAACTTTTAAGGATATTCGCACTATTACTGATGCTATTTATCAAAAAAATCAGTTTAGTGGGACAAAATCTAGTTTGTTTCAAGGAAGTGCTACTACTAAAGAAAAGGATTTAGCCAAAAGAGTTTTAAGGGGAGAATATTTCTATCCTGCGACTCATGCGTTATGGTTTTATGCTCCAAAAACTGGCGATTCTTGCAAAAATAAATGGTATGATCAGGCTCTAGCAGGAAGATATAAGAATCATTGCTTTTATAAACCTGATTCGGGAGTATGTGTTGAGTTATATTAGTCTTTAGAACTATTTAAATAAATATTATCTAAAGTTACATTATTAATATCATCAATATTAAATGAAGAATTGTTTATAAGTTTATCATAACCAGTCTTCATTATTTTTTCGGTTAAACCAAAAACTTGAGCATAAGAAAGGTAATAATCCCATAATACTATCTCTTCGGGTTCTTTCCCTGCAAAAGCCCCAAAGTCATCTAAGAAGTTAGCAAAGGATTTTAATTTATAATATTCTTCTATACCTTTAGGGGTTCTTTTTAAATTATTTCTCATTTCTTCATTATAAGAGTTAATACCAGCATTAATTACTTCTTGGAGAGAATAAACGATAAAACATAAGGCACTGTAGACAAGTTGAGCCATAAAACTAAGCATTATAAAGCATACTATCCCAGAAAAGATGGCTGAGATTATGCTATAGGGGTTATCTACCTCAAGAGCGGCTACAGTCATTAAGATACTAATTAATAAAACTATTATATTTTTGATAATATTACCGACAGTCCCAAATTTTTCCAAAAAATTAAAATTATTCTTTTTTTCTTGAGAATCAGTATATAAATCTAATTTTTTCCCATCTTCTAAACATAGTCTATACCATTCATTGTAGTTAATATCTTTAACTTTATTCTGAGAAATATATTGCATTATATACTTTTCATTTTCTAAAAGCTGATCATTTTGATAATTTAATACTTGGATAAAATATTTATTTCCTAATTTAAATAGTTTTAAATATTTTTTAGCACATAAATCGAGGATAACAGCGACGATGTCTTTTTCATTTTCGATTTTAGAATCTATTAGTAAGGTATTAACACCGATACCAAAATGATTTGGTAACTCTCGATAATAGAGATATTTATTTTGTTTTTCGATTTTTTTATTAATTCTTTTCATGTTAATTTTAGCCATAATTTGGCCAAACAGAAAACTTATATTAGTAAAAACTAAAGTCACTACTATAACGCCAAAAATAAGGGCATAAAGTCTATGAAGGTTAGGATCTGATGAAGTATCTAGGGATTTACAATATTTTATGTACAAACAAATAATTACAGCATTAAATATTAAAACTGTAATTAAATTTGCGAAAATGCTTTTAGCATATTTATTATATTTGGTTTCATGTTTTGCCATTTTACTCACCCTAAACTATTATTAATTTAATTATAACAAATTTTTAAATATTTTTAACTATTATTATTGGGTATTATTAATTCTTGACCAATTGCAAGTTTAGATGTTTTTAAGTTATTACGATTAATTAATTCGCTTACCGCAGTATTATATTTTCGGGCTATCGAATATAGGGTATCACCTGATTTTACTGTATAGGTTTTTTCGGTAGTATTTTGTGTTGATACAGGAATTTTTAAGTTCTGACCGATAGAAAGGTTATTAGAAGTTAGATTATTTAGGGTAGTTATAGCATTTACAGTCGTGTTATATTTTTTAGCAATGGCATACAAGGTATCACCAGATTTAACCTTATAAGTTGTAACATTAGTATTTTCTTTAGGTGTATTCTTAATTAACAAAGTCTGACCAATTGATAAGTTATTAGATGTTAAATTATTTAAATCTTTAAGTTCTTGGACGGTTAAATTATTTTTAGAAGCTATTGCGTATAAAGTGTCACCTTTCTTAACAGTATAATAATCATTAGGTTGGTCTACTTTAGCAGCACTTATCTTTAGCTTTTGACCAATTTGAAGAAGATTAGATGAAAGGTTATTTAATGATTTTAAGTTGGCAACTGTTGTATTAAATTTATTAGCAATACTCCATAGGGAATCGCCTTTTACGACTGTGTAATATTCATCTGTTGGGGATGTATAAGGCACACCGGCATAAGAAGCAACAGCTTTTACTACAGCTTCGGCTAGTTCCTCATAATTATTTTTTAACTGTGAAACATCATCGCCGGTTGAATCAAGAAAGCCATATTCAACTAATAAAGCCTCTGTGTTTGGCGTTTCTCGAATTATATAGTAATAGTCTTTAGAAGAATTACTTGGTAGACGACGCTGGTAATATTTGCGAACATTTTGCCCCGTATTTTCAATTTCTTGCGTTATTTTTCGCGCTAAGGTATCATTATTTCGCAAGGCGTAAACAATCTCAAAACCATCACCACCACCGGCATTAATATGGTTAGATAAAACTATAACATCTTTACCATCACCATAAAAACTTAAAACTTTATTGACACGGTCAGTTGGATTTAGGGTTACATCTTCTGTTCTGGTCATTTGATTTGGTATTCCTAACTCATCAAACCTTTGTTTCATATATTTGGATATCTTTAAAGTTAAATCTTTTTCAATAATTCCATTGCCACTAGCACCCCCATCTTCACCACCGTGTCCACTATCTATTACAATCTTTTTAGACATATTTATCACCTAAAATATTGTATGTTTAAAGAAAAAAAATGCCATTGTTTTAAGCATAAATACTTTCTACAATTCTGGCACTTGAAGTTCATAGTTATCTAATTTGTTATTTTTTCCTAATAAGAGATTTTCAAAAAAATTTATTAAATATTTTTTATCAGCTTTTACACCTTTTTGATAATTAGTATAGTTTGCTCTTACTAAAGCATTTCTAAAATACTTGGAATTATCTTTAAATAATTAATTATTACCCTTAAAACCCATACTTAGCAGATATTTTTGAATAAATAAAGCTGTTGTTCTAGTATTTCCTTCTTGAAAAGGGTGTATTTGCCATATTCTAGAAGTAAATTCACATATCCTATTTATTAATTGGTCATCATTGAAGTTAAGGTAGTCTTTTTCTTTTTCTTCTTCTAAATCATATTTTAAGGATGCTAATATCATATCATAAGATTGATAGTTTACGGTATCTCTATTTAAAATTGGCTCTTTTTTCGGCATATTATATAATCTAAAATTACCAGGATTATACTTTTCTTTATCTAAATTACAGAACAGCCTTTGATGATAATTTTTTAAAGTTAAATAATCAAATCTAAAAGACTTATCATTTAAAATTTCATAGATAGCAAGCGCAACTTCATCGGCCTCTTTGTAATTGTCACTCTCACTATTATCTTTATTTTGCTTATAATAAGATGTTATTTTCTCTTGAACCTGTTGATATGTTTTTTCGCCTTTTATATGTTCTTTAGATAATTTTATCATATATTTAGATGGTTGTAAGTTATCAACTTCTTGAAGTCCAAAAGCAATATTCCAATATAGTTGCTTTGTTTTAGGAGATTCTTCATCATTTACTTTATCATAGGTAATTTCACACATATAAATCACTTTCTTTCTAGGTAGTTAACTAGGTTAATTTTAACATGATTTCTTATTAAGCTCATTAGTTTTAAGTATTTTTTAATAAAAATTGTTATAAAAAAGGTGTAATAATAATCACATCTAGCGACTAACTATTACACTTTTTATTGAATGACTTAGAATTTTTTGCTTAATTTTAATATAACTTTTTCTTCTAAGAAAGTATAAAAAATTATTAGTAAATATCTTACGCATAAATTATCATTTTCGTTTAGCCTTAATATTTCTTTGCAAATTGAATTATATTTTACAGACTTTTAATAACTTCATCTAACTTAGCAATAATACGCTCTTTTTCTCGACATTCATTCGTCTTTAATCTTAGTACAGGAATATTACATTTATTTAAAATGCTATCCTTTTTTCTATCTCTATTTTTCTGGTCTTGAAAGTTATGAAAACGAAAGCCATCTACTTCGATAGCCAAAATAGCTTGATTGTCAAATTTGTTATAAATCAGAAAATCAACATGAGAGTTAGTATTTTTAAATTTTATTTCTTCACTAGTTAAAACACTTTCATTTTGAACTAATTTTCTTAAAGGATATACTTTATCTTTGAGGCCGTATGAACTATACTCTGGCATTTTTAAAATATCTAAAATTGTATTATAAGTTATTGTTTCGGAAGCAAAGCGTGAAAAAGGAATATGGGTATTTAAATATTTTTCACGTTCTTGGTCATTAACTTTGTATAATAAATCATAAATAGAAGTAATTTTACTGGTATTTATCTCAAAATTATTATACTTTATGTAGCTTAAAAAATTGGCTAAATTAGAATTGTTTGCCGACTTATATTTATATGGAGTTACAATGTAAAATTTATTTATTGCCCTAGATATGGCAACATTTATCGAGTTAGGATTATCTAAAAATTTATTAATGTTATTGGCAACTGTACTAAAAATGATGGTATCTTTCTCACGGCCTTGAAAGCCATGAACTGTGTCTATTTCTAAATTAGAGCAGTCAAATTTAGTTTTCAAATAATTTTTTTGCTCTTTATATGGTGTTATAATCCCAACTGAATCTTTAGTTATATCAATTTTTTGTTCTGTAATTATTTCGTTTTTGATAATTTCGGCTTGGCGGTCATTAAACCAGCTATTATTATTTCTCCTGGCATGATTTCCTTTAACGCATTTATATTGTTTAATTGGGTCAGGGGTGTTGTTATCAGATAAAATAATTAACATATTGTCATAAAATTTTTTGTTACAAAATTCGATAATTTTTGGGTGACAACGATAATGTTCTCGTAAGATTACTGGCTCGGGTAAATTTTCAATTTTTTTAGTCAAGCTTAATAAATTATTCTTAGTGTAATTAAACCTCTCATTTAAGTTAAAACTAGCAAAAATAGCATCAAATTCACTGGCTTTTTGGTTATCAACTATATTGGGAAGTTGCTTAGAATCACCAACAACCACGACGTTTTTAGCATGTGCTAAAACAGGAAATGCTGAGACAATATCAACCTGAGAAGATTCGTCAAATATAATATAGTCAAACATAAAATCACTATCAATGCAATTTAATAAAGAGTAAGTCGTACTTAAAATTACAGGATAATCTTTAACTAATTCATTTGTGTTTTTTAAAGTTTTAGCGGTGTAAATATTTTTATTATTATACTGTTCATAAACATAATGCTTAAAAATTTTTAAAGAAATATTGGTATATTCTTTAAAGATTTTATCAAAACGATTATTTTGATATTCTAACAAATTTTTATCTGCTTCTTGTTTGGTCTCTAACTCGTTAATGCGTAGTTTATAATATTCATTTTCTAGTGAGTCTAGTATAATATTTATTTTATTCGTAAAAAGATTACGAAAATCAGTTTTAAATTTCCTAGAAGTTAGAAACGTTGTTAGATGGCTAAAGTATTCGTTTCTATTATCTTTGCTATTTAAATAAATGAAAAGTTCATGTAATCTAGACGCAGTAAAATCTGGAAGGTTAATAGGGATAAATTGAGTAGAGGTATTGGCTTGTAAAAAATATTTTTGTTCTAATTTAAGAGCATCCAGTTCTTGTATCACAATAGCTAAATCATTTTTTATCTTTAAAAAAGTCTCAATATCATTTGCCATTGAGTCCAATTTTACTTGGCTAGTGGTTAAAGTTTCTTGACTTAATTGCCATTCTTTTGGATAAGGTCTAACATTAATTTGGTTATTAATAAAGTCAGTGACGTTAGATTTTTTACCCAGCTTAGCACAAATGGAGCCCAACCCTTTTGCCTCTAATTTATCATAAATATTATTTGTTGCACTATTATTGTTTGAAACAACGGCGACGGTTTTATTACTGATTAGAGCATTAGCTATAATATTTATAATGCTTTGGCTTTTACCAGTACCTGGTGGGCCTTCAATAACACTTATTTTATTGGAAAAGGCATTATTCACCGCCTTTTTTTGACTTAAATTAAAATCATATGGAAAGATATTTTTAGTCACTGAATTTTCATTAGGAGAAACATCTAGACCGTTTACATAATAATTAATTACAGAAGAAAAAGCAACTCCATCTAATTTATTATATATTTTTTTTAAAATATTATTATCCTTTTGACATGATTCATCGTCGTTTTCAGTTGTACTGTCTACTTCACTAATAGTTAAAATACTAGCCATTTGCACTAGATAACTAAAAACACTAGAAATATTTGGTTTTAATAATAAATTTTCTTTAATCGTTAATTCAGATTCATGATAAACCTTAGAAGTTCCTTTTTGAAAAAAGACTTTAACATAAGGTGTGAATCTTAAGGCTTTAACAACATTGGTTAATTCTTTTCCGGCTGTACAAATAGTACAGTATTTTATTTCGGTCGGATTATTTAAGATTATTAAGTTTTTTTCGTTATAAGGATATACTTTCTCACTCTCAAATTTAACATAGTAAGTTTCCTCAAAAATAGCAAAAACTTTTGATGTAATGTCCTTTTTAGTGGCAGTTAAAATTAATTTTTTTTCTTCATCAAACATAAAAATCCCCTTAAATTGATGCTATTATAGCAAAATTACCAATTGTTGGCAAATTTATTTTTGGTCTTTTAATTTTGCGATAAATTCATATTATAAGCTTAATTTTTAATAACAATTAATTTTTATTTTATTAAATTGGGTAAAAACAACGATTACACCAATTCACTTACTCTAGTATTAACTTATAATATATGGTAGGATATTTTTAGAATAGGAAGTATTAGAATGGATAGTAGTAATCTTTTTTTAGAAAAGTTTCTTAATAGAAAGTATATTTCTAAATATATCGATGCCACGACAAAAAAAGAAGTAAAGCCGAAAAATTTTAATTTAGATAATTATAATAATGCGATTTTAGATGAGCAATATCAGAAGTATAAATTATATTTTGAGACTATGTATAATGGTATTGATGATAATATCAAGTTAGATGAAAAACAAATTAAAGCCATTTTAAGTGATGAAGATTATTCTTTGATTATAGCAGGCGCGGGAACTGGGAAGACAACAACGATGGCAGCTAAAGTAAAATACTTAGTTGATGTTTGTAATGTTAATCCCCAAGAAATATGTGTCATGAGTTATACTAAGAAAGCAACCGAAGAATTAGATAAAAGAATTCGCCTAGATTTTGAGATACCCGCAAATGTTACAACTTTTCACTCTCTTGGCCTTTTATATATTCGTTCCATTTTTAAAGATAGAAAATGTAGTGTTGTTGATGATAACACTAAAAACAAAGTTTTTTTGGAGTATTTAACTACCCGACTTTTTCCCAAAAAGAATAGTTTAAAGAAACTTATTGAAGTGTTCAGTCAAGATAAGGTCGTAAAGTTTGGAGAATTTTTTAAAAAAAATTATAATAATTATGATTCCTATGAAGACTTTTTTAAAGCTTATAAAGAGTATCGCATTTCAGAGATTACTGATTTAGACAGTCATATTAACATGCAGCTTGAGCATGATTATAACCAAGAAAATATTTATACGATTAAAAATGAATTGGTTAAATCAAAGGGAGAGGCAATGATTGCTAACTTTCTTTATATGTATAATATTTCTTATGATTACGAGAAAATTTACCCAGAACTGTTAGATAATAATAAGCCTTATCATCCAGATTTTACAATTTATCTTGGAAGCGAAGAAATTTATATAGAATATTTTGGATTATCGGAAGTTGAAGACGAAAAATATAATCGTTATAGAAAGAATATGTTAGAAAAGATTCAATATCACCGAGCTCATCACAATAAGTTTATTGGGCTTGATTATAATGAAGGACAAAATCTATTAGTCAATTTAAAAACATCCTTAGAATATCTAGGTTTTAAATTAGAAAAGAGAGACAGTAAAGAAATAATAAGTAAACTTTTGGATAGACATTCTTTAGGTCAAATCTATAATTTAAGAAATCTTTATTTTAATTGTATTGAAAAAGTTAAATCGTCTATCAACAGAACAAGAGCTGAATCTATAATAAAAGAATACTTAAATAGTCTTACTAATCAGGATGAAAAAAATATTAGTGAGATTCAATATCGTTTTATTTGGGATTTTTATAAGTATTATCAAAAGTATCTATTTAGTAGTCCAAATGAGTATAAATTTGATTTTCCAGACATGATTTACTATGCCAATAAATATATAAGTCATGCTAATGATAAAGAATTAAATTTTAAGTATTTAGTTATAGATGAATATCAAGATATTTCACAGGATAAATACACTTTAGTTAATAACATTATTATAAAAAATCATGCTAAAATAGTTGCGGTCGGTGATGATTGGCAGTCTATCTATGCTTTTAATGGTTCTAAAATAAGTTATATTTATAATTTTCAAAAATATTTTCCTTATGCTAAGATTTTATATATTTCAAGAACTTATCGTAATAGTAAAGAACTTATTGATTATAGCGGGAAGTTTGTTATGAAAAATCCCATGCAAATAAAAAAAGAATTAATTTCATCTAAGAGTATTGATAGACCAATCCAGTTTATTAGCTTTAGTGATGAGGTTCTAAAGGTTAAAGAGTTAATAGTAAATATTTATTTGCAGCACCCTGATTACAAAGTATTAATTTTAGCTCGAAAAAACAAGAATATTAAGGAATTATTTAATGATGAAGATTTTAGAGATAGTGTTGGGACAAAAGTAACTTTGGCGGGTTTTGAAGATATCAAAATTGAGGCCATGAGTATTCATAAATCTAAAGGTCTTACTTATGACGAGGTTATTATTATTGGGTTGGATAGAGATTTTCCGATTGGAAATAGAAGTAATTTCTGGATGGAGGAATTATTTAGACCAAAAGATAATGAAGAACGGTATGCTTATGCGGAGGAAAGAAGAGTTTTCTATGTTGCTTTAACAAGAACAAAGAATCATGTTTATTTATTAGTTAATCAAGATGCTTCTCTAAGAAGTCCGTTTATTGAAGAGTTATATCAAATAATAAAAAAAGAAAATCAAAAGTAAAAAGATAAGAATATACTTAAGTTAAATAGTTTAATTTTAAGTAGTTCTTATCTTTTTTATCTAGAATGATTGTTGGTATCATAAATTTCTGTCTGATTATTTTTAGAATTATTAATAGTATCTTTAATTGTTTTTAAATAAACTTTGGCAAGCCAAGGATTTTTAGCAAAAAACCTTCTTAATTCTTCTTCACTACATTTAGGGACATAAAAGCTTTTTAAAACTCTATTATCACGGAGGAAGCCGAAATATTTCATTGAATCGCCGCCATCATTTAGAATTAAGTTAGGGAATGATGCATTTTGTAAAGTAGTATTATTCATGAGAAAAAAGCCTTCAATCTCCTGTAATTTTGGGACATTTAAAGTAATTAAATTATCTGAGCCACTCATAAAAGAATTACCTGCTTTTTCTAAACTAGGTAGTTCAAGGGACAATAAATTTTCGCTAGCATTTAAAAAACTGGTACCAACCCTTATTAATTTAGGAGCATTTACATAATTTATTTCTCTAGCATTTGAACAAAATGAGTTACCAATGTCTAGCACTTCTGGTAAATCTAGACGTTGAATTTTAGAGTTTAAAATTAGAAAGTTATTACCAATACTTGTTACTTTAGGAATATTAATTGTTCTAAGCCCATAGTTAGTACGCATAAAATCAGTACCGATGTAAGTAGAATATTCATCAGTATACTCTATAACATTTCCCGATGAATCTATTATTAATTCTAACCTAGTACCATCATTATGAGTAATTGTTATCTTACGGTTTTTATCGATTGTTTTCGATACTGTTAAATCTTGTAAATCGTCTAAAATATGGTCAAATTCATTAGAAAATCTAGGAATTAAATTAATTAAATTTTTATTTTGCAAATCTAAGACATAGGTATCTAAAAAGATATAACGTTCGGGATTTTTAGCATAAGTTTCATCTACTTTATTATTTATTAATAAATAATTATTTTCGCAAAAATAGATATTTTGGTTTTCGATATTATAATGACGAAATTTTTTATCGTTACCAAGAGCAAAATTTTCTAGCTTCAGTTTAGAACTAAAGGTAGGATTACAATTTAATTTATAATATTGGCTAAAACTATAAGTAAGTCCTGGAATGATATTATCCAGGTTGTTATAGAAGGTATTATCAGGATTATTAACGCGGTGGTTATATCTATTTTTGATGGATAAAGTATTAGCACTATCACGAGAAAATTGAATGCTTATAACACTGGTACCATATTCATCTTCACGACGAGGTTTAGAAAAGTTTTCTCTTTTTATTTCCTCAACGTTATCTTTAACGGCGAAAAAAACTATACAACTATCTAGGCGGCCGCCTTTAAAGGTGCATATTTCTTCACCTTGATGATAATATTTTTTAAAGGATTGAATTTCTTCTTCTGTATGACATTCGTATAATGTATAACCAGCCATCTTTAAAAGTTCTTGAGGGGTTTTATTAGTAGTAATTATATCATTTTCCACATCAATAAAATTAAAGATATAATTTTTAAAGTTTTCTTCAGCATGCTGAGATATAATTTCTTTAGCTAAAAATTTAGTTGGCGCAAAATGGGCTTGTAAAATACTTAATAGCAAGCCTTCATGCTCTAAAATGGTGGGAAATAAAGAACGACAAAGATGCATAGTATCTTCACCATATATTTTTTTGATTTGTTTTAGTTCGCTATTCATTAAACTATCTCCTATCCATAATATCTTTGTAAGTAGTATTCATAATCCTTACCTACTACTTTTATAATATCGTCTTTAATATCTTTCTTTTTAGCATAAATGCCGCCAATAAGTCCGAAAGTATAGTTGTTTGGTTCATTTATAATATTTTCTGATAAATATAGATAATCGCCAACTTCCGGTTTCTTTTCTAAGTCTAAAAATTCTAAATGTACTCGGTATTCTTTGGTATTATCACTTAAAATGTAAGCATATGGCTCAATCGATTTAATTAATAGTTTAATCATTGTTATCTCCCTTTTTATTTCACATTTTTATTCTTGGGCTTTATAAGTTAAAATGGTATACATTATCTTGGCAATATTTTCACAAGCGGCTGGTAAAAACTCATCATAAGTAATACGATTATTATTATCTGGACAATCAGATATGCTTCGTAGTACTAAACATGGTACTTGACACAAGAAGCAGACTTGACCGATAGCGGACCCTTCCATTTCAACACATAAAGCGTTAAATTTTTCATTTATTTTGCGAGCCATTTTAGCATCAGTACAGAAGATATCACCTGATGCTATACAGCCTAATTTATAAGATATGCCTTTTTTCTCTAAAGCCTCAATACTGTTCATAACTAGCGCTTTATCCACAGGTATAACATTACCTACATTTGGAATATAACCCTTTTTATGATCAAAAGCGGTAATATCGAAATCATGTTGAACTAAAGAAGTTGATATTACAACATCGCCTACTTTTAAGGATTTATCAACCCCGCCAGCAACACCTATATTATAAATAGCACGTGGTTTATAGTTATCAATTAATATTTGCGCAGTACGACCAGCGTTTACTTTACCAACACCACTTTCAACTAGAACAAGTCTAGTTCCAATAAAATCTACTTCGTAAAAAGTTAAATCATATATTTTTGTAATTTTATCAATTGTAAAATATTTTTTTAAAGCTGTTAGCTCTTCATTCATCGCAAAAATTATACCTATTGTATTCATGTAATCACCTATTCTTATTTAATTATACTATATTTTTTATTTTATTTATTAAAACTTTGACAAGGACTTTCGATTATACATCAATTTGTCAAAAAGAAAAAGTCCTAAAGTTGAAATTTAGAACTTTTATCTATTTTTAGATATCAATTATAATTTTAAAAATTAATTAGTTTTCCTTTTTTTATTATTAACTTATCAGCGCACGCAAGCATACTTGGCAAAATAATAAGCATTAATAACATTGAACAGAAAGTACCAATCGAAATAGTCTTACATATCATGGCCGCAATATGGGATGCAAATTGACCTACTATTAAAGTAACAATAATTAAAATTGAAGCACTAGTTAAAATCGTATGAATTGATTTGTTATAAGAGTTAATTAAAGCCTCTTTAATATCCATAGTTCTTCTTGATTCTAAATAATATGATGTATAAAGGATAGCATAGTCGATAGTAGCGCCCATTAAGATACTTTGAACAATTAGTAAGGCAATAAAGTAGACAGAACCACCCGCAAAGGTTAAGGTATCCATGGTAATATAAACAGCACATTGAATTAATAATACTAAAATAATTGGAATTAAAATTGATTTAAAAGTGAAGACTACAACTACAAAAATGAAAATCATGGTTAGAATTGTTATTAAATTCATTTCGCCATCAAATGATTCACTCATTTCTAAAGCCATTGGTGAGTCGCCAATAACATAAGCATTTTTATCATTCATATGGTCTTTAACAGCACGAATGAAGCTATAAGTTTCATCGCCTTCGGCATCTAATGTAGTATTAAAGATAGCACGGTTATAATCTTTTCCTACTAATAATTCTTTAGCATCGCTAATAGTTGTTTTAGCATCACTTACTTTAGTACGCATATCATTATCGATAAAGTCATCAAAACGGCTATCAGTTAAAATATCATCGTTAATATAACGAACAAACCCTTCTACTGTTAAAGTCCAATTTTCATTATAATCATTAACACTTCCATAATAGATAAATAATAAATCCATAGTATTCTTATCAATATTATCAGTTAGAGGATTAATAAGTGCTAACATTTCGGTTAAATTGAACTTTGTGTTTTTCTTAACGGATTCCATAATAGCGCGAACGGTATTTAACTGAGTTTTCATATCATCAGTAAACATAGAGGCATATTTCTTATCATTTACAACATTGTCTAATAAATAATTAACAAATATATCTAATGATAAAGTAACTTTTTTACCATTCTTCACTTCATATAATGAATATAATAGTTTTAAATCTTCTTTTGAAGCACTAATTAAATTAGCCATATCACTATAGTTATATTTAGTATCGTTATAAACTGAGTTCATTACGGTATTAACAAGATTTAATTTAGTTAGAGAGTCTTTATCAAGGGAGCCTTGTAACATTTCATCATTTTGATGTTCAAGTAAGAACTTAGCAAATTCCATTGGTGTAACAGTAGTATTAGTGTTCATAACATGATATAGTGTATAAACTTGTTTAACCATAGACTCATCAACACCAATTAATTGAGAAAGTTCAGTATAACTAAATTTTGTATCATTATTAGTAGCCATCATGATGTTCTTAGCTAAAGTTAAAATTTGAATAGTCTTTTCATCTAAGATTTTACTTAGAATAGCATTATCTTTATTTTCTAGAATTAAATTAACGAATTCATAAGGAGTCATATATATTTCTTTATTTTGGATAATAGTAATAATTTCATCAATTTTTTCTTCTGGAATTCCTAGGGCAGTAGCAATTTCTTTAATAGTCATTAATTCTTCCTCAGTTATTTCATGATTTTGGATATAATCTTCTAATTTTGCTAAAATTTCATCAACATCAATACCAGTTTTTTCTTCAATTAATTCTTTATATTTAGTAATTAATTCTTTAATCTGAGCAGGAGTATAACCATTAATAGTAACATTTTTTAAATCTAAGATAGAATCAATATCATCTTTAGATAAGTCAAAGATTTTAGCTAAGCCTTCAGCGTCCATCTTGGTATTAATAATATCTTTGTTACTTAAAACTTTTAGTAATTTTAAAGAAGCAATGGTATCATCTGTAAATAGACCTTTATATTCTGGGTTAGTATAAACCTTATCTAAAGTGAAATTAACGAATTCATTGATAGTTAATTTCTCAGTTATAGGTTGTAATGATTCATAATACATAAATAACTTATCAACATCTTCTTTAGATAGTTCAAACATATTAGCAATATCGCTAGAATTCTTCTTAGTAGTAATATTAGTCTTACTTAAGAATGGTTTAGCTTGTTTTAGTAAAGCCTTTTGGTCATTTGAAATATAATTTTTATAAGTATCATTTTTTAAGACATAATTATTTATAAAGTTAGCAAGTTCAGATAAAGTAATTTTGGTACTTGGGTTAGTTGCATTATATAGGATAAATAATTGGTCGACTTGGTCTTTAGATACTCCTAAGATACTAGCAATTTCGCTGGCGGTTCTCTTTTTATTTAAAACACTAACGCTCGTAAAGTTTTTTAGTCTATTAATGTTTTCTCTTATTTCAGGAGTTATCTCTTTGGAAAGTTGGTCATTTGGATAAACTTTATTTTCGATAAAGGTAACTAAGTCATTAAAAGTCATTGTTGTTTCTTGTTTGTTGTAATAATTAAAATAAATTAATTTAAGAACATAGTCATCAATATCAACATCTTGACCTAAATCACTAAATTTATCTTTTAGTTCATCATATTTTAATGGTTCATTGATAGTATTGCCATAACATAAAATTTGGTCAATTTTTGGAGTTCCTTCTAAAGAACGACAGTAAGCACCGACATAATCTTCTTCACTACTTGGATAAATAAGGGCAATTTGATTATTTTCTTTGAAAACTTTAGCAATATCATCTTGTTCGTTAGAAGTAAATTCGTATTGTAGGTTGCCTTTTAAGAAATAACTTAAAGCAAAAATAGCAATGAATAAGAAAATAGCAATATGACGAATACCAAAGCTAAAGTTTCCTAACCAATCTAATTTCATAGAGAAATGTTTCTTTTTAGTTTTTTCAATTAAACCATCAAACATTAAAATCAAAGCTGGTAGGGCTACGAAGATACTTATTAAACTGAATATTACTCCTTTAGCCAGAACAATTCCTAAATCACGACCGATAGTAAAGCTCATGAAAACTAAAGCAAGTAATCCGACAATAGTAGTAATTGAACTACTAGAAATAGAACCAAATGAATGGTACAAAGCATTTTTCATAGCTTCTTCTTTATCTTTTGTATGCTCTTTTTCTTGGGTATATCTATTCATTAACATGATAGAATAATCCATTGATAAAGCCATTTGTAAGATGGCACAAATAGATGTAGTAATGTTAGAAACACTACTAAAAATGATATTAGTACCTTTGTTTAAGAAAACAGCAAGACCAATAACAAATAAGAATAAGAACGGTTCGACATAACTATCACACATAATAATTAAAATAACCATAGCGCAGAAAATAGCAAGCGCAATTACCGCAATATTAAGGACAGGGGCATTACGAGTAGCAACCGCTCCTGAGGTATAAACTTCATAATCTTTGTAATTATTTTTTACACTATTATAAACATTGGCGGCATTTTTGGAGTCGTCCGCACCATCGACTGTTATTTCATAAAGGGTATATTCATCTTTATTATATTTATCAGAATCATCATAAGAAACCGAAGATACCCCTTCTATATTTTCTAATTCCTCTTTAATTTTATTTTTATCTTCCCCATTTAAGTCTTTAAACATGACATTTAACGCACTAGTATCTAATTCGGGAAACTCCTCGTTCATAATATCCATACCAATTCGAGTTTCCGATGTACTTGGTAGGTACTCAGTTAAATCATAGTTAATATGCACTTTAGTTGAAAGATATAAAGAAACTACTGATAGAATTATAAAAATAGTTAATACATAATTTCTTTTTTCAATAATGAAATCAGTAACTTTTCGCATAATTTTTCCTCCATTTAAACCCCATTTTTCTGGGACGCACAACAAATTATATGCAAACTTATATAATTTATAAAGCACATATTTATAGATAGTGTCTAAATTTTGACAAGTGTTTGCAATTTGTATTTCTTTTTGATATAATTTATCTAGTTTAAAGGTGGTTTAAATGAAAGTCAAGAATAAAAATAGGTCTTCGATAAAAACAAGACAAAGAATTAGAGAAGCCTTTGCGGAGCTGTTAAAAGAAAAAAATGAGTTATCTAATATGACCGTTACGGAGTTAGTCAAACTAGCGGATATTACCCGTTCAACTTTTTATACTCATTATGATTCTATCTATGATGTGGCTAAAGATTTACAAGATGAAACTTTAGAACTTATATCTATTTATGATGAAGATATTAGAAGTATTAATGATTTAGATAAGTATATTGATAGAGTTATTAAAAATTTAAAAGACAATGAAGGTATGTATAGAACGCTTTTAAGAAGTAGAGAACCTTTATTATTTATTGAAAAATTAAGTAATATGATTAATAAAAGACTAATGGATTTTAATATGTTTTCAAAAACAAATTATAATGATTTAATGGTTACTTTCTTTACTTATGGTTGCGTTAATTTGTTTGTGCGCTATTTTATGGGGGATTTAAAATGTTCTTTAGATGATATTGGTTGGTTTATAAAAGGGATGGTTAAAGAACTTTTAACTAATAAGAATGTTAACTATAGAGTTTAAAAAATCTTTAATTTTTTTAATATTTTAAAACTCTGAACACCATCATTAGATAATTTAAATGAATTTGAAAATACTGCTAAATATTTGCTTTAGCAGTATCTTTTTTAACTTTATTAGTTCGAGAATTACTTTGATTATTAACCTTTTTATTATTCTTATTTTTTTGATTAGTTTTATCATAATTATTTTTACGAGAAGAAATGGTTTTAGCAACATAATTATTTGTATCTGACTTGGGTATAATGACATCGTTGTTGATTGTTTTTAGGATTTCGATTTCTTTTTGTTCACGTTCTTTATCAATCTTTAATTGGTTTTTTAAGATTATATCATCTAAATCAGGTTGGAAAGCTAAATGAATGAAATAAGCACCAGTATTTACAGTTACTAAAATAATGGCAAATCCCACTAAGTAACATTTAATAAGTTTCTTAGGACTTTCTTTTTCTTCTAATATTTTAACAATTTCATTATATTTTTTACGAAGATTATTTTTCTCAGTTAAAGAAGAATATTTTAGTTGTTCTAACTCTTCTAATTTAGTATTAATAGATGATATTTCATTTTCTAATTCTAGATACCTAGAAAAATTATTAGAAGTTTTTGATAGTTCTGATAATTCTTTTTGATAGTTTTGTTTTAATTGATTTAATTCTTTTGTTTCTTCAACATATTTATTATAAATTTCATCGTTTTCTTTAATTTCGATTTCAATAGCTACCTTATTTTCTTCATTATAACTATTAATATTCGAAATATATTTGTTTAAATTTAATATAATAGTTATAATTCCTAAAATTAGTCCTAAAACAATAGTAAGTATACCTGTAATTAATAATGATTTATTAGAAAGATTATTAGTTTTTTGCATATATAACCTCTTTATATTCTTATACTTATATAATAACACAAGGGTTTTCATAATGCAAAATATTTTATATTATTTAAATATAGCTTAATTAACTTATTATAGTTTTTAGATTAATTTTTCTTTGTATTTTACAATTAATGTGCTATAAATAAAGTAGAAAGAGTATGAGGATGTTATGCGAAAAAGAAAGCAAATAATATTATTAACATTTTTGATTATCTTTATTCTTAGTGGTTGTGGTAAAATGCAAGCTACGGTAAGTGTAAAAGATAATCTGAATTTTAGAGTTTATGATAAGATTAAATTTAGTGATTTAATTGATATTAATGATGGTTATATAGTTGATGATAAGGAGATCTTCTTAGATAATATAGGCAATAATAGCGTTAATATAGGTTATCAAGATTATAAAAAACATAAAGCAAATATAAAAGTTGAATTTAATGTGTATGATAATACAGCGCCTTTTCTTAGTATGAGTAATAATGTGTATAAAGTTGTTAATAATGATTTTAACTTATGTAACAGTGCTTTTTATGGGGATAATTATGATCGTAATGTTGCTTGTCTAATTGATGGTGATTATGATAAAGATACCGTAGGAGCATATAAACTTAATATGATTGTTAGAGATGCGAGTGGTAATGAATCCAATAAAGAATTTACTTTGCATATTATTAAAGAGTTTACAAATAATACTGGAGAAAATAGTACACCCACCGGATTAAATATTGGTGATGCAATAAAGAAATATAAAAATGATGAAACAATGATTGGGATTGATGTTTCAAGTTTTCAAGGTCAAATTGATTGGAAAAAAGTAAAGGATTCCGGAGTAGAATTTGCTATTATTAGATTAGGCTTTGGTTATACAGTTAATATGGAATTAGTGTTGGATAAATATTTTAAAGAAAACTTAAATAGCGCCAAAGAACAAGGACTAAAAGTTGGTGTTTATTTTTATACATATGCTAATACGTTAGAAGAAATTAGAGAGCAGGCTAAATTTATTAGTGATAGTTTAGACGGAGAAGACTTGGATCTAGGTGTAACTTTTGACTGGGAAAATTGGAATAATTTTCAAGATTATCAAGTAAGTTTCTATGATTTAAATAATATGTATGATAATTTTAGTAGTATTTTAAAAAATAAAGGTTATGATACTATGTTATATGGTAGTAAGTTTTATTTAAACAATGTTTGGTCTACTAGTAATAGAAAAATTTGGCTTGCTCATTATACTAGTATGACTAATTATGATAAAGACTATAAAATATGGCAATTTAGTGATAAGGGGTTAGTTGACGGTATTAATGGCTTTGTTGATTTAGATGTTTTATATAAATAAGTAAGTAAAAAAAGATAATAATACTTTAAGTAGTTGTTTTACTATTTTGTATCTATTATCTTTTTTATCGTTTTATAATTAGATTAGATATTATCGTTACATATAAATTTTTTAATTATAAACTTATAAGGTTCTAAAACACTGTTAGTATCACATAATTTTGTTAATTCGTCTTTGGTAAACCATTTTATATTGTTAACTTCTTCTATCTGATATTTTAATTTATCTATATCTATTTGGTCAGTGATTAAGTAAATATTGAAGATAAAATTTTTTGCAGGATATTTAATTGTTTCTATTTTAGTTGGATTTATATTAATTAAGTATAGTTCTTCTTCTAGTTCCCTTTTTAAAGCATTTATAGCAGTTTCATTATGTTGTAAATGTCCACCAGCAAAACACCATTTATACTCATTTCTAGCGGTTGTTTGTTCAAGTAAATTATTTATTATCATTTTTAATAATAGCATAAGATAACATTATATTAGTGTTATTAGGTATTTCATCAACTCGGCGGATTATTGTTTTATCTAATTTATTAAAGTTATTATCATATAAATCAAGTATTTCCATATTAATTTTATTTTCCTTTATAACTTTAATTCTAAACCATAATAAGCAATATGGCAACCATTACTAATAGCATATTTTTCAGCAAGTTCATGATATGGCATACCGTCATGTGAAATATTGGTGCCATAAATTTTGTTTGTCTCATTTATTATATTTAATTTTTTCATCTTAGATAATTGTTTTATAAAAGTTTAGTATTTAAATGAGAAAATGAATAATCAACATCGCCGAATGTGTAGTCCATAATAACACAATCTAATTTGTATTCTTTTAACTCTGATAAAGCCAAATCGGTAAGAGCTGGGGTATCTGTGGCATAAAATAATGTTTTGTCTTTCAATTGGATAACATAAAGTAAAGAACCGTGCTTAGTATCATGAACAGAGTCTATAGCTTTAACAATATATTCGCCTACTTTAAATTTATCGCCAGCACTAATACTTGTACTTTCAACATAAACTCTTCCAGTATCTTTCACTTCCAGTATTTTTCATTGGTAGTCCTAGTTTTCTAAAAAAATCAGGTCCACTAGTAACAATACAACCATTTAATATATTTGTATTATCACCTTTATTAAAATGGATATTATTAGTATAGATTGTTTCATATATTTTACTAGATAGAGTAGAGTGTCCATCAAATTCTACATATTCTATATTGAATTGAGTACGTTCTTTATCATAATTTTCAGAGCCTTTTCTATCATCAAGTTCAATGCCTAGACTAGCAATATCTTTTGATTCAATTTAATTCTTTACTGTTACAACTTGGTAATCTACATTCATTTTGAACTCCTTTCGTAGTATTTGTCATATCTTATTTATAAGTGTGACATATTCTGTATTTAAGTATTTAACAACTTCTTGCATTGGTACTGCATTATTTGGAACATAATAATTTTCACTTTCTAATCTCTTTTTAATAGCGCTTTTAATAACTAACGCATTATTTTAGTTTCATTAAATCACTTAAATTATACCATTGTTTTGATATTAATTTTAATGTTTCACTTGCTGTCATACATTATCACATCCTTTCTTATAATTCGTATTCTTCTTCATTTCATTTAGTGTATGGAACAGTGTTTGCTTCTAAAATATTTAGTTCAGGGTTATATCTTATATATTTGTTGATACCATTGTTAGAAAACATTTAGCTCTTAAGGATAGATTAGGATCTAATAAAAATTCATCAAATGCTCTGTGAACTTTTAATTTAGGCATTTTCTCACTTTGCTTTCTTTTGGAAACGGCTTTCCAATTAGTTCAATTTAAACGGAAACTACTTTTCATAATTGAAAATTACTGTTATTATTTAATTTTGTCAACTAGTTTCCAAAAAATATTAACAAATTTAAAAAAGTCTGTTATAATGGGAGTACAAGGAGGGTGAGGATAATGGGGAGAAACAAAATTGTTCTAGGAGATCTTATTAAAAAAGCTAGAAAAGATAAACACTTATCTGCAAGAAAACTAGCTGAATTATGTGACATTAGTCATACAGAAATTAATAATATTGAAAGGGGTATTAGAATGAGACCTGCTGTTCTTACTCTAAAACGATTTGAAAAGTATCTAGGACTAGATTATGCAGAAATGTGTAGATTAGTTGGTTATTCTGAAGATACTATCAAATATGGTGATGAGAATGTTATTGTTTCTTATGAAAAGTACGATAAAATTATTCAAGATTATAGAAGAGAGATAGAACATTGTGCTTATTTAATAGAAGCAAAAAGAAGATGCGGACAAGAAATTAAAAAATCTTTTGATGTGGTATGCAAATATTTGGATTCTTTTGATACTGTTTCAGAAGAAGTTAAGAAAGAAATCAAATTGATATATAAAGATTTAGAAAATATAGATCTTAAATATGTAAGCTTGATGCAAGAAAAATAGGAGGGTTTAAAATGACAAAAGATAAATTAGACAAAGCGAGTAAAGATAATAAACCTAGAAAAGTGGTCCAATCTTCATTATTTGGTGAAGATATTGATATAGTTTATAAATATAAATCACCATACAAATATATAGGTAAACAAAGTGAAGAAAGAATTATTAAATATTATGATGAAATTGTTAATCTAGATACAAATCATTATAATTCTAATGATGATATTTGTACTCCAATGATATGTGTAAAAAAAATGATTGACTATGTTCCAGATGAATTATGGAGCAGAAAAGATATTAGAGTATTGGAACCATGTGCTGGAAATGGAAATTTTGGAGCTTATTGTCAGCTAAAAACAAATATTGACAATATATGGTTTAATGAATTAAATCCAATTAGATTAGAAAATTGCAAAAAAATATTAAAACCAAAGCATTTTTCACATGAAGATTTTTTTAAACTTAAAGATGAATGGACTGAGAAATATGATTTGATTGTTGCTAATCCACCATATTCTGGAGGTGGAAATAAAAATCAAAGTCTTTCAAATGATTTTATAGAACATTCAATAGATTTACTTAATGATAAAGGATATTTATGTTATGTTACACCAAACAATTGGATGACATATAATAGTAATAATACAACATTAAAAAAATTATTAAGTGAAGGTTCATTTATAGTTATTGATAACGATGTCAAAAAATATTTTAATGGTATAGGCTCATCATTTACTATTATTGTTTGGCAAAAAGGGGTTTTTGACAACAAAACATATGTAGTTAATAATTTTCTATTAAAAGATATTCAAGAAAATGTTACAATACCTAAAGATTTAAAATTTATTCCTTTATATATTTCAAATACTGTTTTAAAATTAGCAAAAAAAATAGTTGGTGATGATAGAAATAAATTTGATTATAGATGTGATCTACACAATTTTACTCAAAAGAAGTTTTTAAGTGATGTTCAAGATGATATTTTCAAATATAAAACTATTCATACTATGAGAAAGACTAGATATGCTAGTAAAAAACAAGATATATTTGATAAATGGATAATTGTCGTGCCATTATCTACATATTATATTCCAGTTGTTATGCATGAAGTTAATGTTACACAATCTGTTGGATATTTATATTTTACCACAAAAAAAGAAGCTGATAATTATTTAAAAATAATTACTCAACCTCATTTTAAATTACTTGTTCATTTAACCAGATATGGAAATTTTAATAACATAATGGTTTTGAGACATATGAATTTTGATAGTGATATAAAATTCACAAAAATAGAACAAACCGAAATAGATAAATTAGTCAGTCTAATTAATTATTAATCTACTTCTGTAGCACTTGCTTGAACATTGGCTAAAGGTTTATGTCCAAATTGTTTAATAAACTGTTTAATCATTATATCTTCAACTGCAAGTGCTTTTGGAGTAGCAAATGGTACCGATCTTACTCCATGCCAATCTATAACATATAAATCCTGACTGCAGTCAAATAGATATAAATTTAAGTTAATTCTATTTGTAACCATTGATTGTAATATTTTAATATTAGTTGTCGAAGCAGTTCTCCAGTTATTAACAACTCCACAATTATATGAACCTAAACGTTGTTTAAATGTTGTTCTTGAACTACCTATTTTAATGATATATTCTTTTCCATCAATAACGCAAGTTAATAAATATGATACACCTAATGATTGATTAAATGTTCTTTCTGCTTCTGGACTAGCAAATTCAATTGGGGATATTTTTTCGTTAATTCTTCTGTTATCGGTTGTAATAACCATTGGTCTAACTGATAATTTACATACATATTTATAGTCAATTAAACCTTGAAACCTAAAATCCCTTAATTCTGGTTGTTGTTTTATATCATTTATTGTAAAAGGATTATCATTAATATTATCTAGAGGAAATATCCTAGCAAGAGCATCTAGATAATCTTGTCCTTTTTTTGATTCATAATGTCCATCTTTAAAATCACATAATGATTTTAAATCTTCAATATTTACTGCCATACTAACACTTTCTCCTTAAACTTATTTAAATTATATCATACTTTTTTAAATTTAACTAATCATAGAAAGGAAATTAATTATGAGAATACTAACATTGAAAGAACCTTTTGCCACATTAATATACAATAAGGTTAAAACAATTGAAACTAGAAGTTGGAGAACGAATTACCGCGGTGAATTATATATTCATGCTGGGATTAAAAAACCTGAATATGGAAATAAGTGTGAAGAATTTATCAAATTGGCAGATAAATATAGCTATAGACCAGGATATGTTTTATGTAAGTGCAATTTAGTTGATTGTATAGAAATGACTGAGGAATACATAGAAAAAATAAAAAAGGAAGATCATATAAATTATATTTCTGGTGAATATAAAGTTGGTAGATTTGCTTGGATATTAGATAATATAGAACCAGTTGATCCTTTTTTTGTTAAAGGAAGATTAGGTATATGGCATTATAATGATTAGTTATATGTTATAATAATAAATGAAATATATAATAAGGAGAGTATTAAATTATGCAAAACATGACACCGATCCAAAAGAACAAAATACTTTTGATTCGGATGATGCTATTGTTGTCTATTTCGAAGTAAGAAAAATAGGAAATGAGTTGTTAAAAATAATTAATCATTTAACTTGTGGCCAGGTATATGAGATAAATGAAGATTTTTAAAAGTTAGGAGTTTTGTTATGGCTTACTATGATAGTGAAATAAATGTTATTAATGATTTTTGTGGATGCGATAATGGTGAAATTTATTTGTTTAATAGTAATAATGAAAAAATTTTACAATGCGTTAGAAAATTAGAAGAATGGCATTGTTCATCATCTAAGTCTGATCCTCCACCAGACTTTTATAGTGATAAATATAAGTTGATGATGGAGGTTATGAGAGTAGATGATCACGCTTATATTAATGCAAAAGGAAAAGTAATAAATCCTCATATAAAAAAGGAAAATGAAACTTATAAGGAAATACAAAAATTTGTGAAAGATAACAATATATCATTTTCAGGCAATATTTTTGTTAATACTGTAACAGATTTATCAACACAAGAAGATCATAGTTATGATAAATATTTATCTAATTTTAAAAGAGTAATAGATAATCATAATTCAAGTTATGATTTATATAAAAACAATCATGTCAATTATAAATTAATTTATCTAATTTTAGATGAATCTTCTTCCTATATGGAAAAAGAAGGCTTTAATGTTAATGATGCATTAGTTGGTGATGTGATTCAAGCAAGTCTTCATTTGTTCTTCTTTGACAAAAGTTTTATTTCAATTTTGAAAAAATCAAAGGCAGATTACTATATATGGTTTGCACCATTTAAACATTTTAATTCTAAAGAAAAGGTAGAACTACCACAAGTAATAATATATTCTAAAGAAGATTTGAAAAAGATAAAAATAATGGAGTATAATAATACCTCAATGCATAGTGTGGAAAAATAATATAACTAATAAAAGTTTTATTTTTATCTATGGGAAAAATGGATCTGGTAAAACAACATTTTCTAAAAACGATTGTTTTGACTCTGAATTTGTTTTTAATGTTGATTATGTAAATAAAAATATTAAAATTTTGAATAAAGATAATTGCAAAGTGGTTCCAAATGAAAATAGTAAACAGGCGATTTTATGTAATGGTTGTAAAAATGAGTTAAAAAATGAATATTACAAAAGAAGTAAATATGGTATGGAGTATTGCTAATAAACTTAGAGGAGTTTATAAAAGCGATAAATACAAAGATGTAATCATATCAATGGTAATAATACGTCGTTTTGAATGTACTTTAGCAAAAACTAAGAATAAAGTGTTAGAAGCATCTGTAAGAAAGATAATACAAATGCATTTCTAGATGCATTAAAAAAGTATTATGATTATTCTTTAGAATTTGTTGATACAAATGAATGATAAATATAAAGCTTAGAGTAATTCTAGGCTTTTTTAGTGTATAATAGATACTTAAAAGAGGTGAAATTATGGCTAATACAAGTTTGTTTATTAAGAAGATGAATGATTACAAGAAATGTATGAAATTATTAAATTGCGCTAACTATGTCTTTAATGACGAAATTGATTGTTTTGAATTTAAAAAGATAAGTAAATATACAAAGTCAAAGCCAATATATGAAAAGGTGAAAGCAGATTTTAAATTGGTAAATGAGTTAATTGATAGACAAGATCTATTAAATGCTGCTACAGTGTTAAGAACATTGTATGAAAATATTATTTATATAATTGCAACTTCATATAACAAAGAAATCAAAACTACTTTAGATACATCACCAGGAGAATTACGTAAAGTATTAGTAGAAAATTGCAGTTCAATATTTACAGATTATTTTGAACCAGAAGATTTCAATAATATATATAAATACCTTTGTAAATTTATTCATCCTTGTAGTTTAAAAGAGCTTGTATCATACATGAATAAAACAATTAAGTATAAAAACTATTTGTTAGAAAACCTAAAATATATGGTGTTGGTAATAGAATATATGTATTTAAACTTTCTAAATAAAAAAATAAGTAATGAAGAAAGTAAGTTTGATCTGAATTTTATATATTTATGCACATATGTAAATTTAATGAATGTTGCTTACTATATTAATGATGTAAAAGATAGCAAAAGTTTTATTAAAAGATATTTCTATTATGATACAAATAATAAATACATAATCGAAAATCAAGAAAAGATAAAAGTAGTATACGAAAAATTAATAGATAAAAAAGGCTCAGTTGAAGAAGAGATAAAAAAATTAACTAAAACATTAGATTGTCAAATAAACGAAAGTAAATATAAGGCGACAATAGTAGAAATATTAGGTGGTAAATAACTAATATGTAATGGTCGTTTTTGGGAACAAATGGCGAACAACTGCATAGAGCAGGATAGGTAAAATAAGGGTATTTACGAGAAATATAGCAAGTGATAAATCAATAATAATGAAAAATATGACAAAAAATCAAGGTATAATTTTTTCCTCAGTAGTAATTAAATCGGCATGTTCATATTGATTAACACGCTTACTTATAATTTCTAAGCATTTTTGATGAGCAAATATTTTTAGCTTATGATGATTTTTCATAGCAATATTTTCTAGCATTCTGACAATTTTGGCAGTTGCAAAAAACAAGAGGATAGCCTATGGCTGCGGTTCCTAAAAAAGTTATTTTCACAGTATTCTCACCTCTATTAATTTTCTATTACTTTACCATCAAGATTACAAATATAACAATTAGGTAATAATCTTTTTATCTCATTTAATACATTTTGATCTTTTTCATAAGTTTTACCAACTAAAATGCCTTCAATTAAGTTACTTGGTATACCAAAAAGCACTGCACTTTCTCTATTAGTAAAAAAATTATCTTTTTTAGCTCTATCCTTGATAAATTTTTCATAATAATTTGGATTTACAAAATCGGTTCAATAAAATCTAGTGTGAAGGAAAAATCTGCAAGATGCCTTATAACATAAGGGATTTACAGATTTTTAACATGTTTTTTTGATATGATTTTTTTAGTTATTTTTTGTCCGTTTTTAATATTATTAAAATTTTGATAATCGAGTAAAAAATTTATTTCTTATTTTTAATGTTGGAGATATTTTTGTTTCTTGTTGAACCACTTAGTATGCCTGTAAATGAATACAATATTCTTCCTCTTAGAAATTTAAAATCTTTATATCCAAATCCCACTCTTTTTAATACCTTGATTTTGTTATTGGGCCCTTCGGTATAACCATTACTATATCTTTTATCTATAAAAGAATTTAATATGTATTCTTTCCATCTTGATATAGTTTTTGAAGCTTCTATAAATTCTGGAATGTTTTTTTCTATACAATTATTTATCCATCTATCTATTTGTTTTTCAACATTCATTTGTTTATCATGATGAATAATATCTAAAAATTCTTCCTTTAAATAATATCCCTCTCTTAAATCTGATGATATTGTTAATATTTCATTAAATATCTCCGAAGGTAACATATCTATCATATGACCATTTTTGTATCTCCTAGTATATACCCACTAATCTATATCATTACCATATTTTCTTAATAAACTAACATTCTTTTTATTTTTTAATAATTTATATTTTCGACTTTTTTCATTATATTCCTTCTGTTGTCTTATTCTTATTCCATCTAGTGCATCCATTATATAAGTGATATAATGAAATCGGTCAACGACATATTTTGCCTTTGGAAACATAATTTGCGTGACCAGCAAATACGGTTCGTACATATCTGATATTACGAACTCTACCGAATGCCTATTTTTACAATATGTAAAGTATTGAATTAGGTATTCTTTTTTTCTATTTGGCAATATATCTAATACTTTCTTATGTATTGGATCATTTAATACAAATGCATACTTTCCATCTCTTGTATCGGCCTTAAATTCATCAAATGATATCACCCTTGGTAAATTAATTACACGTTCTGGGATACCAGAAATTATATCTAACATTTCATTTTCTACAAACGTTATGGATACTCTGTTCTTCTTGGCGATATATTTAAATGATAAGTTGTAATTCATTAAATCTTTTCTTATTTGAATTTTCACTTTATTTGAATTTTCACTTTATTTGAAATATTACCTTTATCAACATTTATGTTTAATTTTTCTGTAAATATCTTATTGCAATTATAACAATGATATCTTTTTTTACAAATAATTAAATCTACTTTTGAACCACAACTATCTAAATAAACACTTCTTATAGGCTTTAATTTATCATGTACTGAACTTGTAAATTTATTACAGACAGGACACCTTACTTTCTTTTTCCTATTCTCAATAGTAATCTCTATTAATCCATTATTATTTTGATTAACTTTAGTTATTTTAACCTACTTACTATTTAATCCTATTAGCAAATAATAATCTTTCATCTATATTCACCTTCCTATTATTATTTACTACATATTACCACATAAAAAGAGATGAAATTTTATCATCTCTCTTCACACTAGATTTTATTGAACCAAAAAAAACTTTAAAACGATATTCATTAAGTTAAAACATCATTTTAAAGTTATTTAATTAATAGTTAATTATTTTTTTAGAGTTATCTTTAATTCTTTTTCAAAGCCATTACGGTTTACTTTAATTGTTACAGTATCGCCAACATTATGACGATATAATTCGTATTTTAATTCAGCGGAACTTGATACTTTAACGTTGTCAAATTCTAAAATGATATCCTTTGATTTTAAGCCAGCAGCATCAGCAGAGGAACCACTTTCTACTTCCATAACCATTACACCACTAGTAACATTATCAGGTATATTCATACGATAATAAGATTCAGCTACCGATAATTCTATCATACTAATGCCAAGTCTTGGTCTTGTAATGTCTTCACCATTTATAATTTTATTAGCAAATGAGATAGCATCTTCAATTGGAATAGCAAAGCCCATTCCTTCAACGCCACTTGATACTAATTTCATGTTAGTTACACCAATAACTTGACCATTACTATTGCATAAAGGTCCACCTGAGTTACCACTGTTGATAGCAGCATCAGTTTGTAAAACACGCATAATATAATCGCTAGAGCTACTATTAGTAGTAGAAACAGCAACCATTCTATCTTTACCAGAAAGAATACCTCTTGTGACAGTCCATGAATAAGTGGAACTGTCTAAAGGAGCCCCTACAGCAAAGGTTGTATCACCAACACGGCAATCAGTACTTGAACCAATTTCAGCAACTGTCATATCTTTAGATGATGTAAATGATAAAACGGCAATATCGGCATACTTATCGCCACCAACTACTTCAACCTCAGTATTAGAATCATCAGTAAATACTACTTTTACTTTAGAAGAATTTTCAATTACATGATAGTTAGTCATTACGTAATATTTGTTATTATCTTTTTTAAAAATAAAACCGGTTCCTGTAGCTTGAAGTTTATTACTACGATAATTTTCAACTACAACCACTGAATTATAGACTTTTTCTACTGCATCAGCAATGCCATTTTCATTAACAGTAACTTCTTTTTCTAATTTATTAACTACGGTTGTACTAGGATTTATTTTTATCACTCCGTACATGCCAGCAGCGCCAACACAGACCAAAATGATAGCAAGTAATATTTTATTCCAAATATTGCTTGTGTTACCTACTACCTTGGCATTAACAACTCTTTGATCATTCATTATATATCCATCCTTACTATTTCTTTATAATTTTTGGGAAAACCAATAGCATCCATTACCTTATCAATACTGATATGTTGTAATTTTCCCTCTAATATGTCTAGTTCATAAGATATCTCATTTACTAACATTCTAAAATCTTCATTTCTTAGTATTTGCCTTAAAATAATAATTAATGCAAATAAATCATCTTTTCCATAAATATATTCCCCATTCATCTTTGGAATATTTAAGTAATAATGATATTTATTATCTTCAATTACTCTTTGGGAACGATGATCAAATAAAATATCTTCATGAGCACACAAATTACGATAATTAGACATTATTGGAAAGTATTGACACAAATCTTCAGGATTTAAGTTATAAATAGCAGCAATATCTTTTTGGTCTTCGGGCTTTAAAATACTAAATAATTCGGAAATAATGCCAAAAGATAATACTTTAACTACAATCCATAATGGTACATAGCCATAATTCATCATATAGTGTTGCGTTGCGGCATGCTGTCCCCCGTTAACTCTAATCTGACGTTGCATTTTTTTCAATAAATCATTTACCTGCTTTTTCTTTGAGGCATCCGTATTAAAGTTTTTAGGATTTAAATAATGTTTTTCTTTAATACCATATTTTTTAGATAATTGATAAGATATAATACTTTTAGCATTGTTTTCTACTATTAAGATGTTTTTAAATATTATGTTACGTATTTGTCTATCAAAATTAAACATTGCATATAGTTCACGGAAATTTGTACCATTAATAAAAGTTCGATCTCTTTCACTTTTTATGAAGAGATGACGATATCCCATAAGAAAGAAATAATTTTCACGTAGGAGGATGTCTTTTGCATAATCTATATCGTCTATTACTAGACCTTTTTCCTTTAGAATATCGATTTGTTCATCAATTGTTTTAAATGTCTTTTGTCTGGACGCCATACAATTCACCTATTATTAAATTATATCACACCTGACAGTCAAATGATATCTAAATTAAGTGGTATTTTTGTAATTAATTTGTGAAGTTTAAGTGAAATAAAGAATTAATCCTTCAGTTAAACTTTGAGCAATGGCTTTTTGATAGGCTGGTGTAATTAATTTTTCTCTTTCTTTTTTATTGGAGATAAAGCCACATTCAACAAGGACTCCGGGTATTTTTAGATGTTTATACATATAAATGTTAGGCATTGGTTTAATACTCCTGGGATAACTTATTTTATTAAATTGTGCTTGGAGGTCTTCGGCTAGTTTTTTATTATCTTTACCATAGTAAAATATTTGACCTCCATAGTAAGAGGAATTTTCTAAGTAATTAATATGAATCGATAGATAAATATTGGCATTAGAATTATTAATTAAATCAATTCGGTTATCGAAATCACTTTTTTTCCTTCTTCTAGCATTAGGGCTCGCTAAATCATAATCACCTTCCCTGGTTAAAATGACGCTGGCACCATTTTTAGAAAGTTCACTCTCTAATTCTAGACCTATGGCTAGATTGAGGTCTTTTTCTAAAATGTTTTGATAACTAGTTCCCGGGTCATCGCCGCCATGCCCGATATCTAAAATTATAGTTTTTCCAGTTAAAGGCAGGGATGCTCTTACACAAGTTAAGGATAATAAAAAACATAAACTTAATATTAAAAACTTTTTCATATTAAAATTTATGTTTAAAATTATTTTATTATTAATTAATTATTCAACATTGGCGATACTTAATAATTCTTTATTATCATTAAATACTAATCTAAAAGTTTGGCAGTAATTCCATTTGCCATCAAAAAACACTTTGTTATTAAACTTATAATTACCAGTAAAATTAACATCGCACCATAAAGTAAGTAGGGAGGCAAGGGCTGTAGAATGACCGACTATTAAGATTTTTTTATTTTGATAATTATTTAAAATTTTATCAAATGCTTCTTTTTCTCTTTGAATCAACATATTTAGTGACTCGCCATTAGGCATACGATAATCAAAATCAGCATATTGTTTATTTCCAAAGCCTTTTGGTAATTCGTCCCAACTTTCAATTCCAAATTTTCTTTCGCCAAATGATTCAATAATATTTATTTGTCCAGTTGTAAAATATTTTGCTGTGGCAATGGTTCTAACATAATTTGACGAAAAAACGGCATCAAAATTTTGCATTTCTTTAATTTGTGATTTTTTATAAGCAAGTTTCTCACCATTTATACTCAATATCATTTTCTCATTTTTTAACTGTAATGAATCATTATTCTCGACATTATTTACTTTTAAAGTTTCAGAATGTCTTAATAAATATACTTCTGTCATTAGTTACCTCTTTTCTATTTCTAAGAAAATAATATCACAAATAATTCCATAAAAACACACATTATTATATTCTCGTTAGATAAGCCATTCTTTTCTAACTATTTTAAGTAGCAAAAAACCCCATAAACACTTAAGTCTATGAGGAATGAAACTATTAATATATTATCTCTTAGAGAATTGTGGAGCACGACGTGCTTTTTTAAGTCCGTATTTCTTACGTTCTTTAACTCTTGGATCTCTTGTAACAAAACCAGCTTTTTTAAGAACTTTACGATATGAGTCTTCTCTTGTTTGATCAGCGTTAGCATCAAATTCAATTAAAGCTCTTGTAATAGCATGACGAATAGCGCCAGCTTGTCCTGAGAAGCCACCACCTTTAACTGTTACTTCGATATCGAATTTTTCTTCGTTATCAGTAGCAACAAGTGGTTGTTTAATATCCATAACTAAAGTTGCATAAGGCATATATTCATCAACAGCTACACCATTAACAACGATTTTACCTTTACCTAATGTTAATCTTGCTTGAGCACTAGATCTTTTTCTACGACCAGTACCAGTCCATACTTTTTTATCTGTCATTCTATATTACCTCCTACTTAACTTCTAACTTTTCTGGTTTTTGAGCAACTTGTTCATATTCAGAACCAGCATAAACAAATAATTTTCTATACATTTGTCTTCCTAAAGGTCCTTTTGGTAACATACCTTTAACAGCTCTTTCAACCATTTCTTCTGGATATTTAGTAATCATTTCTTGGGCAGTTCTTTCTCTTAAGCCACCAGCATATCTACTATGATTGTAATACATCTTATCGTTTAATTTATTACCAGTTAAAACAACTTTACTAGCATTAATAACGATAACATAATCACCACAATCAATATGAGGTGTGTATGTTGGTTTATGTTTACCCTTAAGTACAGTAGCAACCTTAGTTGCAAGACGCCCTAATGTTTGTCCTTCTGCATCGATAACATACCATTTACGGTCTACAGTTTCTTTTTTTTGCATGAATGTATTCATAATTTTTTTCCCTTTCAATTATACTACTGATTATTTCGACTTCCCACATCTAATAATTTTTGTATAAATAAAATGTACCATTTAAAAGTATATAGTAAGTCCCTCTTAAAGTCAAACAAAACTTACATTTTTTGTTAAAAAAAGACCCCTTAGAGGTCATTAATATCTAATAACTGTTGAAAATCACCTTTTTCAAACAAATTATCATCTAATCTAGTAATAATATTTCCTTTTTTAATCTCACCATTAGTTACATAAATAATAGTAGGTACTTTGGCTACTTTAACCTCAGATAATCCTAATAACTCATTAACAGCATTTATTTTATTAGCATTTTCCTTTAAACCATCTAAATTAACATAGTAAAACTTATCCTTTAACTTGTACTGTTTAATTAAACTCTTTAAATCTTTTTCTAAAGAATAAATTTCTTTACTACCAGTATAAGATAAGTAAATAAAATAAGTACCTTTATTATTTTTTAACTCACTTAAATCTTCTGTAATATTGTATGATTTTGTAACTAATTTATGTTTTACTAAATAAGAAGAACTAGCCTTATTATTATTAAGATCTTTAACAAAAGTATAAATTAAGAAAGACATAATAAATAGTCCTAAGATACCAACAATTAAAATTGTATATTTTTGATAAGTACTAGGCAATTTCTTTTTAGCCATAATAATCAACTACTTTCTATATTTAGAGTATAGCATAATTTTTGGGTGATGAAAATAGGATTTTTAAGCCAGAAATTTTAAATAAGTTTATTCTATTAATATATGAATTAATTATTTTAGTTTGTTAATACAAAATTCGACTATTAAACCATATAGAAGTATTATAATAAATATCATATTGTAGTAAACGTTTTTAACGCCAGCCATGTAACATACAATCTCTAAAAGAATCATGATAGTACATAAAGAAACAATAAATATTATTTGATTTATTATTCTATTTACTTTATTTTTTTGCAATTGCTCTAGTAAATTCTCATCAGCGAAAGTTTCTTTATCACTTAAACTTAGTCTAGAACCCGCTAATATTTCATTGATAGATACGCCATAAAGTTCACTTAGTTTGAGTAAATATTCTAAAGAAGGGTAGGCTTTGCCACATTCCCATTTAGAAATAATAGCTTTAGATACTCCTAATCTTTCAGCTACGTCTTGTTGAGTAAAATTACTTTCTTCACGTTCATTCTTTAGAAATTTGCTAATTTTCTTAATATCCATAATATAAACACACCTCTAGTATAATAATAACTTATAATTTAATAAAAGTAAACTTTAAATAATTAAATTAATAAGATCATTACTATTAATATTCAAGTAAAGTTAAAGAAGGTATAATTATTAAAATAATGGTTAAGATACTAATATGAAATGGATTAATTATTATATATATTATAGTATTTTAGGTTTTTTATTTGAAACTTGTTGTAATGTTTTTATAAGAAGTAATTATTCAAGTGGTATTCTTTTCGGACCATTTACACCAATTTATTTCTTTGGTTTTCTAATTATTATGTTTTTAGATAAGTTATTAAAAAAACAAGAAAATAAGAAGTTTAGAGATTTAGTCTTCTTTATCTTAAGTTTTATTATTCTAACCGTATTAGAGTTTATTGGAGGTCATTTAGCAAGATTTATTCTCGGCAAAGATAAATGGACTTACGAGGCATGGCCTTTAAGTATAGGAAAATATGTTAATGTCTTAGTATCACTTGGTTGGGCTACAGGTTCTTTAATAATAGATAAGTTTTTCTTAAAAAAGATGAATAAAATTATAGAGAAAATGCCAAATAAATTAACCTTTATCCTTTGTTTACTTTATATTGTTGATAACTATTTATCTTTTAAAAATGGGTTTTAGCATAGACAAATACTTTTAAAATACATAGGTTATTTTTAGGAGGAGAAGAATTATGTTTTTTGATGATATTGATTTTCTAGTAACAGGAAAATTACCTAGTAATAATGATAATAGTAGTTCTAAGTTAGTTGATTGTAAGATTGGCTATGCTAGAGGTAATATGTTTAAAGATGAATATGTCCCTTATAAAAATTATAAAGCTAGAGAAGTTATTCCAGAAACCGAAGAAGAGGCAATTCTTTTAAAAATAAATGAAAGTGAGTTTGCTCTTAATGATATTAGTTTGTATTTAGATTTGCATCCTAATGACTATGAGATGTATAAAAAATTTAGAGAAGAAGCGAGTAAATATAAAGATTATTTAAATAGATATGAAAGAATGTACCGTCCTTTAGAACTTACTAGTACTTATACTGATACTTATGATTACTATAAGAACCCTTGGCCTTGGGATAATGATGGAGGTATTAAGTATGTATAAGTATGAAAAACATTTAGCTTATCCAGTTAATATTAAGAAAAAAGATTTAAGAATGGCTAAATATATTATTGCGGGGTTAGGAGGATATGCAGGGGAGTTAGCAGCAGCTTTAAGATATTTTTCACAAAGTTTTTCGATGCCAGATGCAAAGGGGAAAGCTTTACTTAATATGATTGCGACCGAAGAACTTGGTCATTGTGAGATGATTGCGACAATGTTTAGACAATTAATTAAGGGTGCTACCGTCGAGGAGTTGGAACAAGCTGGTCTTGCTGAATATTATATGGATCATGGTAGAGGAGTATATCCTGTAAATCCTTCAGGCGTGCCTTTTACTGCAAGTTATTTTGCTTCAACCGGAGATCCTATAGTCGATTTATGTGAAGATATGGCTGCCGAAGAAAAAGCGAGAGCTGGTTATGAAAATATGTTAAGTCTAGCTACTGACGAGGATTTAATCGGGCCACTTTTATTCTTAAGACAAAGAGAAGTTATCCATTATAATCGTTTTAAGGAGCTATACGAATATTATAAAAATCAAGGTACTAAGTGATTACTTAGTATTTTTTTATTAATTGATAGACTTTAGTAATTTAAAGCACTTAAAATTAGTATATAAATTAATAATATTTTTATAAATTTATAAAAATATATGTTAAAATAACTAACGATTTAGATTTATAAAACTTACTAGAAAGGTTATATGGATATTAAAATAGGTGGTTATCCATTAGATAAAGAACAATATAAAATAGCTACTTCTAATGATAAAGAACTCCTAGTAGTAGCCGGCGCTGGTTCAGGGAAGACTTTTACCATAGTAGGACGTATTTGGTATCTTATTAATATCAAGAAAATTAAACCAGAGGAAATATTGTGTATTTCTTATACTAGAGATGCCAGTAATAGTTTAAAAAATAAACTACTAAAAGAATTTAATATTGATATGAATGTTTATACTTTTCATAAGTTAGCTATTAATATTCTTAGAGATAAAAATATAAAATTTGAGATAGCTAGTCCTGATCTATTAGACTTATGTATTGAAGAATACCTAAGAATGGATATTTTAGAATATCCTGAACAACTTAAATACTTAAGATTTATTTTAAAAATAAATTGGCATAGTAAAGAAGAATATCTAAAAATATTAGATGATAAAGTATATGAAATAAATAAATTTATAAAAGTAGTATCAGCATTTATAAAATTATATAAATGTAATGGGTATGAAATAAATTATTTTAAAGAATTATTAGACACTTTACATAAAAAAATATTAAAAAAAATTGATTGCTATTATATTTTAATCATTTTTAATATCTATATAAAGTATAGTAATTATTTAAGAGAAAATAACGAATTAGATTTTGATGACTTAATATTGCAAGCTACTAAGTTAGCTAAAGAAAGTTGCTATATAAAAAAGTTTAAATATATCATTATTGATGAATATCAGGATAGTTCTTTTATAAGATTTAATTTAATTAAAGAAATAGTTAGTAGTAATGATAGTTATTTTATGGCAGTTGGTGATGATTTTCAATCGATATATAAATTTTCTGGAAGTGATATTGGGTTATTTATTGATTTTAATAAATATTTTCATAATGGTAATATTTTAAAAATTCAAACTACTTATCGAAATAGTCAAGAATTGGTAAATATTGCAGGGGATTTTATTATGCAAAACAAGAAACAATTAAGGAAAGAAATGAAGTCAAATAGCCATGTTGAAAAGCCAATAAAGATTGTTTATTATAGTAATGAAAAGGAAGATTTTTATAAACTATGTTTATATTTAAAGAGAAATAAAAGATGTAATATTCTAGTACTGGGAAGAAATAATAATGATATTAAAGCTTATATAAACGATAAATTATTATTAACCGAGGATAAAAGAATTATTTTAAAAGATGAGGAAGAAGAATTAAAGAAAGTAAAAAATAGGGAAGATAAAGAAAAAAATTCTTTGGATGATAATAGCCCTATGAAGATAAATTATATGACTATGCATAGATCAAAAGGGTTAGAGTGCGATGATATCGTAATTATTAATTTAAAAGATGAAGCTTTGGGTTTTCCTTCTCAAATTGAACAGGATAAAATTTTTGAGTATATTCGCAAAGATACTAAAAAGGATTTTTTAGACGAAGAAAGAAGACTATTTTATGTAGCCTTAACACGAGCTAAAAAGAATGTTTATTTGTTTACTCCAAAGAAAAAGAGTTCTATTTTTATTAAAGAACTCTTAAAAAATTATAGAAAAGATTTAGAAATTATTAAAGACTATCGCATGCATGACAATTAGTATCATTAGAACAGACCTGACAAGTAAAACGACCAGTTGAGCTTAAGGCGGTTAATTCAATATCAAATTTATTTTTAGCAGAAGAATCAACGCCAATAACCGGAATATGAATAGTTAAAAGAGAAGGAGCATTTTTTTTGGTGGGACCTACATAGGTAATAGAAATATTATCTATATCATATGAACCATAATTTAAGTCCCATTTTTCCATCGAACCACTGGGGCCGTATGCTATAAAGCTTTTATTAACATATAGATTTTTAATAGTATCATTTTTAAATTTGAACTGATAACATGAGTTAGTATTTTCTTGATCTTTTTGATTACAATTTTGAATAAATGTTGTTAAATAATTATTATCATCGATTAAGTCGCCTTCAATAACATTAATAAACGAAGCTCTCGTAAGACTATCTGTATTTCTTTTATTACTTAACATACCTTCATTTTTTAAATCTGATAATAAATTGACAACAAAAATCATGACTATTGATATGAGAACGAGGCTTACCAACACTTCCATTAAAGTCATACCTTTTTTATTCATTTTTATTCCTCCGTATGTAATTTGACACTGTTAAAATAACTTTTTGTCACTTGACGATAGCAAATTTCCTTGTCTTTATCTTTACTTTTAACATAGTTGTTAGGACAACTACCATCTTTATCTAAATTTTTGGACTTTTTGTAGTCAATATAAGAATCTTGATACTCAACAATTAAACGATAACCATCACCAGTACCTGATAAAGTTTTTAGATAATAGTAGATGTTAGTATTTTGAAGATTATATAGATCTTCCATACTAGCATTACCTTGACAAATATTTTTACCAGTTTTACTAATACATTGTTTTAAGTCATTGACATTATAATAGGTTATATACATATTAGCAATATTTAAGACACTTTGACCACTAGTAGTACTTAATACTTTGCTACTAAAAAGCATTTTTTCTTTTTCTATTGAACCTTCAATTGTTAACTTTGCTGCATCATATAAAAAACTATTATCAGGACGCAAAAGAACTATTTTACGATTAGCATCGACTAAATATGTTTTTATATAATTACTGATATCTAAAGAATTAAGATAATCTTCAATTAAATAAGTACGATAAAGATAAGAAGTATCATCAAACATAGCTCTTCTTTTTTCGCTTAATAAAACACGAGAAAATGTAATATAAATAGTTAATAAAATAGTTGTTAATATTGTCATAACCATGATAGTTTCTACAAACATAAATCCTTTTTTATTCTTCATAAATCGTCCTTATCTTCTATCAATAGAATAGCATATTTTTAGTAAAAAAAAAAGTAAGTATACATATCTAAGTTAACAATAAGTGTTTTTTTCTTTAATGTATGTTATTATAATATAAGAAAGGATAGAGGAGTTGTGAAAAAAAGTAGTAAAATTGTAATTATAGTCCTAATAATTATAGTAACATTTAGTTTAGGAACTGGTGGTGGCTATTTACTATTTAAAAACAGGTATGAAAGTAGTAAAAACAATACTTTAGAAAATGATAATAATAATCCAGAAAATAAACAAGATAATTATAATAATAGTAAAGATGATAGTACTATTAAAGAAGAAAATATAAGTACGACTGATAATACTGTACAGAAATTATATAATAGGAAAACTAATTTTCATACTACTAGTAAAGTTACTTATGATACATTAAGTGACCAGTTGAAATTAAGTGTTGATTTAGATGGATTAATGAAAAAAAGCTTTAGTAATTTAGACTATAAAGACATATGCGCTAAGTTAAAAAATAGTGGTAATGCAATTATGCAAAATGCATATCAATACTGTTTAAGTGTAGAAGCAAAATATGAAGGTTATGCCGATTTAGTTACTTATTATGACTTAGAAGAAGTTAGAAATAATAATATAAAATATTTTAATGAAAGTAACAAGTTACCTAAAACATATGGTTATGTAAATACAGTTTCATTAGAAGTAGAGAGTCAATGCGGACAAGTAATTCTTCAAGAAAAAGATAATTATTATTTAAGTTATGATTCGCAGTGTGGTTATGGTGGTTTAAATCCTATAACCAAAAGAACTTTATTAAAAGCGGTAAAATATGGTGATGAGTTATACATTTATGATAAATTTATTGTTGGCACTTTAAATAATTCAGAAAATAATTATGTTAATTATGACTTTTATACAGATGATAGTGTTTCTAATAAGGTAACTAGTTATAAATTTAAAGAAACTGATGATGGTAATTATAATATAGAAGTTAATGATATATTAAAATATATGAAAACTTTTAAACATACTTATAAATTAAATAGTAATAATGAATATTATTGGGTATCTAGTGAACCTGTTAGTAATATTAATTAATTGAAAAATATCTATTCCCAGTGAGTAGATATTTTATTTTTTCTAATATAGTTGTTATAATTTTTTACTTTCTTTGTTAATTAGAGATTTTCTTAACCAATCAAAAGGAATAACGCTTAGGGATATCAAAATAACAAATAACAGTTCTTTTACTGTAAGACCGTAAGTTCTAAATAGGTCGCCACCAAAATAGATTAAGTAAAGTTGAACAATCATAATGCCCGTAAAAATGAAAATAAATGGTTTATTTTTGGTAATGTTAGCTAGAATATTTAAACGGGTGGTTCTGGCATTTAGGGCATTAAATAAAGCTGAAAAAATAAAGATAGCAAAGTAAGCAGTGTATAGATAACGGTAGTCACTAGAGTAACGGATAAAGTTATAAATAAAATTAGATTTTAAAAAGAAGATGCCTAAAAAAGAAGTATAAAGACCGGTAAACAATATTTCTTTGAACATATAACTATTAATTATCGGGATTGCCTTGGTCTTAGGAGGTTCTAACATATATTCTAAAAGAGGTGGCTCACTTGCAAAAGCAATACCTGCTAAAGTATCCATAATCATATTTATCCAAAGCATTTGAATTACGGTAACAGGAGTAGTTATATCAAATATAGGACCTAAAATAGCCATCAACATTGCGCAAATATTAACGGTTAATTGAAATATAATAAATTTACGAATGCTTTTAAAGATAGTTCGACCAAAAAGAATAGCTTTAGTTATCGATTTAATATTATCATCTAAGATAATTATGTCACTAGCTTCTTTCGCTACTTCGGTGCCAGAACCCATTGCAAAACCTACGTCAGCAGTCTTTAAAGCCCCAGCGTCATTAATGCCATCACCTGTCATACCGACTATTAAATCCATATTTTGAAGGATTTTAACCATTCGACTTTTATCTTTTGGTAAAGAGCGCGCTATTACTTTAATGCGACTATAAAGAGTACTTATTTCTTCATCAGATAAATTATTAAATTCTTTGCTAGTTAAGGCTAAATCATTTTTACCAGTTATAATGCCTGTTTCTTTGGCAATGGAAGTAGCGGTATCAATGTTATCGCCAGTTATCATTATGACATTTATACCTGCTTGATGTAAAATATTAATTGAGGGAACGGTTGTTGAACGAACTGTATCTTTAATAATTAGGTAGCCAAGATAAGCGGGAAAATTACTATGTTTATCTTGGCAAGTCAAAAAAATTATACGAGAACCAGTCTTAGCTTCGTTATCAATATTTTTACTTATTATTTCTTTATTATGAAGGACTTGACGATTACCATTATTATCTAAATAATATAGACACTTGTCTAATAAAACTTCTTTAGCACCTTTATAATAAGTTATTCCATTATCAAGAGTTACAGAACTATATTTATCTTTACTATCAAAAAGTTTTTTGGAAATAATTTGCTGTTGTGAAGCAGGTTTTTTAATATATTTTAAAATGGCTTTATCAGTCTGATTGCCACCTGTAATTTCGTTATCACTGTTATAAAATGAAGAATTATTATAATAAAGATTGTTAGCAATTTCCATTTGTAATTTAGGAGAAAGGGTATTTAAATTAGTTATTTTGCGATTTAAAGGAGTAATAAAACTTGTTACTTTAAGATTACCTTCAGTTAAGGTACCGGTTTTATCAGTTAATAGACAGTTTATATTGCCACTGGTTTCAATACCTATAAGTTTTCTAACTAGAACATTATCTTTTAACATTCTTTTCATATTAGATGACAAAACTAGAGTAACCATAAGAGGAAGGCCTTCAGGAACGGTAACTACGATTACAGTCATGCTTAAAGTTAGAGAATAAAGAATATTATTAAGACTAAAATTTTTAGTAGTTAAAAGATAAACTAAGGCGACTATTATGGCGCCAACATATCCAAAGATACTAATGATTTTAGCTAAATGTGTAAGACGTGATTTGAGGGGACTGATTGTTGGGGGAATTTGGATATCCTTAGCTAGTCCGCCAATCAAAGTGTTATCACCAACCTTATCGACTTTCATTTTAGCTTCACCTTCATAACAAATAGTGGAAGAATAAACGTACTGTCCACGCGTTTTTTCTTTATCTTTGGTTTCACCGTTGATACTGGCTTCATTAACTGATATTTTTCCATCGACAATATAACCGTCAGCTGGAATACTATTACCACTAGAAATTAAAACAATATCTCCAACTACAACTTCGGTTACGCTTATCGTTTCAAGTTTACCATTTCGTAAGACATTGCATTTCTTTTTACTAGCTTCTTCCTCTAAGCGATTAAAGGCTTCTTCACTACCATACTCAGCAAAAGAGCCAATCGTAGAAGCTAATATTATAGCAATCAAAATGCCAATAGTTTCAAACCAATCATTATTCTTAAATAAAAAAACAATCTTAAACACTAAGACAATAATAAGAATTTTAATAATCGGATCACCTAGTGACTCTAAAATTAGGGAAAATAAGGTCTTCTTCTTTACTTTTGTTAAAGTATTACTTCCATATTTATTACGATTTTGAATAACTTCTTTATTTGTTAATCCGTTCATACATGCACCCATTTAATAGTATGAATTTTCAAACTTAGATATGAAAAATATTAATATAGTGCTGCATTTATGATTTAAAAATCAAAAATAGTTGTAAAATTAATTGAAAGTAAAAAGCTATTATAAAATCGCTTATGAAAAGGATATTATTTCTTCAAATGATAATAAGTAGTAGGGAAGATTTATTAAAAAATTTATAAAATCACTTTCGTTTATAAATTAACTAATTGATATTAAGATAGAAAATCATTATATTTTTGTTTTATTCTTTTGAAAATATTATTTATAGATAGAGGATTTTCTTCTTTTTGTTTTACTTGAAGCCAACTTGGCAACTGCGTGCTAGTTATTTTTATGCTTTTTAACAGTTCCTCTAAGGCGTTATAATTATCATTATTAGAATCTTTAGCACAATCCAAAGGAATAGTAACATTTTTACCACTTTTCTGATGAATTTTTATATTTTCTGTTGATAAAATAACGCCACAAGTATTGGTAGTGTCTACAACTTTTAGAGGCTTGAATTTAAGAAAATCTTTAATATTTTCAAGATTGGCAAATAAGCGATTTAAATGATTAGTCGCGTTAAAAATATTAATTTTTAAATCTTCATCGTTACTGATATAAATAAAGCCTTTATCTTTTTGAACTATTGTTAGCTCTTGCCAATAATGACGATTAGCATCATCATCATAATTTTTGACAAATAAAGATATTTCTTTTTTAGCTAAATTTATTTTTTTAAAAATAACTATTTCTAGGCCTAAATCATTAGCCAAAAAATTAGCATATTTTTTGTAAATTGTGACTTTAGTTGCTGATAAATTTTTCAAAGTATTATACACTTCATATAAGCTTATTTCTTGTTCCATATTGTTCCTTTACATTGTTATTTCATTTATTATACAGTTAAAAATTACCAAAATCATTTATATTAAAGCCAGATTATATTAAAAGTACTCTTAAATGCTTTTATAATTTTTACATGTAATAATTATTATCATATCATACCACAAAGGAAATTTGCGGAAAATTTATTTTAAATCACTTATGTTTGTTAATTTATTAAAAACTAATTCTTTAGCAGCGTCATAGCTAATTTGCATAGCATAGGCTATTTCGTTAAATAAAAATTGTTCAGCTAACTCTTGACAACTTGTATCTTTGTCGCTTAAATGTTTGTGATTACTTTTTCTAATTTCATTTCTTATATAGGTAGTCTTAATTATCTTGATTAGATCTTCAATAGTTTTTCCTTGTAATAAAACTTTATACTGTTCTTCTAAATTACGTTCATTAATATCTAGGGGTGGTATATTATTAATATTATCTAAAGTACTTGTTATTTCTTCAAAAGTTGCTAAAGGTCTTAATAATAGATGCTCTTGCGATACCGGAACACTGACTATTAATGAAGAATCTTCTTTATTTTCTAAAGTATAATAATCTTGATTATTTATTTTTTTTAAGTTTTTGATTTTGCAAACTTCTCTTTTATATATAACATAATCATTAATTTTGTACATTTTGTAGTTCCTCCATAGATTTTACAGTCTTATATTTATTATACCTTTTTTTAAAATTTATTTCTAATTAAATTTACTAATTTAGGGATATTTTCTAATTCTTTGGTCAATATGTATTTGTTATTTTAAATTTTTTTGATAAAATTAGTTAGGAAAGTAGGGCAGTTATGACAAAGCGAAAAAGTAATAAAAAAGTTAATGCATTAATCTATTTTTGTTTAGGTCTATTGGTTTTATTAATTGGTTATTTTACAACTAGTTCTGATAATATATCGAGTAATTATGATAATAATTCTAGTAACAATGATAATAGTGAAGTTTTAGTTTATTTTATTGATGTTGGTCAAGCTGATGCCATATATATTAAGGATGGTAACAGTAATATGATGATTGATGCTGGGAATAATGCGGATGGCAAGCTTTTAGTTAAGTATTTACAGTCTTTAAATGTCGATGGATTCAAATATATCGTGGGAACTCATGCTCACGAAGATCATATTGGTGGTATGGATGATATTATTAACAATTTTAAAATTGATAATTTCTATATGCCAGAAGCCATTAGTACAAGTAAAACCTTTGAAGATGTTTTGGATGCTTTAGATAATAAGAAAGTTACTTTTCAGACACCTAAAATAGGAGATAAATTTACTCTAGAAAAAGCAAGTTTTGAAGTTTTAAGTATTGGTACAGATATTAGTGATTTAAATGATACTTCGCTAGTCTTAAAAATGACTTATAATACTACTTGTGTTTTATTTATGGGCGATGCTTCAAGTAACGTTGAAAAAAACTTGTTAGACAAAGATATTAATTGTCAAGTTTTGAAAGTTGGTCATCATGGTTCTAGATACTCAAGTAGTGAAGAATTTATTAAAAAAGTTAAACCAACCTATGGAATTATAATGGTAGGTAAGGATAATAAATATGGTCATCCAACGAAGAAAGCATTAGATATTTTAGAAAAATATCAAGTTAATATTCATCGAACTGATCAAGAAGGTACTATCTTAATGCATTTAAAAGGTCATGATATTTCTTTTGAAAACTTTCAAACAGGAACGAATGGTTAATTATGAAGTATAGTGTTGATGAGATTATTGATAATGTTATTAAATTAGAAAATTTAGAAACTAGAGAAATAATTTATTTAAATCAAAGTGATTTGGATTTTAAGGTGTTAGAAAATGATATTTTATTTTATAAAGATGGTAAGTATTATAAAGATGAAAAAGTTAAGAATGACCGAATAAAAATGTTAAAAGAGAAATTAGAAAGATTAAAAAATTCACAGTTTAAAGAGTGAGTTTTTTTATTTTTAATTTAAAATATAATGTGACTAATTGTATCTTATACCATTTTTTGGTAAAATTATAAGTAGTAGGAGAGTTTATGAATGAATTTAAGGCTAAATTAAAAGAAAATAAAAAGAAGAATGAAATATTAATGTCATATTATGAATCTTTCTTAAGAAAAAAGCATTTAGATCCTTATGTTCTTCGTAAGTATTGTTTTAACGTTGCTTTCTTTATCTATATATATTTAACTCAGGATGATGTAATTATTCCTGCAGTTGAAGGATATAAAGCATTAAAGGATTTTCCGTATTATTTTATGACAAAATATACTTGGACTTCCCTCCGTAATTATGAAAGTGGTATTTATAGTATTGATTTATTCTATAAATGTCTGTATAAAATGGATATGATAACAAAAGATGAATACAAGATTGTTAGTGATTTTCGCAAAAAAGACGTTCCTAAGTTTTTAGCCAAATATCAATTTATGGGACAAGCTTATCTCGATGATTTTATAATTGATTAAAAAGTATAATTTCAATGGAATGATTATAAAATATTTAATATCTAAATTAGATAATTAAAGATAGTAAATTTAAAAAACTACTAGGTAATTTAATAAAGCTTCTTAGTAGTTTTTATTTGTTTTTATCCATAATATTAATATCTTTTTCTATTCTTTTTAATTTATTAATTATTTCTTGATCAGTAAGATTTAAGCAAAATAATCAAAAAAATTATATGGACATTTAAAAAAACTCACAAGTCATCTTGTGAATTATTTATTAAACAAGCAATATAAGTAGAATAATTACTAAATATTATATGTTTATTATTAACTTTAAACTCTTTATTACCAAAGATATATAACTTAGGAATATTATCTAAATAAAAATTTAAACCATTAATATCTATATTATAAGTAATATTGTTAACTATATAATAAAGTGAATTATTATTATAAATTAAATATTTTTTATCTTTATCTAACAAGTCATTTATGGATAAAACTTTATTTAAAGTAAGGTTTAATTTTTCAAATAAATAGTTATAGTAAACTATTTCTTTAGGTAAAGCTTGATAATTTAAATAAACATCAATAGGATAATAAATTATTGAAGATATTAATTTATGGTCTTTTAAGAATTTTTTAAAATCTTTTAGAAATATAGTTTCTTCTATAATATTACCATTACTTATACTAGGAGAAGTAAAAGTAATTATTTTATCTTTAATAATTTGAATTTCGTTATCATTAAGATAGATAATTAGTTTAGTCATTATTCATTACTTCAGTATAATCAAGTAAATAAAATTCTTCTGGATTAAAAACTTCGCCTTTATAGAATACTTCAAAATGAAGGGCATTGCTTGTATCAGTTGTTATTTTATTTTGACCGCTAGTAGCAATTATATCGCCTTGTTTTACTGTATCGCCAACTTTAACTTTAACTTCACCTAAACTTTGATAAACCGTTGTTAAGTTATTAGTATGTTCAATTTCAACAATATTACCCATTAAACTATCTTCTTTAATATTTTTAACGGTACCATCTAGTATGGATACAACGTCAAAAGTATTATTAGAAGTATATAAAACACCAGTGTTTTGCATATAAATACCTTCATAGTAGATTAGTGCGGCTGCTTGTTCATCATTGGTACCATCTATATTATAATAAGGAATGGTCGCACTGACATCGGTGCTAGTATATGGTCTTATAATAGTTTTAGATTCGCTGATAGTAGGAGTTATATTAGTATCATCTTGATTATTATTTACTTCACTAGTATTGTCTTTAGGAGTGGGATTAACTACTGGAACACCTGCGGTTAAAATTTGATACATTTTATAACTACTAAACACGATTGTACATACTAACATTAAGCATATTGTTGGAATAACATATTTTCTTAATCTTCTTCTCTTTTTCATAAATTCACCTTTCTATTAAAAAGTGTGAACTAAAAAGATGATTTTATACATTTAATTTACAATTTTTGTTAATTAGAAGAAAAAGTTCTAATGACTGCGATTAGGACTAGTTGCTTCATTCTATTTATTTATTCGCATATGCTCAATTTCTTCAATAGAAAGTCCAGTTATTTTGGATGTGGTTTCATTATCTAAACCTAGGTTAATGGCATTTTTAATCATTAATTTCTGGTCATTATTTAGATGTAGTTAAAATTACTCTCTCTAATTATATTTATTGGCAACAGAAGTCCAATTTCCTTCTTTTTTAAATAAATTTTTTCTAAAGATTACAAATTTCTTTTAATTTTGACTATCCTGACACAATTCTTATAAAACATACTATTCTGGGAGTGGTGGGTGGGAAGTAATAATAATTTTATAAGCCCTAAAAAAAGAATATAAATTTAAATCTTATACTCTTCAATAGTTACCCCTTGGTAATAATACTCCAAAATATCTTTATAATTAGAACCTTCTTTAGCCATAGCATTCGCACCATATTGACTCATACCAACACCATGACCATAACCTTTTGTCGTAAAAATAATATTACCATTTTCCTCAGTAATTGAAAAATCAGTAGATCGAAGACCGAATAATTTACGAATTTCAATACCAGTAAAAGTCTTTTCATTAATAGATATAGTTTCTACACGATTAGAATAGTCATTTGTAATTTTTTTTATATTAAGACGAGTACAATCAATATTTAAAGTAGCGCAAAACTCACTTTTAGATATTTTTTTAGTCACAAGAAACTTAGTAGTATTTTCATTATCCATAGTAGGCATTATGGTATTTAGGTAAGGTAAGTCTTCATTAAATACACTTAAAGACGTAGTTGTATAACCGTTACTCATCGCATAAAAGTAGGACTTTATTAACTGATTATCAAAAGTCATTACTTGATTTTTAGTAAGATTAACAGCCTGTTTTATTTTATTTAAATATGTATAATAATTCTCTTGCCATTTACTTTGCAATTCTTCCAAAGTACTGTAAGCCTGATCACCAGTCGTCACATAACCCCGAGTATTTTCTTCATAAAGGGCAAAAGTTCTGCTAGCAACCGCTTGAGATTTTAAAGCTTCGATATCAAAAAGAGCTGGAACTTCTGCGCCAACTACACTTACTAAATACTCTTCTAAAGGTATTTGCTTTTTTTCATTATTTATTAATAAATCAATATAGATTTCTTGCTTTTTTGAAATTTCATTAGGATTACTTTGATTAGTAGGAGATATCTGCTTAAATAATATAAAAACTGTAATAGGTAAAAGAATTGCGATAATGCTAAGTAAGATTTTATTCTTCATAGATTCTCCTTAAATAACGCCTTTTTAGAAATAAAGGTGTTTTAAGACATAAAATCTGTTATAAAATTGGTTATTAAATAACTAGTAGCAATACCAAAGATGATAACTAACATTCTGGCTTCAATAGGTTTATTCCTTTTCATAAACTTATCAAAATTGATACCACTTAGGGCAACCATACTTAAAAGAAGATTAATTGCATATAACAGAGTTTTATAATTCATTATATGATCCTTCTTCATAACTTATGATTTTATTGATTCTTCTTACATGACGTTCTTCATTACTTGGTAAAGTATCCAAAAAAGTTTTTATAATTTCTAAAGCGACGTTTTTTTCTAGTGAGGCCGGAATAGCAATTACATTAGCATGATTATGAATTCTAGCGCTTTTAGCATCATCTAAATTATTAATTCGTGCGCATCTTATCCCTTTTACCTTATTAGCAGCGATGGATATACCGATGCCAGTACCACAAATTAATATACCTAAGTCTTTTGCTTTATCCATTTTAGTGCAAATATCAAAGGCAAAGTCTGGATAGTCATCTTCACTAGAGTTAGGAAGAGAAGAACTTATTATTTCATAAGTATTTTCTAAATTTTCTATTAAATGTTTTTTTAATTCACACCCGCGATGATCGCAAGCAATATATATTTTCATATTTTTTCTTCTTTCTTTTTTTATATTTTTTATTTAAATATATCTTTAATCAACTTATGGTGATTTAACAAACTTAATAATTGGAACTCCTGGTAACTTGGGGCAATTGATATATCTTTTAAACTAGGACCATCACTGGTCATCACTATATCTATTTGTAAATATTTATTATCAGGAATAGTATTTTTAATGCGATTAACTAATCTTAAAGTTCGTGGCCATTTCGGAATAGTAAGCCAGAGAAGGGGAGATTTTGTTAAAGGATGTTCCTCATAGATATTTTTGGTTAAGTCATAAAATGGGGAGTCAATAAGACCCGTATCTAAATTTATAGAAGCAATAATTTGGTTATTAGCAGTAACTTCATAATCTTCTTTACTAGTTACTAAATAGGAAAAAATGATATCGTCTTTAAAAGTTATAAAACGAATAAATGATAAATTGTTAGGATTTAATCTATCTAATATTTCGTCTTGTTTAATAGCACTTTCTAAAATAGTCATTTTACTTAAATATAAATCATTATAAACATTAGTATAATTTTTTAAATCAATTTTAATTTTTTTTGTGTCATTTTTTACTTTCAAATCATATTTAGCATATATATAATCTTTATTTTGAATAAAATCATAAAAGTCAGTAATATTATCGCCATTAAGTTCTAACCATTTGTAATTAAGAAAGGGATAAAATTTTTTATTAAATTTATGGCGAGAGTAAATAATTTCTTTTAAATTAGAATTATTATACATTTTTATTAACTTTTGATTATATTTATTAGTAAGTAAATTAGTTTTTTCTAGGTCAGTCATTTTATAACATTCAAACAATTGATATTCAAAAAGACTGATATGATGCTTATAATGAGATCGAAGATAATCATTAATTATAGTAATGGTTTTGATATTGGTACGACTTGATAATACTTTTGCTACTTTATATATATTTTGATGTGTCATTTAATCAACTCCATCTTTATTATAGCAAAAAAACTGCAATTATGCAGTTTTTGTTTCGTCGTGATTAAAGCCGTATTTACGGTTGAATTTTTCTACTGAGCCAGTCTTCTTAGCACGAGCTTGTGAACCTGTATAGAATGGGTGGCAAGCACTACAAACATCACATTGGATACTGTCTTTAGTAGATTTTACTGTAAATGTATTTCCGCAAGCACAATGTACTTCTACTTCGTGCATTTCTGGATGAATTCCCTTTTTCATGATACTCTCCTTCCGCCATGTTATATTCATAACATAGAAATTTGTTTGTCCTATGTATTATATCATAAGATTTTAGTTTTGCAATTATTAATAAGTTTATTTTTCCTGATTTTCAATAATTTTTTAATATTTAAATTAAATGAGCATTTACTATTTTCCATAAACTTAATGGTTATTAAAACATTTTATATTCTAAATAGCAAAAGTTTTATTTGATTTTTATTTTAAGATTGGCTAAGATTTTTCCAACTAAAAATGATATTTTATCACTATTTTTAGTAGCTATTGATTTACAGATAGCCTTACCACCTACGGTAAAACTAGAAATGAAAGCTGTAAGTAAAACGGATATAATGCTTAAATTAATATTGGTTGAGTTACTAACTGATATTGCTAAGACAGCGCCAATAGAACCACTGATAATTCCACAAATATCGCCAATAACATCATTACATATACTAGAAATTTTACTAGAATTTTTAAGTAAGCCGATAGTTTCTTTACCACCTTTTATTTTTTGAGAAGCAATTGACAAGAAAGTCTTTTCTTTACTCGTTAAAACTGCTACACCTATCATATCGAAGATAATGCCTATTACAATTATTAAAATTAATATTATAAATAAAAAGATACTATTCAATGAGTTTGATATAATATTAGAGATAATACTAAATAAGCATGATAGGATAAAAGTTAATAAAAAAACTTTATATATCCAGGCTTTATTATTCATAATTCCTCCTATATAAAGTAATATTCTAATTTTTGTATGGTATATCAAAAGTTAATTTTACGGCTTGAGGTCGAGTTGAGTTTCTCTAAATATCTTCCACTTGATTACTCATTGGCACTTTCGTCTTTAGGATATTTAATTAATATTTAATTCATTAATTACTCGATTGCCACTTAGTCCGCACTTCAATACTCTTAATATAGACAGTCTAGAGGTTTTCCCTGACATAAGTAACTATACTTATTCGCTTTTGCAAGCATTATTTCAACTTATAGTATTCCTAATACTCACGCACGACATACGTAACTTTGAAATGACGTAATGAAAGGATGTGGGTTATATGCCATTATAACTTTCCTTAGATTTTAAATCTTATATTCACCCTAACTTGGGCCGATAAAGCAAATATAAGAAGTGTCGGTAATGTAATTGATGGATTTTTAGCCCCATCTTCATATAGTGTTATGACTAGAATAATGCACCACACATAGCCGAGATTATAACACAAGATATTTCGTTTGTCAAATTTTGTTTTCTTAGAGTGTAAACAAGAGCGATTTTGACACTTTTTTTGAATTTTATTATAATCTTCTTTTAATTATATGTCTTTTTAATAAAAATATTATTTGTCAATTAATTTACTTACTAAATTTAACATTTTACTATTATTGTGAACAAATTTATTTGGTTTAAATTTTTTTACCTTTGTTAAAGCTTCAGCTAATCCTTCAACATCTTGTAAACCAATTATGTATCCTAGTGAATTAAACTTAGCAATGATTTGGGTTTGATGATCATTGATATGCTCTCCATACTTAGCAAGTCTGGGGATTGCTATTACTTTTTTATTTTTTTCCAGAGCAGAGATAATGTTACCAACACCACCATGGGTAATAATCAAGTCGGCCTTGTCCATTAAGAAATTAAATTCATCTTGAGGTATTAAATCAAATATTTCCATATTTTGTGAACTATACTTAGTAAAACCAGCTTGAACTATTACTTTATCTTTTATTAAACCTTGTTTTATTAATTGGTCAATCTTTTCTAGAAGACGGACAAAGGTTTTATCTTGAGTTCCTAAAGTTACTAAAATCATAAGAAATCCTTTCTTTTTAATAAATCCACCCACCATAAATGGCGTTGGGATAAACTTCTAACATGCTTTCCCATTGAACAATAAAATAGTCGGCAAATTTATATATCAACCGCCCAGCACGAGTAGGGGTAGTACTGTTGGCAATAGTTTCGATAAAAATAACTTTTTTACGGAATAATTTAGCTAAGCAACACATAGGTCCAACATTATGGGAACCTGTTGTTACAACAACATCCGGTCTTATTTTAATAATTAAATGTAGCGAAATAAAACAATTTAAAAGGAGTTTAAAAGGGTAAACCAACTTAGCTTTAAAATTAGTATAAGTACCGCTAATTATATAATGAATTCGATTAGGATATTTATTAGCTAGATCAAGGTTATTTTTAGTTTTTTCGGTAACAATTGTATAATCATATTTTTTGAATAAGGGGGCAAGCTGCATTAGTTCACTTAAATGACCACCAGTACTAGCAATAAACATTACTTTTTTCTTTGTTTTCACGTATAATCACCTTAAAGCTATTATACTATAAAAGATTCGTTATTAGAAAAAAAGATTTGGAATATTAGAAAATTAAAAGAAAAAAGCTTTACATAAAAGTGAAATTTTAATTTAATGACAAATATCTAATATTTGAATATATAAACATATTAGTTTTCAATTTTCCAAGTTGAAATAATATTATTAAATAATTTATTAGCAATCTTTTTATGGTCTTCTTGATTTAAAGTATAATTTTGAGAAGATAATCTTTGTAAAATACTAGATGTATTAATAAAATCTATTTTATATTTACGAGTTAAATCATTTAAAAGATAGTTAGATGTTAAGTTAATAGGGCTTATATAGATAATTTGTTTAGAGTTATACTTTCTTAAAAGAATAAATAAGTTTTCTAAATTAGTATAAATATTAATTATATTTTCTTTTTCATGAATAAGCTCAAAATCTCCTAAATAAATGATTATAACATTAGAAGAATTTAACTTTTCTTGAATATCATTATAATTACTTTTTATTTTATCGACAACATTTTCTATTTCCAAATTTTCTTTATGATAGGTATTAAAAGTTGTAGGTAATAATTTTTCTAGGTCTTTCTGTAAAAATGGACTAAAATTTTCTTGAATAGTCGTAGTGTCATCATAGATAACAGTTATCTTTATTTCTTGATGATTGTTAGCATTAAAAATAAGGTATGTTAAGATGATTGCCCCTAAAGACAAAAAGAATAATTTTACTTTCATAAGACCTCACTTACTTAGTATAATTTATTCTTCTATTCTTATTTTAGCACCTACCTTAGATAGTTTTGTTTTAATATTTTCGTAGCCTCGCAATATATGGTCAGCTTGGTTGATGGTAGTTTGACCTTCGGCGATAAGTCCTGCCAAGACTAAAGAAGCTCCAGCGCGTAAGTCGCTTGCTGTTACTTCACAGCCTATTAAAGAAGATGGACCCGTTATGAAAGCTTTATTATTCGTATTAGCAATATTGGCACCCATTTTATTTAAATATTCTATATGACCCATTCGATTTTCGTAAATTGTTTCTGTAAAAGTTGATATGCCATTTGCTTGAGTGAGAAGGGTTTGCATAGTTTGACCTAAGTCAGTTACAAAGCCAGGATAAACTTGCGAGGTTATATTGATAGGTTTTAAATCAGTTTGTTTGGAAATTATAATTGAACTTTCTTCTAAGATATAATTTATATTCATATTTTTTAAAGTATCTAACAAACTTTCTAAGTGTTTGGGTTCAATTTTATCAATAACCAAATTATCACCAGCAAGGGCGCCCGCAATTATATATGTCCCAGCTTCTATGCGATCAGGAATAGTATATATATTGCCTTTATTTAACTTTTTGACGCCGGTTATAGTAATAGTATCAGTGCCTGCACCTTTAATTTTAGCTCCCATACTTTTCAAAAAATCAGCGACATTAACGATTTCCGGTTCCCTAGCAGCATTAAAAATTCTAGTTTGGCCATTAGCTTTTACAGCAGCCAGCATAATATTAATTGTGGCACCAACGGAAGGAAAATCAAAAGTAATATCAGTACCCGTTAATTCTTTAGCATCAATAATATACTTATCGCCTTCAATTGTAACTGTAGCTCCCAATTTTTCAAAACCTTTAATATGATAATCAATTGGTCGTTTACCGATTTTACAACCACCAGGAAAATACATTTCTACATGATGATATTTAGATAATAAAGAGCCCATAAAATAATAAGAAGCTCTTAATTTTTTGGCTAATGCTTCTTCAATTACTTGATTTTTAACATTGCTAGTATCAATACTTAGAAGATTATTTTCATATTTATAATCAGCATTTAAAAGCTTTAGAATTTCCAGTAAAGCTTTGGTATCTGTTATATCAGGAACATTGTCAATTATTACATCATCATCACAAAGAATAGCTGCTGGTATTAAAGCGACTACACTGTTTTTAGCACCACTTATTTCAATGGTACCACTTAATTTATTGGGTCCTTCGATTATTAATTTGGTCATATATAATACACCCCATCTAACTATAATTAACTATATCTAATTTACTACATTAAGTCAAACAAAAAAACATCTATAAAACTATATTATAGAAATTTTTCTATTATTCTTAATTTTAGTATTTATTAAACTTAATTTGATTTATTGACATTTTACCTAAACTCTAATTACTAATAAATTTAATTATATTTTAAAAGAACTTCCTTAATATACGACTTGTATTCAATATTTGATTTATCATTATTTTCATCAATTAAACATAAAGGTGGATACATTACGCACCAAAAGTTTTCACCAAGACCGTGACCTAAAGTTATTACTAAAGAATTATAATAACCGGCAGGATATTTAATGCCTTTATAGGTTTTAGAAGGAAAAAAGTTATTACCATAAGAAATATTATAGGGAACTTGATAATGATTTAAAATAGTACGAAAAGTAGACATATTATTTTTTATATAACTATCAATGTCAGTATTTTTATTAATATACGGCAAAATTTGTTTCATTAAGTCTTCTTTAATCCTCGTCTTAGTTAATTGATCTTGCAAATTATTAGAATTAGCTATTATACGAAAACGAATAGAGTCATCGGGAATTATTATTTCTTCTTTATTACTATTTAAGTAGAATAAAGCAATAATGGTTAAAACAACTATAATCTTTTTTATAAAAAATCACCCAATTTAATATTGAGTGACTTTTATTTTTTTTATTCATTAATTATGAAAATATATCTATCCTTACCGGCTAAGTCCTTTTTTACTTGAATATAGGCATGTGGATAAAGATTTCTTGCTAGATTTGTAATATCTTGACTTTGAGTACAACCAATTTCAAAGGCTATTATACTTTTAGGTTCTAAAAATTCTTTACTTCTTTTTAAAATTATCTCGTAAAATTCAAGACCGTTATTATGTGCAAATAGGGCATTTTGTGGTTCATATTTAGTTGCTGGATCAACTGGTTCATCATACTTAACATATGGAGGATTGCTAACTAAAATATTATATTTTTTCTTAATGCTACAATTTTTGATATCTCCAAGAGCAAAATTAACATTGGCATGGTTTAGAACGGCATTTGAACTTGCTAATTCAATGGCATCTTTAGAAATATCTAGAGCGTCGACCGTAGTGTTTAATTCTTTAGATAAAGTTATAGCAATGCAACCACTTCCCGTACCGATTTCTAAGATTTTAAGAGTAAGGTAATTAGTTTGACTTTTAATTAATTTTAGTAATTCATCGACTAAGCCTTCGGTTTCAAAACGGGGTATTAAAGCTCGTTCATCAACTTTTATCGAATATCCATAAAAATTAACATTACCAATCAAATATTGAATAGGGTAGTCATTGTTAATTTTTTGGATAATTTCTTCCATGTTATTAGGATATAATTTTTTTAATAATTCATAGTCAGTACTAGAAATATATCTTTCTTTTTTTATCATTATTCTCCTGCTAATTTTAATCTTTGATCTTCAGTAATTAAAGCCTCAATTATTGGATCTAAATTGCCTTCCATTACACGATCTAATTCCATAATTGAAAAATTAATACGATGATCGGTAACACGATTTTGCGGATAGTTGTAAGTTCTAATCTTTTCACTACGATCGCCAGTACCGATTTTTTTACGTGATTCGCCAACTTGTTGCTCTTTTTCAGCTAAGGCAGCGTCGTGTAATTTGGCTGCTAACATTTTCATAGCTTTTTCTTTATTCTTTAATTGTGAACGTTCTACTTGACAAGTAACAATGGTATTAGTAGGAATATGAGTAATTCTAACAGCTGAGTTAGAGGTATTTACTGATTGCCCACCAGCGCCACTAGAATGGTAAACATCAATTTTTAAGTCAGTTTCCTTAATTTCGACATCATTAACATTTACTTCGGGCATAACTAATACAGTAGCAGTTGAAGTATGAACACGACCACCAGCTTCAGTTACCGGTACTCTTTGAACACGGTGAGAACCACTTTCAAATTTTAATTTTGAATAGACATTTTCGCCTTTAATCATAAATTCAATTTGTGAGTATCCACCAGCAGATCCTTCTATTTCGTGAAGAACCTCAATTTTCCAATTATTTTTTTCGGCATATCTTGTGTACATACGGTATAAATCACCAGCGAAAATATTGGCCTCATCGCCACCAGCAGCCCCTCTTATTTCCATGATAATATTTTTATCATCGTTAGGATCTTTAGGTATTAATAGTAATTGTAATTCTTTTTCTAACTTTTCCTTATTAGCAGTGGCAGTAGCAATTTCTTCTTCGGCTAAATCTTTTAAGTCAGGATCGTTTAACATTTCTTTAGCTTCAATAATGGTTTCATCGCATTTTTGATATTCATTATATTTTAATACTATTTCTTCCAGATCTGCTTTTTCTTTAGATAATTTTCTTAATTTATTATAATCTTGTAAAACATCTTCGTGAGTTAATTCTTCTATTAACTCTTGATATTTAGCTGTAATATTTTGTAATCTTTCTATCATAAAAAGGTTTCCTTTCTCGTTAATTATATAAAAATAGAAGAAAAAAAGCAATTATTTTAAACATTGCCATTCTCTTTAATAATTTAACCTCATATAAATGAAATTATTGAAAGTTGATATTAATCTAAATTACTATTTTCTTCATCTGAATCATCATTTACAACTACTAAATCTTGTAAATCATCGTCATCATCGTCAGTTGGTTCATCTTCATCATAGTAAATATTGTCGTTATCTTCTTCAATTTCTTCTTCTTCATCTTCAAGACTACCATCGATATCTTCTTCTTCATCTTCAATAATAATCTTAGCTTGGTGACGACTTCTTAAATCCCAAAAGCCTTTTTCTAACATAATGAAACGGTGATCAGTAGATAATACTTGGAAAAAGTCAGCAATTTTAGCTTCATATTCCTCATTTGATAGTCCCAATAAATCACATATTTGCTTAAAAAGGTCGGTAATTTTTACTTTTTCGCCTGATGATTCTAATATCATATAGGCTATATCATCATAACTTTTTGATTCTAATTCTTCTTTGGATAAATCGGTAATTTTCATATTTATTCCTCCTACATTTTTTCAGGTATTTCAATACCTAGTATATTCAATAGTTTAATATTATTCTCATAAATTATTTTTGTCAATATTAACCATGATTCTCTCGTTAATTTATTTTCTTCAATTAACACTTTATTGCTGGAATAGAAATTATTATAAAGATTTGTAACTTTATATAAATAATCAGCAATATCACTTAATGACTTAGTGCTAAAAGCTTTATTAATTATACTTCTTAAAGTCATAGTGGTAAGAATTATTTCTCTTTCAATATCAGTTGAAATTTGATTATAGTTTTCATAAGAAATATTATTTTCTTGGGCTTTATCTAGTAATGATTTCATTCTGATTGTTGAATAAAGAAGGTAAGGTCCAGTTTTTCCTTGTAAATCACTAAATTTTACAGGATCAAAGTTGTAATCTTTACCACGGAATGGAATAAGATCAGCATATTTTACAGTAGCAATGCCAACTATTTCGGCAATTTTGTTTCTTTCTTCCCCGGTAATACTAGGCATTATTTTGCGTTCACATTCAGTAGTAACCATATTTAGTAAATCTTCTAAACGCATAACACCGCCATCACGGGTTTTAAATGGTTTACCATCACTACCATTCATGGTACCAAAAGGAATATATTCTAATTTAGTATTTTCTTTAACTATCTTAGCTTTACGAACGGCTCTAAAAACTTGTTCAAAATGAAGGGACTGACGAGCATCGGCTAAATACCAAATTTCATCAGGATGCCATTTTTTCATACGTTCCCAAATGCAAGCCATATCCGTAGTTTGATAAGAGGCAGAACCATTACTTTTTTCTAGAATTACTGGTGGTACTTCATGGTCATCATTTTCCTCATTAACATAAATTACTTTAGCACCATTTGATTCTTCTACTAAACCTAATGAATTAAGATATGAGGTCATCTCCGGAATATATTTACTACCATCTGATTCGCCTTCCCAAATATCAAAAGTTGTATTAAGACGGTCGTATGTTTTTTTTATATCTTCCTTAGAAATACGCATAATAGCATTCCATAAGGCCATTAACCCTTTTTTGCTTTCTTGAAAATCCACGGTCATTTGACGAGCTTCTTCTAAATAAGCTTCATCTTCTTTAGCTTTAGTACTAGCTAGAGGATATATTTCTATTAGATCGTTATTCGTAATGGGTAGATCTTCTGGATATTTTCCTTGATAATTTTCATCAAAGTATGGCAATTCGGGATATCTATGTTTAATTTCTGTCATAACAAGACCAATTGGTCGGCCAAAATCACCTAGGTGAGCGTCGCTGTAAGTTTTATTACCTAACGCGGTTGCTAATCTCTTTAAAGCCTCACCGATATTAGCAGAACGCAAATGACCAACATGTAAAGCTTTGGCAACATTAGCTCCACCATAATCGAAAAAAATAGTCTTTTTATTATCGGTATAATAATTCCAATTGATATCTTTATTTAAACGATTAAAATAATCAACTAAAGCTGTCTTTTTAAAAGAAAAATTGATAAAACCAGGACCGGCAATATTGACATTATTATATCGGCCGTCCTTATTTAAGGCTTCAACAATAACATTTGCAATTTCGTGAGGATGTTTATGCAGTTTACCTGCTAAAGGCATAACTCCATTATACTGATAGTCACCAAGTTCTTTTCTTACTGAAGGACTTAATACAACACTTTCAATATCAAAGCCACAATTTTTAATTAAATTAAGCCAATAGACTTGTTCTTCTTCAATAAAACTCATAATTCTAATACCTTTCTTATTTAACTAAGCAATATAATAACCTATGAAAACTGCTTTTCTTACGGATAATAATTCATAAACTATTATTTGTTTAGGTAATTTAATTAGTCTACACTAAAATTGTCTAATCTTAATTAAAACTTATTTCAAGTTTAGTAAATTGGTCGTCACTTTCCAACTGGTAATATAACTCTAATTTATCATTTTGTATACTAAATTCTGCACTATCGACAATTATATCAACATAAGCATCTAATTCTTTTAAAAGGTATTTGCAGTTATGTTTACCATCTTTGTTAATTGTTAATTCCAACTGAGATTCTTTGTTATCTCTAACTAAGATTAATGATTCATCGTTAATAGTAATAGTATTTAAAACATCTTCAAGTGTAAATTCGTATTTATTATCATTTCTTACATAATTTAATGACTCTTTTTCTAAATATAAGTCATTATTTTTATATAATTTTAAACTTAGGAAATTATTCAAAAAACATTACCTCCGTTTTTTTCTAAAACATTATAACATAGGTCTTTTAAAATAACTACATAAATTAAATATTTTTTTACATAATAAAAAGGGTGAGGATATGAAGTTTATTAAAAAGACTATAAAACTTGGGATAATCTTCAGTATTTTAGGTATTTTAGGCATTATTGGGTTATACGTTTGTGCTTATTTTTCACCAGTATTGGATATTAAAAGTACAGGACAGTATTACATCTATGATAATGATAATTTCTTAGTTTTTCAAGGAAGTGGAAATTCGAAGTGGGTTGATTTAAGTGATGTATCGCCTGATTTTATAGATGCTATTATCAGTACAGAAGATAAAAATTTTTATAAACACAATGGTTTTGATTATTTAAGAATTATGAAGACCTTATTTCTAAATGTCAAAAAAGGTACAATAGTAGGAGGGGCTTCGACCATCTCGCAACAATATGTTAAAAATTTATTTTTAGATTTTGATAAAACTTGGGAGCGAAAATTAGAGGAAGCTTGGTTAACGCTGAAACTAGAAGTACATTATTCAAAAGATGATATTTTGGAAGGTTATATTAATACAATTAATTTTGGTCAAGGTAATTATGGGATTGAGAATGCAGCGAGTTTTTATTTTAACAAGCATGCCAAGGATTTAACTTTAGAAGAAAGTATTATTTTATCGGGTATACCTAAGGGTCCTAGCTATTATAATCCTTTAAGTAATTATGATAATGCCATTAAAAGAGCCAAAGTTGTTGCTACAGCAATGGTTAATAACAAGAAAATAGACGAAACAACCAAGGATAATCTTTTTAAAGAAAAGTTAGAAATATATGGTAAAAGAACAGAAAATAATTCCAATACGATTATGTATTATCAAGATTTAGTTATGAAAGAATTAGAAGGAATTAGTAGCATACCAACTTCATTAATAGATACCGGTGGTTTAAAAATTTATACTTCATTTAATAAAGATATTCAAATGTCTTTAGAAAACAGTATCAATAAAAACATTACAGATGAAGAATTACAAGTTGCTAGTATTGTAATAGACCCTAAAACAGGAAATATTATGGCTTTGACCGGTGGAAAAGATTATACTAAAAGTCAATATAACAGGGCATCAACTATGAAAAGGCAAGTAGGAAGTACCATGAAACCGTTACTTTATTATGCTGCGTTAGAAAATGGTATGACATCGTCTTCGACCTTTTTAAGTCAAGAAACAACTTTTGTTTTTTCACAAAATGATACTTATTCTCCGCAAAACTTTAATCAAAAATATGCTAATAAAGAAATTACCATGGCGGCAGCTTTAAGTTATAGTGATAATATTTATGCAGTAAAAACGCACCTATTTTTAGGTACTGATACCTTAGTCAATATTTCGCATAGGATGGGAATTAAAGAAGATTTACCTAGTATTGCTTCACTTCCTTTAGGTACAGTTGAATTATCCATGTTAGATTTTGCTAATGCTTACACAACTTTGGCAAGTGGGGGATATAAAAAAGACTTAACTTTCATTCGAAAAGTTACAGATATAAATGGTAATATTTTATACGAAAAAAAAGATAATAGTACGCAAGTTCTAAATTCTAGTTATACTTATATTTTAAATAATTTACTGACTGCTACTTATGATAGTGCATTCCGCGATTATAACAATCCGACAATTATTAGCCTAGCTTCTAAAATCAGTAGAAAATATGCAATGAAAACAGGTACTACTAATACTGATTGCTGGATGATAGGGTATAATCCTGACGTTTTAATGTTAGTATGGAATGGTTATGATGATAATAGGGAATTAAAGGTTTCTAACAGTATAATTGGTAAAAATATCTGGGTGGATACTGTTGAAGAGTATCTTAAAGACAAGGAAGATAGTTGGTATGAAAAACCAGATAATGTAGTGGGTATTCCAAGAGATGCTGTTACTGGTAAAGATGTTACTGACGTTAATAAATCTTTTGTTTATTACTATGTTAAAGGTAGTGAGATTGTTGTTAGTAATGATAATGGCGATAGCAAAGAAAAATTAGAAAATTAAGTTACTTTATTTTGGCTTCACTATTAAATGAATAAGTGAAGTTTTTTAGTTTGAATACCTTAAATTCCAATAATTATTTTAGGCAGTGTTTAAACTTTTCTCAGATAGAGTAAATAAATTTAGAAAAAATAAAAAGTATAGCATAAACTACACTTATATTTAATAATTATTAAAAATTGTTTTTTTGCGGTTATTTTTAGTTAAATAATTATTTTTAATTAGTACTTTTTTTATTTACGTAATTAAATTTTAGTCAATATCAATGGTAATTTTACAACCATTTTCTTTATTTTCAAATGAGTAATCAACTTTGAAACCTTGTAATTTCAAATTATTAATAACATCTTCAATATCTTTTTTAGCAATATCTAAATCTTCTTTATGGGTTGAAGGTGTATCATTTGTTAGGTTACCTAAAAGACTCATAGGGTCAAATAATTCATCATCTTCTTGTTTATTTAAGTTACTATTTAAGTTTGAATTAATTTGTTCTTGATTATTTTTAATTGGTGTAAAAAATTTATTATTTGGATTTAAATTACTAATTGATGAGTTATCAAAACTATTAGCAAATGAATTAGAACTAGTAAAATTAGAATAGCTGTCTGGTTCTGGTAAAGGTTCATTATCTGAACTTGCACTTAGATTAAGATCTGGTTCTAAAACTTCTAAATCCTTCTTTACCGGAGTTGGTTCTTCTGGCTGATCAAAGTTAAAAGAGAAATAACCTTTGTTACCAACATTTTGTTTAGCTTGGTCTTCAGGCGCTAGAGGTTCTAAAGTTTCAAAGAAAGTAGTTTTATTTGGTACTTCATAAGGATTAGTTAAAACGTCGCTATTATTAGAAATTGGTTCTTGTAAAGGATCAATTATTTCGACATTAGGTTTCTCTAAAATTTTTCCACCATTATTTTCGGTATCATCTGGGTTTTCGCTATAATCTTTTAAAATATCATCAGTTGGTTGTAATTTATTAGGATTTTTATTGATGTCAAAAGAATTATTTTTAATAGTATCTGCATTAAAACTTAAATCAACTAAAGGAATATCAGTTTTATTTTCTTCTTCTTTTAGTTTTTTTAACTCTTGGTCTAATTGACGAACAGTAAGACGCTCAGTAATTATTCGGTTTAACCATTCTTTTTCCTTTTCAGCATCATTTAAAACTAATAGACTTCTAGCGTGTCTTTCACTAATCTTGCCTTCAAGTAAAGCTTGTTGAACACTTTCGTCTAAGTTTAAAAGACGTAATTTATTAGCAACTGAACTTTGGGAAATTCCCATTTTTTGGGCTAATTGTTCTTGAGTATAACCTTTATCCAAAAGATTTTTATAACTTCGGGCTTCTTCAATTGGGGTTAAATTTCTTCTTTGAATATTTTCAACAAGGGCTATTTCAGCAGAGGAATTATCATCAATATTGGAAATTACAGCAGGAACTGTAGTAAGACCAGCCATGATTGAGGCCTTATAACGTCTTTCACCAGCAATTATTTCATATTTACTTCCTAATTTTCTTAAAACAAGAGGTTGAATTATACCGTGTTCTTTAATTGAAGAAGCTAATTCTTTTAGACCTTGCTCATCAAAGGCTAATCGTGGTTGGAAACGATTAGGTATAATATCATCAACACTTACTTGTAAAACATTATCTTCCATTTTCATATTTTTTGTGGCCCCTTTACTATTATAGTCTATATTTATCATACATTATTATTGACGTTTTTGCAACTTAATTTGTGCGTCCTTTTTGATTGTATTATAACTACGAGGATATTTTTTATTGGTTATTTTTTCTTTATTTATAGTGATAATTACACGGTTCATATCTGTTTTAGGAAGAGTAAATTCAGTAATTTTAGTTACTTTAGAATTTAATTTTTGTAAAATATTTTGGGCATCATTCAATTCTTCTTGATAATTTGCTTTCATGGCAATAAAATTACCACCAACCTTAAGATAAGGAATAGCAAGTTCACTTAAAATACTAAGATCAGCAACAGCGCGAGAAGTTACAATATCATAATATTCTCGACGATTTTGAACAAAAACTTCGGCTCTATCATAAATAATTTCCACATCTATACTTAATTTTTCAGATAGTTCTTTTAAAAAGGCTATTTTTTTATTGTTAGAATCTAGGAGTGTTATTTTTAAATTAGGATAACAAATTTTTAAAACCATTCCGGGAAAACCAGCGCCAGTACCAATATCTAATAAAGTTGTAACTTTGTTTAAATCAACATTTTTTACAATAGTTAGGGAATCATAAAAGTGTTTTAAGTAGACATCAGTTATCGTTTTAATAGCGGTAAGATTGGTATGTTCATTATATTCTAATAAAAATTTAGCATAATTATCTAAATCTGCAATTTGATTATCATTTAAACTAATTCCTAGTTTATTTACTTCTAATAAGAAGTCATCTTTAGTCATGGCGATTATATTCCTTTCGTAAATAAATGGATAAAATTGAAATATCAGCAGGATTAACACCACTAATTCGCATTGCTTGAGCAATAGTTTTAGGGGCTACTTTCTTTAATTTTTGACGAGCCTCACTAGCCAAATTAACAACTTTATCATAATCTAAATCACTAGGGATTTCTTTACTTTCTAGTTTTAGCATTTTTTCTACTTCTTTATAAGTTTTAGCGATATATCCTTCATATTTAGTACTAATTTCGACTTGTTCTTTAACAGCATCGTTATAATTTATATCAGTTAATTTTGATAAAAATGCCAAGTTTATTTCGGGGCGCTTTAATAAATCGTAAAAACTCATTGAATAATTAGGTACTGGAATATTATTTTCCAGAAAAATAGTTTTTACTTCTTCGTTTAATTTTAATTTAGTATTTTTTAAAAATGTGGTTAAAGCCTCGATATCTTTTTGTTTAGTGATAAAATTATAATATTGCTCTTTAGTAATGGAATTTACTTGATTAGCAAGGGGACGAAGACGCAAATCAGCGTTATCATGTCTTAAAATTAGTCGAAATTCAGCACGAGAAGTAAGCATTCTATAAGGTTCGTTAGTTCCTTTTGTTACTAAATCGTCAATTAATACGCCGATATAAGCCTCATTTCTTTTTAAAATCAAAGGGTCTTGTTGTTCTAATTTTAAAGCGGCATTAATACCAGCCACAATGCCTTGACCGGCTGCTTCTTCATAACCACTCGTGCCATTTATCTGACCAGCGGTAAAAATTCCATCTATTACTTTGGATTCTAAAGAAGGTTTGATTTGTAAAGGATTAATCGCATCATATTCGATGGCATAGGCATATTTTGAAATTACAGCATTCTCAAGACCAGGTAGGGAATGAACCATTTGCTCTTGAATATCATGAGGCATTGAAGTAGAAAAACCTTGTAAATACCAATCATCATAATATAAAGATTCTGGTTCTAAGAATAATTGATGACGATCTTTATCGTGGAAACGAACTACTTTGTCTTCAATAGAAGGACAATATCTAGGTCCAACACCTTCGACATAACCACCGTACATACTTGATTTGTCTAAATTATCTTTGATTATTTTCTTGGTTTCGATGGTAGTATATAAAAGATAACATTTTTGTTGTTTATTTATATCATAGGTTGCAGGGTAATCATTAGAGAAGGTCCAATATGTATTATCACCACATTCAGGATGCATTTTAGAAAAATCAATAGATGAGGCTTTAATTCTTTGCGGAGTTCCGGTCTTTAATCTTTGAATTTGAAACCCATATTTTTTCATATTGGTACTTAGATATTCACTGCGTCTTTCACCATGAGGGCCACCATTATGTTTTTCAGCCCCGCATAAAATGCTACCTCTTAAGTAAGTACCGGTCGTTAATATCAAGGCTTGACATTTAATGATTTCGCCAGTTTCTAAAATAACCCCTTTAATTTTATTATCTTCGATAACTAAGTCTTCTACCATGCCTTCGATTATATCAAGATTAGGAGTATTTTTTAGTTCTCTTAGCATCTCTTTAGGATAGGTTACTTTATCGGCCTGCGCACGTAAACTACGAACGGCAGGTCCTTTGCCACTATTTAACATTTTAATTTGAAAGTGAGTTCGATCTGCCACGCGTCCCATTAAGCCACCTAAAGCATCTATTTCGCGAACAATAATACCTTTAGCCGTTCCGCCAATGGAAGGATTGCAAGGCATATCAGCGATATTTTTTAAATTCATGGTGATTAAGGCAGTTTTATGTCCTTTGAAAGCGGCTATATGAGAAGCTTCGCAACCAGCATGACCACCACCAACAACAATTATTTCATATTCTTTTTCCATAAAATTCATCTACTTTCCTAAACAGAAATTACTAAATAATTCATCTAATAATTCATCTTTATAAGTTGCCCCAATAATTTCACCTAAAGTATCCCAACAAGCACGAATATCGATTTCTAACATATCAACAGAATAACCATTTGCGATATTTTCTAAAGCGGAATTTAAATAGTTTAGAGCAATTTCAATAAGGGCTTTATGACGAGCATTGGTAATATATGTTGCATCATTAGTACTAATTTTTTCTAAATTAAAGAGGGTAGTTATCATTTCTTTTAACTCTTTAATACCGGTTGTTGTTAAAGTATTACCATAAATAACATTGTTATATTTAGAGATTTCTAAATCTATTTTAGAAGGTAAGTCATTTTTATTGATAAAAATAATATAATTTTTATCTTTAACAAGTTCTAATAGTTCTAAATCATCAGGAGTTAATTTTTCATTATTATTCAAAACTAAGATTATTAAGTCAGCAGTGTTAATGATTTTTTTACTTTTATCAACACCTATTTTTTCTACAACATTAGCAGTTTTTCGGATACCGGCAGTATCTAAAAAATTTATTTTAATACCATTAATGATGGTTTCGCCTTCGACAATATCTCGTGTGGTTCCAGCAATATCTGTAACGATAGCCTTATCTTCTTCTAAAAAGGCATTTAAAAGACTAGATTTACCAACATTAGGGCGACCAATCATACAAATATTAATACCATCTTTGATAATTTTAGCGTCATTAGAGTTTTTTAATAGTTCTTCTAGTTTACTTTTAATAGGGAGCAACTTTTCTTTTAACTTTTGTAAAGTTATGTCCTCGGCATCTTCATATTCAGGATAGTCAATATTTACTTCGATATTAGCAATTAAATTCATGATATCTTTTCTAATTTCGGTAATTAAATTTTTTAAGGAACCGGTTAATTGATTCATGGATAGTCTTAAAGATTTATCGGTTGAAGAGTTGATAACATCTTCGATAGCCTCGGCTTCAGTTAAATCAATACGCCCATTTAAGAAGGCTCTTTTAGTAAATTCTCCCGGTTGGGCAAGACGAGCCCCATTTACAAGACACAATTCTAAAACTTTATTAGTAGAGGCAATCCCCCCGTGTGTATTAATTTCAACTATATCTTCCATCGTATAAGTTTTAGGAGCCCGCATTACTGATACTAAAACCTCATCTATAGTACTTCCGTTTTTATCTACAATATAGCCATGATTAATGGTATGACTGGCTACGGTTTTTAGATCTTTACCTTTAAAAATTTTACTTACAATATCTAAGGCGTTTTGACCGCTTAATCTTATAATTGAAATAGCACCGATGCCACGGGCTGTTGATATAGCAACAATTGTATCTTCCATAAATATCCCTCTTTCTTAAATTTTTTCTGACTGCTTAAATGATATCACAATTTTTTCTAATTTTATATTAAATATTTAGAATAAATTGTATTATAACATAAAGATTAAATGATAGATAATTTTTCTAAATGGTAATTTACTTAAAGTATGAAAAAAGAAGAACTAGTCTTCCTTCTTTTCAATAAACTTAATTACAATATGACGATTAGGTTCTTCACCAACAGAAACAGTTGATATTTCTTTTTCATCTTTTAGGGCATTGTGGATAATACGGCGTTCATAAGAATTCATATTATCAAGTTCAACAGCATTTTTACTCTTTTTAACATCACTGGCGATTTTTTTAGCCAGACGAATTAAATTTTCTTCTCTTTGTTCTTGATAATTGTTAACATTTAAAACCACATTAGGATAAATTTTTAATTGTTGATAAGTATGTTTACACACTATCATTTGTAAGGCTTTAAGAGTACGACCATCTTTACCAATTAAAATCGCATTATTATTTGAATCCATATTGATAATAATTTGGTCATTGTGAAACTTTGCTGATATTTTTACTTCTAAATGCATATTGGTTAATAACTCATCTAAATAATTAATAACAAAAGCGGATATTTCTTCTAAGTTGTTAACAGAGTTATCTACAGTATTTTTTACTTCTTCTTCCATATTATCTTGCTTCCTTTATTTTCTTCATAACAAAATTTTGAACGATACCAAAGACATTATTAACAATCCAGTAAAGGGCTAAGGCTGTTGGTAGTGAAAGTGATGCCATTAAAATCATAAACATCATGATATAAGTCATAGTCTTAGTTTGGCGCATCATATCAGAATTGCCGTCTTGAGGTTGGCTAGCCATGGCTTGTTTAAATGAGAAGAATGTACTTAACGCAATAATAACAAGTAAAATTAGATAAATGTAATTACCACTAGCAAGGGCTTTACTTGGAGTCATTCCTAAATTCATATTCCATAGTGTACCTTCGAAAATAGCAGGAACTCTATTGATTGCTTCTAAAAAGGCAAATAACAAAGGTAATTGAATTAATGATGTTAGGCAACTACTAGCCGGATTGATGTTATATTTACGATAGATTAGCATCATTTCTTGTGATTTTTGCATCATTGCTTCATTATCAGTACGGTTAGCATATTTTTGTTCTAACTTATTTAATTCTTTACTAGCTTTTTTCATGTTTTCTGATTGAGCCATGGTATTTTTAGTTAGAGGAATTAAAATAATACGAATTAATAAACTGATAATAATTACTGATAAACCATAATTGTTAACAAATTCTCCTAATTTTAGGATTAACCATGCAAGAGGTTTAACAAAAATACTTTCCCATAAACTTTGATACTTGATATCTGTCGGTTTAAAATTTTCACATGAAGGTAAATCTTCTAACTTAGTTGTTAATTTATCATCATATTTATTATAAACAGCAAGTAAATCGTCGGTAGTAGGCTTACATAAAATGTTGGAAGTTAATGTTTGACCGGTGGTTTCATTAATAACTTGTCTTTTGTCATCGTCTTTAACATATTTTGTACAACCTACTGTGAGGAAAACCATAAGGGTTAGTATTCCAACTTTAATTTTTTTGTTCATTTAATCTCCTTTATTAAACTTGTAAAATTAGATTCCAGTTCTTGAAAGGAAACATTTTTACAAGTGTTCTTTATCATTATAATATATTTAGCTGAATTTTTGAATTCTTTTTTATAGTTATCCACAAGGAAACGTACTTGTCTTTTTATTTTGTTTCTTTCCACAGCAGTACCATAACTTTTTTTTACGGCAATACCAAACTGTGGATAACTTTGGGGATAACTTTTTAGATAGATTGTAAATAATTTATTAGTAACAAATTTTTTGTTGTGAATAATTTCTTGAAAATCATTGTTGGCTTTAACCATTTCTATTCTTTTCATACTAACTCCTTAAGGAAAAAACCACTAGGTAGTGGTTTACTTACATAATACTTTACGTCCTTTTTTTCTTCTTGATTTAAGAATATTGCTTTCTTTTCTAGCAAAGAAACCATGTTTTTTAGCTTTTTTGCGTTGATTTGGTTGATAAGTTCTTTTCATTTTGACACCTCCACATCTAATTAGCAAAGTTATTATAATAAAATTTTTAGGATATTGTCAAGGTTTTAATGATTATTATTACTTCCCAACCCACCCACCCTTAAAGGGATGTTTTTAAAGAATAGTTTATGATTTTAGTTTTATGTTTTAGAAATTTTATATTTTGATAAATTGTGGATAAGTGTGGATAACTTTTCTTTTATTATTATTATTATATATATATTCATCATCATAATACTGTGGATATGTGGATAACTTTTAAAAAAATCCCGAAAGTACGCCAATAAAATGACCGTTTTGAGGTGTTGATAACTTTTGAGTTATCAACAGTTGGGGTGTGGATAACTGTGTTTTGAGGTGTTGATAACTCCAAAAATAGTCAAAAATCGACCAAAATTTACCTAAAAAAAGTGTCAAGTTTTAGTGTCAAGTAAGAAGTTATCCACAGTTTTGCCTAAAAATAGTGCATTTATGGGAAGTTATCCACAGGCGTGAGCCCTTATAAACACTGGGCTCAAATGAGTTATCCACATTATCAACAGGTACTACCACCCAAGTTATCCACATGTTGATAACAAAAAAAGCCCTAAACTGTGGATAACTCAAAAATTTCCCAGACTTCTGGGAAAAAAACTGTGGATAAACTGTTGATAAGTTGTTGATAACCTGTGGACAAAACTGTGGATAACTTTACTAGGGGTGTTGATAACTTTAAATCGGTAAAAAAGTACGAAAGTTCTTTACTAAAGTTTTAGGATGTTATAAAATAGGTGTTGATTATTGGTTATGAGTGGGGTGATAATTTTGAAATCCGAGGAATTATGGGATAAATTTCTTTCTGTAATGCAAGAAAAAATGAATCCTATTTCCTTTAATACATGGTTTAAACCGTTAAAATTGCAAGAACTTAATACTAAAGATAACAAAATTATCATTCAAGTACCTATGGGTGTGCATAAAACGACTTTGGAAACCAGTTGGCATCAAGTAATTGAAGAAACTTTACAAGAGTTAACTGGTAATACTTTTGAACTATTGTATGTTTTAGAAGATTTACAAACTGCTAAAGATAAACCTTTAGATAAGGTAAAAGCTAAAAAAAATAATGATGAAGTATTTGTAACGAACTTAAAGAAAGAGTTTACATTTGATAATTTTGTAACTGGAGATACAAATAAATTTGCGAAGACAGCTGCGATAGCGGTGGCGGAGGCTCCGGGAAAAATATATAATCCTTTATTTATGTATGGTAAAAGTGGGGTAGGTAAGACTCATTTAATGCATGCGATAGGTAATTACATAACTGAACATTCGGACTTGAAGGTTTTATACACAACAAGTGATAGTTTTAAGGATGATTATACTAATATTGCTGGAGGGACGAATGATAATTCTTTTGAAAGAGCTGAATATTTCAAAAATAAGTATCGTGATGTTGATGTTTTGCTTATTGATGATATTCAGTTTTTAGTTGGAGCTGAAAAGACCCAACAAGGTTTTTTTCATACATTTAATGAATTACATGATAAAAATAAACAAATAATAATTACATCAGATCGTTCACCAGAGGATTTAAAGCTTTTGGAGGAACGTTTAAGAAGTCGTTTTACATGGGGTCTTCCGGTTGATATTTATCCACCTGATTATGAACTTCGATGTCGGATAATTAGGGATAAGATAAGATACTTGAATTTATCCACAATGATGAATGATGATGTTATTAACTATATTGCTAATTCGTGTGATACCGATGTAAGGGAAATAGAAGGAGCGATTAATAGATTACAAGCCTATACAGCTGTCTATGCGCCACCTAATATTACTTTAGAATTTGCAATGGAAGCCTTAGGTGACTATGTAAATAACAATATATATTCAATTAGTAATATAACTGTTGTACAAAAAGCCGTTGCAGATTATTATGGGATAACAGTTGAAGCCTTAAAAGGAAAGAAGAAATCAAAGAATATAGCTTATCCAAGAATGCTTGGAATGTATATGGCTCGTATTATGACAAATGAGTCATTCCCAAGAATAGGTTTAGAGTTTGGTGGTCGTGATCATTCTACCGTTATTCATGCTTGCGATAAAATAGAAGAAGATTTAAAGGATAATAAACAATTACAAGAGATTATTAATGAAATAAAAACAAAAATTTAATATTTATAAAGAAAGAGAGAAAGTATATGAAATTTACAATTGATAAAAATATAATTTTAGAAAATTTAATGAATGTTGCTAGAGCAATATCTACTAAAAATGTTATTCCTGTTTTAAATGGAATTAAATTTGAAATGACTGAGGAAGGTCTTTATTTAACAGCCAGTGATAGTGAACTTACAATTAAATCATTTATTGAAAAGAAAGATATTAAAAATGTTGAGGCTTTAGGAAATATTATTATTCAAAGTAAATTTATTGTTGATATTATTAGAAAAATGCCTAGTGATATTATTGATTTTGAAGTAGTAGATGGGTTAAAAATCAAACTAACTAGTGGTTCTAGTGAATGTAGTTTGAATTGTTTAGATTCAAGTGAGTATCCACAAATCGATTTAGAAGAACATAAGACTCCTATCTATATTAATAGTATGTTATTTAAAAGCATTGTTAGTCAAACGGCTTTTGCTATTTCAACTCAGGAATTAAGACCACTTCTTACTGGTTTGAATTTTAAAATTACTGGTGATATTTTAGAATGTATTGCAACGGATTCATACCGTTTAGCTAAAAAGACAGTTACTTTAACAGGTGCTAGTGATAATGATGTTAATATGGTAATACCAGGAAAAAATGTTTTAGAACTTGATAAAATTATTAATGACGATGTTGATATGGAATTACATGTATTCAGTAATAAAGTGTTATTTAAATATAAAAATATTATTTTCCAAAGTAATTTACTTGCAGGTAATTATCCTAATACTAATAACTTAATTCCTACTAATTTTGAATACATGATGAGTACAAACTTAAATGATTTTTATAATGCTATTGATCGTGCTTCTTTAGTAACTCAAAGTAAAGATAAAAACATTGTTAAGATGACATTGTCTGGTAAAAAGCTAATTATTAATTCTTATGCTAGTGAAATTGGTAAGGTAGAAGAAACAATTGATGTTGAATGCAATGTTGAAAATGACATTTCTATTTCCTTTAGTGCTAAATATATGTTAGAGGCTTTAAAGACTTTTAAGGATGAAAAGATTATGATTTTATTAAATGGGGATATTAAACCTATTGTTGTTAAATCAACAGAAGATGAAACTTTAATTCAATTAATTTTACCTATTAAGACTTATTAGGATATAGATGCAATTTATTTAGAAAATAAGCTAGAAAATATTAAATTTAGAAGGTTATTGAAAAAAATTTAAGTAGTAGAAATATGAAATATAAGATGGCTATGGAATTATTTTAAATTTTCCATTACATAATAATGAATAGAGGGCTGAAGAAATTTGGCTCTTTTTGATTTTAGAAAAACTATAAAAAGTTAGCTAAAAATGCAGTTTGGAAATAAAAATCAAGCTAAATTTAGTTCTATAAATATAACTAATTTCAGGTAATAGTTATGAATTTTAGTTAAAAATTTACCTTTTTTTACCAATTCGACAAAATTTGACAAAATTCGACAAAGGGACTTGCTATACTATGGTACAATTCATTAAAAAAAGGGGGAAATTTTATGGAAGAATTATATTCAATTAATGAAGATACATTATTTTTAGAAGGAGTTGTAGATGATAGGGGTAAAGTTTTAACTAAAATTTATGAACAAGATAAAGTGTTGAAACTTTATGATACACCAACAAACATTATAAGATACGGTTGTGAATACTTTGGCTCGACTTTAGAAGGGCGTCAAAAAGGGTCGATGAGTTTATTGGGAATTAAACATAAAGTTCCGGTAATGGTTGAAGGAAGTATGGAATTAATATTCTTTCCAATGTGTTCACCAAGAATAAGAGATTGTTCGTGGGTATGTTTTAATAATATTGTAAGCTATAAAAGAAGTGGATATGATACAGAGGTATTATTTAAAAATGGTCAAAAAATAACTTTAAATATTTCTTATGGAATATTTGAAAATCAATATATGCGTGCTACTAAATTAAAAATGGTTAATACCCTAAGAAAATTGGCAAAATAAAGAAAATTGGCTGTAAAATAAGCAAAATTTATGATATAATTTAAGTAGGTATATGGGTACTAATATACCTATTATTTTACTATAAGTTAGAAAGAGGCACTTTAAATGCGAATAGTCAATCTAAAGTTACTTAATTTTAGAAACTATAATCATTTAACCTTATCGTTTTCGCCAAGTATTAATGTTATATATGGTAAAAATGGTAGTGGTAAGACTAATTTAATTGAAGCAATATATGTCTTAGGTTTAACAAAGTCTTTCCGATCTACTACGGATAAAGTATTAGTAACGAAAGATAAAAACTTAACAAAAATATCGGGGGTAGTTTTTGATAACATAAATAAAGAATATCAACTTACTATTTCTGGTGATGGCAAGGTTGCAAAAATAGATAGTCATCGGCAAAATAAGTTAAGTGATTATATAGCTAAGGTAAATATTGTATTATTTCATCCCGATAGCTTAAAAGTAATTAAGGATTCACCTGGTGTAAGAAGAGATAATCTCAATATTGATATGTCGCAGTTTGATAATGAATTTGTTAATTTACTTAATGATTATGAAAAAGTATTGAAGCAGAGAAATGCTTATCTTAAAGTAATGTATGCTAATGCGAATAAATCGCAAGTCTATTTAGATATATTAACAGATAAATTAGTAGATTATGGTTTAAAGATTTATGAAAAAAGAGCTAATTTTATTGAACAAATTAATAAATATATAGGTAATTTCTATAGTAAAATAAGTGGTGTTGGTACTTTAAAAATTAAATACCAGTCAGAATTAAAGGATAAAAATCAGGAAAAGTTAAAGAAAATGTATAATGGTCTTAAAAATAAGGATATGCTTCTTGGTAATACAACTTTAGGTGTTCATAAAGATGATTATGCATTTTGTTTTGAAAGTGAATCTTTAAAAGATTATGCTTCGCAAGGCCAACAAAAAAATGCCATTATTGCTTATAAACTTTCTTTAATAGAATTGTTTAAAAATGAGCGAAATATTAAACCTATTTTGATATTAGATGATTTGTTTAGCGAGTTAGATAATGAAAAAATTAATAATATTTTAGAAGTAATTGATAAAGATTTACAAATATTTATTACTGTTACTGATTTAAATAAATTACCAAATGATATAAAAAATAAAAATAATAAAATTTTTGATTGTGCTTTTGGTAAAATAAGGGAGGATATATGAGAGAATTAGGACATGAAGATTATAATGATAATGATATTCAAGTTTTAGAAGGATTAGAAGCTGTTCGCAAACGACCTGGTATGTATATCGGTACAACTGGTGAGGCTGGACTTCATCATTTAGTTTGGGAAATTGTTGATAATGCTGTCGATGAGGCTTTAGCTGGATATTGTGATGATATCGAAGTAATCGTTGAAAAAGGCAACATAATTACGGTTCGCGATGACGGTCGTGGAATTCCAACTGGTATGAATAAAAAAACAGGTTTATCCACAGTTGAAACTATTTTTACAGTATTACATGCAGGTGGTAAATTTGGCGGTGGTGGATATAAAGTATCTGGTGGTTTGCACGGAGTAGGTGCTTCCGTTGTTAATGCTTTATCCACATGGCTTGAAGTTACTATTTATCGTGATGGACATATTTATTATCAAAAGTTTGAAAACGGCGGTCATTCAGTAGAACCTTTAAAAATTATAGGTGAATGTGATGCTAACCGTACAGGTTCAACGGTAAGATTTAAAGCAGATCCAGAAATATTTAGAGAAACGACTGTTTATAGTTATGCTATTTTGGCAAAGCGATTACAGGAAATTGCTTTCTTAAATAAGGGTTTAAGAATTATTCTTATGGATGATAGAGAAGATAATAAAAAAGATGAATTCTTATATCAAGGTGGAATTATTGAGTTTGTTAAAATGTTAAATAAAAATAAAACACCTATACATGATGATGTAATTTATGTTGAAGGAAGAGAAGACAACATTTTAATTGAAGTAGCTATGCAATATAATGATGGTTATAATGAGGCTTTATATTCTTATACCAATAATATTCATACCCATGAAGGTGGAACTCATGAAGATGGTGTTAAGAGAGCTTTAACGAGAATTATTAATAATTATGCTCGCAACAATAAAATGTTAAGTGAAAAGGCTGATCCTTTGACTGGTGATGATGTTCGTGAAGGTTTAACAATGATAATTTCTTGTAAACATCCAGATCCTCAGTTTGAAGGTCAGACTAAGACTAAACTAGGTAATATGGAAGTTCGTAAGATTGCTGATGATGTATTTAGTAATGGTTTTGAAAGATATTTAATGGAAAATCCGGAGATAGCTAAGAAGATTGTTGAAAAATCATTAACAGCATCTCGTGCAAGAATGGCTGCTAAGAAAGCTAGAGAATTACAAAGACAAACCAAAGGTGGTTTAGATTTATCTAACCAATGGGGAAAATTAACTGATTGTACGAGTAAAAATCCTAGTGAATGTGAAATATTTATTGTTGAGGGAGATTCAGCCGGTGGTTCTGCTATCGGTGGTAGAAATTCTAAGACGCAAGCTGTTTTACCTTTAAGAGGAAAGATTTTAAATGTAGAAAAGGCAAGATTAGATAGAGCTCTTTCTAATGAAGAAATTAGAAGTATGATTACTGCTTTTGGTACTGGTATTGGTGAAGATTTTGATATTTCTAAATTAAGATATGATAAAATCATTATTATGACTGATGCCGATGTCGATGGTGACCATATTAGAATTTTACTTTTGACTTTATTTTATCGTTTCTTTAGACCTTTGGTTGAAACTGGACATATTTATATAGCTCAACCTCCTTTATATAAAGTATCGTGGGGTAAAAATTTCCATTATGTTCTAACTGATGCTGAACGCGATGAGTTTTTAAAGACTTTACCTGCAAATGTTAAATTTGATGTTGCTCGTAATAAGGGACTTGGTGAAATGGATCCCGAAGAACTATGTTCAACAACAATGGATATTAACAATAGAACACTAATTCAAGTTAAATTAGATGAAGCGATGGAAGCTGATGGTATTTTCAGTCTATTAATGGGTGAAGAAGTAGAACCAAGAAGAAAGTTTATTGAAGAAAATGCTCATTTTGCTTCAAATTTAGATTATTAGGAGGTATATCATGGATAATAGAGAATCAAAAAATGTAGTTAATGTAATGAAAGATTCCTTCATTAACTATGCAATGGATGTAATTATTGCTCGTGCATTACCAGATTTGAGAGATGGTTTAAAACCAGTACATCGTCGTATTTTATACACAATGTATGAAGATGGTTTAACTCCTGATAAAGCATTCCGCAAGAGTGCTACAACAGTAGGAGCCGTTTTAGGTAAATACCATCCACATGGTGATACATCAGTTTATGATGCGATGGTAAGAATGGCTCAAGACTTTAGTTATCGTCATCCATTAGTTGATGGTCATGGTAACTTTGGTTCAGTTGATGGATATGGTGCTGCTGCTTATCGTTATACAGAGGCTAGGTTATCAAAAATTTCTTTAGAATTATTAAGAGATATCAACAAGAATACAGTAGACTTCGTTCCTAACTTTGATCAAACTAAGAAAGAACCCGTAGTAATTCCTAGTAGATTTCCAAACATTTTAGTAAATGGTACCATGGGTATTGCTGTCGGTATGGCAACAAATATTCCTCCTCATAATTTAGGAGAAGTAATTGATGGCTGTGTTGCTTATATTGATGATAATAATATTACTGTTGAAGGGTTGATGAAGCATATCAAAGGTCCGGATTTTCCAACAGGGGCAGCTATTTTAGGTAACAGAGGTATTAAACAAGCTTATGAAACTGGCCGTGGGACAATTACTATTAGAGCTCATGCAGAAATCGTAGAGCACAATGGTAAACAACAGATCGTATTTACAGATATTCCTTACCAAGTAACTAAGATGGAACTTCAGAAGAGAATTGCAGAATTAGTAAGAGATAAGGTACTTGAAGGAATTACTGATTTACATGATGAATCAACATTAACAGAAATTAAGTTGGTAGTACATTTAAAGAAAGAAGCTAATGCTAATGTAGTATTGAATAATTTATATAAACATACCTCTTTACAAACTACTTATGGTATTATATTCTTGATGTTAGATCAAGGTTTACCAAAGACTTTAAATTTAAAAGAAATTATTAGTAAATATATTGATTATCAAAGAGAAGTTATTTATAGAAGAACTAAATATGACTTGGAAAAAGCCGAAAAGCGTGTTCATATTTTAGAAGGATATAAGATAGCTTTAGATAATTTAGATGCAGTTATTAACATAATTAGAAATGCTAAAGATGATGATACTGCTAAACATGAATTAATGACTAGATTTAATTTGGATGATGTTCAAGCTGAATCTATATTAGAATTAAAGTTAAGAAGATTAACTGGCTTAGAACGCAGCAAGATTGAAGAAGAATTGAATGATCTATTAAAATTAATTGATGAATTAAAAGGCATTTTAGCCAGTGATGCGAAGATTTATGACATTATTAAACAAGAATTACTTGAAATTAAAGCTAAATATGCTGATGAACGTCGTACAGAGATTGATATGACTGCTATTGATTATATTGATGATGAAGCATTAATTCCTGAAGAGAATATAGTTGTAGCATTAACTAATAAAGGCTATATTAAGAGAACTACTAGTGATACATTTAAGTCACAAAATCGTGGAGGTGTTGGTGTTAAGGGTATGACTACGAATGAAGAAGACTTTGTAGAGCATTTAGTAGATTTATCAACACACGATTATCTATTGTTCTTTACTAATAAGGGTAAAGTTTATCGATTAAAAGGTTATGAAATTCCACAATTCGGTCGTCAATCAAAAGGTTTGCCAATAATCAACTTATTGCAAATAGATAAAGATGAACGAATAAGCAGCGTTATTAAAATTTCTGCGAATGATGATAAAAAATACTTGCTATTTGTAACAAAAAGTGGTATAATTAAGAAGACGATTTTAACCCAATTTGAAAATATACGTCAAAACGGAAAAATTGCTATTACGTTGAAGGAAAATGATGAATTAATAGCTGTTAAAAAGACTAGTGGCGAAGATATGGTATTAATTGGTTCAAGTGAAGGGCGTATGGTTAAGTTTACCGAAGACGAGATCAGAGATATGGGACGTACTGCTAGCGGTGTTAAAGGTATTGATTTAGAAAATGACGCAATAGTAGTTGGTGCTGAAGTGGTAAATAATGATGATAATATTTTACTAATAACTGAAAATGGCTATGGTAAACAAACGAAGGTTGCAGACTTTAGACAAACAAGAAGGGGATCCAAAGGAGTTAAAGCGTTAAATATAACTGATAAGAATGGTAAAATAGCAGACTTTAAGGTTATAGGCGATGCTAATGATGTAATAATAGTAACTAATTCTGGTATGATAATGAGAATGCCAATTAGTCAGATAAGTGTATTAGGTAGAATTACTCAAGGTGTTAGATTGATAAATTTGAAAGATGGTCAAAAAGTATCAACAATAACTTTGATTAAATCCGACGAACAATCAGAAGAAGATGGAACAACTGCTGGAATTAATGAAGAGGCAACACCAGAAAATGAGTAATGAAATTTATATGTTTCACGTGAAACGTATAAACAAGTAATAAGTAAAATATAAAAACAATGTTTCACGTGAAACATTGTTTTTTTTGCATAATTTTTTAATGTTTCACGTGAAACATTGACTGTTGATAAAATTTTATGGTTATTTGTTTTAAATAAAAGTTATTTTCAATGATATTTAGAATTAATTTTTTTAAATACTATTTAAAATTTATATGTTTCACGTGAAACATATAAAAAATGTTGATATTTATTATTTAAATAATAATAGGATAATAAAACTTTACAACATTATTTATATTAAAAAACTAATGTTTCACGTGAAACATTGTTATTAACAAGCATATTTGTATGATTAACGTTAAGCTGATTCAATGGCTTATTAAATAATTAATAATCTTGCAATAAATATTTAATGCTTTTTGTTTAAAGTATTTTATACATTAAATTAATTTGGCAGCTAAAATTTATTTATATAAATAAATTATTTTTTGATTTAAGAAATAAATTTTAATTTAATCATTATTTTAATGTTTCACGTGAAACATTAAAATTTTGTTCATAATAAATAATTGCTAATTAATTATTTTTTATGATGTTTCACGTGAAACATCATAAAAAAGTTATAAACAGTTTTGCTTGATAAAATATTTTTTATATTGAAGTAGTTATTTATAAAGGAAGGTTAAAATTTTTGTTGTATCTTTGGAATTTTTATGGTAATATTAAGAGGTGCAATAAGTACATAGGAACTTGGTCAGGGTAGGAATACAGCAGCCATAACTATCAATGCTTATGTGCACTTTTTTTATGGAGTTTAATATGGAACAATACTTTGAATTACTATATAAATTGGCCTTAAAAGCCTTTAGAAACGGCGATATTCCAGTGGCAGCCATTTTAATTAAAAATGATAAGATCGTTGCTACAGGTTACAATAATAGGCATAAAAAAGGATATGTTTTAGGCCATGCCGAGGTAAATGCTATTATCAAAGCTGAGAAGAAACTAAAAGATTTTAGATTAGATGGATACACTATGATTACTACATTAAAACCATGTAAGATGTGCCAAGCCGTAATTGAGGCTTCAAGAGTATCTAAAGTTTATTACATTTTGGAAGGTAAAGATGATAAAAGTTATCCACAAGCAAATTATGTAAAATTAGATAAAATAGATCAAAAATTTATTAAAAATTATTTTGATTTATTTAATGAATTCTTTCAAAATATAAGATAAATAAATTCAGTTATGGTATAATAAGGAGCAAGGAGTTTTTATGGATTATCAAGTATTATATAGAAAATATAGACCTCATGATTTTGATTCTTTGGTAGGTCAGGAATATACGAAAAAATTATTAAAAAATAGCGTTATAAATAATAAGTTTGCTCATGCCTATATATTTACCGGGCCTAGAGGTACAGGTAAAACAAGTAGTGCTAAAATATTTGCTAAAGCTATTAATTGTTTACATCAGGTTGACGGAAATCCATGCAATAAGTGTCAAAATTGTGTAAACTTTGAGAGCAGTCCGGATATAATTGAATTAGATGCTGCTTCTAATAATGGCGTAGATGATATAAGAGAGATAATAAATAATGTAAGACTAGCACCAAGTAGCATGAAAATTAAGGTTTATATTATTGACGAATTTCATATGTTATCCACAAGTGCTTTTAACGCATTATTATTAACTTTAGAAGAGCCACCAAAAGATGTTGTATTTATTTTGGCAACTACTGATATTCAAAGTGTTCCGATAACTGTTTTATCCAGATGTCAAAGATTTGATTTTAAACCAATTTCTATTCAAGATATTGAAGATAGATTGAAATATGTTTGTACTGAAGAAAAATTAAATGTTACGGATGAAGCTATTAAAGAAATAGCAATGATGTCAAATGGTGGATTGAGAGATGCTTTAAGTATTTTAGATCAAGTAGCAAGTAATGGAGAAGAGATTACTGTTCAAGATGTAATTGCTAATTTTGGAGGAGTATCAAATAAAAAGATAAATCAACTATTAGATTATTATGAAGCTAATAGTGTAAGTGAATTAATAGATTATATTAATGAGATTAAAAATGATGGTATTGATATAAAAATTTTAATTGATAAATTGGTAACAAGAATTAAAAATGTATTAATAGATATTAAATTAGATAATTATAATGGGAAACTAGATTTTGATAATTTATATAACTTAGTTTTTGAATTAAATAAATTATTGACTAGTGAGAGAAATGGTGCTAATTATTATGATTTATTAGAAATTATATTTTTAAAGTATATAAATTATTTCCCGGGAAATAATTTTGTGGATAAAAAAACGACAAAGTTATCTGATCGTGAAAAAGAGTCAGCTGTAATCCAAAATGCGGAAGAAAGTCCAATAGTATCAGTACCTGCAGCAGAGCAACCAATTATTTCCCAAAAAAATCAATCTCAAGAAAAAAATAAAAATATTGACTTTGATGTAGATATTAGAATAAATAATACTTTTGTTAATGCTAAAAAAGAATTTTTAAATAATATAAAAAGCAAGTGGAATGATTTTGTTATCTATGAAAGTAATGCTAATAAAGCTATGCTATCTTATTTAGCTGATACTAATATTGTTGCAGCTTCGAATAAATATGCGATATTGACTAATAATTTAGATATTACTAATGATTTAATTAATCAAAATATTAAAACATTAGAAAAAGATTTTAATTTATTTTTTAATGGTAATTATTGTTTAGCGGCTATATCGCCAAAAAAATGGGAACAAGAACGAAATAAATACATAAATAATATCAAAAATGGATATAAATATGAGATAATAGATAATGATATAATTATTAAAGAAGATAAAAGTGAATTAGAAAAGATTGCTAAGGAAATCTTTGGCAATAATTATAAGAAAGTAGAATAAGGAGATTTTTATTATGAATATGCAAAATTTAATGGCTCAAGCTCAAAGAATGCAAAGAGATATTATGAAAAAGAAAGAAGAAGTAGAAAAGAAAACTTTTATTGGTTCTAGTGATTTAGTTACTGTTACTGTAAATGGTAAGAAAGAATTACAAAAGGTAGAATTTTCTTCTAATGTTGCTGCTGATGATTTAGAAATTTTACAAGACATGGTTGTTATTGCTACAAATAAAGCAATGGAACAAGTTGATGCTGCTATGGAAAGCGCAATGGGACAATATGGTAGCATGTTTAATGGTTTATTCTAATGATCTATCCAAAAGTATTGATGGATTTAATTGAATATTTTAGGAAGTTGCCAGGTATTGGTGAAAAAAGTGCGGAGCGTATGGCTTTAGCACTTTTAGACATTAATACAGAGGATGTTAGTGCGTTTGCTGATGCGATGTGCAATGCCAAATTGAAATTACATCCGTGTTCTATATGTGGTTGTTTAACTGAGTTAGAAGTATGTCAAATATGTTCGAGTGAAGCTAGAGATAACGATGTAATTTGTGTGCTAGAAGACTATAAAGGTGTTTTTGCTTTTGAAAAAACTGGGAAATTTAATGGAAAATATCATGTATTAAACGGTTTAATTTCTCCTATCGAAGATATTGGCCCTGAAGATATAAATATTTATGGATTAATTGAGCGGATTAAATATATGCCTGAAGTAGAACTTATTATAGCTTTAAAACCATCTATTGAAGGAGAAACAACTACTTTGTATTTAAAAAAGATTTTAGAAAAATATTCTAATGTAAAAATATCACGTTTATCGTACGGTATCCCAATGGGAGTAGATATTGATTATTTAGATGAATTGACATTACTAAATGCGTTAAGTGAAAGAAAGAATATTACATAAAGTTAAGCTAAACATCATATATTGGAGTGGTGATATATATGCATAACTTTGTTAAAATATTAAAAAAATTAATTTTTTCTTTTTTATTATTATTTGGATTAAATACTATGCTAAAATATATAGGGATAATTATTCCTATTAATTATATTAATTTATTAGTAACTTACTTTTTAGGTGGATTTGGAATAATATCTTTAATAATAATTAAATTTTTTATAATATAGTAGTATGGAGATGAAGTATGAGTAGTTTAAAAATGATACAAAATTTAATTAATAAATATGAGACTGGAAGACTATCTCATGCTTTTTTAGTTGAAACAAATAATATAGATCTATGTTTAAATGATATTAAATTATTTGTAAAATATATTAATTGTTCACATAAATATAATGAGAATTGCAATGAATGTAATTTGTGCAAGCTAATAGATTTGAATAATTTACCAAGTTTAACTATTATTGAACCAGATGGTATGAGTATTAAGAAAAATCAATTGCAAGAATTGCAAGATAAATATAGTATGAAACCTGTATATTCAAAATATAATACTTATATTATTTTAAATGCTGAATTGATGAACGCTTCATCTGCTAATAGTATACTTAAATTTTTAGAAGAACCAACTGACCATATAATTGGATTTTTAATAACTACTAATAAAGAAAAAATGCTAGATACAATAATTAGTAGATGTCAAAATGTAAAGTTTATTTATAAGGATACAAATGAAAATAATGAAAATATTAAATTAATCGCAACAGAGTATTTAGATCAAATAGAAAATGATAATTCATTTTTAATAAATAAAACATTGATTTTGAGTACATTGACAACTAGATATGATATAAATAATTTGTTTATTGAAATTTTGTATCAATTAATGAAAAAAATTAGAGAAAATTATTTCCCGGGAAATAATTTTGTGGATAAAAATCTAAATAAATATAATATGCAAATTGAAATCGTTCGAAAAGTTTTAATCATGATTAAACAAAATGTTAATTTAGAATTATTATTAGATTACTTTGTTATAGAGATGAGGAAATTAAATGAATGAAATTTATAAAGTTTTAATTGAAAATAAAAAAAGTATTAATGCCTTGTCTAATTTTGGGAAATATTTAATTGGTGATTATGTCGTAGTTAAGACTAATAGAGGCGAACAATATGGCAGAATTGATAGTATAATCAATAATGGTAGCGATGAAATAAATGATATATATATAATAAGGAAAGCAAATAATAAAGATTATAATAATTATTTGAAGAATTTACGTCAAAGTGAAGAAATGCTTAGGTTTGCTAAACATGAAGCTAATCGCTTAAAATTGACGATGAATTTTATAAGTGCTGACTTAACTTTAGATAATAAGCATTTATTATATTATTTCGTAGCTGATGAAAGAGTTGATTTTAGAGAATTGGCTAAAGATATTGCTGGTAAGTATAGACTACGAGTTGAATTAAGACAAATTGGAGCTAGAGATAAGGCTAAATTAATTGATGGTCTTGGGCCTTGTGGTAGACGTTTATGTTGTACAAGTTTCTTAGATAAGTTAGATTCTATTAGTATGAATATGGCTAAGAATCAAGGTATTGCTCTAAATCCTTCTAAAATAAATGGTGTTTGTGGTCGTTTAATGTGTTGTTTAACTTATGAAAATGATAATTATACTGAATGTCATAAGCAGTTACCTGGGATTGGCAAAATAGTAGAAACAGAATATGGCACTGGAAAAGTTGTTAATGAAGATGTATTAAATTTAAAATATACAGTCAACGTTAATAATGAGTTAAAAGAAATTAAGGTAATAAATGATGAAAATAGAATTAAATGATTTATATGACTATGGTATGAAAATATATCAAGCAAAAAACTTATTTAAGTTTTCTATAGATAGTATTCTTTTGGCCGAGTTTGTAGATATTAGATGGAATAGTAATTTAATTGTAGATTTTTGTACTGGTAATGCTGCTGTTCCTTTAATCTTGTCTACTAAGTATAAAAGTCAAATAATTGGTTTTGAAATACAAAAGCAAGTTTCAACACTTGCTTACAATTCTGTTTTGTTAAATAATTTAGAAAATCAAATTAAGATAATTAATGATAATTTAAGTACAGCTTTAGAGTATATTTTACCAGAAACGGTGGATGCTATTACATGTAATCCTCCATATTTTAAAATTAATGAAGGATCATATTTAAATGATGATGAAGGTAAAAGAATTGCTCGCCACGAAATTGCTACTAATTTGGAACAGATTATTATGACAGCTAAATATTTATTAAAAAATAGAGCACCTATATATTTGGTTCATCGTCCAGAAAGATTAATCGAAATAATAAACATTTTAAATAAATATAAATTTAGTATAAAAAAAATACAATTAGTTTATTCTAGTTTTGATAAGCCGGCTGTTATGGTTTTAATAAAAGCTACAAAAAATGGCGCAGATGGGGTTATAATTAATCAGCCATTAAATATTGCAAATAGAAATACTTATAAAAATATTTTTAGATAGGAAGTAATAAAAATGAAATTAATTGTTGGATTAGGAAATCCTGGTAAGGAATATGAAAATACAAGACATAACATTGGTTTTATGGTACTAAATTATTTTTCGGGAAATAATTTGTGGAAAGAAAAATTTAACGGTATGTATTGTCAACAAAATGTAAAGGGAGAAAAAGTTATATTTTTAAAGCCACTTACTTATATGAATTTATCTGGTAGTTGTGTAATTAAATATGTTAAGTATTTTGATATTAAAATAGATGACATTTTAATAATTCAAGATGACTTAGATTTACCTTATATGCAGTATCGCTTAAAATATGATAGTTCAGCAGGTGGTCACAATGGAATTAAATCAATTATTAATAATTTAGGAACGCAAAAAATACCAAGATTAAAAATAGGTATAGCTCATGATCGTAGTATAGATACTAAGGATTATGTGCTGGGACATTTTAATAAAGAAGATTTAATTTTGTTTGAAGAAAAAACTAAAATATTCAATAATATTATAAATGATTTTATTTCCCAAGATATTAATTATTGTATGGCAAATTATAATAGAAAATAGATAGGTAATTGTTATGGACTTTTTAAATAATTATTTTAAATATCAAAATAAGATTGAAATAGTTGGTTTAACTTCTGAGTTGAACATTTTTTGCATACTTAATTATTTTCAAAAAATAAATAAAAGTATTTTGGTTTTAACTAATACTTTATATGAGGCTAATAAGTACTTTGATTCTATATCAACTTTCACAGATGATTGTTTATTATTTCCAATGGATGATTTTGTAGCTTCTGTAGCTTTAGCAATATCTCCAGAGCTAAAAATTAAAAGACTAGAAACTATTAATATTTTGAAAGAAAATAATCATAAAATAATTGTTACTAATTTAATGGGATTTTTGAGATATCTTCCAGATCATAAAACGGCAAGTAAATTAGAATTTAAGTTAGAAACAGGAATGTCTATTAATCGAGATAAAATTTTAGAAGTTTTAGATTCTTTTGGCTATAAACGAGATACATTGGTAACATCAACAGGTGAGTATGCCGTTAGAGGTTATGTTATTGATTTGTTTTTAATAGAACAAGAACACCCTATAAGAATTGAATTCTTTGGTAATGAAATTGAATCTATTCGTTTTTTTGATGAAAATACGCAGATGTCAATTAAAGAAGTAAAGGAAATAATTTGTCTTCCTTATCAAGAAATTGCCACTTCAACAAAAAGTTCAATTCTCGATTATTTAGATACACCGACAGTATTTGAAATTGACAAAGAAGATATAGACTTAGGATATGAAAAATTATCTGAGGAAATTTTAGCATATAAAAAAGAAAATAATATTGATAAAGATTTAATGTTTAGATTAGAAGATATTAATATAAAGAATGTTATATACCTTAATAAATTTGTAATTAATAGAAGTTGTGCTATTGTTTATCAAAGTAATACTTTAGATAACTTTAATTCTAACTTTCAATTATTACGAGAATTTGTAAATAAAAAATTAACAGATAAAAAGACAGTTATTTTTTGCTTGTCTAGAAAAGCTGAGATTGATTTTATTAAAGAAATGTTTCATGTAACTAGAGTAGTTGATGAAGAACATTTATTTATAGAAAAAGTTAATATTTTAAACAAGAAAATTAATAATGGTTTTGAATTTGATAAATTTGTGGTTATTGGTGAATACGATATTGAGAAAATAAACACCAGAGAAATTAAATATAAGAATAGTTATAAAATTGGTAAAAAGATAAGGGGTTTTGATCAATTACAAGTTGGAGATTATGTTGTTCACACTATTCATGGTATTGGACAATACCAAGGAGTTATTTCATTAACCAAAAATGGTGTAGTGAAAGATTATTTACAAATTATATACGCTGATAATGATAAAATTTATGTTCCAGTTGAAAAGATTAGTACTATTTTTAAATATTCATCAAAAGATGGAGTTGCTCCTGTTTTAAGCAAATTAAATGGGACGGCTTGGGCAAAGACTAAAAAGGCTTTACAGAAGAAGATTCACGATATTTCATTGGAACTTATTAAATTATATGCTGCTCGTAGTAAAGTCACAGGACCAGTTTTTATAGATGATCCAATGGATGTAATGTTTGATGCTGATTTTAAATATGAACCAACAATTGATCAGCAAAAAGCTTTTTTTGATGTAAAAAAAGACTTAGAAAATAAAGTACCAATGGATCGCTTATTGTGTGGTGATGTTGGTTTCGGTAAAACAGAAGTGGCTTTCCGAGCTATGTTTATGACTGCGATTAATGGTTTCCAAGTAGCTTATTTGTGTCCAACAACTATATTAAGTAATCAACAATATGAAAATGCTTTACAAAGATTTAAGAACTTCCCAGTAGAAATTGCTTTATTAAACCGATTTACAACTAAAAAAGAAGCTGAACGGATTATTGCTGGTTTAAAAAATGGAACAATCGATATTGTTTTTGGTACCCATCGTTTGTTGAGTGATGATGTTGGTTATAAAAATTTAGGTTTATTAGTAGTTGATGAAGAACAAAGATTTGGTGTAACACATAAAGAAAAAATCAAAAAGTATAAGAATGATGTTAATGTGTTAACTTTATCAGCAACACCAATTCCAAGAACTTTAAAGATGGCTATGTCTGGTTTACGAGATTTATCAATAATTGATACAGCGCCGGTAAATAGATATCCAGTTCAAACTTATGTTATAAAAGAACAAGATATGGTGGTTAAAGATGCTATTTATAAAGAATTAGGACGTAATGGTCAAATTTTTGTTTTGTATAATCGAATTGATAGTATTGAAAGTAAGAAAAATGAATTACAACGTTTAGTACCAGAAGCAAGAATAGTAATTGCCCATGGTCGGATGAATAAATCTCAAATGGAAGATGTAATGCAAGATTTTATTGATCATAAATATGATATTTTATTGTGTACTACGATTATTGAAACAGGAATCGATATAGCAAATGCTAATACATTAATAATTTATGATGCTGATCGTTTTGGCTTAAGTCAGTTGTATCAGATTAGAGGGCGGGTTGGTAGAAGTTCTAAAATTGCTTATGCTTACCTTATGTATAGTAAAGATAAAATGCTAAATGAAATTGCTGTTAAACGATTAGAGGCTATTAAAGAATTTACAGAATTAGGAAGCGGCTACCGAATTGCCATGCGAGATTTGTCGTTGCGCGGTGCTGGTGATATTTTAGGAAGCGACCAAGCGGGATTTGTCGATGCAGTTGGCTTAGATTTATATATGAAAATGGTTGATGATGAAGTTAAACGACTTAATGGTGAAGAACCAGTAGAGGATAAATCGAATAATTCTTTAATTGATGTTGATACCCATATTAGTGATTCTTATGTATCTGATGAATCATTAAAAATTGAAATCCATCAAAAAATTAATAAAATTGATAGTTTTGATAAATTAATAGAAATTCAAAAAGAATTAGAAGATCGTTTTGGTAAAATTAATGATCAAATTAAAGTATATATGTATGAAGAATGGTTTGAAAAATTAGCCTTGTCTTTAAATATAGAAAGAGTTGTTCAAAATAATAAAATTGTTGAATTAGAAATACCAGCATCACTTACTAAGACGCTTAAATTTGATAAATTGTTTATGCAGATTTATAATATTTGTCCAAAAGTACAATTTAGATCAATGCTTAATAATGTTTATATAACTTTACCTATAGCTAATTTACCTAAGCATTTTGTTTATTATTTAGTTGATATTTTAAACTTGATAAAAGACGAAGTAAATAAAGAAGAAGAGATTAACGATAATTAAATTTGTTAAAAGATTTTATTGTAGTGATTATAAATGTCGATATTGAATGTATAAATTTATGAGAGTAATTTCTTGTAAAAAGATTATATTTGATATAGACATTTTTTTACATATTAGAAACTTTATTGCATAACTTTTGTGTATCTTTTTAATTTTTATGGTAAAATTAAATCATAATAGGAGGTAAGATATGGCTAATAGAATGGTTCTTAATGAAACTTCTTATTTTGGCTGGAATGCTAGAGAAAATTTAGTATCAGAAATCAAAAAAAGAAATTTCAAAAGAATATTAGTTGTAAGTGATGAAAATTTAGTTAAATGTGGGGTAACTGGTAAAGTAACTGAATTGTTGGATAATGCTAAGATAAAGTATAGTGTCTTCGATAAAGTTAAACCTAATCCAACAATTAGTAATTGTCATGATGGGATAAGGGCTGCTAAGAAATTTCATGCTGATAGTTTAATTGCTGTTGGTGGTGGAAGTGTTATTGATACGGCTAAATGTATTGGTATCGTCATTAATAATAGAGAATTTTATGATATAAATTCTTTAGAAGGTGTTGCAGATACTAAGAATAAGTCGTTACCTATAATTGCTTTACCAACAACCGCTGGTACGGCGGCAGAGGTAACAATTAATTATGTAATTACAGATGAAATTGGGAAAGTTAAAAGAGTTTGTGTAGATACAAATGACATTCCTGTTTTAGCAATAATTGATACAGAATTAATGAGTAAAATGCCTAAAATGACGGCTGCTGCCACAGGGTTAGATGCACTAACTCATGCGATGGAAGGATATATTACGAAGGCTCATTGGGAAATTCCCGATATGTTCCATTTACAAAGTATGGGAATGACTTATAAAAATTTAGTAAAGTCCGTTAATAAAGAACGAGATGCTCAAGAACAAATGGCAATGAGTGAATATATTGCGGGTATGGGATTTTCTAATGTCGGACTTGGGATTGTTCATTCCATGGCTCACCAATTAGGGGCAACTTATGATATTGCTCATGGTATTGCTTGTAGTTTATTTTTACCATATGTTTTAGAGTGGAATGGAGAAGTTGCTTATGATAGATATCGTAAGATGGCAGAAAGTTTTGGTTTAACAACAACTGGCAAAACTGATAAACAATGTGTAGAACTTGTTGTTAGAGCAGTTCGTGATTTAGAAAAGACTTTAAAAGTACCAATGACTTTAAAAGAATTAAATGTAAGTCCAGATAGTTTTGAAGAAATGGCTGCTAAGGCTTTAATTGATCCTTGTACGGGTGGTAATCCACGAGAAGTTACAAAGGAAGATATTATTGAACTATTTAATAGAGCTTATGAAGGAAAAGGAGTTAGTAAAAACATGAGAACTAAAGTTGGTTATAGTGAAAATGTAGATGCTTATACAAGTGGTGTTGAAACTGCTAAAATGGCTAATAAAATAGAGAATCCACAAGTTGGTTTATTATTTACCAGTTGTGTTCAAGATCAAAAAGAAATCATGAAAGGTATTAAGAGTGTCTTAAAAGATATAGACATTGTTGGTTGTACTTCTAGTGCTGCTATATGTACTCAAGATGGTTATTTAAATAAACCTACTGGTTATTCTGGGATGATGTTATTAGGTGGTGGTGCTAAGGTTGTTGCCGCTGGTTCGCCAAAGACTAATGATGATGCTAGAAGTATTGGTCGTAAATTAGCAACTAAGGCTGTTAAAGAGGCTAATTGTATTGAAAAACCAAGTTATGTATTTGTAAGTGCTTCACCAAAAGAAGAAGAAGAATACTTAAAAGGTATTGCTGATGTAATTGGTGATGTTCCAGTATTTGGTGGTAGTGCTGCTGATAATACAGTTGAAGGTAAATGGAGTTTACTATATAATGGTGAGGCTTTTGCTGATGGTTGTGTTATGGCTTTAATTTATGCTGATACTGAGATTAAAAACTTGTATACAGGTAATTATATAGAAACTAATGACGCTGGTTTAATTACCGAAGTTAAAGATAAAAGAACATTAGTATCTATTAATGGAAAACCTGCATTAGATGTTTATGCTGATTGGACTGGTAAAAAGATAGAAGACATGATGGGTAATAATTTATTAACAGAAACAATCTTCAATCCACTTGGAGTAAAAGATCAAATTGGTAATGTTACGGCTGTTAGACATCCGATGTTTGCTAATGTTGATAAATCAATGAATATTGGGGCTAATTTAGAAGAAAATACGGCTATTATTCATTTAACTAATACCCCAGAAGGTATGTTAGATAGTAATGCTTGTGTAGTTAAGAAATTAAATGATTTAATGGATAATACACCAGAAAGTTATTTCCTTGTTCACTGTGGTGGTCGTCGTTTAGGACTTCAATTAACTAATATGGAAGATAAAATTTATCCAGCTATTAAGAAGGCAATTCCTAAAAAAGAATTCTTAATGGTATTTACCTTTGGTGAATATGGTAGATGTGAACATTCTAGTAATATTGTTGGTGGTTTATCTCTATCATTTACTGGATTTGGAAAGGAATAAAAAATGGCAAAGAATTTAATTGGGGCAAGTTGGTGTGATGCGAGTAACGGGGAAGTAATTGAGATTACTAACCCTGCTACTAATGCACTAATCGATACAGTACCAAAAAGTACAAAAGAAGACTGCGACAAGGCAGTTGAAGCGGCTTTTGAGGCACAAAAAGAATGGGCTAAAGTGCCTTTACATGAAAGAGCAAGTCGTTTAATGAAGTTTGTTTCTTTAGTAGAAAGAGATAAAGATAGTTTAGCAAAATTATTATGCGAAGAAACTGGTAAACCAATTAGTGAAGCAATAGGAGAAATTGCCAATGTTGCTATTGGGATTCCAGCATTCTGTGAAAGAGCAAAACATGAATATGGAAAAGTAATTCCTTATGGTCAAGAAAAAGGTAATGAGGCTACTTTACAATATACAGTACAGGCTCCTTTAGGAGTAGTTGTTGCGGTAATTCCGTTTAATTTCCCTAGTGACTTATTCTGTCAAAAAGTTCCTGCAGCTTTATTAATGGGAAATAGTGTTATTTTAAAACCAAGTGCTCATAATCCTTTAACTTTAACTAAGTATGTGGAGTTATTAATTGAGGCTGGTATTCCTGGGGGAGCAATTAATTTAATCAATGGCGCTGGTGGCGAGGCTGTTCAAAATTTAGCTGAGAATTCTAAAGTGGCGTTAGTAAGTCTTACTGGTTCTACTTTGGCTGGAGCGGAAACAATGGCTAAATGTGCTAAAAATATTACTCATGTTATGTTAGAATTGGGAGGAAATGATGCTTTCATTCTTCATAAAGATGGTGATGTTGATTTAGCAGTTAAAGAAACTATCTGGGGTCGTCTATATAATACTGGTCAAGTTTGCTGTGCTTCTAAGCGTTTCTTAGTTCATAAAGATGTTTTAGACGAATTTGTTAATAAATTAACAGAAACTTTCAAAGGCATTAAGGTTTGTATGCCTAGTAATCCTAATGCTAAAATTGGTTGTTTAATTAGTGAAGATGCTGCTAAAAAGGTAGAAGAACAAGTTAATTCTACTGTTGAATTGGGCGCTAAGGTTGTTTATGGTGGTCGTCGTAAAGGGGCTTTCTATGAACCAACTATTTTAACTGATGTTACCCGTGATATGCCTGTTGCTAAAGATATGGAGATCTTTGGACCTGTTGTTTCTATTATTAGTTATGATACTATTGAAGAAGCAATCGAGATTGCTAATCAATCAAGTTTTGGTTTATGTGGATGTATTATTTCTAAAGATCAAAAAGTATGTCAAAAAGTTGCTAATGAACTTGAATGCGGTGGGGTAATTATTAATGGTGCTTCTTTCTTCCGTTCATTTGAAATGCCATTTGGTGGCTGGAAACATTCTGGTTATGGTAATGAAGGCGTTGCTAGTACTCTTCATGAAATGAGTAGAACTAAAACTGTTATTTTAAAAAATATACTTTAAAAATATGAAGATATTATTGTTTGTTAAGACGATAATGTCTTTTTTATTTTGCTTTAATATTTACAAAAATGTCAAATTATCGTCAAATTTTATAAAAAAATGTAATTTTTAGTAAAAATTTTAAAAAAAAAGAAGGAAATTAGACTTCACTTACCAATATATATAATTAGGAGGGTAAATAATATCCTTCTTAAGAAAAGGAGGTGAATTTATGAGAAATTTTGCCAAAAACAATATGGAAAAGGAAGTGATGATCAATGAAAAGCAAGAAAGAAATAGAAAGAACTTTAAAAGAAAATAAAGGCGCCGATTTTGTTTTACCTATGACTTGGGATGTAATGTTCGAGCAAATGTTCATTTCTGAAGAAGCCATGCCTTTACTTGAATGTATTATTTCAATATTTGGCAATGTCGATATTAAAGATGTTAAGGGTAAAGTTAGGTTACTACCAAATGAATTAAAACAAACATCGGCAAAAGATACGAGAAGTAAAAGTGATATAATTGCTGATTATTTTAAAGATGAAAAAAATATTGATAAGTATATTGTGGAAATGAATTCATCAAAAAAGATGCCTTGGCGTAATGTTTTCTATGCTTATATAGTAGCAGGCGGTGGTATTTCTATTAATGATGATAAATATGTTAAGGCTTACGACACTATCTTAATTGATTTTAACACATTTGCTGATGATGAAAATGATTTGGTAGAAATGATTACTATGCGTTACAAAACTGGTAAAATCTTTGATGATAGTACTAAAATATTCGAAGTAAATATGGCAAAAGCAAAAGATACGAGTTATAATTATGTCGATAAACAAGAAGAACAAGTAGCCATAATTAGTAGAATGTTTATGACTACCAGTTCACTTGAATTGGATAAGGAGTCAGATAAACTTATGAGTAAAAAAGATACGGAAAAATTAGTTAGTCGTGCCAAGGAATTATCGAGTGATGATGGTTATATTAGACTTTTTGATAAAGAAGAAAATTATAAGGAGCTGATTCGTAATACCGAGTTAGCAGAAGCTCGTGAGGAAGGAAAGTTAGAAGGCATGAAATTAGGCTCTAAAGAAGCAAAAATAGATGTTGCTAAAAGTCTTATTAAAATAGGATTAACCAATGAGCAAATTGTCGAAGCCACAAAGATTTCAATTGAAGAAATCAATATATTAAGAAAAGAAGTTTAAAGTAATAAATATTATTATAGAAAATATTTTAATTGAAAAGTGTAGTCATGTGGCTATGCTTTTTATAAATATTTATAATATGTACTAAAAAATAAAAAAATATAGTGCTAGTCATTATATCTAAAGCGATTATGACATCTATATTTTTAGTTTAGGCGTATGGCCTGGTAGGTTATCTGTTTCCAATCTAAATTAGATTACGATTAATCGTTGCCGCTTTTATAAATGTCCGTAGGCATTTATCCTAAGTTCATAGCATTTAGCAGGAATCTGGCCGAACCCCGTCAAGGAAAAAGAAACAGACGGCGAGGAAGCCCTAAAATTATATTGATAACTGGTATCTTTAATTTTAAAGTAGATAATTGTTTTTTATTGAAAATAATTGGTAAAAAAATTAAATAATTATATTACACAATTTTAATTAAATCCAAATCTGTTTGTTTATTTTCTACAAGAACATTAAGATTGCTAATTATCCAATTGGGAGATCTTAATTCGTCTTTCATTTTTAGTATTTCTTCATAGCTAAACCATTTTACATCTAATATTTCTGACTTATTTATATTTATATTTTCTTCTAATAATTTTGTTGAAAAGAGTATGCCTATCCAAATACCGTTTTCTAAAATTTTGTTGCAAACTTTTAGAACCCCAGTTAGTTCAACTTTACATCCTGTTTCTTCAAAAATTTCCCTTTTAGCTCCATCAAAAATACTTTCCTTTGGTTCGAGATGACCTGCGGGAATATTCCATTTTCCACGACATATTTCTTTAGCTTCTTGTACTAGTAAAAATTTGCCATCTTTTTCTATAAAACCGCCAACAATAATTGAGTTCATATATTAATTTCCTTTCCTAATTGTGTGTTTAATTTTCTTTAAAATATTAAACAAGGTATTAACAGGACTTAAAGATAATTCATAAGCACCAAGAAGTTCTTCGACATAGCCGCCGAAGCCTTTTTTAAATTCGTAAACACCACGGTCTTTACCATTAGGATTAAATACATCTTGAATACCAAAGAAGTTATATCTCTTATAATTATGGTCTGCAGCATATTTAATTATTTCCCATTGTAGGCGATATTGACCACAAAACTGCATATACTCGGCATAAGAACCACTAAATAAATAAATGATTTCATCACCATATAATATGAACATAGCAGCTGATAAAGGAATAATTTCGCCTTTTTCTTGCCTTAAATTTTTCGCCTCTTGTATCTTTTTATTATTATTTTCAATATCTTTTTTCATGACTTCTTTTTTCTTTAAGTTAGAATTAGAATCAGATAACTCTTCTAATTTAGAAGTCATTTCTTTATTAGAATCTTCTAATTTTTGAATATAATTCTTTAGATTAATTTCACATATTTTAAAAGTTACATCATCTTTAAAACAATCATACATTTCTTCATAATATTTTAAAGATTTATCGGAAAATGATCTACGATCACAAGTATCACTGGTAATAGTTTTAAATTCTTTTAATTCATCTTTAGATAGTGTTCTAATATTTAAATCATATTTAGTTAAAGTTTTATTAATATTATTACGAGTACTACTACGAAAATCATTAAATAATTCTTTACTAGTTTTACCATTAATATCAAGACAATAAGTCCATTTAACTTGGCTACTTTGGGAATCTTTATAACCTAAAGTGTGTAGATAATCTATAATATCTCGGTTATCAAATTCATCAGTAATTTCCGCTTCCATATTACGAGAAACAGCAGGTATATAAGGGTCAATTATTAATTTTAAGCCATTTCTTTCTTTTAGAAAGTTCTTAACACCATCAGTCATAAATCTAAGTAATTCTTTATTATGATAATCAAGAATAAAGCCTTTATAAGCCTCATATGTTATTTTACCTAAGAATTTTTGTGGGGTTTCGGCGATAAGACTGGCTGCAATAACTTTGCTATTTTCTTTAACTCCTACTAAATAAACCTTTGTTCCATCACATTCTAATTTCTTTTTCATCATTACAGTTTGAAAGAAATTTTTATTATTTTGTGTATCGACAAAATTTTGAAATTCCTGTTCTGTTAGTTCTGTAAATTTCATTGTATCACCCATTTATAAGTATAAACTAAAATTATAATATTTAATAGTTAAAAAGAAATAAATCTAATAAAAAGATACTTTTTAGGGAGTGGCGGGTGGGAAGAAATAATAAGATTATAAATAAAAAAATAATGTTATAAATTTTAAAAAAAAGACAATAATAAACTTAGAGGTAAGATATGAACGGACAAATAAAAAGAATTGATGAATTAGGACGCATTGTAATTCCTAAAGATATAAGAAAAAGGCTTTCCATTAAGACTAATGATACTCTGGAAATAGGGATGGATGGCGATAAAATAGTTTTAAACAAAAGAATAGCTATCAAAGAGTATAATGATTATGTTAAGACTTTACTAACTATTTTAACTAATTATAGTGGGATTAAGTTTTTAGCGACTAATCGGGAAGATATTATTTTTAATAATACGGATATAGTTGGTTTTGAGGTTAAGAAGTATATTAATATGTCTTTATATGAAATGGATAAGGTTAAGGATGAGATATGTAGTGGTTGTGATATAAGACCGGTTATTATTGATAGTAATGTGGAAGGGATTATTTTAGTTATAAATAGTGAATGTAATAAAGAAATTGGGAAAATTATTAATATTTTAGTTACTTCTAAACTTGATATTTCATGTTAAGAATTATATACTCGTATTATGACAGGAGATTTTATGGATAATACGGGTTTTATTTTGACTTTTTTAAGGGATTTAGAGTGGGAAATGAAGAAAATTGGTTTAAGGTCGGCTATTTCTTTAAAGATTTTAAAAAAGGATATGTTTTTAGAAGATGGTAATACTTTAGGGGTAATGTTTGTTTCGGGCATACCTACTTATATATTAACATCTCAAGGGCGTATTAAGATTTTAGATGAGGCTTTTCGAGGGAAGAATATTGATTTAGATAAGAAGAATAATTATATTAATATGTTCTTTCAAAGATATGATTGTAGGCTTGCTCTTAATTTAAAGGGCTCAAGTATTTATAGTATAAAAAGGGTTCCTATGGTTGATAGGGAGTTAGATGATATTAGCTTAGTTAGAAATTTTGATAAGAAAGAAGAAAGTAGAAAAAGGTTATCTTTAGTAGCGGGTATTAATTTTAATGAGCAGGAAAGGTTAAAGATGGGATTGGAAGTTAAAAGGTTTGTAATGTATGAACTTGAATTTTTAAGGGGAACATATAATTCTCATGATGGTTTTTTAGGTATTGATAGTTATTATAAATCAGGTAAATTATGTGAGGATATGGACGCTAATAAGGTTTATTTATGTGAAGATGATATAATTAATATTGGTAATTTAGTAGAAATGGCAATTGTTTATGTAGGCTTGCCTAGTACGAGTATTAGGGGTAATATAAGAGATTTTTGCTATACTTTATTATCGGGGTTGCAGTTATATCTTGATGATTTTAATATCTTAGCAACTAAAAAAGATTTGTATAAGAGGCAACTAGATAAGTATCTGGCTTATTTTACTTTGGAGCCAAAAGAAGAAAGAGGTCTGGATTTTATTTACGATTATAATAAGACCTTCTTAAATGGAGTTGGGGTTTTAGAGATTGTTAAAGATGACCAAGTGCTTTATGGGATTAGTGATGATGGAAATATTAAGATTGATAAGTATAATGGATTGAGTTTGGAAAGAAAATTTGGTAAGAGGTGTGATTAATGGTAGCGAGAGTATTTTAGTAGACAATTTTATTGGTTGTATCAAGATATAATTAGATACACAATAGCAAAAATTTGAGCGAGGCTAGGTGAAATTTGGCTTCGCTCATTTTAAGTGTCAAAGAAAATTTATCGTAGTGCCAATTTTTGTATTTTGTAATATACAATCATATTGCAATAGTAAATTAAAAGTAACGCATTTGTAGATAACTAAATAATATTTTAGCAAAGATTAGAAAAGTTTAGTAGAAGTGCATTTAGTGTAGACTTTAAATTAATTGTATGCTATTTTAGTAGCACAAGTAGCAATTGATTATGATTATACAGCGTTATGGAGGTTTTTAAAATGATGAATGATTTACTAAAATTAAAAGAAGAAATAGAAATGGCGCGTAAATATGTTCCTTTAATTTTGAGCGATGATTGTGATGCGTGTATTGTAAGTGATGAGGAAGGGAAAACTGATGAGGAAGGGAAAACGCTTTTAGAATATGCGAATATGGAAAGTACAAGTGAAATTGTTAGGCAATGTGAAGACCTTATGAAAGAAGCCGTAGTATTGTTTGGCAGAAATAATATTCCTTACGATATAATTGGGCTTACATCATATGCGGGGGTTTTGTGTACGCCTGAACTAGTTGAACTTTTAAAAAATAAATTAGAAGTATTAGCGAATGAAGATGAATTTGCTTATTTCAATCAGATTATACTTAATAGTATCGGTACTAATATATCTTTAAAATATGTTCCTGTAGAATTTAGTATTGGTCCTTACGAAAGTGGTATTTTTACGCGTAATAAAGACTTTTTATGCTTAAGTGATTATTTAGGTCAAGATTATGCACCAAAGGTTAAGGAGATAACTGATATTCAAAATTTGGTTGAAAAAAGAATTTTGGGGATTGTTGATTTTGAAAAATTCAGAACGGAAATTAGAAGTTTAGATTATGAATTTGGTGTTTGGAATGATGGTGTTATTAAAGATTATGGTAATGATTATGCAAAGGCTTTGAAAAATGGGTTATTTGATACAAGACTTGAGATTATAGCGGATTTTAGACCATTGGAGTTAAAGAGAAAAATGAATTAAAATATTAGCCTATCTATGGAGTGGTGGGTGGGAAGTAATCAATAATTCATATAGATAAATAAAAAATAAGTAACAAATAAAAGAAAATGTGCTATACTATGAGTAATTAACAAGGAACAAATGGGTACCTAAGCGTCTTCGAAAAGAGAGCCTTTTAGTTGGTGAAAGATAGGCAAGATTAATAGGGAGTATGGATTTGGGAGTTAAATCGTTTAATCGCGTTAAGATAAGAGTGTATGTTAAGTCATAAAATAAGGTGGTACCGCGGTAATTCGTCCTTATATTTATGGCTTTTTTATATTCTTAGGGATTAAATGATAAAGGTAAGAAAGGTATGATAATTATGGAAAAGAAGAGATTTTATATTAGTACAGCTATTGCTTATACTTCAGGTAAACCACATATTGGTAATACTTACGAGATTGTTTTAGCCGATGCGATAGCAAGATTTAAAAGATTAGAAGGATACGATGTTTATTTTCAAACAGGTACTGATGAACATGGGGAGAAAATAGAGTTAAAAGCCAAGGAAGCAGGTATTACTCCTCAAGAATTTGTAGATAATGTATCAGGAGAAATTAAAAATATTTGGGATACAATGAATACCAGTTATGATAAGTTTGTAAGAACTACCGATAAACATCATGAAGAAGTAGTCCAAAGAATATTTAAGAAAATGTATGATAAAGGGGATATTTATAAGGGTGAATATAGTGGTCTATATTGTACACCTTGTGAATCTTTCTGGACGGAAAGTCAGTTAGTTGATGGTAAATGCCCTGATTGTGGTAGAGATGTTGAAGAGAAAAAAGAAGAAGCATACTTTTTTAAATTATCTAAATATCAAGATAAGTTAATTGAATATATTGAATCCCATCCAGATTTTATTCTTCCAGCTGCGCGTAAAAATGAAATGATTAATAATTTTATTAAACCTGGTTTACAAGATTTATGTGTTTCGCGTTCAACTTTTAGCTGGGGAATTCCGGTAACTTTTGATCCTAAACATGTTGTTTATGTATGGCTTGATGCTTTAACTAACTATATTACTAATATTGGTTATGATATTGATGGTGGTAATGAAGATTTTAAGAAATGGTGGCCAGCTGACTTACATTTAATTGGTAAAGATATTATTAGATTTCATACTATTTATTGGCCTTGTTTCTTAATGAGTTTAGATTTACCATTACCAAAACGAGTATTTGGACACCCTTGGTTAATCATGGCTGATGGCAAGATGAGTAAGTCAAAAGGAAATGTTGTTTATGCTGATGATTTAGTTAAAAAATATGGTGTGGATGCAGTTAGATATTATTTTTTACATGAAATACCTTTTAGTGCGGATGGGGTATATAGTGAAGATTTATTAGTCGAAAGAATTAATAGTGATTTAGTAAATATTTTAGGTAATTTAGTTAATCGTACTGTTAGTATGGCTTATAAATACTTTGATGGGGTTATAAGTAATCCTTGTGTTAGAGAAAGTATTGATGATGAACTAATTAATATGAGTGAAAATCTTTATAATAATGTTAAGATTAAAATGGATAGTTTACATATTGGGGAGGCTATTGATGAAATATTTAATGTTTTAAAAAGATGTAATAAATATATTGATGAGACAACTCCTTGGGTTTTAGCGAAAGATGAGGCAAAGAAAGATAGATTGGCGACAGTTTTATATAACTTGTTAGAAAGTATTAGAGTTTGTAGTATTCTTCTTGGAGCTTATTTACCTGATACTAGTGCTAAGATTTTAAAACAATTAAATACGGAGCAAACAAGCGTTGAAAGTACCTTACATTTTGGAGCTTTAGAAACTGGTAAGACTTTAGGTGAACCTGAACATTTATTTGCTAGAATTGAGGTTAAATAGATGTTTTGTGATACTCATTGTCATATTTTAAGTGAATATTATGAGGATATTGAAAGTGTTTTAAAAGAGGCAAAAGAAGCAGGAGTTTCTAGGGTAATTAATGCCGCTTACAATTTAGAAAGTAGTAAAGAAGTAATGGCGCTAGTGAAAAAACATCCAGAAATGTATGGCGTAGTTGGCTTGCACCCTGAAAATATAGAGGAAGATTTTGACTATACTATTTTTAATAGTTTAGATAAAAAAATAGTAGGAATTGGAGAGATTGGCCTAGATTATCACTATACTAAGGATAATAAAGATAAACAGATAGAAATATTTGATCGCCAATTAGATATTGCTGAAAAATTAAACTTACCAGTAGTTATCCATAGTCGTGAGGCAGCGGGTGATACTTTAGAAATATTAAAAAGACACCATAATTTTGGCGTTATTCATTCCTTTAGTGGTAGTTTAGAAATGGCTAAGGAATATATTAAGTTAGGCTTTGTTTTAGGGATTAATGGGGTAGTTACTTTTAAAAATTGTAATCTAAGTGATACTCTAAAAAATATAGATGTAAATAGTATTATTTTAGAAACAGATAGTCCTTATCTTACACCTGTGCCTTTTAGAGGAACGCAAAATAATCCAGCAAAAATGATGAATACAGCGAAGTTTGTCGCTGATATTTATGGAGTTTCTTTAAGCGAGTTAGCAAAAATTACCAATCAAAACATCAAGAGAATTTTTGACATTTAAGATATGCTATGATAGACTTTTAGCAGGTGGTGTTTTAAGTTTGAAAATATTTTTACGAGGAATACAAGGTTTTATGGTAATAGGTATTGCTATGTTACTTGGTTCTTCTAGTGGAATAAATTATTATAATAACACAAGTAATTCTAACCTTGATTTTACCTTGGATTTAAATGCAATGGCAATGAAGTTAGAAAATGATATTAAAAATGATATTTATAGTGCTAAAGATACTTATACTGGTTATTTAACAGGATATGGTGCTGATTGTCCTTTATGCAGTGGACATCTGGCTTGTATGAGTAATTTAGATGTTTTAAATGGTAATGTTACTTACGAGGATAAAATTTATGGGAAAGTAAATATCGTTGCTTCCTCGAAGACTTTACCTTGTGGGACTATTATTCGAATTAATGAACATAAATTGCATAGTGAACCTATGTATGCAATAGTTCTTGATAGAGGTGTTAGTAAATATAATTTAGACTTATTAACTGTCAGTGAGGATTATGCTTATAAGAATGTTGGTAGGTCTATGGTATCTTATGATGTCTTAAGAAAAGGCTGGTAAGATACCTTTTTTTATTTAGAATTTTAAGGTATAATGGACTGGAAATTAATTTGTTTATTGAAATTTTATTTTTAAGAAAGAAGATGAAGCTAGTAAATGGAAAATTTTAAGTTTAAAAAGAATTTAGGTCAGAATTTTTTACAAGATGAAAAGGTGCTACAAAGGATAGTTGATAGTATTGAGTGTTCTAAAGATGACTGTATTGTTGAAATTGGCCCTGGACATGGGGCTTTAACTAAATATTTAGTTAAATATAATTGTCCTGTTATAGCGTTTGAAATAGATAAGGAAGTTAAACCAGTTTTAGATAAGATAAATACTGATAATTTAAGAGTAATTTATGAAGATTTTATGAAAGTAAATGTTAAGGAGTATTTACCTGATAATTATAAAAATTTATATATTATTGCCAATATTCCTTATTATATAACAACCCCAATATTAGAAAAGATTATCGCTGAAAATTTAGATGAAAAGTCTTGTACTTTAATGGTTCAAAAAGAAGTTGCTGATCGTTTTAGTGCTAAGTGCGGTAGCAAGGAATATGGCTCCGTAACAGTTTATTTAGATTATTATTATGATATAAAGAAGTTATTTGAAGTACCAAGAAAGGCTTTTTATCCCGTACCTAATGTTGATAGTGCTATAATTAAGTTAGTACGAAAAGAGGATAAACCTAAGTTAGATGAGGATAAGTTTTTTAAGTTTGTCAAAAGTGCTTTTCAATTTAAGAGAAAAAATCTGCGTAATAATTTAAAAAATTATGACCTAGAAAAAATCAATAATGTTTTGGTTAAATATAATCATAATCTTCAAAATAGAGCCGAAGAAATAAGTTTAAATGAGTTTATAGATATTTATAAAAATTTATAGAAAAATAGGTTCTTACTAAAAGTCGTTAGAAAAAGGTGCAGATTTGTATAAAAAGTCGTTGGAAAAAGGTGCAAAAGTCTTAAAAAAGCCAAATCTAGAGATTATGAACTACCACTTGCGGCTTATAAAGAAGATGATACCTTTAAATTGTTTATTAATGATATTGGTCTACTAAATTTTATGTTAAAAATAAGATTAGCCGATATTTTAGATGATGATTTGTCTTTATTTAAAGTGGCTTTTGTTGAAAATTATGTGGCTAGTCAGTTGGCTGCCAATGATATTGATTTATATTATTGGTTAAGTGATGGTATTGCTGAAATTGATTTTCTACTGTATAACGATGATGGAATTATTCCAATTGAAGTTAAGGCTGCTAATAACACCCAATCTAAGAGTTTAAAGACATATATGGAAAAATTTAAACCTAATTATGCTATTAGAATAAGTACCAAAAATTTTGGCTATAATGCAGAAACTAAAATAAAATATATTCCATTATATGCAATTTTCTGTATAAAATAATTTTTTAGAATTACATTTGTAGTTCTTTTTTTCTTGGCTAAATAATACTATTTAATGGTGATATTCGTGATAAAAAAAGGAGATTATATTACTAGAAATAGTTATGGTAATGATACTGTTTTTTTAGTGTTAAATATTCGAGGGGATACAGTTTATTTAAAAGGGGTGTATGCTAGACTTTATGCGGATAGTCCTGTAGATGATTGTGTATGTGTTGATAAGAGTACCGTTGAGGATGATTTTCGTCCCAGTAATTTTATTGATGAAGTAAAAAGTGAAGATAGAAGTAATTTCTTTTATTTACCAGCGCGTATTTTGCACTTGGACGGCGATAGCCAGTATTTAAAACGATGTATGGATTATTATAGACAAAATAAAGTATTTGCTATTGGAAGAAAAATTGATGAAGATACGGTAAGTGATGATATCATTTCTTATTTAAAAGATGCTAAACCAGATATAGTGATTATTACAGGACATGATGCTTATATGAAGAAAAAGGGCGATAAAAAAGATTTAAGAAATTATAAAAATTCTTTAAATTTTGTTAAAGCCGTAAAAAATGCTAGAAAATACGAAAGTTCCCATGAAAAGTTAATTATTATAGCGGGGGCTTGTCAAAGTAATTATGAAGAACTTATAAAAGCTGGGGCAAATTTTGCTAGTAGTCCGAAACGCGTAAATATTCATGCTTTAGATCCAGCAATTATCGCTTGTAATGTGGCTTTAACCGAGAAAAGTAAAGAAATTAATTTGATTGAACTTTTAGAAAAAACAAAGAATGGAGAGATGGGGATGGGTGGTATTATTTGTAATGGCATGATGTATGTGGGGTATCCAAGATGAACATAAGTGATATTAGAGATGAGATTAAAACGCTAGTTAATAAAGAAATTATGCTAAAGGTAAGTGGTAGCAGGGCTAAAACTACAATGATGAAAGGAATAGTTAATGAAGTGTATTCCAATATTTTTACGGTGTTAGTCGATGGTGTGAACAAAAGCTTTACTTATGCCGATGTGGCAATAGGTGATGTTTGTATTTATCATATGTAAAGTAATTGTCGACTAATAGTAAGAGTCTTGATTTTTGGTAATACTTGGTTTAAAATGAAAGTATGTTGTAATAGACAATAGAAGGAGAATTTATATGCAAGTTACATCAGTTACAGTTCGTAAAATCGAAAAAGAAGGTTCAAGAATGAGAGGAATAGCATCAATTCTTTTAGATGACTCATTCGCAGTACACGACATTAGAATTATTGAAGGAGATAATGGCTTATTTATTGCAATGCCAAGTAGAAAAACTGCTACTGGTGGATACAGAGATATAGCTCATCCTATTAATCCTGATGCAAGAAAACAATTAGAAGATGCTATTATTGCTGAATATAAAAAAGCAGAATAGTTAATGTTAACTACTTAGGTTTCTAGGTAGTTTTTTTAATTTTGTAGTAATTGTTACTTGTAATTATTGATTTATTATAGTAGTCTATATATTTATAAAACATAATAAGTTTTAGTAATTATTTTCATTATTTATATATAGGCAATATTTTGATGGAAATAAACTAATTATTTAAGATAATATTTAATCCCTTAAGTAAGTTGATACTTTTCAGGGAGTGGTGGGTGGGTAATTTTTATAATTTATATTAATAATTATTTTTTCTAAGCATATATTTTATTGGTGATAATATGGATAATAGATTAGAAAGTGTAACATTAATTAGTGAAATAAAACTAAATGATAGGAAAAAGGTTAGCTTATCAGGGTTAAAAAAATTAGTTAGTTTTGATCCGGAAGAATTCGTGATGGATACTAATTTAGGACCACTAGTACTTAAAGGCAATAATTTAGAAATTGTGAAGCTGGATATTATTGATGGTAATTTGCAAATAAAAGGTAAAATTAATTCGCTTGTTTATTTAGATGGAAAGGATAGTAAGAAGGATAATGGAATTCTTGCTAAGTTATTCAAGTGAGTATTAAATTACAGTTACTTTGTTTTGGTATTTCTTTTCTCTATGGAATTTTTATAAGTTTGTTTTATCGCTTTAATAAAAAATTTTTAGATAGAAGCAATTACTTTAGTAAAGTTATTATTTATATGTTAATGAGTTTCTTAATAGTGATTGGTTATATTGATATTTTTTATTTTGTAAATAAAGGTATCTTTCATATATATTTTATTATTTTAATGGTGGCTGGTATTTTATTAGGTTTAAAGCTTAGTAAAAAACATTAGGCTATTATAAGTATAAAGATTTAATAGTATTAGGTGTTAGCAATATTATTAAATCCTTTTTTTGTAGTTATTAAATTTGTTTTTAAGTGGTTTTAAAAAATTTGTTTGGCTATATTAAATTTTTTTATTCAGCGGTATTTGCTTTTATTAAATCTTTTTAATTGTTTTTTTAGTTAGAATAGAAAAGCGATTGTAAAAATTATGACAAATATATAGTACTTTATAGAAAAATTATAATATTAATGATAAAATTTAATTGATAAAGGGTCGTGGGAACGATGAAGAAAAATAAGAAAACTGTAATTATCAAGAACTTACAAAGAAAAGGAATTTTAATATTTTTAATGATAATTGTTGGCGTTGTTTTTAGCGGTTTGGCTCGAGATTGGGTAGCAATTGGCAACAATGTAATGCAAAAGAAAAAATTAGAAAAAGAATATCAAGAGCTGCAAGATAAGCAAGAGGTGTTAGAGCAGGAGGTTACGAAGTTACAAGATGAGGATTATGTTTTAAGATATGCTAGAGAAAAGTATGGTTATAGTAAAGATGGCGAGTTGATCATTAGAATTAATGAGAAAGATAATTAATACAAAAGACTTAAGCAATCATAGGTTTTTATATACTTACTACCTAAATAATGTTTACCCATATAAGGTGGTAAATTGCTTAACGAGAGAATGAAATTAAAATAATGTTTGAAAAAATTAATAGTTTAATAATAATGGATTGGTAAAAGATACCATAAATATTTCAAGAAAATAGTTGATATTTTCTTTTCTTTTAGGAAACTTTCTTGTATAATAACTAATTAGTGATAAAATGGAGTGGTAAAATGGAGTCTATTAAACTTAGTAATATAACTTTCCAATATAATGATTTTACTGTATTTGATAGACTTACTCTGCAAATTAATAAGGGTGTTAACACAGCTATTATTGGAACCGCTGCTTGTGGTAAGACGACTTTAGCTAAGATATTTGCTGGAATTTTAAAATATAGGGGAAGCATCATTATTAATGGAGTAGAAATTGTTAAGGATAATTTTTATCTTTTGAAAAGATATGTTAGTGTGATAACTAACGAAAGATATACCAGTACGAATATGGTTATCGAAGAATTATTTAATAGTTTGAATGACCTGAATTTGACAGTAGAAGAAGAAGAAACCCGAGTTAATAAAATTGTCAAATTTTTTAAGTTAGAAAATGTTTTAGAAATTCGAGTTTCGACTTGCACTAAGAGATTTAAGAATTATTTAAAAATAATTAAGGCTTTAATTAGGAATAGTGAGTATATAGTATTTGATGATGTCTTTGTTAATATGGAAGAATCGGATATTAAAAGAATAATAAAGTATTGCAAGACAAATAATATTACAATAATTAATATTACTACAGATATGGAAAATTTATTAGATAGTGATTATTTGATAATTTTATATAATAAAGGAATTGCTATGGAAGGTAAGACTTTAGAATGTTTAAAAGAGGAAAAAATTTTAAAAAGATTAGGCTTTAATTTACCATTTATGGTTGATTTATCGATCCAATTGGGTTATTATGGATTACTAAACGAGATTATTACAAATGAAAGAAAGATGATAAAGACTATATGGAAATAAGTTTAAATAAAGTTAGTTGTTCTTCGGTTAATGAAGAAAGAAAATTAAATAATGTTACTTGTACTTTCAAAAGTGGTAATATAACTTTTGTAAGTGGTATTTCCGGTCGTCTTTTAAGAGATTTACTTATTGGTAAAAAAGTTAAAAATAGTGGTAGCATTGAAATAAGTCCAGCGGGGACTATAAAAGATATTGGCTATTTAAGTAATAGTCCGTTAAAAGAATTTAAAACTAAAACTGTCTATGAAGAAATGAATTATCTTGGTGATTTGTATAATTTAAATTATGAAGACCGTAATAAGAAAATGTATGATGCCCTAAAGTTAGTAGAACTTAATGATAGTTATTTAAGAAGAAGTTTTAGTACTTTATCGACTACGGAAATGAAAAGAATACAATTAGCACTTATATTATTTTATAATCCTCTAGTGTATGTTTTTGATTATTATGAAAAAGGTTTTAATTATAAAGATATAGATTATTTAAAGAAAGTATTAAGAAAATTAAAGAGTAATTATGCTAAAAATATTATTATTGTTAGTGATGATATTAGTTATTTTTTAGATACTTTAGATGAATATATTATTTTTCATAAGGGTAAAGTAGTTGTTACGGGGGATAAGAAGGATTTATATAATGAAGATTTATATAAATATATTAAGTGTCCAAAGATAATAGCTTTTATTAAGATGGTTAAGGATAAAGATATTAATTTATCAAATTATTTGGATATTAATGAGTTAATTAAAGGTATCTATAGAAGTGTTGAGGGTAAATGAGATATAAAGCAAAAGTTAGTTATGATGGTAACTTGTATTATGGCTTTCAAAGGTTAAATGAATTGCCTACTGTTCAAAAAGAGTTAGAGAAGGCTGTCAGTATTATAAATAAGAAGGATACAGTAGTTAAAGGGGCTTCGAGGACTGATAAGGGTGTACATGCTTATGGTCAAGTTGTACATTTTGATTTAGATTATGAAGTACCTGCTAATAGGTTAGTTGGCGCTATGAATGCTATTTTACCTAGGGATATTAGAGTAATAGAAATAGAAAATGCTAGTAATGATTTTCATGCAAGAAGAAGTGCTGTTGGTAAAAAGTATGTTTATAAAATTAATTTAGGTAATTATGATGTTTTTTTAGATAGGTATTATTTACAGTATCCATATAAATTAGATATTAAAAAAATGGAAGAGTGTAGTAAAATTTTCTTAGGTATTCATAATTTTAAAAATTTTACAGCCGGCGAAAGAGATAACTATGAGGCTATAGTTAAGGAAATAAACTTTATTAAGAATGGTGATATTTTAGAAATAGAATTTGTTGGTAAAAGTTTTTATCGCTATATGGTTAGAAATATGGTTGGTGCGATGATTGATGTTGCTAGAGGAAAACATAGTATTAAAGAAGTAGAAGAATTACTTAAAAATTGGGATAAAAAAGGTCAAATGCAGACAGCCAGTCCGAATGGGTTATATTTAGAGGATGTTTATTATACAGGAGGTTTAGAAAATGGAAAATTTTAGATTTGAAGAAGAATTATTAAGAGAGGGGTATCAATTTTTTGCTAATAACAAAGGTAATGGCGCCTATGTATTAATTAAAAGTGGTAATATTGAAGATGACCATGTAGTTGATTTTAAAGTAATTGAAGATTATTTTAATATTAGGGAAAAGCTAACAAAAGATAAGTATTTATTAGTTTTTTATGACAAGATTTCAAAGGTATATAAGGTTATGATAGTTAATGAAAAATGGATAATTAGATATCCTTTACTTGCTAAGTTTTTTTGTAAGAATAAAGTAGCGGCCGTTGAAGTTCAAGGAATTTTAAGTATTTTAAATACAAAATTAAGACAAGAGAAATGGTATAATTATGAAATTGAGCATACCCTTACGGAAGATATTCAGACTTTAATACTTGCGAAAACGGATAAAAAAAGTAAAAATTAAGGTTTTTCTAGGAAATTACAATGGGTTGTGCTAAAATAAAAATGTGATTATGGAGGATATAATATGAATTTTTTTAAAAAATTAATAGATTCAGAATATAGAGAACTTTGTCGTTTTGAAAAAATCGCTGAAGAAGTTATGGCTTTAGATAGCGAATATAAAGCCTTAAGCGATGAAGAACTTAAAAATAAAACAGTAGAATTTAGAGAGCAATTGGATAATGGTGCAAAGTTAGACGATTTAGTTGTTCCAGCGTTTGCAACGGTGCGTGAAGCCGCATTCCGTGTTATTGGGGAAAAACCTTATTTTGTTCAAATTGTTGGTGGTCTTGCTATTCATTTTGGTAATATAGCCGAGATGAAGACTGGCGAAGGTAAAACTTTAACCGAAACTATGCCAACTTATTTGAATGCCTTAACTGGTAAAGGTGTTCATATCGTTACAGTTAACGAATTTCTTGCTAAACGTGACTCAGAATGGATGGGAAATATTTATCGTTTCTTAGGATTAACTGTTGGGTTAAATTTAAGAGAATTAACCCCTAAAGAAAAACAGGAAGCTTATAATTGTGATGTTTTATATTCAACAAATAATGAAATTGGTTTTGATTATTTAAGAGATAATATGGTTATCAGAAAAGAAGATCGTGTACAAAGACCTCTTAATTTCTGTATTGTTGATGAAGTCGATTCTATTTTAATAGATGAAGCGAGAACACCTTTAATTATTTCTGGTGGTAGATTTGATTCTAAAAACCTTTATATTGATAGTGATAGAGCAGTTAAGAGATTAACAGAAGAAGACTATGATGTTGATGTAAAAACGAAGAATGTTTCTTTGACTGAGTCTGGTAGTAAAAAAATTGAAAAGATGTTTAATTTAGATAATCTTTATGATATTGACAATAGTGCTTTAGTTCATCATATCAATCAAGCTTTGAAAGCTAATTATGGTTTTAGTAAAGATGTTGATTATGTTGTTAGTGATGATCAAGTAATTATCGTTGATCAATTTACTGGTCGTTTAATGGTTGGTAGACAATATAGTGATGGCTTACATCAAGCAATTGAAGCTAAAGAAGGCGTTACTATTAATGAAGAAACGAAGACGATGGCCACTATTACATTCCAGAACTTATTTAGAATGTATAATAAACTTTCTGGTATGACAGGTACTGCGAAGACGGAGGAAGAAGAATTTATTAACATTTATAATATGTATGTTATTCAAATTCCTACAAATAAACCTATTGCCAGAGTTGATTTACCAGACTTAGTTTATGCAACCGAAAAAGATAAATATCATGCAATTGTTAATACAATTAAGGAAATTCATGCTACTGGTCAACCTATCTTAGTAGGTACAATAAGTGTATCTGCTAACGAAAAGTTAAGCGCTATGCTTAAAAAAGAAGGTCTTCCTCATGAAGTTTTAAATGCGAAGAATAATGCTCGTGAAGCTGAAATTATTGCTAAAGCTGGTGAAAAAGGTGCCATTACGATTGCTACTAACATGGCAGGTCGTGGTACCGATATTAAATTAGGCGAAGGTGTTTTAGATCTAGGCGGCTTATATGTAATTGGTACCGAAAGACATGAATCTCGTCGTATTGATAATCAGTTAAGAGGTCGTTCTGGTCGTCAAGGTGATGTTGGTACTTCTCAATTCTTTGTATCGTTTGAAGATGATTTAATGCGTCGTTTTGGTTCGGGTATTGATAAGATTAAAGATGCTTTGATTGCACTAGGTATGACTGGTGATCAAGCAATTCGTTCTAAGAGATTTACCAAGACTATTGAATCAGCTCAAAGAAAAGTTGAAGGTAATAACTTTGATATGCGTAAGAGTTTGCTTGATTATGATAATGTTATGAATCAACAAAGAGAAATTATCTATAAGAGAAGAAATGCTTTGCTTGATAATGATGATGTAACTCCAGAAATTGAAGAAACATTTACTAATAATTTAATTGGTCTTGTTGATAGCCATATTGCTCCGGAAGGATATTTAACGGAACAAGATAAAACTGATATTTTAGAAGAAGTTAATAATCATTTATTAACTAAGACTAAGATAACAATGGATGATATTAAAAATATTAAGGATCATGAACTTGCTAATTATTTTGAAGGCAAGATTATGGATGACTATAATGATAAACTAAAAGAAGTACCATTAGAAGTTATTTCTCAATTTGAAAGAATGATTAGTTTAAGAGTTATTGATGAGGCTTGGGTAGATCATATTTCTACAATGGAACACTTAAGAGAAGGTATTGGACTTCGTGGTTATGGTCAGTCTAATCCATTACAAGCCTATACACAAGAAGGTTTCGATTTATTTGACCGAATGGAAGATGAAATTGATCGTAAGATATCAACATTCTTACTTAAGGCACAAATTTCTAGAAGCGTAGAAGTAAAGCCTAAGAAGCAAGAAGTAATTGCTAATGATGGTAAAGAACATACTAAGAGTACACCTAAGAAGACTAAAAAAGTAGGACGTAATGATTTGTGTCCATGTGGAAGTGGCAAAAAGTACAAAAACTGTTGTGGTAAGTAGTTTTAAGCTCGTATTTACGGGCTTTTTTTAATACCAGTTTTTAATTAGATAAGTTTTTAGTTTATCTAAAACTTATCTAAAATTCACCATGTTGGAGAAAAGTATTGAAAAATAAGTTTTTTTATAAAAATGTACACTGTCCCAATGATATGTGTATTTTAGGCTGACTGAAAAATTTAATAAAAATATGTTATAATTAAAGAGATTTGAAAGGGGAGTTGTTATGAAAAGGAATAATTTAATAAAAGTATTGAAGAAAATATATAAATTGTTAGATACAAAACAGAAATTAAGATTTATTCTAATAATTATTATAATGATGGTTTCTGCTGCACTTGCTCAAATGACACCAAAAGCAATAGGATGGCTTACAGATGATATATTAACTAAGAATGAAATATCATTTAATAAAGTAATTCCTTTTTTAGTTTTTATATTAATAGTAAATGTAGTAAATGAAGTAATAAAAATATTTAGAAGAGTATTAGTTGAAGATACAGCAACAAGAACAGAAAAGAAAGCAAGAGGAATGGTAATAAAGTCATTATTAATGGCTCCGCTTTCTTATTTTAGAAAGAATATGACTGGAAATATTCATGGAAGACTTAATAGGTGTTTAGATGGAACTATTAAATTAGAAAAATTGTTGTTTATGGATTTTGCTCCAGCAATATTTAATGCAATTGCTGCAATTATAACTATATTTTTAACATTACCAATAACATTAGCTATGCCTATGTTGTTAGTTATACCTATCGGAGTATTTATTGTATTAAAACAAATAAAAAGTCAAAAAGGTATTAGGGTTGAACTATTAGAAAGTAAATCAGGAATGGATGGAACTATAGTTGAACTTATAAATGGTATTGAAGTTATAAGAATTTGCGATAGTTTAGACTTTGAAATTAAAAGATTTGATGATAAGGGTGAGTTTTTAAGAGTAAAAGAAATGAAACATCATAAAGCGATGGCAATGTATGATTGTTTAAAATTTATTAATCAAGCTGTATTTACAGTGTTAGTAATTGGAATTTCTACTTATCTAGCAACTAAAAATATAATTTCAGTAGGTGCTGTATTAACTGCATATTTATGTTTTAATCAATTACTAAGACCGCTAGAGGAATTGCATAGAATATTCGATGAAGTTTCTGAATGTACAGTTTTAGCAACTGATTTCTTTAAAATGGTAGAAATAGAAAATGATTTCTCATATTTACCTATAAAAACAAAATCAGAAAATAAATCAACAAATGAGATTATAAACATGGAAAATATTACTTTCCATTATTCTGAAAATGAAGATAAAATCATTTTGGATAACTTCAATATAGATATAGAAAAAGGAATGTATCTTGGAATTGCTGGACCTTCAGGCTGTGGTAAATCTTCATTAATAAAATCTATTTGCAAGTTAGAAAAAGCAGATGGAACAATAATTATTGATGATAAGAATATTGATAATTTAACAAGAAAAGATTTATCAAAATTAATAGTATTAGTACCACAAAGTCCATTCTTAATTGCAGGAACAATATTTGAAAATATAACATATGGAATAGATAGAGAAGTTTCAATTGATGAAGTAGAAGAAGCAGCTAAAAGAGCATATATTTATGATTATATAAATGGACTTCCAGATAAATTTGACTCATTAGTTTCTGAAGGAGGAAACAATTTATCAGGTGGACAAAGACAAAGAATAGCAATTGCAAGAATATTCTTAAGAAAACCTAAAATATTAATTTTAGATGAAGCAACTTCGGCTCTTGATAATACATCTGAAAAATATATTCAGGCTGAAATAGAAAAAATGAAACAAGAAAATAATACAACAATTATTGCAATAGCACATAGATTAACTACACTAAAAAACTGTGATAGAATTATAGTACTTAATAAAGGTAAGATTGAAGAAGATGGTAAATTTGATGATCTTATAGAAAAAAATGGAATGTTTAGCGATATGTATTATGGAAAATTAAATTAAAATTTAGATAAGTTTTTGATAAGTTCTGCTAGGTTTGCCGAGTGCTACGGAGTGCTCTGTGGTGCAACCAAGTGCCGAATTAACGAGCCAAGTGCTCAGAAAAGCTCCCAAAATTCCTAATACCAAAGGCCTTGCGGAAGTGGCAAAAAGTACAAAAACTGTTGTGATAAATAACCTCGCAAACCCTTATAAAATAAGGGATTGTTAAAAATAGAAAAAATGATAAATTTGTCCACATAGCATAAATAATGTGGACAGAATCGAGGAAACCCCATAAAAATCAATAAAAAATCTACGTGGACAATTATTGTGGACATAGTTATATAAAATGTCAGCATTCGAAATGCTGGCATTTTTCCGTTTCATTAAGTTTTATAATGAAGGAGAGATAACTATGGTAAGCGTAAGAAAACGTGGAAAGGTATATGGATACCGATTTGAAATTGCAACAGTTGAGGGAACAAGAAAATGGATAACAAAGTCAGGGTATCCAACAAAAGCAGAGGCTTTTAAAGAAGGAGCAAAAGCCTATAACGATTTTTACTACAATGGTCAAAAGACGCAGTTAAGAGAAAATATGTCGTATGCAGATTTTTTAGATTATTGGATAGATAATTATGCAAGTTTCAATTTGCATTACTCTACTACAATAAGGATGAAATATTAGAATTATATTTGAATACTTCATATTTTGGCAATGGATTTTATTCTGTTAAGTCA
>CAKOOR010000003.1 GCA_934098505.1 uncultured Bacilli bacterium
TTTATTTTATCTTCATAGCTCAATTTGCTCATATAAAAAACCTCGTTTCTATGTCCAAGAAACGGGGTTCATATCAATTGGAGCTTACTATGCTTTTAAAAAATGTCATATTAAAATAAAAGGCTTCGTTGGAACCTCCATTGGTTCATTTAATGCATGCCTATTAGCAAGTGGTCAAGCAAAGGAACTTTTAGATTTTTGGCAAACAATTGAACCAGAAAAGTTATTAGATATAAACCAAGAATTAGTTGATTATATTAACGGTAAGCAAAATGCACTTAAAGCTCTAAAAGGTTTAAATAATACTATCATAAATACTTTTAAGCAAAAAGGCATGTCAACATTAAAAATACGAGAATTAGCAGAAAATATTATAGACAAAGAAAAATTGTATAGAAATAAAAATGATTTCGGCTTAGTTACAGTAAAACTTCATAATTTTGAACCTATTTATATTAATAAAAATGACATTCCTAAAGATAAATTAATAGACTATTTAGTAGCAAGTTGCTCATTACCAATATTTAAATTAGTGCCAATGATAGATAACAGTATTTACATCGATGGCGGTTTTTATGATAATTGTCCAATCAAGATGTTGATAGATAAAAATTATGATACTGTATATGAAATAAGAATTAATGGTATTGGTCGTCATCGAAATATTGCTAAAAAGAAAACTAAAGTAATTACTATTAAACCTTCAAAAAATATTTGTAATATTTTAGAACTTAATCATGAAAAAATTAAAGAGAATATATTATTAGGTTATTATGATACATTACGAGTACTAAAAAAATATGATGGTTATAGATATACATTTACCAGCACTCCGAATTTTATAATAAAATTATTAACCAGAAAAATATCCAAAAATTACATGAGTAGAATAAAAAATTTTTTCAAAGTTAAAACCGATAAGGAAGCCGTTATAAAAGCGTTAGAATATTGTATGGATTATTGTCAAATAAATCACTATCAAATTCATAACTTAACTTTAGCACTTAAAAATATCCAAGATAATTATTTAGACAAATTAAGAGATAAAAATATAATATTTAATTTTATAAAAAAGTTGCGAATTTTTTAACCCTATAATATAATAAGAAAAGTGCAAAAAAGGAAAAGGAGAACATTTATGGGAAGAGCATATGAAGTAAGAAAAGCAAGTATTCAAAAAACAGGTGCTGCTCGTGGTAAGATTTATACCAACTTTGCTAAAGAACTATATTTAGCAGCTAAAGGTAACCCTGATATTGATACGAATATTAAATTAAAAAGATTAGTAGAAAAAGCAAAAAAACAAGAAGTACCCAACGACATTATTAAAAGAGCTATTGACAAAGCTAAAGGCGCTGGTCAAGAAGACTATCAAACAGTTATGTATGAAGGCTTTGGCCCTGGGGCATCGACTTTAATTATTAAAACACTAACTGACAATGTTAATCGTACAGTTGGGGAAGTAAGAGCAGCTTTTAATAAAGTTCATAAAAGTTTAGGCGTTAATAACTCTGTATCATATAATTATGATTATCTAAATGTAATTTCATTTCATACTGATAATGAGGAAGAAGTCTTAATGGCTTTGCTAGATGCTGGGATTGAACCAATTGAAGAAAATTACGAAAATGGTTTAATGACTATATCAGTAAATCCAAGTAATCAACATCAACTAAAAGACGTAATCGAAAGTATTATTCCTGATGTAGATTATGAATTAGACGAAATTGGCTGGTATGCTAAAGAAGAAGTAGAACTTAACGAAGAAGATAAAATGTTGTTTGAAAGACTTTATAATCTTTTAGATGACATTGACGATGTTACTGATATATATCATAATGTTGCCAACTTCTAAAGTTCTCTTTTTTCATATATTTTTCACAAATTTGTAATAAAATAACAGCAATTTAAGAAAAAGAAAAAAACTTAAATTGTATAATTAAAAAGCTAAAAAGATAAAACATAAATAGATAGGATGTGAAGTTTATGAAAATTTTAGTAGTAGATGATGAGGACTTAATAAGAAATGTTATAAGAGAATATCTAATAAAAGACAACTATACTGTTGATGAAGCTAGCAACGGTGAAGAAGCCATTGAAAAAGTTAAAAATAATGATTATAATTTAATCATTATGGATATAATGATGCCCAAAATGGATGGGTATCAGGCCTGTAAAGAAATTAAGAAAATTAAAGATGTCCCTTTTGTAATGCTATCAGCCCGAAGTGAGGAATATGATAAATTAATCGGTTTCGATTTAGGTATAGATGACTACGTTACCAAACCATTCAGTCCTAAAGAATTAGTAGCTCGTGTTAAAGCTATTTTAAAAAGAAATAGCTTTAATACTTATACTTATAAATTTGAAGGATTAACAATTAACGATTTAGCCCATGAAGTAAGAGTAGATGATGTTAAAGTAAATTTAACACCTAAAGAATATGAACTGTTAAAATATTTAGTTACGAATAAAAATATCGCTTTATCTAGAGAACAACTATTAACCAATATTTGGGGATATGATTTTTTTGGTGATGACCGCACAATCGATACCCATATAAAAACATTAAGAAATAATTTAGGAAAATATCGTAAATTTATTGTTACGGTTAGAGCTATAGGATATAAATTTGAATACCAAAATTAAATTAAAAAATTTGAGAAACTCTCTTCATTTTAAAACTTTAGAATATTTAATCGTTTTTTCCATCTCTATATTATTATTATTATGGTTGATCCAAATTGTTTTCTTTAAAATATATTATGAAAAATATCAAATTAATTATATGAATGAACTTGTTGCCAAAATTATCGATATTGACAGTAATAATATTATTGAATCAATGGATGATATAACTTTAGATAACAATATTTGTTTAGAATATATGGATTATTATGGTAATCAATATTATTACAATAACAAAATTTCTTCCTGTTTATTGGGCCGCAATAAAATAATCGAAAAAGAATTAATTAAATTTAAGCAGTCAGGGGAAGAAACATCATTTGAAAAGATTTTAAATCCCATCAATAATAGTGTTTCTCTTTTATATGGAATAAAAAAAGGCAATGGTTATATATTTTTGTTCACGTCCTTAGAGGACATAGGCACTACAACATCGTTAATAAAAAATCAACTAATTTACATTACATTATTAGCAATTTTATTTTCTATTGTAATTGCTTTATTTTTGTCACGAAGAATTGCTAAACCAATAAGTGATATGACTAAAAATGCTAAGAAATTAGCTGATGGTAATTATAACGTTGAATTTAATACAACTGGTATTCAAGAAATCGATGAACTTGCCAATAATCTTAACTATTTAGAACAAGAAGTATCTAAAACTGATTTATATCGTCGCGATTTAATGGCCAATGTTTCTCATGATTTAAAAACTCCTTTAACCATGATTAAAGCCTATGCTGAAATGATTAGGGATATTACCCTTGATAATAAAGAAAAAACTAAAGAAAATTTGAATGTTATAATTGACGAAACTGATCGTTTAAATGTTTTGGTTAATGATATTTTAGAACTTAGCAAGTTACAAAATAATCAAGATACTTTAACTTTAGAAAGATTTGATATAGTCGAATTAATTAACGATATTTTAAAAAGATATCAAATAATTAAAGAAACTGAAAATTATAAATTAATATTAGAAAGCCCTAAAAATATAATGGTTAAAGCTGATAAAAAAAGAATAAGCCAAGTCATTTATAATCTTATTAATAATGCAATCAATTATACAGGCGATGATTTAACAGTTACAATAAAAATTACTGAAAACATTAAAGATTGTAAAGTTGAAATAATTGATACTGGTAAAGGAATTGAAGAGAAAGATTTACCAAATATTTGGAATCGTTATTATAAAAAAGAAAAAAATCATAAACGAAATGTTGTCGGAACAGGACTTGGCTTATCCATAGTAAAAAATATTTTAGAACAACATCAATTCAAATATGGTGTTAAAAGCATCAAAGATAAAGGAACAACTTTCTATTTTCAAATAAAAAAATGATTCTTATAAGAAATTCTTTATAATTAATTAACATCAAAAATTTATGACTTTAACTTCTATTGCTATATAATAACTAGCAATAAAAATATTATAAAAGATAACTTTCACTTTTCTATCACATATTTTTCATAATTGATTGGTACTATGTAATTGTGAAAGGAAGATTGATCGATTAGAAAGAAAAAAGGTAATTAAAAGATGTAAAAAAATTTAATTATTATATAAAAAATATATCTTACAAAAGATATAAAGATAGGTTAAGAATTAGCCAAATCGAACGCTTGTGGACATTAACGATATGTTGAAAGTTAATGGTGGATACAAGAAATCATAATGTAATTATGATAATTCATATATAAACCCTATACAATTAAGATAACATATAAACAATAAACTCACACTTTTTAAGAAAGGTATTCCCTTTCTTATTTTTTTTTGCTAAAATTAGTTCAGGTGAAATTTATGTTTTTAAAATATTTAATAGTTTTTTTTATTTCGATGGTTCCTTTAATTGAACTTCGTGGAGCTATCCCTTATGCAGTAGGTTTTCAATTACCATTACTTCCTTCTTATATCATTGCTATTTTAGGCAATATGCTACCAGTACCATTTATTTTCTTTTTTGCCCGTAAAATATTGGAATGGGGTAAAGATAAAAAACTAACCAAAAAATTTTTTACTTTTTGTTTAGAAAAAGGGAATAAAGGTGGAAAAAAATTACAAGAAAAAGCCGGCCGTAACGTTTATTATGCCTTATTCTTATTTGTAGGCATTCCCCTTCCTGGTACTGGAGCTTGGACAGGTACTTTAGCAGCATCTCTTTTAAACCTTGATTTTAAAAAGAGCGTCATTGCTATCATGGGTGGTGTTATATTAGCCGGTATTATTATGGGATTAGTATCCTTAGGAGTTTTTAACATTTTTTAAAAACACCACAATCTTTTTATAAAATTTATTGTTAATAAAAAATACATCTTTTAAAAATTAAATTTAAATGATGTATTCTTTTTTATTATTTTTAAATAGTATTTTTTATTCAGTAATTTTTGTTGGTTCACTGTATTCTTTACCTTTAAGATCCACCAAAGCTTTTTTTATTGTTAAATTCTTCTTTAATTTTCCAGTTTGATTATTACTTACAGCTTCCGTATTAGCAACTTTATCAATAATATCCATGCCGTCAATAACTTTGCCAAAAGCTGCGTAATTATTATCCAAATTAGTAGCAGTATCTAGCATAATAAAAAATTGACTACCAGCCGAATCATTTGCGCTACTTCTAGCCATAGAAACAATACCCTTAGTGTGTTTTAACGTATTAGTAAATCGATTGTTAGTAAATTCACCCTTAATGGTATATCCTGGACCACCAGTCCCATCACCTTTTGGATCGCCACCTTGTAAAACAAAACCTGGTACTAAACGATGAAATGAATTATTATCATAAAAACCTTGTTTAACCAAAGAAATAAAATTATTAACCGTATTTGGAGCTATCTTGGGAAATAATTCGATGACAATCGCCCCATACCCTTCAATTTCCATCGCTACTAGTGGATTTTCTGTATCATAATTAGCTAAAGTAGTTTCGTTACCATCAATATTAAAGTCAATACCAAGTAAATTTTCTGTATTTTCTTTATCGCTACAGCCAGTACAAAATAACAAAATACTAATTATGAATATACTAAAAAACTTTTTCATTTCAAATATCCTTTCTTTAACTAAAAATAGTATAACATATCTTAATTTTATGATACAATATGACAAGCACTCAAAAAAATAAAAGTCATATACAAAAATAAAAATTTTAGTTAAAAAGTATTAGGAAACTAATGGTAAAATAAGAGCGCTAACTTAAATAAAAAAACTAAAATTTAAATATCAAAGTAAGGTTAAACGCAAAAAAAACTAATTAAGAGAAAGGTAAAGTCATTATAAGACTTTAAATATACTATGAAAGATAATATAGAAAATGTTGCTCCAGCAACATACAATAAAAATTATATAACTTGGGATGATTATTTTGCTACTTTTGCTTTAATGACATCATTAAGATCCAAAGATCCGGTTCGTCAGGTGGGGGCTGTTATTGTTTCCAAAGATAATCGTATTTTATCAACAGGATACAATGGAGCGCCTTTAGGCATTAATGACGAAGAAATACCATGGAATAAAGAAGGAAAATTTTTAGATACTAAATATGCTTATGTTGTTCATGCTGAAAAAAATGCTATTTTGGGATATAATAACGATAAATCATTACTTCACGGTGCTAAAATCTATACTACCTTATTTCCTTGCAATGAATGTATGAAAGCTATAATTCAAAGTGAAATTACTGAAATAATTTATCTTGATAATCATAATTTTAACAAAGATATTTACGTTGGATCCCGTTATATGGTAAATGTTCATAATAGAAATGAAAAATTACCCCCAATTACTTTAAGAGAGCACTCTGTAACCGACAGAGCTAAAATGATAATAATTAAAGCCATTTTAGAAAACAGAACAATAATTCCCCAAGAAGAAGTTAAAGAATACGATAAAAGCTTAAAATTAGAACCAAAACAAACCAACAGTAACTAATTTATAGTATAATAAGTAAGAAAATAAAAGATAAAGAAGACTAATTAAAAAATAAAAGTCTTAAACAAGAAAGAAGAATTTATATGTTAAATATCGTTTTATTTGAACCAGAAATACCTCAAAATACTGGTAATATCATGCGTACTTGTGTAGCCACCCATACTAAGTTACATTTAATTAAACCGCTAGGTTTTTCCTTAGACGAAAAGTATATTAAAAGAAGTGGCGTTAATTATATTCAATATTGTGACTATACAGTTTATGAAAATATAGAAGAATTTTTTAAAAAGAATAAAGGTACCTATTATTTTCTAACAAGATATGGTCATAAACCTCATACTTCTTTTGACTATTCTAATCCTGATGAGAATATTTATTTCTTTTTTGGCAAAGAGTCAACAGGAATTCCACCTAAGATATTAAAGCCTTACATCGATAAATGTATGCGTATTCCTATGACCGATAAAGTTCGTGCTTTAAACCTTTCTAACACGGTAGCTATTGTTTTGTATGAAGCCCTAAGACAGCAAAATTATTTAGATTTATTAAGAGATGAACCACATAAATCCAAGACTTTTATTGAAGATTGTAAAGATTAATTTAGAAGATTATTTTTACTCCCCACAACCACCCACCCAGAAATAGCATCACTTTTTTGAATTTTATATTAAAAATTAAATGTAGTTGGTAAGAAAGCAATGGATAAAAACTTAATATCTAGTAAATTAACATCGTTTATGATAATATTAAAGTGGTGATAATATGTATAATTGTAAAAAATGTGGTCATGCATTACCATCTAATAGTACACTTTGTCCAAACTGTGGTACCATGATGGATAGTAGACAATTAGAAATTAAAAAAAGTTTAAATAAAAATAATAATAATTATATTGATAGATTAGATTCTATTCGTAGTAGAAATATGATGAATAAAACCGAAGAAAAAAGTAATACTAATATAATAGGATATGCCATTTTTATAGTAGCTTTAGTATTATTAATTGCTTTTATAATAGGAGTAGCGCTAATCCGTAGATAGGACGATTATGACAACACTTCTAGTATGTGTAAAAATTTTTTTCGGCCGTATACTTGATGTAAGTATCGGTACAGTAAGAACAGTGATTTCAGTCAAAGGTCAAAAGTTTGCAGCGTCTGTTCTTGCTTTTTTTGAGGTTCTTATTTGGTATTATGTCGCTAGAAGTGCCTTAAATACTCCTTTAACCAGCATTTTTGTTCCCATTAGTTACTCACTAGGTTATGCAACAGGAACCTTTATAGGTACTACTTTAAGTAGAAGCGTCATAAGAGGCAATGCTTCAGTACAAGTTATAACTAGTAAAGCAAATAAAACTAATTTGGAAAAAATTAGAAAATCAGGTTACGGGGTTACAGTTATCGATGTTTATGATACCTACGATAATAAAGAAAAGAAATTACTTCTTATGGAAGTAAAAAATAAAAATATAAAGCATTTAACTAACCTAATTAAAAAAATAGATGCAAAAGCCTTTATAACTTTAAGAGAAACGCAAAGTGTTTACAATGGATTTGTGAAATAAAAGAAGTTAAGTGGAAATGAACAATCAATTTTTTGAATCTAATTATTTCATTTCAGCCTTACTTAAGCAATTATTTTAGAATATTTTTATGTTAAAATAATCTATGTGATATATCTTCTTTTGTCAATTAGATTGTATCACATTTGGCTCCAGAAGTTACTTTCTGGAGCTTCTTAAATTTTAAAGTAAAAAAAGAATCTAAGTAGAAATTATTCATTTCCACTCATCATACTTTCTCGTTTTATTAAAAGAGATTAATTTAATATTTAAACCAAAATAAAGTTATTTAAATAATTTTATATTTTTAATAATCATATTATTTAAGATCATTGTTTTGCTAGTTAATCACAGATAAAAAATAAAATAAAAATTCTTAGGAAACCTAAAAACTTACTTAAAAATATTGAAAATACTGGGAATTATGCTATAATTAAATTACAGATTTGAGTGGGCAGTAAAATTCCCACTTTTAATTTTATAAAAAAACAGTGGGGGTATTACTAACGAATAAAAAATACTCATTAGTAATAAAACTTAAAAGAGGTAATATGGAAAAAGAGTTAGACAAATTAAGAAAAAACGTAGAGGAAGCGTTATCTTCTAAAGAGATAGTGGTAACTGATGTTTGCTATCATAAAGAAAATAACTATAATTTTTTAACAATTGAACTTGATAAAATAAACGGTATTGACTTGGATGAAATTGTTGAAGCAACAAATATTATTAATCCAATTGTTGATAAGATGGATTTTATTGATGAGTCATACATTCTTGATGTAATAAGTAAAGAAAGAGGCGTATAAATATGAGAAAAAAGGAAACAGAAAAAACAGTAGATAGTGGCTTAGAATTTTTAAAAGCCCTAAATTTGGTAACAGAAGAAAAAGGCATATCTAAAGAATTAATTATTGAAGCTATGAAGCAAGCTTTAATGACTGCTTATAAGAAAAATTATGATTCTAGAACTAATGTCCGTGTTGATTTTGATGAACTAACAGGTAAATTTAAAGTAATTAGTTATTATGTTGTTGTTGATGATTATATTGATTCAACTTATGAAACTGACGAAGAAGGAAACGAAGTAGAAATTCCACCAGAGATTAATCCTGATGCTCAAATGTTACTTGAAGAGGCTAAAGAAATTGACCCTGAAATTAAGATTGGCGATACAATCGAAAAAGAAGTAACTCCCCATGATTTTGGTCGTGTTGCGGCTGGGGCGGCTAAACAAGTAGTAACGCAAAGAATTAGGGAAGCTGAAAAAGAATCTATCGTTAATGAATTCGATGATAAGCAAGATGAAATGCTAGTAGGTATGCTTGCAATGGAAGACCAAAGAAATTATTATGTCGATTTTGGTCGTGCTCGTGGTATTTTACCAAAGAGTGAAATGATTCCCGGCGAAACAGTTAAAATGGGTTCTCAAATTAAAGTATATGTTACTAAAGTTGAAGCTGGAACTAAGGGACCACTTATTCTTCTATCGCGAAAACATTATGGTTTTGTTAAGAGATTATTTGAAAGTGAAATTCCAGAACTTGCTGATGGAACCGTAATTTTATATCAAGTAGCTAGAGAACCAGGAGTTCGTTCTAAAGTAGCTGTTTACTCAACAAACGATAAAATTGATCCAATTGGAGCATGTATCGGTGCTAGAGGTAGCAGAATTGGTAATATCTTAAGAGAACTTAATGGCGAAAAAGTCGACTTAGTTAAGTATAGTAATGACCCAGTTGAATTTATTAAAAATGCGATGGCTCCTGCTAAAGACGTTATCGTATCTATTAAAGATGAAGAAAAGAAAGAGGCTCTTGCTATTGTAAATGAAGATAATTTAAAACTTGCTATTGGTCGTAAGGCAATTAATGTTAGACTTGCTAGTAAATTAACAAGATATAAAATTGAAGTTAAAACCATGGAAGATATTCAAAAAGAAGGAAATAAATAATGAAAAAAGTTCCTTTGAGAATGTGTGTTGTTACAAGAAATAGGGAAGAAAAAAGAAATCTTTTACGAATTGTAAAAACACCGACTGGCAAAATCGAAGTTGATACAACTGGTAAATTAAATGGTAAAGGGGCTTATATAACAAAATCTAAAGAAGTTTTAGAACTGGCTAAAAAAAATAAAGCCTTAGATAGAGCCTTAGACTTAGAAATACCAGATAGTATTTATAAAGAAATAGAAAAATACATATAAGAAAGAGGTGGTACTTTATGATGACTGTTAAAGAATATGCAAACGACACTAATCATACAGTTGCTGAAATTTTAAAAAAGTGTGAAGAATTAGGAATTAAAGTAAAAAGTGGTGACTCAGAATTAAATGAAGATGATATTATCATTTTAGATAATGCCATTAACCTAATATCGACTGCTGATGATACATCTCTTGAGGAAGAAGATGTTATTGATGAAGCTGTAGAAGACATTATGGAAACTACAAACATCAGAAAATCTTACCAATCAGGTGATAAAAAGCAAAAATTAAAGAAAAAAAGCGAAATAGCTTCTTCTAAAGTGGAATTCTTAAATAAAAGAAAAGAGATGTATAAAAATAAATCTAAATTAAAGAAGAATGCTAAGGAAGATAATATCATTTTATATCATGAAAATATGACGGTCGGGGCTTTAGCAGATGCAATTGGTTGCAGTGCTGCTAACCTAATTACTAAATTAATGACTAATGGTATTATGTCTAATTTAACGATGCCAATTAGTTTTGAAGATGCTGAGGTTGTATCTTTAGAATACAATAAAGTATTAAAAAGAGATACTACTCAAGATATTACTAATTTTGAGGAATATGAAATAGTAGATTCCAAAGAAGATTTAGTAAAACGTCCACCCGTTGTTACAATTATGGGTCATGTCGACCATGGTAAAACAACTTTATTAGATACAATTCGTCATTCTAAAGTTGTTGCTACGGAATCTGGTGGCATTACTCAAGCTATTGGCGCTTATCAAATCGTTCATAATGGGGAAGCCATTACATTTATTGATACCCCAGGTCATGCTGCGTTTACGGCTATGCGTGCCCGTGGTACTAGTGTAACTGATATTGTTATTATCATTGTTGCTGCTGATGACGGTGTTATGCCGCAAACTAAAGAGGCTATTGACCATGCTAAAGCCGCTAAAGTACCTATTATTGTGGCTGTTAATAAAATGGATAAACCGGATGCAAATCCCAACAAAGTTATGGAAGAAATGGCTGCTTTAAACATTACTCCTGAAGAATGGGGGGGCGAATATCCATTTGTTAAAATTTCTGCTCAAACTGGTCAAAACATTGATGAGTTATTAGAAACAATCTTAGCTACTGCTGAGATGTTGGACTTAAAGGCTAACCCTAACAGATATGCCGTAGGTTCTGTAATTGAATCTAAACTAGATAAACATGTCGGCGGAGTTGCTTCTATTCTTATTCAAAATGGTACTTTAAGAATTGGCGATCCAATCGTTATCGGTACTAATTATGGTAAAATAAGAACAATGAAAAACGATCTAGGGCAAGATGTTGTAAGCGCTGGACCCTCAACTCCAGTTGAAATTACTGGTCTTCAAGGTAATCCAGAAGCTGGCGATAAATTTATGAGTTTTGAGTCAGAAACGCAAGCTAAAGAAGTAGCCGAAAAGCGTAAATTAATCGCTCGTGACCAAAAATTCAAAAAAGAAAATATCTCTTTAGATTCATTATTCCAAGCTATTGATGAAGGAACTAAAGAAATTAATATTATATTAAAAACTGATGTTAAAGGTAGTGAAGAAGCTTTAAAGAATTCTTTACAGAAGATCGAAGTTAAAGGTATTAAAATCAATATAATTCGTAGTGATATCGGTACAATTACGGAAAGTGATGTTGTATTAGCTAATGCCTCTAATGCGATAATTATTGGTTTTAATGTTGCTCCATCTCCACAAACTAAAGACATGGCTAAAGAGTACAGCGTTGATATTCGTTTATACAATATTATTTATAAAGCTATCGAAGATATGGAAGCCGCTATGCAAGGTATGCTTGATCCTGAATTTGAAGAAAAAGTATTTGGGCGTGCTGAAGTTCGTAAGATATTTACTTTCTCTAAAGTTGGTAAAATCGCCGGCTCTTATGTAACAGATGGCTTAATTAAGAGTAATTCTAAAATTCGCGTTATTCGTGATGGCATCGTTATTCACGATGGTAACATTGCTGGTTTACAAAGAGGAAAAGATTCAGTTAAAGAAGTTAAAAAAGGTTTTGAATGCGGTATCACTTTAGAATCTTATAGTGATTTAAAAGAAGGAGATATCTTAGAAAGTTATGACATGGTTGAGGTAAAAAGATGAACCAAGTAAAACAAAAAAGAATATCTAGTAATATTCAAAAAGCCTTATGTGAAATAATTTTAGAAGAAAGTCGCGATTCAATTTTAAAAGCTATAACCATTACAGCTTGTGAAGTTACTAACGACTTATCATTTTGCAAGGTATATTTTACTAGCCTAGAACAAGATGATCATAAAACTTTAGAAAAAGAATTAAATGATAGTACAGCTAAATACTTACGCGGCCGCTTATCATCTAAAATAGAAATTCGTAATACACCAGAATTAATCTTCAAATATGATGAATCAATTGAATATGGTAATAATATTGAAAAGATTTTAGCTAATATCCATAAGGAAGACCAAAAATGATTATAAATGTATGTAAAGAAAAGAATATGACTTCTCGGGATGTTGTAAACGTAATATCTAAACATTTGCATACAAAGAAAGTAGGACACACAGGAACACTAGATCCACTAGCAACTGGTGTCCTTATTGTTTGTACAAATCACGATACTAAGTTAGTAGATATATTAACTTCTAAAAATAAGGAATATATTGCTACAATGCGTCTTGGCGTTCAAACTGATACTGGAGATATAACTGGTAATATTATCAAAAAAACAAACTATAAAGTAAATAAAGAACAGATCATTAGAATACTAAATAGCTTCTTAGGTACTAGTACTCAAACCGTTCCTATTTACTCAGCTGTTAAAATAAATGGTAAAAAGTTATATGAATATGCAAGAACCGGCGAAGAAGTAATTTTACCCACCCGTGAAATTAATATTTCCAATATTGAACTTTTAGATTTTCATGATGATTTAATAAAATTTAAAGTAACCGTATCTAAGGGAACTTATATCAGAAGTTTAATTGAAGATATCGCCAAAAGATTAGGAACCGTTGCTACCATGGAAGAACTAGTAAGAACTAAACAAGGAAATTATAAACTAGAAGCTTCTTATACTTTAGAAGATATAAAAAACGATAAGTACAAAGCAATACCTTTAAATGAAGTATTAAAAGATTACCCATCTTATAATCTTAATGCAACTGAATATTTTAAAGTAAAAAATGGCAGTAAAATTTTATTAAATATAGATGACAAAATAGTAACTTTATTATATAATAATAAACCGATTGCTTTATATAAGAAAGAAAATGATATTTATCGCGTTTATAAAATGTTAGAAATCAATGAAGAAATAAACATTAATTAAATTTGTTGGTAACATTGATAAAAAAATAAAAATGTATAAAGCATAATTTTATTTAGGGGGCTTAATTATGTCTTTATTTAGTAAAGAACAATTTAACAACTTTATTGAATATTTATATTTGGTAAGTGCAACTCATTATTATATTGATAATTATGGTAACATTAGAAGCAAATCTGAAAGAGTAATCGTCCGTTATTTACCATATGATAATTATTATGGCATTTTAAGAAAAAATAAAGAAGATTTAAATGTAATTGTCATAGATGAAAATTCTAATTTAGAAAGTATTCTTTCTAAAATAGATGATGCAGCTTATACTGTTAAAAGAAGTGATTTAAATTATGAAAATTATACAACTCGCGATACCCTAGACGAATTATATCCCAATACCAAAAACATAAAAAAAGGTTTAGGGTTATTTAGACGTGCTTCTTAAGTAAGATTACTTTTTAATTATCAATTGTAAATTAAAAAAACATGAATATTTAAAAGTAAAATAAAAACCCAAGAAAAAAAGCCTTGGGTTTTAAATTGATTAAAAAACTACTAATTAGTTAGCCTTTAGAATAGTTCTAGCTTCTCTTGCAGAAGTTTTAATTTTAACGCCATTAACAGTAATAGTAATCATATTAGGTTTTTGAAAATGATTAGTTTTATTAAGAGCGTGGCTTCTTCTATTCATAGATTTTGGTTTTTTATTTGTAATTTTAACAGCCATGAGTATTCCTCCTTTTGTTCATTTGTCTAGTAAATTCTATCATAAGAAGTGGTATATTGTCAAATGAAATGTTATAATATTTCTAGGAGATATAATGGATACAAAGATTTTTAATATATTAAATTTACTGGAAGATAACAACTATGAAAGTTATATTGTTGGTGGCTATGTTAGAGATTTTATTTTAAATAAAAAAAGCTATGATATTGATATCGCTACGGCCGCTACGGTAAAAGAAATGAGTACCTTCTTAAATGGTAATGCTAGTAGTGCTCATTATGGTGCTTTAAAAATTACAGAACCACCTTACAATATTGATATAACAACATTTCGTAGAGAACTTTCTTATCAAAAACGGAACCCGACTGTATGCTATATAAAAGATGTGAAAGAAGATATCTTAAGACGAGATTTTACTATTAATGCTATTCTTATGGATAAAAATGGCAACATTATAGATTATTTAGGAGGCATTCAAGATATACGAGATAAAAAAATAAAATGTATTGGCAATCCTAATGAAAAATTCCAGGATGATCCATTGCGCATGCTACGTGCCCTTCGTTTTCATGCTACTTTAGGTTTTAATATTGAACCAGCAACTCTTGGCGCTATTAAAAAGTATAAAGAACTTTTAAGTACCTTATCGAAAACAAGAGTTAAAAGTGAATTAGATAAAATTCTCTTGAGCGTAAATGTTGTAAAATCAATGGATTATATGAAAAAACTAGGTATATTAAAAATTTTAGGAATTAATTATAAAAAAATACACAAGGTCGATGATTTATGTGGAATGTATGCCCAATTAGACTTGCCATCGAATTTTCCTTTTACAAAAAAAGAACAAAGTAATATAAAAACTATTCAAAAAATTTTAAAATATGGTAAGATAGATAATACTGTTATATATGAACACGGCCTATATTTTGCGATGATTACCGGTCTAATTAAAGGAAAGAAAAGAGCAACTATTGTTAAGCAAGAAAAAGAAATTCCTATTCATAATCGTAAAGAAATAAAACTTAACTACGAAGATTTAATTAACCTTGGTATTCCTAAAAGTAAAATCAATGCGGTCTATAAAATTTTAGAAAATATGATATTAAAAAACAAATTAAAAAATGACGAAAATCATTTAACTAATTATGTTCTTAAGAATAAAAAGGTGTGGTGTCAGTGCAAAACTTAAATTTAATTCTAAAAGCCAATAATTTAAATATTAATGAGCTTTTAATTCAGAATATGGATAAAACTCTATCTTTAAAAGATTTTTTAGTTTTTCTTAAACTTCTTAATATGTCTTGTGAATGCTTTGATTGTTCTAAAATTGCTAATAGTTTAGGTCTAAATGAAGAAGACGTCATGACTTCTTTTAATAATTTAATTGTTAAAGGAATTATTGAATATAAACCTATTAGAGAAAATGGTATGATTAAAGAAGTTATATCCTTAGATAAATTTTATAATGCTATTGCTATGAAAATCCAAAATCAGAATAAAAAAGAAGTTTCTAATAATATCTATGATATTTTTCAAAAAGAATTAGTTCGCAGTTTATCACCAATCGAATATGAATATATTAACAATTGGTTGGAAAAAAGCATTCCCGAAGATTTAATTATTGGCGCCTTAAAAGAAGCTGTCTTAAGTGGCGTCAAAAACTTTCGCTATATAGATAGAGTCTTATTTGATTGGCAAGCAAAAGGTTATCGTAGTATGAATGATGTGGAAGCATCCAAACGGAAAATAAAAAATATTTCTAAAGAAATACCAGCCAGTAATGATGATAAAGAAGAATATTTTGACTACGATTGGTTAAATGATGATGACGAATAGAACTAAGAAAATTTTGCAAAAATTGGATGAAGCAATCCCTAATCCGCGTTGTGAACTAGAATATACTAAACCATATGAGTTATTAATTGCAACAGTTTTATCAGCACAGTGTACTGATGCAAGGGTAAATAAAGTTACCAAGGTTTTATGGCAAAAATTTTCTTTGCAAACTTTAAGCAAAGCATCTTTAAAAGAAATTGAAAATATAATCTATCCGGTTGGTACATACCATAACAAAGCTTATTACATTAAAGAAATTGCTACTCGTTTATTAGAAGATTACAATGGCCGCTTTCCTAATGATTTTAATTATCTTTTAACATTACCTGGGGTTGGAAGAAAAACTGCTAATGTAGTTTTATCCAATATCTTTAATGTTCCTAGTATAGCGGTTGATACACATGTTTATCGAACTTCCCATCGCTTAGGATTAGTTTCATCAAATGCAAATGTTTACCAAACCGAACAAGAACTAATGCTAAAAATCCCAAAAGAAAAGTGGAGTAGACTCCATCACCAGCTAGTCTTATTCGGACGCTATATATGTAAATCATTAAATCCTAATTGTCAAGACTGTAATTTAAAAGCCTATTGCCAAGTATATAAGGACAAAGAGCCAAAAAATAAAAAAAGCTAAAACTAGGAAGGATTAATATTATGGAAGAAGAAATAAATCGCTATAAAACTATAATTGGTGCTTACCATGGTGTTATGTTAATGGACGAATATCCTCTTAAAGCCTATGTTTTAAAAAATATTGCTAATTTAGGTTTAAATTACTGCCAAAGTAAGAATATTAATTTTCAAGAAATAAAAGAATTAGTAAGAGATAAAGTAAGCAAAAAAGTAAAATTACAAGATGCATTGTATATTCTAAATGAATTAGATGAAGATAAAGAACTATTACATTTAATAAAGAAAAAAATTAGAGAAATAGAAAAAGAGAGTGATTAAAATGATTGACGAATATTGTATGATAGAAATAGCTTTTGATGATGTAGAAGAAACTAAAAGAACAATCAAAGCTTTATTGGACGAAAAATTGGTAAGCAGTTGTCAAATGATCGAAAGCCAGTCTACTTGGTTATGGCATCAAGAAATAGAATCTGCTAAAGAATATTTAGTATTTGTTAAGACTAAAAAAAATTTATCGACTAAAATTTATAATGTAGTTCGTAAATACCATAGCTATGAAACCTTTGAATTTGCTATAATGCCAATTACTAGTACTAGTAAAAATTATCTTGCTTGGATAAATAACGAAGTAAGAGGAAAAGAATATTAGAAATTAATTATAGTTTTCTAATATTTTTTTTGACAATAAAATAAAAATGTCTAAAAATAATACACCTCCAGAAGATTGTTTATTGTATAAAACTTTTAAGAATGTATAATTCTAATTATAGAAAATAAGGAGGAATTATTATGTATTATGGAGCTGGAACTTATGAAGCCTTTGCCCACCCAGAAAAGCCTATTGGCGTTGACAAAAAGAAAGCGTATATTATTGGAACCGGTCTTGCTGGCTTGTCCGCTGCCTTTTATTTAGTGCGTGATGGCCAGATGAAAGGGGAAAATATTCATCTATTTGAAGAATTAGAACTTGCTGGCGGCTCTTGTGATGGTAGAAAGGATATTACCAAAGGTTTTTATATGCGTGGCGGTCGTGAAATGGATAATCACTTTGAGTGCATGTGGGATATGTTTCGTGATGTGCCATCTATTGAAAATCCTAAAATATCAGTGTTAGATGAATATTATTGGTTAAATAAACACGATCCAAATTACTCATTATGTCGTGCGACAACGAACTGTGGTAAGGATGCCCATACTGATAAATTATTTAAATTGGATAAAAAATCAGCTATGGCTTTATCCAAATTATTTATTACTCCGGAAAGTGAATTAGAGGATAAAAAAATATCTGAAGTTTTGCCAAGTAGTTTCTGGAGTACCAATTTCTGGTTATATTGGCAGACCATGTTTGCATTTCAAAAATGGTCTTCAGCTTTAGAAATGAAAAGATATCTTTGCCGTTATGTTCATCATATTGATGGTTTACCAGATTTCTCAGCCTTAAGGTTTACTAAATATAATCAATATGAGTCAATGATTTTGCCTTTAACAAAGTATTTGGAAAGCCATGGAGTTAAAATAGAGTATGGTATTGAGGTAAAAAATGTCATTATTGAAAATTTAGGTACCAAAAAACAATCCAAAGCAATTAAATATCTAAAAGATAATGAAGAAAAATCTATCCCTTTGAGTGAAAATGATCTAGTATTTATTACCAATGGTTGTTGCACTGATACATCTTGTTATGGGGATCAAAACACTGCTCCTGATTTATCTAACATTAAAAATGGTTATGGTAAGTCTTGGGATATGTGGAAAAATATTGCTAACCAAGCAAGCAATGGCGAATATGGTAATCCAATGAAATTTTGTAGCGATGTAAATGCTACTAACTGGATGAGTGCTACTATTGCTACTAGTGATGAAGAAATAATTAAACATATTATGGATATTTGTAAACGTGATCCTCGTAGTGGTAAAGTAACAACAGGAGGTATTGTTACTGTAAAAGATAGTATGGATAACTGGTATCTTTCTTGGACAATTAATCGTCAGCCACAATTCAAGAGCCAAGATAAAGAAATGATTTTAGTCTGGGTATATTCACTTAACACTAATAAAAAAGGTAACTTTATGAAAAAGCCAATGCGTGAATGTACCGGCAGTGAAGTTTGTCAAGAATGGTTGTATCATATTGGCCTTTCTGTGGATAAAATCGAAGAATATGCAAACACCAAGTGCAACACAACTACTTGTTATATGCCATATATTAATGCCTTCTTTCAACCACGTAAAGAAAGTGATCGTCCATTAGTCGTCCCTAAAGGCTCAATTAACTTTGCTTTCTTAGGCCAATTTGCTGAAACTCCAAGGGACACTATCTTTACAACTGAATATTCTATTCGTACCGGTATGGAATCTGTCTACACCCTTCTTAATATTGATCGTGCTGTTCCTGAAGTATGGGGCAGTTGCTATGATATTCGTGAACTTTTAAAAGCCGCTTATTATGCTGTTGATAAAAAGAGTATAGACGAACTACCACTTAGCATTGTCGAAAAAGAAATGGTAAAAATTTTACTTAAAAAAATTAAGAACACCGATATTGAATTACTTTTAAAAGATAGCGGTTTACTTAAATAATCGTTTTAAAAAAATCTTAATTTAAGCTTGAGTATTATTTCCAAAGTTTTTATTTTCTAACCTATTAATTAAAGATCAAAACGTTACTTAAAAGAATTTTTAGTAAATTTGATCTTTTTTCTTGTTTAAATAATTATTTCTAAAGTATAATTAATGTGGTGAATTTATGAGTAGTTTAACAACCAAAAAAGCGATTTATTATGCTTTGAAAGAATTATTAAAAGAACAACCATTTAATAAGATAACTATTAATGATATTGCTAAACAGTGTAATATTAATCGGCAAACTTTTTATTACCACTTTATCGACAAAGAAGACTTGATTGAGTGGATATGTAAAGAAGAGATGGGTAGTGTTTTAAATAGTAAGGATAAATGTCAAACTTGGCAAGAAAAATTTTTATCAGTTTTTACATTAATGTTGAATGAAAAATTATTTATTGTAAATATTTATCACTCCGTATCTTTAGAAATATTACGTGATAATCTTTATCGTTTAGTCTTTCCAATTATTTATGAAGAAATAGATAAAATATCTAAAAATAATCAACTTGCTGAACAAGAAAAAATTTTTATAACTGACTTTTATAAATATGCTTTTGTAGCCATTGTTTTAGATTGGGTAAAAAATGATATGCAAGAAGATCCAAAAGTAATAGTTGATAAAGTTAGTAATTTAGTAACAGGTACCATTAAACACGCTTGCTTAGCGATGAAATAATCTTATTTTATGAGAAGAACTAGTATATAAAATTTGACTTTGATATAAATTTATTTTATGTTCAAATATCATTAGTCATATTCCTTCTGGATACTAGTTCTTTTTTGAATGTTTTAATTACCATTATTTAAACTTGTTTATAATTTTTTCTAAAAAATACTTGCCTTTTATTAATTTCTAATTTATCCTTTATATCTATAAAATATAGTGAGTTTATAAAACTTATTTCCTTATTATATATAGCTATTAATTATTATAACAACATATTTTATGCTTATATTACTTTAACTTTAATATCCAATAAATATCGCTATTATCAAATATAACTAGATGATAGAAACCGTTTTTTACATTTATTTAAATTATCCATTTATCTTTTTAAAATATTGAAAATTTTATGATTAAAAGTTTTCTTTGCAAGACTTTTATTATATAATCGAACTAAGTGAGGAAAAATATGAATGAAACAATTATAAAAGAATTAACTAAAAAATTGAATATTAAGGATACACAAATAAATGCTGTTTTAAAATTATTAAGCGACGGCGCTACCATCCCTTTTATTGCTAGGTATCGTAAGGAAATTACCGGTAATTTAAATGAAGATGAAATAAGAGCTATTGAAGAATCTTATTGTTATCAAGAAAATTTACTAAAGAAAAAAGAAGATACCATTAGACTAATTGATGAAAAAGGTTTACTTACTGATGAAATCAAAAATAGCATTTTAAACGCAACTAAACTTGCAGAAATTGAGGATATTTATCGTCCTTTTAAAGAAAAGAAAAAGACCAAGGCCACGGAGGCTATTAAAGCTGGATTAGAACCATTAGCTAAAAAAATAATGACTTTTCCTGAAAGAGGAAACATAGAAAGTTTAGCCAGTGGCTATAATATGGATGTGGATAAGGCTATTGAAGGTGCCGGCTATATCATTGCTGAGTGGATAAGTGATAATGCATCGACTCGCAAATATATTCGCAACTTTATAACCAATACAGGATTTATAGTTACAAATAAGAAAAACAAAGCAGAAGATGAAAAGAAAACTTATGAGATGTATTATGAATTTCGAGAAAAGATTAAATATGCTAAACATTTTCATATTTTAGCTATGAATCGTGGCGAAGCCGAAAAAATTTTAAATGTCAGTCTTGATTATGATTTTGATAATATTTTCTTAAATCAAGAAAAAAAATTTATTAAAAATGATAAATCATTTGTCTGCAAAATTGTTAAAAATGCCATTAAAGATGCTTTAAAACGTTTAATTCTACCTAGCGTCGAAAGAGAGATAAGAAGTGAACTAACTGAAGAAGCTTCAAGCAAGGCAATTTTAACCTTTCAAGATAATCTAGAGCACTTACTTTTGACACCTCCCATTAAAAATTCCAACGTTTTAGGTTTTGATCCAGCATTTCGTACTGGGTGCAAATTAGCTGTTTTATCGCCCAGTGGAGCATTGGAAACTATTGCTGTTATTTATCCTCATGAACCGGTTAATGATAAAGCTGGCGCTGCTAAAAAATTACTAGAACTTATTGATAAATATAAGATTGATATCATTGCTATTGGTAATGGTACGGCTTCTCGTGAATCAGAAAAATTTGTTAGTGAAACTATTAAAGGAACAACTTGTAAATATATAATTGTTAGTGAAGCTGGCGCTAGTATTTATTCTGCTTCGCCTCTAGCTAAAGAAGAATTTCCTGATCTTACAGTTGAAAAGAGAAGTGCCATTTCTATCGGTCGTCGTCTTCAAGATCCACTATCCGAATTAGTAAAAATTGACCCTAAATCAATTGGTGTTGGTGAATACCAATATGACGTTAATCAAAAAGAGTTAGTCAGTGGTCTTGACTTTACAGTGTTAAAAGTTGTTAACGAAGTTGGTGTTAATATTAATACCGCTAGCCCATCTATCTTAAAATATATATCAGGTCTTACCAAACCAGCTATCACTAAGTTAATGGCAGCCAAACCATTTAAAACTCGTGAAGATATTGCCAATGTAAAAGGAATTAGTGCTAAAATATATGAACAAGCCATTGGCTTTTTAAGAATAAAAGATGGCTTAAATCCGTTAGATAATACTGGTATTCACCCTGAGTCTTATAATTTAACTAATAATATTTTACGGGAACTAAACTTAAATATAAAAGATATTAATAATGAATCTTTTAAAGAAACTTTAAACAGATCTAATCCTGAAAAATTAGCGGTCAAACTAAACGCCGATATTTATACTGTTACGGATATTTTAAAAGAATTACAAAATCCTGGCTTAGATATTCGTGAAAATCTTGATGCGCCAATATTAAAAAGTGATATTTTGACTATTGATGATTTAAAAATTGGTATGCAACTAGATGGCACTGTACGAAATGTTACTTCATTTGGAGCTTTCATTGATATTGGTCTTCATGATGATGGTCTTGTTCATATTTCTAAAATGAGTAAAAACTTTGTTAAAGATCCTAAAGAAATTGTTAAAGTCGGTCAAATTGTTAAAGTTTATGTTTGCGATATTAATAAGGAAAAGCAAAAAGTTGGCTTATCTTTAATACCTCTTGTTTAAAAAATGAGAAAAGTTATCATAATAATATAAGGAAAAAAATTGAAGAAAGTTCCAGCCAAAAATAGAAAAAGCTAACCAAAAGACAAAAATTAGTCGCCATCGGCAATCAAAAAAAGACTAAAAAAGCTTTAGAAAAGAGGATAAAATGGTAAAACAAACTAAAGAACATAAAATTGATAAAAAAAATAAATCAAAGGGAGTTTCTAAAGTACCAAAAGAAAATCCTAATACTGATAATTTTGGACGAAAAATACCTTTATTTATCATTACTTACATCGTTCTTTTATACTTAGAAATTTTTTATAAAATTAGCATTTTCGGTTTTTCTCATCTTTTGAAATCAAATATCTTAGTTCTTTTCGTTTTACTTTTGCCTATTAGTAGCATTATCGCCATTCTTAGTAACTTAACTAAAAATACCCGAAGCAACAAAATAATTTATTTTCTTTTAATAGCTATAATTACAACTTTTTATAGCGTTGCCTTAATATTCAAAAAAGTTTTTAATACTTATTTTTGCTTATCTTTATTTGGCCTAACCGATCAAGCCATTGCCTTTACTGGCACTGCTATAATAGAAATATTAAAAAATATCTTTTATATAATTTGTCTTTTCTTACCGTTTATCATTGTCCTATTATTTAACAAAAACTTAAACTTTTATTATTTAAATAAAAGAGATGGTACCCTAAATTTACTAGGTCTTTTCTTAAGTATCCCTCTTTTCGAAATTATTGCTTATCCAAATAAAGATCAAGAAAATTCTATTTATCAACTTTTTAACAATAATTATAATAATGCTTTAAATATAGAAACCATTGGTGTATTGCCAGCACTTTATCTGGATATTAAAGAATTACTTTTTAAATATGATAATAAAACTAATATTGATGATTCCGTTAATATTGAGCCGGTTCCTAGTGAAGATGAAAATTCCAGTCATGAAACTGACGAAGAACCGACCACTGATATATATACTTATAATAATTTAGATATTGATTTTACTAGTCTTATCGCCAACGAGAAAAATAATACTTTACTTACCATGCATAAATATTTTCAAAATACAGAAGGAACTCTAAAAAATGCATATACTGGTCTTTTCAAAGACAAAAATTTAATTGTAATAATGGCTGAAAGTTTAAATACCATTGGTATTCGGGAAGATGTTACGCCAACTCTTTATAAACTTGCTACCGAAGGCTTTAATTTTACCAACTTTTATACCCCTGTTAATTTAAGTACTATTGGTGGTGAATTTCAAAATTTAACGGGTCTTTTTGCTAACTTGAATGACTTAAATAAATACTTTCGCAAAGGGACTAACTATTTTCCTTTTGGACTAGGGACTATTTTTAAAAATGCTGGTTATGATGTTAAAGCCTATCATGCTAACGATGCCTCTTTTCAAAATAGAAATACTTATTTAAAAACGATGGGGTTTGATTATTTTAAAGCTAAAAATACCGGATTAGAAAAACTTATGGATTGTAATAAATGGCCAGCTAGTGATGATGAAATGGTTCAGACAACTACTGATGAATGGTTAAATTCTTCCAAATTTTTAACCTATTATGTGTCAGTTTCCTCACATATGCCTTATAATAGAAGTGGCAACGCCATGGTAGCTAAAAACTGGTCATTAGTTCAAGATTTAAAATTTAGTGATGAAGCCAAAGGCTATTTAGCCAGTGTTATCGAATTAGATAAAGCTGTTGCCAGTCTAATAAATGCTTTAGAAGCGGCTGGTAAACTGGAAGATACAGTAATTGCTATTATCCCTGATCATTACCCTTACAGCATGAATTTAAGCTCTATTAATGAGTTGTCTACATATAAAAGAGATGAAACGATTGAAGTTAATCACAGTTCTTTAATTATTTGGAATAGTAACACTCCTGGTGCTACGGTAACTAAAACCGCTAGCCAACTTGATTTTTTACCAACCCTTTATAATCTCTTTGGTCTTGATTATGATTCTCGTCTTTTTATGGGGAAAGATATTTTATCAACAAGTCCAGGCCTTGTTTATTTTCAAAATAAGAGTTGGGTTAGTGATTATGGCACTTATTATGCAAATACAGGAAAATTTACAGCCAAGGAAAATCAGAAACTTCCCGAAAATTATGTTAGCAATATCAATAAAATAGTAGCCAATAGAATAAATATGAGCAAACTTATAATTGAGAATAATTATTACGAAAAAGTCTATAATAAAAAATAATTACTAAAAATTATTATAAATTTGTACGTCTTTTTATAACTTTTCGAAATCATTGGTAATATCATGAAAGACTAAATAAGCATATTTAATTTTATCTAGTCTAATTGTTGCTCAAAATATTGTGAAATTTTTCAGAAGATATGTACAAATTATCAAAATTAAAGTAAAATTAAAAAATAAAAGATGAAAGAAAGGCATCAAGTATTTGATGAAGTAAAATTATGTGTGGAATAGCAGGTTTTGTTGATAAAACAATTAAAAATAAGAAAAAAGTAATAAAAGATATGGCTGAACGTATAAAATATCGTGGCCCGGATGGAGAAGGTTATTTTATTGATGATGATGTGGCGCTTGCCCACCGCAGGTTAGCTATAATTGACCTTTCAAGTGGAGGCCAGCCACAATATAATGAGGATAAATCTCTAGTTATCGTTTTTAATGGTGAAATTTATAACTTTGTTGAATTAAAAGCTGAACTTAAAAAAAGTGGCCATAAATTTACTAATAAAAGTGATACTGAAGTAATTATTCATGGTTATGAAGAATGGGGATGCGATGTCACAAAGCATTTACGTGGAATGTTTGCTTTTGCTATTTGGGATACAAAACAAAAAACATTATTTATGGCTCGTGATGGCTTTGGCATTAAACCTTTATATTACGCTAAATTTGGCACTAGCTTTATGTTTGCTTCGGAAATAAAAGCATTTTTAGACCATCCTAAATTCAAAAAAGAATTAAATAAAGAAATATTAAGCAGTTACTTATGTTTTAATTCAACTCCAACTGAAGAAACTTTCTTTAAAGGTGTTTACCGTGTTGAACCAGGTTATCAAGTTTTATATAAAGATGGTAAAATTCAAAAAACGCAATTCTTTAAATTAGAATTTGCGGAAACTAACGAAGATATGGATACTATTGTTGAAAAAATAAAACAAGCCATGGACAATTCTGTTAAATATCATCAAATTAGTGATGTTGAAGTAGGCTCATTTCTATCAAGTGGTATAGATTCTTCTTATTTAGTATCCATAGCTAAACCAGATAAAACTTTTACTGTTGGTTATAATAATCCTAAATACGATGAAATTAAGTATGCTAAAGACTTAGCAGACAAATTGGGTATTGAAAATAAATCAAAAAAAATCACTAAAGAAGAATATATGAAAGCTTTTCCAAACATTATGTATCATATGGATGAACCACTTGCTGATCCTTCCGCTATTGCTTTATATTTTGTAGCTGAGATTGCTTCCAAAGATGTCAAAGTAGTAACCTCCGGTGAGGGAGCTGACGAGTTATTTGGTGGCTACTTATCATATCGTGAAGAAGTTGACCAAGCTTGGTATATGAAAATACCTTATCCAATCCGTCATGCAGCTTCTTTAGTGGCAGGTTTATTTCCTGAAGTTCGTGGTTTCAATTTTATTTATCGAAGAGGTCGTAAATTAGAAGATTATAATATCGGTTTAGGAAGAGTTTTCCGTGATGAAGAAGCCCAAAAAATAGTAAACTTTAAAAATCAGATAAATACTAAAGATATAGTGGCACCTCTTTATCAAGAATATGCTAATCAAAGTGATTTAGTAAAACGTCAAGTAATAGATTATTACTATTGGTTAGTTCAAGATTTTCTTCACGCTGTTGATAGAAATACGATGATGTTTGGTCTAGAAGCCAGAACTCCTTTCTTAGATAAAGAAGTTTATGAAGTAGCAAGACACCTTCCAAGTTATGCTAAAGTAAATAAAAAAACAACTAAACCAGCCTTAAGACTAGCTGCCAAATCATCAATACCTAATGAAGCCTATAAAAAGAAAAAATTAGGATTTCCAGTTCCTCTAAGAGAATGGATAAGAGAAGATGATTTATATAACGAAATAAAGACTAAGTTTGATAGTCCAGTTGCTAAAGAAATATTTGATCATAAGCGTATTATTAAACTTCTAGAAGATCATAAATCTGGTAAAAAAGATTGTTACAAGAAAGTTTGGACCATTTATACCTTCTTAGTTTGGTATGACCAGTTTTTTGCATAAATAGAAAATACATAAGATTCTTAACATCTTATGTATTTTTTTTACATTTAATCAATTTCACTATAGAAATAACAAAACAAAAAAATTAATAAAAAAGTTATTTGTCATGTTAATTAACAATAGAAATTATTAATAATGATTATTTCAATCCTCGTTCTATCAAACTCTAATAATTAATGAAAATAGGTAATTGACTTTAAATTTAAAGTGTAATATCCTAGAAATGTTAACAAAAACGATTAAAGGGTGATGATTTTATGCACAATAAAGTATTAATTGTCGAAGATGATACCGACATTGTAGAACTATTAAGACTATATTTAGAAAGCAGTAATTATATCACATCTGCCGCTAGTGATGGCTTAATGGCACTTGATATCTTAAAAAAAGAAAAAATAGATATAGCCCTAGTTGATATAATGATGCCAAAAATGGACGGCTATACCTTAATAAAAGAAATTAGGAAGATAAGTAATATCCCCATTATTATAATATCCGCTAAGACAACTGATACTGACAGAGTCTTAGGACTGAAAATTGGTGCCGATGCCTATATCACAAAACCTTTTAATCCCTTAGAAGTTGTGGCATATGTTGAGGCCATTTTGCGCCGCTTTTTAAAACTTGGAACCGATAGTAATAGTAATATCCTTCAAGTTGGAAATCTATCTTTAGAAATGGATAAATACATCTTAAAAAAAGATGATAAAATCATTCCTTTAACTTCTACTGAAATGAAAATGATGGTTATGTTTATGCAATCACCAAATCGTGTATTTACCAAATCCCAAATATATGAATATATTAATGGCGATTATTGTGATAGTGATGATAATACTATGATGGTCCATATCTCTAACTTAAGAAGTAAACTCGAAAATAATCCCACTAATCCTCAATATATTGTAACGGTAAGAGGTTTAGGCTATAAATTGGTGCCATATGAAGAAAAATAAAAGTTTAATAACTATTTGCTTAATTCAATTCTGGGTTTTAGCCCTTTTAGTAGCGGCTTTCTGTTTTATTGGAAATTATATTAGCAATTACATTTTAAATAATAGCTTTTCTACTATCTATGATCTATTAAATTATGAAGATGCCCTAAAAAATGATGCCTTTAAACGAATTCCTATTCAAAAAATAAGTGGAAGTAACTTTGCAATTTATGATGAAACCCTAACCCTTTTATATACATCAGATAAAAATATTACTGATAATCTTAACCCTGAAGATATTTATTTTATTAATAATAGTGCTAACGATATATACTATGATATGATTTCGCGTAAAGATGAAAAAGGTAATTTAATTTATGAACTATATGAAACTATTTATGATGAAGATACTTCTAGTAATATTGCTACAGGTTATGTCCAACTTGATTCTGATTATAAAATAATCGGGGGCAACTTATTTAAAGATTATACCATTATTACTCCTCATCAATTAGAGCTAATAAGAGGAATATATCAAGATAACAAAAGTATTGAAAGATATGACTATGCTACTTATGATAACCAAGTCAGAATTTTAATCTTTGTAAGTCCAAGTTTTACCATGGATACCTATAATGCCGCCGTTAATAAAAGTAAAATGGTCTGGATAATTGGTATTCCTATAATGATATTGTTAGTCTTAATTAGTTCTTGGCTCTTTGTAATAAAAATGAAAAAAAGCCTAAATACTTTAAGTAATGCTATTTTTAAATATCAAAATGGCGATAAATTAGATGTTACAAGTAATAACTTACCCAAAGAATTTAAAGATATAACAGATAGTTTTAATAAATTAATGACTAGATTAAATAAAGCCCTAGATGAAAAAATGCAAATGTATCAAGAACGGCAAAGAATAATTGCTGATGTTTCTCACGATTTAAAAACACCACTTACTGTAATTCAAGGTTATTCTAAGGCCTTTATTGACGGATTAGTTCCTGATATTAAAAAAAAGCAATATATGTATGCCATTTATAATAAAAGTATTATTGCTGTAAGTCAGTTAGAAAGCTTGTTTTCCTATATTAATATGGAACATCCTGAGTATAAATTAAATAAAGAAAGAATAGATATAAATAGCAAGACTAAAGATTATTTAGCTGAAAAGTATAATGAAATAGAACTAAATAAGTTTAATATTGAAGTTGATATTCCTGATAATGAAGTCTTTGTAAATATAGATTTTAATGCTTTTAAACGAATATATGATAATTTAATTAGTAATACGATGAAATATAATAAATCGGGCGTAACTATTTACTTTAAAATTACTTATGATAAAACGCATGTTTATCTTAGGATTGGAGATAATGGCATTGGAGTTGCTGATAATATTAAAGATACTATATTTAATGCCTTTGTTACTAGTAATGAGGCCAGAACTAGTGGTAAAGGTTGTGGCTTAGGAATGGCTATAGTTAAAAGATTAGTCGAGTTAAATGATGGGAGTATTGAACTTAAAAACAGCAAAGGAAAATGGAAAACTATCTTTTTAATTAAATTAAAAAAAGATTCTTAAGAAAAATTAAGATAAAGTTTATGCTATTTTAAACTTTATCTTTTAAAATAATAATTGTGATTTTTATGAATAATGTATTAGAATACTTAGAAAATATTGATATTAATAATACCAATGGGATAAGAGATATTAAACATTTTATCTCTTATCAAGATTTAAAAGAAGATAGTAAAAGAATTGGCTCCTTTTTAGCAGCGAAGGTTTCTCCTAGAAGTCCTATCCCCATTTATATGGAAAAAGGTGCTTCGTGTGTTTCCTTATTTATGGGAAGTCTTTATGCTGGTTGCTTTTATACTCTACTAAATACTTCCTTACCCGCTAAAAGATTAAATGACATTTTACAAGTTTTAGAAAGCAATTTTATTTTAACCGACTATGAACATTTAGAAACCGCCCATACTTATTTTCCAGATAAAACTATTTATTGTTATGAAGATATGGTTAAATCAGAAATTGATTCCTCTTTACTAAAAACAAGAAGAGAAGCCTCTTTAAGTATTGATCCAGTTTATGCCAACTTTACTAGTGGTTCTACAGGCGTTCCTAAAGGAGTCTTAATAAGTCATGATAATATTATTTCTTTTATCGATACCTTTACTTCTACTTTCCAAATAACAGAAAATGATTGTCTTGGTAATCAAGCCCCTTTTGACTTTGATGTATCCGTTAAAGATATTTATAGTGCTTTAAAAACAGGGGCCATGCTCGTAATCGTTCCTAAAGAATATTTTTCGCAACCAGCCTTATTACTAGATTATTTAGATGATTATAAGGTTACCACTTTAATCTGGGCAGTATCAGCACTATGTTTACTCTCTAGTTTTCATGGTCTAGATTATAAAAAGCCTAAAAATATTAACAAAATTTTCTTTAGTGGTGAGATTATGCCTATTAAACACTTAAATAATTGGTTAGAGGCTTATCCTCAAGCCCAGTTTGTTAACCTTTATGGACCTACAGAAATAACCTGTAATTGTACTTATTATATAATTGACAACCACCAAAAATATGATGTTATTCCTATCGGTAAAGCCTTCTTAAATCATCAAGTTTTTTTACTAGATAATAACAACCTAGAAATAACCGCTCCCGATATTAAAGGGGAAATTATTGTTAAAAGTAAAACCGTAGCGTTAGGTTATTATAATGATTTAGTTAAAACTAAAGCCGCCTTTATCCAAAATCCTCTCAATAACAAATATTTAGATCTAGTGTATAAAACGGGTGATTTAGGGTATTATCATGATGGCAATCTCTATTTTGCAGGGCGCAGTGATTTTCAAATTAAATATATGGGACACCGCATTGAATTAGAAGAAATTGATAAAAATATAACTAACATGGCTAATGTCATAAGAAGTACGACCATATTTATCCCTGATAAAGAAAAATTAGTTTGTTTCTATGTGGGCTCTATCGATAAAAAAGAATTATATACTAATTTAAAAAAAGAATTACCAATATTTATGGTTCCCACTAAGTATTATAAACTAGATAATATGCCCCTAACTAAAAATGGTAAAGTTGATAGAAAGGAATTAAAAAGATTATATGTTGCCAATTTATAAAGAAATTACTAAACAAGTTAAAACCCCTTGTTATGTATTTGATATTAATGAACTAAAAAAAAGAGTTACCTATTTAAAGAATAATTTACCTGATAATATCAATCTGTGTTTTGCTCTAAAAGCCAATCCTTTCTTAGCCACTTCTTTAAAAAATATAGTTAATAAATTCGAACTTTGTTCTTATGGCGAATACAAAATAGCCACAAATAGTGGCATTAAACCAGCTCAAATGGTTGTATCTGGCGTTTATAAAAACTATGAAGAATTAAAAGAAATTATAAGTTTAAAAGAGCCAAAAATTTTAATAACCATTGAATCCCTTAACCAATTAGATATGATTGAAAAAATAGGACAAGAACTAAAAATTACGATTAAAGTTTTATTAAGATTAACCAGTAATAATCAATTTGGCCTTAGTAAAAATGAAGTAATAAAGATTTTAGAAAATAGATATTCATATCAATATCTAAATATCATCGGTTTACATTATTTTTCTGGAACTCAACATTTTTTATTAAAACATATAAAGAAAGATATTGACTATATTGATGAATTCTTAACTGAATTAAAGAATAATCTTGGTTATTTAGCTGAAGAATTAGAATTAGGTTTGGGATTACCTGTAAGTTATTTTAAAGAAGAAAAAGAATTTACAGAAAAAGAATTCCTTACAAGTGTTTCAAGTTATTTAAAAGCTATGACATATCAAGGTCATATTACCTTAGAATTGGGTCGTAGTATATCCTCATCTTGTGGAACTTATTTAACTAAAGTTGTAGACTTAAAGAATAATGCTGCTGGTAATTTTGCTATTGTTGATGGCGGCATTAACCATATAACTTATTATGGTCAAATGATGGCCATGAAACATCCCGAGGTTTTACTATATCCCGCAAGGACTGGTCCTAAAGAATCATATAACATTTGTGGAAGTTTATGTACGATAAATGATATTTTAGTTAAAGATTTAGAAGTAAGTAATATTAAAATAGGCGATATTTTGGCATTTAAACGAGTAGGAGCCTATGCCATGACTGAGGGTATAAGTTTATTCTTAAGTAGAGATTTACCCAATGTTGTTTTAATAAATGATAACCATATTGAGGTAGTAAGGAATGATGTTAAAACTTATCCCCTTAATATGGCTAGAAAGGAGAAATAAAATGGAAAAATTAATAGAAATGTTAGAAGAATTAAATCCAGAAGTCGATTACACAACCGAAGAACATCTAATAGATAATCATTTATTAGATAGTTTAGCAATTCTTTCCTTAATAGGTGATATTGAAGATGAATTTGATGTTGAAGTACCAACTACCCAAATTATCCCTAGTAATTTTAACAGTGCTCAGGCTATTTGGAATTTAATTCAAAAATTAGAGGAAAATTAGTATGCAATACTGTGATTTAGGGTATGTTGCCTTATTTTTACCCATTGTCATTATACTTTACTTTCTAACTTCAAAAAAACATCGTTACAAAATCTTATTAGGAGCAAGTTTTATCTTCTTTTATCTTTTAAGTAAAAAATTAATTATCTACTTAATATTTTCAGGCCTTTCTATTCATCACTTTGGATTGTGGCTTGAACACCTAAAAAGTTTGAAAAAAGAAGAGTTAGCATCGGGTGCAGATAAAAAACAAGTAAAAGAAAAATATAAACGCCAAGAAAACAAAGTCATAATACTTGCTCTTTTCATTCACTTAGGGCTTTTAATAGTCTTAAAATATTCTAGTTTTATTGGTAATAATATCAATAATCTTTTAAATCTGATTCACTTAAATTACCAGTTAAAAGTTCCCCATTATATTATGCCTATTGGTATTTCTTTTTACACACTTCAAGCCTTAAGCTATATTATTGATGTTAAAAACGGAACCATTACAGCTGATGATAATCTAGGAAGATTAATGCTTTATTTAGCCTTTTTTCCTAGTATCATGGAAGGACCAATTAGTCGCTATAAAGATACCGCTGAAAAATTATATAGCGGGCAACCTCTTAACTATCAAAATTTAACTTTTGGTTATCAACGAATTTTATTTGGGATGTTAAAGAAAATGATTGTAGCTGACAGGCTAAATATTATCGTAAAAAATATATTTAGTAACTATCCTAGTCTTGGCGGAGCCGTTATTTTAGCAGGAGCTTGCTTTTATACGATTCAATTATATATGGACTTTGCAGGAACAATGGATATTGTAATTGGTAGTGCTGAAATATTTGGAGTTAAATTACCAGAAAACTTTAAGCAACCTTTCTTTTCCAAAAATATTAGTGAATTTTGGAGTAGATGGCATATTACTTTAGGAGCCTTCTTAAGAGATTATGTTTTTTATCCATTATCCTTATCTAAAAATTTAAAAAAACTAACTAATTTCGGTCGTAAACATTTTGGTAATCATTTTGGTCCTCTTTTAAGTGGTGCTATCGCCCTCTTAGTAGTTTGGCTTTTAAATGGTTTGTGGCATGGGGCTGCTTGGAATTATATCTTCTTTGGTCTTTATCATTTTACTTTAATAGTGCTAGCAGATTTATTTTCACCCCTAGTTCTTAAGACTTTGAAACTTCTTCATATTAACCGCAATAATTTTTTCTATCGTCTTTTAGAAATGTTTAAAACGACCGTTTTAGTAATTTTTGGTGAATTATTTTTCCGTGCTCATGGCCTGCAGGCAGGACTTTCGATGTTTAAAAAGATATTTACTACCTTTAATTTAAATGATTTTTCAGAAAATATTTTAAAATTAGGTTTAGATAAATTTGATTTTCGAATAATAATTGTTACCCTATTAATAGTTTTAATTATTAGTATCTTAAAAGAAAAAGGTATTAACATTAGAGAGGCTATTAGTAAAAAGCCAATTTATATTCGTTGGACTTTATATTATGCTTTAATATTATTTATTGTTATATTTGGGGCTTATGGTGATGGTTATATCCCTGTAGATCCTTTATATGCTAACTTTTAGGAGGTATCATGAAAAAAATTTTAAAAGTCATCGTTTTTTTTCTTATTCTTTTCTTGCTACTTATGATAGCATCTTATATAGTTAGTCCTAAAAATAATGGTAATCTTAGTCCTGATAAACATATTGATAATGCCAGTGGTCCTCTTGCTGAAAAAGAAAATTCTATTGATGCCTTAGTAATTGGTGATAGTGAATCATTTGCAGCTATTAGTCCCTTAGAAATATATAAAGATTATGGTTATACTATGTATGTTAGTGGTACCTCTGGTCAATATTTATATGATAGTTACAACTATTTTCTAAAAACTCTTACTAAACAAAAACTAAAAGTTCTAATTCTAGAAACAGATGCCATTTATCGAAAAATACCTATCAGTTATAATTTTCGCTTTTGGATGGGAGAGTTTATTCCTGTATTTCATTATCATAATCGCTGGAAACAAATGACTATGCAAGATTTTAAAATGGAAATGACTTATAATTATACCGACACTTTTAAAGGCTATGATTTTTCTTTAAATATAAATCCTGCAACTAATTCTAATTATATGGAATATACTGAAGGAACAGAAAAAATAGATAAAATAAATAAATATTATTTAGATTTAATTAAAAAGAAGTGTGATGAAAATGATATTTCCTTTATATTAGTTAGTACACCTAGTACAGTTAATTGGAATTATCGTCGTCATAACGGGATTAAACATTATGCTAGACAAAATAAAATTAAGTATTTAGATTTAAATATTGATAATAAAGCCCTGATTGATTGGAGTAAAGATACTAGAGATATGGGTGATCATTTAAATTACTATGGTGCCTATAAAGTTAGTACTTACTTGGGAAATTATTTAAGTAAATTAGATATATTAAAAGACCATCGGGGTGATGATTATTATTCTTCTTGGGATAGTGCCTTAAAACCTTATCAAGATGAAGTAAAGAAGGCTAATCAAGATTAATAATCTAAAAAAATTATTGCCAAATTATAAGTATTATGTTAATTTTTAATAGGAAAGAATGAAAAGATAGGAATTCAAAAAAATAGAAACAATTAAAATTAATCCTAATAATATGGAAAAAAATCTTAATAATGACCATTTAAATAGCAATTTACCTATAGATAATAAGATTGCAACTGATAAATCATGGACTTTGATTTAGATGAAGAAAATACTACTACCAGGGCGATTAAAGATAAAAAAAGTTTTACAAAAACTGCCTATGCTTCTGATTATGACACTTACATAAAAGTAGTGGCCTTAGCATTCGCCGAGGGTGGCGGTAAATCTAAGGATAATTACGTAGAAAATGTTTCCAATGTGGTTTCCTCAGTTTTAAATAGAGTTGCTGATGGAAGATTTGGCGGTCATGATGTAATTTCGGTAATTTCTGCCAAAAACCAGTATGCAGGTTATGAGTCCAAAAATTATAAAGAAATAATTAACGCGTTCAAAGATGGTAATATTGGTGATTATATGTCAGATGACCAACTGATAGCTATATACAATTTATTGGATGATGAAAAAAGAACCACTAGTTGCAATAGCTTTCGTGGTGATGGTAAAACTAATAAATTCTATAATATGTAGTATATTTATATAAAAAGACTTAAAAAGGACTTGCTTAATTAGAATGTTTAAGTATATAATATGATTTGTAAACGAGAAAAGAGATTTAAAAGTAGTAATATAAAAATATTATTTAAGAGAGTTTGTAGTTGGTGTAAACAAACATAATATTTATATGAACTTGTTTAAATTAGTTTAAATGGGTAATTCCTATATCAATTAAGAGTATAATTTTAAGGTGGTACCGCGTAAATTCGCCCTTATAGGCGATTTTACGTGTTTTTTCTTATAATAGTATTATTAAAAATAAGAAAATATTATCCAAATAATTATATTAGAAAGTAGAGTAATATGAATGGAATAGTATATAATTTAATTTTCTTTATTGTAGTTTTCTTGATCGTATACATCTTTTGCTATTATATTGCCGGACGAATTAAAGTACCAAAAGAAAAAAATAAAGATAAAAAAGCTAATAAGGATAAAAAAGGTAAAAAAGAAAGACCTTTCAAATATACCAATGAAGGTAAATTAATGATAATTCGTTATAATCTTGATGAAAAAAAAGTTGACTATAAAGAATTATTAAAATGGACAAGCTTCTGTAATGCTTTTATTATTAGTTTAACATCAACAATAATTTGTAATATTCCACTAAAAATGTATTATCAATTAGCCATTGGCTTTGTAATCCTTTTTGGACTAATATATAGTATCTTTGAAATAGTAGGAAGACATTTAAACAAGAAATGGGGAAAAGAAAATGAGTAGTAATTATAAAGAAATTGAAAAGAAATGGCAAAAATATTGGGAAGAACATGAAACTTTTAAAGCTATAACAGGTAGTAGTAAAACACCTTTCTATGCCCTAGTTGAGTTTCCTTATCCATCAGGAGCTGGTCTTCATGTAGGGCATGTCCGTAGTTATACAGCTTTGGACGCCTTATCTAGAATGAAAAGAATGCAAGGATTTAATGTCTTGTTTCCAATGGGATGGGATGCTTTTGGAGCGCCTGCTGAACAATATGCCATAAAAAATCATATTCATCCTAAAGATGCAGTAAAAGCCAATATATCTAATTTTAAAAAACAAATGCAATCTTTAGGATTTAGTTTCGATTGGTCAAGAGAATTTTCAACAACTGATCCAGAATATTATAAATGGACTCAATGGCAATTCTTACAATTTTATAAACATGATATGGCTTATAAAGCTACCGTACCAGTTAACTGGTGTCCAAATTGTAAGACTGTTCTTTCTAATGAAGACGCTGCTGGTGGTGTATGTGAAAGATGTGGTAGCCCAGTTGTTCAAAAAGAAAAATCGCAATGGATGCTAAAAATGAGTAGCTATGCTGAGGATCTATTAAAAGGATTAGATGATACCAACTTTGCACCTAAAGTTAAACTAGGCCAAATTAATTGGATTGGTAAATCAACAGGTGTTGAAGTAGATATTGATATAGTTGACGGCGGTAAATTTCAAATATTTACTACTTGTATCGAAACTATTTATGGTATAACTTTCTTTGTTATCGCTCCAGATGGAAAATTAATCAAAGAATTGATGCCACGTGTTGAAAACAAAGAAGAAGTTTTAGCCTATATTGAAGAAACTGCTAAAAAATCTAACATGGATCGTACCGAACTTAATAAAGACAAGACTGGTTGCCTAGTTAAAGGTATCAAAGCCATAAATCCGGTAACCGGTGCTGAAGTTCCTGTATTTTTAGGCGATTTCGTTTTAGGTGATTATGGTACTGGGGCAGTCATGGCTGTTCCTGCTCATGACCAAAGAGATTATGAATATGCCAAAGTACATGACATTCCAATGATTGAAGTAATAACTGGTGGTAACATTAGTAAAAGTGCTTATGCTAAGGAAGAATATTTAGATAATAAAGAAGCTAAGCTTATTAACAGTGATAAATTTACCGGTCTATCAGTTATGGAGGCTAAAGAAGCTATTACAAAATTCTTAGAAGAAAAAGGTATCGCCCGTCGTGTTAATAACTACAAAATGCGTGACTGGATATTCTCTCGTCAAAGATTCTGGGGCGAACCAATCCCAATGATTTATTGTAAGACCTGTGGCTGGCAACCAGTACCGGAAGATCAGTTACCTTTGTTACTTCCTGATGTTGCTGAGTATGAACCAACTGATAATGGGGAATCACCACTTGCTAAGATTACGGATTGGGTTAATTGCCAATGTCCAAAATGTGGCGGTCATGCTAAAAGAGAAACCGATACCATGCCTAACTGGGCTGGTTCTAGTTGGTATTTCTTAAGATTTATGGATGCTCATAACGATTCATGCTTTGCTGATTTTGATGCCATGAAATATTGGAATCATGTAGACTGGTACAATGGTGGAATGGAGCACACAGCAAGACACTTACTATACGCTAGATTCTGGGTTCAATTCTTATATAATATAGGTCTAGTACCTCATAAAGAAATGATTTGGACTCGTGTTTCTCATGGTATGGTTTTAGGACCTGATAATCAAAAAATGAGTAAATCTAAAGGCAATGTCATTAATCCTGATGATATTGTTAATGAATATGGTGCTGATATTTTAAGAGTTTATGAAATGTTTATGGGTGACTATCAAACAGATGCACCTTGGTCAACTGATTCTTTACGAGGCTGTAAACGTTTTATTGAAAAAATTATTCGACTAAAAGATAAGGTTAATAAAGAAGAAGGATATTCTAAGACTCTAGAAAATATCGAACATAAAACTATTAAAAAAGTTACTAACGATATGACAACTATGGGATATAATACCGTTATTTCAAGTTTAATGATATTAGCTAATGCTTACGATGCTAAAAATGAAATAACCCCAAAGGATTATAATTTATTATTAACATTACTAAATCCAATGGCACCACATATTACTGAGGAATTGAATGAACAAATCGGTTTCCAACCAATCTGCGAATCAGCTTGGCCAACTTATGATGAGGCTAAAACCATTGATGAAGAAAAAGAAATTGGTGTACAAGTAAATGGTAAATTACGTGCTAGTATCAAAGTGAATATTAATGATTCCGAGGATACTTTAAAAGAAAAAGCCTTGAATGAAGAAAATGTTAAGAAATTTACCGAAGGAAAAGAAATACTTAAAGTTATTGCTATTAAAGGAAAAATTGTTAACATTGTTGTTAAGTAATATTAATAGATGAACTAAAATAGCAAACTATAATGTAACCTTCCTAAAATAAAAAGCTTTGTTAAGCAGTAGACAAAGCTTTTTTTGTAATTATTTTTTAATAACAGGTTGATTTTTAATTTCAAATTTATAAGTGTTTTGCCCAGTAAGCATATCATAAAGACAATTACCCTTAAGTTCTAAATTATAACAAGCTGTCTTTTTATAATTTTCTTTTATATTTTTTTCCTTTATATATCTTTGACCTTTTTCATTAAAGCCTAAAATTCTTAAATAATTCTCATTTTCATAATTTTTCTTAATCCCTAAAACAATATGCAAAAACATTCTATTCAAACGATTGTAAGTATAGCGTTTTGTTTTAACTTTAGAAATTAATTCTTCTAAAGAATTACAATCCATAATAACTTTCCTTAATAGATTATCAAGACCTTCACTAACATCTAAATAATTATCTAAATTATCAGTAGTCATAATTTTTAATTTTAACATTTTAAAATATAAATCATAGTCAGCTTTTACTAACAAATTCCAAGAAGGAGTAAAATTACTAACATCTTCCTTATTTAAGAAACGTTTCCTTATATTACTGGCACTTACAATATTTTCATTACTTTCTGTGTCTAAATAATCATTGGTTCTTTTGATTAATTGAACTTTAATATTTTTATTAATTTTATTTATTGCTTTTAAATAAGAAATTCCTAGTAAATCATTAGCTTTAAATTGAAAATCAACATTAAAAGCATTGGCTAGTGCTGAAGGATAATTAAATCCTTTATCTAAAAGTTCTTTTACTTTTTCTTGATATTCAAGGTTATCTTGTTTATCTGCTAATCTCTTTAATAGCACTAGATTGTTACTTTCACTACCAAATACTAAAGTATCAATTCCTAAACTATTTAAAATCTTAATACTTTGATATGCAAAAATATCAGCACTTTGGACTGTATAAATAATAGGTAGCTCCACAACTAAATCTATACCATATTCTAAACTTATCCTTACTTTATCTTCCTTAGGTAAAATACCAATATCTCCCCGTTCAGTAAAAGAACTTCCTAAACATAAAATAATCAAACTCTCAGGATATAACTCCTTAATTTTACTAATTTGATAAATATGTCCATTATGGAAAGGATTGTATTCTGCAATAAGACCAATTATCTTCATTTTTTAACCTCTCTTTAAAAATTAAAAGCTTTTTTAATTTCAAAAAGAGTATATCTTAAACCACAAAAAATCACAAGTATTCTCTTGCATAAAATAACTTTTTAGTATATAATCTTAACTACGAAGGAGAAATTAATTGAATATTTAACTATATTTAATTAATTATATAGTTTATGGAATTTGATTTAAATAAAATTACTGAACAAGGCATCCTTATAGATACAACTATATCTTTTGATAATGAGTATTTGAAAGTTAGTACAATCAAAAAACTTGATAATGTCAAGGTAAGTGGTCGTATTTACTATAGCTTAACTAAAGAAGTAATATTTACTGGGAACGTTAAAGGCGATATGACTTTAGTAGATGGTTACAGTGGCGAGCTTATTAATTATCCATTTGATATTGACCTAGACGAAATACTAGCCGATTTTTCCGCCGAAGATGAAAAAATGGGCAAAAAGCCCCAAAATAGTCTTGACCTAAAAGAAGTTTTATGGGAAAATATTGTACTGGAAGTTCCCATCGTTGTTTCAAAAGATAATGAAGTAAAAACTAAAAAAGGCGAGTTTTGGGAAGTAAGAGATGAAAATTCCAAAAAAGATGATCCAAGATTAGAGTGTTTTAGAACTCTACTTGATGAAGGGAAGGAGTGAAATTATGGCAGTTCCATTTAGAAGAACAAGTAAAACTAAAAAAAGAATGCGTCGTACTCACTTAAAAAAAGAAGTTGGAGCATTAACTACATGTCCTAAATGTGGTGCTACTATCCAACCTCATCGTGCATGTATGGCATGTGGGTTCTACAAAGGCAAAGATGTTTTAAATAAAGAAACTACAGAAGAAACTAATAAATAGTTTTACGGCTACTATCATAAAATAGTAGTTTTTTTTAATATTTAAGTAATTTATGCTATACTATATCTATAGGAGGATAATATGTGGTGGATTATTTTAATAATCATTGTTCTAATACTATTATATATAGGCTCAACTTACAATTCCTTTGTAGTCCTAAGAAATAAAGTAAAAGACCAATGGGCTCAAATTGATGTTCAATTAAAAAGAAGATTTGACTTAATTCCTAACTTAGTTGAAACAGTAAAAGGTTATGCTTCTCATGAAAAAGATACCCTAGAAGCCGTAGTAAAAGCTCGTAATGAATACTTATCAAGCGATACACCAGAAGGCAAAATGGAAGCTAACAACGATTTAAATAAAGTTGTTACTAAATTATTTGCGCTTGCTGAGTCTTATCCAGAGTTAAAAGCTGATACAAGTTTTAGAGAATTACAATCTACTTTAACTGAAACTGAAGATAAAATATCTTATGCTCGTCAATTCTATAATGATGTTGTTATGAAATATAATAACAAAGTAGAAGTCTTCCCAAGTAACATTGTGGCAGGTATGTTTGGTTTTAAAACTAGTGCTTACTTTAATGCAACTGAAGAAGAACGCGAAAACGTTAAAGTTAAATTCTAAGAAGAAGAAATTCTTCTTTTTTTTGGCGTTTTTAGTTTATTATTACTTCCCACAACCACCCACCCTGAAAAGTATTCTTTATATAAAAATGTAAATATTATGTCTTATTTAATAAAAAATTGTTAATTTTTAGCAAAATATTAAAATTTTTGAAGGAAATCAGCCATCACTCTACAATATATATAATTAGAAGGGTAAATAATATCTTTCTAAGACAGGAGGTGAAAGTATGTTGAATTTTGCAAATTCCATGATAGAAGGAGAAACGATGATTAGTGAAAAGCAAGAAAGAAATAGAAAGAACTTTAAAAGATAAAAGTAAAGATTTTGTTTTACCCATGACTTAGGATGTTATGTTCGAGCAAATGTTCATTTCTAAAGAATCTATGCCTCTACTTGAACATATTATTGCTGTATTTGGTAATATCGATATTAATGATGTTAAGGGTAAGGTTCGATTATTACCAAATGAATTAAAACAAACTTCAGCTAAAGATACTAGAAGTAAAAGTGATATCATTGCCGACTATTTTAAAGACGAAAAGAATATCGACAAATACATTGACGAAATGAATTCATCAGAAACAATGCCTTGGCGTAATGTCTTCTATGCTTATAAAGTAGCAGGTGGTGGCATTTCTATTGATGAAGATAAATATGTTAAAGCATACGAAACTATCTTAATTGATTTTAATTGCTTTGCCAAAGCTAAAAGAAATTTAGTAGAAATGATTACCATGCGTTATAAAGACGGCGCCATCTATGATGATAGCACTAAAATATTCGAAGTAAATATGGCGAAAGCTAAAGATATGAGTTATAATTATGGTCGATAAGCAAGAGGAACAAGTAGCCATAATTAGCAGAATGTTTATGACTACCAGTTCACTTGAGTTGGATAAGGAGTCAGATAAACTTATGAGTAAAAAAGATACTGAAAAGTTAGTTAGCCGTGCCAAAGAATTGTCAAGCGATGGAGAATATGTAAAACTTTTTGACAAAGAGGAAAATTATAAGGAGTTAATTCGCAATACAGAATTAGCTGCAGCTCACGAAGATGGCATTAAGCAAGGTATTGCACGTGGCTTAAAAGAAAAAGCTTTAGAAATGGCCAAAAAATGTCTTGGTAAAGAAATGAACATTGAAACTGTTTCTAAATTAACCGGATTATCCATTGAAGAAATAGAAAATCTAAAATAATAAATTTAGTTTTAGTAATTTTATGAGGATGTAAACAATTATGAGTAAAAAAGATACTGAAAAGTTAGTTAGCCGTGCCAAAGAATTGTCAAGCGATGGAGAATATGTAAAACTTTTTGACAAAGAGGAAAATTATAAGGAGTTAATTCGCAATACAGAGTTGACTGAAGCTCACGAAGATGGCATTAAGCAAGGTATTGCACGTGGCTCAAAAGAAACCGCTATTAATAACGCCAAAAATGCTAAGGCTCTTGGTTTAGACAATAATAGTATTTCTAAAATAACAGGGTTATCCATTGAAGAAATCGAGTCTTTGACAAAGGAAAATTAATAACCATAATTATTAGTGAATTTAAAACTTAAGTAACACCAACGCTTAAGTTTTTTTGAAATTTTCTATAAAGTCCAAAGCTTTCTAATAATTGCCAAGGCCTATAACTTGTGATATATTAAGTAAGTAAGGTGATGTTATGCGCGGAAAAATCATTGTAATCGAAGGAACTGAATGTTCTGGCAAAGACACCCAAGTACATTTACTAGTTCAAAGACTTCGTAAAGAAGGAAGAAAAGTTGAACATTTTGCTTTTCCTATGTACGACTCCCCAACGGGTAAAATTATCGGTGGCCCTTATATGGGGAAAGAATACATTTGCCCTTCATACTTTAAAGAAAAGATAACGGAAGTTGATCCTAAAGTTGCAGCCCTCTATTATGCTGCCGACCGCAAATACAACTATAAAATGATAGAAAGTTACCTACAAGAAGGTTATGATGTCATATTAGACCGTTATGTTGAGTCAAATATGGCCTACCAAGGCTGTAAAATTCAAGATAAAGAAGAACGTTTAAAACTTTATAAATGGTTAGAAACTCTAGAATACGACCTTTTAGAATTACCACATCCAGACTTTACTATTCTTTTACATATGCCCTATAAAATGGTTATGGAATTAAAAAGAGGTCGTATTGGCTACGATGACACGAAAGATTCCCCTCTCTATATTAAAAATAGCGAAGAAACTTATTTAGAGCTAGCCACTATTAATCATCATCATATTATCAGCTGTGTTAAAAAAGACCATTTAAAAGATATGTTAGATATTCATGAAGAAATCTATAACTTAATCAAAAAAGAAGTATTTAAATAATTAAAATTATGATAAAATTAAAAAAGCGGAGGGGCGTTTTATGGAAATAATAACTAGTTTAGAAAATAAAAAAATTAAATATATAAATAAATTAAAAAATAAAAAATTTCGTGATGAAGAAGGCCTTTTTATCATAGAAACTAAACATCTAGTAGAAGAAGCTTATAAAAGTGGTTTCTTAATGGAAGTTTATTTAGTAGATACTGAGATCGATGCTAATATCTTTGAAGATGATAAAATAAATAAGTATCAAATAACTAAAGAAATAATGCATAAAATAAGCTCTTTAGAAAGTCCTAGTAACTTTTTGGGTCTAGTTAAAAAATTACCAACTTTAAACTATGGCCAACGTCTTCTTATCTTAGATAATATTCAAGATCCAGGTAATTTAGGAACCATTATTAGAAGTGCTGTTGCCTTTAACTTAGATACCCTTATTTTAAGTAATGACTGTGTTGATTTATATAATGATAAAACTATTCGCTCCAGTGAAGGCATGCTTTTTAAGTTAAATATCTTAAGAGAAGACTTAAATATCTTTTTATCTAAACTAAAAAATAATAATTATACGATTTATGGTACTAATGTTGTCGATGGGAGTATTGTTGGCGATATTAAATTTCCAAAGAAATATGCTATTATCATTGGTAATGAAGGTTCTGGTTTGAAAGATACTTTAAAAACCTTTGTTGACCAAAATATTTATATACCCATGTCGCCCAATGCTGAAAGTTTAAATGCCGGCATTGCTGCGTCTATAATAATGTATGAAATGAGTAAAAATGACTATGAATGATTATGTATGTGTAGGAAAAATTGTTAATACCCATGGTATCAAAGGGGAATTAAGAATACTAAGTGATTTTGAATTAAAAGATAAAGTATTCCAAAAAGATATTAACCTTTACGTTGGACCCGAAAAACGAGAATTTACGATTACTGGATATCGCCATCATAAAATGTTTGACATGGTGACCTTTGCTGGCATTTCCAATATTAATGAAGTACTAGATTTTAAAGGATTACTTGTCTATGTTAAAAGAGAAACTTTAAATATGGAAGTTGATGACTATGTTCTAAGTGACTTAATTGGGCTAACTGTCTATGATAAAGATAAAAAAATTGGTACCGTTAAAGACTACTATTTAGATAACGGTAATACCTTATTAGCTATAGCCGGATCAAAAGAATTTTATATTCCTTTAAAATCGCATTATATTAAAAAAATTAATATTAAAGATCAAAAAATAATAACTGAAGGGGGTAGTGATCTAATCTTATGACAATTGATATTTTAACTTTGTTTCCCGACATGATAAGTGGTTTCTTAAATGAATCAATTATTAAACGTAGCATCAACAAAGGCTTAGTAACTATTAATATTCATGACTTTCGTAAATATTCTTTACGTAGTAATAATCAAGTTGATGATACCCCTTATGGCGGGGGCGCCGGAATGGTTTTACAATGTGAACCGATTTTCCGTTGCCTTGAAGATATTAAAACGCCAGACTCTTTAGTTATCTTAGTTACTCCTGATGGTAAAACTTATAATCAAAATATAGCTAAAAATTTAAAGAAAAGTAGCCACTTAATCATTATTTGTGGCCATTATGAGGGCTTTGATGAACGCATTAGAACCCTTGTCGATTTAGAAATTAGCATTGGCGATTATATCCTAACCGGCGGCGAACTAGCAGCTTGTGTTATTACCGATTCTGTTGTAAGACTTCTAGACGGTGCAATAAACAATGATTCTCTAAGTAGTGAGTCCTTTGAAGATAACCTTCTCGATTATCCAACCTATACCAAACCCGCTGACTTTAGAGGCATGAAAGTACCAGATGTCTTGCTAAGTGGTAACCATGGCGAAATAGCTAAATGGCGCAAAGAAATGCGTATTCAAAAAACAAAAGAACGAAGACCAGATTTATTAAATAAAAATAACAATAATTAATAAACATTATAGAAAGGGTATATCTTAAAAGAATGAAAAACATTTTAAGATAGAAAAGTATTATGGCTTATGTATTAACAAAAAACAAAGATAAATTATCCCTTTATAGTACACCTAATCTCGAAGGGTATAAATTTAATCCTAAAAAAGCAAAAACTATTATTAGTGTTAACAAAGTAGTAGTAGTAAATCCTAATTTAGTCGATAATATCTTGTCCATAAAATTCCAAGATAAATTTAAAACACTACTAAAATATGCTCAGTATGTTATAAGTGATGAAGATGCATCTAGTACCGATACAGCTATTGTCTTAGATGAGGTTGCTATGTTAAAAGGTATCCTTCTTAATCGTTATCAAAAGTTTTTAAGCAAAGAAAAAGAAATGTTATTTTTACAAAAGTTAAGATTAATTGAAAATCAAATTCGTAGTAAAGATATTGCTATTAAAATGAATTCTTTTAGAAGTCAGTCTGATACTATGAGTAGTGGTAAGTCTAGATAATATAAAGAATAATTCTTAACTTAACAACCACCCACCCTGAAATATTGTTATTTGTTAAGTTAAAAAAATTCCAAATTTAATGATAAAATGAAAAAAATCATTAAATTTGGAATTTTTTATGATATAATACCTATGAAAGAAAGGCGGCATTTCTTATGGAAAATGAAAAGAAAATATTAGAAATAATAGAAAAAAAAGGTTTAATTACCAATAAAGATATTATAGATAACAATATACCTAAATCAGCTTTAAATCGTTTAATAAAAAAAGCTGATGTTGAAAAAGTAAAAAATGGTGTCTATAACTTAAAAGATACGTTAACAGATGAATATTATTTATTATTATATGGAAATAAGGATGCAGTATATTCTTATTTTACGGCCCTTTATTTCCACGGATTATGTGAAATGGTTCCACAAATTTATGATATTACAGTCAAGAAAAATTATGGTGGAAACTTGCAAAAAAACAAAAAAGTTCGACTTCATTATGTTGAAGACACAATATTTGAATTAGGAAAGACCACTATAAAAAGTCCTCAAGGACAAGAAATCATCGTTTATGATGTTGAAAGATGTTTATGTGATATTATTAAAAATCAGGAAAATTTATATTTTGAATACGTAAAATACGCCTTTAATGAATATTATAAAGTTCAAAAACATGATACATTCAAATTGTATAAATATGCAAGAATCATGGGAATTGAAGAAAAAGTCAGCAATTTTATGGGAGTTTTACTATGAATAGTATGAGTTTAAAAACAAAAATAAATAATCGTGCGAAAGAATTAAATATCATGCCCCAAGATTTATTGCAAATGTATTTTTTTGAAAGATTACTTTTTAGAATATCTATAAGCAAATATAAAGATAATTTTATTTTAAAAGGCGGTCTTTTGATGGCAGCAATTTTTGGAGAGGATAGACGAACTACCCAAGACATGGATACTATGATTAAAGGAATAGAAATAGAGCCTGATAAATTGTTAAGCGTCTTTAAAGAAATATTATCTAATCCAACCGATGATGGTATTAATTTTGAAATAATTGGCTTTAAAGATATAAGACTTGAAGATAAATACGGTGGAATAAGATTATCATTAGTAGGACATAAGGAAGATCTAAAAGTAAATTTGAAAATTGATATAACAACAAAAGATCCAATAACACCAAGGGAAATAGAATTTAAGTATAAAAGTATGTTCGAAAATACTTACATAAAAATAATGGCGTTTACAAAAGAAACCATAATAGCTGAAAAATTCGAAACTTTAATTGAAGACACTGAAAGTGATACTAGAGCAAAAGATTTTTATGATATTTATATATTAATGAATACTGACATTAATACAGAAAATCTAAAAAAAGCTATAAATAATACTTTTAAAAGGAGAGAAAAGGAAAATCTTCTATCCGAAATGACTGAAAGACTTGAATTTATAAGTACTAGTAAAATATTGGAAAAAAATTGGGATAATTACAAACAAAGTCATACATTTGCTAAGAAAATTACTTATAAAAATATAATTGCTGCTTGTCAAAAAATAACTTCGATTTGTAAGCAAAAATAAAATTCCAAATTTAATGATAAAGCGAAAAAAATTATTAAATTTGGAATTTTTTAATTATCAACTGAAAAAAGTATCGAAAAATATAAACTTTTTTCACTGCAGTGAAAAAAATTTCTATTAAAATAATAGAAAAGTATTATAGAATAAAATGTTTGATAATTTATTAAACAAATTTTATCATCCTCAAAAAATAAATTTTCAACCACTTGCGCATAAAATAAAAAAATTATATAATACTCTTATAAGATAGGAGGAATAATAATATATGAAAGAAGCAACTGGTGAATTAAATATGACTGTTGTAACAGTAGTAGCAATTGCTGCCGTAGCGGCATTCTTCTATGCCTTTGTATGGCCATCAATTCAGGCAAGTATTAAATCTAGTACTTACTGCGCTATGGCAACAGGATGCGATTCAGAAAATAAAAATTGTCAATATACTGATGACAAAGGTGAAGAACATTCTGATTTAGATTGTAGTAAATTCTTAAAAGATAATACAAATAGTACTAAATAGGAGAATAAAAAATGAAAGAAGCCAGTGGAGAACTAAATTTAACGGTAGTGGTAGTAATGGCCGTAGCAGCACTTATGGCTTTTTTCTATACACTCATTTGGCCAGTTATCAAAAATAACATGACTGCTAATACAAAATGTCAAGCCGCTGTCTGTGAAAAATGTGAAGATCCTGATGGTTGCAAAATGGTTAAATGTAAATACAAAGAGCAAGAATTTGAATGTGTATGGAAGGGATAAAAGAATATGAAGGAATCGGTTGGGGTATTAAGTTTAACTAATATTGTAATACTTTTTATTTTACTTTTTACAGGTTATCTATGTATTACTTTAAATCAAACGAAAGCTGTTAATGTAAAAAATCAAATAATAAGTATTATTCAACAATATAATGGTGTTGACACTGCCTCAGTTAATAAAATAACTGAATACATGAATCAAGTAGGGTATCGTTCACAAGGAAAATGTGATACCGGAACTGATAAAGAAACTACTTATTATGCTATTAACCAAGATAGCATTACCGAAAATGGCACTAGTGGCATGATTTGCGTTGCAAGACATAATGTTAATGCCAATCTAGCTGATTCTACAGGCCAATTTCCTACAGCAGCTTACTATGATATTAAAGTATTCTTTGCTCTGGATATGCCAATAATTAATTCCGTGTTCAATTTTAATTTAAAAGGTAATACAAGAATAATTTATTGTCCTAAAGAAGAAGGAGGTTGCAGTTAATGAAAGAATCAATGAGTGCAACCTGGGAATTTCAAATAATAATTATCTTTATTTTGATCTTTGTTTCTTACTTAACTGTTTCCGTAAGTTATTATAAAGTTTTTAAAGCTAAAAATGATATTATCAGCATTATCGAAAGAAAAGAAGGCTTAACCGAAGGGCCAACAGGATCAATAGGTATAATTAATAATTATTTAATTAGTAATGGTTATAGTGCCACTGGTCACTGCAAAGCCGGTACTTATGGCGCTAACAGCCTTACTCGTACTGATAATGAAGCATTCAACTATGTTGCCGAAGGCGATACCAAAAAATATTATTATTGTGTTCAAAAAGTAACAAGCTATTATGAAGAAAATTTAGGCAGAAGTTATTACAATATTAATTTATTCTTTTCATTGAATTTGCCTGTCATTGGGGATATAATAGATTTTGGTGCAAACGGAACAACTATTGAAATGGATGCAACCTATGACTGCAATAGCACCAGGTGTCTATTTAGATATTAAAGAAAGGAACCAAATATATGAATGTTATAATTTCTAACCGTTATAGTGAAATGTTAACTAACTTGCCAATCGATATAATAAAAAACGTCCGTGGTGAATATGATGCTGATGTTATTGTTAGTAATTTTCAAAACTTCTTCTTTAATAAGATGATTTTAGATATAACAGCTGTCAAAAATTATAAAGATATAAATAATATTCAAAAGTTATCTTTTGGATTAGATATGAATAAAGTTATATTGCTTCTTGATGATTCTAAAGAAGTAAATTCCCCAACTTATCTTTCAGAACTAGTATCCATGGGAATTTATAACTTTACAAGAAATATTGATTCTTTAGTTTATTTAATCGATAATCCTAATACCTATAAAGATGTTGCTAGATATCATATGTTAGGAGGAAATCCTAATGCTAATATGAATATTAATTTAGAACCGGGTAGTATGAATTCTAACTTCTTAAATAACTCTATTAATCGAGTATTCATGGGAAGTAGAGTAATAGCTATTAAGAATTTAACTGAACATGCTGGGGCTACTACATTAACCTATATGTTAAAAAAACAATTAGAAAATAATTATAAAACATTGGCCATTGAAGTCGATAAAAATGATTTTATGTACTTTAATGATCAAGATATGCGTAGTGTAACTACTAGTGAATTAGATTCAATAATTAAGAATCCTAATAATACCTATGATGTCATTTTGGTTGATATTAATGAATCACCTAAAGCAGCATCAATTAGTGAAGTATTACACTTAATAGAACCTAGTACTATTAAATTAAATAAATTAATTAGAGCTGATCGAATGGTTCTAACGAAAATGAAAAATTATAAAATAGTATTAAATAAGTGTTTATTATCTGATAAAGATATTAAAGACTTTGAATATGAATCACGTTGTAAAGTATTTGAATCAATTCCACCATTAGATGATAAGAAAGAAAGAAATCCAATTCTTAATAACTTATTATATAAAATGGGATTTGATAAACAAACACCAACTGGTGGGGCTAAGAAGCCAGTAGGCAAGTTATTTGGCATTGTTAAAGACGAGTAATTTTCTTGACAATGTCTATGATTTATTGTAATATTTATTTAGAGAAATGAGGAGATGTTTATGGATCAAGGAACCGTTTGCGGTAACTTAGCACCTTTATTACGATTAGTAGGATATGTTGTAACTATTTTTAAGATTGCTATTCCATTATTATTAATCATATTTGGTATGTTAGACGTAGGTAAATCTGTTGTTGCTAGTAAACCAGATGAAGTAACAAAAAACTTAAAATCATTTGCAATGCGTTGCGTTGGGGCTGTCTTAATATTCTTTATTCCATCAATCGTTGGCGTAGTATTAGATGCTGTTGCAGCTACTGAAAAAAATTCAAGTACTGATAAAACAAACAATGGTGATAATGCTGTTGATGCTAAAGGTTGGAGATGTTGTTGGGAATATGCTCTAGGTGGCGACGGTAAAAAAAATTGTACAACAACAACTAACTAGTTATATTTCGTTGAGCTAATATTTTATTTAAATATTAGTTTTTTTATGTTATAATCTTGGGGTAAGAGGTACTTTATGAAAAAAAAGAATGTTATATTTATATTTGTTACTTTACTAAGCTTGTTTTTTAATTCTTTTGTTTTAGCTGAAGAAGAGGACATAGATTTAACAGAGAGTCCTGCATATATGCTTAAAGGCTATAATAATTGTTCTATACCTGATGAATACACAGATTATATTAGAATTTCTGTTCAGGGTGGAGATTCCACTATCATAAAAAATAACGATCCTGTAGGAAGTGGAACAATAACTTTCAATATAACATGTCAAAATGCCATAAATACAAAAGTTACGAAACAATTTAAAGTTCTAATGAAAACGGTTAGTCAGTCTGAGGCAGAAGACGATAGTAAATATCTAGATTATTCACCTACAATAATTGGAAATGATACTCTTACTATGTATAAATCATGTGCATTCGCTGAAGAAGATAAGGGATATATCACAATTGATAACAAAGATAGTGGCGTAAAAATTAATGTCAAAAAAGCAGGAAAAAATGTAGAATTAAACTGTGTGACGAAACAAGGCAATGATGCTAAAGTTCATTTAAAAATAAGTTTTTACGCAAATAGTAGCAGTACTTCAAATAGAGTCGAATTTAAAAAAGGCCAGACTACTATGACTGTTTTAAACGATTATGAATATTGTCTTGTTAATAATGATGATCCATATGTTAGACCTGTTCAACATAAAGTTGGTGGCACGGATGTAATTGGGCTATACGTAAGAAAGGCATATTCAGGAAAAGAGACTAGTTATGTAACTGAGAAACTATCTTGCTCAAAAAAATCCAATGGTGCATTAGAAGAATTAAACGTAGCAATATATGGCGGCGTAACTGCAACACAACAGTCATCGATTGATTCATTTTATGCTAATGATGTTAATTTGACGATTAATGATATTCAAAAAACAATTAATTTATACAATTTTAGAAGTTGTACGTTAAAAAATTCGAGCAGCGATGGAAATCTAACTCTATCATCTTCAAATTATCATAGCGTTGCCAACGTTAATGGCACTGGCACATTTAATTTGTCTTGTAGTCCATATGATACTGCTAAAACTCAAAATGTTAACATTACGGTTAATGCTTCACCAACATATGATAACGACAATTCTAATGACAGCAATTCTAACACTAGCGATTCTAATGATAATTTTCCAAATCATGACTGGGGTGATCCAGATGTAGATTGTGAATATATATTTGGTGATTTTACTGACCCAGAAACTTTCGGCTACATGTTAAGACAAATATTTAAATTTATACAAATTGTGGGTCCACTTCTTGTTATTATTTTAACAGTATTAGATCTTGTAAAAGCAGTAACTAGTGGAGACAAAGATGCATTAACAAAAGTATTGAAAAAAACAGCAAAAAGAATGATTTATGCAGTACTATTGTTTATCTTTCCAGCAATTTTAGATAAAGTTTTAAGATGGACAAACGTTTATGGTACTTGCCCAATTTTAAAAGAGTGAGGTGAAAGGAATGCTTATTTTTAAGGCTTTTGGTCAAAATATATTAACAGATGCTTTGTCAAAAATATTTGGAAAAATTTTGCGAACTATTTTTTTGGCATTTGATAGCATTATTTATGCTTTAATTAGTTATTTATACAAAATTTTTACTTTTTTGAGTCAAGTAAGGCTATTCGAAAATGACAGAATGAAAGATTTAGCTAATAGAATGTATATTATTATCGGAGTAGTATCATTATTTTTAGTTGCCTATGCTTTAATTAGTGCAATAATAAATCCTGATAACGCTACAAAGGGTAAAAATTCTTCTTTTTCTGGGATAATAAAAAATATTATTTTTGCTATAATAGGGATAGCGTTGGTACCAACCATATTTTCTTATGCTTATGAATTTCAAAGAAGAGTTTTATGTGATAATGTTATAGCTAAATTTTTTGCTGTTGCTCCAGGTACAGTAAGTGAAGGAACTGACTTTTCAAGTGAAATGGCCGTTACATTATTTCAAAGTTTCTATTATGTAAAGTCAACCGATGAAAATAATGTTGAAGCAAGTAGCAATGTTTATGAAGGTATAACTTCAGATGATGGTGATATGAATCTTAATGAAGCCTTTAATTCTGTTAAAGAAGATCAAAAATCATTATTTGAGGCATTAGGAAATTTTGATGATGCCTTTGACGATGGAAAATTAGGTTATTTATATTTAGTTTCTACGGTAGCAGGTTTGTATTGTGCTTATGTCTTGCTTGGTTTTGTTATTGACATAGCAGTAAGAGCTGTAAAACTATCATATCTTCAAGTTATTGCCCCTTTGCCAATCATGACATTGGTTTTGCCAAATCAGAAGAAAGTTTTTGACAATTGGCTAAAAAAGACGACGTCCTGCTTTCTTGAGGTATTTGTAAGAGTAATTGCAATAACATTTGCAGCATACGCCGTTCGATATTTACCAGAATATGTTTTTGGTGGAGATATGCAAACGTGTGGTGAAGGTATTACAGGTGTAGTTTTATTACTAACTAAAGCAGCATTTATAATCGGTATTTTTGGCTTCTTAAAACAAGCTCCTAAATTAATCGGAGAATTAATTCCGGGATTTGATAGCAAAGGATTTAAACTTGGATTTAAAGATTCATTTGCAGAAGTTGGTGGATTTAGAGCTCTTGGCGCTGCTGGTGGTTTTGCTTCATCAGCGGCTAAAAATGCAGCAATTTCTGGTTCTAGAGCATTTCAAAATGCTAAACAAAATTACAATCAAAAGCCAGGCTTTGGTAGACTTCTAAGCGGGACTTTAGCAACTGTGGCTGGAGGTGCAGCTGGTGCGGTAACTGGTGGTTTAAAGGGTGGCTATAAAGGTTTTAGTGGTGCTAAAGATGCCAAAAAATGGTCAGACAGTAAAAGCGCAGCTGACAAAGCAGCTGAAGAAGTAATAGAAGAAAGATTGACAAAAGACGAATGGGATGATATTCACAATGACGGCAAGTGGATGTGGAGTTTAAGAGGACATGGAAAAGAAGCATTAAATAAAGTAAAAGAATTTGCATCTACAGACGAAGCAAAATATTCTCATTTAAAAAAATCAATGGATAAAATATCCAAAGTTACTGATGCTAAAAAAGCGCTTCTAGATGCTGCGGGCAATGTTGTAACTAAAAACGAAGGAAGTTTTGTTATAAGTGACTTTGAATTTAAAGATAGTGATGGTAATGTTAGAACTGTTTCAAATAACGGTGAATCAATAGCTACTCTCAGAAAACTTGCTGAACATCAGGCTGAAGTTGCCAAAAGAACAGGCTCAATTTCAGATATGAAACTAGCCACATCTATGGAAAATCAATTAGATGCTGCTATCAAGTCTGCGAGATCTAAAGTTATTTCTGGTGAAATAGGTACATATACAGGACCTGATAATAAGCAACACGTAGATGCTGAAGTTTATAAGGCAACTCGAACATTAAATTCTGCCTTAACGGAAAATCAAAACGAAATATTAAATCATCTTGGCTATGAATTAGGTACAGTGGAGTATAATGCGGCAGTAAATGCAATTAACAATACATTAAAATATAAAATTACTAGTGATGATCCATCACAATTTATAAATTTAGGCAATATTATAAATGATAAAAAAAGCGGATTGTCTACATTTATCGATACTTCTAAGAAAAATGTTAGTGCAGAAACAAATGACTTAGCAAATAAAATTCAGCAAAAAAATGATAATGGTAAGAAATAAATAAGGAGGAATAAGATTTGGATAATTATTTAATACCAGCTAACTCAAAGAAATCTCAGTTAATATTTAATTTCTTTACAGTTATGGATTTAATAGTGTTTAGTATAGGAGCATTATTTACAATAATACTACTTGTATCGTTTGAAACTAATAATTTATATATTATACTACTTGAGTGTGCTCCTTTACTTATTTCTGGGTTTTTGGTAATGCCGGTAATGCATTATCACAATATGATGACATTTCTAGGTAATATATTTGCATTCTTCTTTAATCAAAGAATGTTTAGATGGAAAGGTTGGTGTGTTAAAGATGGCTATGGTCGAGAAGACAAATGGAATCAATAAATATTGTGAAGATTGGTTACCTGTTAAAAATATAACAAATGGAATGATCCAATTAGAAAATGGATATTTTGTTTGTGGAATTAAAGTAGAACCCAAAAACATCTTTATCCTAGATGAAGGAGCTAGAAATAATGTTATAGTTCAATTAAGAAATTTCTATAATACAATAGATTTTGAGTTCTGGATGATAATTGCTGATAGACCAGTTGATATAAACTTATATTTAGCCCAATTACAAGTTTTATATAATAAAACGACCAATAATGTTACAAGAAAATTAATTATGCAAGACATAAATAAAGCTAATGCCTTTATGGGAGCAGAATATAATGTTGTTGATACTGAATATTTCTTCTTATTTAAAGAAAAGAGAATGGATTTGATTCAAAAGAAGCTAAGAACATTAATGAGTGGATTAGCTAACTGTGGTTTAAATTCAATGCAAGTATCAAATGGCGATTTAAGAATGATTTTAGATAACTTCTTAAATGGTGGCAAACAAACTAATTTTGGGACGGTGATGTTTTAATGCTAAATATTAAAAGTGAATTAGCGCCAAAAGGCATGAAATTTGATATTACAGATTTTATGATAAGTGGCAAATATTGTACAATATTTACAGTTGTTAGCTTTCCAAAATACATTTCACCAGGTTACCTTTCAGATCTTTCTAACATTGCAGGTGTTAAAGTTGTTGCAAAGCATATTCCGCTTGAATTTTCTACTATGCAAAAAATGATTAACAAAGAAATTGCTGATTTAAAGCAAAGATATCAAAATGAAAAAGATAGAACCATTCAAGAAAGAATTAGACAAGACTATGAATCATTAGAACAATTTGTTCAAATGCTTGCAGCTACTCAATCTAGGGTCTTTGATTTTCAATTGCACTTGATGGTAATGGGTGATTCTAAAGAAGATTTAGAAAATAAAAAAATGAACGTTAGAAGTTTCTTGGATGCTATGGGGATGCAAGGAATTCAACTTATGTTTGAACAAGAGAAAGTTCTTAAATCAATACTACCAATATTTCCAAAACAAGATGTTGAAGATAGAATTGGTACACCAATTCCAAGTCCAACTATTGCAGCCATGTATCCATTTATCTTTGATAGCGTAAAAGATGTTGGCAACTCAACATTATTTGGCGTTGATTATTCTGGTGGTGTTGTTCTATTTAATCAATTCTTATACCAAGTAAAAAAAGAACATAATAGAAATAACGGTAATATGATAATTTTAGGTACTTCTGGTTCTGGTAAATCAACCGCCGCTAAACTATTACTTCGTAGTCATATCCGCAATGGTTATAAGGTAGTTGCCATTGATCCAGAAGGCGAATTAGAAGATATGGCTAGATTCCTAGGTGGAGATTTCTTAGACTTAGGTAAAGGTGGCCAATTTGGAATGATTAATCCACTTGAAGTAGTACTAGATGCTGATGAAGAAGATATTGCTCAAGGTTTAGGGTATACCATTTTAACAAGAGCTATTCAATCCCAAAAAGCTTTTATGAAGTATTATTCACCAGAAATTGAAGAAGATGTCTTAACAATGTTTAGTGAAATTGTACAGGATACTTATAAAAGATTTAAAATCGATTTTAACACTGATTTTACTAAATTAACTAGTAATGACTATCCAACTTTTGATGACTTATATGCAACTATTCGTGGTAGATTATTATCGATGCCAGATAAAACTAGAGAAAAAGATGTTCTAGAAAGATTAGAGCTTAAAATTAGACCATTTACCAATGAATTAAGATATTATTTTAATGGTCATACTACTTTAAATATTAATAGTGAATTTATCGTCTTCAATATAAGAGATTTAATGAATAGTGATGATAACATTAGAAATGCTGTTTTCTTTAATATTTTAAAGTATGCTTGGGGTCTATGTTTAGATAAATCAGTAACTTCAGTATTATCAGTAGATGAAGCACATGTGTTATTATCGTCAAGGAATGAATTAGGTGCTGAATTTTTAGCACAAATTCAACGTCGTAGTCGTAAATATAATAGCGGCACTATTATAATTACTCAACAACCAACGGATTTTGCAGCTCCAAATTTAATTATGCATGGTAAAGCAATATTTGATAACGCCTCATATTACTTAGTTATGGGTTTAAAGAAACAAGCAGTTGATGACTTGTCGTTATTAATAGATTTAAATGAAGCAGAAAAAAACAATATTAAATACTATAACCAAGGCCAAGGTTTATTCATATGCGGATCAAGACGTATGCAAATATACGTAATATGCACCAATGAAGAACTTGATTCATTTGGTTCTGGTGGTGGATTATAAAAAGTGGTTTTTACTGCTTTTTTTTAATAATTATGATAAAATAAAGTGGAAATAAGGCGGTGAAGTAAATGCAAGATAATAGTCAAAATGAACAAGTTAAACAAAATGCTAATAGTCAGAATAAAACTGAACCAATTGAGAATATCACCCAGCATCAATCATCACAAGTACCTTTGCCAAATAATGCTTATAATAAGGCAAATGTAAATAAAAATCCTGCCTCTGCAAATTTGCCACAAGGAAATACTACTGAAAACAATGACTTAACAGCTATTAATCAAAATCAATTGTCACAAAATAAGTCAACTAATTTACAGCCAAGTAATTATAATCATCAATTACCTGACAACGATACTGAATTACCAAATACAAATAAAAAACCGATTGAAAAAAAGCAAGGGAATGCTACTACCGCTAATTCAAAAAGTGATAGTAATACTTCTGAATCTGCAACCACAACAAATGATACTCAAAATAGTTCTCCAAAATTAGCCGATTTTAATAATAAAAAGGAAAAAAATAATTATTTAAATCCAAAATCAGCAACCAAAAATCCATCACGCAATAATTTTAACAATATATCCCGTAAACATAGTAAGCATGGAAAAAGTGAAACCGATGATGATGGTGTGGAAAACGATGAAGAAAAAGAACTCAAGCGTCGAAATCATCTTTCAAAGCCAACTTTAAAAGATAGGGTTTTGAATAAAACTAAAAATAATTTAAATTCCAAAAATGAAAATAATGAAGAAGAAACTGAAGAAGAACAATCCTCTGGTGAGCAAATAACAGGTGCTTTGGGTAGCTTTATTAAGCAGAAAATAATCATTTTAGTCGTATCAAATCTTGGCGTTTTTGCTATTGTCTTTCTTGTTGCAATAATTGCTGTCATATTAATAACTGCAAATAATGGTGGATTTGCCTCTGAAGATGGAAAAACATTATGCTATGTTGCAACTAAATGTCAAACGATAATTGTAAAAAATGGCGAAGACGAAAAATCATACAGTTTAGATGAATTCATTTCTGGTGCAATAGTTAATTATTATACGAAAGACCTGTTTCTTAATGACCTTTTAGGAAACAAAGATAACATGTATAAAGCCCTTGGTGTAATAATTCACTCGGATATAGTATATTACTCAAATACGAATGATAGTGCTGGCACATGTACAATAACCGATGATAACAGATTTAAAGATATTTATATTCCAAACGAAGATACATCGAACAATACAAACAGTTCTGGTGGTAATGACCAAGCAAGCGAAAATGATAGTGGAAATGGTACTACTGAATCTAATTCAACTTCTCAAGATGATGTAGTAGATAATTCAAAATATGATGTTAATAATATTACAGATGAAGAAATAGAAGAAGCAATTCAGCAAGCATCAAGATTAAAAAAATATTACGAAAAGGCCAAAACAAATGTTGAAAGTGTACGCAACATGATGGTAATTGGTTACTCAAAAGATAGTGATTTATATTACGATGGTTATGAAGCAAAACTTTACGGAGTTAATGCAAAATCAAATTATCAAGATATAATAAAAGATTACTTGCCGTTAGATGATTCTATGAAAGCAGACGACAAACAAATAGTGTATCCAATTTGTAACTTTAATGATTCATCTAACAATGGTGGTACTAATAGTGGTGGCACTGATATTGGAACAATAGTTATAAATAATATATGTTCACAAGTAGTAGTAACCGACAATATGGTTGGCAAAGTGGCAGGTCATTCAGAAGATTATTCAGGTGTTTATTCATATAATCAATTTATTGAGGGAGTAGTTGCAAATGAAACAGGATATGGTTGGAATAAATATCCAGATATCTTAAAAGCTCATGCTGTAGCAGCTAGAACTTATTTTTACAATACGGTAAAAAGTGGCTCTAAATATGGTAGCATAGATGGAAATACTTGTTATTTTACTACAAGTACTTATAGCATGGGCTTTAAAAAAAATACCGATTCAGCAATTACACAAGCCGTTAATGAAACCTCTGGAGAATATATTATGGTTAATGGACAAATTTCTAAAGAAGCAAGATGGGATGCTTTTGGGTATTCTAGTAAAGATGATAATTATTACACTCTTAGACAAAAAGGATTAAAAATTCCTGTTAATTGGATTGAAAGTAGAATTTCTAAAGAAACAATAGCCTATGATAATAAACACAGCCATGGTGCCGGAATGAGCCAATGGGGAGCAGCATACTTAGTAATTGCTCAAAATAAGACTTACAAGGATGTAATTAAATTCTTTTATGATGCGGATATAGCTAAAGTTACAGATGGCTATATTATGCCAATAAACACAATTACTATGATAACAGGAGAATTAAGCGTAGGGTATTGCGCAAGCAAATATTATCACTCTGGTTTAGATTTTGCTGCTCCAGCTGGAACACCAGTATATGCTGCAACATCAGGAGTTATAGAAAAAGAGTATTATTATACATATCAATGTTTACCAGAATATTATGATAAAGAAAAAACAAAACGCAATCCCCATTATGATGACTGCGTAAAGGGACATGCAAATTACGCCGATAACAGTGCTGGTCAAGGATTTAAAATTAAAAATGATGATGGCACTTATAGTTTATATTTTCACTTTAGTAAAAAAGAAAATCTTCATAAAGGTGATAGAGTAACAGCTGGTCAAAAAATTGGTGAAGTAGGTACAACCGGAAAATCTACTGGTAACCATTTACACTATGAAATGCGTCCAACATCAACAGGAAAACCTCTTGAGCCAAGAAATTATTTACCTATGGGAGGGTATAGTATATGCCACAACAATCCAAATTATACGGGCTAATTATTTTACTTTCAATAATTATATTGAGCGGATGTGAAGCTAGTTATACAATAACTATTGATAAAAATAATGTAAATGAAAAAATTGAAGTATTAGATAATGTTAGTAGCAATAGAACTGTAACTGATGTAATGGAAAATTATAAAAAACAATATCCGGTGTACTCTAATCAAGATTGGGTTGAAGCTGATTATAGTAGAGTAGACGGTGAAGAATATTATAATCAAACTTATAGTATCGATGATAATGGATATCACTTATTCTATGAATATACCTATCCAATCGAAAAATATAAAGACGCTAATTCCATAAATTATAATTATAATTATAAAGATATTACATACAAAGACAATATATTAAAAATAGCTATTGGTGCTACTAACAACAGAATGAAATATGTTAATGATTTTACAAATCTTACAGTTAATGTAATAACCGATTATATTGTTTTAAATAATAATGCTGATTCAGTAATTGGCAATAGATATATCTGGTATATAAATAAAAACAATAATGATGAAAAGAGAATTAATTTTGAAGTAGACTTATCAAAGACTCAAAGTGAAATTGATAAAGAAGAAAAGATAAAAGAAACAAAAAGCAGATTATTAATACCTTTTTTAGTAATATCACTTATAGTATATATAATTATAATTCTTATTATAATTACTAAAAAAAGAAAGAATGAAGGGTAAATTTAATGAAAAATAAAATAAAGTTAATTATTCTTATAATTCCATTAATCTTATTAAGTTCAGGCTGTACAGCAACATATACTTTAAACATAACAAAGGATAAAATAGAAGAAACTTTGGATATAAAAGAAACTTTTGAACAAACATACAAAAATGCTTACCTTAATGAAAAAGGCAACCTAGACGGGTTTCAAAATAATTCTACATATTTAAATAAATACGTTAAACAAATGCAAGAAAAATATCAAAAATATTATTTAAATAAAGATAACTTTAATCGAGATAATTCATTAAGATTAAATAATTTATACGAAAATGGTTATATTTATTATCTAACTAATAATAAAGAATATTCTCAAAAAAATAATTCTTTAATTAACAATCTTATTAAAGATAGCTTAATAATAAATGATAACAATATAATTGTGCATCTAGATAATATACCCACTAAATTTATTGAAAATCTAGATAAAATGAGTATAATAATAACTACTGATTTAACAGTTACTTCTAATAATGCTGATAGTGTTGAAAACAATAAATATACATGGAATTATGATAAAACTAATAATTTAAATAAAAGTATTTCTTTATATATTGAAAGATCAAAAGTAAAACAAGAAACCAAAAAAGATAATAACAAAAAAAATACTAGTAATAAAAAAGATGGTACAGCTTATACTTTAATTATACTTATAGGTTTATATTTAGCGATTATAATTGGTGTAATTAACATATTTAATAAAAAGAAAAAATTATTCTAGTAGTATTTTAACTATTATAGTATAATAAACATAGAAATTGGGTGTTGCAAGTGAAATTTAGAATATCAAAAAAAGATTTAATTATTTTAGCATGCTTTTTAGTATTTTTACTCTATTTGTGTGCTATAGGTGTAATGAATTTTGTAACTTTTGGTTCAACAGGAACTCTTTGGGGATTAAACCCTTTTCCTGCTTTTTCAGGAGCTTATTTAGGCTTAACCCTATTACTATATGTTGTCTGTGTAATAGTTATTTTTGCTTCTGTTTCTTCTTATGTTTTTGAGAAAAAAGGTAAAAAAGGTGTCGGAATTGTAGTTGAAGATAAAGTGGAAACTGGCTATTCTTCTTGGGCTAAAGATAAAGATATTAAAACCGATAGAGGTGTAACCGAAGTAGATTATACAGCACCTACTATAAATGCTGCTGGTATACCATTAATCTATGATACCAAAAAACATAAAGTATGGGTTGATAATGGAGAATATCATACCGTAGTAATTGGGGCTTCTGGTTCTGGTAAATCACAATGTATTGTTAAACCATTAGTAAATTTACTTGCTAAAAAAGGTGAATCAATGATTATTACCGATCCTAAGGGTGAACTTTATACAACCGCTGCTCATCGTTTAAAAGATTTAGGATACAATGTTATTGTTTTAAACTTCCGTGATCCTTTAAAAGGTAATGCTTGGAATCCACTAACTTTACCATATCAATACATGAAAATGGGAAATATGGATAAAGCTACCGAGTTACTAGATGATGTTGCCTTAAATATTCTTTATGATCCCAATAATAAAGGGGAACCATTCTGGGAAAAAAGTGCCGCTGACTTCTTCTCAGGTTTATCATTAGGACTTTTCCAAGATGCTAAAGAAGAAGAAATTAATATAAATTCTATTAGTTATATGTCAACTGTTGGTGAAGAACGGCTTGGACCTTCTAACTATACTAAAGAGTACTTTACGATGAAAGGTGAATCTTCATCAGCATATACCTTTGCTGCGAATACTATTAATGCCCCTAGTGATACTAAAGGTGGTATCATGTCAACCTTTAGACAAAAGATAAGACTATTTGCATCACGTGAAAACCTATCGGAAATGTTAGGACATAGTGACTTTAGCGTTTTAGATATAGGACGTCAAAAGACGGCTGTATTCATTGTTATTCATGATGAAAAGACAACCTATCACGCCTTAGCAACTATCTTCATTAAACAAGCATATGAAACCTTAATTGATGTTGCCCAAAAAAATGGTGGCAAACTTCCTATAAGAACTAACTTCATTTTAGATGAATTTGCCAACATGCCACCACTAAAAGATGTCGATTCTATGGTAACAGCTGCCCGCAGTCGTGATATGCGTTTTACCTTTATCATTCAAAACTTTGCTCAGTTAAATGATGTTTACGGGAAAGAAGTTGCCGAAGTAATTCGTGGTAACTGCGGTAATACCATTTATTTAATTTCTAGTGAACTTGCTGCTTTAGAAGAAATCAGCAAGATGTGTGGTGAAGTTAAATCTAAAGAAAAGGATAAAACTGCATCCACACCATTAGTTACTGTAACCGATCTTCAAAAGTTTAAAATGGGAGAAGCTCTACTTATTAGAATGCGTAAAGGGCCTTTTAAAACTAAATTACAATTTGATTTTAAAACCAATTGGGGTTATCAACAAATTGATGAACCATTTCCAAATAGAGAAGCAAAACCAGTTGCATTATTTGATATAAAAACTTTTGTTAAAGAAAAGAAAAAAGAACAATCATTAAATAATCCAGCTACAAATAATAATCCTTTCGGTGGACCAAGCATGTTTGATAATCCATTTGGTACACCATTTGGCACTTCCAGTCCTTTTGGTGGTAGTAGTAATCCTTTTGGACCTTCTAATCCATTTGACACAAACTCATCGTCTAAATCAAGTCCTACTGGCGGTTTGGATTTAGATGCTATGTTAAAAGATATTGATAAAAAAATTGCTGAATTAGATGCAGAAGAAGCTCGTCAAAAAGAATTGGAAAATAATAAAAATACTGATGTAAAACCAGAAATTAAAGAAAATTTAAAAGAAACTGTCACACCTGATGTTCATTCAACTGACAATAATAAAAACTTAAATGAAACAAACAAAGTTGAAGAAATAAGTAAACCATTACCCAATGATATTTTAGAACCATTAAAAAACGAAAAGAATAATTTTAGCGATCCTTTTATTATTGATACTAAGGAAGAAGAAAAGTTAAATATACCAGATAATTTAGCAGAACTACAAAATAAACCAAAAGAAACAACTGAAGATTTAAATATTAAAATTCCAGATTTAGATACATTGCTATCAAATCTACTAGGTAATGAAAATAAATCTGTAAATAATGATAATCAAGAGGAAATAAAAGAAGCTAAAGTTGAACCGATCTTGCCACCAAAAATTGAACCAGTTAAGGAACCGGCACCAAAAATTGAACCAGAAGTGATTAAACAACCGTTAGAAATTAATGAACCAAATAAATTACCTGAACAAAAAGTAATACAGGGTAATTCATTACGAGATATGTTATATAATCCAGTAAATGCCAATGTTGATTCATTAAATACAAACATAAATAATAAATTTATTTCTAATTCAATACCTAAAAATACTGAAAACTCTCCAAAAGTTGAACAAGTGAAAAATGAAGATAAACCTATTATAAATATTAAACCAGAAGATATAAAAAGCGAATCAAATTTAATATCTGATGATGAATTCTTTGATGACTTCTTTGGGGATTAAAAGAAATAATTACGAAAAAAATACTCCTTCATAAAATATAACGAAAGGAGTTTTTTTATGCAATCTATAAATATAAGAGAATATAGTCCTTCTTTAGGACCTTTAATTGACGTTGAAGAGGCTAGTGTGTATAAAATAAAACATGTTGACGGCGCAATAAATATCCCTTTTATGGAATTATCATATAACTTTCAAAATTTATTAGATAAAAATAAACATTATTATATTTATTGTAATGCTGGAAATAAGAGTAGGAGAATAGTAGCAATCTTAGAGATTTATGGCTATAAAGTAACCCAAGTATTGCTTTAATCTTTATTTTTTATTCTTTCTTGAAATTTACAAATTATAAATTTCTCAAAAAAGGGGTTGAAAACAAATTTATAATTTGGTATTATGTAATCATAGAGGAGGATAAAAAATCATGGAGAAGAAAAATGTTATCTTTTTAAGCGTAATAGCTGTTGCTACATTATTAACTGCTATAATTGGTACAACATTCGCATACTTTACTGCTAATTTCACAACTAGTAATAAAGAGAACGCAACAAGTACTGTTACAACAAAAACTTTAGTAGGTACAACTGTAACTTTAGGAGACCCTATTAAACCAGCTGAACAAGTATATCCTGGTTTCAGAGGTGTTCAAAAGATAGAAGTAAAAGGTACTGATACAGGTGATGTTGATGGACAATTAACTTTAACAGTTACCCCAACTATTCCAACTGAATTTGGCAAAGATTTAGAATGGACTTTATATCAATCTGATGCTACTGCTATCACTTGTGGTACTCCAGTTACTAAAACAACAACTGGTGCAACTGGTGGAAACCAAGTTTACCAAGAAACTACATGTAGTGATTCTGTTATGACTAGTGCTACAAAAGCAATCGCAACATCTTCAGACAATACTGCAAAAACAACTAACACTATCACAGTTAAAAAAGGTGAAACTCATAATTTCTATTTAGTAGTTAACTTTAAAAATACTACTTCTGATCAAGCATCACTTCAAGGTAAAGAATTTTCATTTAAAGTAGAAGCCACTCAAGTTGATAATACTACAAAATAAAATTATTTGTAATAATTTAGACTTAACGAATTTTGTTAAGTCTTTTTTGTTAAATGAATTTGCTATTTTTAAACTAATAAGGGGTTGAAATTATATTTATAATTTGATATTATGTAATCATAGAGGAGGATAAAAAGAATGGAAAAGAAAAATGTTATCTTTTTAAGCGTAATTGCTGTAGCAACTTTATTAACTGCTGTAATTGGTACAACATTTGCATATTTTACTGCTAACTTTACAGTTAGTAATAAACAAAATGCAACAAGTACTGTAACAACCAAAACATTATCAGGAGTAACAATAACTTTAGGAAATAAAATTAGTGGTAATCCTGTATACCCTGGTTTCAAAGGCGTACAAGAAATTACTGTAACTGGTACTAAAGCTGACGTTGCTGGTCAATTTACATTAACTGTAACACCAAGCATTGATACTGCTTTCGGAAACGATGTAGTTTGGAGTTTATATCAATCTGATACTGCTATCACTTGTGATACACCAGTTACTAAAACTGATGCAGGTACTAATGGTAACCAAATTTACCAAACTACAAATTGTACAGATGTTTCTAAATTAACTGCGTTAATTTCTAATGATACTACAACAGCAAATACTGCTAAAACAACTGCTACTTTAACTGCACCTAACGGTGGAACTGCTAAATATTATTTAGTTGCTGAATACAAAAATAATACTGCTGCTGCTCAAAATGCTCAAGGTAAAACATTTAACCTAACTGTAAGTGCTACACAAATTAATAATACAGGTAAGTAATAAAAAACAGTTTATTAAGACTTAACGATTCAATGTTAGGTCTTTTTTTATTTTTCTTTTTAAAGTAAATCATCTTGTTAGTTCTTGAATAAAATCGATAAGTTTGCTATTATTATACTAGGTGATATCGTATGAATAATAAAAAGGGTGTAGAGAAAAAAATATATTCAGGAATTCTTACATTTTTACTTTTATTTGGAGCCGTAGTTTTAACAATTACTACTTCATATGCTTACTTTCTATCTAAAATGAGCATTAAAAATTCTGATAATGCTAAAAGCAATTTTACCACTGCCAATATAACTGCCACATATAGTGATGGTAATGCTATTAATTTAACTAATGCTATTCCTAATACAACCAGTAAAGTTAAAACTATTAAATTTAGTAACACTGGTAATGTGGATTTAGCTTATAAAATTAATTGGAAAACTATTACTAATACGGGCATTACTGGGTTAAAATACACAATTTCTTGTACTGATACAAATACTACTGGTACCGGCACAAACTTAGATATGCCATCATCACCAACTACTCTTATTTCTGGTACTTTAAAACCTAATACCGCCAATACATGCGAATTACAAATTACCTATACTGATACTGGAATAGATCAAACTGGGGAAATGGGTAAAACCTTCACTGCCTCTTTAGAAGCCGTAGCGGCAGTTAAAGAATAATAAAGAGGTTGTATAATGATAAATCAAAAAGAATCAACTATCATAAGAGAAAAATTTTTACATAAGTTATATGATTATATGCAAAAAGATGAAAAAGAACGAAAATTGATTTTAAAATTAATGATTACCAGCTTTGTAATTGCCCTAATATTTACAGTAATATCTTCAATTATGATTTATATATCATTTCAAAAAAGTGTAAAAGTTGATAATAATAATTTAACAAATATTGTAGAAGGAGAAAGTACAAATGAATAAAAATGAAAGTAACGAAACTACAATTGAAATGCCCAAGAAAAAAAATGAATTAAATAATACTCAAGAATCAAACAATAATAATAAAACTAAAAAAAGAATAAAGAGAATAATAATGATAATAATTATCATTATAATAATCCTTCTTCTATTAATTGGATGCTGTGCTTCCAAAAGATTAAAACCATGGTTAAATATAGATATTAACAATGATTCAATTCCCGAAGTAAACTTAGATATTAATGGTGATGGTAAATGTGAAGTTAACTGTGCTAAATGGTTTAGTAAGAAACCATATGTTAATGTTACATATAGTAAAACCAAATTAGATGAAGTATATTTTAATATTGATACTGATGGTGATGGTAAACCAGATAAAAACCTAATTAATCAAGATACTAATGGCGATGGTATATGTGATTTGAATTGTGATACCAATAATGATGGGTGGCCAGATATAAATATTGATATTGATGGCGATGGTATAGCCGATATCAACATCGATACGGATGGTGATGGTAAAGCCGATACAAATATTGATACTAATGATAATGCTAAACCCGACATGAACTTAGATATTAATAAAGATGGCACCCCCGATATTAATGTTGATAAAGATAAAGATGGTAAAGCTGATTGGAATAAAATAAACCAAGATACTAATGGTGATGGTAAGTGCGATTTAAACTGTGATACTAATAATGATGAATGGCCTGATGTTAATATTGATATTGATGGCGATGGTAAAGCCGATATAAATATTGATACTAATGGTAATGGCCTTCCTGATACTAATTTAGATATTAATAAAGATGGTATTGCTGATGTTAATGTTGACAAAGATAAAGATGGTAAAGCCGATTGGAATAAAACTAATACCGATACTAATGGCGATGGTAAGTGTGACTTAAACTGTGATGATGATGGTGATGAGTGGCCAGATCGTAATATCGATTTAGATGGTGATGGAATTCCTGATTTAAATATTGATACCGATGGTGATGGTAAACCAGATACAAATTTAGATATTGATAAAGATGGTAAACCAGATGTCAATGTTGATAAAGATAAAGATGGTAAAGCCGATTGGAATAAAACCAATACTGATACTAATGGTGATGGTAAGTGCGATTTAAATTGTGATGATAATGGTGACGGTTGGCCAGACCGTAATATCGATATCGATGGTGATGGAAAACCAGATATTAATATTGATACTAATGGAAATGGCAAACCAGATACAAATTTAGATATTGATAAAGATGGTAAACCAGATGTTAATGTTGATAAAGATAAAGATGGTAAAGCCGATTGGAATAAAACTAATACTGATACTAATGGTGATGGTAAATGTGATTTAAATTGTGATATCGATGGCGATGAATGGCCGGATATTAACATCGATTTAGATGGTGATGGTAAACCAGATTTAAATATTGATAACAATAAAGATAATAAATGCGATATTAACTGTGATAACAATAAAGATGGCAAAGCGGATACCAATATTGACACTAACGGTAATGAAAAACCAGATACTAACTTAGATATTAATAAAGATGGAATTCCTGATATTAATGTTGATAAAGATAAAGATGGTAAGAGTGATTGGAATAAAATGAATCAAGATACCGATGGCGATGGTAAATGCGATTTAAACTGCGATACTGATGATGATGAATGGCCAGATAGAAACATTGACTTAGATGGCGATGGTAAAGCTGACTTAAATATCGATACTAACGGTAATGGCAATCCTGATACCAACTTAGATATTAATAAAGATGGGATTCCTGATATTAATGTTGATAAAGACGGTGATGGTAAGGGCGACTGGAATAAAATGAATCAAGATACCAATGGCGATGGTAAATGCGATTTAAACTGTGATGATGATGGTGATGAATGGCCAGACCGCAATATTGATATCGATGGTGATGGAAAACCAGATATTAATATTGATACTAATGGTAATGGCAAACCAGATACAAATTTAGATATTGATAAAGATGGTAAACCTGATGTCAACGTTGATAAAGATAAAGACGGTAAAGCCGATTGGAATAAAATGAACCAAGATACCAATGGCGATGGCAAGTGCGATTTAAATTGTGATGATAATGGTGATGAGTGGCCAGACCGCAATATTGATATCGATGGTGATGGCAAACCAGATTTAAATATTGATACGAATAATGATGGTAAATGTGATTTAAACTGTGATTCTAATAAAGATGGTAAATGCGATTACAATTGTGATACTAATGGTGATGGTAAGTGCGATAGCAAATGTAATGAAATAGAAATAGTATTAGGTCAAAACTTCTTTATTCAAGATATAATCGTCTTAAATGCTAAAGATGTCGGTCCTGGTTGGAGTGGTGAACAAAAGTTCAGAATCAAAAATGAAAGCAATGATACCGTAAGATATACCCTAAATTGGAAAAATGTAATTAACACATTCACTAAAGCTAATAACTTAGATTATACATTAACCAGAAATGGTCAAAAAATAGGAATATCAAAAGCACCATACATTGAATCCCCATTAATAGAAAATGAAAAAATTGATCCTAACTCTGAAATTGTTTATGTAATTAAATATGAATTTAAAGAAACATATCAAGATCAAAATGTTGATCAAGGCAAGCTATTTAGTACTAATTTAGAAGTAGTTGTAAAATAATAGAAAGGACAAATAGAGCATGGCAAAAAATAATAACGGTAAAAAATCGATATTCCGAATAATTACTGATGTCATTAGTTGGACGATATTTGTCCTTCTAATGTTATTAGCAGCATTTCTAATATATTATGTAATAGCTACAAACATCTATGCTAGTAAAGGTGAAAGATTTAAACCTATTGTATCTTTATATACCATAATCTCCGGTTCAATGTTACCAACGATAAAAGTATATGATGTCGTAGTAAACTTAAAAATTGATGACCCTTCAAAATTACAAGAAGGCGATGTCATAACTTTTATTTCTCAAAGTAAAATAAATTATGGTGATACAATTACCCATAGAATTAATAAAATAAGCTATGATAATGGCACCTATTACTTTACCACAAAAGGTGATAATAACTTGGTACCCGATGAAGCTCCTGTTGAATTTGATCATATTATTGGTAAAGTAATATTAAAAATACCTCAATTAGGTCAAGCTCAATTCTTCTTATTAAAACAAGGTTCCAAACTATTCTTAATATTAATTCCATCTTTTGGTATTTTAATTTATGACTTATTAAAAATGTTAAACTTGTTTGGTACAAAGAAAAAAGTTGATAAATCCTTAGAAACTAAAGATAATAAATTATCTAAAGAAGAAGAGGAAAAATTAAAACAAGAGATCAAAGATAGATTAAATGTCGATAATAAAGAAGAAAATAACCAATCATTACTTGAAGATAAAGAGATTGTTAAAGAAGAAGTAAATAAGGAAAACCCCGAAAAAAAACAAGAAGAAATAATAGCCGAAAGAGAAGAGGTTAAAGAACCAGATATAAAATTTAAAGAAAATAATAATAATCAAAACTCTAAACAACCTAAGAAATCAAATAAAAATAAAAACAACAATAATAAAACTAAACCAAATAATAATAATCAAAATAAAACTAGAAAAAATAATAATTATAATAAAAAGAATACTAATTATACTAAGAAAAATAACAATCAAAATAATCAAATAAATAGTGATAAACAACTAGATATTGATGTTGATAAAGTCTTAAAAAAAATAAAAGAAAATAAATATTGATAATAGAAGATACAACCATAATAACTAAATGTTTTTGTCTTCTTTTTTTTTATTTTTCATATATTAGTAGCAGGTGATATATATGAATTTTAATGATGAATTTTTTAATAAAGTGGAGAAAAAAACAAAAGTTAATAAGAAAACAATTTTAGATTTAGCTGAAAAACTAAATAATGGCAATATGAAAAATGAAAATACTATAAGAGAAGTTATTGGTACCTTATCAAAAATGACTGGTAAAAATATATCTAAAGAAAAAGAAGATCGGATTATTGAAACAATTTTAAAAGATAAAGTGCCAAAAAGTATTGATAAAATGTTTTAACTGAAACTTCTCTTGTGATATAATTATCTAATGAATGTGAGGGTAATTGTATGAATGTTAGTAGAATGGCTGAATTTATAAGAAGTCTAAGAGAAAGCAAAAATTTAACTCAAGAACAATTAGGAGATATGATAAATGTCAGTAGATCTTTAATATCAAAATGGGAAACAGGTAGTAAAATTCCAGCAGTTGATTGTCTAACAGCTTTAGCTAAAGTATTTGATATAACTGTTGATGAAATAATTTACGGTGAACGTAAAAATAATGCGAACGCTAAAGACATTGAAACTTTATCAGCAACAATTATGAATGATAGTAAAAAGAGAATTGATATGAATCATAAAATCTTCTTTTGTGTTGTTATGTTTTTACTTTTTCTAATATTTGCTATATATTTTATCTTTAATTATAATTCTATTAAAGTATATAGTGTTGGTGCTCAAGGTGATAATTTTGATATAAGAAATACTTTAATGATTATTTCTAAAAATAAATCTTATATTAAGTTTGGAGATATTTTTGATTCTAATGGTGATGCTACTGCGTATGAACGGTATGAATTTTATGCTAAAGACAATGATAAGAAAATAGTTTTAAGCAGCAGAAAAGATGGGGAGATAGTAAGAAACCTTGATGATAATGATAACTTTTTAAATTTTAATAACTTAAGTAAATTTATTGATGATTTATATGTTGATATTTATTATCAAGATAAAGTAGAAACAATAAAATTAAATTGTAATTTAGAAATGGCTAATAATCAATTTCTTAATATTAATAAAAATAATAGTAGTAATATTGAAATGACTAGTAACATGAAAGATACCAGAAATCTTCCAAAATTTGTAAGCCGTAATTTTACTTATGATGAAGAAAGTGATAGTTATAAATATTCAGAAATTATTAATAACATAGATGTTACGTTTATTTATCACTATGATATTAAAAGCATCGATATTTTTTATGAGAATAATAAGTTGATTTACGATTATAAAACCAATTATTTACTATATTTTGATACAACGCAAGAAAAGCCCAATAAAATTTATATGTACGATTTAATAAATGATATGTGTCTATATGGTAAATGTGAGAAGTATGAATCAACCACTAAAAATTTTAAAGAAAATTATTATAAAATGCTAAAAAATTAAAATGTGACGAAACGGAACGAACATTTTTACCCATTCATGGTACAATGAAATCGTGAAAGGAGAAAGTGGAGTGAAAAGAGTTTTATCATTATTAGTGTTATCTACTGCCATAATCGGAATTGGTAAAGTAAATGCTGAATCTAATAAAGAAATTTACTATACTAACCCAAATGGTATCAGCTTGACAGAAAAAGAGTTCAATTTTACTAAATCAATATTTGATGAACATTTCATCGAAATAATGAATCAAGAAGATTATGATGTAATAAATCGTATGAATGTGAATGAAAATGAAGTTGAAATTTCAGTAAAAGAACCAGATTATATTCAAGCAAGAGATTCTTCATTTGTTGAAACCCAAGCAAAGAGACTTACTATTGGTAAGTCATGCACGGGAAATATGTGTACAATAATTATGACTAATACTTGGAAATATGAACCTAAAGTAAAGAGTTATGATGTTATTGGTGCTATGTTTTCTAATACCAGTCTTTATAATGATGGTATCGCAACTGCTTGGAAAATCGATGGTACAAACTATCGATGCACTGAATATGTAACAGCTTCTAATGGTATTGGTTGTTCATATAAATTAAATTCTAGTGCATCGGAAGAAATCTATACTTTTATGACTTTTGATGTTTATACTGGTGGTTTAGTATATGGTAGTTACCAACATGCTGGCAGCACCGTAACATTAAGTCAAAGTAAAAATTATAGATTTGATATAAACGGATATGGTAACGTCTTTATCTTTAACACCTCAAGAGCTAAAAACGCTTATGATGGTATGGGTGGCGTTTCAATATCAGTTTAAAGAAGTGAAAAGAATAAAAATGCAAAAATTTAAAATTGAAAAAAACAAATCCAAAAATAATAACCCAAAATTTGATATATTATTCGTGGCCAGGAAAGGGGACATTTGTCAATTAAAAGCTCAATAGGCTTAGAGTAATAATATATTAAATTAACTGCAAAAAACTACAAAAAAAGAATCAGACTAATTTCTAAGTTTGATTCTTTATTTTTTCCTAATCATTTTGTTTATTATTTTCTTTTTTATATAATGGAGGAAAGTCATCTGCAATGTATAGTATTTTTTGTACAAAAAATCTATAAATTTTCTTTGAACGTTTTATGAATATTTACAAAATGATTATAACAAAAGAAATAAAAATAATGTGAAATAATTATAAAAATGTCAGTTATTAATTTAAAAATTAAAAAGTTTGAAAAACATAAAATAAGTTATAGCCAAATTAAAAAATTAATGATAATATGCACTTAACAAGCAGACAGGGTGGTTTAAATTGATAATAAAAAAAGAATAGCTATTTTACAACAAAAGTTAGCCAAAAAAGAAAAGAATAGTAAAAACTATAATAAACTTAAGCTAAAACTAGAACGTGCTTATTTTCGTCTTGCAAATAGTAGAAAAAAGCAAGCCGAAGAAATAGTAAGCAATCTTTTAAAAGAAAATGATTATATAGTAGCTGAAAATTTGCAAGTAAATAAGATGATAACTGAATCCAGTTCAAAATCATTAAGAAAAAATATAATTCATTCCACATTTTCTCTAATTTTAGCAAAGTTAAGGCAAAAATATTTGTGGGAGAATAAGAAACTTATTCAAGTAAACATTTATTTTCCAAGCAGTCAACTTTGTTCATGCTGTAAACATAGAAACAAAGAAATGAAAGATTTAAAATTAAGAGAATATAAATGTAGTGAATGTGGAAATATTTTAGATAGAGATATAAATGCAAGCATAAATATATTAAATGAAGGAATAAAAATGGCTTTTGGCTTGTAAAGTACGTGATATTTAAAGTATAAATGAAATTTTAAAAGTACGGTGGCGATGCATCGGAGTTTATGTCTTTTGAGATTATTCTCGTAAGAAAAAGCCATTCGTGAGAATGGCTGAGTTGAAATGCGAAAGTAATGAGCATTTTAATTTTTGTTCTTTATTTCCATGATAACAGGAATGATAGTAGGACGACGACCAGTTAAGTTGTTGATAAATGGATGTAATTCTAAAATAATAGTATTTCTTAAATCAACATAATTATAATCATTATTTTTTAAATAGTTAATTACAATATCACTAATTTTTCTTTCAATAGAATTAATTAATTCTATGTTTTCATTAACAAGAACAAAACCTCTTGTTGTAACATTTGGTTTAATTAATAATTTTTTAGTAAATGGATTAATGTTAAGAATAGTTACTAAAATACCATCTTTACTCATTAACTTACGATCTTTAATTACAACTGAACCAATGTCCCCAATTCTTGAACCATCAACATAAACATCACCAGCTTGAATATTTGGCCCTTTTCTAACCCCATCTTTGTCTAATACTAAAGTTTCCCCATTTTGCATAACAAAAGTATTTTCATGTTTTACCCCACATAAAGTAGCAGTTTCTGCTTGTTTTTTTAGCATTCGATATTCACCATGCATTGGCATAAAATACTCTGGCTTAATTAAACGCATCATTAATTTTTGTTCTTCTTGATTAGCATGACCAGAAGTATGAACATTACTTAAGTCTTGATTAGTAAATACTTTAACACCCTTTAAATATAACTTATTGATAACATTGTTAATACTTGAAGCATTACCTGGAATAGCACTTGATGAAAATACTACTAAATCATCAGGTAACAAACTAATTTGTTTATGCGTTCCATTAGCAATTCTTGATAAGGCTGCTAGTGGTTCGCCTTGAGTTCCTGTGCATAAAATACAAACTTCATTATGCTTCATATCTTTGGCTTGATTAGCATCGATAAAAATAGTTTTATCTTCAATCAAGCCATTATTTAAAGCAATTTCAATAGCATTTTCCATTGAACGACCAAAAGTAATTATTTTACGATTGTTTTCTTGACAAGATTCAATAATATGTTTAAGTCTATAAATATTTGAAGCAAAAGTAGCAATGATAACACGACCATTATGTGCTTTTATAATATCTGTAATTTGTTCATCAACAACCGATTCACTTTTTGAGAACCCTTCACTTAAAGAGTTAGTTGAATCTGCCATTAAAAGTTTTACCCCTTCACTACCGATTCTTGCCATCTTATGAATATTAGCCATTGGACCAATTGGAGTTAAATCAAATTTATAATCACCAGTTTCAAATATAGTACCATTTGGTGTATGCAAAACTACTGCATAACTATCGGGAATAGAGTGGGTAATACCAACAAATTCAATATCAAAAAATTTAGTCTTAATGCGATAATCTTCATTAAAAATAACCATATTATCATAAGTTATATTACGATCAACTAATTTTTTAACAATTAAATCAGCAGCAATCTTTGGCGCATATATAACAGGGATATTAACATTTTGTAATAAAAATGAAATACCACCTATATGATCTTCATGACCGTGTGTAATTATTAAACCTTTAATTTTATCTTCATTTTCTTTTAGAAAAGTAGTATCTTGAATAACATAATCTACTCCCAAAAGATCTGATTCTGGAAACATAACTCCAGCATCAATAACAAATATTTCATTATTATGCATAAACGCATACATATTTTTGCCGACTTCACCTAGTCCGCCAAGGGCTACTATATAAGTAGCATCTTTTTCAAATTTCATAATTAATCCTTCCTTCAGTTTATTATCTAATTCTATATTATTTGCACGAATAAAGTGTGCTTAAGTTTTTATGTTATATTCATAATATTTTTTATAATTGTCATCTAATGTAAAATAAGCTTAACGGTTATCATCTAAAAAGTTTAGTTAAATATTCCCAAGATTTTAAATACAAATATAAGTGCATTTTATTTATAAAATACAATAAAAATAATAAAATTAGTTTCTTTACTAATAAATAACAAGCGTATAACATAAGCCCGGACTATAAAAAGATAAATAATATAAGTTAAATTTCCAAGTCCTTAAATGCAAATATAGTATATCAAAATATTCATTTATAATCAAGAAATGGTGGTTAGTTTCTCAAAACTGTTGCAAATAAAAAAATCTTAATGTATAATTATTACTATAGGAGAGAATGTTATGAAAATAAGTATTAATAAAAAAGGTTTTACTTTAGTTGAGTTATTAGCGGTTATCGTTATTTTAGCTGTTCTTGCATTAGTTGCTATGCCAAACGTAACTAGATTGATGGAAAATGCTAGAAAGAATTCATTTACTACTGAAGCCACACAATTTGCTAAAGATGCTCAAACTGCATACACTGACATTCAGTTAGCTGGAACAATTAGTTCAGATAATACGTTATCAGTACAAAAAGATGTTCCTAGTACTAATAACAGTCACGGTAGTTTTGACTATTTTTGTATTTCATATGCAAGATTAAAGAGTGATCAATATATTAGTAAATCTAATGATAATAATTATGGTGGTATTATAGAATTATTTATCCCAACATCAACAAATACATCAGTTAATACAACCGTTACCGCCGTTTATTTAACAAATGGTAGCTATGCAATTAATGGTTTATCACTAAATAACTTAGCATCTGGCAATTATTCCGCAGGAACTAGTGGCGTTGCTGGAAAGTACAATAGTGGTAATACTTTAACTGTTAAAACAGCAGGTGCTGTATCAAATGCTAATGATGGAAAACTTTGTTTAACTACTAAAGAAGAAATTTCAACTGAAATTGATAAACTTGCTACTGCTGGCCAATTTAACTAGGTTATTGGTTATCTAAATTTTTAAGAAATTATCTTAAAATTTATAGTTATAAAATAGGACTATTATGAAATTAAATAGTTAATTTCATAATAGTCCCTTTATTTTGTATAAATTTAATCTTTGAATATATTATATTTACTCAATTAATATCTAAAGTTTATTATATGATTAAAATATTTTACAACTAGGCCATCTATTAACTCTTTCTCTTTTGTTCTTAATTTGATAAAATACAAAAGAAAGAAGGTTTTAAAATGTTAATAATTGGTTCACACGTATCTTTTGGTAAAGATCAACTTCTTACCTCTGTTAAAGAAGCCCTTAGTTACGACTCAAATACTTTTATGTTTTATACTGGTGCTCCTCAAAATACCGTTAGAAAAGAAATTGACTTAGAAAAGACAAAAGAAGCCCAAAAATTAATGCTCGAAAACAATATCGATATCAAAAATATTATTTGCCATGCTCCGTATATTGTTAATCCTGCCAGTAACGATTTAATCAAACAAGACTTTGCTATTAATTTTTTAAAAGAAGAATTAAGAAGATGTAGTTTAATGGGCATCAAACAGATGGTCTTACATCCAGGAAGTGCGGTTAACGAAACTAGAGAAGAAGGTCTAAATAACATCGTTAAAGTTTTAGATGCTGTCCTAGATAATCCTTACGACGTTAAAATTTTACTTGAAACAATGGCTGGTAAAGGCAACGAATGTGGTATAAATTTAGAAGAAATAAATTATCTTCTAAAAAATGTTAAAGACAATACTAAATTAGGAGTTTGCCTAGATACTTGTCACTTAAATGATTCAGGCGTAGCTATCAGTGCTTTTGATTCTTACTTAGATGATTTTGCAAACTTAATTGGCCTTGAAAAAATTGGTTGTGTTCATGTAAATGATAGTAAAAATCCTCTAAATAGTCATAAAGATCGTCATGAGAATATTGGTATAGGGACTATTGGCTTTAATAATCTTTTAAATGTTATCTATAATAAACGCTTAGAAAATATTCCCTTTATCCTAGAAACCCCTTATGTTTGTAAAGAAGATAATGAAAAAGAAAAAATATATCCGCCATATAAATTTGAAATAAAGATGATTAGAACTAAAGAATTTAATCCATCACTATTAAAAGATATTAGAACATATTATAAATAGGATATAAAATTAAATATTAAAAAAGAATAGAAATCAAGAATTATTTTTCTTCGAATTATCTATTCTTTTTTCATATTTTACATATTGATAAGTACTATTCTTACTTCTTGCAACCATTTGATTATAAACCTTATCTCTTAAAAGAACTGCACTTTCTCTTTGTGTTTCACATTCTTCTGGATAGAAAGGGCCATCTATATATATAGTAATCTTAGGTCTTTTTCCTATTTTTTTCTTTTGATAAGTAGTTGTCATTGTAAACGAAGGAACCTTATCTTTTACTGGAAAACGAAATGAGGAAACAGGTAGTGGTCTAATCTCCGTATAATAAGGCCATAGATGGGCCTCCGGATAAATAGTAATCGAATGCTTTTGGACTAAAGTATGCATAGCATTAAATAAAGCTTCTTTTTCATGAATCTTTCTAGGAATTGGTAAAGCTCCAACAAATGGTAAAATCTTACCTAAAAAAGGAATTCCTAAATTAGCCGTACTGATAACGACATAATTTTTCTTAGGAAAAGTTAACAGTAATGGATCAAGAGCATCTCCAATCATTTGCGTATGATTACTAAATAAATAATATCCTTTATATCCTTTTAATACTTTCTTATTTTTAAAAGTAACACCTAATATTAGTTTACAATAAATAAGTGCTACCATAAAGGACAAAAAGTACAGGATAGAAGAAATAATCTTATAAAAGAAATTATTATTTAACCATTTATAATTATCTTTAACTTCACATTCTTGGTTACTAGACGTAACAAAATCTTCCGTATAACTATCATAAAATTTTGTATCTTGTTTTTTCATAAATATCACAGGATTATTGTAGCAAATTAATTGACTAATTTCACTAATTTTGCTATTATTTGATAGAAAGAAGTGATGTCTATGCGAAAATTAACAGAACAAGAAATCGTAAGAAGAGATAAATTAAATGAAATAGCTAAGGTATGTAATCCATATCCTGATAGTTTTAAGAGAACCCATACTTTAAAAGCGGCTAAAAATTTAAGTGATGGTACAACTGATGTTAGTGTTTGTGGTCGTATTATTTTTATGCGTAAAATGGGTAAATTATCTTTCGTTCGTATTAGAGAATTAGAAAGCGATTTACAATTAGAGTTTAGAATTGATGAAGTAGGGGAAGAAAGATATGATTTCTTCAAGAAACTTATTGATTCTGGTGACTTTATTGGCGCTACTGGGGAAATCTTTACTACTCAAACAGGTGAAAAAACTTTACGCGTTCATACTTTTGAATTCTTAGGTAAAGCCTTAAGACCATTACCAGAAAAATTCCATGGCTTACAAGATACGGAACTTAAATATCGCCAGAGATATGTTGATTTAATTATGAATCAAGAATCTCGTAACGTTTTCTTAGGTCGTAGTAAATTTTATGCATTCTTACATCGTTATTTAGGAGAAAATGGTTTCTTAGAAGTTGAAACCCCAATTATGCAAACAGCAGTTAGTGGGGCGGCCGCTAAACCATTCTTTACTCATCATAATGCTCTTAATTTAGATATGAATTTAAGAATTGCTCCAGAAACTTATTTAAAACAATGCATTGCCGCTGGTTTTGATCGGGTATATGAAGTAGCTAAGTGCTTCCGTAATGAAGGAATGGATACTGAACATTTACAAGAATTTACTCAAGTTGAATGGTATGTCGCTTATTGGAACTTTGAAGATACTATAGTTTTCTTCCAAAACTTTATTAAAAATGCCCTACTAGAACTCACTGGTAAAACTACTATTAATTATCGTGGTAATGATTTAAATTTTGATGGCAATTGGGAAAGAATTAATTATATTGATGCTATGAAAGAAATTTTAGGCGATAACTTCCTAGATATTACTGATCCTAATGAATTAAAAGAACTAGTTGTAAGTAAGAACTTATTTACTATGGCTGATATGGCTGAATATAAATCTATCAGTCAAATTATTGATTTCGTCTATAAGAAAAAAATTCGCGCTAATATCGTAGGTCCAACTATTTTATATAACTATCCAGCTGTTTTAAAACCACTTGCGAGAAGAAATGATAATGATAATAATGCGGTTGATGTTTTCCAAGTTGTTGTTTGTGGTACTGAAATCTGTAATTCTTATTCCGAACTAGTAAATCCAGAAATTCAAAGAGCAAACTTTGAAGAACAAGCTAAAGCCAAGAGCCAAGGTGATGATGAAACCATGGAACTTGATGAAGACTTTATGGACGCTATGGAACAAGGTATGCCACCAATCTCTGGTTTAGGATTTGGTATTGACCGTTTAATGATGTTAATCTACAATCAAGATTCAATTCGTGACGTGGTATTATTCCCAATTATGAAGAAAGAAAATGGTACTTCAACAACTAATGAAGTTAAAACAGTCAATACTCCTGCCTTAGAAGAACCAATTGATTTTTCCAAAGTTGAAATTGAACCATTGTTCCAAGACTATGTCGATTTTGATTCCTTTACTAAATGTGATTTTAGAGCTGTCAAAGTTAAGGACTGCGTTGCTGTTCCAAAGAGTAAAAAATTATTACAATTTACCTTAGATGATGGTACCGGCACTGATAGAACCATCCTTAGTGGTATTCATGCTTACTATGAGCCCGAAGCTTTAATTGGTAAAACTTTAGTAGCTATTACTAACTTACCACCAAAAGCCATGATGGGTATTGATTCCTGTGGTATGCTATTATCCGCTGTTCATCAACAAGAAGGCACAGAAAAACTAAATCTTCTTATGGTAAGTAACAGCATTCCAGCTGGTGCTAAATTATACTAAAAATATCTTAGAGTCTAAATTAATTTTTAGGCTTTTTTCTTTTCTCCAAACTATTTAAGTAATATAAATAAAAGCAATTTCATACTATTTTTTAGAGAGGAATTGATTTTATGAAAATGAATATACCCTATGAAAAAGAGATTGTCTTTAATACCAAAATTGCCGATATTACCTCAATTTCCTTAGAGTATGAAGCTAATGTTTTAGAGGAAGATATCGAGGGAGAATTTATTGTTTCTGGTGACTATAAAATTCATGAACTAAGTGTTAATAAAGAACCATTTAAATACCGTATTCCCTTTAGTGTTTCTTTAACTGATGATATTATTAGAGATTCTATAAAATACGATATTAATAACTTTACTTATGAAGTAATCGATGATGATACTTTAAAAGTAAATATTGAATTTGGCGTCGATTATGAAATTGTTAAAGAAAAAATAGCTAAAGAAAATCCAGCTACAAATACTGATTCAGTAAAAGATGCTATTACTTTTGATAATCTAGATGAAGAAGATGCTTCTAAAGAAAGAGAAGATAAAGCAGCTTTAGAACTTAATAATCTCCTCGATGATATAGAGCTAAATAATAAAATAAGCGATAACAAAATAAAAGATAATAAAATAAAAGACAATAATGTTGATGTCAAAGTAAAAAATAATACTGAAACAACCACCGATAGCGCCAATAAAGAAGTGGTCTTAAATAATGTCAACAACGCCTTAAATACTTATGTTACTTATCATATTCATATTTTAAGTGATGGCGAAGATATTAATACCATAACTAATAAGTATAAAGTAAATAAAGAGCTAATTGATGAATATAACTCCAACTTAGAATGGGTAATTGGCGAAAAAGTAATTATTCCAGAACTTCAAGATGAATAATGAATTAAAAAAAATAATTGAAAAATATAAACCTTTAAAATACACCATTAAAGGCAAAACCGTTAACCTTTTTAGTACCACTGGTGACTATGTTATCAAGCCTACTAGTAAAAATATAAGTGAACTTTTTAACTATCTTCGTTCTCGTAACTTTAATAACTTTCCCAATGTCATTGAACAAAATAATAATTATATAACTTATGAATATGTAAAAAGTCTAGATACGCCTAAAGAACAACAATTACTAGATTTAGTCCTTTTAATTAGTAAACTCCATAATAAAACAGCCTATTTTAAAGAAGTAACCGAAGATAAATATACAGAAATCTATGATAATATTAAAAGTAATATTTTATTTTTAAAAGATTATTATAGCAAAATGTATGATGAAGCTTTTAACGAAATATATACCAGTCCTTCTAACTATTATTTTCTTTTAAACTATAGCCTTATTAATAATGATTTAGCTTTTATCGAAAATGAACTAGATGAATGGTTTAATTTAGTCAAAGAAACTAATAAACAACGGGTTTGCCTAGTTCATAATAATCTATCTTTAGATCACTTTGTTAAGGGTATGGATAGTTATTTACTAAGCTGGGATAAGTATACCTTTGATACACCCGTTATTGATATCGTTAATCTTTATAAAAATGAATACCTAACTTGTGACTTTAGCGGTATTCTAAAAGAATATTTAAAAAACTTTAAATTAAGTAAAGATGAAGAAAAACTTCTTTTTATCCTCTTATCCTTACCAGACCAAATCGAAAAAGAAGCTAACGAGTTTAATAATACCTGCAATGTTACCTTGACCGTAGACTATATTAAAAGAACCGAAAAATTAATAAGGCCATATTATACGGAAAAGAAGAAAGAAGAGAATTGATACTTCGATTAAAAGAATAAAAATATTAAAACGTAAAGGTAGTATTAAAGTAATTAAAGTTTGATAAAAAATAAGAATAGATAAGCCAATGATAGCTAAAATAGTAAAGAAATTAGGGATTCTTGGTCGATTATTACACATATATAACACCTATTTTATTATATGAAAGATATAATAAAGGGTGTTTTTTTAAATCTTTTTGGTTGTTGTCTAAATATTTACACTAGAAAAATTATAGCTATTTAAAAAAGATAAATATTTTGTTATAATTAAGAAGATAAAAGTAGGTGGTAAACGTGAATAAGAATAAAATGGGGAAGGTAGTTAGTGTTGTTTTATTACTAGCAATTATTATTAATTATTTTGCTTTTGGCATAAAAAAAGTTAGTGCTAAAACTAATTATAAAGCCTATACGACTGGTGATGTTAACTTTCGTCGTGAACCTAATATTAAAGATCTGACTAGTGATGGTAATTTTAATATTATTACTAGTATTGATCCTAATACTATAGTTACAGTTATCAGTGATGATATCATAAGTTATACTGATTGTCGTAGAGGTTGGAAAAAAATCATTTATGAAGAAACAGAAGGCTATATTTGTTCCGGTTATTTAAGTGAAACACCTCCTAAAGAATTATATGGTCGTCCTTGGAATACCCCTAAAAAAGCGATAATGGGTGGAGCCAAATGGATTGGCTCCGGCTATATAGCCCGTGGTCAATATACTTCTTATTTAAAAAAATTTAATGTCAACCCTAAAGCCGATAGTGCTCTTTATAACCATCAGTACCAAGCTAATATTTATGCTCCAGCCGCGGAATCTGTTTCTACTTACAATGCTTATAAAAATCAAGGTTTATTAGATTTACAATTTACTTTTGATATTCCAATTTTCAATAATATGGCTGACCATTATGACCGCTATGTTGGCTATGATAATTTAGGAACTAATCGTCCTATTAAAAACTTAGTTGATAATATTCCCGTTCAAGATGAAGTAACCGACCAAGAGTTTGAAAATGCCTTAGATAAAGAAGGATTTCCAGAAAGTTATAAACGTATTTTAAGATACTTACATAATCTTCATCCCAATTGGAGTTTCCGCGGTATGCAAACGGGAGAAGATTTCAATTATGCCGTTGAACGTGAAAAATGGGTCGGTGCTATCGACATCAGTGATTACTACGATGAGGCTCAAAAAATTGTTGAAGGTAGTCGTTGGTATGTTCCGACGACCTCTGCTACGGCTTATTATATGGATCCTCGTAATTTCTTAACTGAAAAATATATTTTCCAATTTGAAGCTCTTAACTATGATGAAAAATATACAGAAGAATTAGTACAAGGAGTTTTAGCTAATACTTTCATGAAAGGTGATAGTGTTTTAGATAAGCAAAGCTATAAAAGTATCTTTGTTGAAGCCGGCAAAACTTACGATATGTCCCCATTGTATCTAGCTTCACTTGCTCGTCAGGAACTGGGTATTAATGGTAGTATTGCTAGTACCGGCGAAAGATTTACTTATAATGGTAATGAATATCAAGGGATTTATAACTTCTTTAATATCGGGGCTAACCATGGTGTCTATGATGGCTTAATGTATGCTCATGGTAACTATTGTAAAATTTGTGGTGATTATGTGGCACCTGTTAATCCAGATGATAACGGTAATAATAGTAACAATGGTAATAATGATAACAATAATAATGGTAGTGATAATAAACCGAGTGATGATGAAGTTATTGTCGTTCCAAGTAGTAAAACTATTATTGACAACTTAGGTCTTAAAGAATATGGTCAGTACTTAAAAGGCTTTAATATCGGATCTAGTATCAATGACTTAAAAGCTAAAGAATTAAGCGTAACTTATAGTACAGATAAAATAATTGCAACAGGTACCAAAATAACCTTTAATGATGGTAAGAGTTATACAGCTATTGTCTATGGTGATCTAACCGGCGATGGTCTAGTTAACTCAGCTGATTTATTAAGACTACGTCAATACTTACTTGCTACTAAAGACTTAAGTGGTGCTTACAAAGAAGCTGCCGACCTAACTGGCGATAACCAAATAAATTCGGCTGATCTTCTTAAATTAAGACAATATTTACTAGGTCAAACTAATATTAATCAAATTTAAAAACTAATAAAAAAATATCGATAAGAGGTAAAAAATGAAAAAAAAATACATATTATACACTTTAGGACTCTTTGGTTTCGGTTTAACTATTACCAATGCAGCTCCTTCTTACAACTTTAAAGTTTCTAGTGGCACTATTACCAATGGTAATAAAGTAACTGCCTCCGTGACGGTTAGTAATGTTGCTAGTTGGCAAATAAAAATCTTAAGTTCTGGTAATACAACCGGCTGTTCTAAAAACTGGGCCGATGCTACCAGCGATGCGCAAAATACGACTAAAACTTTTTCCGTCACATGTAAAGCCAGTAGTACCGGCGCCATCAACTTTCGCCTAGAAGGTAATGTCACTGATGCCTCCGGTAACACTGTTAACATCAGTGGTTCCAAAACCGTATCTATCAAAGAAAAAGCCCCTGATTCTACAATTAATACTTTAAGTAGTTTAAAAGTTGATGACTACGAATTATCGCCAAAATTTGACAGTGATGTCTTAGAATACTCAGTTGTCGTTCCTCCAAGTACTACGAAAATTAATATCAGTGCAACTAAAAAAGATAACACTTCAACAGTAAGTGGCACCGGTGAATTTGAGGTTACCGAGGGAGAAAATAAATTTACTATTGACGTTAAAGCTCAAAATGGTGACTTACGTACTTACAGCATCAATGTTTCCGTAACCGATGAAAATCCTATCAAAGTTAATGTTGATAATGAGGAATATACGATTTTAAAAACCTCAAGAAATCTGGAAATTCCCTCTTTATATAGTGAAACAACTTGCGATATCGAAGATACCACCATCCCATGCTTTATTAATGAAAATACTAATATAACTTTAGTAGCACTAAAAAATAGTTATGGCGTTAGTAATTTCTTTATCTATGAAAACGGTAAATTTAGTAAATATTTTGAATTAATTAGTGAGAATTTAAATATAATGCCCACTAATAATTCCCTAAATCTAAAAGGCTATGTCGAAACAGAAATAACTCTTAATGATAATAAAGTTAAAGCTTATCAATATAAGAAACTAAATAATGACTTCTTTGTCTTTGAAGGTCGTAACTTAGAAGATAATACAATTAATACTTATCTTTATAATCAAAAAGATAAAACTTTTATCTTATTTGATAATGACTTATATAACCTAATTTATAAAGACTATATGTTTTACTTATATATCTTAGTAGGTAGTGCCGGAATAATTATCTTAAGCTTAATAATAATTATGATAATCTCTAGTAAAAATAGAAAAATTCGTAAATTAGTTATTAATTTAGAAGAAAAAATTAAACATAAAGATAAAGAGATTGAGAAAATAAAGAAAATATATTATAATAATAAACATAAAAAGAACAAAAAGAACTATAAAAATAATCTTAATGGGGATACTAGTGATATAAAATTACAACTAGATAATATACATAATGAAGAAAAAACTTCTAAAAAAGAAGATATTGATTTAAATGATACGACCGAAACTTATAATATTTTAAAAGACTAGGGGGATCTTATGGAGTTAGTTGTTAATGGACATAATATATTTTTAATTATTTTAATAACTTTTATTTGTAGTCTTATTTTAGTACCTGTTACTATTAAAGTAGCTATTCATGTTCGGGCAATGGATTATCCGGATGGCATTAGAAAATTTCAAAAGCAACCCATGCCTCGGTTAGGAGGAATAGCTATTTTCTTATCCTTTATGGTTGGCTATATGTTATTTGCTAGAGAAAGTACCATGATGTTATCTATTCTTATGGCCTCTTTCTTACTGGTTTTAGTAGGTTTTGTAGATTCTATTAATCCAGTTAAAGCTAAGTATCAATTATTGACCCATTTTATTGCCGCCTTTACGGTTAGTGTTTATGGTGGGTTAGTTTTAAATAATGTTTCGATTTTAGGACTTAATTTTACTTTTCCTTATCCTTTGAATTATTTAATTACCATTATCTTTTTAATTGCCTTCATCAATATGGTTAATTTAATCGATGGTATGGATGGTTTAGCTGGTGGCGTTTGTTCAATTTACTTTGCTACCATTGCTATTATCGGTTTAATATTTACTCAAATGGAAGGTCTTGATGTTATTCTAGCCCTTATCATGTTGGGGGCTACTTCTGGTTTTTTAGTATATAACTTTCCACCCGCTAAGACTTATATGGGAAACTGCGGTAGTGACTTTCTTGGCTTTATCGTCGGAGTTATTGCCTTATTAGGATTTAAAGCTACTACTTTAACAAGTATCGTTATTCCTATTTTAATTATGGCAATTCCTATCTTTGATACGCTTTTTGCTATCTTAAGAAGGGCTATCTCGCATAAAGGCATATTCACACCTGATCATGACCACCTACATCATCAATTATTAAAAATGAAATTTTCTCCCCGTACTTCCATCTTAATAATTTATAGCATTACGATCATGTTTAGTGCTGTTTCTATTTTCTTTGTTTTAGGTGATCAAAAAATTGCCATGGCTATTTATGTTATTTTAATGCTTATTCTTTTATTTATCGTTATGAAAACCGACATTTTATTTAAACATAAAAAGACCAAAGAAAAGGAATTAGCCGAAATAAAACTAAATGTATCAAAAGCCCAAAAAATTATGCATGAAAAAAGTAAACAAAGAAAAAATAAAAAAAATCGATAAACCTCTACATTTGGTAGAGTTTTTATTTTGGTTTATGATATAATTTTACTGTGATAGATATGAAAGAAAAATTAAAAGAAATATTACCTTATATAATTATTTTAGTAGCAGTCATCTTGTTTAGAACTTTTATTGCCACTCCGGTTATTGTAAACGGTCCTTCTATGCAAGAAACTTTACATACCAATGACATTCTAATCTTAAGAAGAACTAGTAAAATAAATCGTTATGATATTGTGGTTGCTAACCATAATGGTGATAAATTAATTAAGAGAGTTATGGGGATTCCCGGTGATAAAATTAAATGTGTCAGTGGTATTATTTATGTTAATAATGAAGAAGTATCTAATTATGGATATGGCACATCATTTGATTTTGCCCAAGTTATTCTAGGTGAAAATGAATATTTTTTAATTGGCGATAATAGGGAAGATTCACTGGATAGTAGATACTTTGGCCCCGTAGAGAAAAGCAATATCAGTGGTGTTGCCGATTTCCGCGTCTTCCCATTTAATAAAATAGGCAAATTATCTTAAGAACAAAAATTAAAATGCGAAAGTAATGAGCATTTCAACTCAGCCACCATCACGAATGGCTTTTTCTTACGAGAATAATCTCAAAAGACATAAACTCCGATGCATCGCCACCGTATTTTTAAAACTTTTTGATTTTTAAATTAATAACTGGCAATTTTATAATTTTTTTACGTTTTTTCTATTTATTTTGTTATAATTATTTTATAAATATTCATAAAGCTCTAAAAGCTAGTTTACAATAAAGGTTCTGTCACAAATGTTGCCACAGAACCTGTGGAATAAATTATTTCCTTAACGGATGACTTTCTATTATATAAAAAATAAAAACCATTTAAGCAAGTTGCTTAAGTGGTTCTTTTCAATGTTTTTCCTATTTATATAACAAAATATCCACCAAATTATTTTTTCTCCTTTTAACCGGAGCTAAATTGCAAGCCATAAATTATTATAATCTATCGTCAAAAGTTATAAATCATGAATTATAAATTTAAAATCCATCTACTTTTTAAAAGATTATAGGAAAAACAAGGTTAGGGCTTAAAACAATCATTTTAATTTAACTTAAGTAGACTTAAGACCCCAAAATTAAATTTCAAATTCTATAGAATTTAATTTTGATATTTCAAAATCTGTGGTTTCAATATTTTGCGTAATTTTATTAATTTCATCTTGAATATTTTTAACGTCATAATTTAAATTACGACATTCAAAGTACGAATTATTAACTTCAGTAACTCTGGTTTTAGTAGACCTATTATTTACAATCGAAGTATAAAAATTCTTTAATTTTCTAAGATAATTATTATCAGAAATAGCTTGTTGGATAGTGCGACCGTCTGTTAATTTATAAGAATTATTCTTTTCAAATTGAATTTTTTTAAGCTTGGTTAGTAATTTATAAGAATCTTCTAAATTCTTAAGCTCAGTAGTTAAATCATTTTTATAATCTTCTAAAATAGTTTCCCTACCATCTAGCTCCTTAATCGAAGTACTAAAAAGATGCAAACGAATATTAGACATTAACGCATTAAAGTTGTTTTCTTCTTCATTAATTTTACTCATTAGAGCAGTAAGATTTAGTTTCATATATAAATTCCTTTCATTATCCATAAATATATCACAAAAATTATAAAAGTCTAGAAATTTCTTTAAGAAGTTAATTAAATAAATTATTTTATTATCCAATTAAAAATTAAAAAAGATTACTTTTTATTTGTAATCAATTTCACTTTTTTAATTTTTAATATTAGCATATTTTAATAATTAGTATTATTTTATATAAAAGTAATAAGAATTACCATCAGTCTTATCTTCATAAACTTCACCATAGTAAATAGCCAGTGGCTTTTTCATATTACCTTTAAGTTCATAAGAGATACTAATTTCTATTTCTTCATTACTATTTAAGGTATATTTTTTACTATCATCTAAAGAATAAGTATAAGAAGATTTATCTTTATCTAAATTCCACATTAAAGGGAAATCTTTATTACTAATATTTTTCTTGGTATTTGTAATATTTTTAACTTTAATATTGACATTTAACTTATCGTCTTTTTCTTCATAATTTAATAACGTAATATCAAAATCAGTTACATGAGCTGTATCGCCAACCCACAAACCCATAAAACCACTGTTAGTATTTTCAATTGTAATTAAACCTTTGGTTTTCCAGGCTGGATAACTACTGCTTTGAAAAGGTAGAGAACAACCAGCTAAAGCTAAGACCCCAATTCCCATTAATATACTTTTTGCTACTTTTTTATGCATTATTTTTCACCTATCTTTCTAATTTCATAAGTATTAGCATTTTGTCTTTGTAAACTGTAAGAAGTGAAAACACCAATAATAGATAGTAAATAACCAGTAAGTAAGCCATTATTAAACAATTTATGAAAATCTTTAACGGTATTTAAATAATAAGGAATAGCTTTGTAAGCATCAATAAGTTTTATAACATAATCATTTTTATATAAATTATAAATATAGATAGCGCAGTTAAGTTCATGAGCTACTAAAACCATAAATAAACCAACTATGGTTGAAATAATAATTCCTGGCAACTTAATGTTATGAGCAAATTTTTTATAAAATACAGCTGATCCCATCGTAATTGCAATCCCGGCAATTCCTGGCTCAATCCCGATAAAGCCAAAGAATATCCATAAAAGAATTCCCGGAATAGTCCCTAAAATGGCTCCTAGTGTTCCTAGTAAAATATTTTCTTTGGACTTATTATATTTTTCTTTTTTATAATTAGTAGCTTTCTTAATAATTTTATAACAATCATTACAATAAAAGCTAATTTCCGAATCATTATCTACTAAATAAGTCTTTTTAGCCTCTTTACAATGACGACATACCTCTTTTGCCTCATTATCTTCTAGATATTTACCAATTATCTCTAATAGGGGATTAATAATCTCTGGTAAATATTTCTTATTAGTAACCGAACCAACAATATTAAGATTTTTATTATTATAACTAACAATGGTTTCCTTAATTTCTTTTTTAATACTGTTTGCTAGTTTGTTAATATTGCTATTCATCTCAACACTAAAACTTAAAGTATAAACACTAGATTGATTATCATACTTAATAAGAAAGTGATAATCCTTTATACTTCCAGCTAAAATATTACTTCCACAGTAAATCGTATTAGTTCCGATTTTTTGAGCTATTTTCTTCATTTTTATCTTCCTTTTCTTTTTTCTTCGTATATTTATCATAAATACTTTTTAAATATTTAGGATTGATAGTTTCTTTTTCGCCACATGCTCCCAAAGTTTCAAATACTTCCGTCATAAAACCTTGTATCTTGCGATTAACCATACAGTTATCACGTACCTTATTCCAATAATAATAAGCTGACATATCCATATATTTTTTACCTTGATAATTTTTCGAAGCTGCTATCATATCACAAATCATCTCAACTGCATATTTATAAGGAATAACCGGCGCTTTTAGGGGCGCAGCATAATCAAACCAGTACTCGTGATGATGCTTATTACGTCCCTTATGATGAAGCCAAGCCTTTGAGTAACCTTGCTCTTTTTTAGCATTGATAATAGGAGAGTACTTACCCTTAGCGTAGTATTTTACCCCCTCCCAAAATTCCGTTGGACTATATTTTGATAAATCATGGAGCAAGCCTTGGATAGGAATACCAGCTTTCCAACAAAGAATAAATACTTTTAATCGATGTTTATTAATGGTATGTAAATGACCAAAGAAATTTAAAAAGTATCGCATAGCATTATTCCTTTCAACATATTCATTATAGCATTTCTCTTTTAATGTGTAAATTAATGATTAATAATATTTTCACACCAACCACACCCAGATATATAAATTTATATAACTATTAAAAAGAGCTGTGTAAAAACACAGCATTATAACTTATATTATATTAATGTAATATTACTCATTTACTATTGAAGTAGATTGTTCTTCTTGAATTTTAATAACTTCTTCAATTGGCATATTAACGGCCATTGCTATTTGCGAAACAGCCATTTTCATATTTGTTAAATTTTTAATGGTTTCTTTTTTCGAAGCTAATTCTCCTTCAATTTTGCCTTCGATTTTACCCTCAATTTTGCCCTCAATTTTGCCAGAAATTTCTCCTTCTTGACGAGCAAAATAAAGATCGGTATTTTTTAATTTCTTTGCTTCTTCCTCCTTATTAACATACATTAATTCATCTTCAATACTTGAAAATTCTTCCATAAAATCGACCACCTCATTTAAATCCTCATAATCACCAGCAATCTCTCTTGAACGTTTAATGCTATTTGAAGTAAGCAGCATCAAAGCTCGTCTTTGCCAGTCGCTCATGTCTTCATTATAAGGATTCTCTTCTAATTTATCAAGAGCAACTCGAATGATTGTATTAGTAAAGGGATATTTTACTCTTAAATCTTCCTCCTGAACCACAAAACGATTAATAATTTTTTTATTAAAGGGAAAACTACAGGCATCAAAGTTAATTTGAACAAAATCAATTGGAACATAATCATCACCCTTAATTTGCTTACTTAAAACCAAACGATATCCATACGAAATATTCTTAATTATGGAAGAGGGGTTATTATATGTATTTGCCTCTAAATTAATAAAGAAATTTTCTGATACTTGTAATAATAAATCTAAAACCGTAGCTTTATTCTTATAATTTATTTTTGGTAACTCCGTATCAATAAAGTAAGAATTCTTAATTAATTCATAATCAAGATGTAACATATTAGCAATAATTCTATTCATAAATTCCTTTCTATATTTACAAATTGCTTTAAAAGAATTATCTTTAGTTATTGGTATTTGAAAATCAGGGTTTTCTTTCTTATATTTAACATAATCAGTTACTAATTCTATATTATAATTTTTATATTTCATGTCTATTCCTTTCCTCTAGAATTCTTAATATTGAGCTCATAATTAGTCCTTCTATATATATTTATTACCGTTAAAAGTCTAATTTCCTTCCAAAATTTTAAAATAATCTAATATTTTTTAAAATTTTGGACTATTTACAGTAAAATGTATAAATTCACATAAAATTCATATACTAAAAAAGAAAATATAGTATAATTAAATTATATTAAATAGAAAAGAGGATATATAATGAAAAAGAAAACTGTTGCTACATTAGTAGGAGGCATGGCTGCCGGTGCTGCTTTAGGAGTCCTATTAGCGCCTAAATCAGGTAAAGAAACTAGAAACGATTTAATGAAAGCTTTCGATGATTTTATGAACAAAGTAAAAGATATCGATGCTGATGACGTAAAAAAATATGTTGATAAGAACATCAAAAAAATCAAAAAAGAATTAGATGACTTAAGCATGGAAAAAGTAAGTAAGATTGCTAAAAAGAAAGCTAAAGAAATTGAAAAATCAATGGCTGACTTAGTAGACTATGTTAAAGAAAAAGGTACTCCTGTTTTAGAAGATGCTGTAGAAACCCTAAGACTTAAAGCTATCGAAGTTACTAATGCTTGTATAAATAAATTAGAGAAAAAAGAAGACTAGGTGCGAACCTAGTTTTTAAATTATCTAAAGAATGGTAAATCTAAAGGATAAATAGTAAAAATTACTGTTAAAACGATAATAACTAAAGACCATAACTTATAATTAAATCCTTTTTTACTATATTGATAATAATGATTACTAATAACTAACCCCATAATAATATTAACTAAGAATAGAGTAATATCAAACCATAAACTCTCAATATTAAAACCATATCTAGCTGTATAATAAATTAAAACCATACTAATAATACTACTTAATAATTGAATAATCATTTTACTAAAGAATTTATCTTTCTTTAAAATAACCTTATTCCTATGATAAAACCATATATAAAAGATAAAAGTAGGTAAAATAAATAACTTTGTATGTGAATAGATTGATTCATTAGTCGGACTAATAAGACCAACTAAAAAATTATTATTAGACCATTTATAAGTAAAATGTAAAATACTACCTAATATAAAGATAAATAAAACATTATATAAATTATCCTTTTTATTCATATATCCCCCTTAGTAATATTTATGTTAAATAGTATAATTTAGTATTAAAAAAACAGGCTTTTATACCTGTTTAATAGTCTTAGTAATTTTCTTTTTTAATTTCAAAGAAACTTTGTGGATGATTACATACTGGGCATACTTCTGGAGCATATTTACCAATAACAATATGACCACAGTTACGACATTGCCAAATTCTATCATCATCACTTGAGAAGACTACGCCACCTTCAATATTAGCAATAAGTTTACGATATCTTTCTTCATGATGACGTTCAATTTCGCCAACAGCTTCAAATTTTTTAGCTAGTTCTTCGAATCCTTCTTCACGAGCTGTTTTAGCAAACTCTTGATACATATCAGTCCATTCATAGTTTTCACCATTTGCAGCATCTTCTAAATTTTCTAATGTACTTGGAATTTTGCCATCATGTAATTCTTTAAACCACATTTTAGCGTGTTCTTTTTCGTTATTAGCAGTTTCTTCAAAGATTTCGGCATATTGTTCATAGCCATCTTTTCTTGCTTTTGAAGCATAGAATGTATATTTATTTCTAGCTTGTGATTCGCCTGCAAAAGCTTTAAGCAAGTTTTGTTCAGTTTTACTTCCTTTTAGTTCCATATTATTTTACTTCCTTTCACAATCCCAAAGGATTTCAGTATTTAGTATAACATGTTAAATTTTTTTTGCAAACTATTATTTTCTTATATCTAAAAAAATGTAGTCCAATTTGACTACACTACAATAAATATCTAATCGATATTATTTTTTAATTTTTCTATTTCTTCCTTAGAAAGACCAGTACTTTCTACAATTTGGTCCTCACTTAATCCTATCTTGATAAGATTTTTGGCAATTTCTACAGCTTTTTCTTTCGAACCACGTTCAACGCCACGTTTGATACCACATTCGATACCACGCTCTTGGGCTTCCTCAAGTTCCGTATTTCTAATTATTTCATGCATATTCTCTTGATCAAACATGGTAACCATTTCATCATCACTAGATAACTCTTTGGCTCTATTCACAAAATTTTTAGTTTCTTCTTTTGTCATAAAATAAGCAGACTCCTTTTTTAAATCTGAGGCCTTAGTGGCCATTAATATCCGGCATATTCTAGCCATATTCTTTTCAAATTCATCATGATAATTATAACTCTTATCATTTACTTTTGCTATACAAATATTGATAACCTTTATTATTTCTGTCATAACTTTATTATTTTGATTTTTGATATAACCAATATCAATAAAATTCTTTTGAGATTTATCTGTATTATTAAAATTGATTAAAACCGTTTTTCTAATATTTTTGTAAGTCGTATCCCCAACTTTTAAAGTTCCTGAAGCTACTTTAAATAAGTAAATATAGTTTCTATCAATCATTATCTTTTTAGAATTCATTTCCACTATAATCTTATTATTATTATAATCAAGTAAAACATCAACATGACTATCCATATCTTTATAATGTCTTTTCAATAATTCTTTAGATAGATGTTTAACTTTACCCTTAATTTCACTAAGTTTTGTATCCGTAACTACTGATACTAGTAATTCGACTAAAGGCATGCCTTCATCGCTACCTATCATACTTCGATAAATAGGGTCAAATAACATTGATATTATTTTATCATCATCTTTTTTCTTACCTCCTTCCGGTTCTTCAATAAATAGTTCGTCTAGTTGCATATTAAGCTCCACTTCTAAGAAGGTATTATTTATCCTTCTATATATATTTATTACCGTTAAAAGTCTAATTTCCTTCAAAAGTTTTACTTTTAATGTTACTTGCTATTATTTTTTTAATTTGTAAATAATGATAGCAATTTTTAAAAATATAAGTTATAATTATTCTAGAAATAAATAGTAAGGGATTGTGATATTATGAATTATACTAGTGTTATAAAAAAGCAAACGAAAATTATTGCTTTATCAGTCTTTATAATGGTAATTGGTATTTTAGGAGTAAGTTATGCTCTATTTATGAAAGTAGACCAATCAGATGAACAAACGGTTCAATCTGGTAGTTTAATTATGCAACTATCAGCTTATGCTGGTAGTACAGTAATTTCTAGTAATGATTTACCAATTGATGATAGTGAAGGATTACTTACTAAAGGTTATAGTTTCTCTGTAACTAATAATGGTACTTTACCGATAACTTATTATATAGCTTTATATGATAATCCTGATGATACAAGTACTAATAAATTAAGTTATGATTATATTAAAGTATCTTTAGATAATGGTACCCCTTTTACTTTAGGTAGTATAACTACTAAAGATAGTTCTGGTAGATCTATTTTAAAACAAGATATATCTTTAGCACCAGATAAATATGATACACATAATATTAAGATTTGGATTGATAGTGAAACACCTGAATCAGAAATAGGTAAGACTATATCTTTAAAGATTTATGCTTATGGTGAAGTATGTGAAGATGGTGAGTGTAATGGTGGTACTAAGATTCCAGGACCTGTAGATAAAATAATAGCACAATTGGATACAAGTGGTAATTGTCCAACAGTAAATGAAGATGGTTCGGTTAGTGTAACTGGAGCCGAGGCTACTAATGGTTATTTATGTAAGGCCAAAGATGCTTATGGTGATTCGTATTATTATCGTGGTAATGTAACTAATAACTACGTGAAGTTCGCTGATAAATATTGGCGAATAGTTCGTATTAATGGTGATGGTACTGTAAGAGTTATTTATGATGGAACAGCGGCACATTCTAATGGTGAAAATAGTAGTGATAGAGAAATAGGAAGTTATGCTTTTAATAGTGGAGCTCGTGATAATGCTCTTGTTGGTTATATGTATGGTAAAGCTGGTTCATCAACTTATGCAGATACTCATGCTAATACCAATAATTCTGATATTAAAACTGTTATAGATTATTGGTATGAAACAGATATAGTTGGTACAACTAATGAACAATATTTAGCTGATAATGTATTCTGTAATGATCGAAGTTTTGCTCAAAATAATAGCGGTACTGGTGCTGGAACTAGTAAAACATATTATAGATGGTATAATGGTCCTTGGAAGAGCAATGGATATAATACAAAGATGATGTTAACTTGTCCACAAAAGAATGATGCCTTTACCGTAGGTGATACTACAAATGGTAATGGTGCTCTAACGTATCCAGTAGGTCTTTTAAGTACAGATGAAATAGTACTAGCCGGTGGGTGGAGTGATGCCAATAGTGGTTATTACCTATACTCAGGGCAGTTTTGGTGGGCTTCCTCGCCGTACGCCTTCAATGGCAATTACGCTTTCGTGCGTTTCGTAGATTCGGATGGCATTGCGAGCGACAACGACGAATACGGCAACTACGTGGAAATCGGCACCGGGGTTCGACCAGTTTTAAATCTGAAAGCTGAAGTGCTGGCACAAGGCTCAGGAACAGCATCTGACCCATATCGCATTTCTTCGTAGAAAAAATTTTACAATAATAGGTTTGATAACGTAAATCGCCCAAAATGATGAGTCATTTTGGGCGACAAATTGTAAATGTCAATATCAAATGTCACAATTTAATATTATCGAGGGTATCGTATTTTAATATCTGACTAGCTGACAGTTTTTCCAAAAGCCCTATAAAAACCAGATTTCCTGCTGTTAGAAAGTCAAACGATTCTACCCAAAACGAAATAGATGCGAAGGGTTTCGCTTAAGAAGGAATACTCTTCTTAAACGAAACTCCTTTTTTAATTAAATAGTTAACTTGTGAAGATAAGTAAATTAAGGTATAATAAGCGGTGCAAAGAGAAGTGATTTTTATGAAAAATATATATGGAATAAAAAGAAGTGATTTAGAAGAATATTTTATTAATATTGGAGAAAAGAAATTTAAAGCTTTACAAGTATACGAATGGTTATACCTAAAAAGAGTAGATAGTATTGATAAAATGAGTAATATTAAAAAAGAAATTCAAGATAAACTAAAGAATGATTTTAGTATGGATATGATAAGTATTACTAAGGTTGAACATGATACTGATACTCATAAATACTTATTCTTACTACCTGACCATAACTATATCGAAGCTGTTCTTATGGAACATGATTATGGCTTAAGTGTTTGTGTATCTAGTGAAGTAGGATGCAACATGGGCTGTAAATTTTGTGAATCGGGAAGAAGAAAAAAAGTAAGAAACTTAGAAGCCTATGAAATGGTTGAACAAATCCTTCTTATCGAAAAAGATATCGGTAAGAGAATATCCAGTGTTGTTGTTATGGGAATTGGAGAACCCTTTGATAACTATGATAACCTAATGGACTTTATAAGAATTATAAATGATCCTAAAGGTATCAGTATCGGAGCCCGTCATATAACCGTATCCACTTGTGGACTAGTCCCTAAAATATATGAATTTAGTAAAGAAGACTTACAAGTAAACTTAGCCTTAAGCTTACATGCTCCAAATGATGAAATAAGAAATAAAATAATGCCTATTAATAAAGCTTATAATATCAGTGAAGTAATAAAAGCCATTAAAGATTATATTAAAGAAACTAATAGACGAGTTACTATTGAATATGTTATGCTAGAAGATATAAATGATAGTAAGGAATGTGCTTTAGAACTTTCCAAACTATTAAGGGGATTAAATGTCTATGTTAATATGATACCTTATAATGAAACTAACCATCTAGAATTTAAAAAGAGTAATAAGAAAAAAATTGATGAGTTCTATGATACTTTAGTTAAAAATAAAATTAATGTAACAGTTAGAAGAAAATTTGGTAGTAATATTTCCGCAGCTTGTGGTCAACTAAGAAGTAAGGAGGAAGAAAAATGAAAACATTTTATTTAACGGATGCTGGGAAGGTAAGAAGTCATAATGAAGATTCCGTTACTATTCTAAAAAATGATTCCGGCGAATATTTACTTATCGTTGCTGATGGTATGGGCGGTCATCGCGCTGGCGAAGTTGCCTCATCTATGGTTGTAACCCATTTAGGCAAAAGATTTAATGACCTCGTAACCGTTGGTACTAAATATGATGCCACTAACTGGTTAAAAGATAATATTAGTGAAATAAATCATCATATCGTTGAATATGCTAGTAATAATCCAGAAAGTAAAGGCATGGGTACGACTGTTGTTGTTGCCCTTCTAACGCATGATTTCCTTTTATACGCTAATGTAGGTGACTCTAGTGGCTTTGCTATGAAAAATGGTCACTTACTTAAAGTTACCAAAGACCATACTTTAGTTCAATTACTAGTCCAAGCTGGTGACTTAACCGAAGAAGAAGCCAAATATCATCCTAAAAAAAATGTTTTAATGAAAGCTTTAGGAGGCGAAGAAGATGTTGTACCAGATATTTACGAAGTCGACATGTCCTTTGATGCTATTCTTCTATCCAGTGATGGTCTAACTAATATGTTAAGTAATGAAGCCATCGAAAAAGTCTTAAATGATCCAGAACTTAGTGTTGAAGAAAAAGTCGTTAAATTAATTAGAAAATGTAATGCCAGGGGTGGAACCGATAATATATCAATAGCGTATTTAGTAAAAGAAAGTGGTGAATAATATGATAATGAAAGGACAAAAGATTAACGATCGTTATCAAATAATAAAATCTATTGGCGAAGGGGGAATGGCTAACGTTTATTTAGCCTATGATACAATTTTAGATCGTAACGTTGCGGTCAAAGTTTTACGTGGTGACTTAGCTACTGATGAAAAATTTGTCCGTCGTTTCCAAAGAGAAGCTTTATCAGCCTCCAGCCTAAGTCATCCTAATATTGTAGAAGTTTATGATGTTGGCGAAGATAATGGCCAGTATTATATAGTTATGGAATATATTGAAGGCTGTCAGTTAAAACAACTCTTAAAAAAACGTGGTCGCCTAACTTTAAGCGAAGTAATCGATATCATGCTCCAAATAACCGATGGCTTATCCGTTGCTCATGATGCTTATATTATTCACCGTGATATAAAACCTCAAAACATCATGATTTTAGATAGTGGCCTTGTTAAGATAACTGATTTCGGTATTGCTATGGCGATGAACAGCACCCAATTAACTCAAACCAATTCCGTAATGGGTAGTGTTCATTATTTACCACCGGAACAGGCTAACGGTAAAGGTTCAACCTTACAAAGCGATATTTATTCCATGGGTATTTTAATGTATGAACTCTTAACGGGAGAATTACCATATAAAGGCGATAACGCCGTTGAAATAGCCCTTAAACATCTAAAAGAAAAAATACCTAGTATCAGAGATAAATATCCGGAAATACCTCAAAGTGTCGAAAATATTATCATCAAGGCCACTGCTAAAAATCCGAAAAATAGATATGCTGATGCTAGAAGTATGAACGAAGACTTAAGAACTTGCTTAGATGATTCCAGAGTAAATGAACCCAAAATAGTCTTACCATATCCAGAATTTGATGAAGATAGAAAACCGAAAAATGCAACCAAAGCAACCAACAAAACTGATGGTATTGTAAAAGAAATAAAATCAGAAGAGGTGGAAAATACGAAAAAAGATAACAAAATATTAATAACTTTATTTGCCGTCTTTACCGGTATTGTTTTAGTAATAACTTCTATTATTGTTTTATTACCTGTAATTACTAATCAACAGGAAATTAAAGTTCCTGATGTAGCTGGTCTTGATATCAGTGATGCTATCAATACTTTACAAAATGAAGGCTTTAAAATAGCTGATCAACAAAAAGAACAAGCAAGCGATGAAGTTCCCGTTGGTAAAGTTGTAAAAACTAATCCCGTCGCTGGTGTTAAAAAAACAAAGGGTAGTGAAATAACTTTATACATCTCAACCGGTAATGAAGGCTTCACTATGGAAGACTTTACAGGTAAAAACTATTATACCGTCTATGGAACCCTAACTGCCTATGGTATCTTAGTAATTCCCGAAAAACGTGATGTTAGTGATACCAATATCGATGCTTCAACGATCCTTGATCAATCGGTTAAAGCTGGAGAAAAAGTTGCTAAAGGCGATACAGTAATTTTATATATTCCTAATGTCACAACTAAATATCCAGACTTTACAAGTGGCGATTATACAAGAGAACAAATTGAACAATTTTGTACTCAATATAGTATTAATTGTAAATTTAAAGAAGTAAGTGAAGCTTCCGGTAATTATAAGAATGGTGATATCATTTTCCAATCAAGACCAAGTGGCACTCAAGTTACCAGTGGTGCTAGTCTAACGATAACGATCTTTGCTAAAGAAGATGTTGTTGAATGCAACCCAAATGAGGAAGTTTGTGAATAAGGGTAAAGTTATCCGTATTATCAGTAACCTATATAGTGTTCTTGTAAACGATACCATTATTAATGCTAGAGCTAGAGGTAAATTTCGTCAAAATGAAATAAGTCCGATGGTAGGTGACGAAGTAGTAATTGATATCGAAAAAAAATATATTTTAGAAATCTTACCCCGAAAAAATTATTTAACAAGACCTAATATTAGTAACATCGACTTAGTCATTTGTGTTACCAGTACCAAAGAGCCAGCTTTATCCCTTAACCTCTTAGATAAACAACTGGCTTTTCTTGCTCTTCATAATATTCCTAGTATGATCTGCTTTACAAAATATGATCTTTTAAATAAAGAAGAACAAGAAGAAATTAATACCTTAATTACTTATTATCAAAAAATTGGTATTGATACAGTCATTAATACGGAGCTTACAAAAATTAATACTATATTAAAAGGTAAAGAAGTTGGTCTTCTCGGTCAAAGTGGGGCTGGAAAATCTAGCCTTATTAATAAACTAGGAAACTATAATATTAAAACCCAACCCATCTCTAAAGCCTTAGGTCGTGGTATCCATACCACTCGTCATGTTGAAATTTATAAAGTAAATGACTTTTATTTACTAGATACCCCTGGTTTTAGTGCCCTTGATTTAAACTTTACTAATCCTAACGACTTAAAAAATGGTTTTATCGAATTTAAAAATTATAATTGTCGTTTTAAAGATTGTAAACATTATAAAGAAATAGACTGTGCAGTAAAAGAAAATGTCGGTAAAGAAATTTTACCTAGTAGATATGAAAACTATATAAGTTTTTTGGAGAAAGAAAAATGGAAGTAAGTGTATCATTTTTAAAGAGTAAATATTCTCTTCAAGAGCAAATAAAGACTTTAAATAATTCTAATTGTGATTTAATTCATGTTGATTTTATGGATGGAACTTTTACAGAAAATAAGACTATATCTTTAGAAGATATGTCTTTACAAGACTTTACAAAACCTTTAGAGTTTCACCTAATGGTAATAAATCCTACTGATTATTTAGAATATTGTAAAACTTTTAAAGCTACCCATTTCATTGTCCATTACGAGATTCTAAAAGATCCCCTAAAAACAATTCTTGATATAATTGATGCCGGTATGTTACCAGGTCTTGCTATTAATCCCGATACTTCCGTTGAAGAAATCAACCCCTTATTAAAATATATTGATATGGTTTTAGTAATGAGTGTTACACCTGGAGCCGGTGGTCAAAGTTTTTTATTTAAAACTGTTAATAAATTAAAAGAATTAAGAAAAATTTATAAAGGTCGGATTGAAGTTGATGGCGGCATCAATGATAAAACTATTAATCTTGTTAAAGACTATGTTGATGCCGTTGTTTCCGGGTCATATGTTTGTTTAAGTGATGATTATAATAAAGCTATTGAGAGATTAAAAAAATAAGTGTTTTGTAAAGAAGACACTTATTTTTTATACATATAGATTCTTTTAGGCAAAATTTTTGCTTGTTTGGCTGTTTCTTTATTAAATAATAACTCAGGTTCTACATTTAAAGCTTTAGCAATAATTTCAATATTGTTTAAAGTTAAATTGGCTTCGCCATTTTCCACAATACTAATATAAGCCATTTTAAAATTAGCCAATTCCGCAAATTTTTCTTGTGTATAGTTATTTTGATAACGATACCATTTAGTATTCAAACCAACAATTTCTCTTAAATTCATCTAACAAACACTCCCTTACTATACTTATTTTTACCGAATTCATAAAAATAATTACATATAAATTATAAATATTAACGATAACAATATTAATACCGTTAAAAGTTAATAATTTATACATTAAATATAGTAAGATACCAAGTTTTACCGCCCTTTTTATATAGTCTATAGTGACCAGTTGACCACTTAAAAATGAACATAAAAAAAGGAGACAGTAATTATAACTGTCTCAAAAAGAATAAAAAGGGGTTGGCTAGTGTGATACTAGCACCAACTTGCAGTAACGCAAATTGGTAACTAATATACTAATAAAAAAAGGTAGTTTTGTCAATGCTTTTTTGCTATAATTTTACTAGTGATGGCAATGAATTTAGAAGAAATTAAAGGAGTAGGAGATAAAAGTTTACTATTGTTAAAAAAGTTAAATATTACCACTTTTAGTGAACTTTTAGAGTACTATCCTTATCGTTATGAGATTGTAAAACTAGGTAATTTAACAGCCTGTATATTTGACAAAGGTACCATAAATGTCCAAGTAGCCAGTATTCCTACTGTAACTTATATGAATGGTCATTTAAACCGTCTTAGTATGAAGTGTCTATATAATGGTACTATGTTAAGCGTTAGTATCTTTAATAGAGGCTATCTAAAATCCAGAATAAAACCTGGTTCTTATATTAGTATTACCGGCCACTATGATTCCCTACGCAATACTTTTACCGCCACTGATATTAGTTTAGAAGTCTTAAATAAAAATGAAATAATTCCTATTTATCATCTTGTAAGTGGTATTAATAATAAAATGTTAAGAAATTTAATGAAAAGTAGTTTAGAGTCACCTTTCAATATCGAGGATTATATTCCTAAAGTTTTTAATGATAAATACCATTTTCTAACTAAAGAAGAAGCTTTAAAAAATATCCATTTACCAGATGATCCTAAGACTTTAAAACAAGCTAAGTTAAAATTAATCTATGAAGAATTTTTTATCTTTGCCTTTAAAATTAATTATTTAAAATCTTTAAGAAATAAAAATCAAGGTCTTAAAAAAGAAGTTTCCCGACCTGAAGTCGATGTTTTTATCCAAAGTTTACCTTTTAGTTTAACTCCTGACCAATTAGAAGCAGTTGATGCTATTTATAAGGATATGACTAGTCCAATTAAAATGAATAGGCTAGTATTAGGGGATGTCGGTAGTGGCAAAACGGTAGTTGGTTTATGTGCCATTGTTATGAATACCATTGCTGGATTTCAAAGTGCCTTAATGGCTCCTACCGAGGTCCTTGCTCGTCAACATTATGAATCTTTACAGAAAATGGCCCCCCAAGTAAAATTCGGCTTAATCGTTGGCAGTATGAATAAGTCCGAAAAAAAACAAGTTCTTCTAAATTTAGCTCTAGGTCATCTTGATTGTTTAATTGGTACGCATGCTATCTTAAATGAAAAAGTCGAATTTAAGAACTTAGGCTTGGTAATTACTGATGAACAACATCGTTTTGGAGTCAATCAACGTAATATTATTGAAAATAAAGGTCATAGTGTCGATGTTATCTATATGAGTGCTACCCCGATTCCTAGAACTTACGCTTTAGGGCTTTATGGTGATATGGACTTATCCTTAATTAAAACTAAACCTAATGGAAGAAAAAGTATTATTACTAAATTTATCCTCGATAAAGATCTTATAACAGCCTTAAAAGTTTGTTATGATAACTTAAAAATGGGTCATCAAGTTTATGTTGTAGCCCCTTTAATTGAATCGACCAACACAGATTTAGACGACATTAAGAAATTAGAAGAAAAATTTAATTTGGCTTTTCAAGGCAAATATCCGGTTGGTATCTTACATGGCAAAATGAATAAAAATGTTAAAAACAAAATTATTGCCGATTTTAAAGAAGGAAATATTAAGATTTTAGTTTCAACAACCGTTATCGAAGTAGGGGTCGATGTTAGTAATGCCACTGTCATGTTAATTTACAATGCTAACCTTTTTGGCTTGGCTACTTTACACCAACTACGTGGTCGTGTTGGCCGCAATGCTTTCCAAAGTTATTGCTTCTTAATAAGTAAAGTAGATGAACCAAGGCTTCGGGTTCTTGAGGGTAGTAATGACGGTTTCTATATAAGTGCAAAAGATTTTGAAATGCGAGGCGAAGGCGATATTTTTGGAGAAAAACAAAGCGGCGATATGCATTTTAAAATAGCTAATATTAAAAGAGATAGTAAAATTTGGTTGCAAGCATTTAATGATGCTAAATGGTATTTAGAAAATTTTGATAACAATCAATTGTATTTAGATATCATGACTACTTTACGAACCAATTAGTAAAGCAAATGTAAATAAAATGTCAATTTAAAAATATTTTCTATTTGTGTACTTGACATTTATAATTAAAAATAATATTATGTATGTAGCATGATAAAGTCATGCTGAAAAAAGATTACATATTTTACGATTTTAAAGTGACTTATGTAATCGACCAAAAACCCCCTGAAGAGAGCGAAAGCTCTCATTTTTTGTTTGAAAAGTGTGATAAAATAAGAGATTTAAGAGTTCCACAGAACTCTCTGAAGAGAGCTAGGTACCGTTTAATATATTTTTATAATTTTTGAACAATCACTTTAATAAAATATGATATAATATAGTCAAATATTTTTGAAAGAAAGATGATGATAAAATGACATTAGAAGAATATTTAAAAAAGTACACTGTGAATATGAATCAGAATGAAATATCAGAAATTAGCGATTCTAATATAAGAAATATTAAAATGAAATATTGGTATAAAAAGCATAAAGCCTTTTTAAATGAGGTAGAAATAAAAGATACTGAACTTGGAAATGAATTTGATAGAATAGAAGGATTAGAAAAGAAAGAATTAGAGGATTATTATAGCGAATATAAAATACGACACACTAATCCAAAACATGCAATTATAGAACAAGAATCTGAAATGATGGAAGACATGACTGAGGGGCAATTAGCCGAATATTTAGCTGAAAATTTTAATGATTATTAAAACGGGGCTGAGTGGAAATGAATAATTTCTACTTAGCTTCTTTTTTAAACATTAAAATTTGAAAAAATCCCAGAGAATAACTTCTGGGGCCATATGTGATATAATCTAATTGACGAAAGAAGATACATCACATGGATTATTTTAATATAAAACTTACTTTGTATAATCATGACTTTAATAACATAAAAAATTAATATTCAGCGTTGTTCCACTTGAATATTAATTGCATTATTTTTTATGCCGTTGCCCTAGTGAAAGACTAAATACCCCAGCATTAATTACTGTGGTCAATTTACAAATTCATTCGAATTAAATGACACACTTTAAGATTTTGCTTGCTTTTTAAAATAAAATAATGTAACATAATGGTGCCAATGGAAATTATATTGGTAAGAAATGAAGGGGAAGGAAAATTTACTAAAAATCTTTATATGAAAAGATTAGAAAGTAAATAAAAGGAAAGTGATAATATGCGCAAAAAAATATTAGTTTTAATAATATCTGTTTTATGTTTAACTGGTTGTAATAAATTCAAAGGCACTTGGTGTCGTAGTACCGAAGTATTTGGCACTATCGTTGTAACTAAAACAGGAGTAACAAGAAAACAAATTACCAATATTGAAAATACGATTAAAGAATTTGGTAATTATAAATCTTATGATATTATTGATTCCATAGAAAAAGGAAATACTTCTATTACAATTTACTTTAATGAAAGTAGTAAAGCTAATGAATTGATTGATTTAGTAAAGAATTTAGATGGGGTTGATAAAGCAGAAAAGAAAAGCTTTGTTGTAACCAGTGAAAAATTAGAAGTAAAAAGTAAAAATAAATTTATATACAGTACAAACTTAGATAATGTTGATGCTTTAGTAGAAAATGGTGAATATACCTTAAACGATGATGGCACATTAAGCATTTATGGCGATAGAAATTTCTATTTGAAAGATAAATTTGTTTGTACTGATGCTGATTGCAATAACATCTTAAGAAAAAAAAGCAGAACTAATACATGCAAATAGAAAAGATAAAGGTGGCTATATGAAATTGAAAGTCGTAAAAAAATTAGATTTAGGAAAAGAGATTAAATATACTCAATTTTTTAATGATTATTTGGTATATTTAACTAATACATTTGAAAAAGAATTAGCTAATGAAATTGACAGATTTGGAGAAATTATTTATAATTTACAAGCTAACGCATACAGTCCTTGTGAAATATATAATTCCAAAAAAAATAAGTTGATGATTGAGTTTGCCCTACCAAGTGGCATTGAATATTTAACTACTAGAAGAAATGAAGAAAATCCTCATCCAGCTGCTTATCAAATGATAAATTATCAAAATTTAGAATATCCTAGTAGAAAAATTACTATCAATTATTATGCCTTTTTAAAAGCTTTAGTAAGTAATGGCTTTAGCTGCTGTCTTTTAATGGATAACGATGATTTAGAAAGATTAAAAAGTGGTGCTTTACCTTCTTTAAAAACTGATTTATCCATTACTAAAAGTTATATTGATATTCCCGAAAAAACACAGCAAAAGAATGCTATGCGAATGCTTAATTTAAGACGTGAGTATCCAGATAACCGTAAAAGTCTTTAGACTATTGACATTAAGTTAAAAAAGACATAAAATTAATTTAACAATTTTGATTAGGACGAGATTATTTAAATATCTTTTTAAAGAGAGTTTGTGCTTGGTGTGATGCAAATAAAAGAGTTAAATAATTACTACCTATGAATTGGCTAGCAAAACTAGCCCGGTCAAGGCCGTTATCATAAATTAAGTAAATTAAAGGATGGTACCGCATTAATTGCTCCTTTCGGGGGGCGTTAGTGCGTTTTTTTATTGGAGGTGAACATTTGACTTTTGCAAAAGAACAAAAATTAAAAAATTTAATAGATGAATACAATGTTATAAGTAAAGCCTTACTTACAGCACCCACTTTAAAGAATAAAATTGCTCTTTATGAGATGCTGGAAGAAGTAAAAGGCGATTTGTTTGTTTTTGGCTATGAATACAATGTTAAACTCAAAGTAAAGAAAATACTAGAACTAGAAAGAGAGAAAAAATAATGATAAATATTAAAGAAGATAAAAATTTAAGTGTGTTAAATCACTCATGTGCTCATTTAATGGCTCAAGCTGTTAAGCACTTATATCCCAATGCTAAGTTTTGGGTAGGACCCGTAGTAGAAGAAGGTTTCTATTACGATATGGATTTAGGTAATACCGTTTTAAATGAAGAAGATATAGATAAAATTTCCAAAGAAATGAAAAAAATTGCTAAAGATGGAAAAAAAATAATTCGTCATGAAATTAGTAAACAAGAAGCATTAGAAATGTTTAAAGATGATCCCTACAAGATAGACTTAATTGAAAACATGCCTGAAGATGAGATTATTTCTTGTTACAGTCAAGGAGACTTTACCGATCTTTGTCGTGGACCCCATGTTGATAATGTTAAATTACTTAAAAACTTTAAATTATTAAAATTTAGTGGCGCTTATTATAAAGGCGACTCTAAAAATAAAATGTTACAAAGAGTGTATGGTGTTTGTTTTGATACCCCTGAAGCTTTAGAAAAACATTTAGCCGAGTTAGAAGATGCCAAAACAAGAGATCATAGAAAACTAGGTAAAGATTTAGGCATATTCATGTTTAGTGACTTGGTTGGTAAAGGACTTCCTATGTGGTTACCAAATGGTTTCATTGTCCGTCGTGCCTTAGTTGATTACATCATGGATAAAGAAATTTCTTTAGGTTATCAACATGTTATGACACCATCTCTTGGTAATGTCGAACTTTATAAGACTTCTGGTCACTGGGATCATTATAAAGATGATATGTTCCCTAAAATGGAACTTGATGATGAAGCTTACGTTTTAAGACCAATGAATTGTCCACATCATATGATGATGTTTAAGAATAGATTACATTCTTATCGTGATTTACCAATTAGAATTGCTGAAATTGCTAATGACTTTAGATATGAAGCTAGTGGCGCCGTATGTGGTATTGAAAGAACTAGAGCTTTTACTCAAAATGATTCCCATATTTTTTGTCGTCCAGAGCAAATAGAGTCAGAAGTAAAAGGCGTCATTGATTTAATTTTAGATGTTTATAAAGATTTTGGCTTTAAAGATTTTAAATTTAGATTATCTTTAAGAGATACCAAGAATGTTGATAAGTACTTTGGTAATGACGAATTATGGGAAAAGAGTGAAAATGCCTTAAGAACTATTTTAAAAAATACTGGTCATGAATATTATGAAGCTGAAGGCGAGGCCGCCTTTTACGGACCAAAAATTGATGTTCAAGTAAGAAGTGCTATCGGTCATGATGAAACATTATCAACAGTTCAATTAGATTATCAATTACCAGAAAGATTTGAGCTAGAATATATTAATGAAGATAATGAAAAAGTAAGACCAGTAGTTATTCACCGTGCTATCTTAGGTTCACTTGATAGATTTATTGCTTTCCTTTTAGAAGAAACAAAAGGTTACCTACCATTATGGCTTGCTCCTCATCAAGTAAATATTATTCCAGTTAATAATAACTATCATTTAGAATATGCTAAAGAAGTAGAAAATTTATTAAAAAATAGAGGAATTAGAGTAAATCTTGATGATAGAGAAGAAAAAGTTGGCTATAAAATGCGTGAAGCCATTATGAGTAAATATCCATATATCTTAGTACTTGGTGATAACGAAGTAAATAATAAAACTATTACTTATAGAACTAGTCAAAGTGAAGAAAAAGTTACTATTACTTTAGATAAATTTATAAGTAAAGTAAAAACAGAAATAGAAGATAAAATAAGATAATTTAAAAATCTGTAATGATAAATTATAGTCTTATAAAAATACGACTATAAATAATAAGCCTTATTTAAATAAATTATAAGTTTATTAATCTCATTGATTTAAACCAAAAATGTCTATTATTCTTAGGAATAAAGGCATTTTTTTTCGAAAAAATTGCCTGCGAAACTAGTAAAAATTTAAAAATTATGGTAATGTATTAAGTGGTGATTAAAATGGTAAAATATGATGAATCAAGCATCAAGATATTAGAAGGCCTAGAGGCTGTAAGAAAAAGACCTGGTATGTATATAGGCTCAACAGATAAAAGAGGATTACATCATTTAGTCTGGGAGATTGTAGATAATGCCATCGATGAAGCCATTAATGGCTATGGTAACTATGTTAAAATATCTTTAAATAAAGATGGTTCGATAACCGTAAATGACCATGGTCGTGGTGTGCCAATTGGCATGCATGAATCCGGTAAATCAACTCCTGAAGTTATATATACAGTACTCCATGCTGGCGGTAAATTTAGTGAGGCTGGCTATAAAGTTTCCGGCGGTTTACATGGTGTCGGTGCCTCAGTTGTTAATGCTTTATCTAAAAGAATGGATGTAACAATTTATCGTGATGGCGTCATTTCCAATATTAAGTTTGTTGATGGTGGTAAAGTAGAAGTCCCTCTTCATACAATTGGCAGTACAAATAAAACTGGAACAACCGTTACTTTTTTACCTGATGATGAAATTTTTAAATCTACACAATTTTCTTTTACAACTATTGCCGAAAGAATGCAAGAATCAGCTTTTTTACTTAGTGGGATAACTATTGAAGTAGTTGATGAAATCGATAACAAAGATGTTAAGTATCATTATGAAAATGGTTTAGTATCATTTATTGACTATATGAATGAAAATAAAACCTCATTACATAAAGTCATTAATTTTAAAGGCTTAAAAAATGGTATCGAAGTTGAAGTAGCCATGCAATATACATCTTCTTATCAAGAAGAAATTTTATCGTTTGTTAACAATGTTAAAACTGGTGATGGGGGATCTCATGAAGTAGGATTTAAGACGGCTATTACGAAAGTATTTAATGACTACGCTAAACAAAATAATATATTTAAAGGTAAAGATAGTGTTTTAGACGGCAGTGATGTTCGTGAAGGCTTAACGGCTGTTATTAACTTAAAAGTTCCCGAAGAATTACTACAATTTGAAGGCCAAACTAAGGGAAAATTGGGAACTCCAGAAGCCAGAGTGGCTACTAATGATGTAGTTTATGAAAATTTACAATTCTTTTTAGAAGAAAATAAAGAAATTGCTTTAACCATTTTAGAAAAAGCCCAAAAGAGCAAAGTAGCCCGTGAAGCAGCAAGAAAAGCCCGTGAAGAAGCTAGAAATGGTAAAAAGAATAGTAAACAGGAAAAAAATTTATCTGGTAAACTAGCTCCAGCTCAAAGTAAAAATCCCAAGATTAATGAATTATTCTTAGTCGAAGGTGATTCAGCCGGTGGTTCTGCCAAAGGTGGCCGTGATCGTAAATTTCAAGCTATCCTCCCTTTAAGAGGTAAAGTTTTAAATACTGCTAAAGCTAGTATGGAAGATATTTATAAAAACGAAGAAATTAATACTTTAATCTATACGATAGGAGCCGGAGTAGGAGCAAACTTTGATGCCACTGAGTCTAATTATGATAAGGTTATCATCATGACCGATGCGGATGTCGATGGCGCTCATATTCAAATCTTACTATTAACTTTTTTCTATCATTATATGCGTGGTCTAATTGAGGCTGGTAAACTTTATATAGCGCTTCCACCATTATATAAATTAGATTATGGTAAAAATAAACAAATTTATGCTTATAGTGATGATGAGCTAAATGAAATTAAAAATAATAATACTGGTAAATATACTATTCAAAGATATAAAGGTTTAGGTGAAATGAATCCTGAACAACTTTGGGAAACAACTATGAATCCCGAAACAAGAACTTTAATTCGTGTTAATATTAATGATGCGGCTTTAGCGCAAAAACGTGTTGAAGTCTTGATGGGTGACAAGGTCGAACCAAGAAAAGAGTGGATTGACGAAAATGTCGAATTTACTTTAGAAGATAATTATAGAGGGTGATTATATGCAAAATGAAACAGTAAAGAAAATCCAAGAATATGCTTTAGAAGAAATAATGGGCTTACGTTTTGGAGCCTATGCTAAAGAGATTATTCAAGACCGTGCAATTCCTGATGTTCGTGATGGATTAAAACCGGTTCAAAGAAGAATCTTATATGATATGTATATTAATCATAATGATTTCGCTCATCCTTTTACGAAGTGTGCTAAAACAGTTGGCGATGTTTTAGGCAAATTCCATCCCCATGGTGATTCATCTGTTTATGATGCCATGGTTCGTATGTCCCAATGGTGGAAACAATCAATGCCTCTTATTGACATTCATGGTAATAATGGTTCCATCGATGGTGATGGTCCTGCCGCTTATCGTTATACCGAAGCTCGCCTTTCCAAGGTTGCTAATGAATTATTAAAAGACTTAGATAAAGGCACAGTCCAGTGGGCACCAAACTTTGATGATACCTTACTAGAACCAACGGTATTACCTGCTAAGTTCCCAGCTCTTTTAGTTAATGGTACTAATGGTATTTCTGCAGGTTATGCTACCAACATTCCCCCACATAATTTAGGTGAGATAATTGATGCTACTATCAAGAGAATCGACAGTCCAAATTGTCGTTTAGAAACGATTTTAGATATTGTTAAAGGCCCTGACTTTCCAACTGGTGGTATTTGCATGGGTAAAAATGGGATCATTGATGCCTTTTCAACAGGTCGTGGGCGAGTTATTGTTCGCAGTAAATATGAAATTGTAAAAACTAAAGGAAAAGAACAAATCATTATTACTGAAATTCCTTTTGAAGTTAATAAGGCTATGATGGTTGCTAAAATAGATGCTATCAGAATTGATAAGAAAATCGACGGTATTGCTGAGGTTCGTGATGAAACTGACCGTACCGGTATTCGCATCGCTATTGATTTGAAAACTAATGCCAACAGCGATTTAATAATCAATTACTTACTTAAAAATACTGATTTACAAGTTTCTTATAACTATAATATGGTCGCTATTGTCAATAAACGTCCAATGACTTTAGGAATATTACCATTACTCGATGCTTATATTGCTCATCAAAAAGAAGTTATTACTAGACGTAGTAAATTTGACTTAGAAGCCTATCAAAAACGTTTAAATATCGTTGATGGTTTCTTAAAAATGATGGATATCTTAGATGAAGTTATTAAGACAATCCGCGCTTCTAAGAATAAGACTGATGCTAAAGAAAATTTGATAAAAGAGTTTGGCTTTAACGCCGAACAAGCTGAAGCTATTGTTGTTTTACAATTATATCGTTTAACTAATACCGATGTCTTAGCTTTACAAGAAGAACATGATAACTTAGTAAAATATATTAAAGCTTTAGAACTTATTTTAAGTAATGAAGAAAAATTAAAAGAAGTTATGAAGTATGAATTAAAAAAAATTAAAAAAGATTATCCAACCCCAAGAAGAACTGAGATTATTGATGAAATAGTCGATATTAAATTAGATACTACTGATTTAATTACAAAAGAAAATGTCATGGTAGCATTATCTAATGAAGGCTATATTAAGCGCGTTTCAATGAAAAGTTTCACTTCAAGTAATGGCGATGAAACTACTTTAAAACCAGGCGATTATCTAAAATATTTATTTGAAGTTTCAACTTTGGATAATTTAGTTATATTTACTAATTTAGGACAATATCTATATGTTCCCGTTCATACTATTTTTGAATGTAAATGGAAAGAACTAGGCAAACATATTAATAATTTAGTTACTGGTTTAGCTGAATCTGAATATATTGTCGGTGCCTTTATTCTTAAAGATCCTGAAGAAAAGATTACATTTGTAACTAAGAATGGTTTAGTAAAACAATCAATTTTAAAAGACTTTATAGTAAGCCGTTATTCTAAAGCTATGCTTGCTTTCAAATTAAAAGATAATGATGAAGTAATTGCTGTAAATTCTAGTAAATCAAGAACTATTTTAATAAGTGAAACTGGTTATTATGTTAATATTGATACTGAAGAAATTCCAGTAGTTGGCGCTCGTGCCTCTGGTGTAAAAGGCATGAATCTAAAAGATGATTTCTTAGTAGCAGGTTTATCTCTTGGTTCAAGTGAATATTTAAGTATTTTTACTAATAATAAAACAGCTAAACGTATAAGAGTAAGTGAATTAGAAACTCATAATCGTGCGAAAAAGGGTAGTACTTTAATGAAAAAGGTCAAATCATTTGATTATAAAATTATTAAAGCTTTACTTACTGATGGTAAAGACGAATTGTACTTAAAAAGTGATAATGAAATTACCAAAATAAAAAATACTGATATATCCATTTTAGATTTAAAATCAACCGGCGGTACTGTAAGCAAATACAAAATAGATGATGTTTTTACTAATACTATTTCAGATAATAGTCTAAAAAAAGCTAAAGAACCAAAAGAAGAAGTAAAAAATCTAGAAGAAGATAATAATGCAACTGAAGAAAGACCAGAAGAAAAAGCCCCAACAGAAACAGAACCTAAAGAAGAACAAGTATCTTTAAATGATTTCTTTGATGAATTTAAAATTTAGATAAATAAAATCACTTACTAATAAATAAAATTTAGTAGGTGATTTTTTATGGACAAAAAAGAAGCTTTTAAAGAATTTTTACGACAACATCCTAAAATTACAGAATATTTAAGAAATAATAAAGAAAGTTCTATTCAAAAATTATACGAAATATACGATATTTATGGTGAAGATAGCGCCGCTTGGAGTCCATATTTAAACTTTACTAGTGAAAATATTAAAACTACCAGCGGTGATTCAATTGGTAGTATCAAAGATTTGATGAAAAATATTGATATTGATAGTTTGCAAGAACATATTAAAACCGCTCAGAAAGCCTTAGGATTTATTGAAGAATTAACCAGCAAAGGCGCCAGTAATATCAACAGTATACCAAAAGGTCCTAAGAGTCCAAGACCATTAGATAAATTTTTTGGAGATTAATTATGGAATTAGAATTGCAATACAAAATTAAAAATACTAAGAATTATTATAATTACTTAAAAGAAAATTCTTACTATATAAAAAGACTTAATCGTAATAAAAATGAATTTGAAAATTTTAATAATTTTGTTAAAGATAAATATGGTTTAAGAGTAACTGATAAGATAAGTAAGACTATTGATAATATCGATTTAATAAGTACCCTTTTGAGTACTTTAAAGTAATGTTTCTAAATTTTATATTATTAAAATAAAAATTAATAAAAATACTGGCTTTAGTGGATTTCTACCGGTCTTTATAATACCATATTTATTAGATACATTTGATTGTTAGATGTTTTAACCTCAGTCCAAATTTTAATTTTATTTAAAAATGGAAGGGGGTGGTCCATATGAAGGGAGCCTTCAATGGAGTACTTAGTTGTACTTATCGTCATTCTTATATTAATTATAAGAATATTAGATTCTGGCAACAGAAAATAATACTGATTTTAAGTAAAAACGAAAAACATCTACTCAACGCTGTGAATAGATGTTTCTCTAACACTAAACTATAATGGACTGAGAAACATCTAACGAACCAAGTCAAATGTATCTCTTTTTTGTTTAAAGAACAATTAAATTCTTTCACTAAGTAGTATAGCATATTTTTTATATTTTGCAACTACTTATTCAATTTAAGTATATCCCAAATAATAATTATTATCCCACCATAAATAAATTTAGTTATAAATAACAAATAACAATCTTACCACCAGTAAACTATTTTTAATTTACAAGCACTTAAGGGTCGTGATATAATCTTTTTAGATTATAGATAATAAAGAGGGATTAATTATATGAAAAATTTACGCAAAGGCAAAGTAGTCTGCATTACTAGTGGTAAAGGTGGCGTAGGTAAAACCACTTTAACTGTTAATTTAGCCGGAATAATCGAAAGTTTAAATAAAAAAGTATTACTTATCGACCTTGATTTAACTAACGGTGGTTTAGCTTTAATACTAAATACCCCCTATAAGAAAAATATATGTAATATGTTATACGATATTGAACATAACACCTATGATTCCATAAATGACTATGTAGTCAAGTATGATGATTATATTGATGTTTTACCAGCTTCTACGGATCCAAGAGATTTTAATAAGATTAATAATTCTTTAATTAATATTGTCTTAGAAAAAGCTTCCTTTATCTACGATGTAGTCTTAATTGATATGACTCATATTTTAAATGAAATTAATGTTTTCGCACTTGACTTCTGTGATATGGCTTTAGTAGTAACAACCAATTGTCCGATGGATCTTAAGAATACTAGAAATTTAGTAACCTTGTTTGAAAACTTAAATATCCATAAATATCGTATCTTACTTAATGAAAGTATCAATCCATTAAAACAATATTTTAGTTTATATGATATAAAAAATATTATCAAAACCAACATTGACTATCATATATCGACCGAGTTCTACTTAACCGATATTGAAAAAGAAATCATGAAAGGTAAAATAATAACTTTAGATAGTAAAACTATAAAACATTATCAAAATGATTATACAGCCTTACTTAACATGGCTGCTGATATAGTAGGAGGTAATAATAATGAGTAAGACTTTAGCAAACGCCTTTAACATTGAAAATGTCAATCTCTTGAAAATAAATGATTATGAGATATTTCAAGATAAAGAAACTTTAGCACAAATTAAAAATGATATCACGTTTAGCTTAATCGACGAAGTAGCATTAGGGCTAAAAGAAACAGATATTCATAGTAAAATTGATGAATATACCAAATCCTTAAATCTTAGTGCTCTAGAAAAACAATACTTATATAATCTAATTGAAAATGAGATTTATGGAATTGGTCCCATTACCGAAGTTATGAACGATGAATCAGTAAAAAAAATCTTCGTTAATTCTCCAAGTTCAGTATACGTTTTAACGAACAGTGGATATCATAAAGACGAATCGATATCATTCATCAATAACGAACACATCATCAAATCAATTACTAATTTAGCTCGTAAAAATAATTTAAATATATCTTTAGAAAATCCTCAAGTATCTTTTAAAACTTTAAATAATGATAGAGTAAGTCTTTTATTACCACCTTTAGTTAATAACCCCGTTGTAACAATTAGCAAAAACGATAAGAATTTAGAAAGTATCGAAGAACTACTACGTTTAGGAACTCTAACTCCTTATATGGCTAGATTCTTAGAAGCAGCTGTCAAATCTAAACTAAATATCTTAGTGTGTGGTAATAAAAATAGCGGTAAAAGAACCTTAATTAATACTTTAATAAACTTCATTCCTAATAATGAAAGAATAGTCTATACCGGAACGAAAGAGATTATAAGCAATACCAAACAAATGGTTTTAACAGATACAATGGACGTTAATACTTTAGAAAATTTATATCCGTCATACCTTATTTATGTTAACAAAAACATTGATACTTTATTAAAATTAGTCAATAAAAGTCAAGGAATTATTGCTAGTTTCGATATTAAAAAGTTTACTTTAGATAATTTAGTAACTAATGTTTTATTAGAAAATCCTAATATGAACCATGAAACAGTTCTAGCAAGCATTTATAGCGGTTTTGATATTTTAGTGTATATGGAAAAGGGTAACGATAATAAAATAAGAGTAACTGGAATAAAAGAAATCACCAATCAAGACCAAAAAGATATCTTTATTTATGCTAATAATACCTTTAGTTTTAATAAACATAATAACAACACATATAAAAAATTAAAGAATATGGGTATTAATACCTTAGATGATATCTTTGGAGCGTAATTATGCCAATTTATGTAATTCAATTAAGTCTTGCTTTTATTGCCATATTGATTGGCACCTCCCTTTTAAAAATTGCTCAAATCTTACAAAAAATTCATCGTATAAGTCGTTTTAGTCTTGATATTCCCAAAGAAAATACCCCAATTTTAACTAATGTTGCTAATGCTTTTTATAAAATAATTAATAATCTCAGTAAAGGTTTAAGTCGTTATTCATTCATAAATAAAATATCAGCTAAATATGATAAATATATCTTAGAAATAAATCGCGATAAGGTAAAACCAATCGATTACTTTACTATTAAACTGCTTATCGTTATTGCAAGTTTATCCTTTATTCTTATTGGAATTGTCTTAAACTTATTACCAGCCAGTCCTTTTATCTTTATAATTGGCTTCTTAGCTAGCTACTTTTTGCCAGATTTATACTGGAAATATTTATATATTAAAAGAACTAATCGCATTGTTAAAGATATTCTTACTAGTACTAAATATATCTATTATGGTCTTAATAAAAACCTTACTATTGAAGAAGCGATTAAGTATGCTATCCATAATTTAGACGGCGACATTACTGATGAATTAAATAAAATATTAAAAGATATCAGACATAATATTAGCTTAGAAGACGCTTATTTTAAATTCTATATACGTAGTCAAATTAAAGAAGTATTAGGAATCTATGAAGTTTTAAAGACCGCTAATCTTTTCCATATAAACTATGTTGATGCTTTTAAATATATCATCAATGATAATGTTAAAACTTATAAAGAAAGAGAAAGTACTTTTAAAATTATTGATATCTATAACTATTTATTTTTAATAATATTAATGATTCCTTTATTAGTATTTATCTTTGGCTTATTTATTAATCTATCTTACTTTGCCAGACTAATGAGTGGTAAAGGTTTATATTTAGTAACAGTGATAGTTATTTTATATAGTATTTATATTTATATAATTAAGAATTTATTGGAGGTTAAGTTTGAATAATTTTGTTAAAACTCTATATCCAAAGAAATATTTACTTTCTTTAAATAAAAAAATTAAAAGACTAGGTATTGATAACAAGATGAATCTTGATACTTTTCTATTAACTCGTCTTTTAATTGAATTTGCCTTATTTATAGGCTTATTATTAATTCCTGTTTATGGGATATTTTTAAGTTTCTTATTTACTGTTCTTTTTCACTATTTATATGAAGATCTTTTAATAAATTCAAGATTGATTAAAAGAAGTGAAATCATCAAAAAAGATTTTTTAACTTTTATTAAATTATATCTTTTAGGACTTGAAAAAAATAATGATGCTTACTTAGTTTTTAAAACTGTTAGTAAGAATATAAATAGTAATTTAACTAAAGAAATTAATTATCTAAATAAAAAATATAATAATTATAATGATGTTGTAACCAATTTAATTACGGTTATTCCAGAGATGTCTTTTAATGATAGTATTTTAATGTTAAGTAGTAAAGATACCAAACAAGCTTCTTTGGACATATTAAATGATATTGAACAAGATAAGAAGACTGATTTAGAAAAAAAGATAAATGCTATTCCAATTAAAATTATAACTTTAAGTATTTTCTTTTTAGTGATTGTCTTATCAATTATTCTCATTGGCCCAAAATATTTAACTTAATAATTAAATTATGTTGCAATAAGTAAATATTTATGATAATCTAAATTTAAGAATAGAAGGTATTAAGATATGGAAAAATTTATAAATAATTTATACAGTAATAGTAATTTCCCAATAATATTAATCTCTTTAATAGCAATATTTATTGTCTTATTTATTATTACTCTTATATTAGCACTTAAGGATGCTAAAAATAACTCTGAAGAAGAAATATCTTTAAAGAATGAAGAAGAAAATAAAGATAAAGTGGTCTTTAAAGAACCAGTTAAAGAAGAAAAAGAAGAAACAAAAGAATCAAATGTCTTTGAAGATGTTTCTTTTGATAAAGAAGAAACTAAGGAAGATAATTCTGTTAGTAATAATATTTCTTTTCAAGAACCACTTACTGTTCCTGAAGCAGAAGAAGAAAATGTCGATGTAATAGAAGAAACTACCCAAACTATTCCTGTCTTAAAAGATGAAGAAATAAGTAATTTTGAAGAATTCTTCTTTCAAAATCTAAAAGATAAAGATAATAATATTTTTGATTTTTCTAAACCAGAAACGAAGGAAGAAGAAAAACAAGAAGATAATAGTATTAATGATATTAATGAATCTTCCAAAGTAAATAACGACATTACCCCAAATACTTTTGAAATGCCAAAAATGAAAAAGGAATATACTTTCAAAGAACTAGATGGCGAAACTTATCGTTTAAAATAAAAAGTCCGATATTAGGACTTTTTTATTTTTATTAATTAAATTGAATTCCTATGTTAACTAAGATTTATTATTTAAATTATACGTATAATACTGTTAAACTTGATAATAATATATTAAAAGTAAAATTTTCATAGAGTATATAACTCTATGAAATCGAAATATCGATATCTATTTTTAATTTATAGTATAAATATACCATATATTTTAGAGATTTTAAAGAGTTTTTAATAACCTATTGTAGTCAAAATTGTAGTCAATTAAATTGCTTGTTTCTTTAGATATTAAAAGGGTTTTCAAAGCTTTTAATAGTCAAATAATCAATAATTTTTGTGGTCAAATTTTCTGGTCAAATACACATTTAATCCAGTAATTACTTAGCTTTTTCATAGAGTTATATACTCTATGAATCCATATTTACGCATTTTGATATCTATTACTCATTAATTGTTTAAAAATGGGAATAATAATTGTAGTAAGGAAGATTTATTATGCAAAAGAAAAAAGTTAATGTGATAGTATTAGTTGTGTCTGTATTATTGACACTAATTGGACTTAGTTATGGTTATTTTTTTATACAAAAAAATCAGGTAAATAATAATGTAGCAGGTAGCAAGTGTTTTAAATTAGAATTTTCTAATGAAAGTGAAGCCATTAATTTAAGCAATATGTATCCAGTTAGTGATGAAGAAGGCAAAAAGCAAGTACCATATTCATTTACGATAACTAATATTTGTGATATGTTAGCGGGCTATACGGTTAATATGGAAATGTTAGAAGGTACAACGTTAAATAGTAAGTATTTGGATATTTTAGTAAATAATGAAGAGATTAAATTACTTTCCACTTATGAGGCAACGGATACAGTAATAGCAAATAGTACGGAGTCAAGAATTTTAACGAAAGGTACTTTAGCTTATAATGATTCTGTTGATTATACAGTTAGATTTTGGATGGATAAAGATGTTGAGGATATCGAATCAATGAATAAGTATTTTGCGTCTAAAATAGTAGTAACTGCTCAGCCTAGTAATTATAGTCCTAAAGAAGCAGGTTATGATACTTTGCACGATGCAATATTAGCCAATGAATATCAAACTACTCCTGATAAGGCTATAGAAAAGATAAAGGCTAAGGGAAAACCGGATTTAAGCCAAACGGCACCCATTATTAAATGGCTTGAAAAAACTGATGTAACGACTACAATAAATATTACGAAACCCGCCGAAAGTGTTATTGAAACTTATAATAAGGACACAGGTACAGGAGATAGAACAACGCAGGCTAGTAATTTAACTTTAAATGATACGAAGATTAAATTTTATAAAACTAAAATTTTTGATAGTGAAACCGGACAATATTCATTAACTAACTTTGATTATTTCGACCCTACTATGATAGACTACTCTGGAGATACAAAATATTATGTAGTTAATGAAAATATAAGTTATAATAATACAAATGGTAAGTTATATACCTGGAATTCTAATAGTGATGTTACTGCTTATTTAGTAACAGGGGCAACTAAAACAATAGGTACAACAGTGTGGAATGGAGTTTCTTACGATAGTGTAACTTATAAATTAAATTTATTAACATTAACCGAAACAGAATTAGAAACAGACAAATCCGATAAAGGATTATATCAATCAATTGATGATTATGGTACAACATACTATTATCGTGGTAATGTTAAAAATAATAATGTTTATTTTGCAGGTTTTTACTGGCAAATAGTAAGAATCAATGGTGATGGTTCTATAAGGTTAATATATAATGGAACCAAAAAAGATTCCGAAGGAAATGATCAATCAATTAATAGTAAACTATATCAATTCAATAATGTTTATAACGATCCGACTTATGCAGGTTATATGTATGGTAACCCAGACAGCACTATTTTTGATGAAGTTCATAATAATACAAACTCTTCAAAGATAAAAATTACCATTGAAAATTGGTATAAAACGAATATTGAAGATAAGGGCTATAGTCAGTATATTAATGCTGCTGTCGGATTTTGTGGAGATCGAACTATTTCAAGCGGTGATGGCATTAGTAATACTGTAACTACAAATTTTGGTGCATATGAAAGACTGCAACAGGATACAGCACAATTTACATGCCCAAATGTTGAAAGGGATTTATATACAGATAATAGCTCAAGTATTGGTAATAAGGCTTTAACATATCCAGTAGGTTTAATAACTTTTGACGAGTTAATATTTGCCGGAATGCGAAACGAATATACAAATAAGTTATCTTGGATTTATTCTAGTGTAAACTTTTGGACAATGTCACCGTCAACATTTAATACATCATATGCAATGGCGAGAATATTTTATCAAATTTCTACTGGTCGCATTCATATTCACGGTTGGCCGACCAGTTTATTAAGCGTAAGGCCAGTTATAAATTTGAAATCAGATGTTAAAATATCCGGTGGTATTGGAACTGTAAATGAACCATATATAATAGATGCAAATAATTAAATAACTGGGGCCAAATAAAATATAAAAAATAGTATGGTATATTTTACAAATTCTCTTATCAAAAGGCCCCAGTACTTTATGAGCAAATGCAGTATTTTAAATAAACTATTTAGAAAGATGACTTTAAAAAAGTTGTCTTTTTAAATATTACAAAATAAAAAAAGATCAAATTAATGATCTAAAAAGATAAATAAAAACATTTTTTGTAATGAATACATATTAATTATTCATATTACCAGGACAGGTAACTTCTTTAATATTATCATTCTCGTCCTTATAATTGCAAAGACAAGTATTACCATCACATTTACAGTTATAGGCTATGGCACAATAACTAGTAAAATGACACATAGGTTTAATTTTAGGAATTAATATAAAATAAATTACCGCAATTAAAACCATTAGTATTACTTGAATAATAATAAATTTTTTAACATTAACATTCTTTTTCATTTAACACCACCATGGAAAAATTAGGCTAAGTAGGATAAGCTCTATTACAATTAGGCTCATACTAATCAAGATAGATTTTCTTATTGAAATACTTTTCATATTGATTTAATCCTTTCTAATTATATCTTATAATAACAAAATTAATATTACAAGTAAAATTAAACGTAAAAAAATTACTGCAATTTTACTGCGACATATATAATACACAGTAACATTTACAGTAATTAATATCAGAATATAGCACGTTAAGTACTATAAACAATCTTCATGATGTCAGTAAAAGGCAGGCTTAACAACTTCTAAGCTAAAAGATGATAGTAAGAATAACTTACTGACTAATTACATTATATAGTATTTTTTCCGACAAAAACATCATATATTTCTTTATATCGATATCCTAATTTTGCATATGTTGAATCAGAAACAAGTATTCCTAATTCTATTAATTGGTCTATTAAAGTAGACACAGTATTTCTTGATACACCAGATTCTTCTTCTATTTCTTTTTTTGTAAAAACAATTTGATGTATCATAGCGGGCATTATTCTATATACAGCATTACTATTTAATGTTTTTATTTTATCCATATCTCTATTATAAATAGTTTTTATCATATTTATTTTAGAAATGTAATTATTACATTGCTCAATAATACATTGTAAGAAAAATTTAATAAAGCCTAACATATTACCTTTTCTGCTTTCATTTAAAAATTTATGATAACTGGGTTTATATAATTCAATTACTTCTGATAAAAATAAAATTGGTCTATCATCAGTTAATTTAGCAAGTTGTATGGGAATAAGCGCTCTACCTAATCTACCATTTCCGTCACGATAAGCATGAATAGTTTCAAACTGAGAATGGGAAATAGCTAAATTAACAAAAAGTGGATCGATAAATTCATCATTCATATATTTAAATAAATTATCCAATAATAACGGAACATCTTCAGGAATAGGTGGAATAAAAATTGCCTCTTCCATACCACAGTCTTTAGGTCCTATCCAATTTTGAATTGTTCTAATCTTTCCAGGTTCTTTTTCATTACCCCTAACACTATTTAACAGTATTTTATGAATGTGATTTACAAAATGAATATCTATTTTATTACTATTTTTTAAATATTCATTTGAATAGTCAATAACTTTTTTTAAATTTTGAATTTCTAAATTATCATCACTATTGGGCATATACTTTAAATAATACATTTCATCTTGTGATATTTGAGTTCCTTCTATTTGCGTTGATTTTAAACTTTCGCTTAAAATGATAGAATCAAGAAAAAAACGTGAATCAAAATCAATGTTTTTCAAGTATGATTTATATTCCCAATATTTTTCATTAGCTTCTGAAATTAATTTAAGCAATTCTTTGTCTATGCTATACTCGATTGGTAATTCTTTTACTTTAAACGGTTCCATTATCATCACCTAATTAAATATTAACACATCAAAACATAAAAGCGAAAAAATGCACAATATTTTAAAATTATTGTGCATTTTTCCACTTTTTTAACATTATTTGCACAATCTAAGTGCATTTATATAAAGTTCAAATAGTTCGAACTAATTCGTCAGTGGTGCCCAATGTAAGAATCGAACTTACTTTTAATCCTTACCATGGATTTGTAATACCATTATACTAAATGGGCATATCAAAAATATACCATATAATTAAAACGCCTACAAGTATTTTTAAATATTTCATATCATAATGTAGGTGATTTTATGGATTGGTTTATCAATTTAAATGTAGTAATGCAAGCTTTTATAGCAGCAACTTTTACTTTTTTAATAACAGCTTTAGGTTCAGCAATTGTTTTCTTCTTTAAAAAAGTTAATAAAAATGTATCGGATATCTTATTAGGTGTTTCAGCTGGCATAATGTTAGCGGCTTCTTACTTTTCTTTACTTGCTCCAGCAATTAAAGAGGCAAGTAACATGGCTTTCTTACCGTATGTTATTGTTCCTTTAGGATTTCTTTGTGGCGGTTTATTATTATTTTTAACCGATAAAATTTTTTCTAAATTAATGGCCAAACAAAAAAAGAATGAAAATACCAAAAGAATCTTCTTATTAGTAAGTTCTATTACTATTCATAATATTCCGGAAGGTCTTTCAATTGGTGTAGCCTTTGGTTCCATTGTTTACGGACTAGAAGGAGCCACCGTTCTTTCAGCTTTAGGTTTAGCTTTAGGAATCGGCTTACAAAACTTTCCTGAAGGGTGTGCCGTTTCTTTACCACTTAGAAGGGAAGGCATGAGTAGAACAAAAGCCTTTATAGTTGGCGCCTTAAGCGGTATTGTAGAACCCATTGCGGCCATCATCGGCGCCTTACTGGTTTTAAAAATTCAATATATTATGCCATTTTTACTTTCCTTTGCTGCTGGAGCTATGATTTTTGTTGTAGTCGAAGAATTAATTCCTGAATCTCAACAAAATCATAATAAAAATATGATTACCATGTATACCCTTGTTGGTTTTATAATTATGATGATTTTAGATGTTGCTTTAGGATAAAATTTACTTTAAGAAAAGAATAGAAAAAATTAATGATAATTAGTCAATTTGTTTTGGCTAATTATTGTTTTTATAGTATAATCGTAAAAGGAGGTAATAGAATGAAAAAAGTTTGTAACTTACTTATAGCTTTAGTATTGCTTTTTGTACCAATAGTATGTTTAGCTGAAACTGATAAAGAACCAGCTAATATTTATGTTTTTTATGGTAAAGGTTGCCCTCATTGCGAAGAATTTTTTACTTGGATTAAGTCTTTAAGCAATGAGCAAAAAGCCAAATTTAATATCGTAAAATATGAAACTTGGTATAATACAACTAATAGTAATGCTTTAACACAAGCTGCCGAACATTTTAAAGATAGCGAATATGGTGTTCCCTATATTATTATTGGGGAAAATCGCTTTAATGGTTTTGGCAGTAGTATGAAAGATCAAATCTTAACCGCAATCAACGATTATTATAATCTTGATGAACGTTCTAATTTGATTGATGAATTAAAATTAGAAGTAGTTGCCGATGCCCCTGAGAAAGTAGAAAAGACTAAAACAGCAGTAGTCATTGTTGTTGTTTTAGCTATCTGTTTAGGAGCAGCTGGCTTAATTTATATGGTAAGCAAGTCAGAAGAGTGATTTGCTTACTTTTTAAAAGAAAAAATTTATAACAGGAAGAGGAATTATAATGATAGATATACAATTATCACCCAAAGGGTTTGTAAAAAATGGTTGTTTTGACCAAAAAGAAGCTTTATATGAAGCGGGAGTAAGAGCAGCGGTTTGTGTTGCTAAAAGTAACGATGATAAATTAGTTACCACGGCTGATATTAGAAAAAATAATTCGCGGGCAAATCTTATAAGAAGAGGTATTTCAACAATTTTGCAAGCCCATACAACGCCATCTGAACAAGAAGTCGTAAGTCTAGAAATAACGGGAATATCCAGAAGATTATGCTTAATCTTAAATAATGAAAAAGAATATGCCGCTGATGAGTTATCCCTAAGATATACCAAGGCTAAAGAAAGCGAATATAACACTAGAATGGAAATTGAGTTATACCATAAATGGCTTGAAATATTTGAAAAAGTTATAACTAAAGACTATTGGGATTATTTTCGGAAAACAGCTAAAAGCGATAATGAAGCTACTCGCATGATTAGAGAAAAAGCTCAAGAAAATGCGCGTAATTTTCTGGGACTTGCTACGCGTACTAGTATTACTTATACTGTCCCTTTTGCCCAAATTAATAAAATTGCTTATATGATGGAAAGGGTAATTAATAATCCCTTAGACGATTTTGAAAAGTCATGTGTACCTGAAATGCAAGAATTTATAAAGGCTTTAAAAGATAAGAAAGTTTTACTAACTAAAAATGATGTTTATGAAATGATTACAAGTGATGATACCCTAGAAGCCGAAGTAAAACTTCGTGGTAAAAACATTCCATACCTTACTTATCAAGGTGATGATTCCTTACTTTTTGCTAATACTAAGAGTGTAGATTTATCTTTATTTGCTAAAAGAAATAAATTTAGTACCATCGATTTTCCTAATGAAGTAACAACTTCAAATATAAGTTATAATAATTATCAATCATTATCCTGTCTTGCTCAAAATCAAAGACATCGCACTATTGATTTAGAAATGAAAGTGCCTGAGGAAGAAATTACTTTTACGGTTCCCTTATTTTTAAATGATTACCCAGAACTTATAAAAGAGTATCTTCGTGATATTAATAAAATTAAAGAAACTTATCCTTTAGGAATGAATGTTAAAGTAAATATGAATGCTACACTAGCTAATTTATTTAACTATGTTAGTAAAGAAAGATGTTGTATGCGTGCTCAAAGTGAAATCGCTCGTATGTATACTTTAGAAGTAATTCCTTATATTTATAACGAATTATTAACAAAAGCTGATTTAGCAACTAATCCCAGCATAAAGGCTGCTTATCAAAAACAAGCTAAAGTAGTGGAAACATATTTAAATAAATATCGTTGTATGTTTAATGACTATAAATGTAGTAGTCCTTGTCATGTTATTAGATTAGAAAGAAAATTATAAAATTAATTAAAAAAGAAGGAGAATTAGATTATGGAAAATAAAGGAAGATTAATTGTATTAGAAGGAGCTTGTGATGGTGTTGGTAAATCAACTCAGTTAGAATTATTAAAAAAAGCGTTAGAGAGTGAAACTGAATGTGAACAATGGCATTTTCCAAGTTATGGCTTTGGTTCTGGAATTATGGCAGTCAAGTTTTTAAAAGGAAAACTAGGAGAATTAGATGAAATTCCCGATGAAGTAATTGAAAGTTATTATGCCATTGATAGAGAATATGTATGGCGTAATTATTTAAAGAAATATTATGCGGAAGGAAAAACCATTCTTTTAGACCGTTATACAACATCAAGTTTTATTTATCAAACTTTAAAATGTAAAACTGAAGAAGAAAAGAAAGATATGATTGCTAAAATGAAAGCTTATGAATATTATAATCTAGGTATTGGTGAACCTGATTTAGTAGTCTTCTTTAATGGCAATTTTGATACTTTGACCAAACTTCGCCTAGCCAGAGAAACTAATGATGGTGTTCAAAAAGATATCTTTGAAAAAAGTGTTGATACTCAAAGAAGAATTTATGAATCAGCCCAGTTTGTTAGTAATTATCTAAAATGGAGTACTGTAAATGTAACTGAAGGGAATACTATGCGCAGTATAGAAGATATACATGAAGACGTTATGCGTTTAGTTAGAAAAATGCGCTGATGTTTGATAAACTTGTTGATGATTTTTGCAACATTATATTTGGACTTATCAATTATTATTTAAGTAAAAATATCAATCCTGATTTAACACTTAATGATATTAAAGAACTTTCTAGCGACTGTTTAGATGATTTAATTACAAACGGTATCAATGGCTTAATAATTGATTTAGATGAAACCTTGCGTTTCGATAAAAAAGATATACCCGAGGTTAATAAAGAATGGCTCCAAATGGCTAAAAGCAAATTAAAAATTATAGTGATGAGCAATGGTTATAGTGAAAATATCGAAAAATATTTGAAAAAAATTGGCATTAATTACATTGCTCTTGCTTATAAACCCTTAAAACCAAGCTTTAAAAAGGCTCTTCATTACCTAAACTTAAAACCAGATGAAGTATTTATGATTGGTGATGATTATTTTTCTGATATTTATGGTGGCAATAGAAATAAATTAAGAACAGTTCTAATTAATAAAAAGATAAAATAACTTTATAAGATTTCAAGAGTACTTAGTTTACTGGTTCTTGGAATCTTTTTTCAATAGAATTTAATACGATTTAATTTTAAAAACTATGGACTTGTTTAAATTAAAAATAGTATAATAAAAAGGACTGGAGTTGATTAACTTGCTAAAAGCCATATTTATAGATATAGATGGAACCTTAAGAGTAAATAAAAAGATTGATGAGAAAATAATAGAATCATTAGAACTTCTAAGTAACTTAGGAATTAAAGTAATTATTACTACAGGTAGAAACTTTATTCATGCCAGAAACTTAGCGCGTAAATTAAGCGTTTATCCTATAATTATTGCCTGTAATGGGGCCTTAGTTAAAAGATATGATAATAATGAAATAATTTATGCTAGTAAAATATCGCGTAAGACCATTCGGAAAATATTTGAATTCACTAGTAGTCATAATTGTAAATTATTAGCTCATGAATCTAGTAATAATTATTATATTCGGAAAAATGATGATATCAGTACAGGAATTGTTGGCCTTACTATTACATCAAATAATTATGAACGAATGATTACTATGAAATATTTATTTAAAGATCAAATACCCGAAGTAGATATAGTTAATTCTTCTAAAGCTATTTATTTAGAAAAAAGAATTCCTAATAAAATTTATTTCCATGATATTAATAATAAAAATAATACCAAGGGTAAAGGTATTAGTGAAGTTTTAGAATATTTAAATTTAGATTCATCCGAAGTAATGAGTATTGGAGATTCTAATAACGATATTCCTATGACTTATGTTGTTAATACTAGTGTGGCCGTAAAAGAAAGTACACCCTTATTAGAAAATTATAGTACTATAAAAATAGAAGAAGACTTAGGTACTTATTTAAATAAGTTAGCCCAAGATATCCAAAAAATAAATAATTTAAAATTATAAAAATAAGAAAAATGGTGAGATTTATGAAATTAAAACAAAAAGTAGATATGGTAATTGATACTATCTTAATTATTATAGGTATCATTATGTTAATACTTCCAACATTTAAAATAACTGATATTAAAAATTTATTCTTTACGATTATGATACTTTATGCTATCCTAAATTTTATTCAGTTTATATTAACTAGAAAATCAAAAGATTTTGAAGGATTATATACTATGATAATTAGTCTAGGTGTTGGTATAGTAGGATTATTCTTTTCATTTAATAATCCCTTTCAGTTAGCAGCTTCCGTTCTTAGCTGGACCGCTTTAATGGGGGTAGCTAAGTTACTTAAGACCAGTTATTATAATGATCGTAGAGATAGAATGTATAAATTAAGAATATTTACCTTAATAGCCTTTATAGTTTTAGGACTTCTTACAAGTATTAATTTATATTATAAAACTAGTGTTCAAGTAGTTGTTTTAGGTTTCTTCTTTTATACTCATGGTATTTTAGAACTTATCGATCCTTTAGTTAAATATTTACTTAGTTAGGTGGTTTTATGAAATTAGTTAAAGATTTTTTAGATTATCAAATCCTTGATATGGATAAGGGAATGAAAATTGAAAGTTGGAATAATGTTGTTTTAAAAAGACCAGATCCCCAAATTATTTGGCCTTCTAATAATCCTTATAATGGCAAGATAGATGCCGTTTATAATAGAAGTAATAAAGGGGGAGGTTCTTGGGATATAAAAAATATTAAAATGCCTTCTAGTTGGCAAGTTAGTTATCATGATTTAACTTTTAATTTAAAGTTAATGGGCTTTAAACATACCGGCTTATTTCCTGAACAAGCCTATAATTGGAATATGCTAATAAGTAAGATAAAAGAAGCAAAAAGAGAAGTTAAAGTATTAAACTTATTTGCGTATACTGGGGCTGCTTCGATGGCGGCTTTAAGTGCGGGGGCTAGTGTTGTTCATGTTGATTCTAGTAGAGGTATGGTTGATTGGGCTAAAGAAAATGCTTCTGCCAGTGGTCTTAGTGATAAACCAATTCGTTATATTGTCGATGATTGTAAGAAGTTTGTAGATAGAGAAATTCGTCGTGGTAATAAATATGATATTATTTTAATGGATCCCCCATCATTTGGTAGAGGAAGTAACGGACAGGTCTGGGATATTGAAAAAGATTTATATCCTTTAGTAGAGGCTTGCAGTAAGATATTAAGTGATGATGCTATTCTTTTCTTAATAAATTCTTATACGACGGGTTTATCGATGAATGTTTTAGAAGATGTATTAAAACTTTGTATTAAAAATAAAGGCTATATCACTAGTGATGAGCTAGGATTACCAGTTAAAAATAGTGATTTAGTCCTACCATGTGGTATTTTTGCTCGTTGGGAAAAAGAAGAATATAATGAATAAAATAAGAATCAAAGGAGATTATTTATTAACCGACTTTGATTTTTTTGTGTGAGAGGTAAGCCATCTCATCAAGAAAATAACATCCTCTTACTGATTTATAATCTATTGGTAGGCATTTATTGTAATAACTTTTTTCACAAATTGTCTATGATAGAGTCTAAATTTGTAAATCATTTCATTTGGCTTCTAGTTTGATTACAAACGATTGAAGCCTGAAATTTATATTTACAATTGCTAATATTTTCATTTTCTTTATTAGCATTAGAACAAAAACAATTAATGCCATCCATATTGTTAGAAAAAATTATACTTTAAGTTGTTTATGATTATTTTTGTTTTAGAAGAAGAAAAAAATGTGATAAAATTAGAAAAACAGAAAAGTTTATAAAGGAATGATTTAAATGGAAGCACAAATATTAAGACTAGATGATTATGGCCGTGGCATTTGTTATATTAATGATAAAGTAACTTTTATTTCCAATACTTGTATTGATGATAAAGTTGAAGTAGAAATAGTAAAAGAAACTAAAAAATATAATATAGGAAAAGTTAAAAAAGTAATTTCTTCTAATCGGATTAATTCTTTCTGCCCATATAGTAATATTTGCGGTGGTTGTAATTTAAGTCTTATGAAATATGAAAAAACCTTAGACTTTAAGAAACAAAAACTAGAACATATCTTTAAAAAGTTTTGCAATATAGATAGAGATATTCCTATTATTGCTTCCCCAAAACCATTAGAATATCGTAATAAAATAACTTTGCATGTTAAGGAGGGAAATGTTGGCCTTTATAAAGAAGAAACGAAGACGATAGTCAGTATTGATGAGTGTAAATTGATGCCTTTTAAGGTTAATGAGTTTATAAAAATGATACCTTCTTTTAAGATTAAAAATGGTGAAGTAATTATTAGAAATAATTATAATATGGAAATATTGGCTAATTTTATTACTGATGATAAGCTAGAAATACCTAATTTAAATGATTTTAAAATAGTGGGAATTTTACAAAATGGAGATATCCTAAAAGGAGAAAATTTTTTTATTGAACGGCTTAATAATATGTATTTTAAAATAACATATGATGCCTTCTTTCAGATAAATTTAGGCGTAACAGAAAAATTATTTGCCTTACTTATCAACTTCGCTCCTAAAGGTAAAACCGTTTTAGATTTATTTTGTGGTACTGGTACTTTGGGTCTTACTTTAGCACCATTTAGTAAAAAAGTTTATGGAATAGAAATAAATAAAAATGCTTCGATAAATGCAACTTATAATGCTAAGATAAATGGTTTAAATAACTGTTATTATTTATGTGGCGATGCGAATAAATTAATAAGTAAGATAAATGATAAGATTGATTTAGTAATTATTGATCCACCCCGTAGTGGAATGAGTAAGGAAGGAATCAAATTATTAAAAACAGTAGGAGCTAAAGATATAATTTATATTGCTTGTGATCCGATAACTTTAGCTAGAGATATTAATTATTTAAAAGATGATTATAAGGTAAAGACTATCATAGGACTTGATATGTTTCCCTATACTTATCACGTTGAATGCGTTTCAGTACTACATCGAAAAAGCCTTGAAAAATAAGGCTTTTTGATTTTTAGTAAAACTAAAAA
>CAKOOR010000004.1 GCA_934098505.1 uncultured Bacilli bacterium
AGAGTATAAATTGAAAAGTTAAGTGTCCGATTGGGACATAAAAAAGACACATAGAATTACCTATGATACAATGTAAGTGCGAACTAACATTGGAGGTAATAAACTATGTGTCTTTTAGATTATAACAAAAAAATAAATAAATATAAACATATAACTTATGCTGAAAGGACTATGATAGAAACTTGGTATAATTCAGATAAAAAAAGTAAAAGAGAAATAGCAATATTGTTGCATAAAAGTGAAAGAACGATTAGAAGAGAAATAAATCGTGGACTAGTTATAATTAGAAATTATGATTGGACTGAAGGGGTAGAATATAGTGCAAGAGTAGCTCAAGAAAAATATGAATACGGTATGACTAGTAAAGGTCCAGCGTTAAAATTAGATCAAGATATAAAATTGGTTGAATATATTGAAAATGAGATACTGTGTAATAAGAAGTCTCCTGAAGTAGTAGCTATTCAGTTAAAAGAAAATGGATTTAATATAGAAATAAGTGGTAGAACCATAAGAAATGCAATAAAAAGCGGGTTAATATTTGAAAAATTGCAAAATGGTAAAATAATATATAAAAAAGAATATAATAACAAGAATAAAGAAAAGCGAGTTTCTAAAATGATACCGGCAGAAAAAAGTATTGAGCATAGGCCAAAAGAAGCGAATACAAGAGAGGAATATGGTCATTGGGAAGGAGATTTAGTTGTTGGAAAGCAAGGCACAAAAACAGTTTTATTTACATTAACAGAAAGAAAAACAAGGCAAGAAATAATAATGAAACTTCCAAACAAAGAAACGAAGACAATAGCGAAAGCAGTTGATAAAATAGAAAGAAAGTATCAAGGAAGGTTTTACAAAGTCTTTAAGAGTATAACATTTGATAATGGAGTTGAATTCATGGGATATGAGGGCTTAGAAAAGTCATGCTTGAGGAAAAAGAATAGAACAAAAGTATATTATGCTCATCCTTACTGTTCTGGAGAAAGAGGAACAAACGAAAACAATAATAGATTAATAAGAAGATGGATTCCGAAAGGAACAGATATAACAAATATAAAAGTATCATTTATAAAGCAAGTTGAAGATTGGATTAATAATTATCCGAGGTCAATATTTGAATATAAGAGTTCAAATATGATATTATTAGAAATATAAACGAGCACTTATAAGGTAATTCAATGTGCGGACACTTATTATTTCAATTTATAGACTTTTTATCAGAGTCTTTTTTTCGTTGTCAAAATAAACGATTTAGTTTATAATTAAATTAAGATAAGAAGAGGTTATAGATTATGAATAATAATACTAATGGTAGCACAAATAATATTAATAATTTACCTAATATAAATCAAAATACCACTAATAGTCTTAATAATGTGGCTTTTAATAATGGAGTAAATAATTCCAATATTTCGAATAATAATTCTAATAACATGATTAACAATAGTAATGTTGGCGGTGGAGTAGTTAATAACCAAGCAGTTATTTCTAACAATCAAGGAAATATCGTTAATAGTAGTCTATTAAATAATAATCCAGTTAGTAATCCAAATAATGTAAATCAAACAATACCTAATAATAATCCTCTACCTAATCCTAATATAAATACAGCTGTGAATTCTAATATAAAAGACCAAAATGTTAATAATGTTAATACGGAAAATAAAACCGCTAATCCAAACAATATAAAAATAGAAGAAACCAGTGTAACAAGATCACAAAAAGGAACCGTAACTATTGCTACAGTTAATGGTGGTAATGTAAGTATTTTAACTGATAAGATGCCAGAAGCAATTGATTTAAGTGTTAAAGAAGCCAAAACTATTACTAAGAATGGTAAAAAAGTTCGTATTATGACCAAAAGAGAACTAATAACTAATATCATCTTAAGTTTCTTTTTCGTATTAGTATTATGCGGTGCTGGGTATGGCGTTTATTATTATTTATCTGGCAATAACCCTCGTAATTTTGAAACAAAAAATATAAGCATTGAGTATGGCGAGGAAATACCGGCCTCGGTTCGTAATTATATAAATTTAACAGATATTAGTGAACCTGATTATATTTTAGATACATCGGCAGTTAAAAATGAAATAGGCACTTATACTTATAAAGTAAGTTACGGTAGCACCACTAAAACCGGAACAATAACTATAAACGATACTAAAGCCCCAGTTGTAACATTTAATGATGTAAAAGAATTTATTGAAGGCACAACTATCACTAAAGAAATGCTAGTTGCCAGTTGTGAAGATATATCTAGTTGTACTTATGATTTAACTTCTCCTGTTGATACTAATACTCCTGGTACTATAACCGCTAGCATTACAGCTAAAGATAATTTAGGTAATTCAAAAGATTATCCAATTGAACTAAATATTATAGAAAAACTAACTACTTTAGTATGTAGTAGTACTATAGTAACTACTGATGAAAATAGTAAAACTTTATTAGAAAGTAATAATTATACTTTATCATTTACAAACCAAAAACTCTTAAAAACAGGTAATTTAAAAGTAATAAGAACTTATTTAAGTGATAGTGATTATACAAGTATAAAAGATAATTTAACTAGTAGTGGTTATACTTTAGAAGACATTAATAGAAGAGCTATTAAAGAATCTACTATTGATAATGTTGCTAATTTAACTACACAAGATGAAATAAAAACGCATCTAGAAAGTAATAGTTATACTTGTAGTATTAAAGATAATGAATAATGGCTAGTAATAGTCATTTTTTCTATATATAAAAATAAAAATTTCATAGAGCATATAACTCTATGAAATAGAAAAATAGATATCTATCTTTAATATATAATATAACTATAGCATATAATTAGGTTAAATTAAAGAGTTTTTATGATGTTATTATAGTCAAAATTCCCGTCAATTAAATTTTTCTTTTTATTAGGTTTTATCAGTCTTTATTTAACTTTTTGTAGTCAATTAATTAAAATCTTTTCTGGTCAAAAAATGTAGTCAAACTAGCTTTAAACTTAGTAAATACCTACTATTTTCATAGAGTTATATGCTCTATGAAAGCGTAATTTAGGATATTTATTAGATGGAGTAAGAAAGAATGAAAAGATTTAATAAAGATAAGTATTTAAGAAGATTAAAATTAAAACGTATGTTGTCTAATAACTCAAGAAAAATCTATATTATTTTATTATGCCTATTATGTTTTATTATAGGTATCTACTTTGCTCATTCTAATTTTTTTGTAAGTGAGGATCAAGAAATAATAAGAACGACAGTAGGAGATTTTACTCAAGGTGATGTCGTAATTGGTGCTTATATAGAAGGCGAGAGTTATAATCAAATTCCTGCTAAGGGTGATGGCTACGAGGCAACTAAAGTAGTATGTGATAATAATGCCAATGGGACTTGGGATAACGACAACTGGCGAATTATAATTGACAATTTGACCATAAAAACTAAATGCAATATTTATTTTGAGTTTAAATCTAGTTATGAATTTGAATATACCGGTAATATTCAAGAATTTACAGTTCCCAAAACCGGTATTTATAAATTAGAAGTTTGGGGTGCCCAGGGAAGTGCTATATCTTCTAATACAGTGGAAAGTGGATATGGCGGTTATTCAAGTGGCTTAATAAGTTTAGCTAAAGGTAATAATATTTTTGTTGTAGTTGGTGGTCAAGGCGCAACGATTAGCAATTATTCGACAAATTATAGTGGCGGTTACAATGGTGGTGGCAATTCGCTTACAAATTCAGATACATTATGGGGAGCTGGCGGCGGCGCTACCTCAATTCAAAATATCTTAATAAATGATGGGTTACTAAAAAATTATGAAGAAAGCAAGGACAATATTTTAATAGTAGCTGGCGGTGGTGGTGGTTTTGGAACATTTCAAAGTAATAAAAATACAGGTGGCTCTGGCGGCGGTTACGTAGGTAATAATGGTACATCAAGCAATAGTTCATATGGCGTTGGTGGTAATCAATCTAGCGGTGGTCATGCAACTAATTCAATGTATCAAGACCAATCGATTAATTCAGGAAGTTTTGGCTTGGGTGGAAATGGTAATTTAAATACTAGGACAGGTGGAACCGGTGGCGGCGGCGGTTATTATGGTGGTTCATCAAGTTATGATTACGGCAGTAGTGCTGGTGGTGGCTCTGGCTACATAGGAAACTCATTATTAAATAATAAAATCATGTATTGTTATAACTGCAACGAATCTAGTGAAACCGATATTAAAACCGTATCTACTACCTGTAATGAAGAAACCCCAACCGAAAATTGTGCAAAAAAAGGCAATGGTTATGCTAAAATAACTTATATTGAAGAAAATTAATATTAAAATAAATAGACAGAAATATCTAAAAAGAATTCTGTCTTTTTAGTATCCTTAAATAATTGTTACTTTTGGTATTAAAGATAAAAAATTCATAGAGTATATAACTCTATGAAAACTATTTTTCAGTATCTATTTTTAACTTATATTACAAATATACCATATAATTAGGATTAATTAAAGAGTTTTTAATAAACTATTATAGTCAAAATTGTAGTCATTTAATTTTAGGCTTTTTCTAGATATTATAGGACTCTAAAGCTATTTTTAATTTCAAAGAACTATTAACTTTTATGGTCAAAAAATGTAGTCAAGTTGGCTTTTAATCTAGTAAATACCTACTATTTTCATAGAGTTATATACTCTATGAAACCATAATTAAGGGTATTTTTACTAACGGAGGTTAAAAATGAAGAAATTTAATAAAGATAAGTATTTAAGAAGATTAAAATTAAAGCGTATGTTGTCTAATAACTCAAGAAAAATTTATATTATTTTATTATGTCTATCATGTTTTATTATAGGTATCTATTTTGCTCATTCTAAGTTTTTTGTAAGTGAAGATCAAGAAATAATAAGAACGACAGTAGGCGATTTTACCCAAGGTGATGTTATAATTGGTGCTTATATTGACGGAAAAAGTAATAATAAAATTCCTGCTAAAAGTGATGGTTACGAGGCAACTAAAGTAGTATGTGATAATAATGCCAATGGTACATGGGATAACGAAAGTTGGCAAATTATAATTGATAATTTGACCATAAAAACTAAATGCAATATTTATTTTGTTTCTAAAAATGAATATTCCTACACTGGCTATGAAGAAATTTTTACAGCTTATAAAACTGGAACTTATAAGTTAGAGGTCTGGGGTGCTCAGGGTGGTGGTACAACAACTTATCAAGGTGGCACTGGTGCTTATAGTACGGGTATTGCTTATTTAGAAAGTGGTAATAAATTATATATCAATGTCGGTGGCTCTGGCACGATAAACACATCAACAAGCAGTAGTTTTAGTTATTTAACTGGTGGTTATAATGGCGGTGGTAATAGTACAGTCGGTGGAGATCCAAATAACTACGCTGCTGGTGGTGGTTCTGGTGGCGGTGCCACGCATATAGCCAAAGTTTCCGGTCTTTTATCGACTTTGGAAAATAATAAAGACGATATTATAATTGTTGCCGCTGGCGGCGGTGGTGCTGATACTAACTCTTATGATAGCAGTCTTTCTCATAGCGGGACTAATGGTAGTGGCATTAGTAGTTCTACTACAGCAGGCCAAAAAAATTCATGTACCATTGCCACCCAAACTACTGGTTATAGCTTTGGCCAAGGCGGTAATTATACCTCCAAGACTCATGGCGCCGGTGGCGGTGGTAGTGGCTTTTATGGCGGCGGTGGTGGCGGTATGAACGGCCCAGGATGCGGTGGTTCAAGCTACATCGGCAATTCTTTATTAAGTGATAAAGCTATGTACTGTTATAACTGTACCGAATCTAGTGAAACTGATACAAAAACCGTATCTACTACCTGTAATGAAGAAACACCAACCGAAAATTGTGCTAAAAAAGGCAATGGTTATGCTAAAATAACGTTTATAAAAGAAAATTAATAAAACTTATAAGAGTAATATTTTAAAATTAATAATTAGAAATATTACTCTTTTTAAAATTTTAAAATATCATTATTCAAATTTATAAATATAATTAAAAAACTTTAAAATGATAAAATTATGTGGTATATTTATAATATATGTTAGAGATAAAACTAAAAGAAAGAATAAAGTTGGGTAGGAATTAAAAGATGAAATAAATTTAAAAAGTAATATTAAAATAGCGGGTGGTATTGGTACAACTAATGATCTTTATATAATTGAAAGTAGTTAAATAATTTAAATAAATTATAATAAGATAAAGGAGATAGAAAATGACAAAGAAAAATATAATATTTATAAGTGTATCTTTAATACTACTTATGTTATTAGGAATAGGAGTATCCTATTCTATGTGGATTTTGACTGTAAGTCAAACTGGGGTTAATACGGCTTATTCTAAGTGTTTTGATTTAAGTATAACTAATAAAGAAAATAATATTTCATTAGAAAATGCTTATCCTATTACTAATGAAAAGGGTAAGAGCTTAACACCTTTTACTTTTACAATAACTAATACTTGTGATATTAATGCTAGTTATAATATTAATTTAGAAAGTTTAAATGGTACTACTTTAAAAGCTGATTATCTAGATATAATGTTAGATAGTAATGAACCTAAGAGATTAAATAGTTATTCTACTGCTACTTTAGTTAATAATGATAGTATTGATTCTAGAAACTTAACTAGTGGTATTTTAGATAGTGGTAAGTCTAAAAGTTTTTCTCTTCGTATTTGGATAGATTATAATACGACTTTAGCTGATTTAGAGAATTCTACTAAGTTATTTAAAGGTAAAATAATTGTAGTTGGTACTCCTACTAATGAGTCTGAACCAATAATTAATAAGATTATTTCTCAGTTAGATACTTCTGGTAAGTGTCCAACGGTAAATGAAGATGGTTCGGTAAATGTAACTGGTGTTGAGGCAACAGATGGTTACTTATGTAAAGCCAAAGATGCTTATGGTGATTCCTATTATTATCGTGGTAATGTAACAAATAACTATGTGAAGTTTGCTGATAAATATTGGCGAATTGTTCGTATTAATGGTGATGGAACTGTTCGTGTTATTTATGATGGTACAAGTGCCCATACCAATGGAGAGTCAAGTAGTGATCGTCAAATTGGTACTAGTGCGTTTAATAGTAGTTATAATGATAATGCTTATGTTGGTTATATGTATGGTGCCACTGGTGCCTCAACGTATGCAGCAGCTCATGCAAATACCAATGATTCAACAATCAAAACTTACATAGATAATTGGTATAAAACGAATATTTTAGGAACTGCCAATGAACAATATTTGGCTGATAATGTTTTTTGTAATGATCGTTCAATAAGTACGTATACCACAAGTTCAAATACAAAACTGGGTTATGGAACTAATTCAACATATTATAGATGGGCATATGGTCCATGGAACGGTACAAACTATGGTAATATGAAAATGATGTTAACATGTCCACAACAAAATGATGCCTTTACAGTAAGTGATACTACTAATGGTAATGGGGCTTTAACGTATCCAATAGGCCTTTTGAGTACAGACGAAATAGCACTAGCCGGTGGATGGAACGAAGAAAATAGTGGTTATTACCTATACTCTGGGCAAGCTTGGTGGGCTTCCTCGCCGTACTACTTCGGTGGTAACTACGCTAGCGTGCGTCGCGTGGATTCGGGTGGCTATGCGAACCACAGCAACAACGTGGGCGACGCTCGCGGGGTTCGGCCAGTTTTCAATCTGAAGGCTGATACACTGGCACAAGGCTCAGGGACAGCATCTGACCCATATCGCATTTCTTCGTAGAAGAAATAAAAGAAATTGAATTTTAAAACAGCTTAGCTTGGAATGACATTGGGAGAGTTAAAAGATAGAACGTGACGGAACCAAGAAATTCAAGCAACCCAAGAGCGAAAGGAAAGTACGTGTGCAAGCCCCAAGGATGGGAAGCTAAGGGACCCAAAACGAACAATAATGCGAGGGGTTTTGCTTAAACTATAAAAGCTTAAGCAAAACCCGATTTAAATTAAAATTATAGAAATGAGGTAAGAAAATGAGAAAAATAGTAGATGGTAATACTGCTTGTAGTAATATTGCTAATTTATTTACAGAAATAGCATCTATTTATCCTATTACACCATCTAGTCCGATGGCTAGTAATATCGATAATTTAAAATTAAGAAAGAAGAATTTATTTAATGAATCAGTTGAAGTAGTCGAAATGCAAAGTGAAGCCGGGGCTGCTGGCGCTATGCATGGAGCTTTAATAAGTGGTTCTCTAGCAACGACTTTTACAGCATCACAAGGACTTCTATTAATGATTCCTAATATGTATAAAATTGCCGGTGAAGGTTTACCAGGTGTCATTCATGTTGCGGCTCGTACGGTGGCAACCCATGCTTTATCAATCTTTGGTGATCACAGTGATATTTATGCCACTCGTGGAACTGGTTTTGCAATACTCGCATCAACTAATGTCTTTGATGCTCAAAACTTAGCAGCCGTTGCTCATCTATCAACCATCGAAGGAAGTGTACCTTTCTTACACTTCTTTGACGGTTTTAGAACTAGTCATGAACTAAATAGTATAGAAGAATTACCAGATGAAGAATTATTAAAACTAATTGATTTTGATAAAGTAAATGCTTTTAAAAAACATGCTCTAAATGTTGGTTGTGGCTACCAAAGAGGTATGGCCGAAAACGAAGATATTTACTTCCAAAGTGTTGAAGCTCGTAATAATGATTACTTAAAGATTCCAGATATCGTAAATAACTATATGGAAAAAATAAATGATATCATGCATACTGATTATCAACCATTTAACTATTATGGTTCCAAGACGGCAAAATATGTTATTGTTGCTATGGGTAGTGTTTGCGATACAGTAAAACTTACACTTGATGAATTAAATAAAGAAAATAATGTTTATGGTCTAATTGAAGTTCATCTATATCGTCCATTTAGTAAAGATTATTTAACTAAAGTTATACCAAGTACCGTTGAAAAAATTGCTGTTTTAGATCGAACTAAAGAATCAGGTAGTATTGGGGAACCATTATATCTAGATGTTGTAGCTGCTTTACATGATAAAAATATCCAAATCGTTGGCGGCCGTTACGGCTTATCTAGTAAAAATACAACTCCAAGTGATATTGCTGGTGTTTATAAAATGCTAGCAACAGAGTTAAAAAATAACTTTACGATTGGTATTAATGATGATGTAACTAATTTAAGCTTAGCAAAAGTACCTATGGATATTCAAGTAGCTGATAAAGAAATTATAATCTATGGCTATGGTTCTGATGGTATGGTTTCAACTTCTAAAGACATTATGCATTATCTAGGCGAAGAAAAAGATTTACATGTTCAAGGTTATTTCCAATATGATAGTAAAAAATCGGGTGGAGTAACTGTATCAAACTTAAGAATGTCTAGTAAACCAATAAATGCTCCATATTACGTATCCCATCCATCGTTACTAGTTATTACTAAAGATGCTTATTTAAAAGACTTTGATATGTTTAGTAACTTAAAAGAAAATGGTATTTGCTTAATCAATACTAATAAAAAATCTCATGAATTAGACGAGATTATACCTAATAAAGCTAAAGAACTTATTAAAGATAAAAATATCAAAGTATTACTAATAGATGCTGATAAAATTGCGTTAGAAAATGGTATTAAAGGTAAGATTAGTAAGATAATGGAAATAGTTATCTTAAAACTAATGGGATTTAATGATGCTGAAGACTATATTAAAGATTCTATTCGTAAGAAATTTGGTACTAAAGGTGATGATATCGTTAATGCTAATATTAATTCTTTAAGTAGTGCTGTTAAGAGTGTTATCCTTGTTAAGGGAGAATTTACAAAAAAAGAAGAAAATGAATCACATGATGATATCTTTACTCTAATTAATAAAAGAGAAGGGGATAATCTTAAAGTATCTGATCTCTTAGCTTATAAAAACGGTATTTTCCCTAATGGCCTAGCGGCTAATGAAAAACGTAAAATAACTAATATGGTTCCAAAGTGGATTCCTGAAAATTGTATTCAATGTGGAATGTGTGCAACAGTTTGTCCTCATGCTGTTATTCGTCCAATTATAACTGCGGCTAAAGATGCTGAAAAAGGTATTAAAGTCCTAGGACATACTGATTATAATTATGAAATTGTTGTTAGTGAAGCTGACTGTACTTCTTGTGGTCTATGTATTAATGCTTGTCTTGGTAAAGCCGGTAAGAAAGCTTTAGAATTTGGTGAAGCTACTTACGAAACTCAAGATTATGCTGATAAAATGTTTAAAGACCATCAAAACCCTGAAATTTTTGACAGATTTACTTTAAAAGGTGCCTCTTTAAGAAAACCTTGTTTCGAATTTAGTGGCGCTTGCGCTGGTTGTGGCGAAACTCCATACTTAAAAATGTTAAGTCAATTATTTGGCGAAAAATTAGTTATTGCTAATGCGACAGGTTGTTCATCAATTTACGGTGGTTCCGCTCCATCAACCCCATACTTAATTCCTTGGGCTAACTCTTTATTTGAAGATAATGCTGAATTTGGTTATGGTATGTATTTAACTTATAAAAATACCCAAAAACGTATCCATGATATTATTACTAAGTCAGTAGATTGTGTAAATGATGAAGTAAAAGAGTTACTAAATAAATGGTTAGAAAATGAGAATAACTATGATGTAACTAAAGAAATTGTTGATAAATTACAAACGATGGAAATTCCAGAGGATTTAAAAGATATTTTAGAATATATGGTTGCTCGTAGCGTCTTCATCGTTGGTGGCGATGGTTGGGCTTATGATATCGGTTTCGGTGGTATCGATCATGTCTTATCTAGTGGCGAAAATGTTAATGTCCTAGTTTTAGATACCGAGGTTTATTCTAATACCGGTGGTCAAGCATCGAAATCAAGTCGTGTTGGGGCCGTTGCTGAATTTGCAAACATGGGTAAAAAGACAGCTAAGAAAGACTTATTTAGAATAGCTATGTCATATCCAAACTGTTATATCGGTAGTATCTCTTTCGGGGCTAACTTCATGCAAACTATTAAAACTATGAAAGAAGCTGAATCTCATAATGGACCAAGTTTAATTATTTGCTACTGTCCATGCATCGAACAGGGTCTTCATGGTGGCATGTCAAACTCTATAAGTGAAGAAAAATTAGCGGTAGAATGTGGTTATGTTAACTTAATGCGTTATGTACCTGAAGATAAAAAATTATATATCGATTCTAAAGAACCAGACTTTACTAAATATGAAGATTTCTTAAAGAACGAAGTAAGATATAGTAGTCTAATGAAAAAAGATCATGAACTTGCTAAAGAACTTCTAGATATTCAAGTAAATAATGCTAAAGAAAGATATGACTTTTATAAAGATATCGCTAGTAAAAATAATTAAAAGTATATTAAAGATGTAGAAAATTAATTTCTATGTCTTTTTTCTTATTTTGCTTTTTATTATGAAAAAATTAATTATATTTAAAATATAACTATTTTCATTGAACAAAACTGCCGTAAACGGCAAAAAAGTTCAATGAAACATTGATTTTAACAAAAAAAGACTATATAATGACTATATAAAGTTATTGAACAAAACTGCCACAAACGGCAAAAAAGTTCAATGAAAGGAAAGAGGAACTTATAATGAATGAAAAAATAATAGAAAGAAATGATTACTTAAATAAAATAATTGCTCGCAAAGGTAATGGTTTAATTAAAATAATAACCGGTATTAGAAGATGTGGAAAATCTTTTATACTTAATAACATTTTTTATAATCACTTAATAAGTACTGGTATCAAATCTGACCATATTATTAAATTAGCTTTAGATAGAGCTGAAAATATAGAGTATCATGACGCTAAAAAATTAAATGAATATATTTTGTCACAAATTAAAGATGATAACATGTATTATGTATTAATCGATGAAATTCAGTTAGCAGCTGGGTTTGAATTTGTTTTAAATGGCTTATTATACGAAAAAAACATTGATGTTTATGTTACTGGAAGTAATTCTAGATTTCTATCGAGCGATATAATTACAGAATTTAGAGGTCGTGGCGATGAAATCAGAATATATCCATTATCCTTTGCTGAATTTGTTAATGCTTATGATGGCAATAGATATGAGGCTTGGAATGAGTACGTAACTTATGGTGGCATGCCTTTAATATTGAAGCAGAAAACAGACGAACAAAAGAGTAAATATTTAACAAGTTTATACGATTTAACATATAAAAAAGATATAATCGATAGAAATAATATTGATAAACCAGATGTTCTTGATACTTTAATAAACATTTTAGCTTCCTCAGTTGGATCTTTAACCAATCCCCAAAAAATTTACAATACTTTTATAAGTAATGGTATCACAGATATTGCCAAAAATACGGTTATTTCATATATGGATTATTTATTAGATTCATTCTTAATAGAAAAGGCTGAAAGATACGATGTTAAAGGTAAAAAATATATCCAGACTCCTCAAAAATATTATTTTGCTGATATTGGTCTTCGTAATGCAAAGTTGAATTTTAGACAACAAGAAGAAAATCACTTAATGGAAAATATAATTTACAATGAATTATTAATTAGAGGTTATAATGTTGATGTAGGTGTAGTTGAAGTAAGAGAAGCTGATACAAGAAAACAGTTAGAAGTCGATTTTGTTTGTAACCAAGGCAATAAAAGATATTATATTCAATCAGCCCTAAATCTAGATACTCCAGAAAAAACTCTTCAAGAAACTAAGTCCTTAAATAATATTGGTGATAATTTTAAAAAAATAGTTGTTGTTAAAGATAACATTAAACTATGGCGCAATGACGATGGAATTTTAATAATAGGAATTCAAGAATTTTTATTAAATAAAAATAGTTTAGATTTGTAAAAAGGTCATAATATTTAAGATATAACTGTTTTCATTAAACTTATAATGAATGAAAAAATAATAGAAAGAAATGATTACTTAAATAAAATAATTGCTCGCAAAGGTACTAGTTTAATTAAAATAATAACCGGTATTAGAAAAAAATTGGGAAAGTACTAAGTTATTAATGGATAATATAGATGATTCATAGCAGTGCATAGAAAAGAGCCATAAGTAGTTAAAATAAAGTATCTAAAACTTATGTTATAATTAATAAGAGGTGTTTTATGAAAAATTTTGATAACTTAAAAGAAAATGGAATAAGATACGGTGGGCATAATGGTTATAAATTAGGAGTTATAATTGATGGTAAAAATTGGTTTTTAAAGTTTCCACAATCAACTAGAAATTTAGCAAGGAAAGTAGAAATTTCTTATACTACTTCACCATTATCTGAATATATAGGATCTCATATTTATGAGATTATTGGTATTCCTGTTCATAAAACAATACTCGGTATAAAAGATAAAAAAATAGTAGTAGCTTGTAAAGATTTTCGAAAAAATCCTAATATATATTTTTTTGATGATTTTAATTCGATTAAAAATGATTATGTCGAAGGATTAGATGAAAAGTTAGAATCAACTTCCTCCAGCAGTAGTCATGGTGTAAGTTTAGAAGAAACAATGATTATGATGGATAACAATCCTTTATTTTTAAAAATGCCTGCTTTAAAAAGACGTTTTTGGGATATGTTTATTGTAGATGCTTTAATAGGAAATAATGATCGTAATAATGGCAACTGGGGTGTACTTGTAAATAGTGAAAATAACGAAACAGAACTGGCACCAGTCTTTGATAATGGGGCTTCATTTAATACTAAATCAAGTGATGACAAAATCGAGGCTATATTAAATGACAATGCTAGATTTGTAGAAAGTGCCTATAGAACCAGAACCTGTATTTTTGAAGAAAATGCCCAGTAAATAAATCCATTCAAGTATATTGAATCACTAAAAAATAAAGAATGTAATGAAGCATTAATAAGAATAGTACCTAAAATTAATTTAGATAAAATAAGTGAAATGATTAATGAAATACCAGAAAGTTTTGAAGGAATAGATATAATTAGTAAAAAGAGAAAAGAATTTTATATAAAATGTTTAAAATATCGTTATGAAATTTCCTTATATCAAACTTATTTAAAAACTTTAAAATTAGAAAATAATTAATAAAAGATAATTAAGATATAGTTTTTATACATAAGATTATAGCTTTTTTTCCTATTTTGAAAAAAATATGTTATTATATGTCGCAAGGTGATTTAAATGTCAGATTTTACATTTTTAAATAAAGAACAAGTATTTGGAGAACATCAATTATCCGTTCTAAAAAAGTATGGAGTAAAGGCAGTTCTAACGGATTTTTCTAATCTTCTTGGTGGTTTTTATGTTGGTACTAAACATTATGGTGTTTACTGGTTAAAGGATTTAACCGATGATAAGGTAGCCGTAGTTAATTATGGTGGTTCATTAAGACATGAGGCTGATAATGTAAAAAGTATCGCTGCCCGTATAGTATTACCAATAAACAACGATATAGAAAATTCTATTACAGAAAAAGGAAAACTATTATTTTGTGAGCCTTCTAATTGTAATCCTTCTAATAGGCCTCTGGTTGTAAAAGAAGTAGAATATGGTTTTTATCCTCAGATGGCCGTATCAAACGAACTACAAGAAAAATTAGAAGCGGAATATAAGACCTCTAATTTAAAGGTTAGCCACAACAGTTATACAGTAGACAAAAACCATTTTTTAACGAAAGACAAGGCCTTTTCGCCTTTAGCAATTCCTGAATATATATATGAAAACAAATATTATGTGAGAGTTATAAATTCTTCTTGGCCTTATACTACCTTAAATGATGGTAGAGAAGTAAAAAATGACGATTTTGTTTGGCTTGAAGTAAGTCCTGTTGAGTGGTTAATTGATAAAGAGTCTAATCTTTTAATAAGTAAATATTTATTGTTTTCTAATATCAGCTATTCATATGCTAAAAATGATAAAGATAATTTTGAAAAAACAGGTATTAAATGGTATTTAGATAATATTTGGTCTAAAGAACTAATGCGAATATTTCAGATTAATCCGGTTAGTCCTATTATAAATAAAGAGCCTATTATAGATAAAGAGCCTAAAGAGCCTATTATAAATAAAGAGCCTAAAAAGTTACAAAAGGAACCTAACCCTTATAATTTTGATTTTTCTAAAGTAAGGGAAGAAGATATTATTAAAGGGGCTATCCAAAGTAATGTTGCAGTCTTCTTACACGGCCGAAGTAGTGATGGTAAATCAAGTAGAGTAAAACAACTAGACCCTGATTGCATAATTCTTTACTTAAGAAATGCTACTCCAGATAGTCTAAATGGTAAATCTGTTTATAATGAAAATACTGGTGAAATGATTGATGTTCCCCCAACTTGGTATAAAAAATTACAAGAAAAATGCGAAAAAGAGCCTGATAAAATTCATCTTGTTTTCTTTGATGAATTAACTAATGCCTTGCCAAGTATTCAAGGTATGGCATTCAATATTATTTTAGATGGTGAAGTAAATGGTATCTGGAAACTACCTAAAAACGCGAGAGTTGTTGCGGCCGGCAATGACTTGAATGATTCTTTGGCTGCGAACGAAATGGCTGAACCATTATTTAACCGCTTTGCTCATGTTTATTTCAACACAACTACTAATGACTGGTTAAAGTGGGCCTCAATGGATAGTAAAGATTATCAAACTCTATCTTATAGTTCTAAAGAAAATCCTATGAAAATTCATCCGGCTATCTATGCCTTTATTTCTTATGAACGCTCCTATGAACATAATATTTTAAGAACACCATTTGACGGTAAAACACCAAATGCTGACCCTAGAAAATGGGAGATGGCTTCTAGAGTTTTATATCAAACCGGTAAACCTGAAATGTTAAGAGCCTTGATTGGGTGGAAATTAACCAAAAAATTTATTGCATTCTGTAAAGAAAAGGCCGTATGTTATCACGATATTATAACTAAGACCTGGAATATTGAAGACGTTGCCGATGCTGAATTAAACATTACCGAAAAATATGCCACTACCGTAAGTTTGGCTTTGCAAACCAAAGAAGAAGATTTAGAAGTCGTTAGAAACTTTATTGAGTGTTTTGGGCAAGAATTCTTATCAATGTTTGATGCTATCTGGAGTTACAACAATAAAGAAAGATTAGAAACACTTAATAATCTAAAATTAGCAAAAGCCAAAAAGACTGAATAATATCATATTATTTTTAAATTTTTCAATTTAGGAATAATTAACGTTATAAAAAAAGGAAAATAAATTTATGAAACAAGAAAAGTTAAAGTTGTTAAAAGATTATTTAGAATTAGGACAAATTCCAATATTAATAGAAGATACCTACCAAAGTATTTTTAAAGATAGTATCTTTCTTGCTAATGATTGTCAAATAGAAGACTTAAATGGTCATTATGAAGGAATAGACTTCTGCCCACCAGATTGGTATAGCAAACTTTTAAACCAGTCTAAAAAAACTAGACCAGTTCTTATGATTAGAAACATTAATAAAATAGATATTAACGATCAAGCCAAATTTATTGAAATATTAAAATATAAGCAAATAGCAACCTTTGAGCTACCAAAAAACACTTTAATTATCTTAACTGTAACTGATTTAAATAGTAATAAATTAAATAAAGAAGTAGCCTCTTTAGTAGCAATGATATAGGAGTAGTTATGAATGTTGATATTGATAAAATAAAAAGAAAAATGTTAATAAAATATCCTTTCTTTGGTAGTGTTATTGCCAACTTAAAGTATGTAAAAGATGAAGAAGTAAAAACCGCCGCGACTGATGGTGATAATATTTATTATAGTGAAGAATTTCTTTCTAAATTAAAACCAGATGAACAAGTATTTGTTTTAGCCCATGAAACTTGTCATATAGTTTTTAAACACGTTGATAGACGTAATAGTAAGGAACCTATAATGTGGAATATTGCTTGTGATGCGGTTATAAATGCCTTTTTAGAAAGTGATGGGCTACCTGTACTAAAAGATGCTGTTAAAATAGAAGGCGCTATTAATTATGATGCTGAAGAATTATACGAAAAATTAAGACAAAAAAAAGAAGAAAATGAAAAGTCTAAAGACCCTAATGGAAACTCTAACCGTCAACAAGAAAATGGAAATCAGGGAAAATCTAACGGTTCTAGAAATCAAAAACCGCAAAATAATTCTCCTGCTTCTGAAAGCAAAAGTGCTAATGATAATTCTAGTAATAATATTGAAAATGCTAATTTTGATATAAAAGGTATCATCCCTCCGGCTAATCATGAACTATGGAAAAAGGATTTAAAAAAGACTAATAATAATGAAAATCAAGATAATCTAAGTGATAATAATAAAAAAGAATCTAATCAAAATAATTCCAATCCCAATTCTAAACTTGAAGACGCTAAGAAAGAATCCGATACTGAAAGTGATAGGGAAAAGAAAGTAAAAGAGTTAACAAAGAAATTTGCTAATATTGGTGAAAAGAAGGCCTTTGCTCAAAATAAAATTGAAAGAACTAAAGTACTAGAAGAATTAAAAAAATCACTAGCCCAAGAAGCCAGTAATCATGGTAATACAACTAATATGGAAAAAAGAAAAGTAGATAATATCGGTATTTCTAAACCATTAATTGACTGGCGCCGTCTTTTAAGAGAAACCATTACTTATGATAATGATTGGTCTTATCAAAATGCGACCATTGAAGATGGTTGTGTTGTTCCTCATTTAGAAGATATACCCAAACCAGTTGCAGAAATAGTATTAGATACTAGTGGCTCTATTGATGAGAACTTATTACGCAATTTTTTAAGAGAATGTAAAAATATTTTTCCAACTTCAAAAGTAAAAGTAGGTTGCTTTGATACTAAATTCTATGGCTTTCAAGAAATAAGAAATATTAATGATATTGATACTTTTCCTTTAGTGGGCTTTGGGGGTACCAACTTTGATGTTGCTGTTAATGCTTTTTCTAAAAGAGTGGAAAATAAAATTATATTTACCGATGGCTACGCCGATATGCCAAGTAAGAAAGTTAATGCTATCTGGGTTGTGTTTGGTAATGATAAAATTAATCCTCCTGGAGGCAAAGTTATTTATATAGATAGTGCGGCCTTAGAACGACTATCTGGCTTTTCTTCTGGTTATGGGCTTAGAAGAAAATTTTAAAAAGAAAAGAGTTGAAAAAAATGAATGATTTTACTTTTATAACTGGCGAAGATGCTTTTGGCGATGATGATCAAGCATTGGAAATCTTTAAAGTAGCTGGTACTAAATCACCATTAACTGATTATTCTATTATTTTAGGGGCTTATTATGATCCTGAATCTAAATTAAGTTATGGCTCTTATTGGACTAAATCAACAGTTAGTAGTAATAAAAATGTTATCATTGTTGATGAAGAAGGCTATTCGGCAACTTATAGTATTTGTCTGCGAGATATTGGGGCTAGAGTTGTTTATAATTTACCTGAAAATATTGAAAAGGAATTAACTAAAAATCTGGATACAACTACTGAACATATTTTTCAAGTAAAATACGGTTATTATCCTCAATCTGCCTTAAATAGGCTAGAACAAAAGAATTTAGATAATATGCTAAAGCAAGGTAAATTGCAATTAACCAATAATTGTTATACTGCTGATTCTAGAAAGGATGGCGAAGATGATGAAATTTTTGCTCCTATTACTTTTAAAGAATACAAATTAGAGGATAAAAGATTAATAAAAGCCGTTGCCAATACAGCCTTGTATAATGGGTTTAAGTCCAAGTATAAAAATGGCGATAGTATTTGGGTTAATGTAGAACCAGTTTATTGGTTACTTGATACTAAAAAGCATCAAATGATAAGTGGAAAAATTTTATTCGCTGGTGTTCAATTTGCTGATAATCCCAGTTTTACTAAGTTTGAAGAAACTAGAATTTATCAATTTTTAAATACTTGTTTTGCTAGAGAATTAGTCCAAGGCTTAGATGAAAAATTGCTGCCTATAAAAGAAGAAGCTTCTATTAAAGATACTAAATTTTCAAATTTATATAATTTTGATTTTTCTAAAGTAAGTGAAGAAGACATTATTAAAGGGGCTATCCAAAGTAATGTTTCTGTCTTTTTACATGGCAGGAGTAGTGATGGCAAATCAAGTAGAGTAAAGCAACTAGATCCTGATTGCATAATTATTTACTTAAGAAATGCTACTCCGGACAGCCTAAATGGCAAAAGTGTCTATAATGCCAGTACTGGTGAAATGATTGATGTACCACCAACTTGGTATAAAAAATTACAAGAAAAGTGTGAAAAAGAACCTAATAAACTTCACATTGTTTTCTTTGATGAATTAACTAATGCTCTACCTAGTATTCAAGGCATGGCTTTTAATATCATTTTGGATGGCGAAGTAAATGGTATCTGGAAACTCCCGGAAAATGCAAGAATTGTTGCGGCTGGCAATGACTTGGATGATTCCTTGGCTGCCAATGAAATGGCTGAACCCTTATTCAATCGCTTTGCTCATGTATATATTGATACAACTGTTGATGATTGGTTAGATTGGGCAATGACTCCAGATAAAAATTATGAAGCATTAGATTATCAAAAACAAGAAAATTCTTTTAAAATCCATCCAGCTATCTATGCTTATATTGCTTATAATGAGGCGATTGATAAATACGTTTTAAGAACTCGTTATGATGGGAAAAAACCTAATGCTGATCCTAGAAAATGGGAAATGGCTTCTAAAGTATTATATCAAACTGGCAAGCCAGAAATGTTAAGGGCTTTAATTGGCGAAGATTTAACTAGGGATTTTATTGCTTTCTGCACCCAGAAAGTGCTAAGTATCGAAGATGTTTTAAATGAAAACTACTCTGAAGAAGACTTAAAAATGGACACTTCTAAGAAATATATTACTATTGTTAATTTATCCTTAGTAGATGAAGAAAATGTTGAAGTAATAAGAGATTTTGTAGCAAAATTAGGTAAGGAATTATTAGCCACTTTTTATTTATTGTGGACGCGTGGTAATGAAACCAGATTAGAAAAAATAGCTGAATTAAAATTAGCTGGCAATCCTTTAAAATTACTAAAATCAAAAGACTAGACTGCTCAATAGATTATGTTTTATTTAAAAATTGAAATAAGCGTAAAATATTAGCTATTTAAAAATAAGTCATTTTCAAAAGATAATCATTAAAACATTATCATAAGTTAAACTAGACATTTAATATATGCAAACTTTTACTTGACAAATAGTAAAAAAATGTTAAACTAATCATCAACCAAAGAAGAAAGCAGGTGGGTTTATGGTTAAAGGTGATAGATTAAAAGCATTAAGAAAAGAAAAAGGCTTAACTCAAAGTCAATTAGGTGAATTAATCGGGGTTAAAAAATCCGTTATTTGTCTTTATGAAAGAGAACTAAGAAATCCAACTATTGAAAGTATCGTTGCCTTATGTCAAATTTTTAATGTCAATGCTGATTATTTAATCGGTAACGACGAACTAGCAACTGTTGATGTAAATGGAGAAGAAGAGCGCTTTGCAATGACTAAAGAAGAAGTTGCATTTATGAAAGAACTTCGTAAAAATAAAAAAGCTTATACTCTTCTTGTAGAAGATTTAAAAAGGGGAATGGATTTTTTAGAATCCAAAATTAACTAAAATCTAGGAAACTAGATTTTTTTTAATGCTTTTGAATATGATTTATTAGGTGATAAATTTGAAAAAGTATGGAAAATATATCCTTTTTAGCATTCTAGTCCTACTAAGCTTTTATACAACTAATAAAACTGCTAATTTAGCCCGTAATCAAGATCCTATATTAAAAGAAATAAGGAATGTAAGTTTAGAAAAAAAATTAGACTTTGTTAATGCTGAAATAACTGATGATTATATCATTCCTGGCATGTATGGTAGTGTCATCGATGAATTAAAGAGCTTAGCTAAAATGAAAGAACAAGACGCTTTTAATAGTCTATATCTTGTAAGTCAACCCATAAAACCTGATATTTCTTTAAGTGATAATATGGATAAAATTATTAAAAAAGGTAATAGTAAGAAACTAAGAGTAAGTTTTATCATAGATACTAATAGTAGTAAAGAAATTAAAGATTACTTAGTAAAAAATAATCTTAAAGCTTCTATTTTAACTACTAAAGAAACTTATTCTAAAGATAGTTATTTTGAACAAATTAATAATGACTTTAATAATTATCAAGACTTAGATAAATTGTTAAAAAAGAATAAAATAAATACTAATATTTGCGTTTTAGATAATAATAAAACTAATTTAAAATTTTGCCAAAAGAAAAAGAAATATTTAGTAATTCCAGAGTTAGTTTTAGATAAAACTAATATTATTGAAGTAAAAGAAAATCTAAGTAGTGGTAGTATTATTTATATCAAAGATGTAACTTATTTAGATTGCTTAGTCGAATATATTAAATCTAAAGATTTAAAAATAGTCCCGTTAAGTGAATTAATAAGTGAAAAAGAAAATTAATTATTGCGATTAATTTATTATAAGTAAAAAGTAAAACTTAGAAAAACTCTTAAAAGATGAAAAGTATGTGAAGATTAGGAAAACATTTGACTAATCTTTTTAGTAATGCTAGAATTATTTTGTTAGTTTCCTAACAATGGTGGTAAAATTATGCAAGAAAATAATTCGATAGGGTATCATATAATTAATACAGACAAGTTAATTGGTCGCTATATTTTTGGTAAATTTGCTAAAAAAGCTCGTTATAGGGTTAGTCCTATGCAGGTTATGATTACAAACTATTTACTTAAAACAAAAGAAAGACAAGTATTTCAGCAAGATATATGTGATACTTTTAACTTAAGACGTTCAACTGTAAGTGGTATTCTAACAACAATGGAAAAAAACAATATAATAAAAAGAGTACCAAATGAAAGTGATCCTCGCAAAAAAGAAATAAAACTGGCCAAAGAATTTGTTACTAATACCAAACAAATTCCTTATGAATTTAGAAAAATGGAAAGTATTTTAGAACAAGATTTTACCATAGAAGAAAAAAAAGAATTAATTAGATTATTAAGTAAATTGGAAGGAAATTTAATAAATGAAGAGAGGAAGAAAAATGTTTAAATTATTTAAAAATTTTACTAAAAAAGATGTATGTATGATAATTGTAAGCATTGTCTTAATAGTATTTCAAGTTTGGTTAGATTTAAAATTACCAGATTATATGTCAGCTATTACAAGACTTGTTCAAACTGATGGCGCCCTTATGGCTGATATTTTACGTCAAGGTGGCTATATGTTACTTTGTGCTTTCGGTTCTTTAATATCCGCTTGTATAGTTGGCTTTTTAGCTAGTAACTTATCAGCCAATTTTTCTTATACTTTAAGAAGCAAAGTATATAATAAAGTTTTAAACTTAAGTACAGCGGAAGTTAAACAATTCCAAACTAGTAGTTTAATTACTCGTACAACTAACGATATTACTCAGTTAGAAATGCTTATCTCAATTGGCTTACAATTACTTATTAAAGCTCCAATTATGGCAGTATGGGCTATTACTAAAATTCTAAATAAATCTTTAGAATGGAGTATGTTAACCGCTGGTTGTGTTGTTGTTTTACTTTGCGTTGTTATTGGCTTAATGCTAATTGTTTTACCAAGATTTGAACGTGTTCAAAAATTAATTGATAAAATTAATAATGTTACTCGTGAATCTATTACCGGTATACGTGTTATTAGAGCTTTTAATGCTGAAAAATACCAAGAAGATCGGTTTGGAAAAGTAAATGAAGATTTAACTAACATGCAATTATTTAACCAAAAATGCTTTGCTATTTTAAATCCTATTATGATGTTAGTTATGAATGGCTTGACTTTAGGTATTTATGCGATCGGAACTTTCTTAATCAATAATGCTGTTATTAGTGTTAAGATTAGTTTGTTTAGTGATATGGTTATTTTCTCCAGTTATGGTATGCAGGTTATCATGTCATTCTTAATGCTAGCTATGATTTTCATGATGTGGCCTCGTGCCCAAATTTCTGCCCGTCGTATTAATGAAGTTTTAGACTGCAAAATTAGTATTGAAGATGGTAACGATGATATCAAACCAACCGAGGTCGGGACGGTTGAATTTAAAAATGTATCCTTCAAATATCCTGATGCTGATGAGTATTTGCTCCGCAACATTTCCTTTAAGGTAAATAAGGGCGAAACCATTGCGTTTATTGGTTCTACTGGTTCTGGTAAGAGTAGTCTTATTAACCTAGTACCAAGATTTTACGATGCAACCGATGGCGAAGTTTTAGTCGATGGTATTAATGTCAAAAAATATTCTTTAGAAGAATTACATAACAAATTAGGATATATTCCGCAAAAAGCTGTTATGTTTACAGGGACAGTAAAGAGTAATGTCGCTTATGGTACTAAAAAAGGTAAGAAACCTAGTGCCCAAAAGGTAAGCGAGGCCATTAAAATTGCTCAAGCCGAAGAATTTGTATCGAAAATGGAAAATGGCATTGATGCTCATATTGCTCGTGGTGGAACCAATGTATCCGGTGGTCAAAAACAACGTTTAGCCATTGCTAGAAGTATTGCTAGGGATCCAGAAATTTATATCTTCGATGACTCTTTCTCAGCACTTGATTATAAAACCGATGCTACTTTAAGAAGTGAATTAAAAAAATATACTAAAGATGCTACTAGTATGATCGTAGCTCAAAGAATCGGTACTATTATTAATGCTGATAAAATTGTTGTTTTAGATAAAGGTACTTGTGTTGGTATTGGTACCCATCAAGAACTATTAAAAAATTGTGAAGTCTATAAAGAAATAGCCCTTTCACAATTATCAAAGGAGGAGTTAGAAAATGCCTAGACCTATGCATGCTACTAACGAAAAATCAAAAGATTTCGTTGGTTCAATCAAAAGATTACTTCTTAATCTAAAACCATGGAAAATTCTTATGGGGTTAGCTATTACTTTAGCTTTCTTATCTGCTATTTTATCCCTTACTGCTCCCAATAAATTATCAAGTTTAACTGATGTTATAACTAATGGTATCAAGCCTAATACTGAGGTCTTACAAACTGTTATTAAAGAAATTAGTAATAACTTTAATAGTGAGGCAATGAGTGAAAAAACAATGCTTATTTTAACTAGTGAAGATGTTAGTATTGAAGATAAAGCTACTTATCAAGCCTTCTTAAATAAAATGCAAGGTAGCACTGCAATGGCTAATAGTAGTGAAAATACTACTGATAATAAAGAAATGTTAAAATCAATTCTTAATTTACCAAGTAGCGTTTTAAATATTTTAATTGATGATATTGAAGTAAATGGAACTAAAATTAGTAAGGAAGATGAAATTGCTTTTCTTAACTCAGTTATCGATATTGATTCTAGTGTGGTAACTGATGATACATTAAAAGTAATGGATAATCTGCCTGTATCAATTTATGATTTAGTTAAACCAACGATGGATCTTACGGCTGCTAAAAAAATTATAATAACTTTAGTTTGCCTATATTTACTAAGTGCTTTATTTAACTATATTCAAAGCTATTCTATGACTACGGTATCTAATGGCTTTGCTAAAAATTTAAGAACTAATATCTCTACTAAGATAAATAAATTGCCATTAAAATTCTTTGATTCTCATGAAATAGGGGATATCTTAAGTCGTGTTACTAATGATGTTGATACTATTGCCCAAAATTTAAATCAAAGTTTGGCTACTTTAATTAGTTCTGTTACGTTGTTTATTGGTTCTATCATTATGATGTTTACAACTAACTGGGTAATGGCGATAACGGCTATCCTTTCAACTCTTTTTGGTTTTACTTTTATGATTTCTATTTTAAAGAAATCGCAAAAGTATTTTATTGCTCGTCAAGAAGAACTAGGTAATATTAATGGTCATATTGAAGAAATTTATAGCGGTCATAATGTGGTTGAATGTTATAATGCCAAAACAGAAGTTACTAATACTTTTAATGAATTAAATGGCAGATTACGTGAATGTAATAAAAAAAGTCAGTTCTTATCTGGTCTTATGCAACCAATGATGGGCTTTATTGGTAACTTTGGTTACGTTATGGTTTGTATTGTTGGGGCTTTACTTACCATGAAAGGCTATATCACTTTTGGTGTTATCGTTGCCTTTATGATTTATGTTCGCCTATTTACTAATCCACTTTCCCAAATTGCGCAAGCGATGACTTCACTTCAAACAACGGCAGCTGCCTCAGAACGTGTCTTTGAATTCCTAGATGAAAAGGAAATGCCTAGTGAAAGTGATAAAACTAAAACTTTAGATAAGACTAAAGTTAAAGGTAATATTGAATTTAAAAATGTTAAATTCGGTTATGATGACTCACGTTTAATAATTAAGAACTTCTCAGCTAGTGCTCATCCTGGTGAAAAAATAGCTATCGTTGGTCCAACCGGCGCTGGTAAAACCACTATGGTTAACTTGCTAATGAAATTTTATGATATAAATTCTGGCGATATCTTAATCGATGGCGTTTCTACTAAAGATTTAACAAGAAAAAATATTCATGACTTATTTGTCATGGTATTACAAGATACATGGTTATTTGATGGCACTATTCGTGATAATATTAAATTTAATCAAGAAAATGTTACTGATGAAGAAATTTGGACTGCTTGTAAAACCGTTGGCGTTGATCACTTCATTAAAACTTTACCAGGCGGCTTAGACTGTGTAATTGGCGAAAATGATTCTATTAGTGGCGGTCAAAAGCAACTACTAACTATCGCTCGTGGTATGATTGAAGATGCACCTTTCTTAATCTTAGATGAAGCTACATCAAACGTTGATACCAGAACCGAGGAACTAGTTCAAAAAGCAATGGACAAATTAATGGAAGGTCGTACCTCATTTATTATTGCTCACCGTTTATCAACTATTAGAAATGCTAATCTTATCCTTGTTATGAACGAAGGTAATATTATTGAGCAAGGTACTCACGAAGAATTAATGCAAAAAAACGGTTTTTATGCTGATTTATATAATTCTCAATTTAAAAAATAACGACTTTAAAGAATCATTATTTGCAATAATGGTTCTTTTCTTTTATAATACTAACGAAGGAGGTCATTTATGTTTACAAATGATACCAACTATTTAGATCAACATTTTTTAATTGATACAAATATTATTGCAAAGTACATTGCTTTTCCTAAATTTACGAAGAAAGATATAGTTTTAGAAATTGGCCCTGGACAGGGGACTCTAACAAAGTTAATAGCACCGCAAGTAAAAAAAATGTATGCTATTGAATTAGATAAAAGATTAAAGAATTATTTAGAAACAATACCAAATTTAGAGGTTATTTGGGGAAGTGTCTTAGATGTTACGATACCCAAAGTAGATAAAGTTATTACCTCACTTCCTTACAGTATTATTGAACCCTTTATTTATAAAATGATTACGACTGATTTTAAAGAAATGTATATGTTAATGGGTGATAAATTTGTTTTAAATGTCGTCAATCATGAAATTACAAAATTAAGTGTTATTACTAATAGTTTCTTTCAAACTAAAATCTTATTAGAAGTACCACCAAAATCTTTTGATATTCCTCCACGTACTAATTCTTATATTGTTAAAATGCAAAAGATTACCAAGCCTTTAACTAAAAAGTATCAAATTTATCGTGAATTGTATTTACTAGATATTAAGAAACTAAAGAATAGTTTGATGGAAGCTTTAATAAAACTTAATAATTTAACGAAAAGAGAAGCGAAAGAACTTATCAAAAGACTTAATATTTCAGAAGAAATATTAAATGAAAATTTTGCTAACTTAAGTAATAATAATTTAAAATTACTAGATAAAGCCTTAGAAAAGCTAGAAAATTAACAAAAGCCAAAAAAAATCGCAGAAAAAGTAAGAAAAGCCTTGCTTTTTTTTTAGAATAATTATACAATTATATTGCGTTGGAAGTTTTGCACCCATAGCGCAATTGGATAGAGCGTTAGACTACGGATCTAAAGGTTAGGGGTTCGACTCCCTTTGGGCGCACCACGTATTTCGGGAAGTAGCACAGCTTGGTAGTGCACCTGGTTTGGGACCAGGGGGTCGCAGGTTCGAATCCTGTCTTCCCGACCATTTTAGATTATTAATGCCGTTTTTTGCGGTATTTTTTTATTCCCCCCTGGCTCCAAATAAGTGGCACATCAATCCGTGCTACATATAAGAATAAAGAGCCTGTATATCAAATATAATCAAAAAAAAGGTGATATTTATAAAAGAAAAAGATAAATTATTTTAATATTATAATTTTGCATTAAGAACGCTAGAAATCGAAATAAATATTTTAGTAGATGAGTTTGTTTTTAACCACGGGTATAATCCAGTTGAACATATTAAATCACGAATTAAAAGTGAAAAGAGTATAAAAAATAAATTAAAAGACAAAGGATATGATTATACTCCAAGTAATATTAAAAAATATATTCACGATGTTGTTGGTATTAGAATAGTTGTATCATTCTTAAGTGATGTTTACGATATTGTAACTGTTCTCAAAAATAGTCAAGATTTAATAATCGTCAAACAACAAGACTATATCATTGAGTATAAATTTAATAACGCTGATAAAATACCTTTAGAAGTCTATGATAAAATGTATGAAAATTCTCTTATTATTAAAGAATTAGACAAAAAGATGATGCATTTAAACGAAGTAGTTAACAAATATGAAAATAAAGATAAAAAGTAAAAAATCGAGGAGTAATTAAACTGACAACAAGAAAGCTGGTCAGTTTATTATCCTTGATTTTTTATTAAATACAATTATTTATAATTCTATATATTACTTATGTCTATTTTAGTGAATAGCTTATTTATATTTTTTTCATCAATTTCAAATGTGGTTCCCTTATCTTGGATTTTTCCATATTTTTCCTGAGAAGTATAAAAAGAAATCTTCATATTTATTCCAATATCACCAGTGGAAATTAAATCTAAAAAGCAATCAAAACTTCTTAATTTGTATAATTTAAAATTATGATATTTAAAATAAACATCATCTTTATATTTCTTCTTTTCTACTGGAATTAAAGCCAAATAATTTAGTTTCATATTTAAACGATTTTCCAATTGTTCAAAAGACCAAGAAATATTTTTATTGATATAATTTGTATACCTGTTTTTAACAACCAACCATATTTTTTTATGAACTTTATCAACTTCTAATTTAAATTCTTTAAATAAGCCAATTTTGGTAAATTTATTACCGTAAATTTTGCCAAAAAATACTTTATACTTTCGATCTTTCCTACTAGGCCAACCATATCGAATTAAAATTTCTTTAAGCGCTAGTGGTCTATTATCAGGAACCATTGAGAAAAGGCCAATATGAGGTTCACTATATAAAAATTTAGTTTTTAACTCGATTCCATAATAATCAGCAATAATTAAATTATCATCTTCTTTACCTAACAAATTTTCTAACATTTTACCAGCGGCACTTGTACCTTTTTCTGTATTTTTAATCCAATTTTTACATTGAATTTTATAAAACTCTATTTTTAATTTTTTAATATTATCATTCATTCAAAAACCTCCTGTTTATAAAAAATTAAAATATTTAAAGTTAAAAAACTTTAATAATTAGTTATAGATTTTAGCATAATAGCTTTAATTGTTAAAGCGTAAATTATTAAAATAGCCATAAAAGTTCTGATGTTAGAAGTATTCTTGATTATTTTGATATTCATTTAATTATTTTTATAATGTTTTTCAATTATAAAGGTTACAGTTTATAAATAACTAATATCTATAATTAAAAGAAATATAAATTTACAATGTAATTACAAGTGCTGCTAAACTTTCTTTCAAATAAATATCTAGCTTTTACTTATCATTTTTGCTAAAATACATCTTAGAAAGGAAATAGCTTAATTTTAAAATAAAACTAAGCTTTAATAGCCTGAAGAATGAATGAAGAATTATTTACTAAAATAAAAGAGAATATGAATCATGATGCCTTTTTAGGACCGCTTGCCTCTAAAAACAGTGAAGCTATTCGCTTACATGAAGAAAAAGATGATATAAGACCACCTTATTTTCATGATACAGATAGAATTATTTATTCCCTTGCTTATACTAGATATATCAATAAGACCCAAGTATTTACTGATACGCTAAACGATAATATAACAAGACGCAGTACTCATGTGCAACTAGTAAGTAAAATTGCCAGAACCATAGGCAGAGCACTTGGTCTTAATGAAGATTTAATCGAAGCTGCAAGCCTTGGTCACGATATTGGGCATACACCTTTAGGACATGCTGGCGAAGCAATCTTAAATGACATTTCCATGCAAGTAGGAGAAGGGTATTTTAATCATAATATTCAAAGTGTTCGTAAACTTGAATTTATTGAGAATAAAGGTGTTGGCTTAAATTTAACCATGCAAGTTATTGATGCCATCATGTGTCATAATGGTGAATTAGAATTAGAATGTTATAAACCTAAAAAGAAGACATTTCAAGATATATTAGATGAATATCATAAGACTTACCAAGAAAAAGATGCCAATACTTCTTTAATCCCTTGTACCTTAGAAGGCTGTGTCGTAAGAATTAGTGATATCATCTCCTATCTTGGCCGTGATATTGAAGATGCCCTAAGACTGCATACTTTAAGTAAAAATGATTTACCTAAAGATATTATGGATGTAACCGGGTATACCAACAAAGAAATAGTTAATTACTTTATTAATGATATTATTATCAATAGTTATGGCAAAGACTATATAAAAATGAGTAAACCGGCCTTTGAAAACTTAAAAAAACTTAAAAAATTTAATTATGAATATATTTATAGCCAGGCTAATAGTAAAGAAACACTAGCTAAATGGCATACCATGATGGAAAAATTATTTAAATTATCTTTAAAAGATTTGCAAGAAGAAAATAAAACCAGTAATATTTATATTTATTTTTATAAATACATGAATGCTGATTATAAGCAAAATACTACGAAAGAAAGAGTAGTAATCGACTATATTTCGGGAATGACTGATCGTTTCTTTATAAAATCTTGTGAAGATTTAAATCTTCACATATAAAAAACAAATATATAAATAAAACAAAATACTTTATATTATCCAAGTGAAATGTCAATAATTTTTGTAAAGTTAAATTGACTTTTTCCACGTTTAATAAGATAATAGATGTAGAGGTGAAAATTGTGTCAAAAAAAGAAAAAAACTTGACTATAACCGAAGAAGAAATAAAAAATAATCATATTGTTAAATCAACTAAATCTTATTTGATTGTCTTTAGTACTATGTTTTTATCAATATTTTTACTATTAATCGGTAGTCTTTTCCGTACTAATGTTACACCAGATTATCCAATTGTTTTTAAAGGAGCCGATAATCGTTTGATGGTAATAACCAGAAATAACGATGTTAATGATATAACTGATATTGATGAAACCGATATAGTTTATGCTAATAGCGATATTCGTTATATTCTTTATACCGATAAGAATACTTTATATCTTCTAGATACAACCAGTACTGAAAATAAAAAAATATTAACTAATAAAGCTTCAAGTTATGGTTTTAGTAGTGATGATAAGTATGTTTATTATATTGAAAACAATAAAGATTTATATATTTATAATCGCAAAACATCTTCTACTTATCTTGTCGATAGTAATGTTACAAAACTCTTAGATGTATCTTTAGATTATGTTATATATGAAAAAGATAATTCTTTGCTAGTAAAAAATATTGCTACGCAAACTATTGATACAGTTGCTAAATCTTATGAAGATATTATTCTAAGTAAAGATGGTAAGAAAATGCTTTATTCTAATTTAAATCAAGATGAATCTTTAAGCTATTATTTATATAACTTTAGCGATTTTAGCAATGATCGGGTTTTGTCTAACATTGAAGAACTTCTAAATTATAATCCTAATTTTACTAAATTTATTTATACTACGAAAACAACTGATACAATAAATATTTATAATTATATTAAAGATAGTAAAGCTAGTAGTGATAAAAAATTTGTTGCTTTAGATAAAAATAGTGCTACTAAAGAAGAATTAGAAGCTAATAAACGATTACAAGAAGAAATAAGTCTTCGTAATGAAATGCGTGATTACGCTAAGAATTATACTGTCAAAGCTTATGAGGTTTATTATCAAAATAACCAAACAAAAACGCTTTTGGCTAGTAGTGTTAATAAAGTATATATTGATGATATAACTGATCGTAAAATCATTTATACGAAGATGAATTGGAATAGTAACTTTGATTTATCTAATTATACATCTTTAGAAGAATTTAAAAAGGATATTGAAACTAATAAAGAAAATGGTCTATATTACAAAATTACTGATAGCGAAGCCTCTTTAATTAAAGAAAATGTTAATGATACCTTAGCAGTCGAATTACTAGGTAATGATGAAATTTACTTTAGTGAAGACAATAACCTATATTATAGTAAAATTACTAATCGTAAGGCTAGCGCCTACAAAGAAGTAGCATCCAATTTAGTAAATCCAATAAAGAATATGACCAGTGATATAGGCTTAATTTATTTAGTAAAAGAAAATGAGTCTTATATCTTAAAATATATAAGTAATGGTAAATCAGGCATCATAAATACTAATGTTTATCCTGAGTTTATTACAATATCCGAAACCGAAAATAGTATTTATTATTTAAAAGATTATGAAAATAATCAAGGAAAATTAATTATTTATAATGGAATTATCAATAGTAAGATTGCTGATGACGTTAACTCATTTATTTATATTAATGATGATTTAATGTATGCAACGAAAAATTTTGATGAAAAAAGCAGTACATGCGATTTATATCGCTTAAATGGTAGTAAATTAAACTTAGTTTATAAGGGAGTTTCTAAATGGTATAACCCTATTGCCAAAGAAAATGCTGTTTTAGAAGAAGCCCTAACTAATTAGGACTTTTTTGTTTAAAAAATAAAAAAATGTTAATAATAAAAGAAAGAAGGAGAATAATTAATTAAAATAAGTAGTAAGATTTAGTTAATTAAACAAAAAATATGGAATACAAAAATTATAAACACGATACTTATACACTTTATACAATCAAGACTGATAAGTTTAAAACTTGTCATATCGAAATAATTTATAAAAATAAAATTAAGAAAGAAGAAATAACTATTTTAAATCTTTTAGGTACATATCTAGCTTATACTTCCAAGAAATATCCTAAACGTCGTCATGTTATTGAAAGACTAGAAGATTTATATGATACTAACTTTTATGAAACTAATGCAAGAGTAGGAAAAAATATCTTTGCCTCCTTTATAATGGACTTTCTAGATCCAAAATATTGTGAGAAAAACTTTTTAGATGAAGTTTTAACTTTACCATTTGAATTTATTTTTAATCCTAATTTTACTAATACAGTTCCTGATAAGAAAATCTTTAATGTCATAGTTAATATGGTTAAAAGTTCAATTTTAAATAGTAAAGATAGTCCAACCAATTATGCTTTCAAACAAGCCTTTAAAACTTTAGGTAAAGATAATCCAGCTGGTTTTGATATGAATGGTAGCCTTGATCTTTTACAAAAAATAACCCCTGAAGATTTATATACTTATTATCAAAGATTCTTAAAAGAGTTTAGTTGCGATATTTATATTATTGGTAATTTAGATATGGAATATGTCGATATGAAAATAGCTGAGAATTATCAGAACAATTATATCGCTCCACCAGTAACTGATTATTATATCGATTATCCCACGACCCGAAATATCATCGACAAAGTTGAAACCGGTCCTTACGAACAATCATCCTTTATTATGCTATTTAAGACTGATATGCTAACTGAAAAAGAGAAAAATTATGTTATTCATTACTTCAACTCCATCTTTGGCAGTGGTTCTTTAAATAATAAGCTAAATCAATATTTACGTGAAGAAAATGGTTTATGCTATAGTACTTATAGCGTTTATCAAAAGATTGATAATCTCTTTATCGTATATGCTGGTATTGATGCTGAAAATAAAGATGCTTGTGTCCGTTTAGTAAAGAAAGCTTTAAAAGAAATGCAACAAGGTAAATTTAAAGAAGAAGAAATAACTTTTGCTAAAGAAAACTTAATTAACCAAATTAAAATGTGTTATGACACCGAAACAAGTATCCTTGATAATTATGCTTTTCATAATCTAATTGGATCGCCATTACTTAATGTACGGATTAAAGAAATTGAAAATGTTAGTAAAGAAGAAATCGTTAATTTAGCTAAAAAAATAAAATTAAATTCAATCTATTTATTAGGAGGTTCTAATGCTAAAGAAAATCAAGATAAGTAAATATAATGAAACAATTTACTATGAAAAATTAGAAAATGGTTTAGAAGTCTACATGTGGCCTAACAGTAATGTAAGTAGTTTTTATGCCACTTTATCGGTTAAATATGGTAGTGTTGATACTTCTTTTAAAATAAAAAATAAGACTTATGAAGTATCTGAAGGTATTGCCCACTTTTTAGAGCATCTTAAATTTAATGAAGGACCTAATAAAACAGCTCATGAATATTTCAATAAACTAGGTTCATCTATTAATGCTTTTACAACTTTTGATTATACATCATACGAAGTTACCGCATCTAGTAAATTAAAAGAGAATATTACTCATTTATTAGATTATGTTCAAACTCCTTATTTCACAAAGGAATTAATTGAAAAAGAAAGAAAAATTATTCTATCCGAAGTTAAAATGGGTAAGAATAATCCTTATCAAGTTTTATATTATACTTTAAATGGGACGGTTTTTTCTAATGATAACCATCGTAATTATGTAACTGGCGATATTGATGATGTTAAGAATATCACTCTAGATGAAATTAATTTAGTTTATGATATTTTTTATCATCCAAGTAATATGTTTTTAACAGTTACTGGTGACTTTGACCCTGAATATTTAAGTGTTGTAATTAAAGAAAATCAAAGTACTAAAGAGTTTCCCAAATATCAAGAACCTGTTAAAATTCAATTAAAAGAACCAGAAAGAGTAGCAGTCCGTGGTATCGATATTGCTGGTAATATCGCTCTTCCTAAATTAAAATTAGCTTATAAAATCAAAAAAGATAAGTTAGGTAACTTATCAGATTTAGAAAAACTATTATATGTACGTATTATTTTAAATGCTAACTTTGGGACTACTAGTGAACTAAAAGAAAAATTATTAGAAAGTAATTTAGTAACTAAATTAGGAACAAGTGCCACTATAGTTGGTGATTATTTAGAAATAGTTATTAGTGCTGAAACTAGATATCCTAATGAAATAACGAAGATTTTAAAAGAAACTTATAGTAATATGGATATAACTAAAAAGCGCTTAGAAAGAAGAATTCGTTGTAATATAGCTGATTTCATTTATGGTTTAGATGATATTGAATATACTAATACAATTATTCAAGATAATATAATTATGTATAATAAAATCATTACTGATACTTATGATATTATTAAAAGATTAAATGTTGAAACTGCTAGTAAAATCATTAAAGATATTCAAACGGAAAATAACTGCTTTGTTATTATGCATCCTATTGAAAAAAAGCAATCTCCAAGTGCGTGAGATTGTCTTTTTTAAATACAAAAAAACTTCCGTTTGGAAGTTTTTCTACTATCTATTGTAGTATTCAACGATTAATGCTTCATTAATATCAGGATTTAATTCGCTTCTATCAGGATAACGTAAATATTTACCTGTTAACTTATTAGCATCAAATTCAACATAAGCTGGTCTATTTAAAGTAGCTTCAACAGCAGCTTTAATAGCAGGATGGTCTAAAGATTGTTCTTTAACAGCGATAACATCACCAGGCTTTACTGTATATGAAGGGATATCTACCTTAACACCATTAACAGTAATATGACCATGATTTACAACTTGACGAGCAGCACGACGAGTAGTAGCCATTCCCATACGGTAAACTACATTATCAAGTCTTGCCTCAAGAAGTTGTAGTAAGTTTTCACCAGTAATACCAGCCATCTTAGTAGCACGTTTAAATGTTTTAGCAAATTGCTTTTCATTTAAACCATACATAAATCTAACCTTTTGTTTTTCTTGTAACTGAACACCGTATTCACTTAATTTTCTTCTACGATCTTGTCCATGAATACCAGGAGCATAAGGTCTTCTTGCAAGTTCTTTACCATTTTCTAAAGTAGAGAAACCAAGATGACGAGATTTCTTATATTGAGCACCAGTGTATCTTGCCATAAATAATTCTCCTTTCATTATATTTGCTTTTACTTAGTACGAACCTTCACTTTATAGGGGAGTCTATCTAAATACTTTCTCATAGGCAGAGATAGATACTTATAACCATAAATGGGATAGACACATCAATAAACTTTCAGGCACTGCCAATTAAATGCAAGAATAATTTATCATATCCTTAATTATAAGTCAATCAAACTAATAAAATTTGTTTAAATTTGTAAGAATAAATTGTTTTTTTATAGAAAAAATGGTATTCTTATATTAGTTATGATAGAGAAGGGCAAGTGTATGTATGAAAAACAAATTAAAAATTAATTTTAAAGACAAAAAGACTATTATTATATCAATATTATTAGGACTTATCTTAATTGGCCTAATAATATTTATTTGTACAAAGGTATTTCATAAGGATAAGGAAATAACACCAGATAATCCGACCACAAAGGAGTTTGAAGATTATTTAAAGGATGCTATTAAACCATTTGATGAAGATACAATAAAAGATTTTATCGGTAGTACTGATAATGTCGTAACAGTCGATGAAATTTATTGGGGTTCAACTTATAGCGAAGATATTCCTTTAAATGTTAAAATACTTTATACATTAAGTAGAATGTTCTTTGATGATTCTAATATTGTTGATTATATGTCTGGTAATAATATGTTTGATGAAACAACTGAACTTGGTGATGTCAAATTATCATTGAAATTTATTAATAAAGCTCTAGCAGCTAAATTTAAAGATACTAAAATAGAAAAAAATACAGTCATTACTGATGGCTTCTTTAGAGGAGTAAATGCGGTAATTTGCGGTGATGAGTACTGCATTATACCTATATCAAAAAGTCAAAGCAAAGGTAACGATTCAGATGGGATATATAATAACGAATTAAGTGAGCTAACAAAAACATCGGATGGTTATGAAATTACTGCTGAGTATTATTATTTTGAAATACAATTATCGGGTGAAATGAAATACAATCTATATGATAATGCTTTTAAGGATACTGTTTATTGTGAAACATCAATACCAGAAATGAATATACTTGGTGGAAAATTACCATCACGTTGTAATGATAATATTGATTATAATAAAATCAAGTATACTTTTGATAAAAATTATAAACTTGTAAAATCTGAAAAAGCTTAAGGAGAATGTTAAATGAATAAAAGATATTTATTATTTATGCTAATTCTAATGCTTTCATTTATTAAAGTAAATGCTGAAACTTGCTCATTGCAAGACCAAACTACAATTAATAACGAAGCTGGTAGTGTAAGCGCTAATGCTTACGCATATGAAAATGAGAGATATATCGAAGACGAAGAAACCGATGAAAGTGGTGTTTCTAAAGTTTATTATGGAATGATTGACATATATAATTTGACTGAAAATTTATATGCAGTATTGGAATACGATAATAAAAGGATACGTTTAGATTACAACAATCAAGATGTTATAAGTTATACTACCGGTAGTATGGTAAACGTTAGAGATTGTACCATTTCTATTTATTCTACTAACACTGCGTGTGGTAAATCTGCTATTAGAACTTTAAATGTTACGGTTCCTAGAGAAAACAATTATCATTATTACAACGAATGTGACGATTATCCTGATTATTTCTACTGTTCACAATTTATGACAGTCGATAGTATCTCTTATGATGATTTTGCAATTGGCCTTGAAGCTTATTCTAAATCTCATAAAAGTAAAAGTGAAGAAGAAAGAAAAGAAGGATTTTTGGAAGAAACATCTAGTTTCATTAAGAAAAACTGGTTAATAATAACAATTATTATAATTATTATTATTGGAGGAACAGGAACTTTTATATATATAAAAAATAAAAAAAGAAAGGAGCAAATAGTATAATGAAAAAGAAAACAATGTATTTCTTCTTGGCTATTTTTAGCTTTATGATATGTTTTAATAACATAAGCACAGTTAAGGCAATAGACAATTCGTATATCAAAACGGTCAGTAAATCTGGTAGTAGTAATTATTATCTGGCCAGAAATTTGGTTGCAAATTACACGGATATTTCTGAAAATAATATAACAATAACAAATGCTACTACAACAAATGATTCCTTTATTACCATCAATAAAGCAGTAAATGACTATAGAATAAAAATTGGAAAATCAGCATTAAGTAATTTATCTGATGGTACTAGAGCCACTGTTAATATAGAATATACTGTAGGAACGAATAGCACAGTTCAAAAAATCAATATTTTATTTATTGTTAAAGATACAACAAATAGTGTATGTTGCAAAGTGACTAGTGGATATAAATATGCTTCAAAAAACAGTTGTAGCAATACTGTTGATGAATCATTTTGTTCCAGTTCAAATTTGAATGATTCTAGCAGCAAAGATGATACTCCTTCTTGTTATAAATATACTACTATAAATGCAACCTTTTATGAGTGGACAACCTTATCAAAAGTACTTGAAGGCGGTAAAGCTACTTCTTATGAGCGATTAGGTGATATCAAAAGTAGTACAGAATGTCAAAAACAAGCCCCAACAATAAATGGTTCAACAGAGGAACCAGAGGAAGAAGTTAAAATCTCAACTACAATAAGCAGTAGCAATAGCGATACTGGAAATAATTCTTGCAATAGTTTTATAATTAGCACTCAGGATACGAAATATGGTCAAAATTATGAATTATCTAATGGCGGATTCAGTACAAAGGGTGATGCATACAAAATATATAAGGCAAAATACAATACTAAAAAATGTCAAGGTGTTAATTCTGAAAATATAAGAGCCTTTTGTATAGATCCAGGTGCTGGCGGCCCTAATGGTGTATCTTATACTGCCACCAGTAAAGTCACAAACAAAAGTTCAAAAACAATGCGTGCAATATACCAATTATATTCAAATTGGTATTTAAATGAGGAAAATAAAAGTAAAATAAAAAGTAAAGGCGATGGAAGTGATTCTTATTTTGACTTTATAATCAATTCAGCGGCTAGAGTAATTCTTTTTGAATATCCTATTTCTACATTTAAATTAAATGCAAATGTTCAAGGCTGTAATGAATTAGGAAGACACTATAATTTATTTCATAGTTTATCAAAAAGCAATTATCGTTTTTTAAAACCTAGCCAAAACGAAAAATTAATAAACGATATTATGGATGATGTCGAAAAATTTGTTAATTCTAACCAAGAAATACCAAGCGGTGAAAACGAAGTTGATTTTAAAGTAGAAGCCTCAACACCAGTTCTTACCGATTCTAATACCGGTTTTGAAGTTGAATTTTTAGTTAAATTAAAATCAGAGAGTGCGAAATTACTTGAAGCAGCTAAGAGTAGTATTAATATAACTGCTGTAACTGAAAGTGGCACAAATATCGATTTAAGTGATGATGAAAAAACTATCGTTGAAGACTGGAAAGAAGATGCAGATGGTTATTCAGTCATAAAATATAAAGTAGTCAAAAAAAATGCTTATTCTTTACTAGGTGAGGATAACAATATTAAAGTTAAAGTTAACATTGCTTATAATTCTGAAAAATCGATAGATAATATTGTGCTACTTACGCCAGATACAAAAAGAAGCAAAATAGGCAATTGTGTCGTTACGAGTTATCAAAAATTTTTAACATTTGCATCCGGTAACGTTGCCAAAACAGGCGAAATTAACATCGAAATGAGTAAATCGCAAGAAAACACATGTCGCGCTGCTTTTGCATTACCATGCACTAGCTCGGATACTGTATTCTACTTAATTGAAGGTACTCAATCAGGAACTTTATTTAATTCAATTATCGGAGGAATTAATAGTATTGGAGATCTCCGTAATCTTATTAGCAATGCCACTAGTATGGTTGAATATCTAAAAAATTTAGGTCAAAATGGTATTAGCCTTTCAAGTTTAAAAAATTTAAGTAGTTTATTATACAACTATGCTGATAAGATTGGTGTTATTAAAAACTTATCCAACGAATTATCATTTTTGAAAGAATTAAATACAAAAAGAGATAATTATACAGCTGGTCAATTATATAATGCTTTAAAACAAGTAAACTTTAATGGAACCGCTCAAGAAAACTTTAAAGTTATAGCCAACTTATTTTCAAATTCCATTTTAAATGGTGTTGTTAACGGATATGATAAAGTTAAGAGTGAATGGCAAGAGATAATTGATTATTCTAAAGAATTAAAAATATCAACATCTACTAAAGAATTATTAGAATTAATAGGAAATTCAATAAATAGTGCAAAAGATTTAAGTTCTTTAAAAGATGTATTTAATGGTTCTAAGTCTTTAATTGATTATTTATCTCAAGCAACCGACCTAGAACAAATAAAAAGCCAAATTTTAGGATTTAGTACTACATTGCAACAGGTAATAACTACTAACGGTTCAGGTATTAGTGGAATATTAGAATATTTAGATACAATTAAAAGTCAAGTTTTCAACGCCTCAAATTTAGGCGATGTATCTAGTTTGCTTGATGGTATAAAAAATGGTTTAACAGTAAACTGGGAAAAATGTATCATCGGTGAAGGTAATGTTGAAGCCACTGACCCAAATGGAAACTCGTATACTGTACAGACCGCTAATGATTATTGTTCAATAGTTTGCAAAGAAGATTATGCATTTAAAATGCCTGGTAATTTAGGCGTAACTTATGCTGGACGTTATATATCTACTAACTTAGATAATATATACCATGCTACAGTTGGCGTTGCTGGTCAAAGAACTTGCGTTACAACATCTGTTGATAATGATAAGTATTTACAAGAAGCTACATCAGATAAAGATAATATGTTAAAAGCATATAATGAATATAAAAAAGATTATGCCTTCTTTATGGACTTAGAAAATAGAGAACCGGTTACAAAAGAGGTAAAAACCGATCCAACAATGGTCGATACAACTTCTATAATGACTACTCTAAACAGTCAATTAAATACAGCCATTGAGGATGTTACTCGTAAAGTTATTAGCAGTATTGTTGGCAGTAGTACTAGTGATGAATATTTAAAATATTTAAGTGATTTTACTAGTAATAGTGAAACACTTACCCAAGGTATCTTAGGTCAAGTTGGCTTTGGCAGTCTTGATTCAGCTAAGATTATAACTTATTTTAGTGCTTCTTTAGAAAAGATATTTTCTGAAACTGATTATAAAGATAAAATAGCTGATGCTGTTAGTTCCGCAAAAGATGAAATTGTTGAAAAAATCTCTGGCTTTGCCAAAGAATCATTAACAACTCTTGGTGGTGTTACTTTAGAAACTATTGGCAAGGGTGGAATAACATTACTTTGTCACCTTGGAAGATTAGTTAAACTAAATGTAGTGTGCGATATTTATTCTGAAGGTTCTAAAATGGTTGAAAATTTTATCCAAACGGTTAATAAAGGAACCCAATCTTCATTTAAGATATTTAACATTACTGAAGGTGTAAATTATAATTACAATTATGATGTATATAAATATAGTGATGCTACAAATAATGAAGCAAAGTTAAATTCAGAGTTTATCAAGGAAAAAGAGGCTCATGATTCAGGGAAAACTGATGATGATGATTTTGAAGGATGGATCATGGAATCTGGTTCATACATATTAAAATCAATGCATTTTGGAATTTATATAAATTTTGGCAATTTAACCAAGGGATTAAATTCATTTAAACAAGCCTACAATACTACAAGCGATGTTATTGGTAAAATAAGTAATACATTCGATGCAATTAAATCAGCATCAGGAATTATTAATAACCCTTCTATGGGAAGTATTAAAAGTTTAACTGACTCAAGTTTTAGCAATAAATTAGGGGCAGGTAATATTAATAGTTTATTATCGACATTAAATGATATATTTAGTGTTGTTGATCAAGCCAAATCTTTAGTAAGCTCAGCAGAGCATGATGTTTCAAACATGTTAGATTATGTTATTGATGCTTATTATTATTTACGAGGAACTTTTGATACATACTATAATTCACTTGCAGAAATTAGAACAGAAATGCGTAAACAAAAAGACTTATATGAAAGTTATCGAACTAGTCTTTCTCAGAAAGCAGCTAATATGAGTTCATGTACTATTTGGGAAAAAGAGTACGATATGGATCCACAAATCACATTTACTTATGGTTATAAAAATAATAATTTATTAGATTTTATTGCTAGCAAGAATAATTTAACTACTGATTATATAACTTTAGAGGCAATTAATAAACCATCTGAACCAGACGTATCAACATATTATTGTTATAAAGATGTTGATATAAATCAAATTCAAGACTGGAATAATATTATGGATGGTACTTGTGTAACAAGTGATGGCATCCTAGGAAGCATATTAAACGCCTTAATTGATACCAATGGAGCAGGAAGCGAAATAGCAAAATGGTTTGGTGATAATAAAGAAACACTTTCACAGCTATTTAGTAATTTCCAAAGTATACCTGGTGTAAAAGATTTAACAGATTCTATCTGTAATAGCAATAGCAAATTATGTGATTTATTTAATGTTCAAAGTGAAGATGATGTCAATGGGGCAGTTAATACATACATACCAGGGTCATTAATGTATGATTTAGGTAAAACTATAACAGAAAGTGGTCAATTATTTAAAGATGCATCTTCAGCTATAGTTAGTGGTAACTTAAAAGGCTTTGAAAATTCTATAGTTAAACGACTATATGTAAAAGATGTTAATATAGATGGATATTCCATTAAATACCGTAATGTTAAACGTGTTGCTACTGTATCAAGATATGGTAATCCAGGTGTAGCAATATCTGGTGTTAACTGGCAAAGTATTTTATCAAATGTAGCTACATGGTTATCAAATAAATTTGGTGGCTCCTCATCAACATTTATCAATAAAATTAATAATGCTATTTCAAGTATTAATGGTCAAGGATCTCAAGAATTCATTTATTATCAATCAAGTCAAAAATATTGGACTTCATCAAATAAAGGCATTTATACAAAAGCACCAACAACATCAGATTCAGTTCTTGTTGATACTGGCGATGAAGCACTAACTAAAACTGAAATAGTCACAGCTGATGGTAGTACAAAAGAACCTAACGGTAAAGTATACCCAATTGCTTTATCAACTGCTGCCGGTACGTATGGTTACCAGTTAGTATTTAATAATATTGGTCAGTACTATAATAATGCTTTATCATTAGGTCGTATCGTCGATAATAATGGTTATGTTAGTGGACTTCTTTCTAACCAATATGTATGTAAATACGAGGTTAAGAGTGAACCAGATACACCAAATGCTTCTTGTGAAGAGATCCTAGAGTCTGCTGATTGTAAAGATGATAATGGCTACTTTAAAGACTTATATAAAAATCAACAGAACTACACAAATACTAATGGCATTGATTACGAATCAAAATGGAATGCATGTATAACTAAGTTATTAGCAGAAAATGATTCATGTTGTTACTTAGTAGATAGTAATAACGTACCAAATGCTAGTCAAGATCGTTATAACAGTATGTGTAATTCTAAATGTCAAGGTATTAAATTAATTGGCGCAGATAGTGCTATTAAAGATAGTTCAAGTAGTAATGCTGCATTAATTAGTAAGAATGGTAACTTACAATTCTATACTAAAGTTGTATCTAACTATGATTTCTTCCCAAATGGTGAAGGTTCTAAAGGTTATAACTGGAGTGGTTCGACTTCTGGTTATGAAAATGTTGATGAAAATGGCAAACCACAACCACAAAAGGTAAGTGAAATTCAAAAAGAAATGGAAGGCGTTGGCGATAATACTTATGCTAACGATGATGAATACTTAGACTATTCAATCACTTTAAATAGTGCTTGTATGGCTAAGATTAAAGAATACAATGACCAACAAGAATTAAATGATTTAGGTTTTGGCGATTATACATTAGGTTCAATTAGTAAAGAATCTCGTGACTATCAATCTAAATTCTTAAAAGACTTAGAAGAAAATTCAGAATATGCTTCTTGTCAAAAAGCCATAACTAATCAATTACAAAAGTAGAAAGAAGGTAGGTTAAAATATGAAAGAATCTTATTGGGGCTACTGGTTAGTAATGCTTGGTATCCTAGTTATAGGAGTTATGCTTCTAATTAGTAGCACAACTACCGGTACTACACAAGATTACTATGAGTTAAAGGAAACAGCATCAGCATCTATTATTGATGCTGTTGACTACTCATATTATCGTTTATATGGTGATTTAAAAATATCCAAAGAAAAATTTATTGAAAACTTTATCCGTCGTTTTTCAGAATCCGCAACTATGACTAAAGAATATAATATTTCCTTTTATGATATTCATGAAGTACCACCAAAGGTAAGTGTTAAAATATCTAGTGTTAGTAATAGTGTAAATGTTGCTAATACAGCTAATTCCTTTGATTTAGTTAATAAAATCGATATGATTTTAGTAGGAGGCGCTGAAAACCAAAATTCATCATCTGATAGTGATAGCGGTATTAAAACTTGTTTAGAATATATTGCTTCACCAAAGTTAGCAATGGGATTGCAAACCGCTTTGAATGATGGAGATACTACGACATTCGGTGTTGAATTAACTAACCGTATTATTAATGCTAATCTTACTAATTTGAAAAAATGGGCTGCTAAAAAAGGTGATGCTAGCAAAGTAGAAAGTGATTATTATCAAGAATTTTTGAAATCTATGCTTCTTGATTTTAGTCAAGCTTTCGGTCGCTCAACCGAAGATGATCTTATTGAAGCCGATCAAACTAGACCAAGCAATACACCATTAACTAATGAAAATCGTTCTAGTGGTCTACTTGGTTATGCTATTACTAAAGGCTGGTTAACTAAAACTGGCAAAGGTAGTTAAGAAAACTTAAATTAAGGAGAATAAAAATGGATAAAATAAAAGAAGAGATAAAAAAAGTTTTATCAAATAAAAATACATTAACAATTATTGTTGTCATTATCGGTATCATTTGTCTTTATGCTATCTATAATTATCGGGTTACGCAAGCCGTTACTACCATTCGAGTTCCTTATGCGAAAAAAGAACTTAACAGCCGTAACCAAATTACTGCCGATGCCATTGGGTATACTGAATTACCCAAAAGAATAGCTAAAAACTTAGGAATTGTAACCTCAACGGCTAATATAACTAATAACTATGTTAAATATGGGGAAACTATTCCCGCTAACAGCTTTTTCTATAAAGATTATATTGTTTCCTTTGAAGAAGCAACTACTAACGAATTTTCCGATATTCCTGATGGTTATACAGCCTATAACTTAGCTGTAGATATTAATTCAACTTATGGTAATTCCATTTATACTGGTAACTATGTTGATTTGTTTGTTAAAGCAACCTCAACAGCTAACCGAGTTATCTTTGGTCGTCTTATTCAAGGCATTAAAGTTTTAGCCGTCCTAGATTCAGCTGGTAATGATGTCTTTGAGTCATCGACCGAAGATAGAACTCCAGCTCAAATGTGGTTTGCTCTTCCCGATGAATTATATACATTACTTAAGAAAACTGAGTATATCGGTGGTATAAGCGTTATGCCAATTCCAAGAAATGCTAGTTATTCGGCAACAGATAGAGATGCTACTATTGATTCCCAATACATTCAAAACTTCATTCTATCCAAGTCAATTACTGTTAATCAAAACTTTAGTACTCAAAGTACTACTAACCAAGATAATACTAGTTATAATGACAATACTAATTTAGGAGAATAGAAAGGAATATTTATGAAAAATGTACTTGCCCCTTTAAAAAGGTTTATTCAAAATAAAAATACTGTAACTATTATATGTATAGTAGTGGGAATATTAACTCTTGTTATTGGTTATAACTATCGTGTTAATAAAGCTATTGACTTAGTAACTATTCCTTATGCTCTAAAAGAAATACCAAGAAAAACACAAATTACTAAAGATATGATCGGACACGTTAAAGTCCCTCGTTCTTTAGTCAAAAACGCGAAAAACATTATTCAAACTGATAAAGAATTAATTAATTATTATTCTAGCTATTCAACTGATATTCCGGCGAAAAGCCTATTTTATACCGAATCAGTCTTAAAAGAAGAACAAATGCCTGATTATGCTTTTATGAATATGCAAGATGGTTATACAGTTTACTCTCTAAAAGTAAATAATAAATCAACTTATTCTAATCGTTTCCGTCCGGGTGATTATATTGACCTTTATATGGAAGCTAAAGATAATGGCAAAGTTATGATGGCTATTTTAGTTAAATCAATTAAAATTAAAGCTATTAAAGATTCCGCTGGTAATTCTATTTTAGAAAACACCTTATCTGGTGGCACCCCTTCCGCTTTATTATTCGAAGTACAAGATAGTCTATTTGACTTACTAAAGAAAAGTGAATATGTTAACAATGTGGAAATTATTCCAGTTCCAAGAAACTCAAATTATACTAAAGAAGAAGGTTCAACAACTGTTTCTACTGAAGAAATAACTAATTATATTTATAATAAAACGGAGACTATTACCAATTAGAAAGAATGTGATTTATAATGAATGAAGCAATATTTGAACAAATGGACTTCGGTCCGTTGGCAGAATTTTTAGCCGATGACGATATTACCGATATATCATATTCTAATAATGGTCAAGTTTGGTTAAAAACTTTATCGAAGGGCGTTTATCAAGTTGAACGCCCCGACATTAATAACCCTTTTATGGAAAAGTTAGCTTTCCAATGTTCTAATGTTATGGGTAAAACCTTTAATATGGCTCATCCTTTATTGGATGCTGAATCAGCTGAGCTTCGTATGAATTTTGTTCATGAGTCAATTGCCACTAATGGTATCGCTTGTTTAATTCGTAAAACGCCAGCTAAAATTCGTTTAAATAAAGAAAAACTTTTAAATGAAGAATATATTACAGAAACCTTACATGATTTTCTTATGAATTGTGTTGTTGGTCACTGTAATATTATAGTTGCCGGTGAAACTGGTTCTGGTAAAACTGAGCTTTTAAAATATTTAGCTAGTCATATTAAAGAAAATGAAAAGATAATTACTATTGAAGATACCTTAGAATTACACTTAGACCGCATATTTCCTCATCGTGATATTGTGGCAATGAAAACTAATAATATTTGTAGTTATACTGATGTTTTAGTAGCCTGCATGCGTCAAAACCCAATTTGGATCTTACTATCTGAGGTTCGTTCCGGCGAAGCCGTTATGTCTATTCGTAATGCGATATCTTCTGGTCATAATATTTTATCAACTATCCATGCTGATAAAGCCTCATCCATACCAATGCGTATGTATTCCTTAATGGAATCTAGTCAAGATGTTACCCAGTTCTTAACGACAATTCATCGTTATGTCCAATTAGGGGTTTATGTTAAAGGTTATTTTAGTAAAAAATTTAATCGTTTTCAAAGAGAGATTATTGAAGTTTGTGAGTTTTATGTTGATGAAAATAATAAACCATGTACTAATGAGATTTATAAAAAAGCCTTGGATGGTCATTATAGTTTAAAAAATCCAACCCAACATTTATTAGATTATTTAAGTATTCAAAATGTTATGTTAGATAAAGATACCTTCCATATTGGTGACAATCCGGAGTATGATGGGGATATTGAAGCTGACTTAAAGAAATATCATGAAGAAGAAGCGGCTATGCAAAGTAGTAGTGGTGATAATACTAATTCCAATGCTAGTAACAATGCAACTTCTTCTAGTAATGTCGCACCTGCAAGTAGCGGTTCTAATAATAGTGTTGTTCAAAGTAACAATGGTACTAATGAATCTAACTTAGCGACTTCAATTCTAAACGCAAACACTTTAGAAAATAATAATTTTACTAATCAAAATCAAGGTAGTCTAAATAGTTCGTTAAATAATACTAATGACTTAAATCCTTTTGGCTCTAATAGTCAAATAAATATGGCCAGTCAAATAAATCCAATGAATCAATTTAGTCAACCAAGTCCAATTAATCAAACTACACAAGGCTTTCCAACTGGTCAAACTACGCAAGGAAGTCAGCCGGGTCAAGGAAGTCCAATCCCTAATCAAAACAACATAAATAATAATTCAAACTTTATGGACGCTAATAACCTTAACGGACCACTAAACAACTATCAATCAAACAAATTCGCACAACCTATACCAAGATCTTTAAATAACGAAGAAGTTTTATAGGAGGAATAAAAATGGAGTTAATAATTTTAATTGCTTTAGCACTTTTTGCTTTTTCATATAGGAGTAGTGCCGATGCCTCGGCTAGTGGAGCCTTTAAATTCATTCAAAATGGTGTAACTAACCTCTATGAAAAATATGCCCCTTATAGCTATAAAGAAGTACGTGAAAAAACAAAAGAACTAGGAGAAGAATATACCCCTAAACAGTATATCGGCCAAGTCGTCTTATTTGGCGTTGTAGCCGGCGGCATTGCTTATCTTTACTTCTATAATTTGTTTATAACTGCTCTTTATGCCTTAATAGCGATTGCCTTTATCCCTTATCTTTCTTACTTACGCACCCAAAGAATTTATTCAGAATATATCTTTGAACAAATTCAAACTTATACTACTAACGTTATTATGGAATTTAATACGACTCAAAGTTTTGTTAAATCCTTAGAAGGTGTAGTAGAGTCGGGCATCTTAGAAAAACCCGTCGTTGATGATGTTAAAACTATGATTGATATGGCGTATGCGAATGGTACTATCGACCAGTCAATAGCTTACTTTAATGAAAAATATCCATATTATATGGTTAAAAATATGCATCAGCTTTTCTACCAAATTACCAAAGAAGGTTCAAGAGATGCTGGTGAGTCTTTAGAAAATATGTCTTTAGATATCGATGCTTTAGTAGAAAGTGTATACCGTGATAGAATGGATAGAGCAAACTTCCATAAGAAATTCTTAACCTTCGGTATGGCTCTATTTCTACTAGCGGCCGTTATGCAGTTCCTATTAGGAAAACCATCATACATCAAACTACTAGATATGTGGTATGTTCGATTAATTTTACACTTAATAATCATTGTCAACAGTTACTTCTTACTTACAGGTGAGAAATATTATAATGAAGATGTGGGGGTAGAGTAATTATGTATTTTGAAATATTAGGATTATCCGCATTATATATCTTTATCTTAAATAAAACTAAAGTTATTGATATAAAAAAATGTATCAATGATAATGTTGGTTACTTCTTAAGATTTAAAGAAAGTGATTATGACTTCTTAGTTAGAACTCGTTATGGTGAAGGAGTTGATCCTGACTACTTATTTGGTAAAAGAATTACCCAAGGATTAGTTACAGCTTTATTAGTAATTTGTTTCTTTATTAATAAGTTTAGTTATATATATGTTATTGTAGCTATTGTAGCAGGTATTCTGATCTTTAAATCTAGTTATAGTAATTTAAAGAGTTATTATAAGAATAACCTACATACTATTGATGCTATGTTACCACATTACTTAAAAGGCTTAGAAATCTTAATTCAACACTATACCGTACCAGTTGCTATTGCTAAAAGTGTCGATACAGCTCCCGAAATATTTAAAAAAGGCTTATTAGAAATGATAGCTAAGATTAATTCGGGTGATAGTTCCATTGAACCTTATATGGAATTTGCTAGAACTTATCCGGTTAGAGATTCGATGCGTATGATGCGTTTACTATATCGTTTAGGTTTAGGACGTCAAGATAGAAAACAAGAACAGTTACTTAATTTCTCTAGATCTATTTCTAATCTTCAACAAAAAGCTCGTGATACTAAATATAAAGAAAGATTAGATAAGATGGAAAATAAGACGATGAGTATGCTTATTTCGACTGGTCTTGGCGTTATGGTTTTACTTGTTCTTGCAGTAATGCAAATGATGAATGGTTAATATTAGAACTCTTTATTGGGTTCTTTTTTGAATCTTTAATTATTTTCCCACCCACCGCTCCCAGAAGAGTATGGTTTATAAATGAAGGAATATTGTTATTTAATTAATATGTCATAAATATAGTATAAATTTACAAAAGTGTGATAATTTCAGCCAAAAAGTCTGCAAAAGTGTGATGAAAATAGTTAAAAAGATTGCAAAAGTGTGATAAAATATAATTGGTGAGAAGAAATGAAAAGATTTATAACTGAAAAATTAATTGAATGGAAAGAAAGTAAATATCGAAAACCATTAATTTTAAGAGGAGCAAGACAGGTAGGTAAAACATATATATTAAAAGATTTTGCTAATAGATATTATGACAACATGGCTTATTTTAACTTTGATCATGATTCTTCTTTAGCTGACCTTTTTATAAATACCAAGAATCCTAAAAGAATTATTGAACAATTATCATTTGTTGTTGGTAAAAAAATAGAACCAGCTAAAACGCTAATAATTTTTGATGAGGTTCAAGAATGTCCCGATGCTCTTAACTCATTAAAGTATTTTGCCGAGGAAACTCCAGAATATCATATTGTTGCCGCTGGTTCTCTTTTAGGAATAAAGTTATCACACACTTCATTTCCCGTTGGCAAGGTTGATTATTTAACATTGTATCCAATGACTTTCAGCGAATTCTTAATAGCGGATGGTAAAGAAAATCTAGTAGATTACATGAAATCAATAAAAGAAATTCAAGAAATTCCTAAAATATTTGATGACCAGCTAGTAGAACAATTAAAGAAATATTACATTATTGGTGGTATGCCCGAAGTTGTTAATAGTTGGATAAATGACAAAGACATAGAAAGAGTAAATTATTTACAAAAAAACATTTTGCAAGCATATGAAGATGACTTTTCTAAGCATTTAAATGCAGGCGAAGCTATTAAAGTATCATTAGTGTGGGATGGAATTCCTTCTCAACTTGCTAGAGATAATAAAAAGTTTATTTATCAAACAATCAAAGAAGGGGCAAGGGCTAGAGAATATGAAAGTGCTTTAAATTGGTTAAATGACGCCAATTTAGTTCATAAGTGCTATAATCTAAACAAATGTGCCTTTCCATTATCTTCTTATAATGATTTATCAGCTTTTAAAATTTATTTATTAGATGTTGGACTTCTTAGAAGAATGACTGATTTAGATAGTAATATTATTATTGAAGGCAATCGTTTATTTGAAGAGTTTAAAGGATCATTTACAGAAAATTTTGTTTGTAGCACTCTAATAGAAAAATTTGATATGGATTTGCATTATTATACTTTCGATAGAAGCGAAATCGATTTTGTTATTCAATATAAAAACAATATTATACCTATTGAAGTAAAAGCAAGTGTTAGCACTAATAATAACAGTTTAACTAAGTTTAATAAAGAAAATGATAATAATATATCTATAAGATTATCTCTTAATAATTTGAAGCAAGATGGAAAGATAATAAATATTCCACTATATTTAGTAGAGTACATTGATAAGTTTATAGGATAAAGAGATCATTAATATGACATCTTTATTATAATTACTTTAGTAGTTCTAAAAGAACATAATGTGGTATAATACAATATAAAATGTGGTGGTGTTAGGTATGAGTAGTGATTTTAAGAAATTTAATGATTTTAGAAAAGAAATTAATAATAATTTTTGCTTAATAATTACTGCTTCTGATTTTGAAACTCAAAATCTCGAAAAAATTATTGAGCCACCCATATCTGGAGAAAAGCTTTTAAAGTTTAAATACAACGAAAATAATTATACTTTTGGAAAAATAAAAAAGATGTATGTTCTTAATGTTCAATGTGCCATTGGATCTACAGGTGAAGATGGAAGTGCGTTAGTTACTTTAGATGCCTTGGTTTTTAATCCTCGAATAGCTTTATTAGTAGGGATAGCATTTGGAAATAAAGAATATTCTAAAATCGGTGATATTTTAATTTCTAAAGATATATATAATTACGAAAAATGTGTAATTAAAGATGATGCAGATGAAGCAGAAAAAATTAAATCAGCAATTAAGCAACCATATGTTGATTGCAATGAAAAATTATATAATTTATTACCTAACAGTACTAATGATTTATATTCAATTAAGAAAGGAACTATTATTTCCGGAGAAAAACTTTGTGCTAGTGAAACTTTTTTGAGCAAAATTACCGCGAAAATCCCAACAATTTGGTTTGGTGGTGAGATGGAAGCTACTGGTTTTGCTTCTGCATGTGTAAGAAAAAAATATAATAATTGGCTTTTAATTAAGGCCGTTTCTGATTTTGGGGATAAAAAGAAACGAAATAACAAAGAAGAAAATCAAAATATTGCCATTACGAATTTGCTAAATTATTTGCAATTTATTTTTAGTGATTTAAAAAAGTTTGAAGATTTGGATAGCATTAAAAATAATCAATTAGAAGACAATTTGCTAAATATGATTATTGACTGTAAAAAATATAATGAAACCGGATTAAATTTTTCGGATTTTCTAGATACTAAAATGTATTCTAAATTAAATTTGCCTAATTCCATAATTATAAGAAACGAAATGGATAATTTTAAGAAAATTGTTTCCAATAACCAATGGATAAATGTTTATGGTACAGCTCTGTCTGGCAGAACAACTTTTGTAAAGCAATTTATTGTAGAATATGGGAATTTTTATTATTTAAATTTATCGAATATTGTACATTTTTCTGAATTTTTTGATAAATTACAAAGACAAGTACAAAATAAGCAAATAAGAGAAAATAGTCTAGTAGTATTGGATGATTTTCCTAAAGTATCAATTTATACCTCATTTTTTCAATCATTTGCTGATTTTATAGAGATTTTAGAAAAAAATAATATTAAAATAATTACAATTCAAAATGAAAAAATAGCAGATGATGTTTTGGAGTGCTTTGGAAAAAAATATTTTTCAAATTTTAATATTGAAGATATAGCTGAGGCAGATGTTTATGCATTTTTGGATTTATATGGAATTTCAAGAGACAAAGTTTCCAAACGAGAAGTAGAGGTAATTTTCGCTATCTGCAAAAAAAAGATTTATCTATTAAATCAGTTGTTTCATTATTTTAAAGTTAATAATTGGAACATTTCTTCTTGTATTTTAAATACGATTTTACAAAAAAGCAAAAATTTCTCCAATAATGACTTACAATTACTATTATTAGATAAAATTACAGATATTCAAAGTAGAGAATTATTATATAGATTAAGCCAAATTTTAGAACCAATATCTTATGAGGCATTGGTTAAAATTGCTAATATTGAACCGATCATAACAAATATTAATGAAATATTATCAAAATTAGCTAATATATGGATTGTAGAAACTGAAAATAACAGATATTATATGAATGCTAATATCAAAAAAACTGCAGAATTAAATATAAGCGATAAAATGAAAATTTCGGTTAACTCAATATTAGCAGATGAAATAATATCTAGAAAAACATTAGATCAATTAGACGTATGTAATGTTATTATTCATTGTAGTCTTTCCAATAGATATGATGATGCCGCTAGAATTTATATTACAGCTATGCAGGAATTGTTAAGAGAAAATGATTATTCGGGAGATTATATATTTACTAGAATATGGAAAAATATGGCCTTGCCAGAAAAAATGAGTTTTAATCTTCAATTAGATGTTAGAATTAGACAAATTTTATATTTTAGACAGAAAAATATATCAATAAAAGAAACACTTGAATTGTCAAAAGATTTATTTGATAGTTCACAGTGTCCATTATTTGTAAAATTATGGATATCTATATTAACCTATCAATCTGATTTTAGTTTTGCAAATAAATATATTATGGAATTTATAAAAGATTTTAGAAACATCAATGATAAGCAGATGAATGCCCTTTTTTTCATTTTAAAAATGTGTAACATTGAGCAAATTATCTTAATAATTGCTTTTGGAGTTAAGGATATAAATGATATGACATTATGGCTTAATAATTTTAAAGAATTGTTACCAGAAGAAATAAATAATATATTTAACGAAGATAAAAAAATTAATGGTGCTCAAGCTAAAGAAGTATTCAATGTTATTTTAGAAATATTTAAATCTAAAATCAATAATAAAAGTGAGTTTACAATATTAGCAGAAACTTATTTAAGTAATTATAAAGATGCCAAAGCACAACATAATGAATTTTTACAATCTGTTTTTTTAAGACAATTTATCCAAATATATATTGGCCAGTTAAATATTGAACCAATTAAAGTTATTGATTTAGAAAAAGAAATTGAAGAATTGCCAACCTATAAATCAAAAGGACTTATTTTAATAACTATAACTGAGGAATATAAAAAAATTCATTCGGAAAAATACAAATTCTGGGATGAAAAGTTAACGAAATATCTCATGGAAAATCAAGCTCATTTTACTAAAGATAAATTTATAAAATCATAAAAAATACTAATATAAAATTAATAGATAAAAAATAAGAATATGCCAAGAATAAATAATTATTTAAAGATATAATAATTTAACACAAAAATATATTTTTATGTTAAATTATAATCAATGAGCTGTAATTGACAAAAGCGTATGATATTAAACTTTCATTTAATTATTTAATATATAGTACTGCTATTTTAAAATAATAAAGGAAATGTAGGGGGAAAATATATGAATTTAATTATTAAAATAAGTTTACTTAATGAAAATTTAAATAAGAAATTAAAAAATAAGAACTGTAATTTGTCATCAAGATTTTTTTGTAACATTCTGTTTACTAAATATATTTTTATGGAGGATAAAAATGTCTATGCCAAATAGAAATGCTACCCCAACTAATTTCGGGTTTCAATTTCAAATAAATGTCGCAATTTATTTTATGTTTAACTATTTAAAGAATATAAAAAGTATTAGGGTTGAAGGCGAAAAGCAAGATGTTGAAATCACATTAACTAATGAAAATAAATATATGATTCAAGCTAAATCCACTGCCACTAATCTTTATGACGATAAAAATAATAGCACAAAACTTAGAGAAGCTTTAGAAAGTTTAGCTGAGGCTGATAATAGAAATGTTGAGTATTTATTTTATGCTTCAAATTTAATTAATCCTTTAAACACTATAACTAATGAGTTTGATGGTAATCGTATAACGACGTTGAAATATAGTGAATTATCTCCGCAATCTCAAGAAAAAATTAATAACCAAATTGCCAATAATACAAGCAAGAATGAAGTATATTATATTAGTAAAGATAAATTAGTAATAGTAAAAATTCCATTTTTTGGCGACTTTCCTGAAGAAAGACACAAATTTATATATGAAGAAGCTAAGATTGCTTTAACAAAAATGGGTGAAAATCTTGCTAATAGACATAGGGATATAATAGATTATTGCGAAGGAAAATTTTTAAATAATAGTGCTACTAATCCTAAAATAGAAATAAGCAAAGAAGAATTTTGTAATTGGATAATCTTAATTGAAGTTGAAAATTCAAGTCTTCTAGAACAATATATAGATATAGGAATAAGTGAATTAGATTATGATGAAGCTTATAGAAAATATCAAAATTATATAGATAGAAAAGTATCATCCTATGAAAATTATACTAAAGTTTTTTCTCTTTATAATAGAAAATCCAAAGTTAAAATGATGACCATAACAGATTTTGTTAAAGAAGAAAAGATTGCTTTATATAATATTTTTTTCAGTGAAAACATACAAACTGAAAGTGAAATAAATGAGAAAAATAAACTCGATATATATATTTCTCAAATGCTTAGTTACGTCATTTTAAAGAAAAATAGTATAATTAGTAGAATAGAAAAGGAAGCTGCTTTATGAAGATTTTAAGTTTAAAAGTAAAAGATAAAACCGATAAATCATATATTTACAAATTTGGTGATAAAAATATGATTTATAGTAAACAAAATTCTAAAGGTAAAACGACTCTTCTAAGATTTATATTATATGCTCTTGGATATCAAATACCAGCAACAGAAGGAATAGGCGATTTTGAAAACTTTGAATTTGAATTGAAAGTTTTAAATTTAGAAAAGAAAATAGTTATTTATAGAAAAGCAAATAACGTTCAAATAGATTGTGATAAGACCATAAACAGTTATGTTTTACCAGCACAAGAAAACGAATTGCATTCTCTTATCTTTAACATAGATAATATAACTGTTTTAAACAACTTATTAGCAGTTTATTATATTGATCAAGAAAAAGGCTGGACTTTATTAAATAGAGGTAAAATTATTGGTAATATTCGATTTAATATTGAAGAATTCATTGCCGGTATTTCTAATATTAATATAGATAGTTTAATTTTAGATAAGAAAGTAATAAATAACGAAATTAAAAAATATCGCTATTTCAAAAATGTATTAGATATAAACTCTGAGTATGAAGATGAAGATAATGATTTACCTAACTATGAAACTCTTAATATGAATACGCTTATACAAGAGCAAAATGAATTAGAAGTAGAATTAAGATTTGTAAAGAATAAACGTAGAGAAGTTGAAGAAATAATAAAGACCAATAATGGCTTTTCAGATATGATAGAAAATTATGGCTTAATGATTAGTCACAATGGAGAAATATTTCAATTAACCAAAAAAGAATTAGTAGGATTTGATAAACACCAAAGCATTCTAAAACTTAAGTTAAATGATTATAAAATAGAAGAAGAAAAAATAAAAAAACAATTAGAAAAAGTGATATTAAATATCAATCAAAAAAATTCATTATTTGCAACACAAGATATATTAGAAGAAATGCAAAAATATATTGAAAAATTAGGTATTGCTGATATTAATCAATTAGATAAAATATTAAAGCAACTAAATAATAAAAGAAATTCAATTAACAATCAAATAAAGGAGAAATTAACTTTTAACAATCAACAACTTTATAATTTTTATGAAACAATTAATAAATATGCTAAGGAGTTGGGAATTGAAGAATATATTAAAAATAATGAACCACGTTTTGTCTTAACCAATAAATTAAAGGGATTAAGTGGTAGAGTGCTTGCTCAGATGTCGTATGTATTTAAATTGTCTTATATCAAAGCCGTTGAGGATAAATTTAATATCATTCTTCCTATAATTATCGATTCACCGCGTACTAGTGAATTATCAGAAGAATCAACGGAAGCGATGATGAAGATTTTAAAGAGGGATTTTTCTCATCATCAAATAATAGTGGCATCGATTTATAAATGTAAAGCTATAAATTTTGATATTATAAATCTTGATAATGGTTTAATGTCCAATGACTTTAAAATTGAATAGAAAAAATATTACAAAAAAATAACGCTTCAGTCTGATACGACTTTGCGTTATTTTTTCTATTTTGCACCAGTTTTGAATACTACGGCTTTAATAGTTCTAAACACACACTTAATATCCAGAAGAATACTGCAATGCTTTACATAGTAATATTCAAGTTCTAATCTCTTTTCATAAGTAGTAGCAGATCTACCATTAGCAGCCCACCAACCAGTAATACCAGGTTTAACAGCCTCATAAATCTCATGATTACCATTATGAGCATCAAGCTCACCTTCAACTAAAGGACGAGGTCCAATTAAGCTTAAATCACCTTTTAAAACATTAATAAACTGTGGTACTTCATCTAATGAAGTTTTTCTAAGAATTTTACCCATTTTCGTAATTCTAGGATCATTTTCAAACTTTTGATTTTCATCCCATTCTTTTTTATACTTAGGATCTTTTAATAATTCTTTTAATACTTCATCAGCATTAACTACCATACTTCTAAATTTATAAATATATATAAATTTACCATTTTTACCAATTCTTTTTTGTTTATAAAATATAGTCTTAGTATCACCACTTAATAAGTAAGATATCTTTACTATAAGTGCTATAGGTAATAAGAATACGCATCCTATTAAAGAACAAATTATATCAAATAATCTTTTAATTATAAAATATAATGTCTTTCTGATAGAAAAAGAACTAGTGCTTTCTAATGTTGCTTCACTATTCATAATAACACTTCCCAAACTACAACTAATTAACTTAAAGCAAAGTTATTGTATCATATAAATTAATATTGTGGTATAGGTTTTTTATGGAAAATAAAAAATTTTTGACTTGAAATGCAGTTAATACTATAATAGTAGCAGTTTTTGTGGGGTTATTGTAAATAAAATATGGAATTATGGAGGATTTATGGAAAAAAATGGTAAAGCAAAAAGTGATAGTCATAATATTTCTAGAAGAGGAGTTAATCAATTTAAATTAATTGTTGATGAGAATGATGATACAATATTTAGAACTTTATCTGATACTGACTATGGAATAGATGGCATTATAGAATTTTTTCAAAATGAAAATCCAACTGGTAAAATTTGTTATGTACAGATAAAGACAACAAGTAAAAAAATCGAAAAATTAAAAACTAAAAATGGAGTTTCTTGTCCAGGTATATCTGAATCAAATACTTACTATTGTAAACAGAATATTATACCTGTTATATTAATATACAATTCTTTGGAAGATAAAGGTTCTTTTTATTATCTTAGGTTAAATAGTAATATATTTCCAAATTCAACAATATATATTTCAAGTGATAATTATAGTAGGAATATTTTACCTATAATAGACATAATTGAAAAACATTATAGTAAGTTTAAGTGATTTAAGATAAAAGGTTATTATTTCTGTGTAAATTAGTTATGAGTGTGATACAATTTAGTTATGAGTGTGATACAATATAGTTACACATTTAATATGTGTTATAAGTTTGCTATTAACTATTAAAGTACCGTTACCTCTACTTAAATATTAATTTCCTAATGCAGAATTCTTAATAGATTTTATAATATTTGTTATTGAAATACTGTTATTAATACTAGAAATTTTAGACATGAGAAAGGAGATTGTTAATATGAAAGAAGAGTTTGATTTAAAAAAGGCAATTGTTGGTGGAAGTTTTGACGGTACCATGTAGTTATAGAATTGCCTTTAGAAGGTTCGAATCCTTCTTCCGCCACCATTTTGATTATTTAAGTAAACATTTCTTATAGAAACTATTTACTATATGTGGTAATATAGTAATGGTTATAAGAAATGTTTCTTTTTTTAACTAATTATTTATTTTTACTTTGACTTTAAATAAATTATTAGTATAATATTAAAAGATTTAATTTATTAAGTTTATTGATTTATATGTTATGTAGTAAAGGAAGTAGATGTAATGAAAAAAATAGATATTATTTGTCCTCTTTATAATGCGGAAGAATATATAGAGGGATTACACAAGTCGTTTTTAATGCAGAAAAAAGTGAAAATAAATAAAATAAGATATGTTTTAACTGAAAGTAAGGATATGACAGAGAAATATCTGATTGATAATGGTATATGGTACAGAAAAATAAAAAAGTCAGAATTTTCTCATAGTTTAAGCAGAGAAAAAGAAGCTTTGGAGAGTGACTCAGATATTCTTGTTTTTGTTACTCAAGATGTTGTTATAGATGATGAACTTTGGTTATACAATTTGGTTAAAGATATTGGTGATAATGGCATTGTTGCTGCTTATTCAAGACAACTTACAAAGTATAATAATATTGAAAAGTATACTAGGGAATCAAATTATCCTGCGGTTTCTAAAGTTGTGTCAAAAGATGATATACCGAAATTAGGGTTAAAAGCGTTCTTTTTTTCTGATGCAAGTTCAGCCATTGATGCTAAAATTTTCAAAAAATTAAATGGTTATGATGGCAAGGTGCTTCCAACAAACGAGGATATGTATATTGCCTATAAAATTATAAATAACGGATATAAGATAAAGTATTGCGCAGAATCCGTTGTTCACCATTCTCATAATTTTACTTTAAAGGAAGTTTATAAAAGATATAAATTAACTGGTGAATTTTTTAAACAGAACAGTTATTTGGATAATTATGGTACTAATAAATCTGGTGGCGGTCTTGCTAAGTATATATTTAAGAAAGCTTTGCAAGAAAAGAATTTTAAAGTTCTTTTAAGATTTTTACCTGATATGAGTGTTAGATTTATTGGAATGAAAGTAGGAAAAATGTAATGAATAAAATAAAAATATGTTATATAACTAATTCTTTTAAAAATTGTGGTCCTTGCAATGTTTTGATGAGTATGATTACGGGGATAGATAAGAAAAAGTATGATGTTTCTTTATTGACTTTACTTGATGATAATGATTCGAATTATGTCTTGAAGATAAAAAAATTTGGAATAAACGTAATTGAGTTTAAGTATAAAAAATCATTTAAAACAATGTTCAAAAAACTTGAAATAGTTAATCGAATAAATAATTATAATTTCGATATAATTCATGTTCATGGTCATATAACCGCGATATTGACAGATAATGTTAAGGCAAAAAAAATCATCACTGTTCATAACAAATTGTATGAAGATTTTAAAGGATTATATGGTCCAATAAAAGGATATATTATAAATATGATGTATATAAATGCAATGAAAAAATTTGATAGGGTTATTTCTTGCTCTAAAACTTCCTATAATGTTTGTAGCAAATATTTAAAAAATGTATCCTTTATACATAATGGAATGTGGTTTGAAAAAAAAGAAAAAAATTATAAAATTGAAATAAGAAAAAAAATAAGAAAAAAATTTGATATTCCTGATGATTCAATCGTGTATGTTTTTGCAGGCCGCTATAATAATGCAAAAAATGTACAGACAATGCTTAAATATTTTCAAAATAGTTTAAAAGAAAACGAATATTTGATATCGCTTGGCGATGGCCCTATTTTTGAAGAATGTAAAGTATATAGTTCAAAAAAAATAATGCAACCTGGTTTTGTTGACAATGTTACTGATTATCTTATGGCTGGCGACATATATGTTTCATTTTCATACACTGAAGGTTTTCCTGTATCTATTATTGAGGCATTATATTGTGGAATGACTTTATTGTTGTCAAATATAGATTCACATATAGAAATAATGAAAATTGATAAAAGCTTTAATATAGGAAGTATATTTAAAAATGATGATTTTGAATCATTTAAAATGAAAAAGGATGATGTAAATAAAATTTTGAAAAATGATTCCATTGCTTTTCAACAAAAATATTTATCTGATACTGTTATGATGAAAGAATATGAAAATGAATATTCTTGTATTCTTAAAAGTAAGGGCATGGGTAATTAAAATGCCATTAATAATGTTTATTTTAACTTTTATTTTTCCAATTCTTTCAATTCCATTAAACTTTGTATTAACTATAATAAGCAAGAAGGATAAAAAGTATTTTATGATGAATAATGCAGTAGCTTTGGCCTTTTTTGCTTATAATTGGATACCTCCTAAAAATTATGATTTGTATGTTTGGCAGTTAAATTGTAGCATGTTAGCCAAACTGCCGTTTATAAGCGTAATAAAATATATTTTGACAAACGGAGAGCCATTAAATAATTTAATAAAGTATGTAATTGGATTGACTGGAAATTTTGGCTTATTACAATTTGCAATAATTTTAATATCGTATTTAATTATAAATAAAATTTTATTAAAGTATGAAGAAAAGTTTAACTTATCCAAATTTTCATTTTCTTTGATTTATTTATTTACTTTTTTAATATTAATGTACGTCAATTTTATTAGTGGCCTCTTTTTCAATTTTGCTGCAATAATATTTACTTTAGGGGTTATTGAGTTTTATGATAATAAGTATAAGACAGGCATTTTTCTGATTGTGATTTCTGCTTTGTTACATTCAGGAATGTTTTTTCCAATATGCATATTTTTGATTTTGATATTGAATAAAAGTAAAGTATCGTTAAAGTCAATTATAATAGCAATAATATTTGGTTTATCGTTGAGCTATATAATTCCATTTTTACTTTCAAATATTAACATATCTATTTTTAGTGAATTGTCTGTTATGTATAAAGGTTATTTTTTACAAAATACGTATAACTCATTAAATTCAGGAATAACATATTTTTTAAATCTGTTAAAGTTGTTACCTTTAGTGTTTATTTTAATGTTTGCTAAAAATAAATATTCTAATAGTGAGGCTCTAGGAATATTAATTTTTGTGTCGTCGTTTTTAGTTTCTATCAAATCACCAATATTTACGAGGTATTTTTATATGAGCTGTTTGATGGTTTTGCCAAAATATGGAACTTATATTGATGATAAAACAGAGAAAAATAGAAGAAAGTCTTTGAATAAATGCTTTTTTATAATGTTATTGATACTAATTTGTTTAATTTCTGGGATGTACCAAATTAAATTATTGCTTAATATAGATTTTATTTCTATAATAAAAAATACAATTTTACGTCCATTGATTTATATTTTGATGTAAATTTTAATTAAAATAGAAAGGAATTAATTAGCCCTTTATGGTTATCTAATTGGCTAATTATATTGTTGAAAAATGAAAAAAAATTTATTTTCTATAATTTTACCTGTTTATAATGCAGAAAAATATGTTGCAAATGCTATTAATTCAGTTATAAATCAAAATTATAAAAATTGGGAACTGATAATTGTTGACGATGGTTCAAATGATAATAGTTACGAAATAATAAAAGAATTTTTGAACGATAATAGGATTAATTATATTTATGAAAAAAATTCTGGAGTATCTTTTGCTAGAAACAATGCTTTAAAGCATGCTAATGGAGATTATGTTTTATTTATAGATTCAGATGATTATTTTTCAGTGAATTTATTGAGTGATATGAATAAATTGTTGTCTGAAAAAAATGTCGATGTTGTAAAATTCGGATATTTTACCGAAAGAGGAATAATAAGAAAAAAATATAGATTTTCGTCTACTGTAAATCAGATACTTGAAGGTGAAGGTCTGAAAAGAGAAGTGAAAAACAATATACTTTCTTCTTATGATTTTAATTGTGTTTGGAATTCCGTAATAAAGAATGACATTGCTAAGTCCATTCAATTTGATAAAAAAATTATTAATGCTGAAGATTTATTATACTTTTATAAAGTCCTAAAAAAATCAAAATCAATTTTTATTACAGACGAACCTTACTATCATTACATTTATAATTTCGATAGTGTTTCTCATACAAAAAATATTAAAAAAAACATAAAAAAATTTAGTGATTTAATATATGTTTACTCAATCATCGATGATGATATTGGTAGTTTGTATCAGTGTAAAAATAGAATAATACAAAATTTAGAGGAATTAATGTTGTCAATTATTGATTATTCAGGATGTTATGATGAGTTAATTAAGCTGTTAGATGATAATGGATTTTTTGATATTTGGCATAATAATAGTAAATATTTTTTTGACATAAATCTTCATGATATATATAAACATGCTAGATTTAAAAAAATAATTCAAAAAATAAAATCAAAGATTTTAAAAAAAATATAATCATATTTAAGTATAAAAAATTATTAGTGAGGAAAACATATGAAAAAAATTGGAATTTTAACTATTATTGATAATGATAATTATGGAAATAGATTGCAAAATTATGCAATTACTAAAATAATTAGTATATTTTCTAGTACTACTGCAATAACCTTAAACAATAGAGAATTTTTGAATGATAGAAAATATTATTTTCTTAGAAAAATGAAATATTTAAATTCAAAGGATACGTATTCTATTAACTTAAAAAGAAAGATGAACTTTATGGAATTTAATAATTACATAAATTTTAATCAGAAGGAATTAAACCCCTTTGTTAAATATAATAATTTTGATTTTGTGTTATGTGGCTCTGATCAGGTTTGGAATCCGAATTTCGGCAGATTAAGAGACGCAGACTTACTATGCTTTGTAAAACCCGATAAGAGAATTGCTTTTTCAGCATCATTTGGAGTGAATGATATACCTGAAAATATGAAAAATAGAGTAGGCAAAGCTTTAAAAAAATTTAAAGCTATTTCTGTTAGGGAAGATGCTGGCAAGAAAATAGTTGAAGAGTTAACTGGTAGAACTGATGTGGAAGTTTTGGTTGACCCTACTATGCTATTAACTGATAAAGAGTGGGATGAAGTTTCAAAAAAACCTAAAATGTTGAAGAGCGATAAGTACATTTTAAATTATTTTTTAGGTGATTTATCTGATGCAAGAAAAAATGAAATAAACAGAGTAGCAAAAGAGAATGGTTGCAAAGTAATAAATATTTTAGATAAAGAAAGTCAATTTTATGAATGTGGACCAAGTGAATTTTTATATTTAGAAAAACATGCTTTTTTAATATGTACTGATTCATTTCATTCATCAGTTTTTGGAATACTTTATAATACTCCTTTCTTAGTGTTTGAAAGGGAAGATAATAATGTTAGCATGAATTCGAGATTGGATACATTATTTTCAAAATTCAAATTGGAAAATAGAAAATATAAAGGAAAAATATCAAATGAAGATTTAAAATGTGATTATACAGAAGCATATAAAATTTTAGAAATAGAACGAGACAAATCAATTAAGTTTTTAAAAAATGCTTTAGATATTAAGGATAGTGATACAAATGAATAATAGTAATGAGAGGAAGAGAGGAGCAATTCTTTCTTATTTATCAATAATACTTTCAACAGTTGTACAATTAGTTTATACACCATTGCTGATAAGAATGCTTGGTCAAAGTGAGTATGGTTTGTATTCTCTTGTTTCATCAGTAATAGGTTATCTTACTGTACTTGATTTAGGATTTGGTAATGCAATTGTTGTATTTACATCAAAATATCGTGCAAATAAGGAGTATGACAAAGAGAAAAAATTACATGGAATGTTTTTAGTTGTGTTTTGTGTAATAGGCCTAGTAGCTGGCTTATTAGGTTTATTATTATATTTTAACGTACCATTACTTTTTGAAAATACAATGACGGATATAGAGTTGCATAAAGCTAAAATAATGATGTTAATATTATCGTTTAATTTGGCAGTAACTTTCCCATTTAGTATTTATTCTTCAATTATTACTGCTTATGAAAAATTTACTTTTCAAAAAGTTATGTCTATTTTAAATACAATATTAAAACCAATATTAATGATACCATTATTATTTTTGGGTTATAAATCAATAACAATGACTGTAGTAATAACTGTGGTAAATGTAATAGTATTGTTGTCTAATTATTTATATTGTAAGAAAAAACTTGGCGTAAATATCAAATTTATGGGATTTGACAAACAATTATTTAAAACGATTTTTAGTTATTCATTCTTTATCTTTTTGGGGGTAATAGTAGACAAAGTAAACTGGAGTTTAGACCAATTTATATTAGGGGCGGTTTCTGGTACAGTTGCTGTATCTCTATATTCAGTTGCTAGTCAAATAAATACTTTGTTCATTAACTTGTCTACTGCTATAAGTAGTGTTTTGTTACCAAAAATGAGTAAAATGGTAGCAGCAGGTGCCACTGATGAACAGTTAACTAATGAAATGATAAAAGTAGGAAGAATGCAGGCTTTTGTAATACTTCTTATGGCAAGCGGTTTTGTTTTATTTGGAAAACAATTTATAACTTTATGGCTTGATGAATCTTATGTTTCAGCTTATTATATTGCATTATGGTTGATTTTACCTTTATGTTTTCCTTTAGTTAAAAATTTAGGAATAAGTATTAGACAGGCAAAAAATCGCCATAAATTTGCTGTTGTTGTAATGGCTATTACTTCTGCACTTAATGCAGTTGTATCTGTATTTTTAGCAAAGCAAATGGGAGCACTTGGTTCAGCTATTGGAACTGGTGTAACATTGTTAATTAATGGTGTTATAATCGATATTTATTATCAAAAAGTTATAGGATTAGATATGATAAGATTTTGGAAACAAATTTTCAAGGTATCGTTGAGCATAATTGTTCCAACAGCACTTATATTAGTGTTTATGCATTACGTAAAAATTCAAGGATTATTTGGGTTTATTATTTATGCTGGATTGTATTCTTTAATGTATTTTTATATTGTTTATAGACATACGATGAATGATTATGAAAAGGGACAAATTCAGAAAATAACAAATAAAATTATGAGGAAGTGTAAGAATGATAATAATTAAAAATCCTACTGTGGTAGAAACAGAAAAAAATAAAGTTAGACAATATTGTGAAATAGAAATTGAATCTGATGTTAAAAAAATATGGTTTGAAGTTGACAGCAAGTATAAAGAATATCTCGTTACTGATAGGGCTGATGCATATGTAATAGGCTTGTTAAATTATGCAATGAGAAATAATCATGATATAAAATGTGATATTCCTGTTACTGATGAATTACTATATAATTTGAATGAGGTTTTAATTCTAATGTTAGCAAAATACAGTTCAAATCTTAACAAAATTAAAATTAATGCTAAACCTATAAAACCATTAAAATCAGGTGAACATGTTGGTACTGGGTGTTCATGTGGAATTGACTCATTTTATTCTATAAAAACTCACAGACATAATATATATGAATCATTAGAATTAACAGATGTGTGTATAAATAATGTTGGCGCTTTTAATGAATGTTATAAAGATTATGGCGAAGAAAAAGTAAAAAAAGAACGATATGAGGTTACAAAAAAGGTTGCTAAAGATTTAAAATTAAATTTAATTGAAACCGATTCTAATTTTTTTGAAGAAATACCTCAAAATCATTTACAATCACACACATATTTAAGCACGTTTGCTATTTATATGTTACAAAAATACTGGAGAATATATTATTATGCATCTTCTGGTCATGATTTTTCAACTTTTAGCTTAAAAGATAATGGTTTTAATCCTTGTGCAGATTATGAATTATTAAGTTTACAATGTTTTAGTACTTCTGCAGTAAGAATATATTCTGATGGTGGTGAAAAAGAAAGACTTGAAAAAACAGTAGCTATTACTGATTTTAGTTATGCTCAAAAATATCTTCATGTTTGTTTACATAAGTCTACAAATTGTGGTGTTTGCAGTAAATGCATGCGTACACTTACGGCACTTGATGCATTGGATAAGTTAGATAATTTTGATAAGGTTTTTGATATAGAATATTATAAACAACATAAAAAAGATTATTATAATTGGATGTGGCTTGAACATAAAGTAAAAGATGTAATGAATGAACCTACATATAAACTTCTTAAAAAACAAGGTAAAATTAAAGTATCGTTATTATTTAAATTAAAGAAGTATCCATATATATTGGCAAAAAATTGTATTCCAAGAAATTTAAAAAATAAAATCAAAAAAATCATAGGTAAGGAATAATGAAAGAAATTTTAGAAAAAAGTAGATGTACTGGATGTAGTGCTTGTGCTAGTATTTGCCCTAAAGGGGCTATTAAATTAGTCGAAGATAATGAAGGATTTAAGCATCCAGAAATAGATCAAAGTAAATGTATTAACTGTGGTTTATGTAAAAGAACTTGTCCTGTATTAAATACCGAAGAAAATAGCAGTTTAAACAGGTGTTATGTTGCTTATAATAAGAATAATGAAATGAAGAAAACATCATCATCTGGTGGCATCTTCGATGCTATTGCTAGAAAAGTTTTAAGTGATAACGGAATAGTTATCGGAGCTGCTTTTAATGATAATATGGAATTAGAGCATATAGCTTTAGAAAAAATTGACGATTTGGAAAAATTAAAAGGTTCTAAATACTTACAAAGTAATATAAATAATATGTTTTCTTATATAAAAGAAAAAATAAATGATAAAAAAATATTATTTGTAGGAACACCATGTCAAGTAGCAGGGTTACATGCTTATTTAAAAAAAGACTATGATAATTTAATATGTATAGATTTATTTTGCCATGGAGTCCCTAGTCCAAAGTTATTTAATAAATATATTAAAGAATTAGAAGATGACAATAGTTCTAAAGTGGTAAAGTATAATTTTAGAGATAAAAAAACTGGTTGGGATACTTACTCAAATATTGCAAGTTTTGAAAATGATAATGAAATAAGTGAATTACAATCTAATAATTCATATATGCGTTTATTCTTATCAGATATAGCTTTAAGAGAATCCTGTTATAATTGTAATTTTAAAATTGGTAATAAATATTCAGATATAACTTTAGGCGACTTCTGGGGAGTTCAAAAGTATTATCCAGAAATGTATAGTAAAAATGGTGTATCTGCTATTATTATAAATACTGAAAAAGGTAAACTGATTTTTGAAAGTATTTCTAATGATTTAGAATATAAGGAATGTAAACTAGAAGAAATAGAAGATGGCAATCCATCATTAAAATCTTCTGGAAAGTATCCAAAAAAGAGAAAAGAATTTTTTGAAAATATAGATAATTTAAGTATCACAAGGTTAGAAAAAAAATATGCAAGTGTTTCTTTAATAAAAAAGATTAAAGGAAAAATAAAAAGAATAATAAAAAAGTTTATTAAATAATTTTAATACGTTATTTAATAAACTTTTTTTCTTATAATAGATATATTATTTACTACTGATAGTCGCTTTACAATTTATAACGCTATTGTTTATGATGCTATTTTCAATTACCCATTTATTTAACTGATCTTTAGTAAAAAGAATTTTAGCAGTATCTTCGATTTCGTTTAAAAGCTGGTTTACAGCTTCTTTAACAAGATTTATTTCATTTATTGATGATAATTTAATTTGCTCTTTATCACATTGTTGTAACTTTGAAATTTTAACTAAATTAAAGGCAATGCTAAATTTTTGATAAGATAAAACAATGTTTTGAACACTACTACGCATAGTCTTTTTTATATAACTAAGATTATCGCTTTTCTTTAAATGCCAATAATAATCATTATCAATCAACAAAAAATTATTGAAGTTGTATTGGATACTGTTTATTATTGGAAATTGTGGAACATCAGTAAATGACATCTTATTTTCTATAGCATTGTTAATATCTGATAAAAGGGAAATAGTAGTATATTTAGTAGAATAAAGAGCTGAATATAATTTGTTCTTGTTTTCATTTAATAACGCTATATAATTAGCCAATTCAATCAGAAAAGCTACCATTGATGATGTTAAAACTGATAATGCAATATTACATATTTTATTACTAGAGTCTAGTATAATAATTATCGGCAATGAAATAAGTGCTAAAATTATGTAAATTTTTAATATGCTTCTGTGTGTTTTCATAATACTTCCTCCTTTAAGGCTTTATTATACTAAATTTTTTGAAAATATAAATATATTAATTTGCAAAGTTTATATTATTTGCTAAATTTAATGTTAATGTAATTTTTTTAAAGTTATTGAGTATTTTGTCATAACAAAAAAAGAGTATCTATTAAGCTATTTTACGCATTGCAATAATAGATACTCAGTGGAATACATAATATCAGATATGTATGAACCATATCTACTAGTACAAAAGACAATGTTTCCAAAAGCTAAGTACGTAGTAGATTGATTTCATTATACTAGATATATCATGGAAGCGCTAGATAAAATTAGAATAATATTTCAAAAAAATTTTGGATATAACATTAAGAAATGTAGATTATTAAAAAATAAATGATGAGCTTCATGATGCATATATTTTAAAAGAAATGTTTGAAATTAAAATATTATCCATTGTAAATGACAAATACATGTTATACTTTAAATAGTTTTGCTTTTATTAAGAAACTTACTGTTAATAAGTTTTTATGATTATTAAATTATAAAATACTTGGAAAGACTTATGCAATGATGAATAATCTTATGAAATGGAGGAATTGTTTTGAATAAAAATTTGAGTAGAAATAACCATTATTTGTCACAGATGTACCTTGAGGCGTGGAAAAATAAAAATGGTCAAGTTGAATTATACGAATTACTAGTGCCAAATGATAATGCTCCACAGTGGAAGTCAAAACCGATAAAAAGTGTTGGCAGTTTCGATAGCATCTTTGTGCGTTTGAAAAGCGGTGAAGAAACAGACGATATTGAAAAATGGTTTAATGAAAAATACGAAACGCCAGCTAAAACAGCTTTAAGTCATGCAATAAATGATGAAAAAATTACTGTTGATGAATGGCATTGTTTGATTGATTTTCTTGCTTGTCATATAGTTCGCTCACCTGCTTTTATAATTAAAAAATTATGTAATGTTGAAATGTATAAGGATTCTTTTCAAAAAGCAACGTACGAAATGGCAGAAAAATTTCCAAAAATGCAAAAAGAAGATTTTATCAAAGAAAGAAAATTTTTTGAATTAACTCAAAATGGTAAATATAATGATGAGGTGTTTCCTTTGAAATTAACTAATTTAGGGTCATTGGACGAAGATAATGCACTTATCAAAGTGGAAACCATAGTTGGAAAACAATTATGTTTGTGGGCTATTAAATACTTGTTAGAAAATACTGCGAAAGTTCTTCATGAACATAAGTGGTCTATTTTAACTGTAGATGAAAGAGTGTCTTTACCAACTAGCGATAATCCTGTAGTAATATTAAATTATTATGACGAAAATAATTATAATTTTGCTGGGGGTTGGGATAGTAAAAACACCTATATAATATTTCCAATATCTCCTCAGAAAGTTTTATTTACACAAATTGGTGTTAAATCTGCTCCTAGAATAAATCTTGATTATCATATGAGCTTACTATTGAAAAAAATAATAGTTGAACATTCTTATAGAAAAGTTATTTCAAATTTTAAAGATGAAGACGTAATTAAAATTAAGCCGAGAATTGTCAGTGAAACTGAATTTAGAATTGAGAAACAGATGTGGCCAGATTTTCAAAAGAATTATTTAGAAAAAGAAGCCGGCTATATTAAGTAAACTAATTTGAATATATTGATTTATTGCAAATAAGTATTTTTATTATTTATATAAAAAAATATAGAATTTGTTGTATAATGTTTATAAGAATAACAGTACCGTTTTTTAAGATGGATACTGTTTTTTTATTAAAGGGGAGTGATATTGATGAATAGAATTGATAAAATTAAAGAGATAGAGAACTATTTAAGGGAGTTGGAACGAAATATAGAATATGAAACTTGTGCAAATTTATTTGATATAAATAAACATTGTGAAAATTTTTATTGCGGTCTATTAAATATAATATATGGCTATGACTTAAAAAATATAAATGCTGAAGTTAAAGGTTTTACAGCAGTTGATTTAATAGACGATAAAAATGGTATATATATACAGGTGACATCAGATAATAGCACGGATAAGGTTCAAACCACCATTGACAAATTTATAAAGGCCGGATTTTATAAGAAAAGTAAACTACTGCTATTAATAATAAGCGGTAAAAAGAAAAAATATAGGAAAAGTTTTAATACGCAGGAAAAATTTACTTTTAACAGCTCTAAAGATATAATTGATAATAGGGATTTGCTTTTTAAAATATCTAATTTAACAATTGATCAAATTAATCGAATTTTAAAATATTTAAAAAGTGAACTTGATAGCAAATATAAGTTTATAAATCTTGATTCTTATGAGAGAGCACCTAAAATTAAAACATGCTTTTTTACAAATAGGCTTGTATGCAAAGCAGGTGATTATAAGAAAAATAAATATTTTTCAAAGTACAAAGCCTTACAAATTGAAACAGCTTTAAAAGATAATAATAGAATAGTAATTATCGGAGATGCGGGAACTGGAAAAAGTGAGATGTGCAAGAATATTGTTAATACAATTAACGACAGTAAAAGAGGTTTTGCTTTTTATTATAATCTTTTAAATTATACTGGAGGGCCAATAGAAAATTTAAAGCCAAATATATATGCAGATTTGCCTAACGAATTTATAACATTTGTATTAGATGGATACGATGAAATAATAAGTAATCAGAAAAATATGTTCTTAAAAAATATTCAAAATTTTATATCACAAAACGAACGCACTAAAGTAATTATAACTAGCAGAACAAATTTTTATAAGACTGAAAATAACAATAGTACAATTGATAATTTTGAATCATATTATTTATTAGATTTTGATGAGGATAATATTAGAGAATTAGCCATTAATTATGATGTTAATTATGATAATTTAATGTTAGATATTAGAAAAAATGGCTTAAGTTCAACTATGGAGAATCCATTTTATGCTAATTTTTTAATTGAGTATTACGCAAAACACAATTGCTTATTAAAGAAAGAAGAATTAATTGAAAAGATTATATATGAATCTTTTGAAAATGATACAAAAAAATTTAAAACAACTGAAAATTTAGAAAACTCTAAAGAAAAAATATTTAAAATATTAAAACTCTTATCTTTTAGTATGGCAATACTTGAAAGAAATTACTTAACTAAAAAAGAATTTTTAAAATTAATTAGAAAAGAAGATATAGAGTTACTTAATTATTCTAGTTTATGGAAAAATGAAGATGATAAATTGATGCTTTCTCACAATAATTTTTTTGAATATCTTGCTGCTGAAAAATTATTAGAACTTAATTATGATGAAATAAAAAAATTAATAACTTATGATGAAGTTACTTTTAATCCTAAATGGATGAATATTGTTGTTTTTATGATAAATAAAAAATATGATGATTCTTTTGTAGATTGGTTATTAAATATCTGCCCTGATTTTATCTTCTATTTAGAAAAAGATAAAATTTCTGATAATAGAAGAGAACAATTATTCATGAGTACATTTAAATCTTATGAAGAAAAGAAAATATGGTTACCTGGCAAGAGCTATTATAATGATAGATTTGCAGACTTTATTTATTCAGAAAATGTTGTAGAATATTTACTTTCTAAGTTGGATAGTACTAATCATTATACTGTAATATATAATTCATTGAATCTTCTTTCTCAATTCAAAAGCTATGGTAAGTCGTCTATTAAATTAAAAAATGTTTTAATCAAGATGGCTTGCAGTGATGAGGTTAATACGTCTCAGAAAAGAATGGCACTAAACATTTTATCAGATAAAAAAATGATTGATGATGCAAAGCTTGATGAAATAATAAAAATAAATCAAAAACATGAAGATGCTTATTTGAGAGCTGCATACTATTATTACTTAAATAAAAATGGCATTAATGAAAATAATATTGATATATTATTTAAGAGGTTTGATAATTCTGGATTAAAAAATGCCCCAAAGTATGTTGATGACGACGATGGAAATGATGATGTTGAGTTAGCGGATGAATATTTAGAATTTGACAAGCTTTTTGCAAACCTTAAAGATATTAATTTGTTAATGAAATTGTTTGAAAGACTTATTGAAGCATTTGATTCTGAAAGTGTGAATTTTTTATCTAATGATGCTATTAAAAATGTTTGCTATTCCATTGAACAACTTGGTATAGAAAAAGAACAAAAGTTAGATTTATATTTGAAATTTTATTTAATTATCGAGGAAAATAGTAATAATGGAAATTTAAGAGTTTTGACTGAATTTTTGAGTACTAAAAATTTGAATTTGGCTTTATTTAAAAAGTTATTAAATTCAGGAGAATATATAGATTATTTTGGTCTTAATTACTTAATTAATGATGAGTGCCTTGAATATTTTTATAATCAGTATAATATGGGATATTGTGATGATAAGATGGCACGTAAAATTTTAAGTGTTACTAGTGATACAGACAGTATTTTTTACACCCAAATAAATGGTTTATATTTTAAAAGAACTAATCACAATTTTATTGAAGAAAGAAAAAGAAACATAGAATGTAAAAAAGAAAAAGGGAAAAGAATACAAGATTATTTTGATTCGATTTTTGACAAAAAGGTGTTTTTTACTAATTTGCAAGAATATTTAAGCCATTTAAATTTAAAAAATCCATCCCGAATTGAAAGAAATGAAATTAAAAAACTAGATGATGAATTTTATGATACAAATGATAAGTACAATTGTATTATTAGTTTTTTAAGATGTTTTGACAGAAAAAACGATTATATACTAATATCTGATCTAGAAAAAATAAATTGGGATAGCTTTATTTTGTCAGAATCTTATAACATATTAAATTCATATAAAGAAATTTCTGTTTCTACAAGCCAAAGAGAAAAAATAAATAGTATATGTCAACAGTATTTAAAAGAAATGTCATTTAGAGATGCAATAAAGTATAATGATGATGGTAGCTTATCAACGTCAAATTTAAGTATTTATTTGTGGAGCATGAAACATATGCTGAATTTACAGTATCCTGAAAATGTTTTATTAGATATGCTTAGCTTTGATTGGATATGCACTAATCATAATTATGTTGGAATCGATTATATAATTGAAGCTGTCTCGGAAGATAAAGTAAAAAATAGAATTATAGATAATATTAAGAGCCGAAAAATGTTAGGTGCTGTCTTGAAAAATCATGTTAAATATTGCATAAAGCATGAAATTGATGATTTATCTGAGTATTTAATAAAATATATAAAGAATAATAAAATAAAATATTTTTATAAAACAGAGATTGTTGAATACATTTTAAAATTTTATCCTATTGAACTTATAAAAAATAATCTATTGGATGTTGTTGATTTTAATACGAGAATAGGTTTAATAGACGGAATTTATAAAGTCGATAAATTTGCTATTCTTGACTACATAGAAGTTAAATGTGAGAATGATAAAAATTTAGATAGAAAAATTATATATTTAAAATACTTAATTAAGTCAAATAATCTAAATGGAATAAGTAAATATTATGAGTTATTAAAAAAAGAAATGCGTTGTGTTGATATAAAAAATATTTATAAGGATACTGTTAAAGATGCATTAGCACAGGTTGATAGCATAGAATGTTTGAATATAATTGCTAAAATATATTTGTTGACGTTTTCACCAAATTTTAAAGATAATGGATTTCAAAGTATTTATTCTGGGTGCATAGAGGCATTTATAAAAATAGCATTATCAAATACACCAAATAATTCACATATAAAGGTGATTGAAAAATTAGAAAATATTATTAATAAAAATAAAGACATCGATAACATTGGATTTACTTATAATATAATAGATGAAATAAAAAGTAGATTTTATTTTGAAACAAAAAAGCAACCTAATATAGAGCAAGTGGCAGATATAGTTAATAATCTTTTTAAGAAAGCTGAATTTCATGGCTTAAGGTACTAGCAAAGTTATAAGAAGACTTAGTTTATCTGTTAAAAAATACTATAATTTATGATAATCTTCAAAAATCGAAGATATTAGTATTTCTTGTGTTTCGCAATCTTTTATTTAGTTTGATTAATATTTTAAGTTATTTTATTGTTCAATTGATATGTATATAAAATTTCTTAATGTGTATAATAAATTTACAAGATATAAACTTATTGCCAATATTGTCAAAAAATGACCAAAAAATGCCGATAATTCTTGCAAAATAAAAAACTTAATAGTAAAATGAAAAAAGAAGAGAGGAAGATGAAGATGAAAAATATGAAGAAGTTTTTATTCTTATTTGTAGCTGTTCTACTTACAACTGTAAGCGTAAATGCTATGTCTAAGGATGAATTAAAAGACAAACTAACAAAATCTTACACAATTAACGGAGTAACTTACAAGCTAAATAATGGTAATGCCAATACAGTAAAAAGTTATTTAGAACAAAACGAAGTTAGTGAATCAGATTGCGATTATATTTCTACTCAAATTGATAAAGCTGTAGAAATTATCGAAAAAGCTAATGTAACTGATTTATCTAAACTAAGTACTAGTACTAAAAATGAATTAAAAGCATTAGTAAATAATGTTGGTGCTAATACTAAAGTTCCTGTAAGCATTAATAATGGAAAATTATTCGTTGGTTATGTAGACGAACCTACTAAAGCATTCTATAATGATAAAGTAAACGTTACAACTGATGTTAAATATACTAACGGAAACTTAGTTATTACCATTGCTTCAGTAGTTGCTATTATCGGAATCGCAACTATCGCTGTTAAAGCAAAAAAACAAAATGCTTAATTTACTTAAAAAAAGTGGGAAAGTGATTGTTAGAGAGTTAGCAATCGCTTTTTTCTTTGCTTCCCTTTTAGTCTTATTTGTTAATTTTACCTTAAATGAGAAAATTGCTACTTACATTAATCTGTTCAATAAAATAGCCATCAAAGAAACAAATAATAATACGAGTAGCGATCTATCAAATATTAAAATTGATTCCGAAACAAAAAGACTAAGTCCGATTCCAGCTTATGGTGAAGCCTTTGGTACTATTAATATTCCAGAAGTAGATAGAACTATTAATCTTTACAATGGAGATTCATTAAGCATAATTCGTAAAGGTGCCGGTCGTTATATTGGCTCCTTCTTTCCAGGTGAAGGTTTGCCTATCATCATTGCTGCTCATAACAATATGCGTCATTTTGGCTTAATTACCGAGCTTACTAAAGGATCAATAATTTATATCGATACTTATTATGGCAAATATACTTATGAAGTTTATGATTATGAGATCCTAAGAGATAGTGAGTTAAATAAAAGGTTTCAAACTTTCTTAGAAGAAGATGGGGAAAGAGTCTTATTTTATACTTGCTATCCAATAAATGGCGTTGGTTACCGCTACCAAAGATATGTTGTTTACGCTAAAAAGATAGAAGGGAAGGAATTATGAAAACAATATTAAGTTATACAACCAAATTTATTCAAAGTATTAGTTTCTTTCTCTTAAGTTTTAGTATTATTCTAATCTTAACCGTCTTTAATGAAGATTATGTTCTAGATTTACTAGATAATCATAATTATTATCAAGAATTATATGATAATACCTTAGAAGAAGTATCTTACTATCTAGAACAGTCTGGTCTAAATGAAGAAGTCTTAAATAACGTTATAAGTGTTAAATCATTAAAAAAAGATATTATTACTTCTATCGATAATCTTTATGCTAATGAAAAAATAAGCGTAAATACTGAAGAGTTTCAAACTAATTTAACTAATAATATTAATACTTATATAAAAAAGAATAATATTCGAGTAGACAATAAAGATACCGTTAATATCCTAACAAAAAAACTAGTTAATATTTATGAAGAAGAAATATCTTACAATAATACTTTTGAAAAAGTACGACCTTTATTTAATAAGGCTTATCAACTAACAAAGATAATTTTAGGAATAAGCCTAATTGTTTCTATAATAACTTATTTAATAAATCGTTATCTTTTTAAAGATCGTAATATTATAGCATCTTTATTTACTAACTTTGTTGTTCTATGTGGTTTAGTCCTTTATATTAAATATACTATCGATATAAATAATATTTTCTTTTATAATACTTCAATTAGTAATGTCTTAAAAGAATTTATTAGTAGTGTTTTAAACTGTATGAATATAACTGGCATAATAGCCTTTATTATAGGACTTATAATTGTCTTTACAACAACTGGTACTTTTAAAGCTTTAAGAAAAAATAAAAAAGTATTTCATACTATATTAGTTATTCTTTGGATGTTTGTAATCTTTAATTTTTCTAGTCAAACTGGTACTAAATCTACCAAAACTAGTGATGTTGTCACAAGTATGGTTGTAAATGTTACTACTAATGTAACTAATAAAGATATTTCTAGAGAAGAAGTAAAGAAGAAAGTAGAAGATAGTACCTTTCTAGTAAGAAAGACCGCTCATTTTACCGAATATTTAATCTTAGGTATATTAGTTTTTCAACTACTAAGTGATTATACTAAAATAAGTAAAAAAACTATTATAATTAGTTTACTAATTTGTTACTTATATGCTGTTAGTGATGAAGTTCATCAAATCTTTATTCCAGGACGTACTGCTAAGGTCATGGATACCTTTATTGATGGAGCTGGATCCTTATTTGGCATCATCTTAGCTACTATCTATCAAAAAAATGTCGAAAAATGTCGAAATTTGACGAACGATAATTAGTTATAAAAATAATTGGGTTTGTTATAATAACTTTAAGGAGAGTATATGTTATTAATAATATTAATTGGACTTATCCTTTTCGTGCTATGGTGTATGTTAAGAGTAAGTGCCGAAGCCCAAGAATTAGAAAATAAAATGTTAAAAGACACAACTAAATATAAGAAAAATTAAACTTTGGATATCTAAAAGTAAATAATTTAAATCTTAAAAAAGTTGTGTTTTTTCTTGCCATAAATTATAAGTTATTATATAATATTGGGAGTTAAGAGGGAATATATGGAAGAAATAAATTTAAAAGAATTATTTGATTATTTTGTGAGCAAGTGGTTTATTATAGCTATCGCTGGTTTAGTTTTTGTAGTAGCTGGAGCATCTTATACATTATTTTTTAAAACGCCAATGTATAACTCCTACACAACTATGGTTTTAACTACCAATAATGAAAAGACAAATCAACAAATAACTTCAAGTGATATTACTTTAAATAAGAACTTAGTTTCCAATTATCGAGTAATAATGAAATCACACAGCATCCTAAATCAAGTAATAAATAATCTAGAATTAAATACAACAGCTGAACAACTAAAAAAACAAATAAGTGTTACAACCGAAGATGATACCGAAATCATTCGTATTTCAGTTAATAGTGAAAATGCAGATAGTGCTAAAGATATTGCAAACGAAATAGCTCGTGTCTTTAGTAATGACGTTGCTAGATACTATAGTATTAAAAACGTTGCTATTGTCGATTATGCTGAAAAGGCTAATTTACCTTATAATATCAGTTTATTAAAAACAACAGTTCTAGCTTTATTAGTAGGTATCGTTCTTGCCAGTGCTGCTATCTTTATCATGTTCTACTTTGATACAACAATTAAGAGCACTGAAGAGATTGAAAGCAAAATTGGTTTGCCAACCTTGGGTATTGTTCCTATTAAAACTATACCAAAAGAAAAGAAAGGAAAAAGAAAATGAATAACGAACTTATAGTCGCTAATAATCCCAAAAGTGGTGTAGCTGAAGCTATTAAAACAATTCGTACTAATCTTTTGTTTTCTTCAGTTGATGAGCCTGTAAAATCAATTTTAATGACTAGCTCTATGAGTGGTGAGGGAAAATCATTTGTCAGTGCTAATTTAGCTGTCGCCTTTGCTCAAGCTGGCGTTAAAGTATTAATTGTCGATTGCGATCTTCGTCGTGGCAGACAACATAAAATTTTCAATATTGATAATGAACAAGGATTATCAAACTTACTTTTAGATGATGTAGAAAAAAATTATAAAAAATATATTAAAAAAACAAGATATGAAAATATTTATGTTTTACCAATGGGCATCGTGCCTCCAAATCCAAGTGAATTGCTAGCATCTTCTAAAAATAAACAATTAGCAAAAATACTAAAGCAAAAATTTGATTTAGTTATTTATGATGGTGTTCCAGTAGGTGGTTTAACTGATTCTATTATTATGTCAGATTTGGTAGATAAGATCGTTATCGTATCTGCTTATAAGGTAACACCTGTTGAATTCTTAACCAATACCAATAAAGCTTTAGAAAAATTCAAGGATAAGATTGCTGGGGTAATTTTAAACAAATTCCCATCATCAAAAGACCATTATTATAGTAAATATTATAATTAATTAACGGAGGATATATGATAGATTTGCATAGTCATATATTACCTAATATCGATGATGGTTCAAAATCCTTAGAAGAATCAATTCAAATAATTAAACAAGCAGTTTCTAATGGAGTAACAGATATCGTCGTTACTCCACATTTCATATTAGGTAGTATTTATAATAGCCAAAGACAAAACAATAAAAAAATATTAAAAATATTAATTGCTAAATTAACAGAGGAAAATATTAATATCAATTTATATTTAGGAAATGAGATATTTATTGATATTGATATGTTACAAAATTTACTTAAAAAAAAGACATCGTCTTTAAACGACAGCCGTTATGTTTTGTTTGAACTTCCTATGAATAGTGAATACAAAAATATCCGTAAGACATTATTTAATTTACAAAATGCTGGCTATATTCCAGTAATTGCACACCCTGAACGTTATCGTGTCGTTAAAGAAAATCCACAAATTATTATGGAATGGCAAGAAGCAGGTGCTATTTTTCAAAGCAATATTGGTTCCTTATCAGGAAGATATGGTAAGGAAGCTAAGAAAACTTTGGAACTCTTACTTAAACACCAATTTATAACTTTCTTATCGAGCGATATTCATCATAATACCGATACTTTCTATCAGGATATTGCTAAGACTAAAAAAATATTAAAGAAAATAATAACTGCTGATTATATTGAAGATTTATTTAGTAACAACGCTAAGAAAGTATTAAAAAATGAGAAGATTGAAACTCGAACTGTAATACCTATAACTAAAAATATTTTTGGCATATATAAATAAATTAGATCAAATTAGGAGATGCAAAAAAAGTCGAAAAAAATATTGTGAAATTTTCATAAAAGTACTTTACAAATAGTAAAAACAATGATATGATTAAATCACTTAATAGTAGAGATAGTACTGCTGTTATTAGTAAGAAAGATTCTTACTTTATTAATAGTAAATATGTTATATTTATTTAATGATTTTTTAAACCCTTTGATGGTTAGCAGTACACGTTATCTCGTTTATCAATCTATTAAGTATATGCTGCATATGTGGAATATTGATAAAAATATATGACTTTTATCTGTCAATATGAGTTGTATATTAGGAAATCCACAACGAAGATGATATGTTTGACAGACATATTTCTTTCTAAGAAACCTATTAGATTAAATTCTAGTAGGTTTTTTCTTTTCTTTATAAATATAATATGCTACAATACTTAAAGACAACATGGCTAGAGGGTGTAGTATATGCAGAGTAAAAGTATTTTTGATTTTCTTCCTAGTATTAGTGATGAAGACATTATTAAATATATAAAAAGTAAAATAAAATATTTTCAAAATACCTATAAAATACGTACTAACTTAGGTTATATAAGTCCAACTAAATATTCCCTACCATATTATGGTTTTATAACTAATAATATAAAAATTCGTTATAATTTAGATAATGATTACTATCAAATTTATAAAAATAATTATATTTATGAATTTATTAAATATTTACAAAAATATAAAATATATAATGACAATGAAGCCATACTTTATATAGCTAATTTTCTTGAAGAATATTTAGGTCGCAAGGTAAGTAGACTAAAAAGAAGAGAAGATATCTTAAATAAAGAAAGTGAATCAGAAATCATTCTTAGTGATATAGATACTTTAAAACAAGAAAATGTTGCTACCTCTTTAGAATATAGTATTATTGCTCAAAACTTATTAACATTCTTAGGATATGATTCTATCTTTTTAATTGGAGCTTGTAAATTAAATGTCATTAATGACTTTTATTCTTTTAATATAATTATGATCGATAATAATTACTACTTATTTGATTTTTATAATCCAATAATCGTTTATAATCGGCTAGGAGAAATAGAAACAAAACAACCGTATCAAGTTAAAATAAATAATGAAGATATTGATTTATTTTTAAAAGGATTAAAACCATTAAATCTAAAAGATTATAAAAGAATTATTCACGGTAAATTGTATCAACAAATAAACAATAATAATTTACGAATTTATTCTTTAAATGAAATTTTTAACTAGCAATTAATTCTTATATCAGAAAAAAACAAAATAGATATTTTTTTCTGAAAATAAAGGGGAATTAGTTGTTTTTTTTTACTCTTTTTTCTATAATTAAAGAAGAAAAATTTATTATATATTTAATTATAATAAAAAATATAAAAAGAAAGGAATTAGTCTAAATTAAAAAATAATTGACTAAGTATAAAAACAATAATGAAAGATTTACGTGTCGTGTTTATGGGGACTCCCGATTTTGCTGTGCCTGTTTTAGAAAAATTAATTGCCAATACTAATGTTATTTTAGTAGTAACACAACCTGATAAAGAAGTAGGGCGTCATAAAATCTTGACACCAACGCCAATAAAAAAAGTAGCTGTAGAACATGATATTCCTGCTTTTCAACCTAGCAAAATTAGAAAGGACTATGCACCTATTTTGAAAGCCAAGCCAGATATAATTATTACTTGTGCCTATGGGCAAATAATTCCTAAGACTTTATTAGATCTACCAAAGTTAGGTTGCATTAATGTTCATGCTTCCTTATTACCATACTTAAGAGGTGGAGCACCACTTCATCATGCAATAATAGATGGCTATGATACTACTGGTGTAACTATTATGTATATGGATGAAACGATGGATACCGGAGATATAATTAGCAGTGTTGCTTATGAGATTAAAGATACTGATAATGTTGGCAATGTCCATGATAATTTAATGACCATGGGAGCTGATCTTTTAATCGAAACTTTACCTAGTATAATTGCTGGTACTAATAAACGCATTAAACAAGATAATGTTAAAGCAACCTATGCATATAATATATCAAGAAGTGATGAACATCTTGACTTTACTAAAGAAGGCATTACTATAGATAGAAAGGTTCGTGGTCTAAATCCATGGCCACTTGCTAATACTTGCTTTGATGAAGAAGAAGTAAAAATAATTAGTGGTTACTTTATAAAAGGAAAATCAACTCCTAATACCATAAATGTCGTAACTAAAGACTCTTTAGGAATCGGTTGCAGTGATGGCATTTATTATGTAACTGCCATTAAGCCAAGTGGTAAAAAAATAATGGATATAAAATCATATTTAAATGGTATGGATAAAGAAAAATTATTAGCTAAAAAAATTAGTTAAATAAAATAAAAACAAGGATTTATTAAAAAATAGGGTGGTTTTTAATTATGCTTAACAAAGATGAAAATGAAAAGACAATAGAAAACGATAAACTAAAGAAAAAAATCATGGTTAACATGATTACGGCTTTAAGAGGTATTGGCGGTATTCTACTTATACCAATTTTTACCGTGTATGGAAGTATTCCCGCTGCCGCTTGGTTTCTAAGCTTCATGGCAACGGATTGGATTGATGGTTACCTTGCTCGTAAATATGAAGTTTCGACCTTTTTTGGTGCTTTACTAGACGGGATGTTTGATAAATTATTTGGTTTCATTTCCTTTTTTCTTCTTGCTAGTATTTGTCCTAGTTACATCATACCGGCTTTATTTGAAGCTGGCATCTTAAGCTATGGCCTTTACAGTGCATCTAAGGGCAATAATATTAAATCGACCTTAGTAGGCAAAGCTAAGATGTGGTTTTTAGCCTCCTCAGTTCTTCTTGGCCTTTTAAATACTGATTATGTTGCTTTAGAAAATCTTTTTCAAACCATTAATTTAGCCCAAGTACCGCTTGCTAGTCTTATAAAATTAGAGCATGTCAGCAAAAATGCCTTAATTGGTATGGAAGCCTTAAGTTTAACTAGCTACGTTGTTAAAGACCAAATAGAAGATACTAAAACCGAAGAAAAAGTTCCTTTGAAAGTCAAAGAAATAAAAGAAGTTCTTTTGACAAGAGATGAAAAAACAAAAGAAGAAGTAGAGAAACGTCTTTTTGATACTGCATATTATGAGGAAAATAAAGATAAACCTTTAAGCTTATTACTTAATTTAAAGAAACATGAAAATATTTAATAATATCACCTTTTAAAAACTTGCTAAAAATAAATAAATATGATAAAAACTTATTAGATAGATAAATGGTAAGGAAAAAAGATTATGGTAGGAATGGTAATAGTAAATTATAATGATTATAAAACGACGGAAAGGTTATTAGAGAATGTTAAAAATTATAAAGTTTTACAAGAAATAGTAGTAGTTGATAACAAAAGTACTGATGATTCACTTAAAAACTTAAAAAAATTACAAAGCAAGAAAATAACTATTATCGATAGTGGCGCTAATAAAGGATATAGTTACGCCTTAAATGTGGGTTGCAAATACCTAATTAACAAATATAAAAAATTAAATATTGTTATTTCAAATAGTGACATCATTATTGATAGTGAAAATGATATTAAAGATCTAAATGCTCATCTAAGTGAGAAAAACGTTATAGTTGGTCCCACTATTATTCAAGGTAACGACTTAAATAGAGGCTTTAAAATTCCAACTCCATGGCAAGATATTAAACAAAATATTGTCTTTTGGGGAAAAAGAGTTTTAACAAATGAATTAAATTATCCTAATGATTACTATCATAAAGATATAAGTAAAGTTGATACTGTTTCCGGTTGTTTCTTTATGATAACTAGTAAACATCTAGAAGATATGAACTACTTCGATGAAAATGTTTTCCTTTATTACGAAGAAAATATTATGGGTATTAAAACTAAAAAATTAAAGAAAAATATTATCGTATGTAATAATATTGATGTCATTCATGACCATTCTGTTTCTATTGATAAAAGTTTAAAAAGAATAAAGAAATATGATGCCTTAAAGACCAGTCAGGAGTATTTTGAAAAGACTTATAATAATGCTAATAAATTAGAATTATTTTTCTTAAAAATATTTAGATATTTAACCAGAATTTTATTACTTATAAAGTATACAATAGATTAGTAACCAAGATTAGAGAAATCTAGTCTTTTTAATTTAGGCTGACATTTTACTGAAGGTAAAATAATTTAAATAAGATTACAAAATAATACGATTTTTCTTAATTAAAGGTTTTTTAAAACTAAAATATATGGTAACATATTAAGTAGATACCAAAGAGTAGAAAGTATTAATAAAAGGCAAATTTGGTATATTAAATATAAGGATGATGATAATGAAAAATAAAAAAAGTGATATAGCAATTGATGTTAATCATGTTACTAAGACATTTAAACTTTATTCTGATAAACCTCAAACTTTAAAAGAAAGATTGGTAAGAGGGTGGAAAAACAAAACAGAGGAAAGAACAGTCTTAAAAGATATAAATCTTGAAATTGATAAAGGTGAAACTGTAGCCTTAATCGGGGTTAATGGTAGTGGTAAATCTACTTTATTAAAATTAATGACTAAGATTATTTATCCTAATAAAGGAACTTTAAAAACTTATGGCAAGTTAACTTCTCTTTTAGAACTAGGAGCAGGATTCCATCCTGACTTTACAGGCCGCGAAAATATTTACTTTAATGCTGCCATCTTCGGTCTTACTAAAAAAGAAATCGATGATAGATTACAAAGTATTATTGAATTTAGTGAACTAGGAGATTTTATTGACAGTCCAGTGCGTACTTATTCATCAGGTATGTATATGCGTCTAGCTTTTAGTGTTGCCATTAACGTAGATGCCGAAATCCTACTTATTGATGAGATTTTAGCAGTAGGCGACCAACATTTCCAAGATAAATGCTTTACTAAATTAGAAGAATTAGCTAAAAGTAAAATGACTATTGTTATTGTAAGCCATAGCTTAGATTCAATAAAGAAATTATGCAACCGTGCTATATGGATTAATGAAGGCAAAGTAGCCATGGACGGTAAGTGTAGCGAAGTAATCGATGAATATTTGAAAGTTTGCGGGTAGGTGAGAATATGAATGTATTTAAAGAATTATATCAATATCGAGAACTATTAAAAACTAATGTCAAAAAAGATATAAGAGGTAAATATAAAGCATCATTTTTAGGGGTCTTATGGTCATTTATTAATCCTTTATTACAAGTACTTGTATATGCTATTGTATTTCCTTATATTATGAAAGTACAAACGGAAAATTATCTTGTTTTCTTGATATGTGGCATTATTCCTTGGACTTGGTTTACTACCGTTATTAGTCAAGGAACAACTTGCATTACCAATAATGCAAACCTTATTAAAAAAGTATATTTTCCTCGTGAAATACTTCCAATATCCATAGTAACTAGTGGTTTAATTAATTTTTTAATATCATGTGTAATTATTCTTCTTTTTGTATTACTAGGAGGATGCGGTATTAGTTGGCATTTAATATTCTTACCATTTATCGCTTTAGTTCAATACGTAATATCACTAGCTATCATTTTCTTACTAAGTGCCTTTAATGTTTATGTTAAAGATGTTGAATACATGGTAACCTTCATTATTAACTTATTCTTCTACGCAACGCCAGTTTTGTATTCGACAGAAATGTTTCAAGGATCATGGATGATTTGGTTATTTAGGTTAAATCCAATGGCTCATTTAATTAATGCGTATCGTGATATCTTCTATGTTCACCATATACCACAGCTAGGTAATTTAACAGTATTACTAGTTATTGGCATTGTAATTTTAATATTGTGTTATAAAGTATTTAAAAAACTAGAAAAAAGATTTGCTGAGGAAGTATAGAATGTTTAGCTTTATCATTTTACATTATAAAAATATTGAGGAAACTATTGAATGTTTAACCTACTTACAAAAATTAGATTTAAGTAATAGTCATATTATTATTGTTGATAATAATACCTTGTCTACTAGTGAAGAAAAAATTATTAAGAAATTTACAAAAGATATTTTAAAACTTGATCAAAATTATGGGTTTGCTAAAGCTAATAATAAAGGAATAGAATATGCTAAAAAGAAATATAACTCAAAATTTTATATCGTTATGAATAATGATGTTTATATTAATGATAAAAACTTTTTAAATATTATTGGTAATGATTATGAAAGTTATCACTTTGATATGTTAGGGCCTTCTATTACATCACCTAGTGGGGAATCAGTTAATCCTTTTCCTGTTATCAAAGATGAAGAGAGTTTAACTAAGGAAATAAAAAGATGTGAGAAATTAATCAAGATATATAGCCATTCAATTAGTTATTATCTATTACAAACGGGTATTAAAGTAAAACATCTCTTAAAAAAACCAGTCGTGCCAACAAATGGTAATAAAGTATTAACTAGTTCTCCATTACATGGCTGCTGTATAATATTTAGTAAGGACTATATCGATAAATATAAATATCCATTTTATAATGAAACCTTCTTATTTCATGAAGAAGAATTCTTATATCAACGAGTAATAAAAAATAATTTAATAAGTGTGTATGATCCTAAACTTACTGTATTTCATAAAGAAGGATCTAGTATAAAGAAAAGTAATAAAAAGGAAAGATTAAGCAAATTATTTAGAGAAAAGACTAGATTAAAGTCGTTGTATGTGTTACTTGATGTAATGCAGGGGAGAAGTAAAGATGAATAAAAAGATATCTGTAATTGTAGCTGTTTACAATACTGAAAAATATGTAGAAAGATGTTTGAATTCTTTGTTAAATCAAACCTATCAAAATTTAGAAATAATCGTGGTTGAGGATGGTTCAACCGATAATTCTAAAGAAGTTTTAAAAAAATATTCTCACAATGATAAAGTGAAGCTAATTTATAATAAGAAAAATAGTGGACTTTCTTATTCCAGAAATATAGGTTTAGAAAATGCAACAGGCAGTTATATTGGCTATATTGATTCAGATGATTATGTTGATTTGGATTATTATGAAAAACTAATGCAATCTATTATAGATACTAAAGCTGAAATTGCTATTTGCGATATAAAAGTGGTAGATGAAGATACTAATACAGAAGTTATATCTAGATGTTGCAATAACGATGAATTTAGTGTTTATAATGTTGTAAATAATGGTCTTGCTGCTAGTGCTTGCAATAAGTTGTTTAAAAAAGAACTAATTAGTAAATATAAATTTGCTGAAGGAAAAGTAAATGAAGATATAGCCGTTGTTATTCCAACTTTAGTAAATGCTAAAAAGATAACTTATGCTAACACATATTATTATTATGTTCAAAGAGGTGGCTCTATTCAAAATAGTGGCTTTAGTGATAAAAGATTTGATATATTTTATGGCGTTAAAACTACTTTAGAAAGAATTAAAGATAATAAAGATTATGAATCTTTAAAGGATGCTATTGTTTATAACCAGTTAATTGTTTTATTAATATATGTAATTCCAAAAGAAAAAAAATTCTTACTACGATATCGGATTTTAAAAAAATATTATGATTTAATTAAGGAATATGATATTAAAAGTAACAAACTATATCAACAATTTTTACAGCAAGAGTCGAAAATCAATAGAATTTATTACTCTAACTTAGTTAATTTAAATGTAAGAAAATTATTTATCCTAGATAACCTTTTGATCAGTTTATATCATTTATTACGAGATATTAAACACCTAAAGTACAAAAAAATAATTCCTGATATTTCTTTAAGCAACATTGAAACATGTGCAAAAAGACAGAGCAGTTATAATAAACCAGATCTAAAAATATCCGTCATCATTCCTAATTATAATTATGCTAAATTTTTATTTGAACGAGTTTATAGTATTTTAAATCAAAATTACCCAATTTATGAATTAATAATATTAGATGATTGTTCCACTGACAATTCTTTAGAAATTATTAACCAAATAGTTTCTAGTATCAATAAATATATTAACGTTAAAGTAGTTCTTAGCGAAAAAAATAGTGGTAATGCTTTTAGTCAGTGGCAAAAGGGATTTAAATTAGCCAGTGGCGACTATGTTTGGATTTGTGAAGCCGATGATTACTGTAAAAAGAATTTTTTAAGAAAAGTCACGAAACCGATAAATCAAAACAGTAATATCATTATTAGTTATGCTGATACCGGTTTTATAGATAGTACTGGAACTATTGTAAAAAAATCTTTAATTGATCAAATAGATCTATTAAAAACTGGCCATTGGCAAAAAAATTATATCAATACTGGTCAAGATGAAATAGATAATTATACTTATCTTAATTGTACTATTCCAAATGTTTCAGGAATAATAATAAAGAAAGACGACTATGAGGATATATTAAATATATCTAAAACTTTTAAGCAATGTGGTGATTGGTACTTTTACCTTAACGCTTTACAACGTGGTAAGATTGCTTTTAATAAAAAAACACTTAACTACTATCGCTTACATGGTAATAATATTAGTTCTACTATGAATAGAAAAAAACATTTATTAGAAATAAAAAAAATATATTCTCACTTAAAAAACAATAATAATATGAGTGAAGAGCAACAAAAAAATATGCAAGAGAGATTAACTTTTTTAGAACAAGTGTGGGGTATTAAATAAAATGAAAAATGAAGTAAAGAAAATGATATTAAAAGTAACACCAAACGGTGTATACGAAAAATATAAAAAAGCGAAAAATAATAGACATGTAACAATATATAAAAAGAATAGTAAATTTCATAAATATAATGATCAATATAAAAAAGTATCTGTAATTATACCAAACTATAATTATGAAAAATATATTGAAGAAAGAATAGATTCAATACTTTTTCAGACTTATCCAATTTATGAATTAATAATTCTAGACGATAAATCAACGGATAATTCCGTAGCAAGAATCGAAGAAATAATAAAAAAGCATGCGGAAATTTCTATAAAATTTGTAAAAAATGAAAAAAACAGTGGTTCTGTATTTAGTCAATGGCAAAAAGCCTTTACTCTAGCAACAGGGGATTATGTTTGGATTGCTGAAGCCGATGATAGTTGTAATAGTCACTTTTTAGAAAATATTATGCGTAGTTTTGAAGATGAAGAAGTCGTTTTATCTTATGCTGAGAGCATGCGTATAGATGAAAATAATCGAATTATAAGTGATGATTGCAGAGACTGGATGTTGGCAGTCAGTAAAACCAAATGGCTCCATAGTTATATTAATGACGGCAAAGAAGAAATAAGAAATGCTTTAGCCATTTGTAATACAATTCCCAATGTATCTGCCGTAGTCTTCAAAAAGGGAAACCAAGTTGAGATCATCGAAGCAGCAAAAAAATTTAAAATAAGTGGCGATTGGTTCATTTATTACACTCTGCTTAGTTCAGGCAAAATAGCTTACTGTAGTAAAAGTCTTAATTATTTCCGCAAACATTCTAAATCAACAAGTACCGTAACATCACGCGAAGTTGAAATAAGAGAACTTTTAACAATTCAAAGCGATATTAGAAAAAAATTTCAATTAGATAGTGAACAAATTCATAAACAATCATTTAGATATGGTGCTATCATTGGAGAAATTAGCACCGAATTTAGAAAAGAGGTAAGTAGTATGATTGCAAAAAAAATAGCTTGGATAATTCCTTGGCCAATTAAAGGTTCTGGTGGTATTAGAACAATGATTCAAAATGCTAACTTTTTAGTAAAACAAGGTTTTGAATGTGATATTTATGTTGAAGAAGACTATGTAAGCACAAACGAATCGATGAAAGAACGTATTATTGAGTATTATGGCGAGTGTCTTGGTAATGTTTATGTTGGTATTTCTTTTCGAAAGGAATATGATTTAGCCTTTGCAACTTATTCAATAAAAACTCCAGATTATCTTTACTACATGAAAGAAAATGTTAAACGCAAAGCCTATTTTATTCAAGATTTTGAACCATGGTTTGAACCAATGGGTGGACTATATTTGGAAATGGAACATACTTATAAGTATGGATTAAATGGTGTTAGTATTGGTAAGTGGCTGGCTTATAAATTACAGAATGAATTTAATCAGCCAATGAACTATTTTAGCTTTTGTGCCGATACAAATGTTTATAAAAAACTAAAAAATGTCAAAAAAGAGAATGCTGTTTGCTTTATTTTTCAACCAGAAAAAGCCCGTAGATGTAGTAACATTGGCATTAAAGCTTTAATCCTTGTCAAAAAATTACGTCCTGATGTTAAAATATATTTGTATGGCTCTGATGTCGATATAAAACTCGATGTCGAAATGGAAAATTTACATATAATGCCTATTGGTAAATGTAATGAATTATATAATAAGTGTAAAGTCGGCGTTTGTATGAGTTCGTCAAACCCATCAAGAATTCCTTTTGAAATGATGGCTGCTGGATTACCAGTTGTAGATTTATATCGTGAAAATAATTTATATGATATACCAGATGATGGTGTTTTATTAGCAGATACTTCTCCTGAGGCCGTAGCGACAGCCATTATTAAAATATTGGATGATACCAAATTACAAAAAAGCTTAAGTGAAGCTGGCTATAAATTTATGCAAAATTATCCGATTGAAAGAGGATTTAATGAATTTTTAGAATTTGTAAATAATATTCTTAAAGACAAAAATGTACCAGATAGTAATGTCCAAAAAATTTATAATCATGAGCCAGTATTACCAACTAAGGAAGTAATTGATGCCATGGATGCTATCAAAGAAATTCCTGTCGCACCTAAAAATTCATCAAAAGCAGTTAGAAATCTAGTTAGAATGAAAAGATTCATTAAAAGAAAATATGCTAGCGCTATTCACAAGATCTTTAGAGTGTAGGAGGCAATATGAAAAGTTATTTATTAAATCTTTACCGGAAATTACCACTTGATTTTCGAAAAAAAGTTAAAAATATTTTCAAAAAGGAACCACCAAATAAAGAAGTCATAAATAAAGAAAATATTCTACTTAATTTAAAAAAATACGATATTATATCTTTTGATATATTTGATACGTTAGTAACAAGATGCGTTTATGAACCAGATGATATTTTCAAAATTTTAAATGAATATTTCTCTGATGAAAAATTTTTAGAAAAAAGAAAATTAGCTGAAACAAATGCTAGAAATTTCTATCAACATGATGTTAATATTGATGAAATTTACGAAGAGTATGCTAAAAATAACAACATATCTTTAGCGTCCGCTAATGCCCTAAAAAAAGCCGAAATAAATATTGAAAAAGAAATGTTAACAGCTAGAAATGATATGCTTGATTTATTAAAAAAATTGCGTGAACTAAATAAGAAAGTAATCATTGTTAGCGATATGTATCTTCCTAAAAAAACAATAACCGAAATCCTTGATAATTGTGGTTATAAGGGCTTATATGAAGAATTGTATGTATCAAATGATATACATAAAAGAAAAGATGATAAATCTGTCTGGCCATTTATTAAAGAAAAGTATCCTAATAAAAAAATAATTCATCTTGGTGATAATGATTTATCTGATGTTAGTTATCCAAAAGAGTTCGGTATTGACACCATAAAAATACCATCAAGTAAGGAATTACTTCAAAAATGTAGTCTTTATCCATCTTTAAAGGAATTTATTGATATGAGAACTTGCAGTGATTCTTATTATTTGGGCTTACTATTTAATAAAAAATTATTCAACAGTCCCTTTAGTACATTAACTATTGATAATTTTGATGATTTTGTTTATATGTTTCATGCACCAGTGCTTACTGAATTCTTAAAATTTGTAATAGATAGTAATCAAGATAATTTATTATTTTTAGCTAGGGAAGGGTACTATTTCATTAAATTATATGATAAATATTGTACGATTAACAAAATAGAAAAGAAAAAACATTACTATTTTCTAGCATCTAGAAAAGCTACTAATACAGCTTCTATAAAAAGTGATGAAGATATATTTAGTTTATTAAAAAATGATTATAATGGAACTTTAAAAAACTTTTTAGCGAAGAACTTTCATTTTAACTATGAAAATGATGATTTTACAATAAAATTACCGGATGATTATGATAAAGTTGCTAAAGTTGTAAAGGATAATCTTAAAACTATAAAAAATAATATCAAAAATGAAAATAACTGTTATAAAAAGTATATTAAAGAGTTAATACCTAACTATAAAAAAACTGATTTAAATTTAATTGATTTAGGCTATTCTGGAAGTATCCAATACAATCTTTCTAAAATGTTAGATAAAGGTTTAAATGGTTATTACTTAACTAATTCTAGTACTGTAAAAAAATACTCAGAAGAGAATCATTTACATTTTTACTTTGATATAAATGATAATACTGAATATCAAAAAATTTATCATTATTCTTTAATTTTAGAATATTTTTTAACGGCTCCGTATGGTCAGTTACAATACTTTAAAGAGCAAAATGGTAAAGTTAGCCCGATTTATAATGATGAAACTTTAGATGAAAAAAAGAAGAAAAATTTAAATAAAATATATGATATTATTACTATTTATTTTAATGACTTAAAAATAATAAATAAATATTTAAAATATCAGCCTACTAAAAATTTATTGTGTAGAAATTATGTTGCTATGGTTGAATCCGGTATCATTTCTACAAAAGTCAAAGATGAATTTTCTTTCATGGACTCTTATAGTAGTGATGTTGAAAAAAATGTCTTTAAAATAATTAGTAGGTATTAATTAAGTAGGTGTTTCAAGATGAAAAAAACTAATAAAAAGAAAAATGATTTTAATATCAAAAAATTATTTCAAAATAATTATTTTGTAATGTTTATAATGTTTTTAGTAAGTTTAGTTACCATGGTATTTTTAAATATAGGGATTGTTAAAGCCACTTATTTATTTGCCGAAGATGGAAAAATATTCTTAAATCAATATTTAGAATTAGGATTGGGTTCCTTATTTAAAACTTATGGTGGTTATTTTAATCTGTTATCCAGATTATTCGCCTTAATTAGTGTAACGCTGGCTAAAATTTTTAACAGTGTTTATGTTCTTGCTAATATGCAAAAAATCTTAGCAATGCTTTTTAGCTCATTTGTCTGTGCTTACTTTGTATCTAATGAGTTTGAAGGTATAATCAAATCTCGAAAAGTTCGAATGATTATTTCTTTCCTTTCTTTAATATTAATATCTAATTTTGCGTGGTTATTATATAACGGGGTTTCTATTCATTGGTGGTGTGGAATACTTTTATTCTTAGTTAGTTTAAATATTTTAGATAATAAATTGCCATCTTATAAAATATTGCCAATCCTAGTAGTATGTATATTAAGTAGTCCTTCCGGACTTATAATAGCCTTCTCTTTACTTTATTATATTTTAAAGAAAATAAATTGGCATCATCCCTTCCAAAATCTATTTAAGAATTATCAAAAAGATGAAATAATCAAAATAATAATCTTAGTTTTAGCGCTAGCCCTACAATCTTATGCTATTTTATTTATTACAGATGTTGATACAATAACAAGTCCATCGTTAGGCTTTAGCCAATTAAAATCATTATTATATTATTCATATTTACTTACTGTTAGTTCTATAAACTTTATATTTGGTACTAACAATTATTTAAGTCTATCTAATGCTAATTTAGCAACTGTAGTAGGTTTAATTTTATGGTTAATTGTTATATATAATGCGGAAAAGCAAGATAAAATAAAATATGTCTTCTTTTGTTTAGGTTCCATATTTTTCTTGTACTTTATGATTAACTTCAAAAAAGAAGATTTTATTGGCTATTATCATGAAATGATTAGTACCAGTTATCAAGTATGGTATCATTCTTTACCAGCACTAATTGCTTTTTATGCTGTAGTTATATCATTATATAGAGAAAATAAATCTTCTATAAATTATTTGTATTATTCTATACTATTTATAGCCTTTGTATCATTGTGGCATACAGTTAATCATCCAGAACTAGAAACTGCTAAAGAACTTGCTAGTGTTGCTGATTATGTTGATTATAAGAGTAATAAATACGCTTATGTTCATATTAGTCCAGACTTTTTAGATTGGTATGTAACTATTCCTGTTAATGATTCTTATTGTGAGGTGAACGATTGTGGTTCAACGATACAAAAGTGAGTTTAAATTTATCTTGTCAGGAGCCAGTAGTACTTTAATTGATTTTTGTATATATATGTTACTTAGTAACTGGCTTTCTGTATCTTTATCTAAAATGATTTCAATGGGTATTGCCTCTATTTATTCTTTTTTTCTTAATAAAAATTGGACTTTTGAAAATGGAGAAAAAATAAATAAGGCTATGATAATAAAATATATTGGCGCTCAATTATTAAATATATTTGTTAATACCAGTATAAATACTATTATATATACTTTAACAAATAACAAGGTAGTATCTTTTGTTATAGCAACCTCAACAGCTATGATTGTAAATTATTTTAGTCAAAAAATTATTGTTTTTAAGAAGGAAGTTAAAAAATGAAATATTCTATAATATTGCCTTGTTATAATGAGGCTGAAAATCTTATGGATTTAGTTAATATAATTAATAAATTTCCAAAGAAATATAAAGCAGAGTTTATTCTGGTAGAAAATGGTTCGACAGATAATAGTAGGGAAATATTTGAAAAACAAATTCCATTTGATAATAAGTATTTAAAGGCTGTCTATGTCGATAAAAATAAGGGTTATGGTTATGGTATTATTGCCGGTCTAAAACAAGCCACTGGCGATTATGTTGGTTGGCTTCATTCAGATTTGCAATATAATCCTTTAGATTTAACAACTTTCTTTGATTATATCGAAGAGCATAAAGACGAGAAACTATTACTTAAAGGAAAAAGAAAAAATAGAAAAATTATTGAATACATTTTTACTTTCGGTATGGGAGTATATGATTCTATTTTATTTAAAAAGAAAATGGCAAATGTAATGGCTATGCCCGTAATTTTTAATAAAGATCTTTTAGAGTATTTACCAGATTTTCCAATTGATTTTACTATCGATATTTATGTGTATGCTCTAGCGCAAAAGAAAAATTATAACGTTTATCATTTACCAATTTATTTAAAAAATCGGGAGAAAGGTAAATCGTCTTGGAATACCGGATTTGTATCCCGTCTAAAACAAAGCAAAAAAATGATGGACGGTAGTAAAAAAGTAAAAAAAGATTTAGAGGAGATGAAGTAAAATGCAAAAAGTACATTTAATAATGCCTATGGGTGGGGCTGGATCAAGATTTTTTAAAAATGGTTTTACAATGCCAAAACCGTTAATTGAAATTAATGGTTATCCATTTTTATATTGGTCAACAATATCAATTACTAATTTTATGCCTGTTAGTGATGTTACTTTTGTAGTTTTAAAGCAACATATTGAAGAATTTAATATTGATAAGGTTATAAAAAAATATTTTCCTGATGCTAAGATAGTAGTAATTCCGGAATTATTAAACGGCGCCGTTTTAACTTGCTTAAAAGGTGTTGAAAATATAAATGATGATATGCCAATTGTCTTTAATGATTGTGATCATTTATTTCTTTGCAATGATTTTTATAACTATTGTAAGGCTGGCGATTTTACCGGAGTTGATGGCGCCTTACTGACATTTACTTCAAATGATCCTAAGTATTCTTTCTTAGAATTAAATGAATTTGGTAATGTTACAAGAACAGTCGAAAAACAAGCCATAAGTACATCAGCAATATGCGGAGCCTATTATTTTCGAAACAAAAATATCTTTGAAAAAAGTACGGAAGAATATTTAAAAGAATGTGCTTATAGTGAATATTTTGTTAGTGGTGTTTATAATGTTATGGCTAAAAATCATCTGATAATTAAAAATTTCACCTGTGATTTGCACTTACCATTTGGAACTCCAGATGAATATGAAAAAGCTAAGGATTCAGAAGGGTTTAAAAGGGTGCTAAAATGATATATTTAATTCTTGCCGTTATTGTTATAGTAATTGCCAATATAATAAAAGTTTATCGTCAGGCTTTGTTTATTGAGCCTTATGAGAAAGTTTCTTATACTAATCTAACGCAGGCCTTAGCAATAGGAAATCTAATAAACGTAATCTTTCCATTTAAAATAGGTTATATAGTTAGATGCTATTTAAATGGTAAACAAATGAAAAATGGGGCATCATTTTCTTTAGCAACTATAGTAGTTGAAATATTTTTAGATTTTATATTTGCCAGTTTAATATATGTTGCTTTTTGGTTACTTTCTTTAAATGATGTTAAAGATGCTGTATTTTATATTATACTTTTGTTTATTTTTCTAGGAGCATTTATCATATTAACATTATTAAAAAAACAAGTGAAATCTTTAGTTTATAAAATAGCTTCTCTTTTTAATAATAATCTAGAACTTAAAATTTTAAAATTTTTCTGGTTTTCTATTATTTCATTTGAAAATATTGTTGCTCGATTAGATAAAGTAAAATTAGCCTTATATTCTATTGCAATGTGGGTTTTAAATATATTATCTTGCTTCTTGCTTGCTAAATCTTTAACCACATTTAATATAAATATGAAATTCTATGAAATGTTTAATATGTTTTTCTCTACCAATGGTTTATGTTCATCAGTATTGTTTGAAATATTAAAATATTCACAAAACTTCATTATTATTGTGGGGTTATACTGTATTATACCATCCTTGATTATGTATATTATTTCTTATAAAATGAAAAACAAAGATTCTAAAAAACATTATATTGAAATATTACCACATATAAATATGGCTGATAGACTTGCTTTTTTGGAACAATATTTTAATGGTGGTAACAGTGCCTATTTCAAAAAATATATTGAACTAAATAATGATGTTGCCATTATCGAAGATTATTCGGCTGGTAGTAATGCTACAACAATGTTATGTAATAAAGACGGAAATTTATTTTATCGCAAATATTCTTTTGGTAAAGATGCTAGTAAATTATATGATCAGGTAAAATGGATTCACGCTCATGAAAAAAGGTTAACTTTAACTAAGATTGACTTTGAGTATTATAAAGATGATGTTTGTTGTTATGATATGCCTTATGTTAAAGAGGCTGTAACTTGCTTTAATTACGTTCATACCTCAACTATGAAAGAGGCTTGGAGTACTTTAAAAGCCGCCTTAATTGATATTGATAAAAATTTACATAGTCTAAATAGACGTGCGGCTGATAAAGAAACAATTGAAAAATATATTTCTACAAAAGTTGATAAAAATATTGAAAAAATCGAAAAGAGTACATATTTAAAGCCATTATTAAAAAATGATTATGTTTATATAAATGGTAAAAAATATCATAATTTAGCATATTATAAAAAGTATTTGACTCATGAACATCTTTATGAAATATTTAAAAATGATTACTATTCAGATATTCATGGCGATTTAACAATCGAAAATATAATTTGTGTAAAAAATAATAAAAAAAATTCTAAGAATTATTATATAATTGATCCTAATACGGGTAACTTACATGATTCTCCTTATCTTGATTATGGCAAATTATTACAATCTATTCATGGCGGCTATGAATTTTTAATGAATACTAAGCAAGTATCTTATGATGATGAAAAAATTGAATTTCTATTTACTAAATCATCAAGATATTATGAGTTATATAATGAATATACTAAATATTTATTAGACAAATTTAAAGAAGAAGGATTAAAGAGCATCTTCTATCATGAAATTATTCATTGGCTACGTTTAATGCCATATAAAATAGAGAAGAACGGGGAACGCTGTATTATTTTCTATGCTGGTTTAATTATGGTTTTAGCAGATGTAGAGGAGAGATTTGAAAAGTGAAATTAGCAATTTTTGATATGGATGGGACTTTATTTAATACTAATGATGTTAATTATTATGCTTATAAAGAAGCCTTAAAAAAATATAATGTTGATCTTGATTATGATTATTATTGTAATTATTGCAATGGTAGACATTATACTGTATTTATTCCTAAACTAGTTAATTATGATGAAAAGAAAGTTGAAGATATTCATAATTTAAAAAAACAATTCTATGCTAAAAATTTAGATAAAGTAATTGTAAATAATCACTTATTTAATATTATAAACTTAATTCATGGTACTTATAAAACTGCACTGGTAACAACCGCTTCTAAAAAAAATACTTTAGAAATATTAGAGTATACTAAAACTAAAGATTGTTTTGATTTGATTCTAACTTCTGAGGATGTCAAAAGACCAAAGCCAGATCCAGAAGGATTTAATTTAGCAATTAATAGATTTAATATTTTACCTAAAGATACGATTATCTTTGAGGATTCCAAAGTTGGAATTGAGGCAGCCAGAAAGACTGGTGCTGCAGTAATGGTAGTAGATAAAATGGTTTAATGTTAATTAAAATTCTATATTATCTTGAAAAAGGGGTATAGGATTTTTTTGAAGTTTAAAAATATTTTATATAAGTTTTAGAGCACGTTGTTTAAATTAATGAAAAATTAAACTTTGATATTTAAAATTTAAAAGTTTCTATGGCGTTTGTAATGGTAATTTTTGTTTACGGACATAGTTTGCTGTGTTATACTTAGGTTGTACGTAAGAGTAGGAAGTGCATTATGAAGAAGTTTGTTAAAGATATGTTACCAGCCTTTATTATTGGTTTGATTATTAGTTTTATGATGTTTGTTTATGAACCAATTATTATGTTTTTAAATAATCCTAATGATTTATGGTTTAATATAAATACCTTATTACCGGTGGTAGGGGTTTTATTTGTTATTTGTTTATTTGTTGTTTTTATTATTTATTTATTAACTTATTTTGTTACTAAAAAAGTGATAAGAAAAGATAAAATTTTTAAATATGCCTTAATTGTAGGTTTTGTTTTACTTATTACAACCTATATTGAAGGCAATTATCTTACCGGAATGTTACCTTCATTAGATGGAAGTGCTATTATTTGGAGCAATTATACTAAAGCCTCTATTATATCCTTTGCTGTTTTAGGGGTTGTATCAGTAGTAACTGGTATTTTGATAAAGAAAATAAAGTTAGATAAAACTATTACTAGTTTAAAATATGTTAGTTTAGCCATCGGAGCGATGTTGCTTGTTTCTTTATTAACAACTACTATGACTTCGTCTAATTTAAATAAAGATATTAATGTAACGGCAACTACTAAAAATTTAGAAAATTATTCGGATGATGAAAACTTTATTATATTTTTATTAGATGCAGTTGATTCAAGAATGTTCAATAAAATTGCCAAAGAAAAAAAATATAATAAAATTTTAAAGGATTTTATTTATTATCCCGATACGATGTCTACATATCCTTTTACAAGAGATTCAATTCCTTTTATTTTGTCAGGAATATGGAATAATAATGAAGAAGAGTTTGCTAAATATTATAGTAAGGCCTTAGATAATTCTGAATTATTAAAAAAATTATATGAAAAAAAATATGATGTAAATATTTATGATACTGAGATTATATATAATAGTAAAAATGCTTCAAAAATACAAAATTTAACTAAGAACAATAAATACAATTTTCGTTTATTTGCTAATCAAGAAATTAAATATTCCTTATTTAAATATTTACCGTTTTATTTAAAAAAATATTCTCATATTGAGAGTATGGATTTTAATAAAACTAAGATTGCTGATACCGATATCTTTGATTTAAACGATATTAACTATTACAATAATTATTTAGAAAAACAATTGGTTAAAAAATCTGAAAAACAATTTAAATTTATTCATATAGAAGGTGGTCATGTTCCTTTCGATTTAGATAAAAATGTAAATTATATTAATAATGAAGGCGGAACCTATGATCAAAAATTAGAGGGATGTATAAAGATTATTGAAAAGTATTTAAATAAATTAAAAGATAATAATGTTTATAATAATTCTAATATCATTATTATGGCTGATCATGGTTACAGTCTAGTAAGTGCGGAAGGACGGCAAAATCCAATCCTTTACATTAAAGGTAAAAACGAAGAATACAAAAAGATGAAAGTATCTGATAAAGCTATATCATATACTGATTTAAACAGTGCATATACTGACCTTTTAAACGGCAAAAAGTCTGGCGAGTTATTTAATGATATAACAGATAAAAGAGAAAGAAGATATTTGTTTTATTTGTTTAATAAAGAAGACCATATGATTGAATATACGCAAACCGGTAAAGCTTGGGATTTAAATACTTTAGTAAAAACAGGAAAGGAATTTAACAGATAAATAGGGTGAAAAAATGATAGCAAATATTTTAGGAACAATAATGTCTTTTTGTTACTCATTATGTAAAAATTATGGAGTAGCAATAATAATATTTACATTTCTTAGTAAAGTAATATTATTACCAATTAGCATTTGGGTTCAAAAAAATTCCATTAAAATGGTAAAAATGCAACCTGATATTAACAAGATAAAAATTGATTGTTTTGGTGATAAAGATAAAATTGCAGATGAAACTGCTAAGCTGTATAAAAAAGAAAAATATAATGCTTTAATCTCGTTAGTACCACTTATTATTCAAATAGTATTATTAATGGGATTAGTAGAAGTAATTAATAAACCACTTACTTATATTTTAAAAACTAATAGCGAAGAAATAACAATTTTAAAAAATGACCTTATCGCTAGCGATAACAGCGTTAATCCCGAATCTTCTTCCTTAGAATTAACAATCCTTAATGATTTAAAAGCTGATAAACTAGATAAATATCCTAACTTTACTAAGACTAATAGTTACCAAGAAACAGTTAGCCAAGCTAAAGATTTAAATTTAAACTTCTTAGGCTTTGATATGAGTTGGATTGCTGAAAGTAAGGGTGGAATTGCCATCTGGATACCAGTAATTGCAGCCTTAAGTGCTCTTATTATGTGTGTGTGTCAAAATCTTATGAACGTTTTACAACAAGAACAATCTAAAGCTAATCAGTGGTCGATGGTTGCCTTATCCGTTGGTTTATCATTATATCTTGGTTTCTTTGTACCAGCTGGTGTTGCTCTTTACTGGACTTTTAGTAATCTATTTGCGGTTGTTTTACAGTGGTTATTAAATATTTGGATAAATCCTAAAAAATATGTAAACTATGAAGAGTTAGAAAAAACTACTAAAGAATTAAAAGAACTATCTAACTTAGATAAAGCTAAGAAAAGAAGTAAAGAACAAATAAAAAAAGAAAAGGAAGATTATAAAAGATTCTTTAAAATAGCCAATAAACATCTTGTTTTCTATTCAGAATCTAATGGCTTTTATAAATATTTTAAAGGAATTATTGAATACTTACTTAAGCATACCAATATAGTCATTCATTATATAACTAGTGATTATAATGATAATATATTTAAAATGGCTGAAAGTAATCCTAATATTAAACCTTACTATATAGAAGAAAAGAAACTTATTACCTTGATGATGAAAATGGATGCCGATGTTGTCGTTATGACTATGCCTGATTTAGATTCTTACCATATCAAGAGAAGCTATGTTAGAAAAGATATAACCTATATATTTATTCCTCATGGCATTGATAGTATTAACTTAACTCAACGATATAAATCAATAAATGCTTATGATATATTCTTTGCTTGTGGTAAATATCAAAGACTAGAAGCCGAAGCTACTTATAAGAAATTTGACTTAGATAATAAGATATTTAATTGGGGTTACTCATTATTAGATGATATGATTAACGATTATAAAGCAATTAAAAAAGAAGAAAAAGATAGTAAAAATAAAACAATCTTAGTAGCGCCTTCTTGGCAAAAAGATAATATCTGTGATTTATGCTTAGAAGAATTAATAGATAATTTAAAAACTAATAAGACATACAAAATTATTGTTAGACCACATCCTCAAGAAGTAAGACATTTTGCTGAAAAATTTGATAGATTAAAAGAAAAATATAAGAATAATAAAAATATTGAAATTCAAACGGATTTTTCTAAAAATGATACCGTATTTAAAGCTGATATGCTAATTACAGACTGGTCTAGTATCGGTTATGAATATGCATATACGACTAAAAAGCCAGTTGTATTTGTTAATACCCCAATGAAAATAATGAATCCTAATTATAAAGATATAGATGTCGAGCCAATAAATATTTGGTCACGAGAAATTATTGGTAAAAGTCTAGAAGTTAACGATTTAAAGAAAATAAATGAGACGATAGAATATTTATTTAAGAACGAAAAAGAATATTCAAAAAAAATAGAAAATTTATTAAATGATAGTATCTATAATTTAGGTAATGCGGCTGAAAAAGGTGCCCTTTACTTAATTGATATAGTAAAAGAAAATATAGAAAAGAGAAAAAAAGAAAATGAAAAAAATAAGTAAAATAGGAATTTTATCTGTGTATACGTTATTAGTTATAATAATGTTGAGTGAAAGTGCAATGGCATACATTGATCCATCAGTAATGACCTATGCTATTCAAGCAATAGCCGGTATCATTATAGCCGTGGGAGCCTTCATCGGTATTTACTTTCGCAAAATAAAAAAGAATGTTCAAAATAAATTAGGAATTGATGAGAACAAAAACAAAGAAGTAGAATCTGATGAGATTAAAATAGAAAAATAACAAGAAGTGAGTGATTTTATGTTAAATTTTACAGTTGGTCCAGTTCAATCAAGTGAAGAAATATTAGAAATAGGATCTGAACAAGTTCCTTACTTTAGAACTCCAGAATTTTCCAGAATAATGTTAGAAAATGAAGAGCTAATAAAAAAATTAGCTAAGGCTCCAAAGGATGCTAAAGCAGTCTTTTTAACTGGCTCTGGAACAGCAGCAATGGAAGCTACCGTTATGAATGTTTTATCAAAGGAAGATAAAGCATTAATAATTAATGGGGGAAGTTTTGGTGCCCGTTTCGTTAAACTATGCCAGTTACATGGTGTTGCCTATGAAGAACTAAAGTTAACAACCGGTCATGGTTTTACTTCTAAAGATTTAGAAAAATATCAGGATTCTGGTTTTACTTGTGCTTTAGTAAATTACCATGAAACATCAACTGGAGAGTTATATGATATAAATTTATTAAGCAAATTTTGTAAACAAAACAATATGCTCTTAATTGTTGATTGTATTAGTGCCTTCTTAGCTGATGAATTTGATATGGAAAAATTAAATGCCGATGTTATGATAACGGGATCGCAAAAAGCTTTAGCGTGTCCTCCCGGAATTTCAATTATTATTTTATCAGATAGGGCTGTTAAGAGAGTATATAATAATGAGTCAAAATCGATGTATTTAGATTTAAAAAATGCTTTGGAAAATGCTAAAAGAGGACAAACTCCATTTACGCCAGCCGTTTCTATATTAAGACAAATAAATAAGCGCTTGCATTTAATAGAGGCAAATGGGGGGATTAATAAAAGTATAAACAGTACTAAAGAACTAGCTTCTTATTTCCGTGCGGCTATTAAAGATTTACCACTAGAAATTGTACCTGATAATTGTTCCAATGCAGTAACTGCCTTGCACCCATTAAAAAACAATGCTTATGAAATATTTGCTATATTAAAAGATAATTACCATATCTGGGTTTGCCCAAATGGTGGCGAATTAAAGGATAAAATTTTTAGAGTTGGTCATATAGGAGCTTTAACTAAAGAAGATTATGATAAATTATTAAGTGCTTTAAGACAAATGCATGAACAGGGGATATTTTAATGAAAAAAGTTATCACATATGGAACTTATGATTTTCTTCATTATGGTCATATTAAATTATTAGAGCGTGCTAAAGCTTTAGGCGACTATCTAATTGTGGGTGTTACCTCTGAAGATTTTGATCGCAAGCGTGGAAAAATAAATGTTCGTCAGTCACTTGCTGAACGTATTGATAATGTGCGCAAAACAGGTCTTGCCGATGAGATAATTGTTGAAGAATATATCGGTCAAAAAATAGATGATATCAAAAGATATGGTATTGATACTTTTGTTTTAGGATCGGACTGGGAAGGAAAATTTGATTATTTAAAAGAATATTGCAATGTTGTGTATCTACCTCGAACGGAAGGTATATCAAGCACTCAAATTCGTTGTGAGCAACAAGAAATAAAAATGGGTGTTGTAGGTAATGATATAGACTTTTTAAATAAATATTGTCTAGAAGATAATTATGTTAATGGCATAAAAATTATTGGCATCTGTACAGATGTTAATAAAGATATTTTAAAAGAAAAATTTCCTATGAAAGAAATGGAAATAATTACAAATAATCTCGATGATCTTTTAAATGGAGTAGATGCTATTTATATTAATTCTCCAATAAATGACCATTATGAAAAAATTAAAATGGCTTTAAATAGTGGTAAACATGTTTTATGTGAGTCACCAATTTGCAATGATAAGAAAAAATGTAAAGAATTATTTGCTCTAGCTAAAAAGAACAAACTAGTATTAATGGATGCTAACCGTACTTCTTATGCAATGGCTTACTCTAGGTTATTATTGCTTATAAAGGGTGGAGAAATAGGTAATGTTTTATCAGTCGAAGCTACCATTACTAATATGAGTAACTATTTAAAAACTAAAAATGCTCATAGTTTTAATAATCTTGGTGCGCAAGCCTTAATACCTATACTTGATATTTTAGGATGTAATTACGATAAATATCATTTTTATACTAAGATGACAGAAGAAAACAATGACTTGTTTACTAGATTAGATATAGTCTATAAAAATGCGGTTGCAACCTTAAAAGTGGCTGAAGGTGCAAAATCAGAAGGAGAACTTATCGTTACAGGAACTAATGGTTATCTAATAGTCCCAGCACCTTGGTGGAAACCTGATTATTTTGAGATAAGATATGAAAATATGAACAATAATAAACGTTATTTCTATCAACTAAATGGTGAGGGTATAAGATATCAATTATTATCATTCATAACAGCTATTAACGGCGATAAAAATTCTATGCATATACTTGAAAAAAATTCAATTACTATCTGTGATTTTATGAGTAAATTTCAAAATAATCAGAATTTAACTAGAATTTAAGATAAATAGACAGTCTTGGCTTTTACTTTATTATGTGTTATATTGTTACTGTAAATGGAGGCAAAAAAGATGCGTAAGAAAAATGGTTATACATTTATTGATATATTAATAGTAGTAGTGGTTTTAGGTTTGGTAACTTTATTTACGGTTCCTAAACTAAGTCATGCTTTTGAAAATAATAAAGATACTTTATATAATGATTCTTTAGAATTATATCTTAACCAAGCAACTAAGTATGGTAATACTATTAAAGATGAAGTTAAAGAAAATAATTCTTATATTGTCAGTATTAAAGACTTAGTTGATAAAGGCTATATTGGTAGTGCTGATGGCGAAGTTACCGATATAAGAGATGGTAGTTCCATGTTAAATGTCAAAATTCATTTAATCTATGATAAAGAAAAAGATACAGTGTATGCTGAAATAGTTTAAGAAGTTTTTATAACTTCTTTTTTGGATGAAAGGAAACTTATGAATTATATTTTAATTGCTAATGTTAAAGATAAAATAATAGAAAATAAATATTTAGAACAATTTAAAGGATATATGAAAGCATATGATAATGGTAATGCTTATATTTTAAAGCTTAAAAATTCTAATTTGAAATTTGAAAGTGTTTTATGTAACTTGACTTTAGAAATTATTAGTAAATATCAAGATATGGTAATAGTTATAATTGATATGACTGATACTTATGAAAAAATAAGTACTACTATTAAGAATGAAAAAGATGTTAATATGACTGATAAACGAATAGTAATGCCAATTAGGAAGGCTATAGCTAATTATATAATGAAAAAAACTTTATCGAGATAAGGATAAAGTTTATAAAATTTGAGTCATATAGATAGGAACATATAATATTTTATTTTCTTCTTTTAAATCTTTAGTCTGAATAATTATTGGTTCAGCAATAAAATCTTTATATTTCAAAATTAATTTATTGAAAGAACTAAAAGTATATCTGTCGCCTGACTTTACTTCTATAGGAATAATGTTATGTCTTGTTGTAATATTATTTTTAGATATTAAGAAATCTATTTCTAAAGTAGAAGTGTTATCATCATGTTCATACGAGAGAAGAAATAAAGTTTTCTATTGAAGGTAGAAAGCATTTGAGCAACTATGTTTTCTATAATCATTCCTTCATTAAAGGTTAATTTGTCAAAAAAGATTTTTTTATATAGTTCAGAACTGATAAGTTCTTTTTCGTTGAATGCCATTGCCATTAGAAGACCAGTATCTGCCATATAACATTTAAATGAGTTAGCATCAATTCTTTGACCTAAACCAATATTAGGGTTGCATTATAAGCAATATTTATAAGACAGGCATCATCAAGCCAATAAAATGCTTCTTCATAATTTCTAAATCTAACATTATCACCTAGATTTAACAATGCTACTTGCACAAAATCAAAAATAATTAACTACTTATTTAGCACAAAATCAAGAATAATAGCGAAAGAATGTCAAGAAAGTGTCAAATTTTTACGAAAATTATGATAAATCATTGAAAAAATAGTATGATAATTCATGTAAGGAGAGATAAATATGTTATACCCATCTATTGATAAACTATTAAACATTGTCGACTCAAAGTATAAATTAGTACACATTGCTTCGCGTCGTAGTAAGCAAATGATGGAAAATCATCATTTTCAAATGAATGAAAATGAATACAAGAGTAAGAAAGAATTAGGTAGAGCCCTTGAAGAATTAGAAAAAGGTTTAATCAAGGTTGAAAACTAATTCTTTTTTTATTTTTTAAGAAATTTCGCGCTAAAAAGCTAGTTTTTAAGTGTATAAACCTTTCTTACGTGTTATACTTATTAAGTAGAGGAAAGGTAGATTTTATGGAAAAAGTATGCTTAGTTGATGGTAATAATTTAATGTTTAGAGCTTATTATGCAACCGCCTATAGTGGCAATATGATGAAAAACTCTAAAGGATTTCCAACCAATGCCTTATACGGCTTTGTTAATATGATGCAAAAAATAATTGATGAGGAAAAGCCAAAATATATTATGGTAGCCTTTGATATTGGGAAAAACTTTCGAAAGGAAAAATATGAAACTTATAAAGCTGGAAGGATAGAAACGCCTGAAGAATTAAAGAGTCAAATGCCCATTGCTAGAAAAATTTTAGACGCGATGGGGATAAAGTACTACCAATTAGAGCCATTTGAAGCCGATGATATTATTGGTACTTTTGCTGATGCTTGTAACAATAATAAAGATTATGATGCTACCATCATATCTTCTGATAAAGATTTACTACAGTTAATTACAGATGAAGTCGAAGTAAAACTTTTAAAAACTAAAGATTATATCAGATATAATCCAACTAATTTTTTAGAAGACTGGGGATTTACACCTATTCATATGATCGATTATAAAGCTCTAGCTGGTGATTTATCTGATAATATTCCTGGCGTTAAAGGAATCGGTGATAAGACTGCAATTAATCTATTAAAGACATATCAAGATCTAGATGATATCTATGCCCATATTGATGAAATTAAAGGAGCTGTTAAAACTAAATTAATTAACGATAAAGAATCTGCTTATACTTCTAAAGAAATGGCCACCATTTATAAAAAAGTACCAATTGATATTAACTTTGAAAATATCAAATATAACGGTCCTAAATTAGAGGACTTAGCTAATATCTTTAGTGAATTAGAATTCTTTTCTTTACTTAAAAATACGAAAGCTGAAAAACCAGTTAAAGAAATAAAATTTACGACTATCCTAGATCCTAAAGAAATTGAAGATACCGATACTTATGCTTATTATCTTGAATGTGATAAAGAAAATTATCACGAAGCCACCATTATTGGGATGAGCGTTGCTACTAAAAAAAATAATTACTATGTTCCTAAATTATTAGTAAAAGATACTTTAGAATATCTAAAAGATAAAATTAAATATACTTATGATTTAAAGAAAAATATATATCTTTTAAAAGATGAAAATATTTTAAATAATACTATCTTTGATACTATGATTGCTTCATACTTACTAGAAGAAAATACTAAAGAAGATATTGCTTATTTAATGATACCTAAAGATTATAAAGTAGAATTTTATGATATTTCTTTAAAAAATAGTTTTAATTCTAAAGATATAGTGACTAAGGCACGTTTTATTTATGATACCAGAAATGATTATTTAAAAAGAATAAAATTAGAAAACATGGAAAATTTATTTACTAATATTGAAATGCCTCTGATTAAAGTACTGGCAAATATGGAACTTAATGGTATTAAATGTGAAAAAGAAGTTTTAAATAGCATGTCTTTAGAAGTAGCTAAAAAAATTAAAGACTTAGAAGCAAGAATCTACTTTGAATGTGGTGAAGAATTTAATATAGCTTCCCCTAAACAATTAGGAGTTATTCTTTTCGAAAAATTAAACTTACCTTATGCTAAGAAAAATAAATCTGGTGGTTATAAAACCGATGTCGATACTTTAAAAAAATTAGTTAATTATAGTCCTGTTATTAATGACATTCTAGAATTTAGAAATCTAAATAAACTTTATACTACTTACTTAGAAGGACTTATCCCTTATATAAGAGAAGATGGCAAGATTCATACTATTTATAAACAAAATTTAACAAGAACCGGTCGCCTTTCTTCAGTTGAACCTAATATGCAAAATATTCCGGCTAAAGATAGTGAAGGTAGAAAAATAAAAAAAGCCTTCTATCCTGAATATGATTACTTATTAAGTTGTGATTATTCACAAATTGAGCTTCGATTATTGGCTCACATTAGTAAATCACAAGAACTAATTAATGCTTATTTAAATGATGAGGATATACATACCAAAGTAGCAGCTGATATTCATGGTATTAAGCAAAGTGAAGTAACACCGTTAATGCGTAAGACTGCGAAAGCTGTTATCTTCGGTATCGTTTATGGCATCAGTGGTTTTGGCCTGGGGGAAAACCTAGAAATACCGGCAAAAGAAGCTAAAAAATTTATTGAAAAATATTATGAATTATATCCAGGCGTTAAAAAATACATGGATGAAATTGTTAAAGAAGCTTATGAACGTGGCGAGGTTAGAACACTATTTAATCGTAAACGCACTATTGATGAACTAAATAATAAAAACTATATGATAAGACAACAAGGTGAACGAATTGCCCTTAATACCCCAATTCAAGGAACTTGTGCTGATATTATGAAAAAAGCCATGGTCGAAATTTATGAAGCTTTTAAAGAAAATAATATCCAAAGCAAAATGCTATTACAAGTTCATGATGAATTAATCTTTGATGTCAAAGAAAGTGAAAAAGAACAAGTAATTAGTATTGTTAAAGATAAAATGGAAAATGCTATTAAACTTGATGTTCCAATCAAAGTAAGTAGTGATTTAGGAACTAATTGGTATGATACTAAATAAAGTATAAAGTTTAAAAAAGTACCAATAACAATAAAACATAATAAAGATTATATTAAAATAATGCTAAAAAATATTTACAATAATAAAAGAAAATAATACAATAAAACCTAAGAAAGAAGAAGTAGTATGCCAGAAATAGCGGAAGTAGAAACAGTAAGAAATGTTTTAAAGAAAAGTATTTTACATAAAAAAATTATAGGGGTAGATATTTATTATGATAAGATGATCGAAAATGACATTAATGAATTTAAAAATTGTCTTATTAATAATGAATTTATTGATATTAAGAGAATAGGTAAATGGTTAATATTTGAGCTTAATAATTATTATATGTTAAGTCATTTACGCATGGAAGGTAAGTATTTTATTAAAGATACTAAAGAAGAAACAGCCAAACATGAACATGTAATTATCCATTTTGAAGATAATACTGATCTTAGATATCATGATACCAGAAAATTTGGAAGAATGAAGATAATTCCTAAAGAAGCCTTATATGAAACAGAAGAAATTAAAAAACAAGGCAAAGAACCGGGAAGTAGCAAGTTAACAGCAACTTATTTAGTGGCTAAATTCAAAAACAAAAAAGAACCAATTAAAACAGCCTTACTAGATCAAACAATCATTAGTGGGCTCGGCAATATTTATGCTGATGAGGTTTTATTTGCCAGTGGTATTTACCCAGAAAGAAGTGCCAATACCATCACTTTAGAAGAAGCCAAAAAAATAGTTAAATCTAGTGAAAAAATTATAAAAAAGGCGATGGAATTAGGTGGTACTACCATTCGAAGCTATACATCAAGTTTAGGAGTCACTGGTCATTATCAAGATTACCTATGCGTCCATAAAAGAGAAAATTGTCCATGTAATAATTGTGGCAGTAAAATAATTCGCATCAAAATAGGAGGGAGAAGCACTTACTATTGTCCTAAGTGTCAAAAATAATTATGATTAGAATAATAAAATATGTACCAATTAGAGCATATGATGAGCACTTTTTTAGTGAAGACTTACTTAATATTATAGACTTTAATATTGGCGGTAATCATAGGACATTTAAAATTATCGATATATTTACTGATGAAACTATTGGCGCTGTCGAATATGCTGCTGCTGCTCGCGGCCTAGAACTAAGAATTGGTTTAAATGAGTATTATCGTTATCAATGGTTAGCTCAAGAAATAATAAAGGACGTAGTTGATAAAGTAGGCAAGTATTTCCCTAATACTAAATATTTTGTATGTTATATAAACCCTAAAAACGTAGCATCGCAAAAGATGGTGGAAAAATGTGATTTTTGGCCTAATGAAGAAAATGACGCTCAAGCGGAAGGATATATGGAATATAATTTATTAAATCCTTATTTTCAAAAAGTAATAACAGGCAATGACAAAGTTAATTTTATTAAAGAAGCAGATCCCAAATCAATGCTAAAAATTAATTTAGCTGGTGTAGGCTATTTTAATGTAAGATTTAGAAGAACCTATGATGGTATGGAATTACTAACTACTTTACAAGATAATGAAAAATGTAGCGACAGTTTACTTGTTGAAACAATATCTAGTATTTTATATTCTTTGGCTCCGGCCTATCCCAGCAGCGAATATTTTACTTTTGTAATTAAAACAAATAAAAAAGATAGGATAAGAAGCTTGAAGAAAATATTTAGAGAATGTGGTTATCAATTAGATACTTTAGAATCTAATGATGAAAAATTAGTGTTTAAATTTCCCAATCCTGAATATCGCATTAATGTTGAGGAAAATTTAACGCCAAGATTAATAAAGGAGAAAAAAGATAATGATGAAATTAAAAAATAGTAAAATTTTTGTTTTAGGAATGGCTAGAAGCGGCTATGAAGTTAGTAAATACTTAAGTCAGTATAATAATGAAATAATCGTTACTGATGCTAAAGAACAAGATGGTGATAAAGTAAAAGAATTAGAAAGTTTAGATGTTAAAGTAGTAATAACTGATAAACCAGAAGAACTATTAGATAATACTTACGACGTGGTCATTAAAAACCCAGGTATTAAATACACTAATCCATTAATAGTAAAAGCAAATAGTTTAAATATTCCGGTTATCAACGAAGTAGAGGTAGCATCTTACTTCTTTCCAGAAGGCTTACAAGTAATTGGCGTAACTGGTTCAAATGGTAAAACCACAACAACTAATTTAATAAATGAGATATTAAAAACTGCTGATAAAAAAGTAATTATGGCTGGCAATATGGGTATACCAGTATGTAGCATTCTAAAAGATTTAACCAGTGATACAATTCTTTTATTAGAAATCTCTATACAACAACTATGCAACATGAACCATTTTAAGACCAATGTTAGCATTCTAACCAATCTTACACCGACTCATATTGACTTTTTAGATACTTATGAAAATTATAAAAATACGAAGAAGAAAATATTTAATAATCATACTAGTGATGATTTAGCTATTTTAAATTTAAATAACGAAGATGAGATGGAATTAACTAAAGATATTAAATCTCATAAAATCTATTTTAGTAGTACTAAAGATACAGATATTTGTATAACAGATGGTTATATTACTTACTTTGGGGAAAAAATAATTAAATTAGATAATATTAAATTGCAAGGAACTCATAACTATGAAAATGTATGTTGTGCCATTGGAGCAGTTAAACGATATGACATCGATAATGCCTCAATTATTAAAGTGTTAGAATCCTTTGGCGGTGTTGAACATCGCCTAGAGTATGTAAGAACCTTAAATAACGTTGAATATTATAATGATTCTAAAGCTACCAACACAGTGTCAACTACTATTGCTCTAAAGGCGTTTAATAAACCCACGATTTTAATTATGGGTGGCTTAGATAGAGGGCATTCCTTTGAACCATTAAATGATTATATGAAAAATGTTAAATTAGTAGTTTGTTATGGTGCCACTAAAAATCGGATTGAAAAATGGGCTGGTAACTTAAACATTCCAGTTAAAGTTTTTGATAATTTACATGAGGCTACCATGGCAGCTTCTAAAGAAGCTACCTCAGGTGATGTAGTCTTACTTTCCCCAGCCTGTGCTTCTTGGGATCAATACAAATGCTTTGAAGATCGTGGTACTGAGTATAAAACAATTGTAAATGGATTATAAAATGCAAGTTTTGCTTGATAAAAAATTAGTAAATGTCTTAGTTGAACACAAGCCAAATAAGAACCTCTATATTCGAGTTACGGACAATTTAGAATTATTAATAACTTGTAATAAAAGAGTATCCGAATCAGAAATTTTAAATATTATTAATAGGAATAGTAAATCTTTAATTAAAATGTATAATCGTAAAATAAAAGAACTTGATAATAATAGTATCTTTTATTATTTAGGCAGCCCTTATACAATCATTTATAATAAAGAAATAAAAAAATATTATATTGAAGAAGATTGCATTATTGTTAAAGATGAAAAAATGTTAAATAAGTTTTATGCAGAAGAATGCATACGCATTTTTACTAAGGAAATAGAAAAATATAAACCTATGTTTAGTTATTTGCCAAAATTTAGCTTAAAGGTTAGAAAAATGAAAACTCGTTGGGGCGTTTGCAACCGTGGTAATAATACCATCACTTTAAATAGTGAACTCTTAAAAAAAGATATTAGACTTATTGATTATGTTGTTGTTCATGAGTTAAGCCACTTTAAAGAAGCTAATCATAGTGATAAGTTCTGGCATGAAGTATCAGTTAGGTATCCTAATTATAAAGAAGCTCGAAAAGAATTAAATGAAGTTTAAGATGTCGTTTTGACATCTTTTATTGAACCCTTTTATTAATCTAAATAATTTTAAACTGTTAAAGAAAAAAAGAAGAGTAACGATCGTTACTGGAATGATGTCACTCATCACAAAAAAGCTATATTTAATTCTTGCTAATATTTAAAATAATACCAATGGAAGCAAAGGAAACTAATAAACTAGAGCCGCCATAACTAAAGAAGGGAAGAGTTACCCCCGTGACAGGAATTAAGCCAACTACTACACATAAATTTAATAGAGCTTGAATTAAAATACCAAAAGACAAGCCAAAACTTAAGTATTTAGCAAATAAATTTTTAGCTTGCATACTAATCCTAATTGAAAAATAAAACAGTAAAAGAAAAATACTTGTAACAACTAAGACACCAAGAAACCCAAACTCTTCAGAAATGATAGAAAAGATAAAATCTGTTTGTGGTTCTGGCAAGTAAAAATGCTTTTGAATTGAGGAACCAAAACCCAGACCTAAAAGCCCACCAGGACCAATAGCATATAAACTTTGAATAATTTGAAACCCGCTGCCTAATGGATCAACCCAAGGATTAACAAATGATATAATACGAGCCAATCGATAAGGAGCAACAATAATAAGACCAATGATACCCAATAAACCTAAAATGCCACATTTGATAAAGAAAGACACTTTAGCACCTGATATAAAAATTATCATAATTAAAGTTAAAACAATAACCATGCCTTGCCCAAAATCTGGCTCTAACATAATAAGTCCAAAAAAAAGAAAAATAACACTTAAAATAGGAAAAATGCCTTTTATAATATCTTTAACGGTAGCATCATTATTTGCTAGATATTTAGATACAAAGATAATCAAACCAATCTTGGCAAATTCCGAAGGTTGAATGCCAAAAGAGCCAATACCAAACCAACTTCGAGCTCCGTTTCTTACCTTTCCAATACCAGGAATAAGAACTAGAATTAATAAAATAAAACAAATTAACAAAATCTTATTAGCATACTTATAATACTTTTTATAATCCAATTTAGATAAGATTATCATTATTAATACGCCAATTATAAAAAATAGTGCTTGATGTTTAACATATTTTAAAGGGTCACCGAATTTATATTCTGCCCAAATATTACTAGCCGAATAAATCATAACAATGCCTAAAATCCCAGCAATAATACTTAAGAATAGTAATTTGTAATCTATTTTTTTCAAAAATAATCACCTATATAAATATATGTTTTAATTCTAAATATATGGGTTAATCTTTATATAGAAACATAGATAAAAATAAGAAAACTTTAAGAAATTAATAAATCTTAAAGTCTAAAACATTATTTCTAATTTTTATTACTATCTACCCTTGGAAATTTCAATATCTAGATTGTTTTTACTACCAAATGCCGTTTTCATGGCCTCTAATATTTCTTTTTTTGCTTCTTTATCATTAATGCGCTCAAGACAGGTATTAAGTTTTGCTCTTAAAATATTAAGGGGTTCTGTAATATCTTCTCCAATTGATGATAATACCGATAAAGTATTTAAGATTTCTAAATTATTATAAGCTATTTCTATAATCTTGTCTTGACTAAGACCGGCTAGTTTATTTGCAAAAGAATTACCATAAGCGTCTTTTGATACTTCATTAGAACTTTTTTCTGTCTTTTTTTCGATATTTTCTATATTATCTTGTGTTTCTTCTAACAGTCCTTCAATATTTTCAAAATAATTCATATATTCCTCCTAAAACTGTATAATTAAATTTCTGATTTAAATTCTTTGACAATATTATTCATGCTAATACACGTTAATTCTAGCATATTAGTATTGAAAATTCTAGTATGATAACTGCTACTTTATATTTTAAAAAGAGTATAATAGAGTAATTACACGTCCTTTAACACTAACAAATCCTTCTTCTTTTAAGTTTTTAAGCTCTCTTGTCATCGCACATCTATCGATAGCTAAATAGTCAGCTAAATCCTGCCATGTACTTTTTAAATAAATTATCTTTGAGCGATTTTTTAAAGCTTCAATCCGAAAGTATTCTAGTAACTTGTTACGAATAGTTTTTTGTGTTAAAATTTCAATTCTTTCATTTTTTTGCGTATTTTTTTCTAAAGCAATCATTAATAAATTTTTAATAAATTGATTATAATAACTATATTTAATATCATTAATACCTAGAATAACTTTATAATCTAGCCATAATATCTTTGTATCCTCTCTGGTAATAATTTCATAATCATTACTAAGCAAACTAGTTAGGGAAGTACCTAGTATTTCATCCTCGTAAATTGTTTCAATAATTGTTCTTGTACCATTATAATCTATACGAATAATATCTAGACTACCATCTATAACTAAACCGATACTTTCCTTATCTTTAAAAAGATAAGCTATGTTTACACCTCTTTGATATGTAAAGTTAGATGTTTCCAAAATTTTTAATAATTTACTTTTATTATCGGGAGTTATATCTTTAAAAAGAGAAATCATTTTACACCTCACATTTAAAAATATAGCAAAAAGTTCAAAATGTTGCAAGTGCAACAAAATATTTTTGGCAATTATGCTATATTGAGTATGTTACGAAAGGATATAGATGTATGAAAGTAATAAAAAGAGATGGACACATGGTCGATTGGTGCCCAGAAAAAGTAGAAGCAGCCATCTTAAAGGCTAACAACGAAGTAGAAGACGAAGATCAAGCTTCGGGAACTCAAATAAAAAATATAATAAAATATATCGAAAGACTAGGCAAAAAAAGAATCCTAGTTGAAGATATTCAAGATATAATCGAAATGAAGTTAATGAGTATTGGTAAGTATGAGCTTGCTAAGAAATATATAACTTATCGTTATACAAGAGAGCTAGTAAGAAGAAGTAATACTACTGACTTAGCTATTAAAGAATTAATTGATGGCGAATCAGAGTATTGGAATACTGAAAATTCTAATAAGAATGCTAAAATAGTAACAACGCAAAGAGATTATTTAGCTGGTATTACTAGTACCGATATTACAAGAAGATTTTTACTTCCAGAGGATATCGTTGCCGCTCATGATGCAGGAATTATTCATTTCCATGACGCCGATTATTTTGCTCAAAATGCTTTGCACAATTGTGATTTAATTAACTTAGAAGATATGTTACAAAATGGTACAAGCATTAACGGCGTTATGATTGAAAAACCTCATCGTTTCTTAACAGCTATGACGATTGCTACGCAAATAATTACGGCGGTTAATTCTAGTCAATATGGCGGATGTACTGTAACCCTTACACATTTAGCGCCATTTATTCGTTCTAGTCGTGAATATTATGAAAAAAAATACAAAGAACGCAAATTAACAAAAGCTCAAATTGCTAAGTTTGTTGATGAAGATTTGCATAAAGAAATTACGGATGGTGTTCAAACTTTCCAATATCAAATTAATTCCATGACTACTACAAACGGTCAAGCTCCATTCTTATCAGTATGTATGTATTTAGGGGAAACTACTGAATATAAAGAAGAACTTGCAATGCTAATTGAAGAAGTATTACGTCAAAGAATTCAAGGAATGAAAAATGAAAAAGGCGTTTATATAACTCCAGCTTTCCCTAAGCTTTTGTATGTATTAGAAGAAGATAACATTCATCCAACAAGTAAATATTATTATTTAACTAAATTAGCAGCGTCGTGTACAGCCAAACGCATGGTTCCCGATTATATTTCTGAAAAGATTATGAAAGAAACTAAAATTGATAAAAATGGTAATGGCAACTGTTATCCATGCATGGGATGTCGTTCATTCTTAACTCCTTATGTTGATGAGGCTGGCAAGCCTAAATATTATGGTCGCTTTAACCAAGGTGTTGTTACTATTAACTTGGTTGATGTTGCTTTGTCTAGTGATAAAGACATGGATACTTTCTGGCGTTTATTTGATGAAAGATTAGAACTATGTCACCGTGCTTTACAAATTAGACATAAAAGACTTTCTAAAGTTACTTCCGATGTAGCACCAATTTTGTGGCAACATGGAGCCCTTGCAAGACTTAAGAAAAATGAATCTATTCACGATTTATTGCACCATGGCTATTCAACTATTTCATTAGGATATGCTGGCCTTTATGAGTGTGTTAAATACATGACCGGTAAGAGTCATACCGATGGTGCTGAAGGCAAAGAATTTGGCTTATCCGTCATGCAAAAAATGGTTGATAAATGTAATGAATGGAAGAATGCTGAGGATATTGATTACTCCGTATATGGTACTCCAATCGAATCAACAACTTACAAATTTGCTAAATGTTTAAAGGAAAGATTTGGAGTTATTAAAGGCATTACTGATCGCAATTATATTACAAATTCATACCATGTTCCTGTTTTTGAAGAAATTGATGCCTTCACTAAGTTAAAACTTGAAAGTGAGTTTCAAAAACTTAGTCCAGGTGGCGCTATAAGTTATATCGAAACTCCTAACTTAACTAATAATTTGGATATTGTTTTACAAGTAATCGATTTCATATATAACAATATTATGTATGCTGAATTGAATACTAAGAGTGACTATTGTCATGAATGCGGTTATACTGGTGAAATTTTAATCGATGATAATTTAGAATGGTATTGTCCAAATTGTGGTAATCGTGACCATGATAAATTAAATGTTGCTCGTCGTACTTGTGGTTATATCGGTACCAACTTCTGGAACAAAGGTCGTACCCAAGAAATTAAAGAACGTGTAACGCATATTGACAATAAGGATGCATAAGAAATGGCTAGATTTAATAAAATTCGTAAGATGGATATTTCTAATGGCCCAGGGGTAAGAGTTTCTATCTTCTTCCAGGGCTGTCCTTTCCATTGCAAGGGTTGCTTTAATAGTGAAACATGGGACTTTGATTTAGGTACGGAGTTTGATGATGCTACTATTAATAAAGTTTTAGAAGTTGCTAGTCCTGATTATATTAAAGGTTTATCGATTTTAGGGGGTGAACCATTATATAAAGGAACTATCGATGCTACCATTAAATTATGTAAATCCTTCAAAGAAAAATATCCTAATAAAACTATTTGGCTATGGACAGGCTTTACTTGGGAAAAAATTGAAAATAGGGAAATACTTAAGTACTTAGATGTTTTAGTTGATGGTCAGTTTAAAGAAGAATTACACGATCCCCGTCTTAAATGGTGTGGTTCTAGTAATCAAAGAGTTATTGATGTAGTAAAAAGTTTAAAAGAAGAAAAAATAGTATTATATGAAAGTGAGAATTAAATAATGCACAAAAGAGGATTTGAAATAGCAAAAGGATATGAAGATCAAAATATCCATATTCCCGTAAGAAAGACTGCTAATTCGGCTGGTTATGACGTTGAGGCTGCTAGTGATATGGTAATACCACCATATAAGCCAGGAATGAAACCAAGTCTAATACCAACCGGCCTTAAAGCTTACTGTGAACCTGATGAGTTCTTTATGTTAGTTAACCGTAGTAGTGGCCCAAAAAAAGGGTTTATGATGAGCAATTCCATTGGGATTGTTGATGCTGATTATTATGGCAATGAATCAAATGATGGTCACTTCTATTTTCAATTTTGGAATTTCAGTGAAAATGACTTAGTTATTCATAAAGGTGATGTTATTGGTCAAGTTATTTTTCAAAAATATTTAACCGTTGACGATGATTTAGCAACCGGAACTCGTACTGGTGGTTTCGGCTCTACTGATAAAAATAATTAATATTTTCTAATTATAGGATAATAATGTCTATCTTGCATTACTATCCTATTTTGGCTCTTGATAATCTACTGGGGAGTTTATAACTCCCCTTTTTGACAATTTACTGGGGAGTTTTTCATTAAAAGCTCGATATTTTACTGGGGAGATGACTTTGAAAAAAGTTGTCTTTTTTAATGTGATAAACTTATTGAAGAAATGAGGTTAAA
>CAKOOR010000005.1 GCA_934098505.1 uncultured Bacilli bacterium
ATTTATTTTATCTTCATAGCTCAATTTGCTCATATAAAAAACCTCGTTTCTATGTCCAAGAAACGGGGTTCATATCACGAGCGGGGAGCGTTGCTGTGTAAAAAACACAGCTTTTTTAGGTATTTTCATAGACAGTGTCTAACTTTTGGTAAAATGATTAGCTGCTGGACGAACTTCCAGCAGCCTTCAGCCCAGTATTTATAGGGCTTTGAGAAAAACTGTCAGCTAGTCAGTTTATACGTGATAAGGATTATTCATCGTTCCATCACCATTATTTAGCACTTCAGCCTTCAGATTGAAAACTGGCCGAACCCCGTCAGCGAAGGTCACGTTGGCTAATGAGGTACGGCCATACGAACTCACGTTACGCACGCGAGCGAGGCCACCATCGAAGCCGTACGGCGAGGAAGCCCACCAATCTTGCCCTGAGTATAAATAATAACCACTATTGTTAGAATTCCATCCACCAGCTAGTACTACTTCATCTGTACTTAAAAGTCCGACTGGATACGTTAGATCTCCATTGCCATTAGTAGTATCACTTACCGTAAAGGCATCATTTTGTTGCGGACATGTTAACATCATCTTATTGTTATATGAACTACCTGCAGAATGAGACCAACGATAATATGTCTCACTCATACCCGCACCAGTTCCCGAATTACTAGATAAAAAACTTCTATCATTGCAGAAAATATTATCGGCTAAATATTGTTCGTTAGTTGTACCAACTATATTGGTTTTATACCAATTATCTAAATAAGTTTTGATTGTTGAATCATTTTTATTAGTTTGAGCAGCCTCTTTACTAGTTGTTGCATATGTTACATAACCATAGCCAACACTTGCATACGAAATACCAGCTGTTACGCTAAATATCTTATATACATATGAATTAGAAGAACTTGCGCTTGTACTTCTTAATGTATAGTAACCTACATAATCACTGGTCATTGCATTACCAAGTACTGCAATTGGATCCTTAAGAGTAAATCTATCTGTTGAAGCATTGTATGTATATTCTTTAGCTATATAATATGTGTCAGTATTAAAAAATTGTGTAGTTGAATATTGACTAGTTGGTTCAACTATACTAGTTCTATCGCCATACATATATCCAACATAAGCATTATCCATATAATTGTTATTGAAATCACTTGTTCCTATTTGTCTATCTGTACTTGACTCCCCATTGGCATGGGCACTTGTGCCATCATAAATAACACGAACAGTACCATCACCATTAATTCGTACGATACGCCAGTACATATCTTTACCAGCACGAGCTAATTCAGTACAATTCTCAGAAAAACCACTATTTTTGCAATCGTCTAAAGAATCATATTGATTACCAGATTCATCAACTACTAATGTCGGTGTATCATTAGACCATGTACCAAACTTCACATAATTATTTGCTACATTACCACGATAATAATAGGAATCACCATAAGCATCTTTAGCACTACAAACATAGCCATCTGTATCCTCAGCTCCAGTTACATTTACGGAACCATCATCATTTACCGTTGGACACCTACCTGTTTTATCAACATCTGCAATTATTTTATCCATTGGTGATTCAGTTGCTTCAGCATTTACAATTATTTTTGATTTAAATACTTTATTTTGTGCATCATCCTCTAAAGTAACACTCTTATCCATCCAAATTGATACGCTGTAATCTTTACTACCATTTGGAATTAATATACCAGTATCCAAAGTACGTGACTCTGTACTTTTATCTATTACTGTAGTTACTTCGTCATAGCTACTTAATAATTTAATGTCAGCATCATTAACCATAACAGCTACATACTTACTATTTAAAGTTGTTCCTTCTAACATTTCCATATTTAACTTATAAGCTGCTGCCACTGTACAAGTATTAGTTAATGTAAATGTATAAGGTGTTAGTTTTCTTCCTTCCTCATCACTTATCGGATACATATTAGTTATGCTAATAGCATCGCTCTCATTTTTCAACTCTAATTTTAAACATTTACTAATTGCCGTATTTACATCCGTTTGCACTGCTGTGAATCGCCACCATGCATAAGACACACCTATAGCAACTATTCCAATTAAACAAAGTGATAAAATTACTAAGCCAAGCTTTTTCTTGCTTTCTTTCTCATCCATAAATAAAACCTCTACCTCTATTATTTCCAATTAAAAATAAATAATACTTTAAATCAATAAGTACTGCAATTACCTATTTACATAACTTTTACATTTTTCATAGAGTTTAATACTCTATGAAAAATCTAGGTAAATACTTGCTTTAAATGACTATTTGACCATAAATTTGACGAGAATAAAAATTTGAAAAATGCACTTATTGACACTTATTAATTTAGATAAATACTAGAAACTTTACATATTTTATTGACTAGAAATTTGACTACAAAAAGATTTTAAAACTACTATATTTTTCTTTAAAATAAGTTATTTTTATGATATATTTATACTATAAATTAAAAATAGATAACATATTTTCAGTTTCATAGAGTATTAAACTCTATGAATTTTAAATAAATATATAGTATACTTCTAAAAATTAAAAATATACATAATTAAAAGAACTTGAAATTCTAATCATGAAATTCTAATCAAGTTCTTTTAATTAGCATTACACAACTGCCATCCTACTATTGCTCCAATCAATCCTAATCCTGGGGCATAAATAGTATATATTAAGCGCCAACATAAGCCCAAGCTGCAAATTTAGTACAACCATTACCAGCCAAAGCAATTACCCCATAGGAAGCTTGACCACTATTGGAAACTACCCTAGCAGCAACATCATTTGTAGAACGCTTTTCAACATAAATAGAATAGCCTTTTCCCTTATGACTAAAAATTTCATCTAAATGAGCTTCAGTCAAATAAGTATAATTATTTGGATTAGTATTACTAGTACTATAACCATACTTACTCTCATTTATACCACTAGGTACATTATTCTTAGGTACTATTGTTAAAACATAGTCAGCACCTTCATAAAATAAATTAAATAGCCCACCTTTTCTTTGATAAACATTATGACTAATTTCTAAGTCCGCTGCAACTTTATCAATTCTAACACAATTTACTACATTTTCAAAACTTTTTTCATTACCGATAGTGTAAAAATGTTTTGGAAAATTATATAAAAAAAGAAAAAGCTCTTGGTATAATATACCTAAACAATTAGAAAAAGTTTTTTTCTATAAACATAATAACTGAAAATATTAAAAACAATATCAAAAGTATTTTAAGAGAATATGCAATACGATTTTTTATAATCATTCTAATGCTTTATTACACAATTTCAGCTCTTTAAAATTGCAAGATATTATTAATAGAATATATAAAAATTATATCATTAAACATTGTAATCCATTTTAAATAAGAAAAATCTTCCAATAGGTTCATTAATGACATTAATATTATGAATTTACATCTAATTACTTACAAATAAAGTTTCTGAAGATTAATTTGAATATAATAAAAATATAAGGCATCCTAGAAATTAATACTTATATATAGACTTTTTCTTTGGTTTTTAGTATAATCGATAGTCATAAAGAGGGAAATTTTATGAATAATAATGATATTAATGAAAAACATGAATTATGTAAAGATAAATTACAAGCGTGCGAACAATTATTTGCAATGACTAAAAAAAACAGTTATTTAAATGATAATATAAAAAGAGAAATTAATAATGCAATTGGTAAAATTAGTCGAAATCTTTTTGATGAGTTAAAACTTTACCAAGATTTTGATAAGCAAGTGTTATTTGGGCTGACAGCTAAAATAAATCAAAGTACATATAATTCAATTATTAAAGAGCAAAAGAAATTAATCAAAGAATTAGTAAAAATTTTAAATGATAATAATATTACAAATGGTTACAAATCTAGAATGGTTGGTATTATTAAAGATATTCTATTGGATGGTAATATTTCTAAAAAAGAAACGCCTACTAAAAAAAGTAAACGTTAATTATCGGTTAATTATTTTTAATAACACAGTTAAAATAATAATTACAGCCCCCGCTATAATCGTCATTTTAGCGGGCGTTTCCCCCATAATTGAAACTAAGTTATCATAAATAGTTATACCAGTATCAACAATAAAAGCCTTAATGCTATTAAAAAATTGATTAAGTTGGTCGGGTAAATTTTGTTCCCAGAAATCTAATAAATACATCAAAATCACTACTTTCTATAAATTAAGTATAATATACGCTTGCATTTTTTGCAATTACTTGATAGAATATTTTAGGTAATGGCGGAATTGGTGAAGTGGTTAACACACCGGATTGTGGCTCCGGCATGCATGGGTTCGACCCCCATATTTCGCCCCATTATGGAATATTAAAAAGACTATTTTCTATTGAAATGGTCTTTTTTCTTATTCAAAATTTAAATATTATAAATATATCTCATTCATAATCAAAAAAACATTTTTCATTCTAATTATCTTATGCTATTATATTAAGAAAAGAGCCATTAGGAGGATTTAAAATATGGGAAATTTGCAAGAAAAAATTGAAAGTTTTTTTAAAAGACTTAGTCTTGAAGAAATGAATACTCTAAACATTAGTTACTATCTTTTTGAAATTTATAACAAAAATAAAAATAGTTATGATAATGATTATGGTAATTTACTTCACGAAGTAATAAATCATAAATACAACGAAGAAAAGGTTTTAAAGTTTATTGATGCTTTGCTTGATGGTGGTTACGATGTTAATTATCAAGGTAAAAAAACTGGTTATACTTTCATTCATTTGGCTTTATATGGTTATACATCCGATAATGAAGAATATTCCTATTCGACAGAATTTATCGTTAAATTAATTAATCTGGCAAAAAAATATAATTTCAATGTTAACTTGAAAGATAATGATGGTGATACTATTATTCATACCGCTTTAGCAAGTGAAGTTTATTCTGGAAAAGTGATTCCACTTTTAAAGGCACTAGGAAATGACTTTGATATAAGCGCTGTTGATGGCAATAATAATTCTATCCAAGATGCTTTAGATAGCTACATTAAAGAAGCAAAAAACACAAATGAAACTTGGTATAATCGATTAATTAGCGAAAAAGAAGAAATAATAAAATATATAAAGTCAAAAATTGATACAGAAACACAATCTGAGAGCACACCAAAAGATATAGTAAAAAAGAAAAAGGAAAACACGAAAATAAAAACTGAGGAATCGTCAAGAAAAAAAACAGCACCAACAAAATCAAAAACAGAAAAAGAATCAAATACGCCAAAAAACACTAACGACAAAATGAAAAATGCTAATATAACAGATAAATTAAAAGAATATTTAAAGAACCGTCCAACAGAAGAAATAACTATTGATAGCATTAGGAAGTGGTTTAACTTTTCAAATACCGACAATAACAATCTTCCCCCAAAAGCCAACTTTGATAAAAATCTTGAACCTTTATTGTTTGAAATCTTCAATCTTGGTATTGGAATCGAAGATTCTTTAAAATTTATAGAAGTTTTATTAGAGAATAAATGCAATGTTAATGCTCAAGAAAAAGATACTGGCTATTCTATTATTCACAGGTCTTTACAAACATTGCTTATTGATGGATGTGAATATTTTTATATAATTGATTTCATCATTAAATTAATTAATCTGATTAAAAAATATAACTTTAATGTCAATCTTAAAGATAAAAATGGTAATAGCATTATTCACACTGCCCTAGCCAGTGTATATCATTCTAAAGATATTATTCAGCTTTTAGAAGCACTTGGAAATAATTTTGATATAAATTGCGTTGACGGTAATAATAATTCTATACTAGATGCTTTAGATAGCTACATTAAAGAAGCAAAAAACACAAATGAAACTTGGTATAATCGATTAATTAGTGAAAAAGAAAAAATCATAAATTACATAACCCTAAAAACTGCAAAACCAGAAACAGATACAGCAGCGCAATCTGAATGTACATCAAAAAATATGGTAAAAAAGAAAAATACTGACACCAAAGTAGAAATTGTTAATATAGCCTCAAAATTAGAAGAGTATTTAAAGAATCGGTCATTAGAAGAAATAACTGTTGATAGCATTAAAAAATGGTTTAACCCTTCCAATACTGCCAATAATACTCGAGAGAAAGCAGGTTTTGATGATTGCCTTGAACCTTTATTATTTGAAATTATTAAATTTGGTTTCAAAGCTAAAGCAAAAGAAAAAGTAGTTTTAAAATTCATAGAAGCCTTACTAACTGATAACAATCTGAATATTAATGTCCAAGAAAAAGATACCGGCTACTCTGTAGTCCATAAAGCCTTAGAAGGCGGTATTATTGATAATGCTCTTTATTCCTATTCAACAGATTTTATAGTCAAATTGATTAATCTTGTTAAAGAACATAACTTTAATGTAAACATAATAGATAATGATGGGAATAGTATCATGCATACGGCTATAATGAGTAAATGCTACGCTGGGGAAATAATTCCGATTTTAGATGCTCTTGGTGGAAATTTTAAATATAATTGTGTTAATAAAAATGGTGATTCAGTAGTTAAGGTACTTCTTGATGGTCTAAAAGAAACAAAATACACTAATGTTACCATATATAACAAATTAATAGTAGCTGAAGCCGAAATTAAAAAGAGATTCAATTACAAGAATATAGATAAAATAGAACTTGATATTATAAGTAATCCTAAAACAAGATTAAAAGTAATAGATATGACCAATATTAATATTTTTGATACTACCAGTAAGGAATTTTTTGAAAAAAACAGCCATTTTTTCATCGATATTATAATGAACAATATCCTTATTAATTTATCAAATAATGTTGCAAAAGATAACGATATAAACCTAAGACAGGATATGTTTGCTATTTTAGAGGCAATTGACTTTTTATTTCTTAATTTCAGTCATGAGAAAATAAAAGAGAATGAACAAAAATTATCTACGATAGCAGCCAAATTAAAAATTTATTCAGAAAAATTAACTGCTAAAACTCCAAGTATATTCAGCATTAAGACATATTATGCCAAAAAAATACTATTATTAGAAAAAACTAATGAAACAAGTTATCTTCAAAATCTAAAATTATTTTTAGAAAAACTGAAATTAACAAAAGAAGGATATATCTTATGCAACTATATTAATAAACGTAATACAATATTTAACGAAGTTTATGGTTATGAATTTGAAAAAATTACAGAGATTAGTACATTTAAAGCCTTAATAAACCAAACCTTAAATTTTAATACTGAAGAAAGAAAATTGGTGGCCACTAGACTTCACGAAACTATGGGAGATTCAACATATTTAGAATTAAAGCATATTAATGAGTATCAAGACTTTTTCAATCCTCAAAAAAGCGATAACTTTAATATGGAAATATTAAAGACAATTATCAAACTAATTAAAAATGAGTTAGAAGTATTAATGTGTAATTGCTTTAAACAAGAAGACTTATTTTTAGATAATATGATTACTAACATAAACTTGTTTTTGATTTTAAAAAGTGAATTTTTAATGTGTCAGCAAAAAATAAAAATCTTAAATTTAGATATAGAAATTGGCGAATTTCTATCTTCAGAATTAAGTGATAAAATTAAAAATAATTTAACACAAGCACCAAGTCTATATCCAGATTCTTTTGATAATATTGAATTTAATGAAGAAAAACTACAAAGTCTAAGAATAATATTTGAACAACTAGAAATGAAAGATGAAGAGCAAATAATAAAAGACTATATTGCTGAGTTAATCCAAATGAAGAATAATATTTTATATTATGCTAGTTATACTGGAAGATATTATCAAGTCTTAAGATTTATAAGATACATGATGTTTAATAAAACATTAAGTAGTCAAGAACGAATCTATTATAGTCAGATATATTTGGATATAACCCAAAATAATCCAACATTAGAAGAAAATAATCATCTTAAAGCAATGGATAATATTACCCTTAAAATGGTTAAACAATAGACTAATTAATATTTTATATATATTTATTATCATATTACTTGTAAAAATTTATTAAGACTACAAAAAATTATAGAAAGGAGGGAAAATATCATATGTCTTTAGAAGAAATGACAAAATTCACTGATAATTATTTTTCACAAAATAATGACAACTGGATTAACTGTAAATTTAATAAAGTTAGTATTTGTGTTTTTAATTTTTCTCCATGGTCTTATATCTTTTTTGATAGATACTATTATAAGCTTTTTTCTGAAAATATAAGCCTAAATAACCAACAAATTAAGTTGATTATCGACAATATAAAAACTGATTATGAACTAACTAATTATCTAAAGCCCCAATCAAAATTAGAGAGAATAAATAAGTTAGAAAAAACAATACTAAGTTTCATCAAAATTTATAATCATTACATAAATGATGAGACACTAATTTATTTGTTGTTAACCTTAAATAATAAAACTACCACTTATTATCTTTTAAACAACTATTATAAAAGAATAAAACATGCCTTAAAAGAATATGTAATAATTGTACCATATATGACAAGATATGGAATGTCGCAAAAAAATTTTTATGATAAATACTGCAGTGATAAAGCTTATAAAATTTTACATGTCAGATTGGATTTTAAATTAAAAGTCTCTTTTTGTCGCTCAATTACTGACATGCTTAAAATTTCTGATTATAAAGACATTTTCAATTATAATGAATATTTATCTAGATTATTTAGAGAAGTATCGTTTCAAACAGTTAACGTGCAAACAATGATGAGCATTATTCAAAAAGAAATTGCCGAAGAAAATTATAAAAACGCTATTACATTAGTAAATTTATTAAATCTCACTTGGGATATTAAAATAGATTTCATTAATACTTTACCTCTGTCCAAATGGTATAAATTCTTAAAAGCAGATAATAACTGGCAAATATTTATCGATAAATTTAATTCTAGTTCTAACAGTGATACGTTCGTTTCCAAATTTTACGACGACGTTATTACTCCCATAGCCAGCAAAATACACCCTAATATTAACAATATAAATTCAATCTATGATTTTGAAATTATATTAATGTTGAAAAGATTATCTTTTCAGCAAAAAACATTTAATAGAAAAAATAGTATTTATAATAAGTGTTTCTTAATATTTCTAAAACAGTATCAAGAAGAATGTCAAATGGTACTTGATGAAGATGATATTAAATACGTTGATTTAGTTTTTAGAAGATTAGTTGTTACTAATAACGTCTATAAACTATTTCAATTTAAAAACGTTTTATCTTTAATACATTTTTATAAGAGCAATGATTATTGTCAAGATATTGACTTACCAAAAGATTATATAAAAAATTATAATGTTAAAAAATATCGAAAAGTTAAGAAATTAATTATTACTAAATTTGATTGCAATACCAACTCATTAGAAAAATTATCTCTAATGGCTATTAGATTTTTAGACTATGAAAATATCGTGAAGATTTTAGCTAGTAATTTACAATTTCAAGATGTTAAACAAAATGGTAATACCAATACTAACAACACAAAATTGGATATAAAGTGGCAAATTTTCTTAGATATATATCCTCAGTTCAAAACGTTATTTGAAATAATTACTAATCTCGATGGAAAAGATGAATTATACCTAAAAAAAGTAAACATGATAATAAAAGAAATTAAAAATAAAAATGATATTAATTTAAGATATTCTATTAATGATTACTTTTATGTTTTTAATAATCTGTACACACGTGGACTTAAAATTACTCTGACAAAATTAAATAAAGCAGTAGAAGGTATCCAAGAATTCTTGCTACCTTATAATGAACACATCAAAACAAATTTAGAGCAATTTAACTATTCAACTAAAGGTAGTCCTTTTTTAGATAAAATAAATGGGATAAAACTATATGATAAATATCGGAAAAGACTTTATTCTTCTATTCCAGATTATCAAAATAAATATAAAACAATAGAATTTGGTTTTGTTGATATGCATGATACAGCAATTATTTCCAATGGCGTTTGCGACGGAAAATACCTTTATCAAAATGGTAAGACTTATTCTAGTTGTTTGACACCTAACGGTGCTGCCAAAAATAGTTTATTTCATGGAGCAATAAATTCTAATGGGCGTTTTTTTGAAATAAAGTTTGGAAATAAAATCATGGCTTATAGTTGGGTTTGGCGAGCCGGAGATGTTATCTGTTTCGATAATATTGAAGTAACCGATGAAATTCTTAAAATAGAGGCATGGGAAGAAATATTGTTCAATTCTTATCTAGTGACTGCAAACGACATAATAAGAATAACAAAAACAGAAATTAACGGTGGAATTAAAATGGTAGTTATTGGTAGACCGAAAAAAGATATTAGAAATAAATACATTGATAACTTGAAAGATTCTCCAGAAATATTTAAGCCAACTGGTAGTGAAGATTTATACTTAGATTCCCAAAAAAAGCAATTATGGTTAGCAGGAAAATACGATAATATCTCAACAAAAGATGTTACTGCTATCTATTTATATAAAAGAAAAGAAGTTGTACAATTCAAGACTATAGATTTTGATACTTTAAGATTAAAAGCAAATGGAATTTATTATGAATATTGTATGCAGAATAATATTGTTTATCATAAACTTAACTGCAACTATATTGATGGCTATTTAGGTGAAGACTGGTTTTTTGGTAAATATGAAAATGGTAATTATGATTTTTACTATGTATTAAATGATGATAGATTATTTGATGAAGCAAAAAAATATATTATTTCAGAAAAAATTTTAAATCAAAGTAAGCTACATTTAACATTAAAAAAACTAACTAATTAAAAAGAGAGATATTCTTTATAACTTGATTTGACAATTATAGTTATGTCAATAAATGACGCTAAACTAAAAAATAACACTTTTATTTTAAAGCAAAAGTGTTATTTTTTTGACAATTTATTATAAAATCATCAACATCTGCAAATAATTTATCCTTTTCGTTTAAAACTGTACGATGATTACCATCCTCATCAATATAAGGTGTACTATTACCACATTCATCTTGTAAAATCTTTGAATTACCATCACTATCTAAATAATGATAATCTTTAAAATTTGGTATAGCAGAATCAGATTTATCACATTTACCCATATAATAAAAGAAAAAAATTTTCTCAAAGTTTAGAAAATCAAAATTTTGCAAATCACTTATTCCAGTTGAATAACCAAACTCATACCCCCATAAGAATTTATTGGCATTGACATAACACCACCAGTTCATCCCGCAACCACTGGCTTTATGATTTCTGGGTGTAATAAAGCAAAATGAGAAGCAAACTTGGCTCCCTCTGAATAACCTCAAAGAATAACCTTTTCGCCAACATTTATTCCTTCATGATGCAAACAATTAATAGCCATCTTGATAATAGCTTTATGCTGTGAAGCTAAGTTATTATATAAATAAATTTCATTTTGGAAACATCTATCTTTACCTTTTAAATCAAAATTACCCTTATTTAGATATTCAGATACTTCATTAATAGTAAAACTTTTAGCCTCTACTTTCATAAACTAATTGGTATTAACATTACCAAAATAATAATAAATTTTTTCTTGGCATACAACCATTTTTTCTTCTAACTTTCTTTACTTTCTAAAGCACTTCTTAAGGTCTTATAATAATCTGGTTCAATAACATCGATAGCATTTATACTACACTCTAAAGACTTTTTATATTCACCCTTGAAAAATAAATTTTCTGACCTAATTAAAGCAATATCTAAATTATTATTTAAAGAACGATATCTATTACCATAAACAATACTCATTTCGGCCATATAAGCAGTCTTAACGACTTCTTTAGCCGTATTATATAATTTAAGAACTAAATCCCTCGAAGTATCAACACGAATGTTTAAAGTCTTAATAGAAATAGGCTTTTTATCTAGTTCTTCCTTTACATCATCGATAGCGCTTTTAGCCTCGGCCATATAAGTATAATAATAATCAGGAATCATTGGTAAATTATATTGATTTAATTTATTCTTAGCCTTAATTAATACTTCTTTAACTTGTTCTAATTGCTCCCTAGCTTCTAACTCATCTTCCTTTAAATTACCAAAAGTATCATAGAAAGTATTTAACTTTTCAGCAACTTCATCTAAAGCTCTATCTAGTTTTTGCATTTCTTTCGTAAGTCTGGTATAAGCAACCGTTTTATTACGATGATGACTAACTAGGACTTCATAATCTTTCTTAATATCTTTTAACTCTTTAGCAATTTCATCTAATACTTCTAAATCTTTATCATTAATATCATAAGAATATTTATAATCACTAGTCTTTCTTCTTAACTCATTATTATTTTTTTCTAACTTATTAGCGCGTACTAAAACACTCCGCATTTCATCATCAAAAGTTTTCTTAGCTAATCTTTCTTTATCAAATTCATTATATAAATTATCAAAATAATCTAAGATTGTCTTTAACTCTACCGAAGAATCAGTAATGTTTAAAACATTAATTTTCTCTAAATCCGTAGCAATCTTTTTATTAGCATCTTTAATACTATTATCAATATTTAAATAATCTAAGTTATAGCCACTTCTCTGCATACTATCTTTAATAGACTTAATATCATCAATTTTTCTTGGTATTAATTTAGTACCCATCAAAATAATAGAAGGCCCTTCTTTTATAACAAGTTCTAAATTACCTATCATATTATCTAAAGCTTTAATAATCTTATTAACTTCACTATAGTTATTACCTTCCATAGCAACTTCAAAATTACTAAATAACTTATCAATATTTTCAAATTGCAATTCAATTGGCTTACTTATATAGGTATACTCGATTTTATGGTTATTATATTCATTTAAAACTAAACGATATCTAGTCTTTAGAGAAGTTGCAATCTCCCTATTCTTTCCTTTTGATAAAGTTATTCTTTTAATCTCTTTAAGTAAATAATCACTCTTAGCTTTTACTAAATAAATATCAAATTCAACGGTTCCCAGTAACTTATTTAATTCTTTATATTTTTTACTATCATATAAATCTTGGAGTTTTAATAAATTATCAGTAATTTTAGGAATATCTTCTTTTTTGATAGCATCAAACCTAATTCTTAAATTAGTATAAACTTCCTGCATTAAATCATTATTAACAAATTCTTCAACAGTTTGTAAACTACTCATTATATCAGAAGATATAATTTGATTTTTATCTCTTTCTAACTCATCTATTTCTTGTTTATATTTATTTTTTTCTTTTTTATTAATTTTATTTAAAATGATAATAATAATTAAAACAGAAACTATATAATAAGTTACTCCAAGTAAAATGAAAGTTGTTTTATTCATAAGTACCACCAATACTTTCTTATATCATATACTCTACTTACTTAAATTTTATCATATTTTTATTATTTAGTCATCTAAATCTAATTCATATGGATTATCAATAGTACCTTCGCCTTTAATAGTTAAATGACCATTAATATTTATAATAGGAATCATGGTACATGTATTATTAACTTTGGTATAAGATAGTTTACCTTCTTTATTTAAAACAGTTATATAAGCACCATAATAATAGCTATAAGGGGTTGAAGTACAAGTGTCTTTATTTAGAAATAAGTAGTTATTTTGGTTATTAAATTTAGAACTAAAACCAATAATACTTAGTTCATCAGCACTTAATATGCCTACTTTACTACTATATTTACCACCGTAATCATGGTCCCCGGCATTACATACTAAACTAGGACTATCTTCATCAAATAATCTTTTATTACCCCCATAAGTTATTTGACTATAATATTTAGTATAAGTTGTATCAACACAGTAATCTTTAGATACTAAGTATTCATCATATTTAGCAATATTTTCTTCATACCAAGTGCTTAAGGCAGCATAAGCAGTACTGGTATTAAAAACAACAGTTTCTTCTTTATTAGAATATTCATTAAATTGATTATCAAGAGTATTATTGGCAAAAGCTAATTTAATCGAATTATCACTATTAATACCTACTATTCTTAAAAGATAATCATCTACTTTAAAATAATTATTTAAAGGATTACCACGAAAGTAGTAAATATTATCTATTTTTGTTAAACCAGTTTCAACTATCTCACTAGTATAATCGATATCACTGATAATATTAGGATTATCTTTTAAAATTTTTTCTAAGAATGTTGGCTTAATTATTTGATCAGTTGCTTCGATTTTATAGGTGCTATAAAAAGTATTTTTATCAGGACTAGCAACAGCATATTCATCTAGCCACATACGTAAATTAAGACGAATACTCTTATTTGGTTCTAAGTCATATTTATAAAGTCTTTTCTTTTCTTTTATGGTTTCATCATTAGTCTTAATAGTTTTTAAGTCACTTAAAAGTGTTGGTTCTAGAGTAATATCACCATTAATATAAGCTTTTATTTTATTAGTATTAATAGTTGATGTATTTAAGACATCTAAATATAACTGGATAGTTTTAATATCACTACATTTGTTAGTTATAGAAATACTCCTTGCTGATGAGCCTTTACCGTCGGTATCTTTTAAAGCCTCAGGATTGATGATGTTATAGGTTAGTTCATCACTATAAATTATATCAACACAAGATGTAGTATTGTTTACTAATTCTTTATTATCGATTTTCCAAAGATAATAAAAGACCATTATACTTATTAATATAATTATGATAAGTGCTAAAATTGTTAACCTCTTTTTATATAATTCTCGCATATTATTATCCTCTTACTTTAATACTAATATAGGTAAGGATTTAAGTCAAGAAATTTGTTTTCTTATAGTATATTATTAGCAAAAAAACTGGTTATCTTAGTACCAGTTTCTTTATAGATGATATGGGTTATCCAAGGTTCCATCACCATATTTTAGTACTTCAGCCTTCAGATTGAAAACTGGCCGAACCCCGTAAACGAGGCTCACGTAGCCGCCGTAGTTCGCACGGCCATTCGAATACACGCTACGCACGTCAGCGCGGTTACCATCGAAGAAGTACGGCGAGGAAGCCCACCAATCTTGCCCAGAGTATAGATAATAACCACTATAGCTAACATTCCATCCACTGGCTAGTGCTATTTCGTCTGTACTTAAAAGGCCTACTGGATACGTTAGAGCTCCATTTCCTTTAGTAGTATCACTTACTGTAAAGGCATCATTTTGTTGCGGACAAGTTAACATCATTTTATTATTATATTTACTATAACTTTCACCTTCCCATGGCCCGTTATACCAGCGATAGTACGAAGTAGAAGTACCCGCTCCCGTTCCAGTATTGTTACCAGCCAAACTGCGATCATTACAAAAAACATTATCAGCTAAATATTGTTCATTGGCAGTTCCTAAAATATTAGTTTTATACCAATTATCTATGTAAGCCTTGATTGTTGAGTCATTGGTATTGGCATGAGCTGCTGCATACGTTGAGGCACCAGTGGTACCATACATATAACCAACATAAGCATTATCATTATTGCTACTATTAAACGCACTGGTACCAATTTGACGATCACTACTTGACTCCCCATTGGCATGGGCACTTGTCCCATCATAAATAACACGGACCGTACCATCACCATTAATACGAACTATACGCCAATACTTGTCAGCAAACTTCACATAATTATTGGTTACATTACCACGATAGTAATACGAATCACCATAAGCATCTTTGGCCTTACATAAATAACCATTAGTGGCTTCTACTGCTGTTACACTTACAGAGCCATCTTCATTTACCGTTGGACACTTACCAGAAGTATCCACAGTAGCTATAATATCAGGAACCTTAGATATAACCTTCTTAAAGTAAACATTACATTTTGTACGCTTAGATAAATTAGTCGTAAATAAACCCCATTTATCATTGTTCCACTCGGCAGTTGCATCATTATCACAAACGACCTTTTCAACTATATAACCATCATCCTTGCCAGGAATAGTATTGCTATATTCTCCATCTATATAAGCCCCAATTACCACATCACCTTGAATAAAATTACCAACCGTTGTTTTAATAACCGCTTCTTCTTTAGATACAAAAAATTTAGAGAAAGCAAAATATATACCTAAAGTAAAAACTAATATACAAGATAAGCCTAAATAAAGATATCTTGAGTAATTATTTAACCATCTTTTAATAACAATTTTCTTTAAATATGTATCCTTATTAAATTTCCTCATTTTTAACCTCTACTTCTATTATTTCCAATTAAAAACAAATAATACTTTAAAATATAAGCACTTCAATTACTTATTTACATAGCTTTTACACATTTCATAGAGTTTAATACTCTATGAAAAAGTTAGGTAAATACTAGGTTGAAATAGTTATTTGACGAGAAATTTGACCATAATAAAAATTAATACAATAAGTCTATTGACATCAAGAAAGCCTTGTAATTACTAGAAACTTTACATATTTTTATGACGAGAAATTTGACTATAAAAAGAATTAAGTACTAGTAAAAATATCTTTAAAATAGTATATTTTTATGTTATATTTATACTATAAGTTAAAAATAGATGACGTATTTTCAGTTTCATAGAGTATTAAACTCTATGAATTTTTATTTAGGATATAGTATGGCTAGTTTAATACAATTTTATGCAAAATAAAAAAGCAGGTTTCCCTACTTTTCCTCTTTACAAGCCTCATCTAAGTCTTTTATTAAATTATCAATATCTTCTTCATTTGGTGTTCTAACACCACTCGCAAAAGCATGACCGCCACCATTATATTTAGCAGCTATTTCATTAATAACCGGACCACGACTACGAATATTTACTTTAAAAACTTTATTTTTGGTATCATATGATATGAAAGCCCAAACTTTAATTTCTTTAATAAAGTTAAAGTTATTAACCATATTACTAGCTGTACCACTATCAACGCCAAATTTTTCTATTAATTCATTATCTATTTTAATATAAGCAAAACCATTTTCAGTTAGGATTAGATTTTCAGCTAAATAACCTTGAAATCTAATTTCATTAATTGGCCTTTCATACAATTTAACATATAATTTCGAAAAATCTAAATTAGTTTCAGCGATCAAACGACTAACTAATTGAAAGGTTTTAGAAGTTGTATAAGGAAGTAAAAATCTATCACTATCCGAAACAATTCCACAGAATAAATTTTCAGCTACATGTAAAGGCATTTTTAACTTTGTATTAAATATTAATTCCGTAACTAATTGAGCAGCTGAACAACTAGTGGTATCTACAAGTTCAACTTCGCCCATTTTATCTTCAAATGGATGATGGTCTATTTTTATTACTTCGGTATATTTACTGAAAGTTATCCCATCAATACGGTAGATATTAGGAACATCAACTACTATCAATAAAGGGTTAACTAATTCATCTTCATTAATTTTATCTAAAGTACCATAAGTCTTAAAACGAGCAACACTATTACCAACAGCATAGACTTTCTTACTTGGAAAAGTTTCTCTAATACTATCTCTTAGGGCAATCTCTGTAGTTACCGCATCAGGATCAGGACCAATATGACGAGCAACAACTATGGTGTCATACTTCTTAATCTTTTGATATATCTTTTTATAAATTGGATTTACCACAAATATGCTCCTGACTAATTGTTAATAAGAAAACTATAAGTATCTCTGGCAATCATAACTTCCTCATCAGTTGGAATTACATAAATAGGTACTGATGATGCTGAAGATGAAATAATTCCTTCTTTACCGAATCTAGTTGCTTCATTCTTATCACGGTCAATTTTCATCCCTAAAGCCCCTAATCTGTCAACAATCATACGACGAACATGAGCCGAATTTTCACCAACACCAGCTGTAAATACTAACATATCGCAACCACCTAGTTCAACATAATATTGAGCTATATATTTAACGATAGAATTTACTAGTAAGTGATGAGCTAAAATGGCTTTATGGTTACCATTGCTAATTTGCGCTTCAATATCTCTAAAGTCACTAGAAATACCACTGATACCTAACATACCACTCTTCTTATTTAAAATCTTGTCAACTTCTTCTAAAGACATTCCAGTTTCTTGCATAATATAAGGAATAATAGAATAGTCAATATCACCACAACGTGATCCCATAACAATGCCAGCATTTGGCGTAAAGCCCATAGTAGTATCAATACACTTACCATCACGAACAGCCGAAATTGATCCACCTGAGCCAATATGACAAACAATTACATTACAATACTTACGATCAAGTATCTCGGATGCTTTCTCGGAAATATATTTATGACTTAAGCCATGGAAACCATATTTTCTAATCCCATATTTTTCATACCATTCATAAGGAACAGGATAAATATATTGATCTTCATCCATAGTTTGATGAAAAGCTGTATCAAAGCATCCTACTTGTAGCGCATTAGGAATAGCTTTTTGGAAAGCTTCTACTCCCATGATATTAGCAGGATTATGTAAAGGAGCAAGAGGAATAAGTTTTCTTAATTGTTCCATAACATCCTCATCTATAATAACAGACTTATTATATTTATCGCCACCATGTACTAAACGATGACCAACACCTTTAATTTCATCTAAATCTTTAATAACACCCTTTTCTAAAAGAGTTTTAAGTAAAATATCTACAGCGACACTATGATCTTTTAATTCAGCTTGATATTCTTCCTTTTTACCATTTTGTTTAATTGTATAAATACCATCATTAATTCCAATTCTTTCAAATATTCCTGAAATTAATACTCTAGCTTCTGGCATTTCATATAATTGAAATTTTAAAGAACTACTACCGGCATTTACTGATAATATTTTCATTTCTTCCACCTCTAGTACATTATACTAAAGTTTAGAAATAATATCTATCTTTTAATAATAAAAAAATCTTTATTTACGGTATTTTTGGGTCTATAAGCCTGTAATTCTAGTGTTTCTTCATTGATATGAGGATTATCAAAGTTATAACCATATTCATTCATAATATCATTATATCTTTTTTCTTTATCATCTAAATAAATAAACTCTCTAGTTTTATTTTTACTATATTTTACTTGCATACTTTCTTCACCATTTTTAGTATGTTTATAAATTATATTTCTATACAGAAAAAAGCACCTCTTAAGTGCTTAAAATTTATAAAACGTCTTCAAATTCGCTATTTTCTTCATTTGGTTTTACTGTTATTACTTCTTGCGTTTTTATACAAGTATGAATCATATCTTTATAGTTAATTAATTCTTCATATTCATAACATTTACTTAAGACAGGATTAATAACAGGATGCTTAGGAACAAAGATAGTACAACAGTCTTCAAAAGGTAAAATAGAAGTTTCATAAGTTCCAATTTTTCTCGCTAATTCTATAATTTCTAATTTATCAAAACAAGCCACTGGTCTTATAACAGGCATTTTAACAACTTCATTAATACAACTCATACTATTTAGTGTTTGACTAGCTACTTGACCAATACTTTCTCCATTAACTAAAACTTTACAATTACTTCTACTGGCTATAATGGCACTTATTCTATACATCATACGACGCATAATAGTAATTAAATAATCGTTAGGAATATTTTTATAAATAGCTTCTTCTATTTCTGTAAAGTTAATAATATGTACTTTAACATAGTTATCATTATAAATAGATAATTGTCTTGCTAATTCTAAAACTTTATTACGAGCTTCTTTAGAAGTATGAGGAGGTGCCTCAAAGTAAATACATTCTAGTTTAATACCTCTTTTGATGGCCATATAACCACTTACAGGTGAGTCAATTCCCCCACTTAACATTAATAAGCCTTTTCCTTGAACACCAACTGGATAGCCACCAATACCAACTATGTCTTCAAAGTAAATGTAACTAAAGTCTTTTCTTATCTCAACATAGATTTCTAAATTCGGATTATGAACATCAACTTTTTTATTCTTTATATTTTTTAAGATATGACTACCAAAAGTGGCTGCTAGTTCCATACTACTACCCGGATATTTTTTATAAGATCTTTTAACTACTACTTTAAAGGTCTTAAAGTCTTTATCCTCTAAAAGAGTAAGCAAACTATCTTTAATAGTATCTAAATCATTACTAAGTTCATAAGCAACTGTAATTTTATGAATGCCAAAAACATATTTTAATTTTTCAATTGTTTTATCAAAATCATTAGTTTTAATAAACATTCTAGAAGCATCATAAGTAGTAGTATGCTCTATATTATTTAAGCAATCTTCAACATTCTTCTTTAATGCTTTTAAAAAGAAGTTGATATTATCTTTTTTCGTTGTTAATTCGCCATATTTTATAATTATAAGTTTTTGCATATTTTTTTCACCTCACTTAGTTTAACAAATGTCTTTATAAATAACAAGAAAAAATAAGTCTTGCTTTACTAAAACTTACTTTTGTATTATTAATCATTATTTACTTAGCTTCTTTATAATATGTTATAGAATATTTATCTAAATCACTTATAGTAATATCTTTTTTATTTAGAGCATCTCTTACATATTCTTGAGTACCATCATTATAATAAACAATTATTTTACTACTCATCATACAAGGAAAAGAATATTTATAATTATCATCTTGATAAAATTCTTCTTTAGCATCTAAACATACTTCATCACTTTTAGCTGTATTTTTTATATCCATTACTTTTCTATCATAAGTAGTTATTTCTTTACTATTATTCTTATTACTTTTATCATAAAAGAAACTAAATATAATAAAGAAAACAATTACTACACTAAAAATTATTATAAGTTTATAATTCTTTTTCATAACTCATTATCTCCTACACTACTTAAAGCGTAATATATTTGAGTTGAGAAGTCAATAATTATTTTAGTTGCCAATTTAACCCATCATCTTTACTTATAAAAATAAGTTCTTTATCTTCATAACCGGTATTATCTTTTTTCCTTTGATATACCGAACATTTAATTTTTAAAATATTATTTTCATAATAGGGTAAATCTTCAATCGTAATAAATTCAACATTGGCATTCTTATAAATAAAATTAGTATCTTGAAAGGTTTTACCGCCATCATTAGTAACTTTTAAACCACTTGTATGCCAATCAAGATAAATCTTATCATTAGCCATAAAGCCAAGATCTTTAGTTAAAAATTCATATCTTGCATTATTATTTACTTGGACACTACTATCGGTTATAAAGTAAAAATTCTTACCATTATCTCTACTTCTTACAACGCTTACTAATATTCTTTGGCCTAAGACATTACCAACTTTAGTAAATCTTAAAATAGTATCATCAAACTTTTTTTCATATAATACCTCAGCTTCTTCTGGTAATAAATAGTAATCACTTTCATTAGTTGAATGATCAAAGGAATAAATATTATCTTTATCAGTACTAATTAAATGACCTTTCTTATCTTTTTTTAAGATATCTCTAGCTCTTGCCTCTATATTACCATTATCATCATAATAGGTATAATAAACTTCTAAAGATTCTTTATTACTAAGATATGGATCATAGTCAATTTTACCAAAATCACCATGAATTTTAACTTTAGTTCCCATTAAGAACGGACCATAATAGTTATAATAATTAATATCAACGTATTTAATAAAAGAATCGACAACAGCCACATACTTTTTATTATCTACAATAGTTATATGCTCAGCGGGTATTTTATATAAAGCAATAATAGCTATAAATGGCATGAATACAACTAATAAAATTAGAAATAAGAAAAAACATATTAATGAACAAATAATGTTAATTTTTTCTAACCATGTTTTCTTATAAATATTTTTTATAATGCCAAGACTTAGACCAATTAAGGATAAAAAAATGATACCATTAATTACCCACATTTGAAAACGGATATTAAATAAGTAAAGAATAAAGCTTATAATAATATTAATAATTATAAATATACCCGTTGTAAGAAAAATATTTTGTTTTAATTTATATGCTAATTTATTCATAATCCCACCGGCTTAAGAAGTATTTCTCGTTCATAATTGCTTAAATAATTATCTTTTAAAATTAACTTCTTATTTTTGATAATAAAATTAGAAACATTTGGTATTTCGATATCATTACTCTCTTCATTAATCTTAGTACGATAATAAATTAAGACGTCATTTTGAATCTCAAACTTACCTGATGAGTCTTCTAAAGTTATAAATTTATGTTTACTTCTATCAACTTCATAATATATTTGTAAACTAGCTATCCATTCATTTTTCGTTTTACTTTTCTTAACATCAGGTAAAAAGTAGACTTCTAAAGAGCTATCTTCCGCATCTAAGACTTTGAAAGTAGAAATACCACCAATCTTATTGTAATATTCTTCTAATTCTTTAGCGTTACAATAGTTGCCATCGCGAACAGTATATGAAATAGTGTTATAAATAATATTCCCTTTTACACTATAATCAATGATGGTAATATCAGCATCCGGATCATAATAATAGTTAGTATTATTACAAGTTAAATGGGTTAAAGTAGTAAGAAAACTTTTTTGTTCATTAATTAAAACATTCTTTCCGCGGAAGTTTTTAAAAGAGTAATTAGTATCGTTATTTTTAATTAAAAATGAAAACTTAGGAACGCCTAATTTTATTAATTTATCTTCAAAATGATTATATCTTATAGGCATTACATCATAACCAAAAGATATTAATTTAAAAAGAATTGTAATAAAAATAACAAATATTGGTATTAACCATAATAAAAATTTTCTTTTTACCTGAACTTTTATTTTTCTTTTTTCTTCATTAAGAATAACTTCAACGTCAAGATTATTTTCTTGCTTAATTTGTAAGATACTATAAATATCTGTATCTAGGGTGGCGGCTAATTTTTCAAGTAAGGTAATATCGGGTAAACTTAAGCCACGCTCCCACTTACTAACAGCTTTATCCGTCACAAATAACATTTCTCCTAATTGTTGTTGAGTTAAATTTTTTTCTTTTCTTTTTTGGGCAATAAATTTGCCAATGCGATTATTATCCATAAGGTGGTCCTCCTAAAAACATTATACTATAAAATATGTTTTTTGGACTCGACTGTTGGTTTAGTTAAATTTTTAAGAATAATTTTATAAAAAAGAAAAAAGAGTCACTTAATTAAGAAATAACTAAATGACGTCTTCTAATTTATAAGTAGAATAGCCTTCATAAGCATAACTAGCATCGATACCTTTCATATAGATATCTCTATCGTTTATTTTATCAGTTAAGGCATTCTTTAAAAGAATGTTAATTTCGGTATCTTTTACTGGACTACGTTCCATAGCTAACAAATATTCTTCTTTGTTAACTTTTCGCCAATCAATTACCATTCCTAAATTTTTCTTTAATATTAAATCTAACCAAATACGGGTACTACGACCATTGCCTTCACGAAAAGGATGAGCCACATTCATTTCTACATACTTTTTAATAATATTATCGTAGTTATCTTCTGGCATTGCATCTATTGTTTTCAAAATGTCTTTTAGATATAAGACAGAAGCAAAACGAAAATTACCTTTAGCTATATTTACAGTACGCATTTGACCAGCAAAAGCATAAATATCATTAAATAAATACTTATGAATTTCGGCTAAGCCTTTAAAGGTACCAACTTCAATAGTATTGATTTCACCAGTATCATAAAGACTTAAAGCTTTTAATTTCGTTATTTTTTCTTCAGTTTTAGAAAGTTCAATCTCATCTGTAATATTCAATTTATTTTTTAACATAGTATATTCCCCTTTGCTTTCATATTATACCATATTTTACGATAGTTTATTACATTATTAGAATATTATTTGTTCTTTATATTCAATTGATACCATCTTAATTATATGTAAAAATTTGTTAAATTTGTTATTTTATTATTGGTACTTCTATTTCAAAATTATCAGCCACATTCCAATAATAAAATTCAACATTTCCTCCTAAAGTATCTATTTCTTCAATAAATTCTTTTGGCAACTCATCAATATTTTTACGATAGTTATAATTTTTATCGCAAGGTGTTTCTTCTAAACAACTAGTAAGCCATCTCTTTGTACTGTTTGTAATAACTGTACATTTTCTATTTTCTAAAATACCTTTAATATCATCAAATAAGGCATTAAGACTATTGGCAAAATTGCCATAATGACGATGCCACTTATAATAAGATAAAATATATTCTTCTTCGTCATTATATAAATCAAGATACATTTTTTCATCACTTTTATAAGGATTTTCTATCGTTATACAAAAAGAATTATCATCTAAATAATCATATTCTTTAGTATCCCCTTTTTTATAAACATGATATTTTACTCCTAAAGTATCAACATACTTTTTTATATTTTCTGGGGTTTTATCAAAATCTATTCTGCCTTCAAACATTTCTACATTACTCCTAACAAAATAATTATATCACTCATCTATTGTGTTAACAAATTCTACTTTGGATATCTTATCATAAAACATCTTATGACTTTTTAAAAGTTTAAAGAAATTACCCATATATATTTTTAAAAGAATTAAAATACTAATAAAGATAATTATAAATTTATATAAAATATCAAGTTGCCAGTAATTTAAAAATTGGGAAATAATATATAAAAAGTCACTTGGTAAATAGAAAATGTAAAAATGTTCACAAAAAGCTTTAAGTAGTAATCGTAAGAAACTGTTATTAGGAAAAGTAAATCTAACATGAACAAAGCTACTACCAAAGGTTTTACCCTTTCGGAAATAAGGTATTAAAGAATAATAAAGAATAAAGATAAGGACTACACCTAACTTTTCAATTTTTTTATCTATTTTTAAAGTAAAAGCAATAACAGAGAAAAGACCTAGAAAGACTATATAAATTAGTAAATCAAGAAAAAATAAAGTAATACGTCTTAAACCGGATACCGTCTTGGCGGCTGCTTTAGTTTCTCGATCAATATGACTTCTAGTCGGTAGAAATTTAATTTTACTCATGAGAAAACAGCCTATTAAACCACCTAAGGTATTCATCATTAAATCATCAACATCAAAAAGACGATAAGGTCGTGGATAGATAAAGTAAAGACCAGTAACTTGAGTTAATTCAAAGAAAAGAGATAAAAGGAAACTATATTTTAAAGTCTTCTTATAATCACATTCAAAGTAATAACGTAAATACATCCCAAAAGGAATGGTCATAAATATATTAAAGACGACCGTATAAAAACTAGCATCTTTAATAGCACTTAAATAAGTAGATGGATTATTCCAAACTAAAGGTGTTTCTTTAATAAAATCATAAAGAAATTTAAAAGGAATTAACTGGTATTTAGAAGTAGTAAGACTAGCTACATATTCCCTACTAGGTAGTGGTAAAATGACTAAAAAATAAATAGTCATTAGATAAAGAATAAAGGAATAGATAATCAAAGTTCTTAATTTGTTTATCGAACCAAACTTATGATACTCGATTAAAATAAAAGGAATAGTTATTATGAAGGCTACAAGTGGAAATAATAAAAAAGCAGTTTTAAATGTTGTTAAATATATCATATACTATTTTAAAGAACTACCAACTATAGTAGTTGGATCCTCTCTAGAATTTTTTAAGTAATTCAAACTCACTAAGTATTATATCACAATCTAAATACTTTAATTAATATTTTGCTTACCATTTAATCACCTCAAGTCCTACTCATTAATTACACGTTCTTTTTAAAGAAAAGTTGGTTAATTTTGAAAATATTATAGCATCTATCTAAGAAAAAAAGCCGATTATTTCTAATCTAGCTAAACCGTTACTATAAATCAATATATAATTTGCTCTTTTTCTCAATTATATAATGAATATATTTTATTAAAATTCTCCACATATAAATACCAGCTATAAGCATAATCAAGCCAATAATTGCACTTAAGAAAAAGCCAAAAATAGGATTAAGAATAACATCACCTAAACTAAACATTATAAAAGATATGTCTTTACCAAAAATATATGCTACTAATTTAACCAGTCCCAAAATAGGTACAATAATACCACTTAAAATAAAAGTAGGTGCCGTTATTCCAAGAACTGGTAAAATAATAATACCCGTAAAACTTGCGAAAAGATAAAAAAGTATAATTTGTAAAACTTTCCTACTCTTCTTCACTTTCTTACCACTATAAAATTCATTAATAGAGATTTTAAATAGTTTACATATTTCTACGATTAAAGCATGGTCCGGTAAATTTTTACCAGTTTCCCACCTACTAATACTTTTTACATTAACACCTAGTTTCTCAGCCAATTCTTCTTGTGTCCAATTATTATCTTTTCTTAAATTTTGGATAAACATGCCAATTTTTTCTTGATTCATTTTATATTTCCTTTCTTGTTAAAAATTATATCTTTATTTTCTATAATTAACAGGACATAAAGTGAGAATCAAAATTAAACTTCTTTCTAAAAGTTATTTTTTATAGAAATGAAAATCACAACAATCATCACCATAACCTAAAGTCTTAGTTCTTTTAAAGCCTAATTTTTTTAGATTAGCATAAGTAATATTATCAAAATCACAAAAAAGACGGCATAAATCGGCACAACCATTTTCTACACATGCATCATGCCATAAACACTTTTTCATTGTTACCTTAAAATAATCTTTTCCTTTTTCTTGGGTACTTTGCCAAAGGTCACTTTTTCTAACAATTGAAAGAAAAATATTACTATAAAGGAAGTAGAAGCAAGGTGCTTTTTCCATTTTTTTCATTGAATCATTTTTTTCTTTGCCAACAATATCTACCATGTATTTTTGCATGATTTTATAAGTTTCTTCTTTAGATATCCCTTCTTTTAATAGGGATTTATAAAGTGCTACACGAGGAAGAATTGTTTGGATAAGGGTTTGCATTTGCTTTTTAGATTTATTTTTAGTATTTTTAATTATTTTCTCTAAAATATTCTTTTGGTTCTTAAAAGTATTACTTCCTTTGGTTTCGCCTAATTCTTCTATCAAAAACTTTTCTATTACTTTCTCCTGTTTTATTGCCATTATTTTTTTTACTTCCAATCTATAATTATCATTAAATTCTAATTAAAATGATTAATCTGTTCATTATCTAATAAAGAATATCTTATCAATTTATCACCATCTAAATTTTCTTTATGCATGTCAATAGCATTAATTTGATGGTTATTATAAGTCGTGTAATAATAAATACCTTTAGTAGCATTGCAACAACTACTATAAATTGTTATTTCATAAGTATTTTCTTTCAACTTACAGCAGCCTCTTACTTGTTCGACTGAATTTAAAATATGAAAGAATTGATTAACACTAGAGATTTCATCATCACTACTTACAGAGTTCATTTTAACAAAGGCTGCTCTAACAAATCTAGACATACTTGATACATCTCCAGGTAAACCAAGGGCACCTAAACCACGACTGTAACTTTCTAGTTTTAAATTATCACTAAAAGTACTAGGTAATTCCTTATTAGATAAATGGCGATAATTATTTAAATTAAATAATTGCTTATCAAAAGTCGGATTATTAGTCATAACACCAACGGGATTATAATAAATTTTTAAACCATCACAGACGGCTTCAACTACTATACACTCTTTACTATCGGCAATTAACCAATGTAAGGGTGAAACTGGAAAATTATTATTGAATGGTTCATTAGTAATATTAATACATTTTAATAAATCTTTTACTTCCTTTACACTAGCACACTTTCCTAAAAGCCAAGGTATAAGTTCAAACTGAGCAACATTATCCTTATCATTTATCTTCTCATTATACACGGCATTGTTAGGAAAATTAAGACCAGCCATCCCAAGGCCGCACTCATTTACCGCTTCGTAATATAAGGGATAAGTTTCCGCTACATGGGCCATCCCAATTAAAGCATAATGATTACTTAAAAACTTGCCATTCCTAAACTGGAAAGGATAATTTCTTGGCGTTATAGTTACTTCTTCGCCATAGGAAAATTCGTAATCTAAAGTCCTTCCAAAATAAAAATCTTTTGTTTTATAAGTTACAGCTGTACACATATTCTAATTCCTACTTTCTAAATCTTGACCTTTTTTCGTAAGCGAATACAGAACTTTAGGTGGAACGACGGGATAAACGGTTCGTTTAATTATGCCATCATGCTCTAAGTCACGAAGATTTTCTGTTAATACTTTTGCTGATATTCTAACAACACTTTTTGTTAGTTCACTATATCTTTTGGTACCTTTAAGTAAATCTCTTAAAATTATTATTTTCCACTTGTTGCCGATCAAGGTTGCAGTATATTCAACTGGACAATCGGTTAAAGGTTTTGCTATTTTATCACTTCCTATCTAGATTATACTTAATATTATTTAATTTATAAAGTCTATTTTAGTTTTATTTTACTATTTTAAAAGGCAAAAAAAGTGAACTTAATCACTTTATTATTTAGTTAATTATTAAATAAATTATTAGCTGTCATTTCTAAGTAGTTTTCACCACTATAATTAGGATATTTTTCTTTAATTTTAAATATAAATTCTTTTTTCGTTTGACTATTCTTAGCTATTGTTAATAAATTATTTAGATAAGTAATTTTCGTTTTAACAGCTGTTATGTCCTCAGGAATATAATGCGAAGTTAGAATCAAATTATAATTTTTTACGATATAACTTTCTAGGCTCTTAATAAGTACGTTCGCATGGTCGACACTACCTAATATTGAATGCACATCACTACCTAACATATGAGTATATAGGACATTAATTTTTGGTATTTCTATATCAAAGGCATCAGCAGTAGGAATGATATTAAATTTAATATCAGCAATATTAACTTCCCCTTCTTTTAGATAATCAGTAACACTATGAACGTTATTATCAAAAATAGTGGTGCCAAATGCTGTTGTAAAACTATCTATTAAAACTTTACCACCACCATTATGACCATAATCATCAGCTTTTTGGGTAGCATATTTTTTAACTCCTTTTAAGAAATTAGCGCCACTCATGTGATATGCTAAGAGAATACCTTCTACTTTAGTATTTAATGATTTGATATATTCTTCTAACTCTTTATCATTATCATAGAAAGTTGGACTTTCAATAATTACCATCTTTTTATTCTTTTCGACCATTAGTACTTGGTCAATTAAATAATCATTAGTATTATAGTTATATAATTTAATTGACCCAAAATCATATATTAAAACTTGGCCTTTAGTTAATTTTATTTCTTCTTTTTTAATATTTATCATTTTTAATCACCATTCTAATCAAAATTAGGAAACGTTTCTTCTTTGATAAATTTATTGTAAAACAAAGATTTAAAAAAAGTAAGTATGCACTTTTTAGTTAGCTACTTACCTTTAGGTATAAATTTAGGTAAAAAGGCCTTAATTTTTTAAGACATGAAAAAAGCTTTTCATAATTATTTGATACTATTACCGGTTAAATAAGCTTTTTCGACGCCTTTTTAAATGTTCACATAATATTTTAGTATTACAGGTTCCACTTAAGGAAGAAGAAATAATTAAAATATTTTTACGCATAAATTTTGACCGTTCCCTTTTTTAATCAATATTAAATTCAGTATAAACACTAAAGGTTTCTGTTGAACCATCCGCGGTCTCTACGGAAACATTTTTAACGATACGATAATGGCCTTTAATTAAAGTGCCATAAGCATTTTGCCAATCGATTTTAAGTTCCACACTATCATTATATTTAAGTATATAAGCTGGTAAGGTAAAATTAAGTTCTCCTTCTAACTCTTTCCAATTGCCATCTTTTTCTTTTTCAATCTTATATTCATTACCATAAGTAATATTAACATTACTAGCATTACTTAAAATAATAGTCGCTTTGGTTTTCTTTAAAGTGCCATCTTTAATGGCAATAGAGATATTACTTTTAACAGTATCTAAATCCGTATCAATAGCGCCATTTACTTTATGTTCATTATTTTGACAATAAGCATGGGTTTCATCTTTGAAATCATTAATATTCATTTTTAAGTTACCAAATTTTACATCTTGATAACCACATAAAGTATTAAAAACAATGACTTTATAACCAAGACCGATATATTCTTTTGAACCACCATCACTATAAATGGCTGTTCTTATGACAAACAAAGGTCGTTTATTTTCTTCGGCTCTTTTTTTATCAATACCTCTAAAAATAAAGCTACAACCAATAATAATAACAAGTATAATAATGCCAATTTTTAAAACTTTTTTCATAATTATTCCTCACTTTTGAAAGATAAATTATAACTTATTAGAAAGTAAATCAATCTAATATTTCTTTCAACTTCAAGATAACATAATAAAACTTAAATAACAAGAAAAAAAATAGTAAGTTTACATATTTAATTTCATAAATATCTATTTATCACTATTTTCTTTTTTATTCTTCTTAAGCCAAAGTACACCTAAAACAACTAGTAAAATCGTTACTCCTAATGATATTACTAAATATTTTGGCAAATTCAAGTTTATATTTTTGTTAATTTCTTTAGGATCACTATCTTGATTTTCATCCAAAGTAATATCTTCTTTATGACTTTCCTCTTTTAAAACATTAATAGTATACTCTCTAGTATGGCCATTTTCAGCGATTACATCTAACTTTATTAAATTATTACCTATTTCTATTCTATACGAACCATTACCTTTTATAGTAGCTTTGCTATCTTCTGGTTTGGCATTTATTTCTAATTCATTAACTTCATTTTGAACAGTAACATCATATTCAAGTATATCTTTATTAAAATCAAGAGTACCTACTCAAAAAAGATCAATTGAAACAAGAGATAAAATAATTGCTAAAGGTTTTGAACTGATGTGTAACAATGGTTATTATAAAACCAATACGCCGGAAATTGCTAAATATGCTGGTGTTTCCACCGGTATTATTTATCAATATTTTCAGGATAAGAAAGAAATTTTTATCGCCGGCATTAATAAATATGCCGAAGATATTATGTTTCCAATATTTTCCTTAATCGATGAGAATGCTAAAGTACCCGAAGATTTGCATTCTTTCTTTCAAAAGATAATTGATACTAATAAAAGACAACATACATCTTCACATAAAGCCCATCAAGAAATAACAGCAATGGAACATTTAGATAGTGATATTGGTAATATCTTTAAAAAGCAAGAGATAGACTTTTCTAATAAACTATATCATTTATTTAAAAATAATGGTTATGATACTGATGGTTTACAAGAAAAAATGCATTTGATTGTTAATTTAATTGATAATTTAGCTCATGAAGAATGTTATCATAAACATGAAAGTTTGGATTATAAAAAGATGGAAGATATCGTCATTCGTACAATTATTAATATTTTAAAAAAATAGCTAGACTTTCTAAATCTTGCTATTTTTTCTTATTTATTTTTCTCTTTTTAATGACTTGCCACTTGTCTTGTTATTTTTATCTATATCCCCAGTAAGTTTTCTTAAAATTTCAAGATCTAACTTTACTTGTTCTAAACTTATCATAAGAATTTTACTAATTTCTTCATTAGTATATATTTTATCATTAACAAATCCTAATTTCATCAGTAACACTTTAACTAATTCATCAGCACTATGCCTGTATTCATCTTTTATTTTTGCAACAACAATATCTTTAGTATCTATTTTTCTAATTTCTTGATCAAACATAGCTATATATTTATTAAAACTTTTTTCATTCTTCACAACAAGTTCATTATTGGTAAGTTCTAATGATTGATACAATTTTTCTTGAAATTCTTGATCAAATCTTTTCAAAGTCTCTATAATTTGTTCTAAACTGTATGCAGTACAATAATATAAATTAAGATAGTTTATTAATCTTTCCATTCTTAATTTGCCTAATCTTCTTGGTATTATTCCTAATATAATTGACCTTAATTTATTATTTAATTTTTTAGATATTTTACCATTTTTATAATTACCATTTATATCATACCTAATACCAATCATTGCCTGAGTTTCAAAATCTAAATTTTGTATTACAGTCATTACTTCTTCTTTAGTATAACCTTTATAACGATAATATAAATTATTTTTTAAACTTTGTTGTCCCTTATTTCTTTTTAAAATAGTCTCTAAATTAACATAGATTACTCTTTTTATTGTCGCCCTCTCTTTTCCTGTAATCTTAACATCATAAATTGGTTCTAGATAAGCATTATAAACTTTACTAAGTACCATTTTATTAGCCTCGGTTAAACAAGCATAAGCATTCTTAACTTCTTCATGGCTATAATCTTCAAAAATAGTATAAAGGCTTAACAAATCATCTTTTTTGGTCAAACTAATCTTAGGCTTATTTATATTATGATTATTTTTCTTAACTCCTAAACTATTTTCTTTTCTAGTAAAACTTTTTTCTTCACTAGGAATAGACTCATTTTGAGACATACCATACCAAAAAAGTAAAATATTAATATTATAATTTTTTAATAAAGTCGTCCTTTTTAATTTTTCATTATACTGATAACAATATTTAATAACTTTACAAACATTGAGATTATTAACTATTAATTGATTAGCAGTTTCATCACTTATTCTTACATCATAAGTATCTAAAAATTTAAGTATATCTTTCAAAGTATTTAAAAACTCTTCATAACTTTGGTTATCTATTTTTAATTTAGCAAAATAATTATCCAAATAATAATATTGATTATCTCTTATTTTTAAAGTAGCAACTTGTTTTAAAAAAACTTCTAGATTATTTATTAAAACAATTTTAAACATTTCTCTATTACTATCTTCATTACTTTCTAAAGAAGCTATTGTTGCTTTAATGATTATTTCTTTAAATTCTTTATTACTTAAACTAAAAAAACTATATTTCCGTTTAAACGATTCATAAATAGAAAAAAATTCTTTATACATAGTATTATAATCAAAATTCATAATCTCTCACCTGTTGCACTATATTCTATAATTTAATATGGAATAATACAAGTTTTTTTGAAAACTTATTAATTCTAAATAAAAACTCCTTTTATTTTTTGGAGTTTATATTCTATTACCAAAATATTTACAATACTTAGAATCTTTATCTATCTTTTTACCACAATGCGAACATATAACATCATCACCCGTTAAACCTTTTTTAACTGCTCTAGCAGTAGCTTCAATACTATCAGCGTTAATATCCGTCATATCATCGGCTAAACTCTTTAAAGTATCTTTCGATTCATCCATCATATTTCTTAAAGATTTAACTTGTTTACTTAACATTTTCCCTTGTATATTAGGATTTAACATTGTAATAAAACCACCAATAATTATTATAAATGCTAAACCAAAAAGTATCCAAAAAAGTATCTCTATCATAATTCCTCCGTCTTAAGTTTAACATACTTAAAATATATTTTCTACACTAACAAATTACCTAGTTCTTTTAACCTCTTCTTCTTGATATTCATATATATTTTCTTTCTTATAAACATTGAAAAGATTAATTTCTGGGAAAACCTTACCTTTATTAGTTCTTAAATAATTTAAGGCCTCTTCTAAAGGGACATCTGATATTTCATTATTATTAACATCATAATCGCCACCATCTTTTTTAGTAGGATCAAAACTAGTTATTAAAGCCTTTGTTTCTACTCCTAATAAAGAAAAAATTTTACTTAATTTATCTAACTCATTAAGTTCCTTCTCATCTATCTTCGCCGGAATTTCAACCAGCGCTTGTTTACACGCTAAAGAATTAGTTAAAATGATATAAATATAATTTAACTGATTACCCGTAATTGCGGTCTTTAATGTTTTATTTCTCTTAAAGTCATTACCTTCTAAATCTAAATCAAACATCTTGGCTAAGACTAAATCTACCGTTTTACCATGACCTCCTAAACCGGGAACCATGACGCCATTTATATCTAGAGCCTCTTCATTATAAACGCCAATTGTTTGGATAGGAGTAATTAAAATTACTCCCCCAAGACCAAAAGGAGCGTTAGTGCCCATTTGCTGATAATAAGCATTTTTCTCTTGATAAAATTCTTCTAAATCTAATTTTTTCAAACTCATATTAATTTTCTCCCTTAAATTTATGCATAATTCTTAAAGTATTTAAAATTGTAAGTAAAGTAACTCCTGTATCAGCAAAGACAGCCAACCACATATTAGCAAATCCCAAAATACTTAAAAGCAAGATTATTATTTTAACACTCATCGCAAAAACTAAATTTTCTTTAATAATTTTTTTGGTATATTTAGATATATTAATGGCTAAAGGAATTCTTTTTAACTCATCACTCATAAGCACTATATCACTAGCCTCAATTGCTGAATCACTACCAACCCCACCCATTGAAATACCAATATCGGCTCTTTTTAAAACGGGAGCATCATTTATTCCATCACCTACAAAGATTGTTATATCATTATTATTTGCTATAGCCTCAAAAGCCTTAAACTTATCTTGAGGTAACATTTCATATTTAATTTCATCAATGCCTAACTTTTTACCAATATTTAGGGCAACCGCCTTTTTATCTCCGGTAAACATATAAGTTTTAATATTATTTTTCTTTAACTCTTCAATAGTTTCTTTAGCATTTTCTTTTATCCCATCATTAATTATAATTGAGGCAATATGCTTACTATCGATATTTAAGTGTAAATCCGTATCAACCCCGCAATTACATAATTTACTATTACCAATTAAGATCCTTTTTTTATCTAACGTAAAACTAATACCATTACCTTCTATTTCTTTAAAATTCTTAATATCACTATTATCTATTGTACCCTTCTTTAACTTTAAAATGGACTTAGCTATTGGATGATTAGATAAAGATTCACCCTTAATTAAAATATCTATTATTTCTTCTTTAGAATACTTATCATCTAAAACTTCAATCTTTAAAACTTCAAAATTACCATTAGTTAAAGTGCCAGTCTTATCAAATATTATATTAGTAGTATTACTTAAATTATCTAAATAATTACTCCCCTTTACTAAGATACCTTTCTTACTAGCTGTACCAATACCAGTAAAATAAGATAAAGGAACAGATATAGCAATCGCACAAGGACAAGATATAACTAAGAAAGTTAAGGCTCTATATAAACTAGTTTTAAAAGATACTTTAAAGACCAATGGTAAAATAATAGTTATTAAAATAGCCAAACCAATAATAATAGGAGTATAAACTTTACTAAATTTAGCAACACTAGTTTCCGTCTTCGTTTTTTTATCAGTAGCACTTTCTAGTAAATCTAAAATCTTAGCAACAGTCGAATTAGAAAAAGTATTAGTAGCCTTTATTTCTAAGATATCCCCCATATTTATACTACCAGATAAGACTTCATCAGATACATTAACATCAACTAATTCACTTTCACCTGTTAAAGCTGAAGTATCTAAACTACTCTTTCCTTTAGAAATAATACCATCAACAGGTACTTTTTCCCCTTTTTTAACAACTAAAATGTCATTAATTTTAACCTCTTCAACGGGAATTTTAATAGTCTTATTACCATTTACTAAATAAGCAAAAGGTTCTTTAATATCTAGTAAATCTTTAATAGATTTACGAGAATTATTAATAGCTTTTTCTTCTAGTATCTTACCAATAGAATATAAAGTAATAACCATCATACCTTCTAATACTTCTCCTATAAGTAAAGCCCCAATACAAGATATAGTAATTAAAGCATTTTCACTAATACCACTACCTTTTTTTAATAACTTTATTGCATTAATACTAGTTTTATATAAAAGTAAGATATAAGAAATAACATATAATATAATCTTTACTATCTTAGGTAATGGCAAAAAATATCCTAAGAAACCTATTACTAAAGCTATAATTAAAATACTTAAATGATACTCTTTAGAAGTACTTTCTTCTACTTCTTCATTTAAAGTTACATAAGCATCAGGTTCTATAGACTTTATTAAAGTATTTAATTCTTCTAAAGTATAATCTTTATCTGATTCATAAGAAATCTTACAAGTACTAAAGTTAACTACAGCATTATTAAAATTAGTATTATCATTTAACATTTCTTCTATTTCTCTAGCACAGTTAGCACAATCTAAATTATTAATATTATATTTATACTTTTTCATTAGTCTTCTCCTTTTAATTTATGTTCAATATGTTCGATTCCTATTTCATATAATTTAGTTATATGAAGATCATCTAACCTATAATATACTTCTTTTCCTTTTCTTCTAAAATTTACTATTCCTGCACTTCTTAGAATGGCTAATTGATGAGATATAGATGATTTTGTCATATTTAAAACATTGGCTATATCACAAACACACATTTCATTTTTATCTAAAACCCATAATATCTGGGTTCTAGTTATATCACCTAAAAGTTTAAATACTTCTGAAAGTCTTTCTAATTCTTCTCTTTCTGGTTTACTTTTTAAAGCCTTATTAACAGCCTCTTCATGTATTATATTACAATCGCATTCATTTATATTTTCCATTTTCCTGCCTCACTTTAGTTGAGTATTCATTCAACTAATCACTTCATCATTATAGTTGAATACATATTCAACTGTCAAGGCTAAAAAAAGTAAAACTTAAATAGTCTTACTAATCTTCTGATATGCTTTATCTAGAATCTCTTCTTTTCTAACTTTAATACTTTTCTTTATAAATTCCTTTTCTAAAGGTAAAAGGCCTTCAGTATCATCGATTATATTATTAATCTTCTCCATATTAATTCTAGGTATAATTCTTAATATTGCTTGCTTTAAATCCTCTGGCGGATTTTTAAATATTTCATTATAAAATAACTTTTTACCATTTAATTTATAAACGGAAAAAACATTATAACAAGCGTTCTTAAATTCAGTATCATTTTTTAAAAGTTCTTCCTTTTTTTCATATGATAATAATGCATGAAGTGAAGAACCACAATCATATATTGGACTAAAACTATAACTATCTGTAACTTTATTATACAAAAGACCTATATTATCCAAATGTCTGTCTGGATTGCCAATTAAAGCATCAGCTACAAACAAATCCCAGAAAGAAGTAATAATTTCACTTTTGTTTTTAATATCACTATTATTAATAATGGCGTAAATATCTTCTATGCAAGTTGAATAAATTTTATCAGTGCTAGTGATACTATTTCCTAAACTAGTAAATTCCACTAAAGTTTCATTTTCATTAGTAAAATCTTTGCATGCTACAACAATTTTTTCTTTATTTTCTTCAATATATTTTCCAATTAAAGTTTCTTGAACATTTAATCCTAGTGTTTCAATTATATGGCACCCAATATATTCAGAAAATTGATTATTCATATATGACATTGAATTTCCTTTTTCTCGAATAGGATCAGGAAACTTAACTAAATATGTTTCGCCATTATAAATTATCTTTTTCTTTTTTTCTGAACCACCATAAGTGCTTGCTATTTTAATGCAATTCGTAAAATCTATCATAATAATAACCCCCAATAATAATCTTTCATTTCATCTAATAAATCATTTGGAAAACGATGAGTCACTTTAGCTTCTTTTATTGCTAGAGATACGTAATAAACGGCTTCTTTTAATTTCCAATATTCATTTTTGTCATCAGGATTTTTTAAATACTCTTTATATACAATTTCACAATTTTTCATATCATCATACAAGTTTCCATCAAAATCTTTATAATTATACTTCATATTCTTATGCCTTTCCAACAATCAAAACATTACCTATATCATATCATAACTATTAAAACTTTGTCTAATTTTTACAATCTATAGAAATTCTAAATGAACTATCAAAGATTGCGGTTATTGTTTTTTTAGGAAGATGCATTTACTACTTCTTTAAAAATTTGCAAAATTTAAAAAACTAAGTAGAAATTATTCATTTTCACTTAGTACTTAATTTTCACTTATAAACGTTATCTTGGCATAGCCATTACCATTTTTAGCACAGTTTTCGGTTGGGGTTTCTTCATTGCAGGTTGTTGCTACTGTCTTAGTACTTTCTTCACTTGATTCAGTGCAATTGTAACAATACATTGATTTGTTTTTCAATAAGGAATTACCTATGTAACCCGAACCACCTGTAGCACCCCATTCATATGAATCACCGCCACCACCGTAGTAGCCGCCGCCGCCACCATTGGTAGCACTGCTAGTAGAACCGCCACCTTGACCAAACGCTCCATTAGATCCTCTGCCTTTACCACCGGCAGTTTGCGAGCCTCCAGTTCTGGTACCACAGTCTGTGCAAACATTAGTTGGCACTGCTCCATTAATACCACCACCAGCGCCACCAGATGAAGAATTATTAGAATATTTACTAGAGCCGCCGCCACCGCCGGCTACCATTAATATTTTATCTATACTAGAAGAAAAACTTGATAATAAACCAGATGACTTGGTAATTGATGTGGCGCCACCACCAGAACACATCGTATAAGATGATGACCTTGATATGGCAGCACCACCGCCGTTATAACCGCCAAGTGCTGACAAACCAGTAGAACAATTGCCACCACCACCAATATTTATATATAAGACATCGTTTTTACTTAAACTAATAACTCCGGCTGAATAACCACCAGAACCGCCTAATAAACTAGATGATGCACTACCACCGGCTGCTCCCCATGTTTCTAACTTATAAAAGCCAGTTTTAGGAATGACTATTTTTTCTTCGGATCCAGTATATGCTAATTCGATAGTAGTTTTTGAAGAAAAATATATTTTGCATGTATCATTTTCTTGATAATCATTTATAACAAATTCCCATTTATCATTATCCCACGTTAAATTTGAGCCATTTGAACACTCAACTTTATCAAAATTATAAATTGTTTTATTAGCTACACCATGTGACTTAACATTATCAATATAGTATTCTACATTAACATTTCCTAAGTATGTTATTCTAGCATAACCATTGCCTTTTTTAGCACAATTTTCTGTTGGCCTTTCTTCATTACATGTTGTAGTTATTGTCTTAGTATCTTCTTCATTGGATTGAGCGCAATTATAAGAATACATAGCTTTGTAAGAAAGTAAAGAATTGCCTATATACCCAGAGCCACCAGCTCCAGAAGAACCATTTGTATAAGCAGCACCACCACCATAATAACCACCACCACCGCCAGAACTGTAAGTCAGTCTTTGATAATTTCCGCCGGTGCCAAAACCTGATGATGAAGTACTGTATTCAGTAGTACCATTAGCACCACCCTTAGTTTGAGATCCGCCATAGGCTAAGCTGTTTGATTCAGTCGTCCCATTATTTCCCACGTATCCACCACCAGAACCACCGACATGGGGTAAATAAGGAGAAACTTTATTATTTAAATAAGCAATTACATGCCAGCCGCCACCGCCACCACCACCGGCGACTATTAAAACATTATCAACTTTATCTTTATAGTTAAACAATTGACCATCGTTTATCAATTCATTTTGAATAGATGTTGCACCGCCACCAGCACCCCAAGTTGTAGCGCCATCATTTCTGGCATTGCCACCACCGTTATAGCCACCATAGAAGACAGTTTTATTAGTATAAGAAGCACCATCAGTGCCTTTGCCACCAACCGATATATATAATTTATCATTCTTTTCCAATTTTATTTGACCAGTAGAATAACCACCATTGCCTCCTAAAGCCTTTTCATTATAGGCGTAGCCACCCTGAGCTCCCCAAACTTCTAACTTATAAAGACCTGTTTTTGGTACTGTAAATTCTTGAATATTACCAGTATATTCATATTCATAACTAGACTTAAATTTAAAATAAATATTACATTTTGTTCGCTTAGTCAAATTAGTTGTCAATAAACCCCATTTATCATCGTCCCATTTACCAACAGCATCATTATCACAAACAACTTTTTCAACTGCATAGCCATCATTCTTACTAGGTAAAATTTTCGAAATTTCTCCATCAATATAAGCAGCAATAAAAGAACTTTCTTCATCGCTTGCTGTAAATTTAGTTTGAGGTTTTTTATTAATCCAAATTATACTTGAACAAAATATAATTAGTATTAAAACAATTATTTTTTTTGCGTTGAGTAAACGACTTATATTTTCTTTCATATATTTACCTCTTTTCTTATATATGAGGAAAGAAAAATATCGTTCCTCACAAAAACATAATGCTGCTAACCTCTTTTTACTTTTCACTTTCATAGAGTATGCAACTCTATGAAAATATTAGGTGTTTACTAGGCTAAAAGCCCGTTTGACTATATTTTTTGACTACAAAATTCATTTGCTATTTGCCTATTAAAAATCTAATAAAGCCTTTTAATGCCTAAAGAAAATCAAAATTAAGTTGACTACAATTTTGACCATAATAAGTTATTAAAAACTCTTTAAAATCTCTAAAATATATGGTATATTTATACTATAAATTAAAAATAGATATCGATATTTAGCTTTCATAGAGTTGCATACTCTATGAAATCTTTAATACATATTCTTAACAAAAAAATATACTATAAACCTAAAAAGTATATCTTTTATAAAATTAATAATTATTTAACATCTAAACACATAATTTATAATATTTTCATCATACTATGAATGGTGATTTAATGACTAATTTAACTAAATTTACAATTACTCATAATAATAAAAAAGAGAAACTGCTCCAAGAAATTAAAGAAGAATTTAAAGATAGTACTGATTTAATAACTAAAACAATTAAAGATATCGATGTTATTTTTTTAGAAAGTTTATGTTCTAGTGATAAAATTAATGAATATGTTTTAAAAGTCCTTAGTCTTTCTAAAAAGAAATCTAATAATTTAAATAACATTTTAGTTGGCCCTAATACTAAAGAAGTAAAAACTAAAGAAGAAATAATTAATCTTTTACTTAATGGTTTTACTATTGTTCTTAGTACTAATTACTATGCTATTGAAACCAAGGGTGACTTAGTAAGAAGTGTAACTGCACCTACCACTGAATCCGACCTACATGGGCCTAAAGATTCTTTCAACGAATCAATTCAAACTAATTTAGGCTTAATTAAAAGACGGATTAAATCTCCTGATTTAATAAATATTGATATGGACATTGGTTTATATTCTAAAACCAAAGTAAATATCTTATATATAAGTTCAATTGCTGAGATATCTTTAGTTAATAAAGTTAAAAGTAAACTTAATCAAATTAATATTGATGGTATTTTAGATGCTGGGAACATTAAACAACTAATAGGAAAGGAAAACAGAAGCGCTTTTCCAACAAGTCAATTAACCGAAAGACCTGATAAAGCGGCAGCCGACCTGTTAGAAGGCAAAATTATCATTTTAGTTGACGCTTCACCTTTAGCTATTAGTCTTCCTTCTTTTCTAGTTGATTTTATTAATCCTAGTGTTGATACTTATAGTAAAAATATAAACATCAACTTTGTTAAATTTTTACGCTTTTTGTGCTTTTTTATTACCTTATTTTTACCTGGTTTTTATATTGCTCTAATTAGTTATAACCAAGGCTCTATTCCCTTAGATTTACTTATTAATTTTGCCATGCAACGAAGTAGCGTCCCAATTCCTTCTATTATTGAATGCATAGTTATTTTAATCCTCTGTGCTATTCTTCGTGAAAGTGACATTAGATTTCCGACCAACTATGGTTCCTCAATTTCTATCATGGGGGCTTTAGTCATGGGTGATGCAGCCGTATCCGCCGGTATTGTTAGTCCCATTATGATTATCGTTGTGGCTGTAACTTACATAACTAGTATGGTTTTTACCGATGTAGAATTAATTAACTCCTTCCGTCATATCCGCTTTCTTACTTTATTGCTTGTTTCTATCCTTGGTCTTTTTGGATTTTATATGGGTATCTTCTTTACTCTCATCCATCTATGTAGTTTAACAAGCCTAGATAGACCTTATACCTACCCCCTAGCTCCCTTTGATAAAGTCTACTTCAATAAAACTGTATTTCGTAGCACCAAGAAAAATGATAAATTTCGTTCCCATTTATTAACTAAAAAAAATATTCGTAAAGAAGGTGATTAAGATTAAAAAGTTATTACAAACTACATTATTATTTACCATTATCCTAACTTTTTGTGGGTGCTACGACTACAATGAACTTAATAGTCTTGATATCATAAGTGGAATCGGTTTAACATATAACAATGAAAAATACAATGTCATTTATGAAGTAATCAATACTAACTTAGATAAAGATAACACTGAGAGTAAAAAAAGTTTTATTGTTGAAGGTGAAGGAAAAAATTTAAGTGAAGCTATTGGCAAAGCTAATAGTAAATTAAATAAAAAACCTTATTTCGAACATATTAAAGTCATAATTATAGATACTAACGTTGATATTATGCAAATTAGTGATTATCTTTTACGTAGCAATAGAGTGTCTACTAATTTTTACTTAGTAATGGCGGATAATCCTAAGGAAATACTAGATTTTACTAGTGAAGACAAACTTATCAATTCCAATTATATTAATGATATTTTAAAAAATATTAATTATGCTAAAATGAGCAATTATTTTGATTTTCAAGTCAGTAAAATTCTTAATAACATTGATATTAGTATACCTAAAATAGAAATAGATAAGCAAATAATCTTCAAAACTTATGGCCTTTATCACGACAATCACTTTGTATGTTTCTTAGACGATTTTAATTTAAGTATGTATAAATACTTTTTAAAAGAATATAACTTTTCTTATACTACTAATCAAAATACCATTAATTTTTATAGTAATAATACCAAGTTTAATTTAAAAGATGAAATCGAATTTAATATTAAGTTAAAAGCAAAAATTGAATCTTTAAGTACCGATTATAATTTACGTAATCAAGAGGATTTCATAAAATTAAGAAATGAACTTACTACTAATTTAGAACAAGATTTAACAAAATTTATTACTTTTTTACAAGAAAAAAATACCGATATTTTAGGTATTAATTATAAGCATTATTTAAAAACTAAAGATGATAACAATAATTATTTTAAAAATACTAAAGCTAAAATCAAAGTTAGTATTGGTATCAATAAACCTGGTTTAACAGTAAGGAGAATTACAAATGAATAGTAAAAGGCAAGGAGTTTTAAGTATATTTTTAAGTCGTGTTCTTTATTTTGGAGTCGGTATTTCTTATATTTTAGCTCATGGTAATAATTTTACTATAATTAGTTTTCTTATTGGTTTTATTTTAGGACTTCTTTTCTTAATTTTAATATTAAAAGCTGATTGGTATAACTTTTTTAAAAGTTTTCTTGGTAAAATTATTATTCTAAGTCTAGCTTTTTTCTTAGTTAATAATTGTTTAGTTGCTTTTGCCGTCTTAGGAAGTAATTTTTATTTAATAAACACGCCACCACTTCTAATTATTATTTCTTTATTTACTCTAATATTATATGGTGTCAAGAAAGGATTAGCAACTACGCTTAGACTTAGTGATATTCTAATTTTCATTAGTATTATTATTGGTATTCTAGCTGTCTTAAGTATTCAAAAGAATATTGATTTAGCTAATTATTTACCAATGGAAATCCTAGATAAAAATAATACTATCAAATGTATTATGAGTAGTACTTTTTATAGTATTTCCCCCATTATTTTAGAATTACCTTTCTTAAAAAAAGATGAAGTTAATAAAAAAGCTATTATTATTGGGTACGTAATTGGCAGTCTTACTATCTTTTTAATGATTTTATGTATCTTAGGAATTTTTGGCGGTAATTTTGCTTTATTATTTCGTTATCCTGAATATATTTTACTTAAAAAAGTTAATTTGTTTAATCAATTTGAACATTTAGAAACTTTCCTATCAATTCTTTGGTTTAATGATTTACTTATTACTAGTCTACTTGCTGGTCTTTTAATCAATAAAGTATTTAAAGGTAAATGGCTCTATATCATAAGTATTTTTCATTTAAGTTTTGTTTATTTCCTCTTTATTAATAATTATCAACATATTTTACTTCTTTACCATTATACTTTTTATATCTTAAGTATTTTAACTATCCTATGTACATTTTTTGCTTTTTTAAATATAAAAACTCCTAGAACAAAAATCTAATTCTAGAAGTTATATTGGCCTTAACTGTAAAACCAGTTTTAAAGGAGGTCGCCACTTTTGTGGCAACGTTTAGGTAATATGGCTGATTTTGCTTGGGTTTCATCATAAATACGTTTTAATCGACATATTTCTTTATTGACTTGATCAATACTTAAATGCAAATCATTGGCTTGCCGAGCTATCGAATATCCGAGAATTCGCGTACGAATTATGTATTCTTGGCGTCGATTAAGATTTCCTTCATGTATGAAAGTTTCAACAATATCTTGATTCCAAAAAATCTGTTTTGCCATACACCCTCGCCAATTAAAAGCTCATACCTGAAATTATACCATACATATAAAAACTTGAAAAGAAAAAATTTTATTAATTTCCAGCTAATTTGCCATCTAAACTAAAACTTTTAGCATCCGTAATATAAACACTAACAATCTTTCCAATAAGACTTTGAGATCCAGTCACATTAACAAGTTTCATCGTATCGGTATAACCATAAACTTTATCAGTGCCTTTCTCACTTATTCCTTGAATCAAAACCGGTACAACCTTATTTAGTAATTTTTGATTATTTTCTAAAGAATATTTATTTACTAAAGTATTTAATCTTTGTAATCTTTCTTCTTTTTCTTTTAAAGGTGTTTTATCTTCCATTTTAGCAGCCGGAGTCCCTACTCTTGGGGAGAAAATAAAGGTATAAGCCCCATCATATTTACAATGATTAACTACTTCTAAGGTTTCTTTAAAATCTTCTTCGGTTTCATTGGGAAAACCAACGATAATATCAGTAGAAATAGCCACATTGGGTATTTCTTTTTTCATTTTATCAAAAAGAGCTAAATATTCTTCTTTAGTATATCTTCTTCCCATTAGTTTTAAAATTCTTGAAGAACCAGATTGTAATGGTAAATGAATATAAGGCATAATATTTGGATATTTAGCAATCATTGTAATCATTTCACTGGTAAAGTCCCAAGGATGAGATGTAACAAAACGAAGTCTTGGAATACCTGTCTTAGCCACCATTTCTAAAAGACCAGCAAAAGATACCTCGCCTTCTAAATCTTTACCATAGGCATTAACATTTTGACCTAAAAGGGTTACTTCTTGGTATCCTTCTTTAACTAGTTTTTCTACTTCTCTTACAATTTCACAAGATTTTCTACTTCTTTGTTTACCTCTAGTATAAGGAACAATACAATAAGTACAGAATTTATCACAACCATACATAATATTAACCCAAGCCGTAATCTTAGAATCACGCTTATAATCAATATTTTCAAAGACTTTTCCTTCAATAGAATATACTTTTATATCTTGTTTTACTTTTTTAACATCTTTAATCATCGTTGCTAGTTCATGAATATTATGGGTACCAAAAATAATATCAACATAAGGGTGTTTGGTCTTAAGTTCATTTACAACAACTTCTTCTTGAGCCATGCAGCCCCCAATACAAACAATTAAATCTTTTTTCGTAGTAGCCTTTAAATGTTTACATCTACCAAGATAGCCGAATACTTTATCATGAGCATTTTCTCTAATAGCACAAGTATTTAAAACAACTATATCACTATCTTCTAATTCCTCAGTTTCGGTATAACCTAAGTTTTCTAAAATAGCCTTAATTTCTTCACTATCATGAACATTCATTTGACAACCATAAGTTCTTAAAAAATACTTTTTACCATTATATAAATTACTCTTCTCTTCATCTTCTAGATAAACAACTTCTACTTCACTTTTAGTTCTTTTTTTAGCTTGAATCATATTTGGCAACATAAAATCACTTCTTTCTTTGCTTAAGTGATTATATCAAAAAATATGTTAATATGCACTATTTTTAAATAACTTTTGCCAATATTTTTATATCCAACTTTTTTAGTTTTTGTAAATAATTTATTATATAATCTTCTTTTATATTTAAAAATTCTAAGTACTTCTTTTTTATATCTTCGGGATAATATGTTGTATGAATAATTAGTTCATTAATTATACTTTTAATTAAGAAAATACTACTATTAAGAATATCTTCTTCTAAAATAAGGGAATTATTAAAATCATAATAAGTATCTTTATCCAGAAGGTTTAGAAGAATATTTCTTATTTTTAAATAATCCATATTAGAATCTTTACTTTCATTAAGTAAATAAGTATTAGTAAATGTATTATATATCTTATTTTTTAAAAGATATAACATTTCTTTATATGTCATATAAAATCACCTTGTTTTATAGTTTAGCACTTTTATATGATTTAAAACTGTAAAAAAACTGTAATTTTACTAACTGTTATTAGTTAGTAATTATTACAGTTTGTTATACTTTTGATAAATTTTTATTTTCTTTTGCCAAAATTCTTTTTGTAATTTATTAATGGGATGGTTATTACTCAAGTTGTCATTAAGGGGATATTTCTTTAAGAGTTTGGCTTGAGCTTTTAAATAATCTATTTTCCATTTTTTTAATTTACTTGTAAATGTTTCATTCATATGATTAACTTTCTATAATCTTAATACCATTTAAGATGACATAGAGAGTTAAAATAAAAGCTTTACCCTAAATGTTTACGACTGTTTAGCAGTCCTTTTTTTATGCTCTTTTGTCTTCTTAATTTAAATTATAACATTTTTTTATTTGATGGCAAGAAAAAAAGCCTAAGAAAGGCCCGATTAAACATTAAAAAGCGATAGGAAGTAAATTAAGAATAATACCTATTACTATACTAATAAGATAAGTTAAACCAATAATAATAAAGTTTTCTTTCTTATCTTTATTAGTTTTAAATAAGATTACTAAAGCAATACCTGAATTAGTTAAAAGACCACTTATCATAGAACCAAATGATATAGATGATGCTAAATATAACTTAGTTATAACAATACTAGAAGCACAGTTAGGTATTAATCCAATAAGACTAGTAACAAGAGGACTTAAGAAACTATTTTGTAAAAAGATATTATTTAAAATACTATTTAAACTAAATTCAAAGATGAAATTTAAAACTATATTAATAATTAATATAAATAAAGTAATATTTAGAGTATGTTTAAAGGCTGATATTAAAAGATGTTCTTCACAATGACAATGTTCTTCTTCACATACTTCATAATGAGTTTTTATCTTTTTAGGTCTAAGCCAATCTATTATAAAACCACTTATTAAACCAACGACAAATTTTATTCCTATAATAATTAAAATTAATTTTATACTAACATTCTCGCTTAACAAAATGGGTATCATTTCATCACTAGTACTTAAAAAAACACTAATTAAAGTTCCCATGGTAATTATACCCGTTACATAAAGATTAGTAGCAATACTAGCAATACCACATTGTGGAATAATACCTAGTAAACTGCCAAATAAAGGACCTAGATGACCGGCTTTCTCTAATTTTTGATTAGAGTTAATTTTGTGTTCTAAAATTTCTATTATAATAAAAGAAATAAGTAAAAAAGGAAATACTTTTATGGTATCAATTAACCCATCTAATATCACATCTAACATAAAAATCACTTCTTTCGTAAGAAAATTATATATTAAATACCAAAAAAACGCAAGATAAGTACTTGCATTAATTTATGGTTTGTGTTAGAATTTTTCTTGTACGAACGGATATGTCTCCTTAGCTCAGTTGGTAGAGCAACTGACTCTTAATCAGTGGGTCTAGGGTTCGAATCCCTAAGGGGACACCATTTAGATTATTAAGGAGAAGTTAATTGCTTCTCCTTTTTTCTTGCCGAAGTAGCACAATTGGTAGTGCAGCTGAATCGTAATCAGAAGGTTGGGGGTTCGAGTCCCTTCTTTGGCACCATTTATTTAAGACAATCACTAGATTGTTTTTTATTTTGCTTCCATTGGTCATTATGCTATACTAAAATAGAAATTTATTAGGAAGGAAATGATTACTATCAGCATTAAATATTATTTATAACTGATATTATCAAAAAAATAACTATGCAAGAACATGAATTTATAGAATTTCAAAAAAGGTATGAGAAATTTAAAAAGAATAACTTACCTACTCCTTTCTTTGATGATGAAAGACAAACTTTCGAGTATGTATATTATTCTTATCGTTTCTTTAATAATGATAATAAGAAATATCCAGAGATTAATCATTCTCTTACTGATGCCTTAGCCGATATAGCATTTACAGGATTATATTATTCTTTTAATTGTAAAATAATAGCCTATACTAAAGACGGTGTAAAAATTACCTATGGTCATAGTCACGCTCATTCATTTGAAGAAGTTGTCCGCTCTTTATACGATTTTCCTGAATCTTTTAGCATTTTCAAAGAAGACGAAAAGTTTTATAGCGAGCAAGAATTACATTATTTAAGAAGAGTACAAAAATACTTATTATTTATTGGTTTAAAAGATATTGGAGAAACTAAAAAAATTCCCGTAAGTAGATATAGAAATAAAAATCAGGAAAAATATGCTAACCTTAGAATACTTAGTATTAATAATCCTTACTTAGAACAAATATTTGCTAAAAAAATAGATTTTATGATATTTGGGTGGTTTCCAGAATATGACAAATCTTTAAAAAATAAAGAAAAAATTTTACTTGCAGATGGAGAGGATAATATTAAATTATTAATCCAAACTACCAATGAAGAAGTAAAATTATATAAAGAAATAAAAGATAAATATAAAAGTAATAATTTTAAAGATAATGAGAAAATCATTATCCGTTATTTCGAAATTTTAAAAGAATTTTAAATAAGAAGTTTTTAAAAGTATTAACGACATTGGTTAATACTTTTTGCATTGCTAAGCATACTTATCCATACCTAACCTACTTAGTTACAAGTATTTACTTCATCGCGGATAGAGTCCATACCAATTTTATCAGTCGGTTTTATACTAACAATATCAGTATTTTCTAAAATCCATTTTAATTCATCGGTTATACAGGTTCCATTAAACTCGAATTCAAAAATATAAGATTTTTTTTCTTTTAGATTAGGGTTAATCTCTTTTTTTACTTTGAATGTTACAACTTCATCTACTTGATATTCTTTTAAAGTTAAAAACCAATATTCTTCATTATCACTATCAGTAATATTTAAAACTTGATAAGTTCTTTTAAAAGCCGTTTTTTCACTTTCCTTAACACATAAATCGGAAGCAGCCATCTCATTCGTGCCAACATATAAATTCTTATTATTATCTAAGTTACATTTTACTATTTTATAATCACTATTATAGTATAAAGTTCCATTGTTATTATTTAATACTTTCTTATTCCAACTATCTACTACTTTTAAAATATTATTATTACTCAAATAATTAACTATATCTTTAGAAGAACCATCGTTAATTTTAATATTATCTAAACAATAACTAATTATTTGATAATCCGTCATTTCCGCATAAATTTTAGTATTATTACAACCATTTATTTTACTAGCCTGAAAAATAACAGCATTACTTTCTTGATTATTTTTATCATTCTTAGAATAAAATATACTTCCTATAATTATTAAAATAATTATCCCAATACAAATAAATCCCAAAATATTTCTTTTTTTCATAACTATCCCACTTTCTAGTTACATGATATCACATTATTTTTAAAAAGTTACAAAGAATTAAAAAAATAGGTGGGAAAACCTATTTATTTGAGATTTATTAGAAATTGCTATTTAACCATTTAGCAACGCCATTATTTTCATTAGTATCCGTTATACAGTTACATATTTCTTTGATATCAGGATAAGCATTTCCCATAGCAACACTTTGCCCAACCATTTTAAACATGGCAATATCATTAAAGTCATCACCAATACCAACAGTTTCTTTTAAAGGTATATTTAATGCTTTGCAGAAGTTATTAATACCATCGCCTTTATTAGAAGTAGGATTTGCTATAAAAATAAAATAATTATCCTGAAACTGATAAACGCCGTCAAAACCTAGTTTAATATTTTTTACTTTTTTAATATCTACAAGTGCTTGTTTTATATCAGTGCTATTTTTACTAGTTAAATGAATATGAATAATTTTTTCTTGTAAAACATATTCCAAAAAGTTTTCTTTATAAGTTACACTAGGACTTTTTTCTGATCTATTATCGGTATACTGGCCTGTTGTGGTATCAGCCGTTATATTAACATTATATCTTTTAGCGATAGTGTATATTTCTTCTAAAGTTGTTTTATTAATTTCATTGGTATATAAATCTAATTTATCGTGATAATCATAGACATAAGCACCATCTGAGGCAATTACATATGGACTTGCCAGGGCCTCTTTACTTACTTCTATAGCGTAATCGCGAGATCTGCCTGTACAAATAACTACTTTTGTTCCTTTCGCCACAATATTTTTAATTGCTTCTTTTGTTTCTTGGGTAATTTCTTTATTATTATTTCTAATTGTTCCATCAATATCTACAAATACTACCTTTTTCATAAATTTCTCCTTTAGTTCAAGGTATCAAAAAACCCCAATTAAGGGGTATTATTTATCTCCATGGTGGCTCCAGCGGGAATTGAACCAGCGACACAAGGATTTTCAGTCCTCTGCTCTACCGACTGAGCTATGAAGCCATCATGGCGGTTCGTACGGGATTTGAACCCGTGATCTTCTGCGTGACAGGCAGACGTCATAGGCCTCTAGACTAACGAACCATGGTTGCGGAGAATGGATTTGAACCAATGACCTCGAGGTTATGAGCCTCGCGAGCTACCGGGCTGCTCTACTCCGCGATATATAAAATTAAGAATGGCGGAGGAATAGGGATTCGAACCCTAGCGCCGCTTACACGACCTGCTGGTTTTCAAGACCAGTCCCTTCAACCAACTTGGGTATTCCTCCATGTGCTTTTCAGCAACAAATAAATTATAGCATAATAAATTAAGCAAAGTCAATTAAATATTATGACATTTCATGGAATATTATGCAAATTTAATGGTTTTCGAGATTTTTTTTACTAATTGTAATCGTCAAAATAAATTTTAATAACTATTTTCTAAAGAGGAACCACTTTTCTAATATCCTTTTTAGAATAATTATCCCCATAGATACATTCTAAATAATAAACTAATATAAATCAAATTTTAGAATTTAAAAAACTCCATCTCTGGAGTTTCTGCTTCTTAAATGGTGTCTCGTGGGAGACTCGAACCCCCGACCCTTTGATTAAAAGTCAAATGCTCTACCTACTGAGCTAACGAGACGTAAATAAAATTAAATAAATGGCTGCCTCGGATGGACTCGAACCATCGGAATGTCAGAGTCAAAGTCTGATGCCTTACCACTTGGCTACGAGGCAATCAAGAAATGGTGGAGGGACATGGATTTGAACCATGGAACCCGAAGGAACAGATTTACAGTCTGCCGCGTTTGACCACTTCGCTATCCCTCCACAAAATAAATGGTGCCGACTGAGGGAATCGAACCCCCAACCTACTGATTACAAGTCAGTTGCGCTACCAATTACGCTAAGTCGGCAAAAATGGTGGACGCTATAGGACTCGAACCTATGACCCCCTGCTTGTAAGGCAGGTGCTCTAACCAACTGAGCTAAGCGTCCGTACATACATTTCAAAATATACCATTTTATCAACAAATTGTCAATAAAAACAATATCTTTTTTCCTTAAAACTTTGTTTCTTCTTTCAAGGCATTTATAATTTATCAAATTTTTAAGCATAAGTCAATTACTTAAAGTTAATTTGTAAAAAAAATATGGCATAAAATGAAAGCCGCAACAATTCCACAAAGATCAGCAAACAACCCTACCTTTAAGGCATACTTACTTTTAGAAATTTTAACACTGCCAAAATACAAAGCCAGCACATAAACAGTCGTATCTGTACACCCTTGTAAAACACTGGCAACCAAGCCATAAAACGAATCAACGCCGTATTTTGTAAAAATATTATTCATAATAGCCAAAGAAGCATTCCCTGAAATTGGTCTTAGAAGAGCCATCGTTGCAACTTCATTAGGAATATTAATTTTAGCAAACAAACTATTAAACGGACTTAATAAAAAATTAATTACTCCACTTTTAACAAACAAATTAATAGCAAAAACCATGCCAACAACAGCTGGCACTATATCAAATACTGTTTTAATTCCCTCTTTAGCGCCCTCCAGGAATTTATTATAAATATCCACTTTCTTAAAATAACTATATAAAATAATAATTAAAACTAAAATAGGAATACAATAATTCATAGAACCCCTTTCTTACTACTCCTTATTTTTCCTTCTAATAAGATAATCAAGAGTTAAACCACACGCTGAAGAAACTGTAGTAGCAATAATACTTGGTAAGATAATACAACTAGGATTTAGACTACCATGAGCCATTCTAAGTGCTATGGTCGTCGTAGGAATTAAAGTAACTCCGGCGGTATTTAAAACTAAAAAAGTTATCATAGCAGTCGAGGCTGTATCTTTATTACTATTTTCTTCTTGCATACTAGCCATAGCCTTAAGACCAAATGGGGTTGCCGCCGAACCCATTCCTAACATATTACAGGCAATATTTGAAGCAATATAATCTAAAGATTTACTATTTTTATCTAAGGAAGGAAATAATTTACTAAGAAAAGGTCTTATTAATTTACCAAATTTTTCTAATAAACCACTAGAACTAGCCAGACTCATAATACCCATCCACAATATAATAATGGGAGCCATATCTAAACAAAGATTTAACCCACTATAAACAGCATTTAATATTTCTTTATTTATAAACTCTCCATTACCAATTACAAGACTATAGATAATAGCACTCCCACATAAAAAGACCCATATTAAATTAATCATATATCCCCTTTTTACTTCTTATTTTAAAGAAGTTACTTTTCCCAAAATTTTAAAAACTTAATTATTCTTTGTAAAAGACTTTCTTTATCTTTAGAATTATTCTTTTTATCATTATCTTTATTTACATAAATAGGTTCTTTACTAATTATTTTATTATCTAATTTTATTAAACAATATCCTACTATTTCTTTATCTTCATACTCGGTTTTCTTTTCTAATTCATAGTTTATAGTTATTTGTTTTTCTTCTATAGGCGTTAACAAAACATTAATATCCTTAGCGATATATAAATTATCATAAAACACATCATTAGGAACATTGATTTTACCTTTTTTTAAAATTGTAACCTTATTATATTTCTTAAAATTTTTTTCATATAAATACTTATGGGTATCAAAGTCATCAGGATCATTTAAAGTTACTATTACTAATCTTTTATCATCTTTTAAAGCAGCAGTTACTAAAGTTCTTCGAGCGAGTTTAGTAAAGCCAGTTTTTCCGGCAATTGTATATTTATAACTAGTTAATAATTTATTTTTATTATACCAATCATAAGTTTTATAATTAGTGGTTGCTATATGTCTTTTAGTCCCACTAATTTCAACGAAGTCCTTATTATTAATAGCATAACTCATCAGTAAAGCCATATCATAAGCTGTCGAAGTATTACCTTGTTTTTTTTCATTTTCTAAACCACTAGAGTTTATAAAGGTTGTACTATTCATCCCTATTTCCTTGGCTTTTTCATTCATCATTTGAACAAATTTATCCATACTACCCGCTATTACATTAGCAATCTCGATAGCGGCATCATTACCACTTCTTAAAAGCAGACCATATAATAAATCTCTTAAAGTTATTTCTTCGTCTATTTCAATATATATATTAGAGCCATAAGCTTTTAAAACATCTTTATCTACTTTTATTTTTTCATCTAACGCGCCATTTTCAAGAGCAATTAGGGCTGTCATTATTTTAGTAGTACTAGCAATAAGTTTTTTTTCTTGCGTATTAGCGCCTTCTATTACTCTTTTACTATCAACATCCATTACTATATAACTAGAAGTACCATAAACTTTAAAAGGAATTAAAAAAAGAATAAGTAACCATAAGTATTTCATATAGTATCACCTAAATAACTATATGAGTTATAACTTAATAGTAGACTTATTCTTAAATACATTTTCTTAGTATAAAATATCACTTTTATAAACTTCAATTACTGGTCTTACACCTAAAATACCATCCTTGTTAGCAGGAGAACTATGAACCCTTCTAGCAGTGGCATAGAAAAACCAAGCATAACCAGCTGGTGTAAATCTAGGTGTTTCTAACCAAAAGCCATCAAAATTAGAAGTGTTTTTAGTTGTAAAATTAGTGTTTTCGGCTAAATATAAATGATTATTTAATTCTCCGTTTTGCCAAGTTGGAATATAAATTCCGGCTAACTGTTTTAATTCGTTAAAACTAAGAAAGCGAGCGGCATAATTTTCATAATTAAAAGCACTAGGCAGACTATGTCCATCCTTTAATTTATTGGTTCCATACTCATTTATTATCGCTCTTTTTTCATTAATTAGATGGACATTAGACCACTGTTTTTTGGTTGGAAGTTGTAATATCGCACTGACGGGTCCATTCCAGTTTTCCCCACTTTCATCATACTTATAAGTATTTTTACTAGGTTCTCCTAAAGTAACATTACTATAATAAATTAAAAGGGCAACATCACTAGAAGTATCAAATAAATAATAAAATCTTTCTTTAGTCGCATCATATACGCCATCCCCATTAACATCACAATCAAAAGCATTTCCGGATTCTAAAGTTCCTAAAGTACCTAAAGAACCATAAGATATTATATTCTTATTATCAATAGTAGTCCCAAGGCCTTTACAATAAGAACCTAAACATTCTTCTTGATGAAGGATAACTGCTCTTTGACAGATTGGCATTTTAAAATATATCTTAATATTCCCCGTAACCTTCTTAATTATTAAATTATCATTAGTATAAGTATAATCATCCGGACTCACTAATATTTTATTATCCATAGAAACATTTAAAACATTATCACTAGTATTAATAATATTAATATTTAAAGAATCATTCTCAATAACTTCTTGAGGTAAATTTTGACTATTATTAATATTATAATAAGTAACCGTAAATATTTGACCAAAAGCAAATTTTAAGTTAAAAGGCATATCTACATTTATATTACTATCATCTTTTAAAGACACCTTAATCTTTATTGTTTTTTTAACACCTAAAGTACATTCACTATCACATAACTTATCTTTTAGTTTATAATCTAACAATTCATATTCTAAGTTATTATTATCTATTGTAATATCTCTTATACCCATGATAACATTTCCTAGATTATAAATTTCTACTTCATAGATAAGATAGCCCTTATTATTATTAAATCTAATACTACTAGATACATCAGAAACATTATTTTCATTATAATTACTAATTGCATCTTGCGATTCTAAAACACGGACATTTGTAATTCTAATATCTTTATCTATTTTTACATTTGCGCCAATATTTTCGATAGCCAGGTTATTTTGTAAAGCGGCAAAACCAATACTTAAAAAGACTACCAGAAAGATAATAATTAGATAAAAACAAGCTCTAAATCCTTTTTTCATAGTTTCGCCTTTTTAGTTGGTACCATCTCTTTTTTATTTATGGTATATAAATATAAATTATTATCTTTTAAGACATAGAAGTGCGCAACATCATTATTTTTTAACCGATAAAACATTATTGGTAATCTTAAATTATCTCTTACATCAACAAGTTCATTAAAGTTTTTAATCATTAAAATATCATAATCTTTAATATTAGGAAAAGTTGTAGTTTCCACTATTAAACGATCATATTCTTTTAAAATCTTATTAATAAGTTTATCATAATCACTTATTTTTTTATTATATTTAAAGATATTTATTAGAGCTAACCATAAGAAAAAGGAAGAAGTTAAAAGAAGTAAGGTTGCAATAATTAATTTAAAATAACTATTAATGATAAAACATCTTGTGGCTATTATAGTATTTATATCTTTATTTAATTCTTGAGTATTTAATTTAATTTCAATAGCTTTTTTAGATAAAGGAATTTCAAGAGCAATTTGACCATAAGTTGGTAAAATGGAATAGTTATCATTTGCTTTTTTATTAGCATTTAAATAAACTATCAAGTAACTATCAGCATCAACATTATATTTTGATTTAAAAGTAGTAGCAATATTATTATAACATTCATAATCAATATCAATATTTTTCTTTAAGTTATATAAAGTATTAGAACCTATTGCATCTGTAGTTTTAGGTGTAAGAATATATTCTTTTTCATAGTATTTAGTCCCGGTATCACTATTTTTAATAACTAATTTAGCAATTATTTCATATTCTACCTGTGATACCATATCATCTAAATTACCATTAAATTGATAATTAAAAGAAATAGGTATTTTCCTAATTAAACTGGCTACATAGGACATATTAGGATCAAGGCAATCAACATCAAAAAAATCATTTTTACCTAAGCAAACATTATAAGATACATTACCAGTTTCTTTAAAATATACTTTCTCTTTTTGTTTTAATTTCAAAGAACTAGTAAATAATTTTAAACCTGTAAAATATGTTAGAACAAAGATAAGAATAAATAATATAATCTTTACTTTTGGATTTATTTTCTTCTTAGAATGTTTTTCCATGTTTACCACCTCTCATTTAATAACACGGTTGGATAGCCTATTAAAAGTACTTTAAATTTAACAACCCCAATAAACATGTCTTCAGTTATTTTATATTTATCATAATCATTATTAGCATCCCCTTTAGTATAAATAAAATATTCTTCATTAGTATTTATTATTTTATATACTCGGTGTACTACTACTTTATTATTATATTTATAGGCTAATATATCCCCTATTTTTAAGTTAGTAAATTCTTTATCAACAACTACAACATCACCTTTAGATATTTTAGGTTCCATAGAACCACTGGCAATAGCAACAGCATAATATCTAAAATAACCAGATACACAATATACTAGAAGACTAGTAATAAGAATAACTGGTATAAATCCTAGGGTTTCTATTTTTCTATTGTGATAATTAGCAATATTTAAAGCCTCAGTTCGATCTTTTTGAAACCAGTTTTTTATATGCTTTAAAATAACTAAGGGTAATAAAAGAAATATTATGGAATATAAGTATTCATTAGGATTAGGAATTATAGGAAGTAAGTATTTATATAGATTTATAATTAATAAATAAGTAATTACAGGTTTATAACCTACTTTTAAATCTAAATAAGTACATAAGATATTCTCGGTAATAGAAGGTAAGATATTAAGAGCTATTAATAAGAAAGTTTCTTTATTAAAGCCAAGATTATGAGATGCTAAAACTATTATATTATCTATTAAAATAAAAAATAGACAAGCAAAAATGATTAAGTATTTAGATTCACTGGATTTTATGAGTAATTGATATCTAAGTAATTCTTTTATAATTATAAATATAATTAAAGGCAAGATTATGTTTTTAAAAGAATTAAGAGTCCAATAGTTACCATTTTTAGCAAAACCAATTAAGATTCCTGATAAATAATAGATAAGAAAAAAAGCTATTAAAATAATAATTATCTCTAAGATAATATCTTTAGTATAACGATGTCTATCTTTTTCAAAACCTAATAATAGATAGAAAATACCTAAAGATAATAAGAGTATTATACTTAATTCGATAAGTCCTAATAATTTAAATTTTAATATATTTAAAATTAACATTAGACTTAGAATAAAGATAAATAATATTATTTTAATATAACTTTTTTTCATTTCGCATCTCCTGTCTTGAAGAGATTAATTTTAATCAGCCGAACTGTAATTTAAAGTGATGTTTCCAAAAGCAACACTAAAATCGCCATCAGTTCTTTCGGCTCCAGCAGCATATTCTAAAGTTACGGTAATCATCTCGCCAGTTTTTTTAGCCAGACTATGACCAGTAATAGATGCTTTGCCAGTAGCGGTTTCTAATTCATTACCAACTTTTACTTTTACTAAAATGTTTTCGCAAGCTTTTTGAACTAGCGCATCAGTAGTACCTTCTTTCGCTGTACAAACTTTAGTCGCATTGCTACCAGCAACATTGGCATAAACGATACTTTTTAGATAAGCATTTAATTCGCCAGCATTGTAAGCATAAAACTTGTATACAACCGATTGACCTGGTTCGGTAAATGTTGCACTTAAATTAGAAATTGTGGGATCTGCACTGTTATCAATAGTAGCATTAGTAGTTACGATGCTATTAGGAGTGGCTGTGGGGATAATTTCCGCAACAGTAACACTATCGATTGAACTTGAAAAATCAACATTCATTGTATCATTATCTGGTTTTACATTAGCACTGGCTTGGATGTTTAAAACATTTGAAAATGAGGCAAAACCAACTGATAAACCTAATACGGCTACTACTAAAGCCACTATAGCGATAACTTGAGCATTTCTATTCTTTTCCATTTAATATCCTCCTACCTTAACAAATTATAGCATACAAATTTAGGGTAAGCAAGGATTTTGCTAGTTAACTAACAGCAATCCCTAATTGAAAAATTAGTTTCTCCTAGCAAAGATAAATCTTTTTTATTTAATATAATGGTCTTAATCATTATTTTATAATCACCTATTTGGTAATTTATATCTTATATATATTACTTACTTTTATAATAACATTTATTTTAGAAAATTAAATATTAATTATTTTCTTTTAATTAAAGAATATAAACCCAATAAAAATAAAATAAACCAGATATTAAAGATAATATACTTTAAATATTCTAAAAAAGTATAACCTATTACTAACATATTAAGGTTTAAAAAAGCAAATACTAAGTAATTACTTATAAAAAGAGTACTAATTAATTTAATAAATATTATATTCATAATAAAATATATTTCTATTTTAAAAAAAATATTATATAATTAACTAGGTGATTTTGATGGAATTAATTAAATACGTGATCTTAGGTATTATCCAAGGTTTAACAGAGCCTCTTCCTATTTCTAGTAGTGGGCATTTATTAATATTTAGAGAATTATTTAATACTAATATGTTTAATGATTTAAACTTTGAAGTTATGGTTAATTTTGGTTCATTTATTGCAATTTTAATTATCTTCTGGAAAGATATCGTTAGATTGGTAACTAACTTTTTTAAATATTTATTTGCGAATAAAAAAGATAAGAAAAAATACTATGAAGACTTTAAGTATTGTATGCTAATTGTTGTAGGATCTATTCCTGTTGGTATCATTGGTTTAATATTTAAAGATAAGATTGAAGCGTTTGCTAGTGTTAAAGAAGTAGGTTTTGCTCTTCTAATTACAGCCTTAGCATTATTCATCGTAAAAAATAGTAAGGGTAAGAAAAAAGATAATGAAATAACTTATAAAGATGCTATTATCATCGGTTTATTTCAAATGTGTGCCTTGCTTCCCGGGCTATCTCGTAGTGGGATGGTGCTTGTTGGTTGCTTACTTTGTGGTTTAAATAGAGAATCTTCTCTAAAATATACCTTCATGTTATATTTTCCGGTTTCCGTTGCATCATTCGGTTTAAGTAGTATTGATGTCATTCAAAGTGGCATTGCTAGTAATTTATTATTAGGTTACTTCTTAGGTATGGTTGCCGCTGGTATTGTAACTTACTTTACTTACCAATGGTTATCAAAAATCGTTCAAAACGGTAAGTTATGGAAATTTTCTATTTACTGCGTAATTGTTGCTTTATTTATCTTTATTTACTTTAGATAGTATCTATAATCACTAAAAGACTTATCGGACTGATAAGTTTTTTTATATCTAAATAAAGTATAATAGTTTCTAAATTGATTATAATTATATATAGTAGTTAGTAAAAAAACAAAAAGTTGCAAAAAATAAAAAATATGCTATACTACTTAGTGAAAGAACTTGATTGTTCTTAAATAAAAAAGAGATACATTTGACTTCGTACGTTAGATGTTTCTCAGTCCATTTTGGTAATGTAATGAAAAATCATCTATTCACAAGCGAGTAGATGTTTTTCGTTATCTTTAAAAGATAATAAGTTATTTCCTTCTTATAGAATTGATAACTTCGTCTAAAATGACTAAGATAAGAGCGAATATTACTAAATATTCCACTTTTTTTCTCCATTCTAGGACCACCACCTCTCTTCCATTTTCTTAATAAATTAAAATTATGGACTGAGGGTAAAACACCTAACTATCAAATGTATCTAACCAATATGGTACCATAATGACCGATACAAATCTACTATATTATTAAATTTTAAGTTAATATTTTTTAACACAACTAAGCAAAACATTTATTTCTTCAAATAAATTATCATAGTTAAAATATTATCTTGAAAATCACATGTCATCATACCACCTGTCATTTCTATTAAAGACCTGGCAATAGCAAGACCTAATCCCCTACTTTTGCTCCCACTCTTAACGGTATAATACTTATCAAATAACTTAGATACATTTACACTATCCAAATCTGTCGAATCATTACTAATTTTTATTACCCCATTATCATCTAAAGAAATAATTAAAAAAGTCTTACTATACTTAATCGCATTTGAAAAAACATTATCTAAAACTCGTACAAGCAAATCTTTATTTATTAAAACTCTTATCTTTGTAGATGCTATATTCACCTTAACCTCTAACTTTTTATCTTTAATTAAAGGATAAAAATTAAGTAAAGTATCTTCTAAAATGCTATTTACAAGTATATTTTCTTGATAATCTTTATTTAAATTATTTGTCTTACAATAAAGAAATAAATCATCAGTTAAATTTACTAACTCATTAGTCTTCTTCATCATAATTTGAAAATATTCTTCATTATGCTTTTTATCCACTTCTAATAATTCAAGATACCCTTTAATAACCGTTAAAGGTGTTCGAATATCATGAGTCATATTAGTTATTAATGCTTCTAAAGTACTAGTATGTTTCTGATATTTTATCTCTTTTTGTCTTAATGTTTTCAAATAATCATTTAACTCTTTCACAAAACTTTGTATTCTTCTATTATGACTAGATATTGTAACAATTCCATTAGTATCGTTATCTAAAATAAATTGTAAAGACGATTTTATCTCTTTAAACGAAATACTCGTAATAGCCTTATCAACAAGAAAAAAGACTATAATAAGTATTAAAATTATAATTAAAATAATACTCATTATAATCAAATCCTTTCTAATTAATTTGTTTTTTCCTAAATAAAATTATACCATAAGTCGTTAGAAAAATTGATAGTATTATACTTACTATAGGTAAAGTATGAAGAGAATTTTCTAAAGAGCTTATTTTATAAACTTCACCCATTGGAGTAATATTAAGAATAAAATCATAAAAATATTTATAAAAACCATGAGTCGAGCGATAATCAATAGATACTAAATCAATAGAGCGTATTTGCCATACAATAGTAATAAAATTAACTAAAGAACTGCCGAGAGTCGATGCAAATGTCATAGTAACAAATGTATACACACATGAGATAAAAAGAATAACTAAAAAAGATAGAAAGAAAAACCAAATAACATCTTGCCAAGTATTAGCGATACCTGTACCTCCTAAAATTAAATATATCAGTAAGACGCCACTTAAATAAAATAAGGAAAATATGATATTAACTAAGATACTAATTAGTAAATTAGCTAAATAAATACTAGCACGAGAATGTCCAGTAATAATTTGATTCTTAACTGTTCCATGACGATAAAAAGCATTAAAGAAGAAACCTAGAAAAATAGGTAAAAAAAGAAAACCAACATAATTATGCATAAAGATAACACTACCTAATTGATTAGGACAATCAACACAAGCTAATGGTCTAAAGCCATTCGTATTGATATAACTATAAATTCCGATTAAAAATATTATCCCTCCTAAAATATAAAAAGTCTTACTTCTCCTTAAACGATAAAGATTAGCACTGATAAGTTTAAACATCTTGTCCTCCCATTAAATTTAGATAATAAGTTTCTAAATTTTCTTTATTTTCTTCTAAAGATAAAATATCAACTCCATTTTCACTTAATAAGATAATTAAATTAGTCACATTTTTTACATCATAAATAATAACCGTCTTTTTATCAACAACTTCATATTCATAATTTTTTCTTACAAGTATTGGCACTATCTTCGTTATATTATTAGTTTTTATAATAATCTTCGCCCGCAAAATCTTATTTAAGTTATCTTTAGTTATTTCTTTTATAATATGCCCCTGTTTAATAAAACCATAAGTTGTTGCTACTTTAGATAATTCATCTAAATTATGAGAAGATATCAAAAAAGTTATTTTCTTTTCCTTATTTAATTTCAAAATAAGTTCTCGTAAAAAAATAATTCCTTCTGGATCCAGACCATTTGTCGGCTCATCTAATATTAAAAAGTCCGGATGACTCACTAAAGCGATAGCTAATTCTAACCTTCTTGCCATCCCTAGCGAAAAATATTCGGCATGTAACTTACCCGTATCAATTAGGCCAACTAGTTCTAAAAGCTTTTTTATCTCTTTATCATCGATTGGTAACCCAAAAGTTTTGTAAGCAATAACTAAATTATCATAGGCGGAAAAGCTTGGATAAAAACTACACCCTTCAAGCGAGGCATTTACCCTTCTGCGTTGTCTTTCTATTTCTTTACTATTATAGGGAATAGCAAAAAGCTCATAAGTGCCATTACTAGGAGTTTGTAACCCTGTTATTATTTTCATAATCGTCGTTTTACCAGCTCCATTATTACCAATCAAGCCGTAAATATCGCCTTGCTTAATTTGTAAATTTACATTATCTAAAACTATAGTATTCCCATAATACTTAAATAAATTGGTGAGCTTTAAAACATTTGCCATCTTTAATCATTCCTTTCTATCTACAATTATAACCTAAAATAGTTAACAAAATGGTTAAAAAAAGGTTAAGATTTGGTTAATATTATTACTATTTAACATTATTAAACACTTTTTACTAACAAAAAAACATTTATTGCCAAACAAAAAAGCCTCTATCCTAATTTTCTAGATAGAGGGCATTCCCTTGATACTTCTTAGTCTTTTAACTTATAACCAATTCCCCAAATAGCCTCAATATACTTAATACCTGTATAATCCTTTATTTTGCGATTTAAATTACTTATATGTACTTTTATAGATGCATCATCACCATCAAAAGTATCATTTTCAATAAGAGCTAAAAGATTATTTTTAGATAAGACCTTATTTTGATTGATAATTAATTGTTTTAATATAGCATACTCTGTTTTAGTAAGCTTTATTTTTTTATCTTCAATATATAAATAAGGTAAATTAGTATCTAAACGTAAGTTTTTATAAATTAGCTGTACCTTTGGGGTAACAATTTTTCTTCTTAAAATCACTTGAATACGTGCTAAAAGTTCAGCATTAGAAAAAGGCTTAGTTATATAATCAATTGCCCCATTTAAAAGATTATTTACTTTATCAAAAACGCTTTCTTTAGCACTCAGTACAATAATAGGAATATTATTAAACTTAGCAATTATTTCTTCACCACTAATACCGGGAAGCATTAAATCTAGTAAAATTAAATCTGGTTCTTCATTTTCTAACACCAAAAGACATTCTGTCCCTGAATAAGCTGATATTACTTCATAATGATTATCAATCAATAACTTTTTAACTAAATTATGAATATCATTATCATCTTCGACTAATAATATTTTTACCATTTATCCCACCTGCTTTAAATTTTTTATTTTAAAATACTTTTAATTTTAACTTTTATACTATCTTTGTCATAGCCTAACTTTTGCATACTTGCCTTGATACCACCACTAGGCATAATCTCATCAACACCAATTATATTTTCATAATTAGTATACCGACACCACATATCTTTACCTGTTGATTCAATAACAATAACCTTTCCGACTAAAAGACTAGTTTTATCACTTTCACTCATCTTATCTAAAATATTTTTACAAGGAACTGATACTACTCTTAAATCAATACCTTCCGATACCAATTCTTCTGCTACCACTAAAGATAAAGTAACATCAAAACCACTACTAAGAATAGTGGCTACCCCACTTTTACTTTCTCTAATTATATAAGCACCATGACTAACTCCAGAAGTCCTACTTCCTTTTAAAATGTGCGTTATCTCATTGCTTAAAAGTAAACACGTTGTTTTCTTACATTTTAAAATAACATCCCAACAACCAATTATTTCATTAATATCACTCGGTCTAAAAACTAGAATATTAGGTATATTTCTTAAAATATTTAACATTTCAAAACTAGATTCTACCGCCCCTTTTTTAGCATTACTAAAACCATCATGGGTAAAAATATAACAAACTGGTAAATCCATTAAAGAATTCATTTTAATATCTTCTAACATATAATAAGCATATCTTAAGTGCGTCGCCCCAAAAGTTTGAAAACCATAAGAAGAAATCCCACTCAAAATACTTCCCATCGCTGCTTCTCGAACCCCAAAAGTTATGTTTCTTCCTAAATAATTTTTCGAAGTAAAATAAGCTTCCTTATTCAAATTAACTCGACAACTTGATGCCATATCACTTGCCCCCCCTAAAATAAAAGGAGTCTTATCGGCTATAATATTTAATATTTTCTTATTTGATTCAGTCATTTCTTCTTGATAAGTATTTTGAATTTTAAAACTATTAATATCTAAATTAAAGCCAATACTCTTATTATCTGCAAAATTTACTAACATCTTTATACTTTCTGAAGGATATTTAGCCATTGCTTCATGATATTCTTGCCATAATTTATATTTTTTACGCATTCTATTTTGAATAAACTTGCGATAATTATCTAGTAATTTATCATCTACTTGGAATTTTTCCGTACTAAAACCATATTTTCTTTTTAAATTTTCTAAATCATCTTTAGTTAAGGGATGGTCATGAACAACATTAGTATTTTGATTGAAAGAATCTTTACCTATAACAGTCTTAATTTCAATCAAGCTTGGTTTATTAGTAACCCTTTTGGCCCTTTTAATAGCTTTATCAATCTTATCAACAGAAGCCCCATCAGCTACATAATCAGTTTGCCACCCTAAACTTGAAAACTTTTTCAAAACATCATCAATACTAGATTTTTCAATACTATTATCCATTGTCATATTGTTAGAATCGTATAGTACAATTAAATTTCCTAAATTATAAAGTCCTGCTAAAGAGGCTGCTTCCATAAGCATTCCTGATTCTAAATCACCATCACTTACTAAACAATAGATATAATGATTAACTAATTTTTGATTTTTTATATATTTATCAAGTAAATTTTGATAATACTTTTCCCCCATCGCCATACCGACAGCGCCGCTAAAACCATAGCCAACAGGTCCGGTCGTCAAATCGATTCCAGTTGTTTTTAACATATCATTTAAAATTGGCGTTTTACTATCAACTTGCCCAAAATTTTTCAAATCATCAAGAGTTATATCGTAACCAGCCATATACATATTCGCATAAATCAAACCTGAAGCGTGAGCAGCTGATAACACTAATCGATCACGATTCAACCAATTAGGTACACTTGGCATAATATTTAAATGATGAGTAAAAAGAGTATAAATAATACTACTAGCACTCAAGGAAATACCTGGATACCCAGCCCTAGCAGCATCTATCATATCAACACTAAGTATTCGTAACAAATTTAAATATTTTTTTGTATCTTCTTTCATAATCCCACTTTATCCTTTTATATATTAAAACAAACTATATTATTCAATTTTTTTAATTTTAGCTTTCTAATTTTTCTTATCAACCATTAATAACCCCTTACATAATGCATATAACTTAGCCATTGCATCTTTATTATCATTTTTAGCCATATTACCTTGCATATTTTTTAAAATAATAGGATTGTTAACAATATTTTTAATTTCTCGAGTCAAACCAAACGACGTACGAAATCTTTTCCCATAACCATTCTTTGTAAAAAACTTATAATTAGCAATTTCTTGACCACCACTAGCATTTATCATCATAACAGGTTTATGAAAATATAAACATTCTGTTGATTGGGCACCACCTGGTTTTGAAATAACAAAATCACTTGCTTGTAAAATTTCAGGAACATTAGTAACAAAACCCAATGTATGAACATTTTTAATATTATTAGTGGCAATATAATTATCTACTATTTCTTTGCTCTTTTTATTATTTCCAGCAATATAAATAATATCTAAGTCAAGATTATTTTTCATAAGCCTTTTAATATATGGAATCGAAGTCGTTGACCCATTACCACCACCACCGAAGAATGTACAGACTAACCTATTGCCTTTAATATCTAATTTCTTTAATAAATTTTCTTTTTTAAAATCACTATCCGTTATCGGTGCAATCGGAATTCCTAGTGGCTTTATCTTATTTTTATCAATTCCTCTTTTAACTAAAAATGGCACTTCACTCTTATCGCCAACAATTAAATAATCATCACATTTATAATCATTTAACCATAGTTCACATGATTCATAATCAGTTACAACCGTTACTAATCTTGAATTAATTAAACCTTTACGATTATAATGACTAATCAAACTACTACCAAAAAAATGAGTTGCAACAGTTAAATCAGGATTAAAATCCATTAACGCCTTACGCATTCTTTTGTTTTTAAACAAAACAGTTGAAATATAATCAACAATATAACCGCCAACTACCGTATTACTACCATTATAAAACATATCATGAATAATTGGAGTCTTCAACATAAAAAATGAATTAACTTTTTGACTGATTTTGCCAATTAAGGGCATAGCATAATCCATTAAATCTAGACACTTTATTTCTAAAGTACTATCTTGACTCAAAAAATATCTTTCAATATATTTTCCAATTGCCTTATGACCATTACCATAAGATGCATAGATTATTAATATTTTCTTTTTCATATCGTATCCTCTAAGTCAATTATACTAAAAGTTCTAAAAAAAGTATAGAACCAATCCATTACAGATTTGTCTATACTTTCATCTTAACTATAATTAATTTTATTTTATAGTTCTACTTCTTTTATAAACATCAGCTAAATAATTTTCGCTACCAGCAGCTACATGATTTAATTCTGGTTCATTTTCTAAATACTTAATTCCTAGTCTAGCTAATTCTTTAGGTTCATAAACTACAACTCCATCTGATTCCAAACCCGTAGTTTTTAAGATTAAATCGTGATATTTAACAGCTAAAGCTAAATCATCGGTCTTAGGATTTAATTTAGACGAAATTACTATTAACTTATCTAAATCTACTTTACTTAACATAACTCCATTTAAATTATCTCTTTCAAAGCCATAATTTTTGTTTACAATAATCTTTAGCATTGACATTAACATTTTCTCTTCTCTAGTAAAACTCATAAAGCCATTTTCTAATAATCTTGCATCGGCAAGTGGAGTTCCTAAAATCGGAGGATGAATAGCCAAAACTTTTTGAATACGAGGTGATTTACTAGCATAAGCTCCTACCAAACCACCGGCACTTTCAGTAATCAATGTTACATTCTCTAATTCAGCTTCATCTAAGCATTGCGTTAAATTTTGAGCAAAATTGCGTGTATTATATTCACCCTTATTACCATGTAGTGGATAATCATAAAACCATGAACCATCAAACATGTGATGACCAGGATCAGCGGTAAAACCTGTCTGCTCCAAAGCATGACAACGATGTTCCATTTGTCCACCAATATAGATTGTTGGATTTTCTTTATCATAATCTTCCTTAACATAAAGGCTGCCTAAATTATTTGGTCTAAATCTTTCTTTTCCTTTTCTATAATTTTTCATAAAATCTATCCCTTTCTTAATGTTCTATTAAACATCTCTACAGTATCCATATTATCTTTATTCATAATTTCCTTAGTTTTTAAAGCTATTGGTAAAGCTAAGTTAACATAGAAAAATGAATCAAATGGAAAACCTTTAAAATGGTTTTTTAAATATTTATTTTGACGCCAATTTGGAAATTTAGAAGATAAGAAGGTTATCAAAATACCTATCAACCTTTCCTGTACTTCTTTAATCTCCTTAGATTGCTTAATATTTACTACTCGTTCCATAATATTTTTAATAAAAATGGCTTCTATTTCAGCATAATATGTATAAAGTAAACCATCATTTACAAATAAATTATATTCTATTTCTAATGGTCTAATTGTATTATCTATATGATCTAAATTACCATAAATATAATCTCTAGCTAAGCTATTTGGAGCAAATCTTTGTGTATATATAGCTTTATTACTACAAGCAATTTTATCTTTTTTGGCTAAATAATTATAGATATATGCTAAATCTTCATTGGCATTCAAACCATAATCAGCAATGTATGCATCTTCTTTTTTAAACATTTTTGAAGTTACCCCAACCCAAAGTGTTGGCAAATAACCAGGATTTTGTGAAAACTCAAAATTTGTTGGATACTTACGATATCTAAGTGTTATAAAATTATTTAATTTTTGAAATCTTCTCGCCAAAGTTACAGATGCTTCATTTGTTTTTTGTGCCTTTAATAGTTCTTCAACACAAATATTATTAATTAAGTCATCACTATCTAAAAAGATAATATAATCTCCACTAGCATTTTCTAAACCAACTTGTCTAGCGACAGCAACGCCTTGATTTTTTTGATTAATAATTCTAATATTAGAATGTAAACTGGCTACTTCTTCTAAGACTTCTAATGTATTATCAGTTGAACCATCATTTACTACAATAATTTCAATATTCTTATAAGTTTGGTTTAAGGCTGCATTTAAAGCTTCCTTTACCATTAAAGCTCGATTATAAACAGGAATTATAATACTAACTTTATCCATAAAATTTCCCCCTTAAAATATAATTGAGCATATCCTATCACTTTATCTTACATTTAGCAACTTTTTTTTGAATTAGAATAAAAAAGCACTATCTTATTTAAATAGTACTTTTATAACCAAACATTATAAGTAATCATTAACATAGCTAAAATTAAGCCAATTATCCAGAACATTTTAACTATATCATTTTCTTCCCAACCAAGTTTTTCAAAATGATGATGTAAAGGAGCCATCTTAAATATCTTTTTGTGGAATTTTCTAATAGCAATAATTTGAATTAAACTTGATAAGGTTTCAACTACAAATACACCACCAACAACAGCAAGTGATAACTCATGGCGAGTTAGAATAGCAATAGCTGCTAAGGAACCACCCAAAGCCAAAGAACCAGTATCACCCATGAATACTTTCGCTGGATGCGTATTAAATACTAAGAAACCAAGCAGCGAACCAATTAAAACAAAACAGAAGATAGCAATTTCTTGATAACCGGCAAGCCAAGTAGTATTCCAAGCAATAAGACCGTAAGCTAAAAAGGCAATAGCCGATAAGCCACCAGCTAAACCATCCAATCCATCCGTAATATTAACCGCATTGGAAGAACCAACAAGCAAAAAAAGAATAAATAAGCCATAAGTCCACCCCATATAAATATAAAGGTTAATGGCAGAAATCCTAATTTCCGGAACCCCACCGTTACGAATAAAGATATAGAAAAATACCAAGGCAATAACAGTCTGCATTAAAAGTTTAAACATAATACTTAAGCCTTTATTATTCTTAAATACTATTTTTAAAAGATCATCCGCCAATCCTAAAAGAGCATAACTTATAAAAACAAACAAGACTATCATTAAGTTAGAAGTCATTTCAATACTACCACGGAACCATAAAAGTAACAAACTAATAATGGTTGGAATAATAAAGATTAACCCACCAATAGTAGGTGTCCCATTTTTCTTTAAATGTCTTTCTCCTAAAGTCAAACTAACACTTTGACCAAAATGTAATTTTCTTAAAAGTGGTATTAAAATAACACCGGTTATTATTGATAAAACAAAGCCTAGCATTAACGCCATTGCTGCTTTTGCTAATATTAACATAAATTTTTCACGTCCTTAAAACTATTATACTATATTTTTCCTATAAACACAGTTTATAATTATAATTTATTTACACTTCACTTGTCAATTACCTAACATTAATTTGACAGTTGAGCCATCACTTACATAGTATTCCGGTTCCGGTGATTGATAAATTACCTTATCCCCTTCCCCTGAATATTCAATTTTATAATCTCTTAATATATTATTAGCTTCCTTTATAGTTTTCCCAATTACATTTGGTAATATACTGTACTTTGTATCCAACCAATTATAAGTCTTAGGAATCGTTTCTTTACTCTTTGGAACATTATTCATTTCAATATAAGATGAGAAAATAGCTTTCGCAATTGGGGCAGCAACAACTCCACCATACTGAGTTACCCCTTTAGGGTTATCTATCGCAACATATAAAACTATTTCTGGATCATCTGCTGGTAAGAAACCAATAAAAGATAAAATATAATTACCAACCATATAACGACCATTATTTACTTTTTGAGCTGTTCCCGTCTTGCCACCGATACGATAATTTTCAATATAAGCATTGCGTCCCGAACCATGAGCAACAACATTTTCTAGGGCAAAACGAACTAATTTCGAGGATTCTTCGGTTATTACTTTTCTTATAACCGTCGGATTTACTTCACTAGTTATCTCCTTCGTAGTGGCATTTTCTATCTTTTTTACGATATAAGGTTGATATAAAGTACCACCGTTTACAGCAGCAGATACGCTTCTTACCTGTTGAATTGGTGTTACCGAAACTCCTTGACCAAAAGCGGTTGTTGCTAATTCAACATTACCAACCTTATTTAAATCAAATAATATCCCTTTAGCTTCTCCGGTCAAATCAATACCCGTTTTTTCTCCAAAACCAAAATCTTTAATATATTTAAATAATTTTTCTTTTCCTAAGCGGAAACCTAAGTTAACAAACCCTGGGTTACAAGAGTTTTCAACAACATTTAAAAAAGTTTGCGCCCCATGACCACCGGCTTTCCAACAATGGATAGTAGCCCCATCGACATTAACGCTACCTGAATCATAGTAAGTATCCGTAAATAAATTAACTACTCCTTCGTTAATGGCTGCACTTAATGTCGTAATTTTCATAGTTGAACCAGGTTCATAAGTCATCCAAATTGGTAAATTACGACTTAAAACTTCTTGAGTATAAGTTTGATATTCATTAGGATTATAACCAGGACGACTTGCCATTGCTAAAATTTCACCTGTCTTCGGATTCTTGGCAATTGCTAAAGCATGCTCTGGATTATATTTAGCCACCGCATTATCAAGTTCTCTTTCTACCGACTGCTGTAAATCCAAATCAATAGTTAAATAAACATTATTACCGCTTACAGCTTCTTTGTATTCCTCGGCTTTATTTAATCTATTTCCTTTGGCATCACTATAATACTTAATAGACCCACTAGTCCCCGTTAGTTCCTCATCATACTTAAGCTCTAACCCAGACAAACCTTGATTATCAATTCCCACATAACCTAGAACATGACTCAATAAATCATCATAAGGATAATATCTCTTAGCTTCTTTAAGTAAGTAAACACCATCATAATTATAACTATTTATCTTATCAGCTATTTCAAAAGACAATTGCCTACCTTCAGGATGAACCCTTTCAATCGACGTTCTCTTACTAACATGCTTATACATTTCTTCATAAGACACATTCAATATCTCACCTAAATTCTTAGCTACTTCTTCTTTATTTTTAATTTGATTAGGAACCAAATATAAAGAAGTAGTTGTAATATTACTAGCTAAAACTTTTCCGTTACGATCTAAAATAAGACCACGATCTGGAGTAATTGGTAAATTACGCTGCCATAAGTCATTGGCTAAACTATTTAACTTTTGATACTGAAATACCTGAATATAAAAAACTTTTAAAATAACTGCTATTAAAAGTAAAGTTACAAAAAGTACTACTAATCTCATTCGAAAATGTTTATCTTGATAAAACACAAAATCACCCTAATTAATAATATTAAAAAAAGAGAAAAATTATTTAATATTCATATATTGTTTAAATAATTTTTCATCATCTTATCTACATAGTTTAAACATAGTAAGCCATTTCTTTAATAATCAGTAACTTACACATAACAACATTAAATTAATTATTACTTCTTACTTAAGCTTAAAATCCTAGGTACATCTTGGTAAGTAAATTGTTTTTCATAATTAAGTTTAGAATAGTCTTCCTGGGCTAACTTTCTTTCTTGATAAATAAATGTCGTTTCAGGAATTTGCTCAGGATTAGTACTACCAGTTAATAAAAATTCATCATTAAATTTCTTGGTAAAACACTTATTAACCGAATTAGCACCTCTTGTTATCGACCAAGTATTATCTACATAATAAGAACTATTACCAATACCAACTTTATTCCAAGCATGAAAATTACCACAAACACCTTCAACTTCTACTTGCATTATCGCATTATTAAGAAGTAAAGTTGTCAAATTAGCAATCCCAACACAAATCCCAGCTTTGTAATTTAAAATTGTTTCCACCAAACCAGAAATACGTTCTGTAGCAGGTGAATCATAATAACTAACTTGCGATTGCAAATAATCTGATACTAAATATATCTTCTCAGCATCATTTTTAGGTTGCATAAAATTTAATTTTTCAATTTTCTCATATATTTTTTTCATATTAGTAAGAGATAAAATATCATTACCATTAAAACTTACATAAACAAAACGATGAGAGAAATTTAAATATTCTTTAAAACAATAAGTAGCAATAAAATCATTAAATTTCAATCCCCATCCTAAATAAACTAAAGGTACTATTGGTCTAATATTTTTAAGTTTTGTTATATCAATATATTCTCTACTAATCATTTTACCATCATCAATTAAAATCACATGATTATAGATGGGTCTATTTAAAAGTTTATCTAAGTATATTAACGAAGCATAATCATAACATCTAATAGTTACTCGGTACTTTTTTATTATATCTAATAAAAGTTGCATATTTAAAAATAACATATCTTGTGATAAACAAATAATACTACAACTAGTTATTTGGGATTGTAGTTTATTGAAGATAATATCTATATAATTATAAACATTTTGCTTTATTGGTTCCATGATGAATACCTCTTTCAAGTAGGTAGTATCTTATCATTTTAAGCTTTATCTGTAAAGATTATTATTTTAATTAGGATTATTTTCCCACCCGCCTCTCCCAGAATTTTTATTTTTTACATAATTAATTTATTTCAAAAGTTACTTGATATATGCTCATACTAAAAAAAGACTACTTATTGCAAGTAATCTTCTACAATTTTAACTAAATTTTCTACCGACATACCATTACTCTTAAGTAATTCTTCGGTTTTAAAATCAGTATGGAATTTCTTAGAAATACCAAAGTTCATAACTTTTATATTTTTTTGACCAAAATAACTAGCCACATTTACTCCATAACCACCTTGTAGTTCGCCATCTTCTAAAGTAATAATTAACTTATGCTTTTCTTCTAATTTATCTAAAGTTACATAATCTAAATTGCTAACATTAATCGGATTAATTATTGTTATTTCTTTACCAAATGTTTCTTCAACCTTCTTAGCTACTTCTAAAGCCATTTTTAACATTGGCCCCACGGCCATAATTGCAACCTTGTTACCATTATTTACCAGCATATTTTTTGTAAAGTCATTATGATTATCGTTATCAAGTTCACACCAAATAGCCGGAACTCTTATCCCAACTGGATGTTTACTCCTACTCGTTGCAAAATTTAAAGCGTCGTTATATTCTTTTTTAGTAGCAGGCGCTAAATAAGTAAAATTAGGAATATGACTAAACTCTTGAATATCACACAAAGCGATATGGGTATCACTATTCATACCATAGACCCCAGGATTAATAACTAAAATTGTAGCGGGATTATCATTTAAACACAAATCATGACTAACTTGATCATAAACTCTTTGTAAGAAAGGAGCAAAAGTTCCAAATACGGGAACACCACCATTTTTAGCAATGCCACTAATCATACCTACAGCATTTTCTTCAGCTATCCCGATATCAATAAACTGACCACGATTAACATATTCTTCTCTAACTTTCTTAACAAAACCAAGTCCTATTGGCGTTCCGGCATTTAAAACCACTGCCTTAGGATTGGTATCCAATAATTCTTTTAAGCTATTAAAAACGGTATCATCTTTAACAACCGGATACTTTAAAGAACCATCTAGAACATTAAATGGGCCGCCAGCATGCCAACTTTCTCTATTTTCTTCCGCATATTTAAGCCCCTTCCCCTTAATCGTATGAATATGTAAAAGAACCGGATGGTCTGTATCTTTAACAGCATTAAATAAAGCAACTAACTTTTTAATATCATGACCATTATCTAAATAATGATATTCAAAGCCTAAAGCTTTAAAAAAGTTATTATTTGATACGCCATTCATTGTTCGTAATTCTCGTAAATTTTTATAAAGGCCGCCATGATTTTCCGCAATACTTTGGTCATTATCATTAACAATAACAATTAAATTATTTTTATATTCACCAGCATAATCTAAAGCTTCTAAAGCTTCGCCACCAGATAACGAACCATCACCAATTACCGCAATGATATTTTCTTTCGTTTGTTTTAAATCCCTAGCAACCGCTAAGCCCAAAGCTAATGAAACACTTGTAGAAGTATGACCAATTTTAAAAAAATCATGTTCACTCTCTAAAGGATTAGTATATCCAGTTACTTCACTAAATTTAGTTTCATCAAGATAGGCTTCTTTACGTCCCGTCAAAATTTTATGTGGATAACATTGATGAGAAACATCAAAAACAATTTTATCTACTGGGGAATTAAAAACATAATGAAGAGCCACCGTCATCTCCACAACTCCTAAGTTTGGACCTTTATGACCGCCGATTTTACTAATTCGATTAATTACAGCTTTTCTTACCTCGTCTGCTAACGGTTGTAATTCTTCTAATTTTAATTTTTTAACATCCTCTGGTCCCTTAATTTTTTCTAAATACATGTAAAACTCTCCTTAAAAATATTCTATAATCTTTTCTTTTTTACTTCTGAAGCCAATTTTCTAAAGTATTCCTTGCTTCTTCAACCTTACATCCCCGAATAGCAAGTCCTTCTTTTAAATTAGCATTTTTACAAAATCTTTTAACATCATCTAAAACACTGCCAAGTCCCGAACCTTCTTGTGTAGTTATATAAGCATAGAATCCCCTTTTCCATATAATTTTCTCCTGTACGAAAAAAATAAATTATCAAGCTTTTCATTTAACAATCACTCTTTCTATCTTTTACTAATATTATTACTTTCTTTATCATCATTTTAATTATCTTTACTATTTATTACTTCTTCTATATCTTCCATAATAAAAGTATCACAAGTATCTAAAGCATTGGTATAAGACTTTTTATCTCTTATAGTCCAAGCCATAATTAATTTCTTTTTTCGTAATCTTTTAATTTTCTTACTAGGTAAAGCTCTTATATCATAAGATATAAAATCCGGTTTCGTAATAAAGTTATATACCATACTTCTAATAAACATTTTCTTTAAAATATTTATTTTATCGTCCTTAAAATCGCTACTTAATTGACCTCTAATAACATTTGGAGCTTTCTTTCTTAAATAATTTACAGTTAAAGGATTAAAACTTTTTATTGCATATTTGCCTTTATAATCTTTTAAAATTTCTAAAACTTCATCTTCCAAAAAACCACATTTAGTATCATATTTTAACTCTATAACTATTGGAACTTTACCATTAACAAGTCGTAAAACTTCACTAAATAAGGGAATATGTTCATTAGTATTTACTAATTTTAAGTCTTTAATATCATTATAAGTTTTATCCTTAATTAAAGCATCTATTCCAGTCATTCTTTTTAAATTATCATCATGAAAAACCACAACCTCACCACTTTTAAGTAAATGAAGATCAAATTCAATAAGATAATTTTTTTCTATCGCTCTTTGAAAAGCCGGAATAGAATTTTCTGGTATACCTATATTAATATCATGATAACCACGATGAGCTACTATTTTATTTTTTAAAAAATCTAAATCTTTTTTCATTAATACTACACTCTTTTTTATTAACTAACCAAATTATTTCAAAATTAAATGCATTATAAAATAACTTTATATATATTTCAAATTAACATTATCTTTTTTTATCCACAGTTTCATCATTACCAATTTTAGATAAGATACTTTATTAATTGTATATTTATGTGATGGTTGAGTTTTAAAATTATTACGATGATAATCTTCACCATTTTCCGGATTATTTATAACCACATAATTATAACCCATTTCGCCAAACCCTAATTCGTCCTGTTTTTCACTAACTACAGCTTCTTCTAATTTTGTTAAAAAAGCTTCTCGATATTCAAAACCTTCCATTAAAATATAATTTTGTTCTGTTTCTAAAGCGCCAAGAGCATGACCTGCTTCATGAATTAGAGCATTTATAGCTTCATGTCTATCTTTAATACTCCAAGCAAATTCGATGATCTTTTGTTCTTTGTAAGTAGCACCACTATTATTTAAACCAGTTTTATTTCTTGGAACTAAAGTATACTCCTCAAAAAATTTTATGTTTTTTTCTTTACCAAAGATACCAACCATTTCTGGTAATAATTCTTTGATCGCTTCGCTCAATTCGAAGTCATAATTTTTAGTACTTATCAATTTTACAACAATATTTTCTAAATCCATAATTACTCCTCAATAGTAAATATAATTTTTAATCTATGTCAATTTTAACATAATTTTTTGTTCGACCCAAGTTTTTGATATCATTATGGTAAAAATATGAAAGGAAAAACTATTACATTTAACTATGATGAATTCCCATTTAAATTAAATTGAGTAAACTATCAACTTAATGGCATAACTTTCCTATCACGTAAATAAGAAACTCCTCACTTAAGAGAAGTTTCTTTTATTATAATAAATACTTTTTAATGTAATACCAAGAAAAGATAATGATATACTAATAACAATAATTACTATTATAAATATATACTTTCCACTAATACTATCTTGATCTTTACCCATATATTCATTAATAAAACTATTTTGATAAGTATTAGTCTTATTAATAACATCATTAACACTAGTAGAAGCATTTTCTTGTGATACACTGTTATTTGTTATATATGGTATATTATATATCTCGTATTCTTTCTTTAACGGATTATAACTAACTGCATAATTATCATTAATATTATTAGTACTTGAACTATCATTAACCATATTAGTATCGTACCCAGTATAATTAATAACTTTATTTATATCTAAATTAGTTATAAATTCATTAGTAGCTTCGTAAGACTTTTCAAGACTTACCATCTTTTTGTTTTTACTATTATTACTTAAATAATTTTTTATAAAATCACTAATAGAAACATTAGTCTTATTTTCTTCATTATTAATACTTACTATTTCTAGCTTCTTACCAGTCTTATAATCAAAAGCATAATAAGTATTATCACTATATTTAACTAAAATTATACTACTATCATCGTTAATATTACTTGTCATATCAATAATATTCTGATTAATAAAATCATTTGGTAACTTAATATCATTCATTAAAGATATAAGTTTACCATCCACTAAAGTTACTAAAACTTTCTTATTATTATACGTATCTATTATTACCTTATTCTTTAAACTATTTAAATTGGAACTAATCATTCCCATATTAATACCTTTTATAAATATTTGATTGCTCATTTTCTTATTATCAATTGTTGAATAAGTTCCATAAGTGTTTATTTTACTACCTCGATATTCATATCCTACTAACTCTAACGGTTTACTTAACTTTTCAAAATTTTTAATTTTTATTTCCTTAACATCACCAGTATTAATATCTAAAATATTACCATCATTATTTAAAGCTTCATTTTTATATAAATGAATATAGTTGCCGGATAAAATACCATTATTACTAACTATATTGCCATTATTCAAATAATAATAATAATCATTTAAAGTGTTAATAGTATTTCTTAAAGTTTCTTTTTTAATAATATATTCCTTTTTATATTGGCCATTGTTTATAGTATACATTATGTCTTCATTATAATCATAATAAATAGATAAAGTATTATTATCAATATCATAAGTATGACCATTAATAGTTATATTAGCCCCTATACTATCAAAATCAAAATTTAAGGTATTAATACCACTTGGATATATAGTAACATTAGGTAAACTAACAAATCTTCGAGCCAACATTCGAGAAGCAAATTTAGTAATAGAACCATTTGGTAATAATACTTGATAATTACTAGCAAGTGGTCCTCCATTATAAGGATAATACCCCTTATCAACACTGGAATAATTATAAACACTAGAAGAATTTAAATAGGATTTTACCAAACTATTATTTTTTAAATTATCTAAAGTTATATAAGAAATAGTTTCATTTAAACCTACTACTGTTTGCGGAGCTGTTAAATTATTTATTTTAGAATTGTTATAAACAAAGATGTTTTTTATACCTTTAACTAATAAATCACCAGAACCAACTATAATACCGCTAGTTTTATTAGAACCGGTTGTATTAACGTTAGCTGCTATAATATTATGATGAAACAAATTTAAAGAAGCATCAGTGGCTTTATACATGCGACCAATTAGCCCACCAGAAGCATCATCAGCAGTTATAGTAGAGCTAGCAACAATATTATTATATAAACTTACTTTCCTTATATTTTCTTCTTCTAAATCATTTTGATAATAACCCATAATACCACCAGCTCCAGTACTTAAGGCTGTAATATTAGCATTAACAAAATTATTGTAATAGCTACTAAAAGGAGTACCATTTTTATTTCCAATAACACCGCCAACATAAGTATTACCAGTAATAGTTGTTTTGTAAACATAATTATTATGACGATTTCCATCCCAGTCTAAGCCTTCAATTCCTCCCACATTAGAGGCATTAGGAGAGGATATAGTAGTATTAATAACCGAACAGTTATAAATTGTCCAACCACCATAACCACTAATACCTCCCACTTGATTGGTACCACCAGAAATAGTTGAATCTTTTACATAACTATCATGAACGGTATGATGATTACCATAAATACCACCGATTTGAGTAGCTTTTCCCGTAACGGTTATATTGGTCAAATTATTATTATACACATCATCCGTATCCTGTTGCCCACTAATACCACCGACCATATTATTGCCAGAAATTGAAGAATTCGTCACATTTACATTAATAGCAGCACCATGTCCATAAACAATGCCACTATAATTACCACCAGTAGTTGTCACATGAACATTATCAGCAGTTATATAGAAATGCCTTTGACTAGAATTTCCATGCTTATAACCGATAAGACCCCCGACAAAATCACTTGTACCATCAATATAAGTATTTTTTATGTCAATACCAGTTAAATTATAAGTATCGCCCTCGGCATATAAAGCTCCTAAGCGATCAGTCCCAGAAATATGTACTGTATCAAAATTAATATTACGATAATCTCTAACATAACTATCCGTAATAAAACCAATTCTGCCTACTTTCTTATTGCCATTTAAAGTCATATTAGTAATATTAATATTACCTACCTCACCATAAGCAGTACCAACAATTCCCAAATTACTTGTCCCCCATTGTCCAGTATAATTCATCGTGATATTAGTAAAATTAACATTCTTCATGTAAGTTCTAACTTCTTTAAAAATATAAGTAGTACCTACATCAGTATCAATTGTATAATTAGAAATAGTATTACCATTGCCTTCTAGACGATTAACCATAATACCACTGCGGATAATAGATGAGCCAATATTACTAAAATCCAAATTAGCATTTAAAGCATAATTTTCTGAATAATTGGAATTAATTTGTTGAAAATCTTCAACCGAACTAATAGTTCTGAAAAAAGTTACGTTAATCTTTGAATCTACACTTAACTCTTTATTTACCCCATCTAAAGTATAATAAATAGTACTTATACGATAACTATCTAAATAATATTTAGGATGAATAGTTACTCTAATCAAAGAAACACCAGCTATTCCAGAATCTTCATTATATATCTTTAAATCTCCATCATTAAACTCTTCAACATCCTCTATAGCAATACCAGTAATTTTATATCTAGTAACATCATCATTACTAACTAAAATACTCACATCGGCACTTGTCAAATCTTTTTCTACCGAAATTTTTTGGATTTTTAAAGGAACATTATCAGTTATATTTAAATAATTATCAACCTGATTAGGCAATAATTTTTTAGTATTAGAATAATATAGTTTTGGCAGTTTATTATTACCTATATCATCATAAGAAAAATTAGTACCTATATTTACCTTGGTAAGATAAATATCCTTATTATTTAATTCTAGAGTGGTAAGTAATTCCTCACCAGAGGCATTATTACTAATAATGCCATTAATACGCTGACTAGCCCAAGCAAAAAAATTATGATTATTTAAGTTTTTATTACCTATCGTACGATGAATTTCATCTTCAGCTGAAGTATATAACTCTCCAGTAAATAAAGTATTAGATACATTACTCTCACTGTCGTTACCAATGATACCACCGGCATATACTTGACTAGATATTAACTTAATATTACTTATAACATTTTCTACTCTTCCATAATTAAACCCAACAATACCACCGGTATTAGGATAAGTAGTATTAATCTCTCCAGTTGTATAGGCAGAATTAATTACTCCGTAGGAATTATAACCAACTAACCCTCCAACTGCATATAATTGACTAGAATTAGTTAAATCAAAATGAAGATCTTGAACATAACTATTCATAATATTGGACTGCTCCATTTGACCAACCATACCACCAACACGCATACCATTAAGATTAGTCCGGTCAATAATATTTAAATTAGTAACACTACTATTTTGAATATTAGAACTATTTCTTGAGATGCCAGCAATACCACCTGTATAATAACCTAACATCAAAGTTATATTTTTAATATGAACATTGTCTACAATAGCTGAATTTTGGAGATATCCAATAAGTCCTGCTTCCCCACTATAATTAGTTTTTTTAATATCCTCAAAATAAAGATTAGAAAGCTGACCCTGAAGTTCTCTAAAAGCAATACCCTCGCTCGTATTTACAATCATATTTCTTATCGTATGATTATTACCATTAATTTTACCACTCATAGTAGTAGTAATAACAGGATTAGTGTATCCAGAAAAGTCTAAATCCTTCATTAAGAGAAAATTATCATTAGAATAGTTTTTCATATTTAACCATTCTTCTTCACTATTAACCTGTCTATACATATCAATATTTAAAATCACAGTGCCAGATGCAAACTCAGTAGTATAAGTATTACCCACTTTACTAGTAGCAGTAATAGAATTAAGTCCGTAAGAAGAAATATAACGACTAGGATTAGTTAATTTAACTTTAATTAAAGAAGTTCCATCTTCATTATCGATTTGTTCTTTTACCCTAGAAGTAAAGTACTGGATACTAACACTATCAATTTTTTCAAAAGTTGGATTACGTAATAAGATACTAATATCAGCCTCATTATCTTGTTGATTATCAACTTGAGCTGTAATAACACTCAAAAGATCAGCATCCGTTACTGCTGGCAATTTAATATAATCTTGCTTTGGCATAACATCATTCATAATTAACTGAGGAAAATAACCATATGTCACAAAATCATCAATATTAAATGCATTATCTGCATTTAAAGTATTATTCTGAAATTCACTGCTCGTTAAGGCTACTTTACTAATTTTAATAGATTTAGCATTATTATATCTTAAAGGACTTACATAATAGAGATTATTTGTATTTAGTTGATCATAAGAACCAACTGATGCATCGTATGCAGTACTGCGATTAGTATTTTCATTATAAGAATAACTATTGTTAATAGTACCTCGGGATACATTACCTACCAAGTTTCCAACTCTAACCTGATTAGGAATATTATCATCAGCATAACCAACAACATCTATTAAAGAGTAAACATTTTCAATATAACCACTTTCCGACATATAAGCCCCAATAGCACCGATATACTTAATTTCATCTAAACCAGAATTATGATTACCATTAATTTTTTCTCCATAAAGATAACCATTTTTTACAGTACCGTAAACATAATTACTAATAAAGCCAAAATATCTAGTGGTATGAATCTCTGCCTTATTATTAACAATAAAGTGATCAACTGTCCCACGGTTAACCCGAACTAAAAATGATATCTGCTCTGCAGGAGTTGTAACAGCTTCTTCAATAGTTATCATTATGTTAGAAAATGTAGCACTACTCCAATCAGTTAAAGTATCATATCGATTTCTTGCCTCATCATACCAAATATGCATATCCATATTTTTTATAACACTGCCTTTACCCAATTTTGAAAAAACCCTAGAAGCAGAATTTTTAACATTAAGAAGTAATTTATGTCCCTGAAAATCAATATTACCATTAAATTCACCATCTATAGTTCTATTAGAATAACGCAAATCAATATCATTAGCAATTAAAAAATTACCAGTAGAAGCCATATTGTAAAATTCTTCCTTAGTTCGAATTGTTCTTATTTGATCATCTGTTGTAAAATTAAGAGAATTAATAGTATAGTATCTATCATTCATAAAGATATTTAAATTCAAAGTATAATTAGTACCTTTTTCAAAATTATAAGCAACCATCATATTATCAACACGATGATCAACAGTTTCATTATCATCCAAATAATAATGATAGTTGCCAACACTAGTACCATCGTTTTTCAATATTTCAATAAAAAAATCGTTATTAGGAATTTGAGGAGAACCAGTAAGCTCATAGTTATTGTCAATTACATCTATATAGAAAGTACCCTGATATTGATACTTTTCTTCATAATTAGTGTAAGTATCATCTTTTTGCAAATTATCCTTAAAGTTAACTGAAACACAGCCAACATGACCAGAGATAAACGATGAACCGCCGCCGCCGCCACCATTATAGTTTTTGGTAGCAACTCCACCATAATAGCCACCGCCGCCGCCACCAGTATCAGTATTAATTCCATTTTCACCAATTCCTAACTTGGAAGAGTTTACAATATTGCCAGTAAAATCAGTGGTAATAAATGGCAACTGACCGGCTGCATATCTAGTATGTAAAACTCCATCAATATAAGCTCCTTCAGTAGTTATACCACCACCGCCGCCGCCAGAACCATCATCACCAAGATAACAATTTTCATAGCAACCGCTGGAGTTATCAGAACCACCACCGCCACCAGCCACAATAATCCGACTATTTAAAGATTCTGTTTCTAAAACCCCAGACTTTAAACGAACATCAGTAGCACCTCCACCAGAACCAGAACTTGAAGATCCACCAGTACCACCACCGTTGAAACCACCAGCAATATAACCAGAGCCATATTGACCACGACCACCAACAACTACATAAAGTATAGTATTTTCATTTAAATTAACGGTTCCTGCTGAATAACCACCACGACCAGCACGACTATTAGCATATAAGTACTTATTGTTATAAGCATCTCCTCCTGATGCCCCCCAAACCTCAATTTTATAAGTTCCACTTTTAGGCACATTAAATTCCTGAACCTTACCCGTATAACTATAATTATATACTTCTTTAGTTAAAGTATTAGTAATACGAGCATAACCATTACCAATATGCCCAGTTTCCTTAACTCCATTAGGTTCCACAATTTCATCATTACCCGTTAAAATAGTTGTATCACTAAATACATAACCTCTATCATAAATAGACATCTCTTTAGTACGAGCCTCATTATAATTTAAATAAGGAATAATTTGCATATCACTAACTTCAATAGTGGTTGTATTATTACGTCCTCCAACTTCATTAACCCCAAAGCCTAGATAACCATTATCCGGTATCAATTCAATTCGATATTCTTTATCCTCATTTGTTAAATTTAAAGGATACGTAGTATTCGAACCTGCGCCAACTGTTAAATAAGCAGCTTCATTATTAGACCCCTCAGCATATTTAGCTTTAAATTTAACAATAACAGGAGTATCCTTATACTCAGGAATATAATAAGAATAATTAGCATAACCATTCATTGCCGAAAAACTTAATTTTCTATTATCAACATCGGTTGTTACTTTATTAAGACTAGACCCACCATCAAAGCGAAAATTATCAGTATAACTTAAATTAAAAATATTTTTACTGGTAACAACATTAAGTAAATTTTCTAATCTTATTGTTCCGGATACCCCTAATTTAGTTTTTAAAACACGTGATCCTTCTAAGCGTTTATTAGTCTTGTAAGTAGCAGTTGTATACTTTTCATTATACCCCTCAGCAATAATATCTATAACATAATTAGTATCGGTATTCAACTTATTTAAAGTAATACGTTCCTCTGTACTATTTATCTTTAATTCACGTAATAAAACATAATTGCCTTGTTCATCATGAATTTGAACTAAAACCCGATTAGACTGAATAGCACTATCTTGATCAACTATTTTAATATCAAAATCAATTATCGACTCATTAGTAAACTGATTAGTAATAAGGGCATAAGCTGGAGTTCTTGCTGTCTTAAAATTAGTAATATTAGCACTAGCAGGAATTTCATATTCCTTATTTAACTGCTTTTCAATAGTAGAAAATTCTAAAGTATAATCAGTACAAGAATCTAACCCCGTAATGCTTAAATTATAAGTACCCAATTCTTTTAAAGTTTGAATATCATTGCCATCAATAACAATTGTATCAATAAGATTATCATCTTTTCTAACTTTAACGATAATTCGATCTAAAAGAGCTATTAACTTCTCATCTGTACTTTCCTTGTTAATTTTTAAACTATAAGTAGCACTATCTCTAGTTAAATCATCATCTTGCTCCTGCTTTAAAATAAACTTTGTATATCCTAAAGCACTTATAGGTTTAGTTGTTACTTGAGCAGTTACTAAAATTTTATTACTAATAGTGCCATTGCCATCCTCCAAATCATAACTTGCTATAACGTAAACCTTATATACCTCATTGGAATCTAAATTACTAACCATTATCTCAACACTACTTTTATTAAAATTAATCTTATCTTCTGTAATTAAGTTATTATTCAAATCATAAATCTCATAATGATAATTATCTAAAACAACATTATCTTTATTATTTAAATTAATATTAGCCTTAAAGTAAGTTAAATCATTATCAATATGATTAATATATGCCACTGGTTCTTCCTTACTGGTTTTAGCCTTAAAGGTTCCATTACTAACAGTTAATTCATTACCACTTACATCATACGCTTTTAAAACCCCATCATAAAGAGAATCTGATTCTAAAATCTCTGGAGTATTATAAGTAACTTGATTTTTACTTTTTAACTTATTAATTATATCAGTACTTAGATTAAATTCTTGATCATTTAAACTAACAGTTATAGTTTTTAAACCATTTAATACCTCATCAGAAGCATCATTATTTATTTCCAAATCATCTAAAACAATCTTTTTAGAAAACACATGATTAATTTTATACTTAAAGTCTAAAGAATTTAAATTATCTAAATTCATAGTCTTAAAATTACCAGTATAAAAAGTTCTTTTGACCGTTTCATTATTCTGATTTTTAAAAATAAAATATCCTTCTACCTCAAAAGTTTCATTAGGAAGCAAACCAATTATCTTAGCTAAACCATTACCATAAAAACTTTTTCTTAAATAAGTCTTACCATTATACTTAACAACAAATGTCGGACTAGTCATAATTCTGCTAGCCGGATCATTAATTGTTAAATTACCACTGGCACTATAAACATTACCCGTAAAACCATCAAAATAAACCTCCGGACGAATATAATTTTCTACCGTACCATTATTATCATAATCCGGTTCTTCATTAATAGTAATATCCGTATCTTTTATAATTAAATCGAACGCTGGATCACTAAAAATATTATCATTATCATCTTTTAAAGAATCATCATAATTAGGCTTATCTGGTTCTGGAACATAATTATCTTTTGATGAAGCCTTACTATATAATCCTAAATTAGTAAGTAAAGCTTCATAACTAATAGTATTATCTAAAATACCAACTTTAGTTTCTAAAGTTATATAATTAATCTTCTTCAAAATCAAACTATCTTTAACTTTATAATAGTAATTAAGATAATCCTGATTAAAATAAATGATACTATAAGAAGGAATAACTATAATCTCATTTACCAACTTTAAAGTTATATCAACATTGTTTAAATATAAGTTTTGCTTTAACTTAGTAAAAAGATAAATATCATTATCTATTCTTTCATTAACACTAGTGTTATAGATATTTTTATCAGCAGTAATAACATTATTAAGAGTTCCTGTATCATAATACCTATCATTTATATAGTTACTTTCCATATAATTCAAAACTCGAGAATTATCACTACTATATATTGGAACATCTAAATATACTTTAGTTTTCTTTTTATCCCCAATATAATAATCATTTTTATTTTTATATAAAGTATCAGACGAATTAACACTTTCTAAAACTATACTTTCATTTTTGCTAGCTTTTAAATTAGTAGCTATATCTTCTATTGAAACGCTAGATACATAACCATCAATAGAAATATCGGTTTTTCTAATTTGAAAAAAAGCCAAATATATAAAAATAAAAACTAATAAACATAAGATAGTAATACTTTTCTTCATACTTTTCCTTCTTCTTTTTAAGTAATCCCGAGAGCAAGTTATCTACTTAAAAAAACTTATATTTCTCTCTATAAATTGTATTTAAAATAAATTATTTAAAATTTCTAAATTTTTCACTAGTAATTTATAATCATTACCGGAGGCAATACCATCAATTTTTAAATTAATAGTATAATTATTAGTTTTAGCCAAACAATCTTCTTTAACCAATACCATATCAGCTTCCAGTCCATAATTATAATAGCTAACATAACCAGTTAAATTATTATAAACGACAAACGATAGGGGTTGCAGAGCTATTTCTTTATTATCAAGCACTAAAGTTGTTGGTTCTATAAAGAAATATAAGTCATTTCCATCATACAAAAAGACATTTTCTAAATCATAATTATTATTTTTATATTTTAAAGTTTTATATAAACTACTTTGAGCATCTAAAACCGTTAAAGCCGGTACCCTTTTTTGAGTATAATTATTTAAAGGAAATATTAAAGACATATTACTTGGGAAAATAGCCATATCAAGTCCATTATAATAAAGAGGCAAATTATCTATATGTTCCTTTTTATCACTAATTTCCATATTAGTAATATTATTATCACTTTCCAAAGTAAGCGAAGTATCATAAGTAACTTTAACATTATCTAAATATTGATACATACTTTGATTTTCAATTCTAACCGTATTAAGATTATTTTTACCTTTAGTCCCAATAATAATTAAAATGACGGTTAATATAACAATTATTAAGCCAAGGACAATTAATCTTTTATCTTTTAACAACTTTTGTAATATCTTTTTCCAATTTTTCATCTTTTTTCTCCTCTAAATATTTTAAATGTACAAAATATATTAATATAACTAAAATAATTAAAAATATATCTGTTAAACCACAAATAACTTTTATATACCAAGCATTATTTACAACCTTCGTATATAAAACAAAACCATATTTTAAATAATTAAGATAAAATATTATCAATACTTCCAAAACATCAATAACTATTCTTAATACTCTCCCGTTAATTATATCATAAATAACAATCGGTATTAAAAGATAATAGAAGTTCCAATTATAAATATAATTACTATAATCACTATTAAATAATATAAACCAAATAGTAAAAATAACAAATAAATATAATAAACTACATGATATATTATTTAAAATACTATTATTACTTAAAAAACCCATAAGAAGTACTTTTAATTTACTGTTTTTATTAGAATTAATTAATATTTTTAAAGCAATACTTATTAATATAGTAATAATCCCAAAAAATATTAAAAAATAAACAATTTTATTAGCAAAATAAATTAAAGAATCCATATCTACCTTAACATTAATTTAAAAGTATTATCTAAATTAAGATAATACCCATTTATATTATCTAAAACAATTTTATCACTTTTTAAAGTTACTTCGATATTTCCTCTAATTTCTCCTATTAAAGGAGCATGGTTTTCCATAATAAGTAAATTATATTTCTGACTTTTTATCTTAATTGCTATACAATCATCGTAAGTTTTAACCCCATCTTGTAAAGACATTATTTTGGCTCTCATAATATACTCCTGACATTACCAATATATAAAAATTTATTTTCATCGATATCATCATATGTTCCCTTTAAAATGTTATCAACATCATCTAAAATATCATTTATATCTACCATTTTGCCAGGTATATTGGTATAATTTTCCGCCACAAACATTGGTTGTGTAAAATAATTACGTAATTTTCGTGAACGATAAAAAATATTTTTATCATCTTCACTTAACTCATCAATACCTAAAACAGCAATTATTTCTTCCAGTTCATCATATCTAGCAAAATAAGCTAAAACCTTGCTTACTAAAGAATAATGACGCTCTCCAATTATATCAGCATCAATTAGACTACTAGATGACTTACTAACATCAACAGCAGGATAAAGTCCAGACTCAGCGACTTTACGATTTAAAACAATTTGTCCATCCATATGACTTAAAATCGTTTGAACAGCTTCATCAGTAATATCATCGGCAGGAATATAAATAGCCTGAAAAGAAGTAATTGACCCTTTTTCACACGAATTAATTCGTTCTTCAATCATTGATGTATCGCTTATCATAGTCGTTGGATAGCCATTTTCTACTGGAATTCTTTTTAATTCTGTATTAATTTCGGACTTAGCTTGAATAAAACGATATATATTATCAATAAACACTAGAACATCTTGCTTCTTCTCATCACGCAAATACTCAGCAACAGTAAGACCAGTATAAACAGATTTACTACGTGATACAGGATTATCTCCCATTTGACCAAAAACGATACTCATTTTATCCAAAAGATTAGACTCTTTCATTTCATCAATTAACTCTTTACCTTCACGGCTTCGTTCACCAACTCCAATGAATACGGCATTAGAATTTAATCTTTTATAAATATTATTAATTAATTCTTTGACTAAAACCGTCTTGCCAACACCAGCTCCGCCCAATAGTCCCATTTTAAAACCTTTAGCAATAGGAGTAAAAAAATCAATAACTTTAATTCCTGTCCACATAATCTCTTGGTTAATAGAAATACTTTTTAGATCCAAAGTTTTTGTATATACGCTTCGTTTTTTTATAGAATCATATTCACTTCCATTTAAAATATCACCATAAGAACTAAAAGTATGATTTAAGACATTATCAGAATATTCCATTTCTAAACCATTACTATAAAAATAAACTAATAAACCTTTACTAATACCAATAACTGAAGAAAAAGGAATGCAAGTTAAGATTTTACTGTCTATTTCTACAACTTCAATTAAAAGTTTTTTACCGTTATTATCTATATATAAAATATCATTCAATTTAATATTATTTTTTTCTCTAACAAAAACCTTAATATTAATATTTGATACTGCTATTACCTCTCCAACCACATTAATTTTCCTTTCTATAATTAGCTAATTGTTTTTTAAAGTCAGCGGCCTTTTTTTCTTTCCGGCTTACCTTTAATTTTTCTTCTTCAATTTCATCAATTTTTCTTAAAGATTCATTAGTTAAATTTTCCCTTTGAATATTTTCAGATGCCCAAGAATTACTTTCTACAATTTGTAATTTACAATCTATATATAATAAAATCAAATCTGTAAAAAGCATATTACCATCAGCTTCAATTACAAAATCGCTAGTATTTTTTTGCTTTACCGCTTCAATCGGAAATAACTTAGTTTTATCCAAATGTATATTATTAATATTAATATAGCGAATAAATATAACATTTATCTCATTGATTTCTTTTTTCTCCAATAACGGTTTTATAATATCTTCTAACCTGGCAAAACTTTTATATAATTCTTCTTTACTTATATTCAAAACTGTATTCTCATCATCCAAGAAAATTTTTTTACCAACCATAATCTTCATTGAAGTTTTGTCATTTATGGCTTCACGTTTAATACTGCTATTAAAATTACCACAAAATCCTAAATCATTTCCCATATAGATATTAATAGTTTTACCATTCGGCTTAGCATTTAAGAGCTTATGATCCAAATTAAGATTTTGATTATTTAAAATAATACTCATAAACTCTTCAATTTCTTTTTCTAACTCTAAAAATTTATCTGCTTTTTTCTTAGCCTTATCCACCCTTAAAAGAGAATGAAAATTCATTACTTTAACCACATTTTTAATGTTTGTCATTTTAACTCACTTAAGAAATGATAATCTTCCAACATTTCTTCTTCACTTTTAGGACTATATCGTTCTTGGGTTAAATTAACTAATATTCTTTTTCCCTCTGCCATAATATTTTTAATGCCATCACTTAATTCATCTTGATTAGATAACTCGTAAATGCTAGCCATCTCCAAATAAGATAACAGTCTTCTCCTTAAAAGGGTACCACAAGCTTTCATTTCCTTATTTTGAACAGCCCCACCTAAACGAGATACCGATAAACCATAATTAATAGCAGGCTTAATTCCTTTTTGAAAGTTTTTATTGGACAGCACTAATTGTCCATCAGTAATAGAAATAATGTTAGTAGAAATATAATCGGTTATATCCTCGCCCTTAGTTTCTACTATTGGTAAAACAGTAATACTGGCTCCGTTTTTATATTTACACCCCTTTTCTAAAAGTCTTGAATGTAAATAAAAGATATCAGCAGGATAAGCATCTCTGCCAGGAGCTTTACCAGACATTAAAGAAACTTCTCTATACGCATCAGCGTGTCTTTTTAAATCATCCAATACTACTAAGCAATTAATACCAGCCTGCATATAAAGTCTAGCAATTGACATAGCATAATATGGTGTTAAAACTAAAGAAGGAGCTGGATAGTCGTTAAATGCTGGCACTATTATTGTATATTTCATCGCTTCTTTATTTAACAAATCATAATATATTTTCTTAACCTCTTTCATGGTTTTACCAATAGGACAATAAATACAAATAATTTTTTTACCTTTTTGATTAACAATCGTATCCAGCGCTATTTGAGTCTTGCCAGTTTTTTTATCTCCGATAATTAACTGTCTTTGACCAAGTCCAATGGGATACATTAAATCAATACCGGTTATTCCAGTATGAAGTTGTTCATTAACAGTACCACGATCCATAATAGAAATATTATCATCTTCAATAGGTACTTTAACCAATTTTTCATATGTTTTCCCAAGAAGAGGATCTTCTCCTAAAATATTAATCATCCGTCCTAAGGCTTGTGAGCTAAAAAATCCCTCATAAATTTCATTAGTTCTAATGGCTTTATCACCAATAACCAATTCCTCTTGCTTTTTTATAATAGCCACCATACAAGTACTAGGACTAATCTCTGTAACATAACCTATAGCTTTATTCGCCAAATTAATCTTTTCATAATAAAATGCCTTATCAAGTCCGCAAACTTCTACTACAAAATCACTGATATTAACTATATTACCAACATCAAATATATTTTTACCAGCATTTATATTATCTATAACATCTTCTATATTCATAATACTCCTATTCTATACTATAATCATACATTTGATTATGGTAATATATTTTTACACCTCTATAAATATTACTATCATACATAGTAATTATCCTATTATTTAAATTCTTATAGTCTTTTAACTTACTACCAGTATATACATAAATTTTAGGATCGTACTTTCTTATTTCAACATCTATAGTATCCAATAACTTTAAAACTCTTAAGGTATCACTTGTGCAATATAAAGGTTCTAAAATGACTCTTACTCTCTTAGGAATTTTCTTTAAAATCATATTTTTATCAATATTATTAACCAATATATTAGGGTTTAATTTGTTTAAAATATTCTTAGTATTAATTAAATCTAAATAAGTATCATTATCTTCCTTAACTAATCCATACTTCAAAAAATGTTTAACAATTTCTTCATCATCCACATTGAATTTAGATTCTATTCTTTTAGCTTTTTGCAATATTCCTTCACTTTTATAATGAACATCACTTATATAAATCTTACATTCATCATTAAAAGGAATATTATCAATAGCAATCTGACTATTATTATCAGTCTTAGCCTCTTCTTTTAAATCTTTAATTTCTTCATTATATTTGGATATATTAAATAAATACTTCTTTTTAACTTCATTATTAACGTCTAATACTAATCTCTTTAAAATTAAACTAGTTAACAATACTAATAATATTAAAATAACTATACTTAAAATAATTATATAAATATCACTCATATTCTACTCATCCGCATTAATAAATTTAGTATATATATCTAAATCTATTAAATTTCCATTATAATAAATATTTTCTAATTTTAATTCATTCTTATAACCAATTCTATCTAACTTGAACATACCAGTATATCCTTCCTCAGCAGCATTAATATCAATATCAGAACTAGCCAAATTATTATTATCACTATAAACATTCAAAGTTGCCTTATCAAAACGAAATTCTTTATCGGTCTTTAAATAATAGCTAATAGTATTAGAAGTTAATTTAATAATCTTAAGCTCTATATTAGGTTCTTTCGTTCTAACCATTATAACATCATCAGTAATTGTATTAACAGTTCCTTCGACATTAACTGTATATTTAAGACTAATATTATAATTAGTATTAGCATTTAACTCTCTAATAGTTGTATTATTACTTTCCTTATTTAAATAATACTTTTGAGGTTCAATAATATTTCCTCCAGTTACTTCTAAGTAAATAGTCGTAAATTCATTATTTGGATCAAAAACATTATAATTTACTTTAATAGTACTTACAGAAGATTCAATAACCCCTATAGAAAGCCAACGCGATAAGTTATAATTCTTTATATTACCTTTAATGGTATTTTGATCAACCTGCATATTGTATTGTTGCTTATTAGTATCTTGTAAACTAGAGTTTAAATTGTTAAAACTACCTACAACTGTCTTAAAATAAGAATTATAATAATCATTTTGAGCCTCAACCTGCTTTCGCAAATTTTCCACCTGTTTTTTTAAATAATCAGTAGTAGAATTAATAGTAGCATTATCAATTTCTGGATTATCTTCCTCTTTTTCATCTGGTTTTTTATAATTATTAGTACTTCCTATAATCTTCTTTAAATCAATAACCGTATTATTAAAATCTAAATACTCATTAGCAATATCGAAATCAAAACTACTAGTATTCATTACTAAAGGATTAATCTCTTTAACGTTAATTGTATCATTATAAAGCGTACTATTGCCATTTCTATCTATTTCAATAATTATATAGTCTTTAGTATTAATTGTCCCATCACTACTACTAATCTTTTTATCTACTATTAAATACTTACGATCAGCTATCTTAAAAAATCTAGCACCATCTATTAAACTTATTTTATTTTCCTTCGTTAAACGACTGATTTCCCCATTATTTTTAACTTCATAATAAATACCATATATATTTAGGAAACTGCCACTATTTTCTTTTATAATGGCATGAGTTCCTAAATTATAAGTAACATTTAACATATCCTCTTTATTTATTAATTTGTAATTACCATCCAATCCCATTTTTAAATTAGCCGTACTACTAACAGCAATGTAATTATTCTCATTATCATAGGTTATACTATTCTTATTTACCGAGTAATTATTAGTATCTAGTTTTATAAAATGATTAACTGCCACTACAAACATAGCTACTATTAAAAATGTAATTACCGATAAAATAATAAATTGTAAGGAATTATTTTTCTTTTTCATAATTTTTCCCTTCTATATAGTATAAGCATAAGATACAGTACGCTCATCAACAGTTTGACCAGACTTATCTATGAATTGAATTTGAATATAATAAATACCAGTCCCCGAAATAATACTTTTTAAAGTATAAGTATAACAAGTAGAGGTTCCACAAACATTAGCTGTTGGACTAAAAACTTCCAGTCCCGAAGGAGAAGCTACTACAATACCATCTTTATAAATTGAATAACGAATGGATGTAATATCTGCCAAACGAATCGAATTAGAAAAAGTTAAATTTATCTTCGATTTATCATTAAGATTCGTAGTTGCATAAATATCCCCAACATCAATACCATCACCAGAAAGACCATTAACATTTAAAGTCTTATAGCTAACAGCAATATCATCTTCTTTATTAGTATTGGTAATATTAGCCTTATAAGTAACAACAATCTTACTCTTCTTAGCTAAATCAATATTATCCAAGACAAAGTTCTTACCACCTTTATAAACTCCAGTATAATCATTAGGAATAGTATTTCCTTCTTCATCATAAAATCCTACCGAATATTGTCCTTTAACCAGAGTATAATTATTATCAATAGGATTAACTTTAAATGTTAAAGTATTTTTATCAGTATCTCTTAAAGCTTGAATATAAAAGTAAGGAGTCCCAAGCTGACTAAAATAATAAGTATTAGAATAAGTAGTATCAAGCTCATATAAAGTATTGTTAGCTTTCCTTAAATACGCCTTTAATCCTAAAACATAATTAACTCCCGTTTTAAACCCACTAGAAGGAGGAATATTAATTTTCTTACTCATATTATTCGTAATATTAACATCATCTGCTATTGTAACATTGTAAGTATCATCAAGTGGGATATATACTTTTTCGCCATTATTATTACTAACAGTATATAAAGTATAACTAATATGATCGATGTTTTTAACATTTTCTAAAGTATAATTATATGTCAAATATTTATTATCGTAATTAGTAGCATTAAAAGTAAAGGACTGGTTTAAAAGAACTAAATTGCTTAATGTTGAAATAGGATAATTAATAACATTAGTCTTATTATCAATATCATATAAACTCATATATGAAACATTACCATTATCAATGACATTAGCTTTTATCTTAAAGAAATAATAAGAATTAGGACGCAAATTATCCAAAACTACAGGATTTGCTAAATCACTAATATTAACTTCCTTAGTATATAAAAGACTAGAATTAGATTCAATCATATTCTCATCAGTTTCATAAACCTCAAAATATATTTTATCATCTTGAATTGTATTAGAAGCACTGCTGACTGTAGCAGTTACTTCCGCACTATCAATACCCGTATCAATTAAATATTTATTATCTTTCTTTAAAGAAACACCCGGTACTAAACCAGTAAAAGTAAAAAAATTATTTTCAGATGTTAATTTGGTTACCGCTATTTGGCTAGGAATAAAATATACATTTTCGTTATTCTCAGTAAATTTAAAGCCACCTTCATCTAAAGTCAAGAAATAAGAACCATTAAAGCCGTCATCATTTTTTAAATTAAAATTATAATAGCCATTCTGCAAAGGACTTTTATTTATTGAAAAACTAAATAAGGAATTCCAAGCCGTAGCACTATGTTGTAAACTAGTACCTCGCACTATATAATACTCACCCTTTGCTAAAGCAGTAGTTGCCTGTTTTAACGCAAAATTAGGTGTGTAAATGTCAGTAGTTTTAGCTTCTGTATCAAAGCCAACCACTCCCGAATCATAATAAGCGTATAAATTAACTTCTATATTTTCATTAATAAAATCCTCTAACTCAGATAAGTCAATAATAGCCGTTCCAGTATAATCAAATTCTACATTGGAAAACTCACGAGTCTTGTTATTTGCTGTAAATGTAATTTTAAAATTAGTTACTTTCTTAAAAAAGTCTGAATATAAATCATAATTAGCAATTGACAGCATCAACCTATTAGTACCTAAGTTAATAACATAACTAATTCCATTAGGAACTTGCAATAATTTATCTAATTCTTGGGTAGTTAGTTCATAATCACTAGCTTGTTTATCTTTTAGCAAACGAACTTTGATATATAAACCATAACTACCAGCATAATCTAAACTGATTGGAAAAGTTTGAAAATTATCACTTATTGATACATTATTAGTACCATATACACTACCATTAACTTTATAATACAATTGATTATTTTCTAAAGCATTATCAACATCCTTATACTTATATGCCCATAAAAGTTTTGTCCCATTAGAAGTATTCATAACAGTACTGGGATAAGTTTGAAAATCAGGCAATTCTTTGGGAATCGACAAATTATCAGAAGCAGCAATTCCGGTTGTTGGAATATGGACTCCATCATCAACTTCACCATCACCATTAACATCGACATCCATAACATAAGTTATATAATAAGTATTTCCACGTCTAATTTCATTGTCTTTAATGTTTTGAGTAGTTCCATAACCTAAATAAAAAACAATTTCTGGAATACTACCATCAGAATTTACAGGCAAATAGTCACTCTTAGCTATATATTTATCAGGAGCAGCAGCATCATATAAATAATAAGTTATGTATTTTACATAATGGTTAGTATTATCATAGTTAGCTAAAGCTCTTAATCCTATTATCGTATCATCTTTCAAATTAGCATCATAATGAAGTTTATCAGCATCTTTGTTTCGTATATAACTAGTAACAATTTTAGGATTAATATCAGGATCTTCTAAAGGTACTCTTGCCTTTAAAACAATAACATTATCTACTATGGATGCCTCATTTGGCCACTTAGTATAATCATAAGCATTAGTAACCTCTATAGTTAAATTTTCATAAGAACGAAGAGCACTACTAGTAAGTCCAAAAGTTTCGGGTATAATTTTAAATGATTGATCATAATAATTCTTTTTTAAATCACTTTCATATTCATTAAGATTGGCATCAGCATAAGAAACACTCTTAATTAATTGACCTGTAGTCCCTGTTCCCGCATATAGGTTAAAAGTCAAATTAGTCAAAGTATTAGCTTCTAGAGTATTATCATCACCATTTATAGAAGTTAGCTGAGCATCAATTTCAAAGGTTTTAGTAAGTGAACTATCATTAATTTTTTTCTCTAATAAAAAACTTTTAATATTATTTGTATTAACGTTAAATGTGCCAATTAATTGATTAGTAGAACCATAACCATCATCTAAATCCACATATCCATAAACATTAAAAGTATAAGTTTCATTATTAGCTCTTAAGCCATTAACATCAATTGGTATTTTTAAAGAAGCTAAGTTAAAATTTAATGTATTAGATATACCATGAGAGTCAGTATATATTACTTTAATTGGCTTATAATAATCAACAGTTCCATATAAATCATTTATTTGAATAATGCCACTGATGCGTTCAAAAGTCACATTTTCACTTTTAAATTCTACACTAGGATGTACCTTTCCATCTAATTGCATATATTCCTTAGGATAACCATGTTCTACTTCTACTTCCTTTTCATTATCATTAAATATAGCGAACACTTTAAATGTATATGGTACTGCTCTTTCAATATTATCACCATCGACATTAACATCTACACTGCCTAAAGAAGAAGTTTCAATAGTTTTAACCGGTACAGCTACATTATCACCAGTTAGAGTACGCATATCATATATTTCATAACGTAACTTTGATATTCCATTATCTTTATCTTCAATATTATTGGTTTCTAAAACAAATTTGGAATTTACTTTATCAACACTAAAAGTAGTACCTCCTATTTTAGGGCTCCTCTTTAAAGTTTTATATTGCTCTTTAATCGTAAAATTATCGGAAATAATCATATTTTGATAAACAAAATCAGATAATTCTAAATTATAAGCTGTATTAGGATCTAAATTATCAAAACTAAGACTAATGCTTCGAAATGACTCGATATTTATTAGTTGATTACTTACTAAGATTCCATTTGTATCATATAATTTAGCAGTCAAATTTTTAACAACACAATCACTGTTTAGTTTAATCTTAAAGTTTAGGGCAGTTGTACTAAAATAATCTTTAACTAAATTAATGCCTAAAGACTTAGTAATAAAAGATTTTTGAATAAAATCTTTATTAACAGTCTGGTTATCTTTGTTATAATTAGCATTGACCACTAAAACATAATTAGTACTTTGACTTAAAGTTTCATTAGAATAAGTTACACTAGTCAAACCAGTATTCAAATGGATAGCATCAATTATTTTATTATTACCAGCATCAATTAAACTAACAGTTGGACTTCCTACTAAAGTATTAGATTTATCTTCGTATTTGATTTCCGCTACTACTCCATTTGCACTTACTTCAAATTTAGATATAGTAAAGCTTGGATCTTTAGTGTTTATATTATCATCGATTATCTCATCATTACTATCCGGTGATGATGGTCTAACAACTCCATTAGTAATACCATCTATAGGGTTATCACTGCTAAAATTGCTCTTAATATCTTCTTTTATTTTATTCTGAGCCGCTTCTAACTCTTTTTTAGCTTTAGCAAGTTCATTTTCTGCTTTTTTCTTTTCTTCCTCTTGTTGCTTTTTCTTTTCATCCTCCGTAGCAAAATTACTATTATCATTTACTTCTAAATCAACATAATCATTACTATCAATTGTAATTTCTTCTAAATTAACCTTTTTTTCCTTATTTAAATATATATTCTTACTGTTTAAATCAATGATAATATTTTCTCCTATTTCAACATAGAAATCAGAAGAAACACTTTGTAATTTAAATGTATTATTTTCAATTCTAACTATATTTCCATCAAAATATTGTAATTCAATATAAGAATCATTAATAGTGCGAATATCATCTTTGATATGAATATTAATTTGCGGCGCTACTAACATATACTTAGTACCACTTATTTTAATTAAAAAACTGGCGAATTCTATGTTTTCAGAAACACTTTTAGCTAAATATTTATTGCCATCTTTTGTTAAATAATTTTTGCTATTTAAACCGTAATATTTAATTATATTATCTCCTAAATTATTTAAATTAAGTAATGCTGATGATTTGAATACTCCAACTGAGCCATCATTATAGTGAATAAAATTATCATTATTAATATTTACCTCTTCATTAGAGGAATTTTTAAAACTATAAGTAGAATTGTTGTTTTTAAAATAACTAGTATTTTCACTAAAATAATATTTTTCACTATTAATATCAGCAGTATCATTGCTGCTTGAATAATTAGTACTTATTACATAACCAGCATCTTTAAAATCCGTATAACGTGCTTTATTAATTTTAATACTAAAAAAAGTAAAAGCTCCTACCAATATGATTGCTAAACAAGTAAATATCGTAATACGTAGCCAATTTTTCATTTTCATAATATTCTCCTACCTTCTTATCTTAATCTTATATAATTATATAATATATTAAAATTAATGTCTATTTACTTTTATCAAACTAACAAAAAAAACTCATTTAAATGAGTCTTAAGCAGTAAGAGGATTAAAAAACAACAACAAAAAGCAAAATGCAAATAACAACAAAATAAATATTGCAGTAATAATTAAAATACTCATTACCGAATGAACAACATCATCTTTTGTTTCAGGATTACGGCCAATTGCTTCGGCTACTTTTCCGCCTAAAATTCCTACGCCAATTCCTAAGCCTAAAAAAGCTAGACCAATCATTAAACCAATACAATTGGCTGTAGCAGCTAACACTGTTTCCATAACACATCTCCTATTTTTTCTATAAAGAATTATAACATTTGACCATTTTGGTGTCAACCACCATGCACTAAAGGATAGTGTAAAAATGTTTTGTAAAAATGCATAAAAAAAAGAAGAAACTCTTGGTATAATATACCTAAACAATCAGAAAAGGAGTTTCTTCTATGAACATAATAACGCAAAATATCGAAAATAGCATCAAAAATATTTTAAAAAGGATATGCAATATGATTTTTTGTTACTATTCACAGCCCAGATAATTAACTACACCAAAAAAAGATGAAATTATTTTGATTTTTCATCTTTTTTATTTGCAAGTATTTCCGATAATTTTAATGGCTTATCATTCATTAAAGCCATGAGAGCACTTGTTGGGTTAATTCCATTTCTATAGCATGTTTCAATATAAGTTTTTATATCTGCAAAATATCTTGCATAGTTTATATTTTGAAATTGTCCTGATACTTTCATTTTTGACTTAGTTGGTCTTAATGCGCGTTCACTTAGATTATCATCACTTGGTAAATTAAAGTCATACATCCATATAAAATAATTATCTTTATATTCTAAAATTCTTAATATTAAGGCATTCTCAGTTTTAGAATAATGCCCATTTGGATTTGTTCTTATTTCTTCTAATCCATCTAATAGAATTTCATCATATTTTTGATTAAAATTACTTAAATATGCGTCATCAAAAGAATCATAACCATTTTCTGTATATGATTTTCTATCATGTATATTCTTCTGTACCAATTCTTTAAACTTTTTACACCAAGTATGATTGGTGTTAACATAGCATTTTTCTAAATCTCTTATTAAATGAACATTACATTCTAAATTTTGATAACTATATTTGTAACTTATCTTATTATGATCATGCATTACTGTTACATTCTTAGCTAATGTATTTAAAATGCCATCTTCGTTAATACCTTCCTCATCTTTATGTTCATGAGCAGTGTATAAAGCAAGATTCTCGTTACCATAAAACCTCAGACATGCTCTTTTGGTATTTATCATTATAACAGTGTCATCCCAATATAGTTGTGATTGCTTAAAAATTTCTTTTTTGACATCTTCTTTAAAACTTGCCAATTTAGTCGAGGCTTGTCTTTGTAATTTAACAATGAATTCTTCACTCATATTTATGGTATTTTCAGAGAATCCACTTATTATTTTTCTTATTTTATTCATTGGTACATTGCCTTCGTTTGCCAAAGTAAGAACGACTGATTTAATTTCAGCACCATACTGATTTTCTTCTTTTAAATGGTTTGGAATTGCTTGATGAACTTCTTTATGACATTCAGAACACTCATATTTTATAAAGTGATTTCTTCTTTTAATTGGAACAAATCTATAACTTAATTCATCCTTGCAAATTTCTCCAATCTCTTTTAATTTTCCATGGCAAGTTGGACATTTTTCAAGAGTATACTCTACATTATCAGTTATTTCATCATCGTTAAATTTTTCTAACTTGTGTTTTAGATGACCAATTTGACCGCCTTTTAATTTATTAGATTTTTGTCTTGAGTTAGGAATTACTTTCTTTTTATTAATTGAAGTTTGGCTAGTTGGGATTCCAGCATTTGTACCATCAATATTTAACAAAGCCCTTAGTCTTGCGATTTCTCTATCTTGTTCTTCAATTTTTTTATCTTTTTGATCTAATAAAGGTTGATATTTTCTGGCAGCATTATCATCAGCTTGTTGAATTGCGATGTTAAGTTGTCTTTCTTTTGTATTATATTTTGATTGTAATAGTTGATATTCATATTTTAATTGTTTATATTCATCTGATTTTTTATCATATTTGTTCAATAATTGCTGATAATTGTTTTCATATAATTTTTCATAATTTGCCATTTTTAACATCATCATGTATCTGTATAATGGCATTATATCGAAAGGTTTTATTAAAGTTCAGAAAAACATTGCTATAATACAAAAAAATGCCTTTAAAAGACATTTTCTACTAACATCATTGCATAATTATAGTTCAAGGCTGTGAATAGTAACTAGTATTAACTACTTTTTATCATTTTCAAACATTTTATTTTGCATACCTTCAGGATTTTCCAAATATAATTTATATAATTGATAAATATCTGTATCTTTATATTTAACTTCTTGAAAATCATTATTTAAATCAAATATTTTAGAATTACGATAACTTATTAAAATAGGAGAATGAGTTGCTATTATAAACTGACTTCCTTGTTTAACTAAATCATCGATTAGACAAAGTAAAGATAATTGACTTTGAGCTGATAAAGCGGCTTCAGGTTCATCTAAAATATAAAGTCCATGGTCAGTAAAACGATTTTGTATTACTTTTAAGAAAGATTCGCCATGGGAACATTTATGAAGATCACCACCATAATATTTATAAAGATTAACATATCCACTCTTAACTAAATTTTCTATTTCTGAAGAAAAGTTATAAAAGCTTTCAGCTCTTAAGAAAAATTTCATCTTTGGTTTATAAATGTTAGTTATTCTTAAATATTTATATAATTCAGAAGTTGTATCATTAGTATCATAAGAAAAGTTTTGGGTACCTCCTTCTTTTGGCAAGCCTAAATTAACGGCAATTGCTTCGATGAAGGTTGATTTACCAATGCCATTTTCTCCAATAAAGAAAGTTACAGGACTGTCTATGTTTAATTCCGTAAAGTTTTTAACAATTGGAATTGCAAATGGATAATTAGAAAAATCCGGTATCATTTTTCTATCTAAAATTATTTTTGTTAAATATAGTTGTTTATTAAAATTCATTTTGCCCCCTTGTTGCTAAAGATGAATAATATTTATATTTATTAATTATAAAATATTAATAAATCATATCTAAATAATAACATTTTTAATTAGTTATTAAAAGATATTAATCAACCTATTTAAAGTATTTACTGTTTCTAATTTATAAATTTTAACTTAATAAAGTTATCTTGGCATAGCCATTACCTTTTTTAGCACAATTTTCGGTTGGTGTTTCTTCACTACAGGTTGTTGATGTAGTTTTAGTATCAGTATCGGTTGATGCTGTACAATTATAACAGTACATGGCTTTATCGCTTAATAAAGAATTACCTATATAACCAGAACCACCAGAACCAGGTGCTGTGTTGGTGCTACCACCTAAACCACCGTAGTAGCCACCGCCACCACCGCCGCCTGGTGCTCCAGTATTGTTTGCTCCATCACCACCTAGCCCAAATTTATAACCTGACGTTTGCGTACCACCAGTAATAACTTTACCATCTCTATCTTTTGCACTATTTCCAGTAATACCACCACCAGCACCACCAGTATTAGTCCACGAACCGCCTCCGCCGCCAGCGGCCACAATTAAAATATCATTTTGATTATTTTCTAAAGTTGATAGAAGGCCAGATACTTTAGCGATATGCGTAGCACCACCGCCTCCGCCGCTGGCTTCATCATCTTTTTTATCCCAATGCGATATGCCACCGCCATTATAACCACCGGCAATATCATACACGCTTAAAAATCCTCTAGCACCTTTTCCACCAACATTAATATAAATAATATCACCTTTATTTAAAGTAACATTACCAACGGAATATCCCCCCATTGAACCAGTTTCCTTCTTGACATTATCAGCAATACTATTGCCACCTTGACCGCCCCAAACTTCTAATTTATAAAGGCCTGTCTTAGGTATAACTAAACTCTGTTCGTTATTTGTGTAGTCATATTCTTGAATTGTTTTAAACTTAAAATAAACATTACATTTAGTATTACTACTACCACCAGAAAATATTAAGCCCCAATTTTCACTATCCCAAGATACATCAACATCTGGTGTACAACTTACTTTTTCGACTTCGTACCCTTCATTTTTTTTAGGCAAAGTACTAGAATAAACTCCATCTATATAAGCAGCAATTATATTTTCTTCATTTACATCTGATTGTACATACTTGTTAGTATTAAAAATTCTATAATTTAAACAAAACATGAATACTATTAAGCTTATTAAAATAATTTTTTTCTTGAACATAATTCACATCCATCTTTCCAGAATTATTATTACTCATTTAAATAAGTAATTTTAACATAACCATTGCCTTTTTTCGCACAGTTTTCAGTTGGCGTTTCTTCTACACAAGTAGTTGTTATAGTTTTTGTATCAGTATCACTTGATTCAGTACAATTATAACAATACATGGCTTTATCACTAAGTAAAGAATTGCCGATATATCCAGAGCCACCGCCACCTGGGGCTGTGTTGGTACTACCACCGGTACCACCGTAGTAGCCGGCGCCACCGCCGCCGCCTGGTGCTCCAGTGTTATTTGCGCCCGCACCGCCTAGACCAAATTTGTAGCCTGACGTTTGAGTAGCACCAGCAACAACTTTACCATCTCTATCTTTTGCACTATTTCCAGTAATACCACCGCCAGAACCAGCAGTATTTGTCCATGAACCACCACCGCCGCCACCAGCGATAATTAAAATATTATCTTTAGTATTTTCTAAATTTGATAAAAGACCAGAAACTTTGGCAATATGTGTAGCGCCACCGCCGCCACCACTGGCTTCATCATCATATTTATCCCAATGGGATATACCACCGCCATTATAACCACCACTTATATCATTTTGATTAAGAATTCCATCTTGACCTCTACCAGCTATATTAATATATAGTTTATCACCTTTACTCAAACTTACTTTACCACTAGCATAACTACCATATCCACCAGTTTCTTTATAAACATTATTAGCTATGCTATTTCCACCTTGACCGCCCCACACTTCTAATTTATAAAATCCAGAATATGGAAGAGAAATAACAATTTCATTTCCTGTATAATCAAAATTAAATGATTCTCTATATTCGAAATAAATTTTACAAGTATCATTAGTACTTAATTCTTCAGCTTCAGCTACCCATTTCTCTTCATTCCATGAAACACTTGAACCATTTTCACAAACAACCTTAGTTGCTTTATGCATTTCTTTACTAGGAAGTTCATCAACTTTAACATTATCAACATAATACTCGTTTATAAGTAAGAAAATTTGTGAAATTCGAACATAACCATTATTTTGTTTGGAACAATTTTCTGTCGGACTATCATCAGCACAAGTCGTATTTACCGTTTTAGTGTTTAATTCTGATGATTCTAAACAATTAAAGCAATACATGGTTTTATTTTTAAGCAAAGAATTACCGATATAGCCAGAGCCACCACTACCAGGAGCTGTATCAGCTGTGCCGCCTAAACCACCATAGTAACCAGCGCCGCCGCCACCACCTGGAGCAAGAATATTATTGGCACCGGCGCCACCTAATCCAAATTTATACCCAGAACTCTGAGTAGCGCCTTCAACAACGCCATTATCTCTATCTTTTGCACTATTTCCAGTAATACCACCGCCAGCACCACCAATATTTGTCCAAGCACCACCACCGCCGCCGCCTGCGACTATTAAAATATTATCTTTATTATTTTCTAAAGTTGATAAAAGACCAGAAACTTTGGCAATATGTGTAGCGCCACCACCGCCACCACTAGCTTCATCATCATATTTATCCCAATGAGATATGCCACCACCATTATAACCACCACTTATATCATTTTTATTAAGAACACCATCTTCGCCTCGACCACCAACATTTACATAAAGAGTGGTGCCTTTTTGTAAAAAAATATCGCCTATTGCATAACCGCCTTTACCACCAGTTTCTTGATATTCGCCATTAGAAATACTATTTCCTCCTTGAGCACCCCAAGCTTCTAACCTATATAATCCAGTAGCTGGAACATTAAAAGTTGCTTCGTTACCAATGTAATCGAAATCAGTTATACTACCAGTTCCAAAATAAATATTACATTTCGTCCTTTTAACAACATTATAAATAGATAATTTCCAATTAGTATTTGACCACGACGTTACAGCATCATTATCACAGCTTGTTTTTAAATATACATAACCAGTATCTTTCTTTGGAATACCATCAGCTTTAGTTCCATTTATGTAGGCATTTAGAACTATATCACCTCGACTAAAATCACCTACTGTCGTTCTTATTACTTCTTGCTCTTCACTCACAAAATATTTAGAATAAGTAAAGTATATTCCTAAAAAGACACACAAAAGACATGATAAAGTTATATAAAAATACTTAGAATTATTTTTGAAAAAACGTTTTATCTTTAATATTCTTAAATATCTCTCTTTATTAAACTTCTTCATATAAATAAGCTCCCATCATCTATTATTATTTACAAATTTCAAAAAAATAATCCATCTAAATTAATTTACTCTATATTTTAAACGCATTTTAGCCTTCATAGAGTATATAACTCTATGAAAAAGCTAAGTAATTACTGGATTAAATGTGTATTTGACCAGAAAATTTGACCACAAAAATTATTGATTATTTGACTATTAAAAGCTTTGAAAACCCTTTTAATATCTAAAGAAACAAGCAATTTAATTGACTACAATTTTGACTACAATAGGTTATTAAAAACTCTTTAAAATCTCTAAAATATATGGTATATTTATACTATAAATTAAAAATAGATATCGATATTTAGCTTTCATAGAGTTATATACTCTATGAAATTTTTTAAAAATTATAATATAACCAACTATTTAAAAATAATGTAAAAAATCAACGAAATATAAATTATTAATTTAAAGATATATATGTCCTTATAATACCAGTAGTTCTTGCAAATGACCACTTAATTTAATAAACTATAATAAGGGTCTTTTTAATGCTATAATGATTAAAGTAAGAGAATAAATCATATAAAAACGTATATAATTAAGTCAAAATGCCATACTAAAAGTGATTGGAGAGATAAAAATGGGACGTAAGGGAGAAAGTATTTTTAAAAGAAAAGATGGTCGTTATGAAGCCCGCTATATCAAAAATTACATTGGCGATACCGCTAAATATGGCTATATTTATGGTAAAACTTATAGTGAAGTAAAAGAAAAAAGACGTCAAATAATGTTAGAAAAAGAAAAAAAGGTTAACGTCAGTAAAAGTAAATTTTCTATATATATTTTAAGATGGTTAGAGTCAAAAAAAGATAAAATTAAATTATCTAGTTATGCTACTTACGCCAACAAAGTAAAAAAACATATTATGCCGGATTTAGGCGATTACAAACTAAGTTCACTAAATAAAGAAACGATAGAAAGTTATTTAAATACCAAATCCATCTTTTTAGAAACCAATACTGTTCATGAAATAGGAATGATTTTAAAACAAATTATTAAATTTTGCCATATTTATATTGATTTTGATATTCCTATCCGAAAGAAAAAAAATATTGATGTTTTTCAAAAAGAAGAAATAATTCGTCTAGAAAACAATACTCTTCATTCTAACAATCCCATTTGTTTAGGAATCGGTCTTTGTTTATACACTGGTATTCGTATTGGCGAACTATGTGCACTTCGAAAAGAAAATTTTGATTTAAAAAATGGTTTAATCTATATAAACCATACTTTAATTAGGGTTCGTTCGGATAATTATGAAAATAAAACTCGTGTCGTTTTAGACGATCCCAAAACTAACAATTCTAATCGTGTTGTTCCTATTGCTAATAAGTTACTACAACCATTAACTGAATACCTAAATACTTTTCCTAGTGAAAAAAACTATTTTTTAACCAATTCTTTTCATTATGTCGAACCCCGCTCTTATTATAATAAATATCTCTTTTATTTAAAAAAATGGGGGATTAAAAAACATAAATTCCATGCTTTAAGACATACTTTTGCTACCAATGCTATCGAAAAAAATATGGACGTTAAAGCTTTAGCCGAAGTTTTAGGACATTCTAATGTCAGTATAACTTTAAACCTTTATGTTCATCCTTCTCTAACCTATAAAAAGGACTGTATTGATAAAATATATAGTTAAAAAACCTTAATATGCTAATTAAAGCAAGTATTAAGGTTTTTATTTTGTTAACAAATAATAAGTACTTTCTACATCACTATTTAAATATAATATTTCTTTTTTATTTTTATATTCAGTATTAGCTAATATTTTTTCAATAACGCTATCTTTATCTAACCAATTTTTAACACAAACTATTACTTCATCATTATTTTTTAATACTTCATCATTTTGTAATAAACTATAATCATAAATATTATTATTTAAAATTAAATGTTTCTCATAAGTAGCAAATTCTGGCATTGCTGATAAATGGGTAAAATAATTATCAAAAACATAAATAAATGGTTTAGTTTTATTTTCTAAAGCTAGTTTTAAAGATGTCCCATAATCTTGATATAAGTATACTGGTATCTTCGTTTTAAAGCCAACTATACTTATTCCCATAATAACAACCATACTAATAAAAGTAAAATATTTATTATCATAAAATAAATTAAACAGATATATTAATAATAAGGCAAACAAAGGAAATATTAACATGATATATCTAAAAGTATAATTTTCTCCTAAGAAAGGTGCAATCTTGGAAACAATAATTACAAAGAATAACATTGGTACAAATAAATTTATTATTATTTTGCTATCATCTAATTTCTTCTTTTTTCCAAAATATAAGCCCATTCCTAAGAATAAGAAGCATACTAATAAAGTAAATATTTTTTCTAAATTGAACATTTTTAAGATTGCATCACTATAATATTTTAAATTAGTAATTATACTACATCCCGTATCTTCCGCCCCCAACCCACGATAAGAGAAGAATATTTGATAAATACTAACTGGATAAAAAATAATACCAATTACCGCTGGAATAACATGAACTAAAAGATACTTACCGGTCTTTTCATATTCTTTTTTCCTAATTAAATAAATGGCATTTATTAAGAAAACTAAAACTATATAAATACAGAAATAATACTGAGTTAAGAAACCACCTAGGATACATAAAATCCATGACCACTTTTTCATGATTTTATAATTATTTTTAATTAAATCTACTGTTAAATAAAAATACCAAATACTAAAGAAGGTTAGCATCATATACATACGATGAAAGCTTACTGTACTAATAGCACCCATGCTTAAACCATAAAGTAGTATAGTTGGAGTACTTATTTTCTTCTTTCCCATTCTTTTACAAGTTTTATCGATAAAATATAAAGTCCCTAGAAAGAAAATCATATTCAAAGTAAAACCAATATATTTTGTAAACTTTCCATAAAAAATACTAGATACTAAATGCATACAAAAATAAAATAATGGTGGATGAACATCAAAAGCTTGATTTATATAAGTAGAACGATAATTTAAAACATCGCCTTTACCAATAGTTAAATAATTTAGGGCATCTTCACTATTTTTCCAAGTAGGTATTTCTTTAAATAAAGTTTCATCTTTTGTAAATTCACTATAATCATTAGTTTTGGTATCATTTAAGAAAGTTATTAATTTCTTAATATCATGACTATTTAATACCTCTCGATAAAGAATATCCATATTACCCTGAGCATAGCCATAATTACGATAAACATTATCATATTTATAATTACTAGAACCATAAGAAAACATTTCATCTTCATGATATCCTTGTTTTTTATCCACATAATAAAACATTACTGCTACCGAAAGTATAACTATTAAAATAGTTAACCAATTATTTTTAATTTTTTGACACCAACTATTCTTTTTTACAATGTTTTTATCTTTTTCTATATCTTGATTCTCTTGTTTTAATTCATTTACTTGCTGTATCTTTGTTTTGTCTTTCTTAATTTTATCTTTATTGTCTTTTTTACTATTCTTCGTCATTATAATCACCTACTTTTCTTTCTATTCCCTGTAAATTAACTTCATTAATCGATGCAAAGCGAGAAGTAATTTTATCAGTAGTTATATTTATATCTTTAACATCTTTTGACACCGCATCGATATTTTTCGATAATTTATCCCAACGAATACGGTATTTCTGAAATTCATCGCTAAGTCGCGACAATTCACTAGCTATAACTTTAGCATACTTATCCCTTTTCATATTTTGTAAAATCATACTAATAGTTGATAAAGTACTTACTAAGGTCGTTGGTGATGTTATAAAGACATTATTTTTATAAGCATAAGATACTAACTCTGGATAATAAGCATTAATCTCAGCAAATATTGCCTCAGCTGGTAAAAACATTATAGCTTGATAACTAGTTTCACCTTTAATTATATATTTATCTTTAATTGCATCTATATGCTTTTTGACATCACTTTTAAAGTTTTTAGCATACATATTTCTTAAGTCAATACTAACCTTACGGTCAACCATTTTTTGATAATTTTCTAAAGGAAACTTACTATCAATACAAATATGACCAAGTGGTTCGGGAGCAAATATTATGGAATCAGCTATATAACCATTACTTAAAGTATATTGTAGTTGATAAATATCTCTATTGCCTTCCCCAAAGATACTACTTAAAATGTAATTTAAACTTACTTCACCATAAATACCCCTTGTTTTCTTATCTGTTAAAACACCTTGTAAAGCAACTATATCACTACTTAAATTATCTATCCTTTTTTGGGCTTCATCGATCTTACTTAATCTTTCTAAAATATTAGTAAAAGTCTTATTAGTTTCTTTAAAATTTTCATCTAAATTAAGATTAACTCGTTCATTTATTTTTAATAAATTATTTGTAATTTCATTATTTAAAGACTTAAAATCATCATTTAAACCCTTACTAAAATCATATTTAAAATCTAATATATCTTTAGTAAGTTTAGTTTCCATCTTCCCTAATCTTTCCACAATATCACTATTATTACTTCTTTTTCTGGTAACTAAAACTAGTATTAAAAGAATAATAACAACAATTAATAAACTGATAATTATATAATCCATATATACGTCCTTTCGTTATCTCAATTATACAATTTATTTTAGCTTATAGCTACTAAAAGCTAAAGAAAAAAGCATAGAACATTTTCTACACTTCTTGAATAACAGCAATAATCATAGGTTTACATTCAGTTTCATTATATAAATATTTACCTAATTCTTCTCTAATTTCTGTCTTGATTTTAGTATATTCAACATATCTATCAGTAATATTTCTCGTAATAACATCTAATGAAATGTTTTTAATTTCATTTATCATGTCTTTACTATCTTTAATGTAGATAAAACCTCTGGTTGTAACTTCTGGTCCAACTAATATTTCTCTTGTTTTTTTTGAAATAGTTGCAGAAATTAAGACTATACCATTTTCACTTAACATTTGACGATCTTTAATAACTAAATCACCAACATCATCATTGCTCTTACCATCAATTAATACATCATTTACTTTTATTGATTTAAAATTATCTTGTAAAACTCCATTATTAATTTCTACTATATCACCATTTTGTTTTAATAAAATATTACTATCTGGAAGTCCTAGACTACTAGCTAAATCAGCATTATTTACCATATAACGATATTCCCCTTTAACAGGCATATAATATTTAGGATTTAATAACTTAATCATCAGCATTAAATCTTCTTTTGAAGCATGATGTAGAATCGTTTTACCTTTTGGTATCGAAACAATCTCACAACCATGCATTGCTAAATCATTTTCAATTTTTACTAATAACTTTTCGTTTTCATCGTATCTAGGTTCTGCAAAGACAATTGTATCCGTTTCTTTTAAATGAATAAACTTATCATAACCATTTAAAACTTTACTTATACAAGCATAAGGATTTTGTTTACTATCTGCCATTAAAATAATAGCATCTTTATCATCAATATTTGATAAATCACCAAGTAATCCTTCTTGTACTTCTAAGTATTTTTCTTTTATCGACATATCAATTAAATTTTGTAACTGTTTACCCATTACAATAATCTTACGATGGGTATTTTTGGCTGCATCAAATATTTCTTGAATGGTATAAAGATGAGTTGGTAAAACTAAAAACATTAAACGATTCTTGGTATGACTAATAGCTTCTTTAAATACCCCAACCAAACGATGATTTGGTGAAGTATGTCCACTCTTTTCCGAAAATGATGACTCTTGTAATAAGGCTAAAACGCCCTTTTTACCAACATATGCAATTTTTCCTAAATCCATGTCATAGGCTCCACGCATTAATGGATCGATAATAAAGTCCCCCGTATAACAAATTGCTCCATCTCGGGTATTTATAACATACATTACTGCATCCGGTGTCGAATGCGAAACACTAATTGGAAAAATACTAACATCTCTAAAATTCAATTTTTTATGTGGTTCAATCTCGACAATATTCTTAGGATTTAAACCATCATTTTCTAAAACGTATTTCGTAAACTTCGTACAATAAACTTTTAAATTAGGAATCATTCTAACTAAATCATTTGTAGCACCCATATTTTCATAATGTCCGTGTGTTAGAAATAATCCTTTAATTTTCTTTTTATTTTTAACTAAATATTCAAAATCAGGAATAATATAATCAATTCCGTATAAATTTTCTGTTGCAAATTTTAAACCACAATCTAAAATAAAGATTGAGTTGTCCACTTCCACAACATAGGTATTTTTACCTGTTTCACTAAGGCCGCCAAGCCCCATTATTTTTATTTTACTCATATAATTTAATCAACTTCCTTTTTCATTTTTAACTTTAAATAAAGATGCTACAAACAAAAGATATTATATCAAAAAAAGAGGTATATTCCAACCTATTTTAATGATTTTTTAACTGCATACCTAATTTGTTTAGGCAAGTAAAAAGTAAACGTAATGCGTTTATATAACCTTAAAGCTCCTTCATAAGTTAAAATAGGATAATTAAAATCACAAATATGTAAATTACCATTTTCTAACGCATCAATAAACTCTCGATATCCTAGTATTTTACCACTAGGTTTAAAAGTATAATTATCCAAAATCTTTAGTTGTCTTAACATATCAGGAGTATAATCATAAGTATCATAATACTGACTAACTTGCGTAATTGCATATTTTATCAAGAAAATTTGTCCTAAAGAATAATTTAATCCTTCATCTTTAGAATCATACAAATTACTAAAATTATTGTTTCTAAACACTTTAATAAGTCTTTTAATAAACTCATCTTCGGTTGGGTAAGCCGCAATCTTACTAGCCTTTTTTATTTGTTCTTTTATATCTTTTCTTTTCCCAGAATTATTACAATTAATCTCTAATTTTCTTCTTAATAATTGATAATATTCCTGATAAGCCATTCTTAAACTTTGTTCATTAATTTTAATATTATTTCTAATAGCATTATAAAGTTTTTGTTGTTCTTCTACTGGATTGTTGTACTTTACTAATTCTTTTAGACTTTGTTCTAAACTACTATGTAAAAACAATAATCCATCAATGCCATTTTTCTTAGCTTTTAATTCTCCTAAAACTTTTTTTAGTCTTTCATCATCGGTACCATCATCAAGCCTTTGTAATTTTTCTTGTAGTTTTAGAATATCTTCATTAGCTTTTAATATTAAGACTTCGTATTGCGCTTTTTCTCCATTAACCTTTTCTATTAATTGCTTTTTCATATATTTATTTCCTTTTTGTTTGTAAGGATATAATAATATTTTATTTCTTTAAAGTCAACTAATAATTTAACTAAAAAAGGAAGATTTCTCCTCCTAAAATCAATTACTCTTAATTATACTATTTATAATATCAGCTGTTTTTTCTACACCAAATTCACTTACATTAATAACTAAATCATAATTATTATAATCATCTAAATTAGTATTAGTATAATATTTATAATGTCTTTTACGTTCTTTATTTACTTTATTTATCGTACTTAAAGCCTTATCTTTAGTAATATGATAATACTTAGCAACTCTATTAATTTTATCTTTTTCACTACTATATAAATATACTTTTAAAACATCTTTTTTATCTTTTAAGATATAGTTTCCACAGCGTCCTACTATAACACAAGAACCTTTTTTATATAAGTTTTCAATAACTTTTGTCGTAGCAATATAAAGTAAATCATCGGTTGTTTTAGGTCCTTCTAAGGTTTGTTCGTTTTCTTTAACGTATTCTAAACTTAAACCACTTTCTTTAGCACTTAAATTTATCAATTCTTTATCATAGAATGGTACACCTAACTTTTTAGCAAGTAATTCACCTATATAGCGGCCACCAGAACCATACTCACGAGAAATAGTAACAATTACTTTCTTACCTTCATAAGTCTTAGAAACTTGTGCATCTTGTTCTTTAATTGTTTCTTTACTATACTTATCTAGCTTTTTATATTCGCCACCCAAAATAATACTAGCGATAATAAATGTTAAACTATCAGCTAGACAACCAGCATACAAAATGCCATTTAACCCCTTATTAAAACCGATACTAAGTAAAAGTGCTAAAGGAATAAATAAAATAATTTGTCTAATAAATGATACAGCTGTTGATTTCACAACATTTCCTAAAGATTGAACAACTATTGAAGTTGTCATTTCCATGGCATTTAGAGCACATACTAAAAGGAAACTATGACACATAAGGGTTGCAAATTCCATAAATAATGTATAACTTACATCTTCGCTACTAATAAAGATACCAGCAATTTGTTCTGGAAATAAAATAAAAATTAAATTAAAAATAATACCAACCGTAAAATTAACAATTAAAACTTTTCTTAAAGTTTCTTTAACTCTTGTAAGCCTACCGGCTCCATAATTAAAACCAATAATAGGTTGAGCGCCAATACTTACTCCTAAAACAAAAGAAATATATAAACTATTTATCTTTGAAATTACTCCATAAACCGATAATGGAATATCAGCACCATATTTAGTTACAGCCCCAAACTTAGTCATCATATTATTCATAAATACAAATAAGACTAAAATAGTTACTTGCGTAATAAAACTAGAAAGTCCTAAAGACAAAGTTCTTCCAATATTTTTATTTATTTTAAAATCTTCTTTTTCTAATTTAACACTCTTAATTTTAGGAATATAACATAAAGCAATAATAAAGGATATAGCTTGCCCAATTACAGTAGCAAGACCTCCTCCAAATACGCCCATTTTAAAACCAAAGATAAAGACCGGATCTAAAATAATATTGATAATAGCTCCCACTACTAACATAATCATAGAATATCTAGGATTACCATCAGCCCTGATAATACTTGATAATACAGAATAAATGATCATAAATGGAGCACCAACTAAAATAATTCTTCCATAACTTACGGCATAGCTATAAACATTTTCTGTACACCCAAACATATAAACTAATTTTGGTAAGAAAATGTAAGCAATAACTGCAAATAAAATAGATATAATAAAAGTTAAAGTAATAGATGAACCAATTGAGGCTCTCGCCTCACTTTCTTTTTTCTCTCCTAATTTTAAGGAAAGATTGGCAGCAGCGCCATTACCAATAAGACCAGCAATAGCATTAGCTAAAATAACCAAAGGAAATATTACGTTAGTAGCAGCATTTCCTAAAGTACCTACTCCTTTGCCAATAAATATTTGGTCAACAATATTATAGACTGAGTTAATAAGCATCGAAATAACGCAAGGAATAGCAAAGCTTATCAGTAGTTTATTAATATTATCACGACCTAAATCAAATTCTTTTTTCATATAAATAACCCTTTCAAGCCAAGAAAAAAACGCCTAAGATAAGCGTAAGTTTCCACAGGCAATATGAATTGTAACACAAATAATTTTTTTATGTAAGCAAAAGTTTTAAAATTTTGTTAATTTTTAAATCATGTATTTTTAGACAGCCATTTTTTCCTTAATCTTCATACATTATATCTATTAAACCTTCATCACTAGCTAATTTTTCCACATAATCACTACCTAATTTTATTTTTAATTTTTCAAATTGCTGAATAAAAATATCAGCTGGTAATAAAAACAAGTCAAAAGAAGATATTAATAAATCTTTAAGATAATAAATTCCATTTTTATGTAAGTAAATCATAATATTTTTAAGATTATTATAATCAAGTCTAGCTATAGTTTCTTTATCAAAATTTTCTAATAAAATTTTTAAATCGATTTCATCTAAAGACATCTTTCAGATCCTTCCTCTCTTAAAAATTTTTCCTCATCAAAAGGATATTTTTTTACTAATTCTTTTAAATCAATATTAAATTTTTTCTTTAATAAAGTAATATTATAATTAAAAAATGGGTGTAATTTTCCATTTTTGAAAAGCGGGTCAGCTATTTCTTCTCTTTGACCTCTTTCTTCTAAATAGCAAATAATTGCATAAATTTGTGATGGTGATTTTAGTAAATATGAAGCTGTTAAATTACAATCGATACCGTATTTTTCCGCTATTTTAATTAAAATAGGCATTTTTTTTAACATTGATCTACTTTCAGCTAAAATTCTAGGTGACAATAAATTTCTAAATCTTGGATCTTGCCAGCATTCTAAATTTAAAATTTTTTTTATATCATCAATAGTTGCTAAAGCTAAAACAATTGGTGTAAAAAGAGTTTGATATTCTTTGAACTCATTACTATGAATTAAATCTTTTACTTTTTTTATATTACTTGCTGCTAATACTTTAGGTGTAAATAAATCTGGATATTTTTTGAA
>CAKOOR010000006.1 GCA_934098505.1 uncultured Bacilli bacterium
CTTACATTGTATCATAGGTAATTCTATGTGTCTTTTTTATGTCCCAATCGGACACTTAACTTTTCAATTTATACTCTAAACAAGTTCTAATTTTACAGTTAGAGCATCGTCTCCAACTCTTTCTTTTAATTTAATAATTCTAGTATATCCACCGTTACGATCTTTATATTTAGGTGCTAGTTCATTAAATACTTTACTAACTACATCTTTATCATTATGTAAGAAAGCAAGTGCTTTTCTTCTAGCAACTAGAGAACCATCTTTACCATAAGTAATCATACGATCAACAAATTTTCTGGCTTCTTTAGCTCTTGCTTCAGTTGTTACAACATAACCATTGTTAATAACATCTTTAGTAAGACCTGCAAGAATGCTTCTACGAATACGAGATTCTCTATTTAATTTTCTGTACTTTGTCATATTACCTCCTAATAATTAGTCTTTAAAATTTAGACCCATTTCTTTAACTTTATCAATTACTTCTTTTAAAGATTTTTTACCTAAGTTTCTAATCTTTGTAACTTCAACTTCTTTTTTGTTAATTAAATCTTGAACAGTATTTACGCCCGCTCTCTTCAAGCAGTTATAAGCACGAACAGAGAATTCAATTTCTTCAATAGGAGTTTCTAAAGTCTTAGTAATTGTATCTACTTTCTTTTCTGCCATAATTCCACCAACATCAGCAATATTATTTAAATCAGCAATAATATTAAAATGTTCGATTAAAATCTTAGCAGATAAAGCCATTGCTTCTTCGGGAGTTATTGAGCCATTTGTATAAACATTCATAATTAGTTTATCAAAATTTTCATTTTGACCTACACGAGTTGGTTCTACTTCGTAACTAACTCTTTCAATAGGTGAATATAAACTATCAATAGCAATAACTCCTAATTTTTTTTCTCCAAGTAATTTCTCATTTGCTTTTGCATCAACATATCCACGACCAGTATCAATAGTCATTTCCATATCAATTTTGCCACCCTTAACTAAATTACAAATAACTAAGTCAGGATTTACAACTTCAATTTCGGCATCGCAAGCAATCATACCAGCAGTTACTTTTCCTTCAGTATTTGCTGTTAAGTGAAGAACCTTATTTGCTAAACTCTCTTTACTAGCATGATTAATTAATACTACACTCTTTAAATTTAGAATAATTGTTGTAACGTCTTCAACTACGCCATCAATCTTTTGGAACTCATGCATTACTCCATCAATTTTAACAGAAGTAATTGCACATCCAGGTAAACTTGATAACATAACTCTTCTTAGGGCATTACCAATAGTAGTACCAAATCCTCTTTCTAGTGGATCAAGTTCAAATCTTCCATAGTGACTATTTTCAACATATTCTGCAATTTTATAATCAGGTTTTTCAAATTTTATCATATAATTACAGTTTCCTTTCTTAATTTCTTGGACGTTTTGGTGGACGACATCCGTTATGTGGAACTGGTGTAATATCATTAATTGCAGTAATTTCTAATCCAGCAGTTTGTAGAGAACGAATAGCGTTTTCTCTACCAGCTCCTAAGCCTTTAACAAATACTTCAACTTTTCTAACACCGTTGTCAAAAGCAACTTTAGCAGCAGCCTCAGCACTCATACCAGCAGCATAAGGAGTTTTCTTCTTTGAACCCTTATAACCAATAGTACCAGCAGAAGCCCAACTAATTACATTACCATTTACATCAGTAATTGATACAACAGTATTATTATAAGTTGCATGAATATGTGCTTGTGCCTCAGGAATATTCTTCTTTACTTTTCTTTTTCTTCTATTATAAGCCATGATTGTTTACCTCCTACTTACTTATTTTTTTCTTATTTGCAACAGTCTTACCCTTACCTTTTCTTGTACGAGCATTTCTACTAGTTCTTTGACCATGAACTGGCAAACCTTTTTTATGTCTTGTACCTTGGTAAGAATTAATCTCCATCTTGTTTTTAATGTTCATTTGAACTTCACGACGAAGATCACCTTCAACTACATATTTTTCAACTTGTGCTCTAATTGCAGCAACTTCAGCTTCAGTTAAATCTTTACCTTTTTTAGTTCTATCAACTTTTGCATCATCGCAAATAGTGTTTGCAAGATTTCTACCAATACCATAAATTGCAGTTAAGCCAATACAAATATGTTTTTCGTTAGGAATTTCAATATTTTTAATACGTGCCATAATTACCTCCTATTAGCCTTGTACTTGTTTGTGTTTTGGATTTTCACAAATAACCATTACTTTACCTTTTCTTTTGATAATTTTACATTTTGCACAAATTTTCTTTACAGATGGTCTAACTTTCATAATAATTCCTCCATTATCTCTTATTCCATACAATGCGCCCACGTGTTAAATCATAAGGCGATAATTCTATTGTAACTGTATCACCTGGTAAGATACGAATCATATTAACGCGCATTTTACCAGAAACGTAAGCTTTAACAGTCTTTTGAAATTTAGGTAAGTTTACTAGGTATTCGCCACCTTTTAAAACTTCCGTTACTTTTCCTTCAACTTCTATTTTATCTTCTTTAGCCATTTTATTCTCCTGTTAATATTTCGTAACCATCTTTAGTTACTAATACGGTATGTTCAAAATGAGCAGATGGACTTCCATCATCAGTACAAATAGTCCAGTCATCATCTAACATATAGACATATCTTTCTCCCAAGTTTAACATTGGTTCGATAGCAATAGTCATGCCAGCCTTTAAAACCATTCCCGTATCTTTTTTTCCATAATTTAATACATCAGGATCCTCGTGAAGTTCTGTACCAATACCATGTCCACATAATTCCCTAACAACACTTAAATTATGTTCCTTAGCATATGTTTCAATAGCATTACTAACATTACCTAAACGACATCCTTCTTTAACTTCTTTAATACCTGCATATAAAGCCTTCTTAGTATGTTCAAGTAAATATGCCTTTTCCTTACTAATTTCGCCTACAGGATAAGTAGCAGCAGAATCTGAATGATATCCTTTATAAATCATTGAAATATCAAGCTTTACAATATCACCATTCTTAAGCTTTCTTTTACCTGGAATTCCATGCACAACTTCATCATTAATAGAAATGCATAAATAACCAGGATATCCTTCATAACCAATAGTTGATGATACACAATCATTGGCTTCCATAAAATCCTTAGCTATTTTTTCTAATTCTCCCGTTGTAATTCCCGGTTTAATATTCTTTTCTAGAAGTTTGTGGCATAAATAGTTAATATGTCCAGAGTGTTTCATTAATTCAATTTCTTTTTCACTTTTAATACTAACCATTTATACCTCCAAATATTTTTCTATATTTTCTAACATTTCTTGTGGATTATCATTTACTTCTATATTTTCCAATTTACCAATTTTTTTAAAATAATCTAAAACTGGTTTTGTATCTTCAATATAAGTTTGATATCTAACTTTAAAAGTTTCTTCCGTATCATCGGCTCTAACTTCTAATTTACTTCCACAAAAATCGCATACTCCATCAACTTTAGGTCTAGTAGCCTCTTTAAATTTATTAAAGCTACTCTTGCAATTACTGCAAATCATTCTTCCTAAAGTACGATGCATCGCCTCTTCATAATCGACATCAAGATAGATAACTACATAATCGTTAATATTAAGTTCATTAAACAATTTAATTAAAGAATCAACTTGTTTAATATTTCTAGGATAACCATCAAGAATAAATCCTTTTTTAGCATCATCTTGTTTAATTCGATTTTCTAATAATTCTAAAACAATTTCATCGGGCACTAACTTGCCAGAAGACAACATTCCAGCAAGCATTTTCCCAAATTCATCATTCTTAGATTTTGCATCTCTTAGTAAATCACCTGTAGAAATATGAACATAATTATATTTATTTTTTAATAATGTACTCATAGTTCCTTTACCAGCAGCGGGAGGAGCAATAAAAATAATGTTTTTCATTATCTACGATGCCTTCTTCCCTCACGGTAACTACGACTTACTAATGAACTTTCTAGTTGTTTATAAGTTTCAATAGCAACACCAACGACAATTAAAAGTCCAGTACCACCAATTGTTACACTACTAGGTAAACCTGAAAATTTAGAAAAAATTATAGGTAACCCAGCAATAATTACTAGAAAGATTGATCCTACGATTGTAAGTCTTCCAATAACATTGGAAATATAATCAGTAGTATCAGCTCCCGGTCTAACTCCCGGAATATAACCACCATTTTTATTTAAGTTTTTACTCATTTCTTCGGGATTCATTTCCATAAAAGTATAGAAGTATCCAAAGAATAAGATAAGCACAACATATAATAGAAAACCAGTAGGACTCGTATAAACAATATAATTGTTAACAAAATTCATTGCACTTTCATTACCAATCAAATTAACAATTGTAGTTGGTATGGTAATAAGAGTTGATGCAAAGATTACTGGCATTACTCCAGCCGCATTCAACTTAATAGGTAAATATGATGTTTGGGCACCATAAGCACTATTGGTACGATTAGAATACTGAATAGGTACTCTTCTCTCTGCAAGTTGAATAAATACAACGCCTAGAATTATTAAAATATAAACTATTACAAATAAAGCAAATAATAAACTGCCAACAACAGTAGAATAACTACCAGATGTAACTAAGCTTTGGAAAGCTGTTACAAACATTGAAGGCATACTTTGAATGATACCAGCCATGATTAATAAGGAAGTACCATTACCAATACCTTTAGTAGTTACTTGATCACCTAACCAAAGTAGGAAACAAGTACCTGCTGTCATAACAACAGTAGTCTTTAAAATATCAAGACTTGACATTCCTTTCATGTATACAATAGTTAAAATATAACCTTGAATAAATGCAAAAATAATACCTAAATATCTTGTAATTCTATTGATTTTCTGTCTACCAGTATACCCTTCTTCTTTTAATTCTTTAAAATAAGGAATTATATCCATTTGTAATAATTGAGTAATAATAGATGCTGTGATGTATGGTGAAACACCAAGAGCAAATATTGAAAAACTTCTAAGACCACCACCGGACATCAAGTTAAATATTTCTAAGAAACCAAGTTCTTGATATAAAGCTGATGCCCAAGGGATAGTAATAGTTGTACCTAGGCAAAATAAGCCTAAGCACATAAGAGTAAAATATATTCTTTTTCTTAAATCTTTATTAGAAGGACTAAATAGTTGCTTCAAACCAGCAAACATATTAGATCACCTCAGTCTTGCCACCTGCTGCTTCAATCTTAGATACAGCAACGCTTGAGAATCTATTAGCTTTAACTGTTAATTTCTTTTCAAGAGTACCATTTGCTAAAACTTTAACACCAGATAATTGATTTTTTAATATACCTTTCTCTTTTAATATTTCAGGAGTAACTACATCTCCATCTTTAAAATATTTATTTAAGTCATCTAAGTTAATAGTAGCATATCTAGTTGTAAATTTAGCATTACTAAATCCACGTTTAGGTAATCTTCTATATAATGGTGTTTGACCACCTTGGAACCATGGAGCAATTGATGCACCACTACGAGATTTTTGTCCCTTTTCTCCACGTGTAGATGTTTTACCCATTCCAGAACCAGGACCACGTCCTACTCTTTTTCTAGATTTTGCTTCAGGTAGAGCATTTAATTCATGTAATTTCATATTATAATTCCTCTACTTTCTTTCCTCTTAATTCAGCAACATGTTCTTTAGTTCTTTGTGCCTTTAATGCTTCTAAAGTTGCTTTAGCAACATTAACTTTTGTATTAGAACCTAATGATTTAGATACAACATCTTTAACACCAGCAAGTTCTAAAATAGCACGAGCAGCACCACCGGCAACTAAACCAGTACCTTCTTTAGCAGGTTTTAATAAAACTTCAGCACGACCAACCTTAGCAGTAGCCTCATGAGGAATAGTTCTATTATCAACTAAAGATACTTTTACAACATTCTTATTAGCAGCTTGAAGTGCCTTTTTAATAGCTTCAGGAACTTCATTAGACTTACCACTACCAAGACCAACTAGACCTTTTCTGTTTCCAACTACTACTGTAGCTAAAAATCTAAAATGTCTACCACCCTTAGTAACTTTAGTAACACGTCCAATTGATATAACTTGATCTTCAAGCATACTTTTTTTAGATTCAGTTTCTTTTTTTGGCATATTATCCTCCTCTTAGAATTCTAGTCCGTTTTCACGTGCTGCTTCTGCTAATGCTTCAACACGTCCGTGATAAAGGTATCCACCTCTATCGAAAACAACTTTTGTAATATTTTTCTTTTTTGCTTTTTCTGCAATATCTTTACCTACAAGTTTTGCACCTTCGATATTGCCACCGTTGTTTAATTTTAGTTCAACAGATGATGAGCTAACTAAGGTAATTTGTTTTTCATCATCTATAATTTGAGCAAAAATGTTACTATTAGATCTAAATACATTTAATCTTGGACATTCACTAGTACCGCTAATTTTATTACGAACTCTTGTATGTCTAATTTTACGCATAACATTGTTTGATTCTTTTCTTATCATAACTATCTCTCCTTACCTTATTTAGCAGCTTTTTTACCTTCTTTGCGTCTAACAACTTCGCCCTTATAACGAATACCTTTACCTTTATATGGTTCTGGTTCTCTGATTGAACGAATTTCAGCAGCAAATTGGTTTAGCTTTTCTTTATTAATACCAGAAATTGTAATTTCGGTATTGCTTTCTTGTTTTACTTCTAAGTATTCTGGAACCATTACTTCAACAGGATGAGAAAAACCTGCAGTAATACCAATTTTCTTTCCAGAAACATTGAATCTATAACCAACACCTACAGCTTCAAGTCCTACTGTATAACCATCAGTTACACCTTTAATCATATTATTAATTAAAGCATTAGTAGTACCATGAAGTTGTTTTGTTGTTTTTTCATCATTTGGTCTAGTAGTTAATACTTTACCATCACTAACTTCTACTTTAATTAAATTACTAACAACAATTGATAATTCGCCTTTAGGTCCTTTAACTGATACATTATTACCATTAACTGTAACAGTAACACCCTCAGGAATAACTAAATGTCTATTTCCAATTCTACTCATAACTTAAGTTTTTCCTTACCAAATATAGGCAAGTACTTCTCCTCCTAAATTATTTTCTCTAGCTTCTTTATCAGTCATTAATCCTTTTGAAGTAGAAATAATTGCAATTCCAAGTCCGTTTAAAACACGAGGAATTTCATTAGCCTTAGCATAAACACGTAAACCAGATTTAGAAACTCTCTTTAACCCAGTAATTACACGTTCTTTCTTTTCGCCATATTTTAAAGTAATAGTTAACTTATCACCAGTTATATTCTTTTCATAATTATAATCAGTAATAAAACCTTCCTTCTTTAGAATTTCAGCAATTCCTAAAGTCATCTTAGTTCCATTAACTACTACTGTTTGATAACGCATTTGTAATGCATTACGCATTCTTGTTAGCATATCTGCTATATTATCTTGTACCATCTAAAATTCCTCCTTTCCTACCAACTTGATTTTCTTACACCAGGAATTTGTCCTTTATTTGCAAGTTCTCTAAAGCAAATACGACATAATCCATATTTCTTTAAAACACCATGAGGACGTCCACATCTTTCGCAACGTGTATATGCACGAGTACTAAACTTTGGTGTTCTTTGTTGTTTAACAACCATACTTGTTTTTGCCATAAATATTTTCCTCCTCTAGCATTACTTTCTAAATGGAAGACCAAATGCATTTAATAAATGCAATGCTTCTTCATTTGTTTTTGCAGTAGTAACAAATACAATATCCATACCAGTTACTTTAACTACTTCATCATAATTGATTTCAGGGAAAATTAATTGTTCTTTAATACCTAAAGTATAATTTCCTCTACCATCAAATGCCGTTTTAGAAATACCTCTAAAATCTCTTACACGAGGAAGTGCTAACTTTATAAGTTTATCCATAAAGTTATACATATTTTCTCCTCTTAATGTAACTTTGCAACCTATTGGTTGGCCTTCTCTTAACTTAAAGCCAGCAATAGATTTACGAGCCTTAGTAACAACAGGTTTTTGACCAGTAATTGCTTCTAAGTCTTTTACAGCTGCTTCAATAAATTTTGTATCATGAGCACCGTCACCAACACCCATATTTACAACGATTTTTTCTAATTTAGGAACTTCCATCTTAGAAGAATAATTGTACTCTTTCATTAAAGAAGCAGTTATTTCTTTATTATATAATTCTTTTAAATTACTCATAACTTCTCCTCACTAGCTTTCTTTTGCTTTCTTTGTAGTTTTTTTAGCAGTAGTTTTCTTTGCAGTCTTTTCTTCTACTTTAGCATCTTCTACTTTAGTTTCTTTCTTCTTAGTAGCAGCCTTTTTAACCTCTACTTTTTTAACATTAGAAACATGAATAGGTGCTTCCATAGTAACGATAGAACCAGATTCATTAGTATATCTTGGTTTAACATGCTTTTTGATAATATTAATGCCTTCAACAACTACTTTATTTTCGTTCTTTAAAGTCTTAATAATTTTGCCTTCTTTATTTCTATCTTTTCCGGCTAAAATTTTAACTTGATCTCCAACTTTAACTTTCATCTAAAAGCCTCCTATATTACTTCACTAGCAAGAGATACGATCTTCATATAATCTTTATCACGAAGTTCTCTTGCAACTGGTCCTAAAACTCTTGTTCCAACTGGACTCTTATCATCTTTAATTAAAACGCAAGCATTATCATCAAATTTGATATAAGAACCATCTTTTCTTCTAACGCCTTCAACGCTTCTTACAATAACTGCTTTAACTACTTTACCTTCAGGAATATTAGAGTTTGGAATAGCCTTTTTAACAGTTCCAACAACTACATCTCCAATATTACCATATTTAACTTTAGAGCCACCCATTACGCGAATAACAAGCAATTCTCTTGGTCCTGAATTATCAGCAACTTTTAATCTACTTTCTTGCATTACCATAATGATACCTCCTATAGAATTACAGCTTCTTCTACTACTTTAACTAGTTCAAATCTCTTAGTTTTAGATAATGGTCTAGTAGCAGCAATTCTTACTGTATCTCCTTCTTTAGCCACATTATTTTCATCATGAGCTACATATTTTTTAGAGTATTTAACTCTCTTACCATAAAGTGGATGATTTTTATAAGTTTCAACTAAAACAGTAATAGTTTTATCGCATTTAGCAGATACAACTTTACCTATAAGTTCAGCTCTTTTAGTTTCTGCCATATTAGTTTTCTCCTCCTTCTGATAATTCTCTTTCACGAAGAATAGTTTTCATTCTCGCTACATCTTTTCTTAATTCATGGATTTTAGAAGGTTTTTCTAAACTTCCAGTTGATTGTTTAAATCTTAAATCTAATAATTCTTTTTTAGATTCAGTAATTTTCTTAGTTAAATCTTCACTAGTTAATTTTCTTAATTCATTAACCTTCATTAGAAATACCTTCTTTCTTTACAAATTTGCATGTAACAGGTAATTTATGAGAAGCAAGACGAAGTGCCTCACGAGCAGTTGCTTCATCTACATCGCTGATTTCAAACATAATCTTACCTTTTTTAACTACAGCAACCCAATCATCAACATTACCTTTTCCGGTACCTTGACGAGTTTCTAGTGGTTTTTTAGTTAATGCTAAATGTGGGAAAATATTAATATATACTTTGCCACCACGTTTCATATAACGTGTCATAGCAATACGAGCAGCCTCAATTTGACGAGCAGAAATCCAAGCGCCTTCTTTAGCCATTAGACCATAATCGCCTAAATGAAGTTCTGTATTACCCTTAGCATGTCCATCGTAACTTACTCTATGAGGTTTACGATATTTAGTTCTTTTTGGAATTAACATTTATAGTCTCTCCCTTCTTAACATTTTTAGTTGGAAGAATTTCTCCTTTATAAATCCAAACTTTAACACCAATGATACCATAAGTAGTTAAAGCCTCAGCAGTACCATAATCAATGTCAGCACGAACAGTATGTAAAGGAACAGTACCTTCTGTATAACCTTCGTTTCTTGCCATTTCAGCACCACCAACACGACCAGATACTAAAGTTTTAATACCCTTAGCACCAGCCTTCATAGCATTTCTAATTGCACGTTTTTGAACACTTCTAAATGGTGCTCTTGCTTCAATTTGTAAAGCAATATTTTGTGCAACAATTTGTGCATTTAAATCTGGATTTTTAACTTCAACGATAGATAAATAAATATCTTCGCCAACTAATTTTTTTAATTTATTTCTTAATTTTTCGATGTCTTCTCCACCCTTACCAATGATTACTCCTGGTTTAGCAGATTTAATAGTAACATCGCATCTTTTGTCATTTCTTTCAATAACGATTGAGGCAACTGCTGCTTCTTTTAGTTCTTTTGCTAAGAATGAACGAATTTTAATATCATTATTTAAACATTTAGCAAAATTATTATTGTTGGCAAACCATTTAGATTCCCAATCTTTATTAACACCAATTCTTAAGCCAATTGGACTTACCTTTTGTCCCATTATTTTGCCTCCTTAACGTTATCACTAACTTTAATAGTTATATGACTAGTACGTTTATCGTGTCTATCAACATTTGAACGACTACCAAATCTAATTTTCTTACGAGTTACACCTGGATTAATGTAACATTCACTGATAACTAGATCGGATTCTTTAGCGCCATTATTATTAACAGCGTTTGCAACAGCACTATTTAAAACTTTGCTGATTAAACGACTAGCTTTTGTATTTGTATTAGCTAAAATACCTTGTGCAGTCTTAACATCCTTACCACGAACTAAATCAAGAGTCATTCTTGCTTTGCGTGGAGGAACTTGTGCACCTTTATGTATTGCGTATGCTTCCATTCTAATTATCCTTCCTATTTTTGACCAGCATGGCCACCAAATTTACGAGTTAACGCAAATTCACCAAGCTTATGTCCTACCATATCTTCAGTTATATAAACTGGAATAAATTCTTTTCCGTTATGAACAGCAATTGTATGTCCTACAAAGTCAGGGAAAATTGTTGAACGACGTGAATAAGTTTTAACAACTTCTTTTTTACCAGTTTCATTTAATTTTTGAACTTTCTTAAGTAATCTATCGAATACATAAGGTCCTTTTTTTAAACTTCTTGCCATTATTTAAATCCTCCTATTTCTTTCTACGACTAACAATTAACTTGTCAGATGCTTTTTTATTTTTTCTAGTCTTTAAGCCTAGAGCAGGTTTACCCCAAGGAGTCATTGGTGCCTTACGTCCAATTGGAGTACGGCCTTCACCACCACCATGTGGGTGATCATTAGGGTTCATAACAGAACCACGGTTTGTTGGATTAACGCCCATATGACGTTTTCTACCAGCCTTACCAATATTTACAAGTTCAAAATCTTCATTACCTACAACACCGATTGTAGCCATACAAGTACCAAGAACTTTTCTTGTTTCGCCTGATTGTAATCTTAACATTACATATTTACCTTCACGGCCAAGAATTTGTGCACTGGCACCAGCAGAACGAGCTAGTTCAGCACCCTTTCCAGGTTGAAGTTCGATGCAATGAACAACAGTACCAACAGGAATAACTTCTAGAGGAAGAGCATTACCAACTTTAATATCAGCATCTCTACCAGATTCAACAATCATTCCTACTTTTAAATCTTTTGGTGCGATAATATATCTTTTTTCACCATCTAAATAATTAATAAGAGCAATATTAGCATTACGATTTGGATCATATTCAATAGTAGCAACTTTACCAGTTACACCAGTCTTATTTCTCTTAAAATCAATTATTCTATATTTTTGTTTAGCGCCGCCACCAATGTGTTGAACAGTCATTCTACCTTGATTATTTCTACCACCAGATTTAGTCTTTTTAACTAAAAGGCTTTTTTCAGGAGTAGTAGTAGTAATTTCTGTATTAGCAAGTGTCGACATACCTCTTCTACCATTAGTAGTAGGTTTATATTTCTTAATTGGCATAATATCAGCTCCTATCCTAATATTCTATCTTTTCGCCATCTTTTAATGTAACGATAGCTTTCTTGTAAGTCTTAGTTTTACCTGTATAACGACCTACTCTTTTACTTTTTGCTTTAGTATTTACAGTATTAACGCTTGCAACCTTAACACCAAAATATTTTTCAATAGCATTTTTAATTTGGATTTTGTTAGCACTTTTACTAACTTTAAATGTATATACACCATTATTTTTAGCATACATAGATTTTTCAGTTATAACAGGTGCAATAATTACATCAGTATAATCTTTCATTATTTAAGTGCCTCCTCTATCATTTTAACAGCAGCTTCTTCAACAACTACGTAATCAGCATTTACTAAATCATAGCAGTTAACCTCATCGCTCATAAGTGTATAAGTATAACCAAGATTTCTTGTTGCTAAATATAGATTAGCAGCTTCATCAGCAGTTACAAATAACACTTTGCCGTCTAAGCCTAAAGTCTTAATTAATTCTTTAACTGTCTTAGTCTTGCTATCAGCAAGTTCTAAAGAATCAACAACGATTAATTCTTTATTTTTAACTTTATCAGTTAAAGCACTCTTAAGAGCTAAGCTTCTTTCTTTTTTATTCATTTTGAATGTGTAATCACGAGGAACTACGCCACCAGCGATTCCACCACCGCGCCATTGTGTAGCACGAATACTACCTTGACGAGCACGTCCAGTACCTTTTTGTCTCCAAGGTTTTCTTCCACCACCAGATACTTCAGCAACTGTCTTAGTTTTTGCAGTTCCTTGTCTAGTAGCAGCAAGTTGTAAATCGATTGCTTTTTTCAAAACAACTTCATTTACTTCAATACCAAACACTTTGGCATTTAATGTTAAATCTTTAGTTTTTTCATTTTTTAAATTCTTTACTTCAACTTTTGCCATAGATTAATCACCTTTCTAGAAAATTAATTTTCTTGGCTTTCTTCTTTAGCTTCTGCATCGTCGTTAGCAACGCTATCAACAACTGTTTCGTATGAAACTAATTCATTATTTTCTGCTTTTCTTTCATTTTTAGCAGCAGATTTAATTAAAACTAAAGATTGTTTTGCACCTGGAACATTACCACTAACTAAAATATAGTTTTCAGCTGGATTTGCTTCAACTACTACTAAATTTTGAATAGTAACAGTTTCGCAACCCATATGTCCTGGTAATGCCTTACCTGGTAATACTCTCATTGGTCTCATAGTACCCATTGAACCTGGTCTTCTATGATAACGTGATCCGTGTGCAGATGGACCACTCTTTTGGCCATGGCGTTTAATAACACCTTGTGTTCCGTGACCTTTACTTGTTCCTGTAACATCTACTACTTCACCAGTAGCAAATAAGGAAGCATCTATTGTATCCCCTAAGTTATAAGAGCCTTCATAATCTCTTATTTCTTTTAAGAAGCGCTTAGGATTTGTATTAGCCTTTTTAGCATGACCAATACTAGCTTTAGTGGCGTTCTTTTCTTTTTTGTCACATACGCCTAATTGAATTGCATTATAACCATCATTTTCAACAGTTTTAACTTGCATAACAGTATTTTTTTCAACTTCAATTACTGTGACAGGAATTACTTTACCTTCTTTAGTGAAGACTTCAGTCATTCCAACCTTACGTCCTAAGATTCCTTTCATAATTTTTCCTCCATTATTTATTATAATTGTTTAATACTAATTGCAACTCCACTTGGTAAGTCTAAACGACTTAGAGCTTCAATAGTTTCTTTACTAGGTTCTTTTACTTCAATTAGTCTCTTATGAGTACGTGATTCAAATTGTTCACGTGCATCTTTGTACTTATGTACAGCTCTTAATACTGTAACCTTTTCGATTTCAGTAGGAAGAGGAATTGGACCAGAAATAGTTCCCCCAGTTCTTTTTACAACATCTACAATCTTACCAGCAGCTAAATCAATACTTCTATGATCATATGCTTTAAGATTAATGCGTATTTTTGACATTATATGTCCTCCCTTCGCCTATATCTAGTATAGACTTGCTCCGTAATGAATTACCTGAATTTGGTATTTTTGATTAATTTTTATCAATCAACCTTACCTAGCGTATCAGCAACCTCACACATCCCTGCAGTCATACAATCAAAATAATACCATACATTATGCCTGAAAATCAAGCATTTTTTTAAACTTTCGATCAAATTTTTTGAACCTAATTTTTTATTAAAAATTTACTAAGTTAAACAAATTTTTCTACAATATTAACAGTTTGCTTAATAAATAAAAAAATAATATCAAGGCCTTAATTTAACATTATCTATTGAATAAAAAACATTATCTTATTTTTTTATATACTCGATACTCGCTATAAAATTTAGCGTTATTAATTAAAGCCCCCGTCATCTTATCCTAAAACTTAATCATCCCTATTTCTTTTTTTCAAAATAAAAAGAATGCAATATTCAATCACGTATTGTAATTAATATTACATTCTTATCTCATTTTAAGATATTATCTAAATTTTCAATCATCAAATAATAGCCTTGCAGAATTAGCTTTATTTGGCTTTAGCCAAATAGTTAATAATTTATATTAAATAACTTAATACTAAGAAGTTAAATAATTTAATACTAGCTAGTTAAATAACTTAATACTAAACAACTTAATAATTTAATACCAGCTAACTAAATAATTTAACACTAAATAATCAAATAACATTAGGTTAATACTTTCTAATCCAACATTTTTTAATTAACAGCTGCTAACTACTCTTAATTTTCCTTTCCATCTTTCTCATCAACTATTAACACATCAGTATCTTTCATCTCTGGTGGACATGCAATATCCATATACTTAAGAATAGTTGGAGCTACCATTGTTAAATCACCATTTTTTAACTTAACAGCCATATCAGTAACAATAAAAGGCACTGGATACAATGAATGGGTAGTTATAACATTGTCATTATCATCTAACATATAATCACAATTACCATGGTCAGCCATTATAAACAAAGTATAATCATTTTCTTTAGCCTTCGCAACAATACTGCCCAAGCAATAATCAATTACTTCTAAAGCTTCGATAGTAGCATCCAAATTACCTGTATGTCCAACCATATCAGGATTAGCAAAATTAACTAAAATAAAGTCATAATCTTTATCTAGGCATTCTAAACATTTCTTCGTAACCTCTTTACAACTCATTTCCGGCTTCAAATCATAAGTTGCTACTTTAGGACTAGGTACTAAATAGCGATCGCATTTATCTAATTTATATTCTTTACCGCCATCAAAGAAATAAGTAACATGGGCATACTTTTCGGTTTCGGCAATACGTGCTTGTGATAAACCCAATTGGGCTAAATATACTCCTAAACTATTTTTAATATCCGGCGTATCTAAGAAATGATAAGACTTCTTTGCTTCTTCAATCGGATAAATTGTAAATACTTGTAGATTTTTATATTTAATTGTATCATACTCTTTAAAGTTATTATCTGTTAATACTTGTAAAATTTGTTTAGCACGATCAGGTCGATAATTCATCCACAAAACAACATCGCCATCATTTATCTTTGGTGTATCCTCCATAACAATTGAAGGTAGAAATTCATCCGTTACATTCTTTTGATAGCAGAAGTTAATAGCTTCTTTTAAATTTTTAACTCTTGCACCCGTACCCATGGTAAGCATATCACTATATAGTTTAGTTCTTTCCCACTTTTTATCTCTATCCATGGCATAGTAGCGACCACAAATACTAGCAACCGCACCATAGCCATACTCTTTCAACTTAGCATTTATTTCATCAATATAAGTACCACTAGTCATTGTTCCCGTATCACGGCCATCGCTAATAGCGTGAACATAAACTTTTTCGATACCCATTTGGTGTAAATAATCAAGCATCCACATATTAAATTTGATATGCGAATGAATACCACCATCAGATAACAATCCCAACATATGAATAGGTTTATCATTTTCTTTGGCATACGTAACCATCTTTAAGAAATTCTCATTTTTTAAGATTTCTTTTTTATTAAACCAATCCGTTATTTCCATAAAATTTTGTTTAATTAAACGACCGGCGCCAATAGTAGTATGCCCTACTTCACTATTTCCCATTTGGCCTTTTTCTAAGCCAACAGCTCTCTCGCTAGCTAGTAATTGACTATGAGGATACTCATTCCATAACTTTTTAAAATTAGACATTTTAGCTAGTTTAACAGCATTACCATGAACAGCATTACGAAGTCCAAAACCATCTAAAATTATTGTTAATACTTTTTTCATTAAAAATCACTCCCAATAAATATTGATACCAAAAGATGTTTTTTAAACATTTTAAGCTCAATTTCTTTTCTTATATTAGCACTCAAATATTATCATAAATAAGCTCTTATTTTCAAGTTATATTCTAAAATTATTTTCTATTCTTTCCAGAATTTAAGTTTTTTACCCTACCCGCCACTCCCTGAAAAATATTTCATTTTAACATAGTAAATTTTCTTTCCAATAAGTAAAAAAAGGATTACTATATCTTTATACTTTCCTATTACATAAAAAAACTATCACCTTTTATCTTTTAGACGTGATAGCTATATTTTTAAATATTATTATTACTTTTAGACTCGATACTTAATTTGTCAGCAATGGTGGCTAAAAACTCTGAATTAGTAGGTTTAGCTCTATCAAAATCTACTGAGTGGCCAAATATTTCTTCCATTAAATCATAATCGCCCCTAGTCCAACTAACCTCAATGGCATGTCTAATTGCTCTTTCAACTCTCGAAGGAGTTGTATTATATTTATCAGCAATAAACGGATATACTTCCTTCGTTATTCCACCTAAAACATTAGGATTATTATACATAAGTTCTATTGAATCTCTTATATACTGATATCCTTTGATATGGCTTGGCATTCCTAAATCATGAAGTAATCTAGAAATTTCTTTAGTCATTTCTTGCAAAGGTCTTTTTTCTTCAACCATATCCTTTTTCTTTAAAGTACCAATATCAGCAATCCTATCTTCCAATAGATTTAAATCCATCCCCTTATAAAGAACAAACAAAATATTATATTCACCTAATAGCTTTAACAAATCTAAATTAGTATTATAAGTATATAAAATTACTCTCTTATTTATATGTTCTCTCTTCAAGTATTTTAAAATACCCACTCCATCTAAAGAAGGTAAAACTAAAGATAAAACAATGCAATCAATCTCATCAAGATGATTTTTTATTACTTCTATTCCTTCTAAACCATCGCTACATTTGTATTTTATGTTAACCTGCGTACTACTCTTAGAATTTAAAAATTCAGAAAAACCCTTAATACTAGATACTTCATCTATCATAAGTATATTTATCATATTTTCTCCCTTTTTTTCGTACTACATATCTTCATTATAAATTTTTTATCTACAAATTTCCACACTATATTTTGACAACATTTGTCGAATAAAAGTAATAATAGTTTTTTTTAGTTTTATATCTATTAACATTCTTTTATTTACAACTTTTTTATTATCTACAAAACTTCTTCTTTATCACTAATAGCATTAATTGCTGGTAAGTTTTCATTAATAATGTATTCTAAAGTAGCACCACCACCTGTCGAAATATAAGTAAATTTATCAGCCATGTTAAACTTATCAATAGCACCAATACAATCACCACCACCAGCAATTGTTTTTGCCATACTCATCGTAACAATATTTAAAAGTTCTAATGTTCCATTACTATATTTAGACTCTTCATAAATACCAGCCGTACCATTCATAAAAATAGTTTTTGATTCATCTATTATTTTTTTATAGACTTTTAAAGTCTTAGGACCAATATCCCCAATAATTTCATCACTTTCTAACTTGTTAATATCTTTAGCGCTCACATAATTATCATCATATTTCTTACCAACGATTGCATCAAAAGGCAAAACTATTTTTTTATTATATTCTCTTAAAATTTCTTTAACTTTTGCTAAGATTTCTATATCATCACTGGCAAGTGAATTACCAACATTAAGTCCTAATGATTTAAGACAGCTATTAGCAAGACCACCTGTTAGCAACATATGACTGCATTTTGGTAATAATTTTTCAATCAAAGGTAATTTATCATCAATCTTAGCGCCACCCATAATAATAACAAAAGGCATTTCTGGATTTAGCACATACTTATTAAGCATTTCCATTTCCTTTTGAACGCAAAAGCCCAGACAACTTGGAATAAATTTGGCAATCCCACTGGTCGATGCATGTAAACGATGGCAACTGGCAAAGGCATCTAAAACAAAAATATCGGCAAGAGAAGCAAAATAAGCCGCTAACTGGGGGTCATTATTGCTTTCAAAACCATTGGGAACATCTTCAAAACGCGTATTTTCTACTAATAAAATTTCTTTAGGTTGCAACTCCATGGCTTTAATTTCTAATAGACTACTTCTAGTTTCTGGCGAAAAAATAACATTACTACTGACTAATTCGTTTAATCGCTCAGCTACTATACGTAAACTATATTTTTTCTTATCTTCTTCCGTCTTTACTTTACCAAAATGAGAAAGTAATATTATTTTACAATTCTTATCTATTAAATAATTAATCGTTTCTAAAGATGCCCTAATCTTGGTATCATCTAATATTTTTCCATCTTTTACAGGCACATTAAAATCACATCTAACAATAACTCTTTTATTTAAAACATCAATTTCTTGTAATAAACACTTCATATACTACTTCCTTCCATTTAGATAGCTTTTATCTTCCTTAATTTTTTTTATAATTTCTACAAGTTAGCCTTTTTTAATAACCATTTATTAAGCATTTTCATTATAACTAATATACTTTTTAACCAAAACCTATCCACTCTAAATTTAATTTTCTTATACTAAATCAAACATTCTAAATATTAGAAAATTATCTTATTAACTTTTCAGCCGTAATTTTCGTAAAATATGTTTTTTTATATTAAATATTTCTTACTATTCATTACTTTTTTATTATACCAAATTTATTCTAAAAAAACTGTAAAAAAACTGTAATAACTAAAAAACAAAAAATACTAATCCGTCAAAACTAGTATTTCTAATTTGTTCTCCTTGCTGTTTTGTCTTACTTTACTATATTATTTTTTTAGATATTATTATTTATAAATACTATTAAAAATTCTTTCAAAACCATTATTAATTGTTTAAACTTAATAAATAACGCAAAGTCATAATCATTTGATGCGTATAACCAGCCTCATTATCATACCACGCTACTACTTTAGCAAGACAAGTATTGTCAAAATTAATGACATCAGTAGAAAGCAAATCGACAATGGCTCCACATTTTTTACCAATACAATCACTAGATACAACCGGATCATTAGTAACTTTTAATGTTTCATTTTGATTTATAATAAATAAATTATTCAATTCTTCTTTAGAAACTGGTTTAGCTAGTTCTAAAGTTAAATCTACCATTGAACCATCAGCAACCGGTACTCGAAAAGCCTTTCCTACAATTTTACCATCCAACGAAGGTATAACTTTGCCTATCGCACTAGCAGCTCCTGTAGAAGCTGGAACAATATTTTGAGCACAAGCCCTACCACGACGAGCAAAAATACCTTTATTGTGAGTAATATCCAATGTTGCTTGATCATTTGTATAAGCATGAACCGTACTCATTGCCCCACCAACAATCCCAATATTTTTTTCAATTACATCAACAACAGGAGCCATACAGTTAGTCGTACAAGACGCTGCCGAAATTATTTTCTCACTGCCATCTAACGTTTTTTCATTAACATTATAAACAATTGTTTTCATATCACCTTTACCAGGTGCAGAAATAACAACTTTTTTAGCACCGGCATCAATATGTTTATAAGCATCCTCATACTTTGTAAAATGGCCACTACATTCTAAAACAGCATCAATTCCTAATTCTTGCCAAGGTAAGTTAATAGGATCCTTCTCGCTGTACACTTTTATCTTTTTAACACCAGCTATTATTAAACAATCGCCATCAAAGCCAATCTCGTTTTCATGGAAGCTGCGATGATTAGTATCATACTTTAATAAATAAGCCAACTCCTCAGCACTTGCTAAATCATTAATTGCAACAACATCTAAATCCTTACTTGTAATCATTTCTCTAAACGCTAAACGACCAATTCTCCCAAAACCATTAATTGCTATTTTTTTCATTTTTTATTACCATTTCTTTCCTAATTTTTTCTTTAGTTTTATTTTTAAACATTAATCTTTAAAACTTTTTTAAACATTTAGTATAGATATACTTTCTAAACCTTTAACTATTATATTTATATTATCCAGATTTTATTATTTAATACATGAATATTATTTATTGACTTTAGAAAATCAACTTTTTATTAAAAATAACTAAAATTTTCTTGCCAAATAAACAATAATTACTTATTATACTATATACATATAACATAATAAGTCACAATAATTATTTTCCTTATTATATTATAGGAAATTCTAACACTAATTATTAATAGATTTATTTAATTTTCAAAACACGATCCTCCTATAAATTCACGTAAGACACAATCCTCAGCAATGTACTCACTAGAAATAGGATAGTAACTCTTCAAGAAATTTATTAGCCGACGTGCTTCTTCATAATAAACCGAATCCGTCCCTACTGAATATAATAAAGGTTCCGCAAATACTTTCAAGACCCCAATCTCATAAACAAGCGAAGTATTTATAATAACATCACTAGTATTTATATAAGGAAATATATATTTTTCTTCCCCACTTCGAACATCTTGCCAAGAGCAAATAGTCTTACTAACATCATTACCACGAGTTCGGTTATCCCTTACCATTCTTCTTATCAATCTTAAATCAGTTGTACTTACATAGTTATTACTATCTAAATTTAGTGGCATAAAAGGACTCAAATAAATTTTATATTTTATATCCTTATCAATATATGGTGTCAAAGCATCATTTAAACAATGCAACCCTTCCATCAAAATAATACAATCTTTGGTAATTTTAGTCTTACCATTAACATACTCTCTAATTCCTGATACAAAGTTATAAGTAGGCAAAGCCACTTCTTCCCCAGCAAGTAAAGCATTAATATCTTTATTTAAATCTTCAACATCTACCGAAGCAATACTTTCAAAGTCGTAGCGCCCATCTGGTAACCTAGGTGTATCTACTCTATTTTTAAAATAATCATCAACACTAATCGTCAAAGTTTTAAGACCTCTAGCTTGTAAATCTAAAGATAATTTTTTACATGTTGTTGTTTTACCACTACTAGATGGTCCTGCAATCATTACAAATTTACTATTTTTTTCTAATATTTTAGAAGCTACTTCATGAATTTTATTATCGTAATTTATTTCACTTAGTCTTATCAAGTCTTTTATCTTGCCACTGGCAACCACTTTATTAACTTGATAAACATAAGGAATATCACATTTATTTAACCATTCTTTTTCCTTTTTAAAACAATCAATAACCTTTTCATAATGAATATAAGATGGTACTTCATTTTTGCTTCTCGGTGTTGGAAACAATAAAACAATTTCTTCTTCATTTAACGCTACTAAATCAAATCGCTTTAAACAACCAGTACTATAAGGCATTTCCACATAAAAATAATCAAAATAATTTTCTAATTTATACAAAGTAACTAAGGCATCATCAATATTTAAAACATTAAAGCAATTAGCAACTTTTCCTTCTTTTTTATAAAATTCAACCATTTCCTTGCTTAAAACATTCATTTTCAATATACGTAAATCATCATTTATAATCTTAGTCATTCGTTCTTTAATTTTAATTATTTCTTTATTTGCTATTTTTAATTTGCTTACAGTAATATGCATGCCTCGCATAATCGAATGGTCAAAATTAATAACAACTTCTTTACCATAAATATCATATACTGCCGCTAAAAAAACAAATTTTAATCCGGCCTGATACATTTTATAGCCAGCCAAATCATTACTATCAATAAAATTAATACAACAATCTTGTTTTAATTTAGTATCAAAACTGACAATAGCATTATTAATCTTAGCGCCAACTAACCTAGTCTTTACATCAATTGGTAATTGCTTGACAATATCAATAATTTTTGTATTTTTATTCACTAATAATCTTTTACCATTATTATAAGTAACACTTATTTTATTATCCATAAATATCCTTCTATTCTCTTTTAAATTATACCAAATATTTTTTTAAAAGTCTTTTAAATTTTATTACTTTCCTTTCGCTTTAGAACTCCTTAGCATTTAAAACATCAGTAAAAGCCAAAAATACAAGCTAAAAAAACTAAAAGCAAATTCTAATCATAATCATTTATCGTCATATAATCTTTATACTTTTAGTTTTACGCAACACATAATAATATAATTACTTAAATTTTTTCTAAGCTATTTTTAAAAATAATTTCATTAGTTTAATATTCTACTCCCCAAAAACCAAATTTCCAAAGAAAGTTTGATATAGTTCTTGCAGCTTCACACTAACATTATCCTTTTCTTCCTGACTCATATCATTATACATTAAAGCTCCAGTCGTATCTAACTTATCTATAGTAATACTATTAGAAAGGCTATAGTCATTAGAAACACTTACTTCAGCCTTATAAATAAAGGTATCTAAATTTACATTAACTACTAAAGTTCCAACTATGTTTTCTTGTTTATCTTTTAATTTATTAGTTATATTGATATTAATATTCATTCCCAATACATTAGATTTACAGTTAAAAATTGTAGCATCATTATCTTTTGCATAACTAAAAGTTGCTATTACCTTATTCTTATAATAAATAGAACCATCTATCGAATCAATATTACCAGTAGTTTCTAGTTTAAGACTATTCTTTGGTAAACTTAAATTTAAACTATTGGTAGTATTATCATAATCAAAATATAGAAAACTGCTATTATTACCTACTTCTAACCCCATAAATTTATTAAAAAGACCATTTGTATAAATATTTATTTCCAGATAATCAGATATATTATTTATTTTATTAATAAGTGCCGTTTCTAAATCATCAAAAGATGAAACATTATCAAAAAAATTATACGCAATTTTATATAAGTAATATTTAGCATTAGCATCTAATTTGCTATATATACTTTTAATTGTTTCTTTGTCTAACCTATAAGTGTACTTATTATAGTTAACGTTCTCATCTTTAAAAGTTCCCTTATTCCGATAAACATTGTCATTTGAAATACTATCTAATATAGCTTGTTTTAAACTAATAATCGCAGCATTTAAAGAAATATTGTCACTATTTATTCCATCATCAACTGTTAAAATATTATAAAATTTCTGTAACTGGCAAATAAATTTATCATCTAAATTACAATCAGCATTAGAAATATCATAAACATTGGAAAGCAAACTTTCACTTTTAATATAGGCCCCATCCTTAGCATAAAGAATTGTTCCATCAACTAACATTTTATCATTTTCTAAAATACTGCCATTTACTTGAAATTGCCTATCGACATTATTATAAAAACCACTTATATTTAAAATATCATTAGCAAACTTATTACCTAAAATATTCTCTTTAATTTTTATCGCTGAAGTAAATTGAATATTTTTTTCTTGCTCTTGATTAGGAGCAAAATTTTCTACATTTTTAAAAGCTTTAATTACGCTTTGCTTAATGACATATTTAGGACTACTTATTACCCAATATAAATATCCTGTTAAAAAACAAATTATTAACAAAAGAAAAGTACCTATTAGAAGCCATTTTCTATTTTTAGCTTTTTTAATCTTTGCATTATTAACACTTATTTTTTCATTCATATTTGAACCAACTTTCTACTTTAATTATATCTTATCATTAATTTTCATATTATAGCAATAAACTTAAACACACTTTATTTTTTTATTATTCTAAAATCTATAAAAGCAAAAAAAGTTATACCACTGGTACAACCAATCATTATATTAATTAATAAACTTTATATCTAACTATTCATCGTTTTTGGTATTATTTTGTCCTTTATGTCTTGTTACTAACTCCTTTATTTTACGAAAATAATGATTAATACCTGACTTACTTATAGACTTTCCACTCTCCGTTGACACTATTTCTGCTAATTCTTGATATGATGTTTCGGGATATTTAATTCGATATTCAATTACTTCTTGAATTCTTTCATCTAATAGACCTACTAAATCATACTTTTTTAAATATTCAATATCTTCTAATTGTTTAAGCCCAGTAATAGTAGTCTTTTCTTGATTAGCAATCTCACAGTTATTTAATCTATTTACCATATTTTTATGATCACGGTAAATTCTAATATCCTCAAAGAAGAACATACTGTTAATAGCGCCAAACATTTTCAAAGTATCACTAATCATCTCAGCTTGTTTAACATAAACCATATATTTGTTTTTTCTTTTCAAAATCTTAGAAACCACATTAAACCCCTTTAAAAGATGAACAATTAAATTAGCATCGCCTTTAGTACTAACACTCATTTCCATATGATAACCACTTGTTTGTGGATTACTAACACTGCCAGTTGCCAAAAAAAGGCCTCTTAAAAAAGCAATTTTTTCTTCTTTAGTTCCCAACATATATGCATTAGGCATTACTTTGCGACCATTCTCGGTTATACTTAATTTTTCTAAGACACCATTGGCATTATTATAAGTTAAAATATATATTTGTTTCACTCGAAAACGGTTCTGATTTCTTACGGTCATCTTTGGCCTTATTTGAAAACACATTTTCATCAAGGAATATATTCTTCTCGCCACCGAAGCATTTTCGATAGTTAAAACAATTTCATCATTTTTATTATCACTATCAAAGCGAATAAAACCAGATAACTCAGCAATTGCTTCGACTACATTAGTGTCCAAATGAGCTATTTCATCTTTTATTTTTGTTGTATAAGTCATTTTTTATTTCTCCCATAATAAAGTAAAGTATTTTCCATACAAAACTTTATAAATTTTTCTTAATTTTTATCAAAATTCATCTAAACTAGCTATCTTGCTAGTATTTTATAATATTTCTATTAAATAACATTTCTATACTAAACTTTATAATTAGTAATATTATTATATCTAAACTTTAATTTTTTTCAAACAAAACTATAAAATTATGCTTCAGTATATCATCAAATAAATAAATATAGTCTTTTGTGTAATCCAAAACAATATGCTATTCTACCAATCGATGTGAGCAAATACAAGTTATATTCATAAAATTACCCCATTTATAACTAATATCAACTAACTATTTAAAGCAATATAACTTCTATATTTTTCTAATTCTAATACCTTACTTCGGCTCACATCAAAAAAACTATATTTGAATCTCGCGCAAACGATTTTCTCATATAGTTTTTATTTTATCTTGAATACCACCAAACCCCAGTCTTAGGATATCCAGGAGGTTCAATAGAATTAGCAATAAACTTTGACCATTTACTATAGTCTTCTAAATAATACCCTTTAGAAATACCAAAATGTAAATGAGTACCAGTCGTACATGTATCATAACCACCATATTTATATGAAGTTGAACCGCCACCAACGGTACCAATAACCGTGTTAACGTTAACTTTATCGCCAACTTTGACTTTAATCGATAAAAGGTGAGCATATTGCATGGTATAAGCTTTGCCTAATACATTAGCATGAATATAAACCATATTACCACCACAATTTGAACGACGTGTGATAGCAGCGACTGTCCCAGCTGCCGCAGCATAAACTGCAGTACCTTCAGCATTGCCACCTATATCATGAGCGTTATGGAAAGTTCCTGTATTTAAAACCTGATTACGATATCCCCAACGAGAATTTATGCGTCCTTTTACCACCGGTTTTAACCATCCAGCTGAAGCTTGAACTGTCGTACAAGAAGTTAATAATTGAGTTTCACTTTTACATATTGTCTTATAATAATTAATTAGCGTTTGTTGATTTTTAATTTGAGAATCAATATCTTCATTAATATCATTTATTTCGTCTAATTGATTATTTAATTTAGAAATAGCTTTAGAAGTATTAGCTATTTTTTCATCAAGTTGAGTATTCTTATCAGCTAAATCTACCTTTAACTGTTCATTTTCTGTTATTAACTTATCCAAATCATCTATTTTATTTTTATAATAACTAGATAATTGCGATACAGCCTCAACCCGCATTATTAAATCAGTAGGACTTGAAGCCCCAGTAATATATTCTAAATACTCATTTTGATTATTACTTAATTGATAGTATTTAAGAACTAAATCAACATCTTCTTTAGCTTTTACAATATCCTCATTACTCTTTTTGATTTTTTCTTCCGCATCAACAACATCATTAGCAATTTGTTGTTGTTCTTGTCTAGCATTTTCTACCGCTTGCTTATTTTGATTTATTTGATTTTGCGTTTGTTTCTTTTCTTTTTGAGCATCAGTTTTTTGTTGTTTTAAAGCTTCTAGTTCCTTTTTTAAACCAGCAATCGTAGTCGCCTTACTAGTATTAGTAACAGCCATAACACTAAAGGGTTCAATAAAATATGGTATTAACATTAACACAACTAGAATTAATCTAAAACTATAATTTATAAACTTTTTCATATTATATTTTCAAATACTTTCTAACGGCTCTACTACTACCAAACATACCAACTAAGCCACCAACAGCCATCAAGATTAGAGAAACAAACCATATTAAATTCATTGGTTTAATCAACTCAACAATATGTGAAAATAAATAGCCGTCAAAATGATCATAAATTAAAATATAACCATAAACCGTAATAATGATAGGTATGATAGAACCAATAATTCCTAAAATAAATCCTTCTATAATAAATGGTTGGCGAATAGCAAAGTTACTAGTTCCAACTAATCTCTTTATCTCTATTTCATTTCGTCTTGAAAAAATAGTTAACTTAATCGTGTTACTTATCAAAAAGGCTGTTACTAATATTAAAGCACATACAATAACAATCATAGCCTTCTCGACAACATCAAAGATAAAGACCATCTTATCAACACTATCTTCGCCATATTTAGCCGATTTAACACCTTCCATATTACGAATTGCACTAGCCACATAAGATAAACTTTTAATATCCGTAACTTTAACCGTAATTGAATCTAACAAAGGATTGGTATCAAGATAACTTAATGTTGCCCCTAATTCCTCACTAGAATCAATCATTTCCTGTTTCCATTCATCTTTTGACTTATATATTAAAGATTCATAATTTTTTAATTGCTTTATTTCTTCTTCAATCGTATTCTTTTGTTCTTCAGTGACATCCTCTTTTAAGTAAACAACAATAGTCAAAGTTTCTTCTAATCTCTTCGTAAAATGATCAACATTTGCACTTATAATCATTGCAATTGCTACTAAAACAAGAGTTATAGTTATACAAGTAATACTAGCTATCGAAAGACTAAAATTTCTAAAAACACTTCTAACTGCATCACGAAAATTTCTAATTAAGATTCTCATGTACTTCATAAACCTTATATTCACCTCTTTCTACATCGCTTACTTTGACACCATCTTCAATAGTAATTACTCTTTTTTTCATTCTATTAACAATATCTTTATCATGGGTAGCCATTACCACTGTAGTTCCTAATTCTTTATTAATTCTATTTATAGTTTTCATTATATCTTTAGAAGTTTCAGGATCTAAATTTCCTGTGGGTTCGTCACATATTAACACTTTAGGTTCGTTAACAATGGCACGAGCAATACATACCCTTTGCATTTCTCCGCCAGATAACTCTTTTGGCATACTTCTTACTTTTTCTTTCAATCCAACTAATTCTAAAGCCATCATTACTTTTGGCTTAATTTCACTAGCCTTAAAGCCTTGCGTTTCTAAAGGAAAAGCTACGTTTTCATAAACCGTTAACTTAGGTAATAATTTGAAATCTTGAAAAACAACTCCTAATTTTCGACGTAATTTATAAACTTTACCATTTCGTAATTTTCCAACATTAATTCCACCAACGAAAACTTCACCTTCAGTTGGTCTTTCCTCCCGATACAACATTTTAATTAATGTTGATTTGCCAGAAGCCGTTGGACCGATAATAAAAACAAATTCACCTTTTTTAATACTTAAGTTTATATTTGCCAGCGCTGTTACACCATTTTTATATACTTTTGAACAATTCTTTATTTCAATAAATTTCACTACAACCACCTTACCATAATCAATATAACACAATTTCAAGAAAAATAAAAGAATAATGCCTAATCGCTATTATTCTCTACAACTAAATATTTAGTATATTCATTAATAACCATATTTATTATTGGTAATATTCTTTTCACTTGGCGATAAGAACTATCATCATAACTGGTTTTCGCACTAGCAAGCACAATAATTGGATGATACCCAAACAAAATACCAGACGATATTGTAACATCTTTTGTAAATCCTTCTTTAGTAGCACTACTAATATTAGGAATTGTATCCTTAAAATAATTAAAAACATTATTAGAAAGTAAGTTTAAGTATTCTTCACCCCAACTACTTTCCGTTGCAAAATGATATATTTCTTGCCAAATTATTGCCATACTTCTTAAATCAGTTAGTCCCCAAGGATTATACAATGATAAATGTAATTTATTAATACCTAATTCATCTAACATAGCATTATAACCGCTAACACCAAAGTGCCCATGTAACATTTTATACGCAATATTATCACTATTAACCACTGTATATTTTATTAAATCTCGTACGGTATACATTGTTCCAACCGGACTCTCTTTAACTAAACCAGTACCATCATTATAATAATTATAAGTGTAAGGTATTTCTTCATCCAAATTTATCATTTCCAAACTTACCTGTTTATAAAGATATAAACAATATGCAGCTTTAATCACACTTGCTGTTTGATAAATATTATCAACATTATAACCAAGCGATGTTCCATTCTCTAAATCAATTATATAAAAAGAAGAATTAGATTTATAAGAATTTATAGTTTGATAAAACAAATTTTTTATCCCTTCACTCATTTCATAATTACTATTTAATATTGTTATCTTATTTTTAGTATAAACATAACTATTAATATCCAATTTTTCCAAATCAGTGTTATTTATTTCTTCCAAATTAAAATTGCTTTTATAAATATAATCTGTTTTTTCTTCTTGATTCTTTAATAAATCCCTATTTTTTTCAAAAAAATTATTTTTAGTAAGAGCATCAGCTTTAACATCGCCATATGTTCTTTCAATGTATAAATTAACACTTTTACAAGCAAGTATACCAATAATGCCACCAACTAATATTAAAATTACCAAGTATTTTATAAGTCTTTTCATTATCATAAACCCTTTATCTCCATTTTTATATGATAATCTAAATCCATTATTATCACACAGATATTATTGTATAAATCATATTTTCTAAAATAAACCTTGTTTTTTATTCTTTTTTCCACCTGTTACTTCATAACAATCACTTACAACAATAAACGCGTTTGCATCTATTTCTAAAATTTTTTCTCGAAATGCATTGTAAGATCTAGTTGGCACTACTATTTGCAGCATTTTACCCTTTTCAAACATAAAGCCACCTGTCGTATCAAGGATTGTAACTCCAGTTTGCATATTATTAATAGCATATTCTTGAATCTTACGATATTTTTTACTCGTAATTAAAAACATTTTACTAGTAGAAATACCAATAATAATTTTATCAACTATATTAGTAGAGATTATTAGTAAAATTAATGAATATATAGCACTCGGTATACCAAAGACCAATATTCCTAGTAATATAATTACTGTATTCATCAAGAATTGTGAATTACCTTCTGTTAAATGTTGATATTTATGAATAATTTTCATAATAATGTCGCTGCCACCTAATGTAAATCCACTTTTGTAGACTAACCCATTACCAATGCCAAACAAAACACCAGCAATTATTATAAGAATAACTATACTGGAAAAATTTAAAAATGGTGCAATTAAATCACATAATGGTTTAACAAAATCAATTAATAATGGATAAAGAATTGCTCCAATTATACTATTATATGTTGTATCTTTATCTAAGGTAAAATATGACAATATTAATAAAAAGATACTACTGCCAAAAATAAAATAAGATGGTTTTATATTACATAAATAATTCAACATAGTAGCAATACCAGTCATCCCACCAATATTAAATTCATTTGGTAAAACAAATAAGTTATAATTAAATGCTAAAATAACTATGCCACATAAAAATACACCTGAATTTTTTATCTTTTCTTTATCAGCCATTTGTCTAATTATTTTTCTCATAACTATCTTACCTCTATTATAATAATACTATATTTTTTAATTTTTGCATATAGTTAGTGAGGTGAATTTAAAATGAATGGAACATATTATCAAAACCCTACTTTTCCAACAAATCAAAATAATTATGATGTTAATATGAATTCAATTCCTAATAGTCAAAGTATTCCTACTAATACAAACATACCAAACAATAACAGCCTACCATCAACATTAAACAATTATAATCAAGACTATACATCAGGAACATCGCTTCCAATGGAACAAAGTTATATTGAAAATATTTTAAGACTAAATAAAGGAAAAATGGTTAAAGCTTATGTTAGTTTTCCTGATTCTACTGAATGGCGTAACAAAATTTTTGCCGGCCGTATCGAAGAAGCGGGACGAGATCACTTAATCATTAGTAATCCAAACACCGGCGAATGGGATTTAATTTTAATGATTTACTTAAATTACGTTACCTTTGATGAAAGAATAAATTATAGCCATAGTTATTCGCAAAAGAACTTCTAAAAAAAGAAGTTCTTTACTATTTCTAATGAATTTCCCAAAATTCCTGGATAAAAATGTCCTGGATAAATTTTAGTATTCAATGGATACTTGCTAATTTTCTCCAAAGATTTCTGCATTTCTTCTTGGCTACCTGTAGGCAAATCCATTCTTCCTATAGAATTATAAAAAAGAAAGTCCCCAGTAAACATGACTTTTTCATCTGGAAAATAAAAACTTTTCGAATCATCAGTATGACCTGGCGTTGCTATTACTTCATATTTAAAAGTTTTTTGTTTGAAATCATTTGCTACTATTCCGTATTTATCTTCTAATTTCTTCAAAGCACCTATATGATCAAAATGATAATGAGTTACTAATATCTCTTCTAATGTTCCATTAATCTCAGCATCAATTTTACTAAATTCATCTCCCGGATCAATTACTAAATATTTTCCTTCATGTTCTAAAATATAACAATTTTCATCTAATTTGCCAACAATTAATTGTTTAATTTTCATATATATCACCAAGTAATACAATAGCATATAATTTATTTACTAGCAATTACTTTATGTGGTATACTATTCCTATAAGATATGAGGTGTAACTATGACAATTATTTATGCTTTGTTAATACTCTTAGTAATCGGTGGCATTGGAACAATATTTTATATTGTTTATTATAATGCTTTACAAGATTGTAAAACGAAAATCGATGAATCTGAAAGTATGATTGATGAAGCACTGCGCTCTAAATATGATATTCTTCTTAAACTTGAATCTCTCATTAAAACTAACATTAAAGAAACAAAAATTAATTTTAAAGATTTAAATGATTTAAAAAAAGAAAGTATTTCTAATTTTCAACTAGAAAGAAAGTTAGTGGATACTGTTCTTCTTATTAACAAAATTCAAGATGATTTTCCTAAGTTAGAGGAAATAAAAGAATATCGCGAACTTCTAAACGATATTCGAGTAATGGATGAAAGAATAAATGCTTCTAAAAAATATTATAACAAATACACTTCGAAATCCAATGAATTAGTCCGTAAATTTCCGTCTAATATCATCGCCAAATTTCATAATATTACCATTCGTAATTTTTTTGATAATAAAGATATGAACGATGATATAATTAATGACTTTAAATTATAATCGCCAATCAATAGGTTGGAGATTATTTTTTTTCAAAAAATCATTTGTTCTTGAAAATGGACGACTTCCAAAAAAACCGCTACGACATGAAAATGGCGATGGATGAGGACTTGTTATCACTAAATGTATGGGATTCGTTATAAACTGAGCTTTAGACTTAGCAAAATTGCCCCACAATATAAAGACAACTGGAGTTGTTTTAGCATTTACTTTTTTAATAATATAATCAGTAAGTGGTTCCCAACCTAAATTTTTATGTGATGCTGGACAATCCTTTTTTACCGTTAAAACACTATTCAATAAGAGAACTCCTTCCTGAGCCCACTTTGTCAAATCGCCATCACCATGCGGTGTAATTCCTAAATCGTCATACAATTCATGATAAATATTTTTTAAAGATGGAGGAATCTTAATATCTTTGTGTACAGAAAAAGATAGTCCCATTGCCTCACCTGTTCCATGGTATGGATCTTGACCTACTATTACTACTTTAACATTCTTATAAGGTGTTAATCTTAAAGCATTAAAAATATCTTCTTTAGGTGGAAAAATTGTTTCTTTATTATACAAATTCAATACTCCACGATAAAATTTATTAAAATTAGGACTATCCCAAATTACTTTTAATTCATTATCCCAATCATTTCCTATCATAAATCTACTTCTTTCTACATTCAATTTTATCAAATAAAAAGATAACTGTCTTTATTTTTAGTTATCTTTTTAAAAATTTAATCATATTATCAATATTAATTATATAAATTACTCATCATAATCATAATTATTTATGATAAGTTTCATTATTATTGATCTTAAAAGCACGGTATATTTGCTCTAATAAAACACTTCTAAATAAACCATGAGGCATTGTCATTTTAGAAAAAGATAATTTTAAATTTGCATTATTTTTTATACTATCAAAAATCCCATCGGATCCACCAATTATGAAAGTTATACAACCATAATGATTAAATGTATCACTCATAAAATTAGCAAATTCCAGTGAATTCATTTGCTTACCTTCGATAGCTAAGGCAACAATATATTCTCCTTTACCAATATTTCTTATAATCTCTTTACTTTCCTGTTCAATATTACTATCTTTAACTTCAATAATATTAAACTTATGATACTTATTTATTCTTTTATTATAATCCATTATCATGTCAACTAAATATTGTTCTTTTATTTTTCCAACACAAATTAACTTAATCATAATTCTATAATCTCCGATTTTTCATTTTGTTTAGCGCAACTAATATTTTCAAAATCAATTCCATACTCTAAAAATATATTTTTTATAGTATCTAAAGCTTTTTCTTCCGTATTATTTTCATGAGATAAGTGGAGTAAAATTATTTTTTTAGTGTTATTGCCAACTAATTTAGCCAAATAGATACTTGCATCTTTATTAGATAAATGTCCATAAGGGCCAACTACCCTATCTTTTAACCAAGCTGGATACTTTCCGTTTAATAACATTTCTACATCATGATTACTTTCAAAAAGATAAACAGTTTTGTTTCTTAAAACATTAAAATATTTTTGATTTAAATATCCAGTATCAGTCAAGTAAACAACACTATTTCTTCCCTCACTTAAAACATACCCTTTAGAATCTTTTGTATCATGACTAGTTTTTATAACTGCAATTTTTACATCATCTAAATAAATATCATCATCAAAAAGAACTAAATGTTCATACCTGTTAATAAAACTATCATTGCTTAATTCATCTATCATTCCTATTGTCATATATACGTTGGCTTGATATTTTTTTATATAATTTTCTAATGCTCCAATATGATCACTATGCACATGTGAAATAAGAATGGTATCGATATCATTTAAAGAAACGCCTAATTCTTCTAAGCGTTCCTTTATGTAGCCAACATTCGTCCCTATATCCAATAATATTTTATGATTCTTTGTTTCAACATAAGTTGAATTTCCTTTAGAACCACTTGCTAAAACACAGATTCTCATTATTTATATAGCGTCATAGGGTTAATCGCTTTACTTCCCTTCGTATAAGGTACACCAGTCCAGAAACCTAAATGCAAGTGTGTTCCAGTAACTTGACCAGTTTTACCCATTGCCCCTATTTTCTGTGCTCTACTTACTTGTTGACCCCTTGAAACATAAACAGCAGACATATGTCCATAAATAGAGTAATATCCATTTGGGTGTTGAATAATAACGTTGGTACCAATCGTCCAAGTACCTGGACCATTAGGTCCTGCATGAATAACTGTACCAGCTGCAATAGCAAATATTGGAGAACCATAGCCGGTACCAGAAATGTCTAATCCATCATGACTAGAACGATTAAACAAATATCTCTTACCAAAACCAGATGTAATCATATACCCTGGCAACGTTGGCCAAGCATATTCAGTACCATCATCAACATAATTGCCCCAGTTACCACTACTAGCAACTTTTTTACCTTTAACAATAACTTCATTTACTGTTTCCCTTACTACATAAGTATTTTCCTTATCAATTACAACTTGTTGACTAGCATCACCATTAATAACCTGGGTACGAGAAGCAACACGTCTAATACCATTAACACCTTTGGTTTGAACTAAACGATAACTTGTATCTTTAGAATAATCGTATTTTGTTTCGGTTGAATATTTCTCTTCAACATCAGCCACTATATATTTATCATATACTAATTGTAACATTGGGTTAATTAATGATATAACCACAGTATCACCAACCGCCAACAAATCATTTTCACTTTTGTATTTTGGGTTGGCTACTAAAAACTCAGAAACATTTAACTCATTAGCTTCAGCAATACTAGCTATCGTATCACCCACTTTGACTGTATATAATGATTCTTTATTATCAGTTCCAAATAACAAATATTTACTTAAACTATCAACATCTGTAAATATTTTTTCATCTGTACTTATGTATGATTCTTTGATAGAAATATCCTCTTGAAAATAAATATTTTCAATTCTTTCACCAACACCAACTATTTCTTTTTGTTCATTATTTATATAAGCCAAATATTCATCTTCAGGAATAAATGACAAAATAACCTTTTTTATCGCCTCTTCAAACACTTGCTCATCTAAAACATTAATTTTAAATAATACTTTAGAATCACCATCATTTTCTTTACTACTAACGGTAATTGTATATCCTTTAATGGTAAAATTCTTTGATTCTTTAATTTTATCATATATCTCATTTACGCTTGAAACATTTGAATTATAAGTATTTAATTTTGTGATTGAAAAGCCCTTTGGGGGATATACTTGCTCAACATTATATTCTTCTTTAATGCTTGATTGCTCTTCATTAATAAGATTATATAAATCGTCTTGACTATCAATCATACCTATTTTTTCGCCATTTAAGTATACTTGATAAACCCCGTCTACTTCATCAGCATAACTAGTTTTATAAGAAGTAGCAATAAACATTGCGACTCCAAATATCATAGTTGTTAAAATGCATAGAATTTGTGTTTTTTTACTCATTAATATTCTCCTTCTTTTTCTAAAACCATATAGTTTTTGAAATTCATCATTGTTGGTTCAAATAAGACAGTAAACTTACCAGTACCACCTTTTCTATGTTTAGCTATTATTATATCAGTTTCTACATTTTCTGATTTTCCTAATTCCGTCTTTGCTTTATAATAATCTTTTCTATTTATAAACATAACAATATCGGCATCCTGTTCGATTGAACCTGATTCTCTTAAATCAGCAAGCATTGGTTCATTATTTTCTCTTTTTTCTGCATTACGTGAAAGCTGAGCTAAAGCTATAACTGGCACTTTTAGTTCCATTGCCATAGTCTTGATTGCTCTTGAAATATCTGAAACTTCCTGTTGTCTTGATTCTGGACGTCTACCTCCCATTGTAAGCAACTGCAAATAATCGATGATAATCAATCCTAAACCCTCTTTTTTAGTTGCTAATCTACGACATTTAGCTCTAATGTCATTAACGGTAATACCAGAGTTATCTTCAATATAAATATTCGTATCAGCAAGTTGACTTACTGCCTCATTATATTTTTTCCAATCATTTTGACCAAGCTGGCCGTTAGTTAATTTTTTACCTTCGATTCCACCTAAAGCACTTATCATACGGTTAACTAACTGTTCAGCTGACATTTCTAAGTTAAATACAGCGATAGCCTTTTTAGTACTCATCGCCGCGTGCGTTGCAATATTCAAAGCGAAAGCCGTCTTTCCCATACCGGGGCGAGCCGCTATTACTATCATTTCACCTTCATGTAAACCACTTGTAGCCTTATCTAAATCATAAAAACCGGTTTCTAATCCAGAAATAACACTATGGTTTTGTGATAAGTATTCTAATTGTTCTTGAGCCCGAGCTAAAACTTCATTAATGGGAGCAAACTCTGTAGTTTGACGTGACCTAATAACATCTAAAATGTTTTTTTCAGCCGTATCTAAAAGGCTAGTTACATCATCAGAATCATTATAAGCATCTGTTACAATGTCCGTAGCCGTAATAATTAAATTACGAACAATCATTTTTTCTTTAATTATATTAATATAATAATCTAAATTAGCAGCACTAACAACTGAGTCCATTATTTCAGCTAAATATGATACACCACCAATTGCTCCCATACTCTTAGTTTTATCTAATTCATCAGCTATCGTCGTTTGATCTATAGGAATCCCAGCATCATGCAAGTTTTTTATAGCAAGAAAAATCTTTCTGTTAGCATCACTGTAGAACATATCTTCAGATACTTCTTCTAAAACTTTGCTAACGACCCTCTCATCAAGAAAGCAAACACCCAAAACTGACATCTCAGCATCTAAATTTTGTGGCATTTTCCTTGCCATAATATCACCTTACTTCACTAAATTAACTCTAATATTGAAACGAACCTTCTTGTGTAACTCAATTGTTACATTATGAACTCCCAACGTATCCAAAGGCGAATCAATTTGAATTTGTTTTTTATCAACTTTATATCCCATTTTATTTAATTCTTCTGCAATTTGTTTAGATGAAACATTACCAAAAACTTTATCCATAGCACCAGTTTTTACTTTAAAAGTAATATTTTCTCTAATTATTTTATCACGCATTTCCTGCATTGCTTTTATTAACTTTTCTTCTTCTAATTTTCTTTTATCTAATTCATTAGATAAAATTTTCGTACTTGTCTTTGTTGCTGCTACAGCCAAACCATTTTTAATTAAATAATTCATACCATAGCCATCACTAACTTCAATAATATCATCTTTTTTTCCTTGTTTTTTTACATCTTTTAGTAATATAACTTTCATGATTTATCTCCTTTTTAATTCCTACCTATTGTATCAAATATATATCTATCAGTCAAAAAAATTCATGCTTTTATTTATTAATAATCCCACTTTTTCAAACTATTTTTTTATAAATTTACTGTGTAAAAACTCCTGTTTACTATGTGTTATTTTATATAAATTTTAATAGTAATATAATATTAATAAGTTTTATGTTTAATTAATCAAAATTTCTAAAAAATACAATTTAACCCAAAAGAAAAAGACTAAAATTAGTCTTTAACATATGGAATTAATGCCATAAATCTAGCATATTTAATTTGTTGTGCAATATGTCTTTGGTGTTTAGCACAAGCACCACTTTGTCTTCTATTAACGATTTTACCTTTTTCAGTAACATACTTTAAAATAATAGGTACATCTTTATAATCAATAGATTTTCCAGCACACATTTGACAAATTTTCTTTTTTTTGCGATAAAATTCTGCCATTGCTTATTTCTCCCTTCCTAGAAAGGTAGGTCATCATCAGTTAATGATACTTCGTTACCCATAGCTGCATATGGATCCATATCTAAATCAGCAGTGACGATATCATTATTGACCATACCATTATTATTTGGTACTGCGTTATTTGCAGTATAAGATGAAGTATTTAAACTATTTTCTACAGGTTGACTACCACCGTTTCTTGAACTTAAGAATGTTATATTATCAGCAATAACTTCGGTAATATATCTTTTTGTTCCATCTTGCGCATCGTAACTTCTTATTTGAATACGTCCTTCAACGGCAACTTGAGAACCTTTAGTACAATATTTAGCTACATTTTCAGCTTGCTTTCTCCAAGCAACACAATTGATAAAATCAGTTTCTTTTTCTCCATTTTGGTTAGTAAAATTTCTATTAACCGCAAGAGTAAATGAAGCAGTTACATTACCAGATGCCATTGTACGTAATTCAGGATCTCTAGTCAATCTTCCTATTAAAATTACTTTATTCATTTTTTACTCCTCATCTAATTTGATAATTAAGTGTCTAATAATATTTTCATCAATAGACATTTTACGATTAACTTCTTTGATAGCATCTTTACTAGCAGTCATAGTCATAACATAGTAATAACCACTGATTTCCTTCTTAATAGGATATGCTAACTTCTTTTGTCCCATTTCTTTAAAGCTTTCTACTTTAACTTTAAGACTTTCTGCTAATTTTTTTACATTTTCCGCAGCAGCCTTAACATTACTCTCTTCCATAGTTGCTTTAACAATGAACATCATTTCATATTTATTCATTTTTTACACCTCCTCTTGGTCTTCCGGCTTACACTTAAAGTGAAGCAAGGAGTAATCACTACTCGCAAAGTATTATAACAAACCATAACTTATAATTCAAGAGCTTTTACAATTCCGATTAAATAAATTTCTAACTTCCAGTTTTTTTAATTATGGGAAGTTAATTCTAAAAATTAACATGCAAACTACTATTTAAATTATCATTGTCTTTGCCTAAATTATTTTTAAAAATATTTCTTTTTTGCAAACGAAAAATAATTTTTTCATAGATTTTTAATAAAGAAATGAAAAAGACTTCCTAAGAAGTCTTAAACATAAGCCATTACTGCAAATAAAATTAACAATAAGACTAAAAGGATAATGGTAATTTTCCAGATATTCTTTAACCATTCTTTGTATGAAACATCATACATTGAAAGGCCAGTAACTAAAAGAACACTAGTTGGAGCTACCAAAGAAACTAAACCATTTATTGAAGTCATAATGACAAGCATTGTTCCAGTATAATCAGCAAATCTTGCTGCATATACAGCTCCTAAAGTGAATCCAGAAAAACCAAAATCAACATGGAAGAATGATGCTAAAGCATTAGCAACAGTTGCACTAATTGGATTAAATGTTGTACCAACAATCTTATCAACGATTGTGTTAGTAAATCCACTCCAATAGCAAATAACAAACATTGTATAAGCAAGAACAACAAATAAAGCAGGTTTCAATGTTTTTTTCATTCCTTCAACAGCGCCATCTAACATTTCGTCTATTTTAACTTTGCTAAATAATTTAACAAAAATCAAAATAATCATCGCTATATAGCATATTGTATAAATATCCCATGATCCAAAAGCACTAATTTTTCCTAGAATGTATCCAAAAATAGCATGTGAATTGCCACCAATAGTAACTGTAACTTTTGTTGTTAACCAAGTATGGAATGTATCAAATACATCAATGCCAAAAGCACTATTCCATGGCATATATCCTAAAATGCAGAATACGAATAATACAATAAATGCCACCAAATATGGCCAAGCTTTACCTTTCTTCTCATCTCCTGTTAAAGGAACTAAATCAACTGATTCTGCTTCAATATCTTTATTTTTGTTTTTCATTTTAATTAGAACCATATTTAGTACTAGTAAAGCAATTACTAAAATACCATATCTTACAGCTAAATTAGTAGTAATTTTTACATTCATTGTGCTTTCTAAATAAGAAAGTCCTAAAGTAGCTGTAGTTTGCCCAACAAGACCAACTATCATAGCTCCAAATGTCATCATTACACTTTTTAATTTTCCAAAGCCTAAACGACTAGCAATGCTTATTACAAGTGGAATGAACAGTAATATTGGAAAACTTTGACTAGACATTGATACAAATAATGCAATAATAACAGTATGTACTAAAGCAAACCATTTCTTTCTTGGTTGCCAAAATGAAACAGCATCATTAACTAATTTTTTATAACCATTAGTTTTCGAAATAACACCGTAAAACAAACCAACAACTAAGACAAATATAAATTGTAGTAAGTAATAATTTGATGCATAGAACATTGATAAAAACATTTCATTAATACCAGTTCTAGCTGGATCACTAGTTGTTAAGTTAGCGCCACTAAATGTCCCTGAGGGAACTATCCAAGTTAAAACAATAGCAACAAAAATACTTATAGCTAAAGCTTTAAATAGGAAGTGACTTACTTTTTCTGATGTTTTTTTATCACTAACTACTTTCGTTTTGGAAACTTCTTTTTCAGTTTCTTCCAAAACAGCTTCAACTTCTTTTTCTACTTTAGAAGCTTTTGTTGTTTTGGAAGTACTTTTCTTTTTTCCATTTTTCTTTTCCATTTTCTTTACCTCCAATTAGATTATAGCACAATTCCAACTCTTGCCAAGTACTTTTAGTTGAAATATTTCTTCACATTTATAGGAAAAGCCTTTATTTTTTTCTTATGGTAAACATTTCTTTGCTCAAACTAAGTTAATCTACTAACAGTATTTACATTTTTTAAACAAAATGATTCCAAATAAGGTATCAGCACATTTTTATATAACTCTTCAAAAGAGCTATAGTTAGCCATATTCTCTTTTATAAGATTCGCTATTTTCTCAGTTCTAACAAAGCCAACTTTCTTAAACCATTCAAAATCTGGTCGCATTTCTTCTCTTAATATCCATTTTTCACTCTTCATAAACTTTTTTAATAGCAATGTTTTTTTACTTTTGATAAAAAAAGATTAGCACAAACTATTACTAATCTTTTCAAAATTATTTTCTATTAACTCTAAATCTTTCGTTAGGATCTAAAATCTTCTTACGAAGTCTAATAATAGCAGGAGTAACCTCTACATATTCATCTTCTTCGATAAACTCTAAAGCCTCTTCTAGACTAAATGTCTTAGGAGTAACTAAAGCAATGGCATCATCAGCCGACTTACTTCTGGTATTAGACATTTCTTTGTTTTTACATGGATTAACATTTAAGTCATTATCTCTATTATGAATACCTACAATCATACCGATATAAATATCAGCACCCGGTCCTACAATCATTTGACCTCTGTCTTGTAAGTTATATAATGAATAACCTAAAGCTTTACCAGTTTCCATTGAAACAAGAACTCCGTTTTTACGACCTCTAATCTCCCCAGCATAAGGTTTATATTCATCAAATGAGCGAACCATAATACCCTCACCCTTAGTATTAGTTATAAAGGCACTCCTATAACCAATTAAACCACGAGTTGGCGCACTAAATTCTAAATGTGTATATCCTTCTTCCCCATTAGACATAACAAGTAAAGTAGCCTTTCTTTCTTGTAAATCCGAAATAATTGTTGAAGCATAATCACTTGGCGTATTAACGATTACTGTTTCATAAGGTTCACATTTACGACCGTCAATTTCTTCAAATAAAACTTCTGGTTTGGAAACACATAATTCATAACCTTCACGACGCATCTCTTCAAGTAATACCGATAAGTGTAATTCACCACGGCCAGATACTTTAAATCCATCCGTACCAGGTAATTCTTCTACTTCTAATCCAACATTCGTTTCTAATTCTTTTTCTAATCTTTCTTTAATATGGCGAGAAGTCAAGAACTTACCACTTTGACCAGCAAATGGTGATGAGTTAACCATAAAGTTCATTGACAAAGTAGGTCTTTCAATAATAATAGGAGGTAGAGGATCAACAACACCTTGAGGACATAAAGTATCACCAATGGAAATATCCTTGCAACCAGCAACTGTTACAATATCCCCATAATAAGCCTCACTCACTTCTTTTTTCTTAATACCTTCATTTACAAATAACTTAGAAATTCTGAAAGACTCAACGGCACCAGTATTACGACATAAAGTAACCATTTCGCCAGTCTTTACAACGCCTTTAGTAACACGACCAATACCCAAACGGCCAATAAATGAATCGTAATCTAATTGGGAAACTTGAAGTTGTAAAGTATCATCAACACTACCTTCATAAGGTTTAACTTGCTTTAAAACCGTTTCAAGTAATGGTGAAATATCATCTTCTAAATGATTTAAATCCAAAGTAGCTTTGCCATCTCTAGCAACACCATAAACAATAGGAAAATCTAATTGCTCATCTGTCGCATTTAACTCCATAAATAAATCAAATGTCATATTAACTACTTCTTCTGGTCTTGCATCTTTTTTATCAATTTTATTTATGAAAAGAATAGGTCTTAAATTTTGTTCTAAAGCCTTCTTAAGTACAAATCTCGTTTGAGGCATTGGTCCTTCTTTAGCATCAACAATTAAAATAACTGTATCAACCGTACGCATAATTCTTTCTACTTCACTTGAAAAATCAGCATGACCTGGAGTATCAACGATATTAATCTTATAATCTTTATATCTAATAGAACAGTTTTTAGAATAAATGGTAATACCTCTTTCTCTTTCCAAGTCATTACTATCCATAACTTGTTCATGAACTACTTCATTTTCTCTAAAAACACCATTTTGTTGTAGTAACGCATCTACTAAAGTACTTTTACCAGCATCTACATGTGCTACTACTGCAATATTAATAATCTTATCCATAAATAAAACCCACTTCCATTTAATACTTTTAAGATATTACTACATTTTTTTCCAAATTACAAGTAGTAAATACTTATTTTTTTATTTCCTTTTTTTAGTCATTTTAAAGTTTTTTTATATATCTTTTATCGAGTTAATTTTTATAATAGCCTAAGTAAATTCTTCCTTAAAATCATTTAAGCTTATCTATTTACCAGTTCTAACTGTATAATTGGCACAAGTATTTTTACTATTAATAACATCTTCAATTACTTCTACACTATCATTTTCCATATATCTTTCTTCTTTTATTTCTCTATATTTTAAAAAGGCAGTATATTTTAATTTAGTAAACTTTTCTAATAATCCTTTAATTAAATCTTGATGTTCAACCACCATATCATTAAATTCTCCATCACCTATCATATTTCCATAATAGCAACCTAACTCATAATTAATTTCACTATCATTATAACTTAAAAACATAGCCTCAATAGTACTTACATCTACTTTATAAATACTACTTAAAATCTTAAAATAACTCTTTTTTATACTTTCATACTCATCTAAAAAGTTAGAATAATAACTACGAACTTCATTAGTTTCCATATAAGAACCATTAACTAAATTACTCATTATTAAATAATATAGAAAAACATTTTCTTCTAAACTCAACTTATTATTTTTAGTAAATTTATTATTTTTACCTAAAACAACATTAGTATCTCCTTTTAACTCATCAAATCCTACATTATTCTTATTATTTTTACTATTTAGTAAAACATTATCATTTAATCCTGCTAATTCTAGACTATAATCAATACTTTCTAAATTGTAATTAATTAAACTTCTTAAACTATATTTCATAATAGTAATATAATATAAATATTTTATATTATCAGTCATTTTATAAATATCATTATCATCATAACCACTACTTTTATTTGTTAAACTTCTTAAATAAATAGTACGATAATTCATACTATTAATAGCATAAATCATTCTTAAAAGTTCTCTTTTTTCTTCTAATGTTGTAGCCCCTAAGAACTCTAAGATTCTATTATTATCATGTTTTCTAATCGCATCATAATATTCATCTAAAGTTTTACTATTATCAAAAATAGAACATAAAAACATTTGATTTTCTAAATCACGATATTCTGGATAAGTATAATAAAACATATCTGGTTCTTCATCTTTTTTAGTAAATATGCCTAAATTCACTAAACTACTTTCAGCGCTTGCTTCACCTAGAATATTAAAGTATTCATCATCAACAACCAATGCCTCTTCTTTTTTACCTTTCTCATCAGCACATATTCCTTGTTCAACATGTCTTAATTCATGACTAACAACTTCATCTATCCTAGCTAAAACATCATCTATACTATTCATATCATTTACTAAAAGGGAAATATTTATTCTAATAACATCGTCTTTAGAATTATAATCAGCAAAAGTACTATTACCAATATCTGAGCGAGAAAAACCGTCTACTAAAACAATCTTTAAGTTACGATAATTATGAATATTTGAAGCATCACCATTTTTCATAATAAAATCAATATTACTTTTAAGAGTTTTTATTATCTGATCTTTAACTTTAATTAAGTTTTCCCCTTCGATATTTAAACCATACTTAGTAGCAAAATGACGATTATTATAATAGTAATCACTAAAACAATCATTATAATTTTTATTTTCTAAAATATACTTACTAGTATTATCTTCTATTTGTTTATATATTTCTTCTGATGTATAACTGTTATTTTCACTACAAGTACCGAAATTTCTATTAAGAAGCTCTTGATATTTTTCTTCACTTAAGCCCATATCGTCTTGTAAGCCTAAATCGTTAGTACTAACAAAATAATCTCTTAAGGCATCAGTTAAATTTATTGTATCTTCACTAACACTTGTTTTATCTTTATCATCATTTTTAAAAGAAACAAACGTATCCTTTGAAAAATTACAAGACATCATATTGACAACAAACGCTAAACATACTAATAAGCTGGCACTCCTCTTATTACTGATACTTATCTTGTTCATAAAAACCCCTCTTTTAATTGCTACTTATCTTAAGGCAAAATTTACTAAAAGTCAAGAATATTTGCAACCAATTTTTCTCTTATTTCACTGTTAACCGTAAAAGTCTTATCGCTTAATACCTTTTATATGTTAAAATTATCATAGGAAGGAGCATAAAAGTTTATACGAAAGATAAGAAAAACATTGTAATTATTATTTTAAGTATTCTTTTAGTAACAACTGTAGGATATATTATTTATAGCGAATTAAATACTAAAAATAGCATTAATACTGACACTACAGATTGCAATAATACCCAAAACGACAATACTAACAAAAATAATAAAAACAATCAAAATCAAACTAATAAATATTCAGAATATAGCATAGTTGGTGAAGCCTATAACGGTATTAATGTTATAAAAAATCCTAACGACGATATTAATACTTCTATGGGCGACCCAGATGAAATGGTAGAAAAAGTAATTTTACCTAAAATTTTAAAAGATACCGAAACAACTCGTAGTATTAATAAAAGAATTCTAGATGATAATAACTCGGCAATTTCAACAGTTGAAAAAGGCTTACAAAACGAAGATGACCAAAATATCTTATTTGATGTTACAACTAATTATGATTATACCGTTCACAATGATATTCTATACATCTTAGTAACTACCAAGAATTGGTATTATCATAGTCATGCTTTCAATACTTACTATAGCTATTATTATGATATTAAAAATGATAAAGAATTAACAACTAGTGAAGTAGCTGGTATGCTTAATATCAAATTAAAAGATATCAATAACGCTAAAGAAATTACAAACATTATGTACATTAACAACTATAAACAAGCTAAAATTTATTATAACGAAACAGAAAATAACTGTAGCAATGAAGAATGTAAGACTGAAACAACTATTGATTTAAAATAATCTCATACAAAAAGATACATACTTACGCATTAATTAAATCAAAAACACTCTTATATAAAAAATCCACTATTCTACTAGTGAATTTTTTTAAATTCTAATCAGTAATCGAATTAGTATCTAAACTAAAATCGGTCTTCTTCTTACTCTTTCTTTTATCTTTATTAATATAAACAGTTTCATAAGAATCACAAACAGTAACAAAAGCTTTATCATCAATAAATAATATTGCTTCTTTTATTTCTAAGTAAAACTTACTTTTTATTGATACCATTAAAATATCATAACTTTTCTCACTGTAACCGCCTTTACCTTTTAATATCGTAATTCCGTAATTATAAGTTTCTTTTAAAAATTTTCTTATTTCTTTATTTTTCCGAGAATTAATATAAAGTATTTTATCTTCTTTTATTCCTAACATAAAGCGATTAGAATAGATACTTTGAAATATCAAAATTACAAATGCATAAACTAAATGTTCAGTTCCAAAGACTAACCCGGTTAGGATAACTACTACCCCATCTATCATTATAATAGCCTTATCCATCGACACTTTCAAATATTTGCAGACGATAGCTTCAATTATATCGGTACCTCCCGTAGTAAAACCCGTTTTAAAAACTATCCCTAATCCATAACCATTTAGAATACCTCCTATTATCGCTTTTACTAATAAATCAACACTGCTTATGTCAATCAATCCGGTTATATAACTTGTTAATTTTAGCATTATAGGATAAATGAGAGCTCCCAACACCGTTTTATAAGTATCATCCTTTCCTAAAAAAAGAAATGATATTATAATTAAAAATATATTAACAGTTCCTACAAACAAAGAAGTATCAATAATTACAAATTTATTAATAACAATGGCTAAACTGCCTATTCCAGTTGAAGCTAAATTATCCGGCACGCAAAATAAATTAAAAGAAAATGCTACAATAGTTATTCCTAATAAAAACTTTATCCATTTTTTCATAAGCTCAATCCTCTATTATTCTTAATTAGATTGTACCAAATAACTATTAATTTTTCAAAATTTTATCGTCAAATGTTTTAATTTTATCAAAAGCAAATAATCCTTAACAATCATAGTCAAATAACTTTTTAGTTTAACAATACACCATTTATAAATTCAATATATAATAAACTTGAAAACACTAAATTATTTTAAAATAAATTTAAAACCATAATTGTTTTTCCCTTTTTCATTTATTATTGCTAATAAATTATTATAATTAAATTCGCTTAAATAAGTTCCACCATTTACTATACTTTTTATTTTTGGAAATTTATTAATTAAATTAGCAACCTTGCTACCATCACTACCTATTACTGTCTTATTTTTAACATAACTAGTTATATCTCCTAACCATTCACTTTTATTTTTTTCGTCATAATAATTTTTTATTTCAGTATCACTAAGATTATATATACTAGCTAAATACTCCATAAATATTTCTTCAATCAATTCATAATTTTTAATAAAATCATTATAAAATGTATAACTAACCTGACTAGTTTTATAATCATAATTACTAAAACTAGCACTATCTAAAATATTTACAAGAATAAAATGATATAATATCAAATTATCATCTAAACTTAATTGTTCTTTTGTTATATTATAATTTATTAGAGAAGTAACACTTTGTTTTAGCAAATAACTCTCTACTATTCCTTTTGTATTATCAGTTAATAATTCGTTTATATTTGTATTGTTTAAATCTTTAAAATCACTACTACCAATAAGACGACTCCAATAACTACTTCTTACTAATCTGCCATCAATTAACCAAATTATACTTAAAAAATCTTTAATATTCTCATCACTATAAACATTAAAATAGTCACAAAAGCTATGCATATTTCCTTTAAATAAAGCTTTATAATAATCATCAATTGATGTACTATTATCTAAAAAGCTTAGTAAAAATAACTTACTTTCATATTTTCTTTCTTCTAAATTATTATAACCATAATAAAAGCCACGATTAATTGGTTTATAATTATTCTTTAAAACATTATAATTATAAGACTCTGCCATAGCTTCATCTAAAAAAGAAACTCCTACCTCCCCAGGTAACTTATAACTATTAGTATTATCTTCACAAGGTCGTTCAAACATATGATTAAACTCATGATTAATAGTATCATACAAACTCATATATAAATCATCAGCAGTATTAGCGCTCTTCAAAATATTATTTAAAGATATTACAATCACATTATCATTTTCAAAATATTCACCAAATTGATCCTTATCTTGAAAATTACCTACTATTATTTTTAATGATAATAACTTGTGAACATCATCATTTCTATTTTTATCTAATAGGACATTGCTTAAAATATTTAAAATAATATTTTCAATATAATCACGTATATTTTTCTGTTTTATATCACTTATTAATCCATAATTTTCTTTATCCTGAAGATATTTTTTACTATTTAAATTTATAATTTCATATAAATTATCTTTATCTCCATTATAATTACAAGTACAAAAAATATTATCTATTTTGCCTATTTTTAATAAATTTTCTAATTCATTATTGTTTAATAAAGTGGTTTTTTCAATATCAAGTTGTATACCATTAAGTGTATTTAAATAAAAAACATTAGCTTTCTTATCATTACTTGCGGAGGCTTTAACTGTATTATAACCAAAAATGTTTGCTAAAGAAACAATAGATATCGATAAACAAAGACCTAACGCTGCACCCTTCCTGCTTAAATTTTTTATTATCATATAAGTTTTATCTCTCTTTTCTTTGTTTTATTTACTACCTAAGTTATTTTTAATACTTCGTTTATTTATTATTTTCCCAATTTTATTATTATCTTTTTTTACACTTTATGAGCTTTTGTCCCCCTATCTTAAGTAATATTTTACTTATTTGCCTTGGTTTTAAGTACAGACTCCATTATTGGCATTAAATTACCATCTAAAATTTTAAAAGCCTGACTAGTTTCATAACCACTTCGTAAATCTTTTACTAAGGTATAAGGTTCAAGAACATAATTTCTAATTTGACTGCCAAAATTAATGCTGTCACTTAAGCCCTTTTCCTTATTTAATTCTACTTCTTTTTTCTCTACTTCTAATTGATATAATTTAGATTTTAGCATTTCCATAGCGCGTTCTTTATTACGAAGTTGGCTCCTTTCAACTTGACAAGAAACTACTGTTTTAGTTGGTAAATGCGTAATACGGACAGCTGAATCACTGGTATTTACTGACTGCCCACCAGCCCCACTCGAATGAAAAACATCAATTTTTAAATCTTCATCATTAATCTCGATATCGCTTACTTTATCAAATTCTGGCACTACAGTAACCGAAGCAAAAGAAGTATGGCGACGTTTATTAGCGTCGAATGGAGAAATTCTAACTAAACGATGAACACCCTTTTCTCCTTTAAAATAGCCATAACTCATATTACCACTAATTTTTAAGGTTACCGATTTAACCCCTGCTTCTTCGCCTTTTAAAAAGTCAATTATTTCATATTTATAACCATTGGCTTCGCAAAATCGTTCATACATTCTAAGTAACATGGAAGCCCAGTCCATAGCTTCCGTACCACCAGCACCAGGATGAATTTCTAAAAAGCAATTCAAATTATCATAAGGGCCACTGAGTAAAGTAGCTATTTCCAATTCTTCTACTAATTTTTCAGTATTAGAAAGTTCATTTTCTAAGTCATCATTTAAACTTTCATCCAATTTAACTAAATCAATTAATTCTTGCAGTCCTTCTATTAAACTATTAGCCTTCTTTAAATCACTAACTTCTTTTTTTAAGCTAATTAATTCACTATTAACTTTACTAGCATAAGCATTATCAGTCCAAATATTTGGTTGATTAAGAATATTTTCAAGTTCTCTAATCCTTTTATCTTTAGCTTCTTGGTCAAAGTGACCTCCCTATATCTTTAATTTTGCTAACTAAATTATTATATCTTGTTTCTATATCCATTTTTTCTCCTTGTAATCAAAACTTCAAAAGATAAATTATCTCAATTTTTTTAAAATTCATTAAACTCATCTCATAAATTAATAATACTAATTATACCACACCTCCTACTATCTTTAGCAAGTTATCACCATTCTATCTGTTGAAATTTTATTATTTTTCAATTGCTACTACTATTGGCGCCTTTTAAATTAACTTTTAACCATTTTAGTAACTTCACCCTAGACTTAATTTTAAAGCTGCTCTTATATCGCCAACATTTTCTAATTTTTTACTGGAAATTCTTTCTAATTTAAATATAATCAAGTTTAAATAATCAATATAATCATCTCTATTTAAACATTCTATTTCCTTTCGCATATAATTTATATCTATATCATTCCATAAATAAAAATTATCAATTTCCACTATCTTATCCAATACTAAATTAAACAAAGTAAAACCCATCGATCTATAAGCCGTCATTCTATCATCATAAAAATAACTATTATCTAAATCAATCAAATAAAATTTTTTGCCATCAAAAAGAACATTATCACTCCAAATATCCGGATTAAAAAGACCGAGATTACTTAGCTTTTCAATTTCACTCAATAAATCTTTTAAAGCTGCAATTACCATTTTATAAGAAGTCGTATCTAAAAAAGTATCTAAAGGCTTTCCTAAACATATAGGCATCGTATATCCCAAAAAAGAAAGATCAGTAACATAAATATCTTCAGGTAATATTAAATACCTAAAAATCTTATTATCCATTAACGTTTTTAAAATCATCAATCTATTTTTATTGCTTTTAACCTCTAAATCCATTAAAGCAGGATGAAAAAGTTTAAAATATTTTTCTTGATATTCATAAATATAACTGTTTGACCCATAATAAATTGGTCGATTGGGTAACTCTAAATTATCAATGCTCTTTACTCTAATTAGTGCCATTGCTTCTCCTTGGTTTATGTTATCTAGGATATTACACTTATATTAGAAAGTCAATTTCTTTTCTTAACTATCATAATATTTTTTTATATTCGTTTCTAATATATATACTATATAAATAGTAAAAATAACTATTATAACTTATTATATTTATGGATACATAAAATACCTTAAAATTTTAAATTAGAAAGTTCTTTTTAACAACTTTTCCAATATTTATATAAAAGTCTTTTATCATTATTAGTTTTTATAACATAATTTATAATTGCATTATCTGTTTGCATTTTATAAAATTAAAATGGTGATTATATGTATTTTCTTATCTGTTTATTTTTTTATATCATTTGGGTTAAATTAGTTTATAGTCCTATTCCTTCGCTTATTTTTTTAATGCCGTTTACCAAAGATTTTATGCAGTTAATTCGTTTAAAAAAATATCGAAAGCCCTTTATTTTAACCATGATTTTTACTTGTTTTATTTATTCGGTTGCTATTATTGATTATATATCTAATCCTGCCTATACCATCGCTTTTTTCATCATCTTTTTTAATCTCCTACTCATTTTAAATTATTTAATTCTTAAATTTATTAGTTTTGTCGATTTTTGCTTGCGTTATAAAGAATTTAATGAATCTCTATATATTTTCATCTTTTACTTTCTTTATTTTGGTTATCTAACTCTTTGCTATATAAGTAGTGAAACAATCATTAAATTAACTTCTCATCTTTTTCAAATTTAAAAAAAGTACTATTTCTAGTACCTAAATATCAAAAGTATATCCACCATCAACAGCAATATTTTGTGCCGTTACATTTTTAGCTTCTTCACTAGCTAAGAATAACACCATTACTGCTATATCTTCAACTGTTTGCGGACGTTTTAATGGGATAGCATCGGTTGATTGTTTAAAAGTTTCTTCTCTTATATCATCATTTTTACTAGTAAAATCATCTAAAATACCTTCCCACATGTTTGTACGAACAATTCCCGGTAAAACAGAATTAACATTAATATTGTATGGTGCTAACTCACGAGCCATACTACTCGTAATAGCCATAATACCCGCTTTTGTTGTTGCATAAACATTGGAACCACTATTACAAATTCTTCCGGCGATACTAGACATATTTATGATTTTGCCAAAATTTTGTTTTTTTAAAATAGGAGTTAAAGCTTTACACATGTAAACAGTCCCTTTTAAATTAATATCAATTAAAGCATCAACGGTTTCAATCGGCATTTCATCAATTGGTACTAGTTTACAAATACCAGCTGAATTAACTACAACATCAATACGTCCCAACTTTTCTACAACAAAAGCCACTAATTTTTCAATCATCTTATAATCAGTAACATCAACCTTGCAAGCCACAGCTCGACCACCAGTTGCACTTATCTCTTCTTTAACTTTTTTGATTCTATCTTCCTTATTATCACATAACACTACCATAGCGCCACATTTACTAAACTCTTTAGCGCACTCTTCCCCAATACCGCTACCGGCTCCCGTAATAAGCACTACTTTTTCTTTAAAATCAAAATTTAACATATCTATTCTCCTTTTATTCTACATTTATATAATAACACAAAAAGACTAATTTCATTTATTAAACTTCTAAATTTATTTACTTTAAATCAAATTTTAATATATAATGAACTCAAAAAAAGCAATAAATTAAAAAAGAGGAAAAATATGCAAATTATATACCAAGGTAGTTATTCTCAAGTTAAAAATCTCAGTATAATTCAGGGAAAATATACAAAAGATTTTGGAGAAGGATTTTACTGTACAATCTTAAGAGAACAAGCAGAAAAGTGGGCAAGAAAATATGAAACATCTTTTATCAACATATACGAATATCATGAGAATTCTTAAAATTGATAATTACAATAGCAGTCTATACTATGAAAACCCTGATTACATTTACGAATGTTACAAAGAAAATAAAATATTATAAAGTTTTAAAAATGTACAAGAAAGCCCCAAACTTTCTTTTTTTATCCATTTAATAACAATCCAACTACTATAATTATAAAAAAATAGTAAATAAGTTTTTTTCTTAAGACACTCTTTATATTACCCAAAATTAATACAACATCTAAAAAACTATTAAATTTTAATTGCTATCCTGTATTTCCATTAATTCTAACCATTTATTATTAAGTTCTTCTAACTTCTTCTTACTATCATTTATTCTAATATTTACTGTATTTAACTTATCATAATCACTATAAACTTCTTCTAAATATAATGATTCTTCATCTTTTTTAATCAATTCTTCTAATTTTTTAATCTCTCGTTCTATTTTACTTATTTCTTTATTTAAATTATAAGTATTAACTTTCTTTTTATTTTCTTTAGAACCTTCCTTTAATTTTATATCATTATCCTTACAATCAATATTTTTTTCTAATTTTATCTTATCTAAATATTCATTATAACTACAATTATATAACTTATAATCATCTTTAGTTAAAGCAAGTATCGAAGTAGCGACCTTACTAACAAAATATCTATCATGAGAAACAAATAACACAGTTCCTGTATATTCATTTAAAATAGTTTCTAAATATTCCCTTCCTACTATATCTAAATGGTTAGTTGGTTCATCTAAAATCAAAACATTAGGTCTTGTATATAAAATCTTACATAATTGTAATCTAACTCTTTCCCCACCAGATAAAACATTTAATTTCTTTAAAACATCATCACCTTTAAATAAGAAAGAACCTAAACTACATCTAGCCTCATATTCCGATACTTTAGGAAACTGAGTCATAAATTCTTCTAAAACCGTATTATTTTCATCCAGCATCATAAGACTCTGATCAAAATAACCAATATTAACATTATTTCCTACTGTTATAGTCCCTTGCATTTTAGGAATTAGCCCCACTATCGTTTTTAAAATGGTTGATTTTCCAAGTCCATTCGGACCAATAATTCCAATTTTATCTCCACGTCTTACATATAAATTTAAGTTATATAAAACTTTATCATAACCTACTTTTAGATTATCTAAAATAAATACTTCTCTACTAGGCATAACTATATTATCAATATTAGTTTTAAAGGTAATAGCCTCTATCTTATTAGGTCTTTCTAAGATATCCATTTTTTCTAGTTGATGAAGTCTGGACATCGCCAACCTCGCCTTAGAAGGTTTACATCTAAATCGTTCATATATTCTGGTTAATCGGGCTATCTCTTTTTGTTGAAACTCATAATCTTTTAAGGCTTTTTCATAATTTAATTGTTTTTGAAACTCATAATAATCATAATTACCACTATATTTAGTTAAAGTCCCATAACTTATATCATAAATAGTATCCACGATATTATTAATAAACATTCTATCATGCGATACTACTATTATGGCTTTTTTATAGTTTTTTAAATATTCTTCTAACCACTCCACAGTATCTATATCTAAATGATTAGTAGGTTCATCTAAAAGTAAGATATCTGGTTTATTAAGTAACATCTTTATAAAAGCAATCTTAGTCTTTTGACCACCCGAAAATTCACTTAAATACTTACTCTTATCTTCCTCTTTAAAGCCAAACTTTTTAATTAATACTTCATACTCTTTTTTATAAGTATAACCACCGTTATTTTTAAATTTTTCTTCTAATGCTGTATATTCTTCCACTAACTTTATATCATTATGAGTATTCATTTCATTAACTAAGTATTCTAGTCTATCTTCCATTTTGATAATATCTATAAAAGGCTTTCTTACTTCTTCTAACATCGTATTATTATCATTTAACTCAATTTGTTTTAAATAACCAATACTGGGATTACCTTGTTTAATTACTTGAAAAGAAGTATCATCTATACCACTTTCTAACATTGAATTATCAACAATACTTCGTAAAAGAGTTGTCTTACCAGCACCGTTTTTTCCAACTATGCCAATATGACTTTTTTCATTTATCTCTAAATTAATGCTTTCTAATATTGTATCGCCATTAATACTAACAGCACCGTTTTTTATTACATATTTCATTTCTAACACATCCAGTCATTACTAACGATTATAGCAAATTATTAAAATTTTTAATAGAATTATGCTAAAATAACATTAGGTGATACTTATGACTTCTATATTTACTGATGAAGATACGATAAAACTAATTAATTACATTATTAGTAAAATTAACTTTTATAGTAATTCTTATCTTTTAATTAATAATTTAGATTTTTTATACTACCAAGCCGATAAATTTTTTAATATTTTTTTATACTATGACAAAACTTATCAAGACGCAAAGAAAAAAGGATTAACCAAAATTAGTAAGAACAACCATTATACCCAAATTTCTATTGAAGAAATGTATAACCTAACTCAAGAATTTTTAAATTTTTATCACATTAACCTTAACATTTCTAACTTAGTTAAAGATAAAAAAATAATTATTAACAATATTAAAGAAAAATTAGAAAATAAAGAAATAACTGATGAAGAGTATAACAATTTACGTTTTAATGCTCGCTGTAACAAAGGATTAATTCACTTTAACTATTGCGGTGATATTATCGACTGTGTTGTATTTTTACATGAAATAACTCATCTTCGTAATAAACCTTTAGATAACAAAACTCATAGAACAGAAATTAATGATTTTATAACCGAAAGTATAGCCTATGCTGAAGAATTTATTTTTTTAGACTTTTTAAAAACTAAAGGATATGAAGATGATTATAATAATTATTTATGTGATATTTTCTATAATTGTCTTGTTTTCTCTGATAGAGTCTATTATGTTAATAAAATATTATATGTTTATAAAGAAAAAGGTAACATTTCTAAAGATAGTTATACTAGTATTTTTAAAAATCATAAAAATTATGAACCAGCAATTAAAGAACTTTATAAACTAATAATAAGTAAAAATTCTTATATTGAACTTATGTGGACTTTTCTAGGATATATCAGTGGTTTATATCTATACATCATGTATTTAGAAGACCATAATTATTTTCAAATTGTAGAAGAATTAAATGAGGCTATAACAAATGAAAAATGTACTTGGCAAGATATTTTTAGAATCCTTAAAGTTAATAAACCCGAAGAATTATTTAAGATAATGTCTGAAAAAATAGATTATTTCGTAAAAAATGAAACCTTAAAATTAAAAATGCTATCGATTGCTTAAGACAAATAAACCTAGATAACATTGATACAATTATTATTGATTTACGTGGTAACTTCGGTGGTAATGCTAGCCTAAATAAATATTTAATAGATTTTTTTAAAGAAAATGCTGATAAAAAATTATTTGCATTAACCGATTATCGTGTTTTCTCTGGTGGTCGTTACGCATTAAGAAACCTAATTAATTTAGGTGCTGTTACTATTGGTGATGAAATATCAACACCAATTAATTGCTACGGTAACTGTTATTTAGAAAAAATCAATGAATATTGGACATTTACTATCTCTGAGCACTATTATCATCCTATGTTAAATATAAGTTTTAAATCTAAAGAAGAATATCAAAATGGTATAACTCCTGAAATTTCAAAAGATTATATCTTCCATCCTAATATTCTGGTTAAAGAAACTATTCAAGATTTTATAAATAACAATGACCAAGTTTTACAAAAAGCCCTTGAATTAGCAGCAAAAAAGTCAAAACATATCTAAGATTACTCCAAGATATGTTTTTTTATCTGAATATCTCTTCTATCCATTTTAAATATAAAAATATTAAATTACTACTCTTACTTTCAAACAATAATTTTCGGGCTAAATCCACATCATCAGTAATAATATTATCCACATTTAAATCTAACATTTTATTAATACTATCTTTATTATTAACTGTCCAAGCATATACTTCTTTTCCATTATTATGTAAATTCTTTACTAATTCTTTACTTATAGATGATGTTTCAATACTAAAATTATCTGCCTTATCCAACTTTAATATATCTCCATAAGCAAAACTCATTATATAACCAGTAGTAATTTTATTATCTATTTCTTTTACTTCTTCTAATACATTATACTTAGATGATGTTAATACCACTCTATCTTCTAAATGATATTTCTTAATTAATTTAATAGTATTTTCTACTAATAATCTATCTTCATAGTAAGGTTTAATTTCTACATTAAATTTAATATTATTAACAAGTCCCCAAATAAATACATCGCTTAATAATGGTACTTTAACTTCTTTATTAGAATCATCTATATTGTTTAAATTGATTTCGTGTAATTGGTCATAAGTTAAATCATATATGTTTTTATCAACACCAGCCACTCTTTTTAAATTAGCATCATGACTGACAACGACCTTTTTATCACTCGTTAATTGAATATCTAGCTCTATCCAATCTGCATTTTTATCCAGTGCAGAAGTAAAAGCTAAAAGGGTATTTTCAGGATAATTTAGACTATCACCACGATGAGCTGTAATTTCAGTATTTTTTATATATTCTATATTAAAATTATATTTGTTAGTAGCAACCCCATAAGTAAATACACTTCCAGCCGCAATAGCCATAATAGCAAGTGATACTTTAAAATGTTGCCATTTTTTAGTTGTTATAACAATCTTTTTTCGTTTATTAAAATTAATATGTTTTATATTTTCGCTATTTTTTTCTTTATGACGATAAAACATTATACTCATTACAGCATAACTTAAAGGCATTGATAAAACTGCAAATATTATTAATGATAATGCTAAAAAAATACCAATAATAGTTATAAATATACTACCTATAATCATTACTTTACTAAGTAATTTATAAAATAAATAAATTAAAGCTATTCCTATAAGTAGAAATATTATATATAAAGCATACACTATTCCTTGAATTGCTATTAATTTAACTAAATCCCTAAATCTACTATGCTTGCTTAAGTTTATACTTCTTTTTCTCGCTTCTTTAAAATCACAGTTTTCTAAAACATAATAAAAGACTGCATATAACCATCTAAGTAATAATATTGTAAGTAGTCCAAATACAATCCAAAATATTCCCATAAATAATAAATTATTATTAATATAATCCATTATAAATTCTGGTATTTTTATAGATGATACAAACCCAGATACTATTCCAATGTTTAAAAAAGGTATCAAAAAAAGAATCATAAAAGCCAGTGCTATATTTTTAAATTTAAATACTTCAACTGATTTTCTTACAGATATAGTTAGAACTTCTTTTATATCTATTTTTTTCTTTTGACATGAAGCATCTAATATAATTATAATTGTACTTAAATCAAAAAAAGTATATGCCATCATAAAAAGTATCAACAATATAAGCATTAGGATTACTAAAGGATTAGTAACAAAGTTAAATAAATTCTCAATAGTTAAATATTCATATCCAGTAATTTTCATGATTATATTAAAAAGATTTAAAAATAATGGTGCAAAAATAAGAAAACTGGTAACTTTAAAAACTGTTTGAAAGGTAACCAATTCTTGAAAATTGTAAAATAACATATTTTTTATTTTATTTATCATAAACTTCCTCATAAGACTTTTTAAAGTATACCATCAAATAGAAAAAAATAACACCACTTAAGTGCTATTTCAATATTTTCTTATGATGAATAAATTTTATCTAGATGGTTTAATAACCTGTTTTAATTGAAAATCAGGTTCAGATTCAGAAATATTTTTTGTTTCAAATACTAAAGAATCTTTAGTGCCATCACTATAGTAAGTAGTAATACCATTTTCTCCCTTTGAATACTCATTAATATATACTTCTTCTATCCCATTTTCATAAATTTTATGAAATTCTTCTGTATAAGTAATTTGTCCATAAACAGAACCAACAATTAACTTTTCTTCTTCATTAGTATCTTCGCCGTATTCTTCACTATAATAATCCTCGGCTAAATGTGTTAACTGATGTTCTGCTCCTCTTGGAATTTCATAATCTAACTCCGCGTTTTTATAATTTGGTAACATATCAAGCAATTTAGTTACAGGACATAATTCCTTAGTGTGGTCTGTTTTCTTACAGCCAATTGCAAGTCCTACTGGTGTACCAACAATAGCAGCCAAAGTAATACTAGCTGCAAATTTCTTAATACCTTCTTTATTAATTTTAATATTCATTCTTTTTTCCCCCTTTAGGTAATTGCTATTATACACTTTTATTTTGTAAAATCAAGCAAAAAATTAAGGCGCTATTTTATCCGATTTTAATCACAGTGAATACTTTGTTGCTTAAATAGTTTCAATATTTTCTAAATACCTAATGGCATTTATATATTTTATGGCTCTTTTTCTATCTTCATCAGTTATTTCATCTAATCTGGTTAAATCGCTATTATGTTCTAAATCTTTTAGTTTCACTTTAGTAGCAAGTTTATTAGTTTTAATTCTTTTAATATATTCTACATAATCATCATTTTCATTTTTAGTTAATATTTTTAAAGCTACCATTACTTCTTCACTAAAATATTGACTTAGATAATCAATAGTAATATCACTATCTTCAACTACATCGTGTAATAAAGCAACTATACAAGAAGCCTCAGTATCCATTTGTTCTGCTATATGAATTGGATGAAATATGTAAGGAACACCGGCCTTGTCTTCTTGCCCTTCATGAGCCCTATAAGCTATTTTACTTGCTAACCTAGTTAACTTTGTATTAATCATAAACAATATCTCCTAAACTTCTACTTAAATTTTATCAAAAATAAAAAGTAAGTAAATACTATTTTAAGTACTTACCTACTATTTGTATTACTCTATTAAATTCTTTTTCTAATTCTTTAAAATTATTAGTTACATATTCAGTATCATTTTCTTTACTTTTTAACTCATGATTCAAGGATACTTCTGCTAACTTTTCCATGCCAAAATATCTAGCATCACTCTTTAGAGAATGAACTTCTACACTATAATTTGGCATATCTTTATTATCTAATAATTCTTTTATTTTCTTAAATTTATTTAAAGAATCTTTATACCAATCACTTAACATCTCTTTATAAGTTGTTATATCTCCAAATAACTCTACCCCTTTATTATAGTCAATTCCGTTATCTAGCAAATACCTTTCATCATATGTTTTATCATCATCACCAACATTATTTTTATTGTTTTTCTTTGTATTTTTATCCAATTTTCTATTCACTTTTTTGGCTTTAGAATTATCTTTTTTATTATTTTCTAATTCTTCAAATACTTTATCTAATTTAAGTTTTATTTGATCTTTACTAAATGGCTTAGATATATAACTAGTAAATCCTTCTTCTTTATATTTTTCTTCTGCTCCCACAATGGCATCTGCCGTTAAGGCTATAACTGGAGTATTAAAACCCTCTATATCTTTTAAATTTTTAAGAGCAGTTTCTCCACTCATCACCGGCATCATTATATCCATTAAAATAATATCATAAGTATTACCATCTTTAATTTTATTAACACATACTAACCCATTTTCGGCATCATCAATTTCTTTAAAATGTAAAGGTTCTAAGGCTCTTCTGGCTACTTTAATATTTAATTTGTTATCATCAACTACCAAAATTTTCTTTTTACTATAGTCAATATTATTTTTACTTAAATCTAATATCAATTCGGCTGTATTATTTAATTCTTCTTTAGTTAAAGGTTTACTCATCATACCTATTCTTTGAGGAACATTTACCATAAACATCGAACCTTTACCAAAAGTTGATTCTACATTGATTTTGCCACCCATTAATTCAACTAGTTTTTTCGTGATAGCAAGACCAAGACCAGTACCTTCAACCGTGGTATTTCTTTCAGCATCTAATCTATCAAACTTATTAAATAATCTACTAATATTTTCTGCTTTTATACCTTTTCCGGTATCTTTACAAGTAATATATAAATTACAAATATCATCTTTATTTATACATTTTACACTTAGTTCAATCTTACCTTTATCAGTATATTTAATAGCATTCGATAACAAATTATTAACTATTTCTTTAATATGACCTTTATCCCCAATTAATTCATAAGGAATATCTTTTGCGATATCAACAGTTAATTCTATTGGTTTTTCTCCTATTCTTACTGAGTCTATTCTTGCTAAGGTTTCTATCTCTTCTTTAAAGTTATAAGGCACCTCAATAATTTCCATTTTATCTGATTCAATCTTATTAATATCCATGATATTACCAACTATTTCAAGCAAAGTGTTAGAAGCATTAACGATATCTCCTAAATCTTCTTGCATATCTTTTGGACAATTACCTCGTTCTTTAATATCATTAGAAAGACCTACTATCGCATTTAAAGGTGTTCTAATCTCATGTGACATACTAGATAGAAAATCCGACTTAGCCCTGTTTGCTTTTTCGGCCTCATTTTTAGCCAGTTCTAACTGATTAACCATTTTTAAATCAGGATTTTCGATGGTAAAATACATTATTACACAAATAAAAGTTTCTACATATGTCATCATTAAAATTTCTGGGTGTGATGATTGAATAAGTATAGCAATTGAGCCAATTATCAAAAACAAATATACAGGGATTAATTTTTTAGTTTTTAATTTTCTATAATTTAATATTAAACATACTAAAACCACTATTATAGCTACAAAAGAAATTATATAAGAAAAACTAACACAAGGACCACAAGTATATCTAGTCCTAAAATCATCTTTAATAACTGATTGAATTGGCAAAACTGTCAAAAAAATTGCTACCAATAGATAATATAAAGCAAATAATTTAATTCTTCCTTTTCTTACTTCTAGCCCTCTAGGTCTGGTTACACTAAAAACATAATAAGCAAATGTTGATATCCATACGATTATATACATTAAATAAGATTTATAAATAAAATTACTTATGTGAGGATGTTTAAAATATATTATCGAAGCCACTGTACACATTATTTCTATAAGTAACCCTAAAAAATTAGATACAATAAGTACTCCAAATATTTTTGTTTCCTTTGTATTAATGTGTTCTTTAGCAAAATATAATATTAGCATTAAAAAGCTAAACGGTAATGCCAACATTGGGAAATAAACACCACTTTGCATATTATCAACTCCTATCTTACAAGATTAATTATATCAAATAAGTCTATGAATATAAATAAAGAACCTGCATTTTATTTTGCAAGTTCTAACTTATAAAATTTTTGAGATTCGCCCTTTTTTAAATCAGCCGCTGCCTTTTGTTCTAACAATTGATAATCTACTTTTTCAGTTCCTTTTCTTCGAGGAAGCGCATTAACAAACTCGATATAGGCAGGAATTTCATATTCTTTCAATTGAACAACATCACCATTTACCATTTTAATAGGCTTTAAACACAAATCAAGTATTTGACTAGTAAAATCCTTATTATCAAGCATTTTACTTTCGTCTAGAACAATATAGGCTTTATTTGCTGCTAGACTTCCATCGTTAGTATCAACTTTAACAACAGCGCAGTCTTTCACACAAGGAAAATTACTTATAACCCCCTGAACATAATCTAAATAAACTTTATTTAAAGTAGATATTATATAAAATCTTGATTGACGACCAGTTAGAGTGAAATAACCATCATTATCAAGTCTTCCAAACATTCCCGTTGCTACATAATTTTTTCCGTTAACAACAATTTTAGCCTTTTTAGTTAACTCTGGTTTTTTATAATATTCTTTGAAAACATGCTCACCACCAATAAGCAGTAAACCTTCTTCCCCTATTTTCTTTTCTTCTATTGTTCCATCATTAGTATATTTATCCATATCTATAACTAAACACTCGCTACCAGTTAAAACTCGTCCAACCGTTTCTGGTTTTACTTCAATTCCTACCGAATTTGTACCACAAGAAACAGTTTCAGCATTTCCCGAACCATTTGTAATAACCGTCTTAGCCTTATGTTCTTGAAAGAAATCTTCCCCTCTTTTAGCATTTGCTGGAGTTAAGAAATCACCACCAGAGATAAAAGTTTTAACCGAAGATAAATCAAAATCTTTCGGAGCATTTATCATCATTAATTCTAAAAGGGCTGGACTTCCAAATATTATATTAGGATTTTTAGCCAAATAATAATATAAATTATCTTTAGTTAAATCTGGAGCCAAAATGGCTGTTCTTCCACACATTAACGACATAAGTGTTGAGGTAGAAAAACCATAAGGATAAGTAAATGGAACACAAACTAAACTTTTTTCGCCTCGCGTATCACTTATATGAGTTGAATTTTTTAAATAAGTAGCAGCAGCCAAAATATTCTTATTTGTTAAAACTACTGCCTTAGGTTTTCCGGTTGTCCCACTAGTATAAAGAATTAAAGCATCATCTAAAGCATTAAAAGGATTTTCTAAAGTCTTCTTTTGAAACTTAGCCAAACATCCTAAAGTATTAAAATCAATCGTATTACTCTTAGTTAAATGATAATTACCATTAAGACTTAAAGAATTAACCTTACTTTTATCTAGAGTAATAACATATCTAACATGAGTCTTATCTACAATCTTTTGATTTTCTTCATCACTACGATTAAAATTTATATAAACGGGACTTTCAAATAAATTTAAATAAGATACAATTTCTTCATCTGGCGCAAAAGAATTTAAAAATGTTGTTGTCGCTCCAATTCTATTAGCGGCCATAAAAACGGCTACAGCCTGATAAAAATTAGGCATAGATACGGTAATAATATCACCTTTTTTAACCCCTAATTCTTTTAAAGCCATAGATACTGTAACGGCATCGTCAAGTAACTCTTGATAAGTTGCCGATAATTTTAAACAATCAACTGCCTTTTCATCACGATAAAAACTACTAATAACCTTAATGGCTGTATATATATTAATATCAGGAATTATAGGATGAGCCTCCCAAAATTTTGCTCCTTTATTTTGTGGTTTGTCGATGCTTGCATAACCTGTTAATTTCTTTTCAAACATAATACTTCTCCTATTTCTAATTTTATTTTACCTTATTTCTCGTTAATTACAAGAAATTATTCACTTATTTCACTAATTATCCTTTGTAAGTTTCATGATTTTTATCAAACCAAACTATATAAAAGCATTCTTCCTGACGGTAGCCAATTAATCTAAACTTATCCGTTACTCTTAAAGAACCTAAAATTATATCTCTATCTATACTATCTGGTTTCTTAAGTTGCTAAATATTTTCAAATTTAAAACTTGGATATATCTTAATTTCTCGCCACAGCAAACTTTCAAACAATTTAGCAAAATTTAAGAATGCTTTTAATTCATAAATAGGATATTTATCATGGCAGCTAGAAAACTTCAAGATACCGCACTTGTCATCATTATTATTTTTATTTAAATTATAATTAAAACTTTTTTGAACATTAAGCTTATATGTCATTTATAACTGTTTTAAAAAACTCTTTCATACTTTCTTTAGTAATTATATTATGACATCTTTCACCAATCGCACAACCTTTTCTCGCCTTAATCCAAGGTTCTTCTTTATGAGTTTGTTCTTCTAAAAACTTACCATCATAAATACCAAAAGTCTGCCAAATATCACTTAAAAATGCACAAATATTATCACTAATATTAATTGTTTCATCAGTTGGACAAGGTATAGAATCAAATCCAAATTTTTTATACTTATTGTATATCCCTTCATTAGCGGGGCCATGAGCCCAAGCTTCAAAATCTTCAGGAAACAACTCTTTATCATAGTAAGCTAAATAATACCCTTGTGCATAATATAAAATTTTTTGCAATTTTAATGGTGTTATAGTACTACCTGCATCTCTATCTACTATTTTTAAGAAAAAATTTGCCGCATCAAAAATACTTAAACTATTTTTTCTAAACATTATATACCTCCACTATCTATAATAATGATACAATTATTGTTAATATTCTTCAAGAACTCTTATTAATATATTTAACAAAAGTTTCGCCATCAACAACTGCTACTATTTTAACTAATTCCTCTAAAAACACAAGTATTTTACTTAAACTTAATAAATTGCTATTCTTTTTTAGCAAAACATCAAGTTTAGCTAAGCCAAACTTGATGTTTAGATATTTTATTAATCATATTCTTAATTTTTTAATAGAAATTTTCCACCCAAATAAAAATTATTCCAAAATATTTGGTTTATTTTCATCATACTCATCCAAAAAGCTCTTATACTCTCCATTCTTCTTGGTTCCCAAAACACAATCTAAATTAATATTATTCATACTTCTAAAGATACTATTATCAATATCACTATTTACTTTTCTTAAATTCTTTATTAACTCTTTAATTTCTTTTCGTTTACTGGTCCCATCATTTATTAACGAACAACCTTCGGTAAAACGGCAAGCACAATTTATAAATACTAAATCATTACTATCACGCCATGAAATAATATCAGCCTCTTTTACCATGTATAAAGGTCTAATTAACTCTAAACCTTCAAAGTTAGTACTATGTAATTTAGGTAACATAGTCTTAACCTCGGAACCATAAAACATGGAAAGTAAAGTAGTTTCAATAACATCATCAAAATGATGACCAAGAGCAATTTTATTACAACCTAATTCTTTAGCCTTATTATATAGGTGTCCTCTTCGCATCTTAGCACATAAATAACATGGACTCTTACTATCAACTGTACTTACGACATCAAAAATATCTGTATTAAATATTTCAATAGGAATATTAAGTAACTTAGCATTATCAATTATATATTGTCTATTATAATCATTATACCCTGGATCCATCACCACATAATGGGCCTCAAACTTAACCTTACCATGTCTTTCTAATTCTTGAATACACTTAGCCAGTAAAAATGAATCCTTACCCCCACTAATACAAACCATAATCTTATCATTTTCATTTATTAGTTCATAATCTTTAACAGCCTTTGTAAATCTGCTCCATATTTCTTTACGATATTTCTTAATAATACTACGCTCTATCTCTTGATACTTCTCCATATCCTTTAATATTCCTTTCTAATATTTTATACTTCTATTCTTAATCTTTATAATACTCTTTATAAATACTATCAAATTCTTGTAAAAACACTTCTACTTCTTCTAGTTTTGTTAAATGCGACAAACTAACTCTGATAGCCGTACTAGCGATTTGCTTATCTTTAGTTAGAGCATATACTAACTTTGAAGGACTTTCAATTGGACAACAACTAGTCTTAGCCGATACATATATCTCTTTATCTTCTAAACTTTCTACTACCTTTAAAGACTTAACATTTTTAATACTAAAATTAATTGTAAATGGCAAACTATTATCCCTGTTATTAATAATTACATTCTTATACTGCCTCAACTTATCTTTAATTATTACATTTAATTTTTCTACATAATTATAATTATTATCTATATTTCTTAAGGCTATTTCTATTGCTTTATCTAAGGCGCCAATACTAGGTAATTCTGGTGTTCCTGCACGATAAATAGTCGTTGATTTTCCCCCATCTATTTGGGGTACTAAACCTATTTCTTTTCTCTTAATAAGTAAACCCATTCCCGTTAAACCATAAAACTTATGGGGCGCTAAAGTAACTAAATCCGGAATAGTTAAATCTAAATTAATTTTGCCAAAACCTTGGGTGGCATCAGTATGTAATAAACAATGCGGATAATCTTTTAAAACTTCTTTTATCTCTTTAATCGGTTGTACTAATCCAATCTCACTATCGACACTACAAACACTTACTAAAATAGTATCTTTTCTTATCATCTTTTTTAAAGATTCAATTTCTATTAAGCCATCATTTCGAACTGGTACAACTTCTACTTCAAAGCCCAGACTCTGCATTTTAACCGCACTGGCTACAATCGAGTTATGTTCTAAAGCACTAATTAATATATGTTTACCAAAACTTTTATATCTTTCGCATACTCCTTTAATAGCCAAATTATTAGATTCAGTCGCCCCACTAGTATAAATTAATTCTTCGGGTAAAACTCCTAACTTTAAAGCAATATCTTTGGTATATTTATCTATTAACTCTTTAGATCTTTTTCCTAACTTATGGTTACTATTAGGATTAGCATAATATTCTTTTGTTAACTTATTATAAATATTTAATACTTCTTCATTTACTGGTGTTGAAGCCGCATAATCAAGATAAATCATTTAATCATCCCCTTAAAATTTAATAAAACTATTTTATCATAATTATTCTTAAATAAATATTATTTTTATTAATATTAGTATAGAATTAGTATTACTTCCAAACCTCCCACCCTTATAAAAAAAAGACAATAACAATATAGTTATCATCTCTTTAAAACTCTTGATTTATTAACTCTATTAACTAATATATCATCAAAATAATAAAGCTTATTAATATCAAGTACTTTAGATATCTCTTTATATTCTTCATCACTAGTTAAAAATTTAAGAACCATTTTAACACTCTTAAGAGAATATTTACAAACAATATTTTCTAAATCTACTCCATATAAAAATGACAAACAACATATACAAACCTTAATATTATCTGTAATAAAACTTGCTTGTTTACTAGGTACACTTTTAATACTTTCTTTAACTAAATATCTTTCTCGAAACTTAAAGTTATCTTCTGGATATCTTATTTCATCTAAATCTATTACATATCCATGACCATCTTTATATAAAAAGTTAGATAAATGAATATCTCCAATACATATTCCATAACTATGTAAAGTCTTTAAAGACTTATAAATATCTTTAATAGCACTTACTTTATCCATAAAATCTATATTCTTATTTAAAGACTCTCTAAAAGTAATTGTCCCCTTTATATATTCCATTATATAACCATTAAAATCACTATTCTTATATAACATTTTATATATTTTAGGAGTATTAGGAATACTATTGTTCATTAAAAACTTAATATTTCTTTCCTTTTCTTCTCTAAAATAACTTATTTCATTATAAACCTTATATAAATAACCATCTTCTAGATATAAACTCCCACCATTATTATATTCTTTATTTATATCTAATTCTTTCATATATTGTCCTTCCTTTGGACTAATTTATATTAACATATTTTTTCTTATTTGTTTATTATTTTTATATTAATTAATACTATATAATTTAATTAGAAGAATTATTTATGAAAGTATTAACTATAAGAGAACCATTTGCTACTTTAATTAAAGATAAAGTAAAAATATATGAAACTAGAAGTTGGAAAACTAACTATCGTGGAGAAATCTATATCCATGTTGCTAAGATAAGAAGTAAAGCTAGTAACGCAAGTATTGCAAGTACTTATCTTAAATCTAGGGAAAATCCTGAACATATTATCTGTAAATGTTTATTAAAGGATTGTATTTATATGACAGAAGAATTTATTAACAACATTAAGAAAAGACCAGAAGAATATAACTTTGGTCGTTATGAAGTAGGACGTTTTGCTTGGCAATTAGAAGTAATAGAAGTCTTAAAAGAACCAATATATGCTAAGGGACAACTTGGCATTTGGAACTTCTAAGACTTCTTTTTTTAATATTATTTTATATTATTATTTTCTAAATCAAATTCACTTATATCATCTAACATGCCATTACCCGCACCATCTATTATACTTGAATAATAAGTCTTATTATTTTCTTTTAACTTTATAGAACCTAAATACTTTATTTTAAATGTTGTCGTAGATCCAAAGTCATATTCCATTTTCATAGTATTATTATCATTTAATCCTATATTGCTTAATATACTTTGAATAGCATCTAATGCTATTTCATGATCAAACAATAAATCATCATATATATAACAGTTATACTCTCTATCTTTATAAGTAATAACTATAAAAATGATATGCTAATGAATTAAAACTAGCTAGTATACTATAGGCTAAATCGCCTATAGTCATCTTATCTGTAACTTCTATTACTCCCCATTTTTTATCTTCTAATTTATTTATTCCTACTTTAAACATTAATACTTTCATACACATTCCCTTCATTCCACCCTTATAGTAATATCTTTTCTTCTAAAAATCAGCTAAAAAATGATAGAAGAACTCCTTCTACCAAGTAAGTAATAGGCGTGGTCGCTAAACGATAATTCATTTGGCGACCTCTCTGCCTCGCATTAATTATCCTAAATGCTTACGCATGAAACGGTTCAGATGCCGTCCCATTGCCATTATTTAGAATCTCAGAGCTTAGATTTAAAACTGGACGGGCACCAAGCCTGTTGCCGACACGGTTGCTGATACCGTCCATGCTACCCGCAAAGCCGGTTGAAAGCACAATATACTCTTGAGCACTGTTATAATCGAAGGAATCGGACGACATAGTCCAATAAGTTTGTCCAGAGTATAAATAATAATTTGAATTATTTGAATTCCAACCACCCGCTAAAACTACCTCATCAGCCGTAACAAGGCCAATACCATAAGTAAGAGCTCCGTTCCCTTTGCTAGTATCACTAACTGTAAAAGCATCATTTTTTTGTGGACACGTTAACATCATTTTATTATTATAAGAACTATATGCAAAATTATGCCAGCGATATGACGTTTCCTCAGTACCGTAGCCTTTAGTGCTCCAACCACTTAGCATATTGCTACTTAAAGAACGATCGTTACAAAATAAATTATCTTTAACATATTGTTCATTGGTTATGCCTTTAATATTATTTTCATACCACGTATCAAGATAAGTCTTAATATCAGAGCTATTAGTATTAGTTTGAGCTTTATCTTTACTTGTTGTTCCATAAGTAACATAACTATAACCAATGGTTGCCCTTGATGAACCTGCTGTAACACTAGTAATTTTATAAATATATTGATTAGAAGTACTAGAACTTGTTCCGTTAAAAGTATAGTAACCAATATAATCACTTGTCATGGAATTTCCAAGTACGGCAATCGGATTTTTCAAAGTAAATTTATCTGTTGAAGCATTATAACTATATTCCTTAGCAATATAATAAGTACTAGTATTTGTATAAGATGAAGTAGAATATTGAGTTGATTGTTCAACTATACCATCTCTATTACCATACATGTAACCAAAACCAGCATTATCATTTAAAACGTATGAATTAGCACTTTCCTTAACATTATCCTTTTTCCAGTAATAATTAAAACTAGTAGTCCCTATTTGTCTATCGACACTCGCATCATTATTGGCATGAGCTACTGTTCCATCATATATAACTCTTACTGTTCCGTCACCATTATATCTTATAATACGCCAATATTTCCCAGCAAATAAGACATAATTATTGGTTACATTACCACGGTAATAATACGAGTCCCCATAAACATCTTTAGCTCTACATAAATAACCATAAGTATCTTCTGCTCTAGTTACGGTTACAGTGCCATCACTATTCATTGTTGGGCATCTTCCCATTTCATCTAAATAAAATTTTTTATCAGCTAGTGTAAAACTTTCTAAACTTTTAAAATAAATATTACATCTACTTCTTATCCCCCAGTTAGAAAGTTTTATTCCCCACTTACCATAATCCCAACTAGCATTCTTATTATTATCACATACTATTTTATCTACAGCATATCCACTACCTTTAGTTGGTAAAATTTCAGAATAAGTACCATTAATATATGCACCAATTAACGGCTCTTCTTTTGGAATAGAATTATAATAAGTAATACATAGTCCAATAATTGCAAATGCACTAACTAAGCCAGATATTATAATATATTTTCTTTTTTTATTTTTAAATATTTTCATAGTTAATATATCTCCTATTAATTTATAAGTATTTAGAATTATGTTTTCACATAACTCTAAATACTACCAACATAGTATCTAACTTTTAAATTACGTCTAAAAGTATCTATGTTATATGTTCGGTTTAATTACAACTGATTTATCATTTTTTCCAATCTAATACTAGATTATCTTATAAAAGTTCGGTAACATCTTTATTCTGTTTAAAAGCAATAAATAGTTATTTATCCCTAGTTCTAAAAGATTATTTCTTACAATAAAAAGCCTTAGCCGTTTATTTTGAGTGCCATAGATTTTAATCTATCTTAGCAGGAATCTGGACGGGACCCATTAGTGTTGTTGTCTGCATTGCCGTTTGAATTCGCATTATGCTCATTAGCATTGTTACCATTGAAGTAATTAGGCGACACGTCTTAAAAGAACAAACAATAGTTTATAGGACAAACCAACTTTATATAATATTACTAACTCTATTATATCATATAAAGATTTTCGCCACGGCCAAATGATGATTCATTTGACGACCTATCTGCCTCGCATTAAGTTTTCTAAATGCTTACGCATGATATGGATTACTTGCCGTTCCATTGCCATTATTCAGAATTTCAGACTTCAGATTGAAAACTGGACGGGCACCAAGACTGACGAAGACGGCGCCGTCGCTGCCCACAAGGCCGTCCGAACTCACGTAACGCTCAAGAGTGCCGTCTTCATCGTCGAAGCGATCAGGAGACATTGTCCAATAATATTCACCATTATATAAATAATAGTTGTAATTTCTTGAACTCAAACTACCAGCTAAAACTACTTCATCAGTTGTAACAAGGCCAATACCATAAGTAAGGGTCCCGTTACCTTTACTAATATCAGTTACGGTAAAAGCATCATTCTTTTGTGGACACGTTAACATCATCTTATTGTTGTTAACATTAGATGAAAAATTATACCAACGATAATCTGTTATGCTAGTTCCCGCACCCGCACCACTATTATTCGGTGCAAAGCTTCTATCATTACAGAAAAGATTATCGGCAATATACTGTTCATTAGTGGTACCTTTAATATTATTTTCGTACCATGTATCTAAATAAGTCTTAATAGTTGAATTATTAGTATTAGCATGAGTTTCTTCATAACTTGATGAACCTGCGGTTCCATACATATAACCAATATAAGCATTATCATCACACTTATCATTAAACGCACTTGTTCCAATTATTCTATCACTACTTGACTCACCATTGACATGAGCACTCTTACCATCATATATAACTCTTACCGTACCATCGCCATTAACGCGAATAATACGCCAATAAAAGCCAGCAAATTTAACATAATTATTAGTAACATTTCCTCGATAATAATAACTAGTACCATAAGCATCCTTCATACTACATAAATAACCATATTTACTTTCAGCCTCAGTAACCGTTGCTGTGCCATCTGCATTTACTGTTGGACAAAGTCCATAATCATCTAATGGAACTGCCACATTACCAATGTTTATTTTCTCAACATCCACAAAATAAATGTTACATTTACTTCTTTTCGTTACATTAGATATTGTTGGTCCCCAATCTTTGGCGCTCCACTCACCAACTGCACCATTATCACAAACTATTTTATCAACCTTATAACCAGTTGCTTGAGCTGGAGCATCTTCAACTAATTGACCATTGACATAATTATTAATAACAACATCGCCTCTTATAAATGGTGCAACTGTCGCTCTTACAACTTCTTGCTCTTGAGTAACAAAAAATTTAGAATAAGCAAAATAAATACCTAATATTCCGCATAAAATACATGGAACACCAATATAAAAATACCGCGAATTACTCTGCCAAAATCGTTTTAATTTTAGTTTTTTTAAATATTTATCCTTATTAAATTTTTTCATTTTTCAATACTCACATTCTAACTACAATAATTATAAGTAAAAATAAAAGAAAATTTTGTCGAATCATAGTTTACATATATTTACACTTTTCATAGAGTTGCATACTTCTATGAAAAATATAGGTAAACACTGGCTTTGAATGACTATTTGACTATAAATTTGACGAGAATAAAAATTAATAAAATATGTTTAACAACTTTAGCAATCCTCTATAATTATTGGAAATTTTATATATTTTTATGACGAGAAATTTGACTATAAAAAGGATTAAACACTAGTAAAAATATCTTTAAAATATACTATTTTTATGGTATATTTATGGTATAAGTTAAAAATAGATAACGTATTTTTGGTTTCATAGAGGTATGCAACTCTATGAAAATTTTTAAATTCATAGATTACCCAATTATTTATATAATATACAAAAAAAGTCCTACTTTTTAAATAGAACTTTAAAAGTTGTAACCTTACCAACACTTTCTGCCGATATTTTACCATTATGATTAAGAACAATATTCTTAGCAATAGCAAGCCCTAAACCATATCTATTTTCTTTCCTACTTCTAGATTTATCTAACCGATAAAACCTTTCAAATATCTTTTCTTCCTCTCCTTTAGGAATTACATCTCCTGTATCAGTAACACTAAGTAATATATTATTACCTTGTTCCTTTAAACTAACAACAATCGTACTTTTTTTATCTGCGTGTTTTAAAGCATTATCAAGTAGAATCTCTACTAACTCATTTATCGAATAACTATCAAAATTAAACTTAATATTTTCATCGATATTACTTTCTAACTTTATATCACTCTCATATGCTTTAGCATCAAATGTTAATACAGCAAGCTCTACAACTTTCGATAAATTATCTTCCTTTAATATATAAGTTTCTTTCTTTTCAAAAGTAGCTAACACTAATAAATTCTTAATTAAAATATTCATCCTATTAGCTTCGCTTTTAATATTATTTAACCATTTAACTTCATTAGGATTATCTTCTAAAACTTCACTACTAGCAATAATAACTGATAAAGGTGTCTTTAACTCATGAGAAGCATCGGCTATAAACTCCTTTTGTTTTTCAAAACTACTTATTACTGGTTTAATAATCCAATTAGTTAATACCGTACTTACTAAATAAACTATAGCTTCTAATAAAACAAATAAACTTAAAGAAATCAATAAATAATTATATAAACTATTTTGAATACTACTATTATCTATAATAGTTAAATACTTACCATTATTATAAACATAACTATATTTATTAAAATAAATATTACCTATATATTCTCTTTTAATATCATTCTTACTTAATATAGATTGTCCTAATAATTTAATACTATCTATATCTATATTATTATTAGATAAATTAATAACTTCTTTAATACTATTATCACTATTTAAAAGAATAGTATAAATAACTTTATCCATATATCTTATATTATTATCTTTAAAACTATTATCTTTATTTACTTTATTCTTATCTTCTTCATTATTCTTAGCTATTCTTAAACTATTACTAATAATCTTATTAGATTCTATATACTTTTCAACATTAAAGACAATAATAAAACCTAAAATACTAATACTTAAAATACTAAATATTAGAGTAAATACTTTCTTCTTTAAATCATTCATTACTATACTCCAACTTATATCCCATATTTCTTAAAGACTTAATATTTACTTTAGAGTCTATAGCTTTTAATTTCTTTCTAATAAAGGATAAATATACTTCTAAGTTATTAGACTTTATTTCATTATCTAATCCCCATATTTTATTATATATTTGATCTTTAGATAAAATTAGATCTTTATTAATTATTAAGTACTCTAATAATAATAATTCCTTATTAACTAGCAATACTTTATTATTATTATTTATACAACTTAAATAAGAAGTCTTTAAATTTAATTCTATATCTTTATAAGATAAAATATCTTTATTAGTTTTACTACTACTTCCTTTAAGTTGAATATTAACACGTGCTACTAATTCTTCTATATGAAAAGGTTTAGTTATATAATCATTGGCTCCATTTTCTAAACCTTCTAATTTATCATCTAAAGTCGACTTAGCCGTTAACATAATAATTTTTGTATTTATCTTATCTTCTCGAAGTTTCTTTAAAATAGTAAAACCATCCATATCAGGTAACATAACATCTAAGATTATTAAATCATAAGTATCACATAAAGCTTTATAATAGCCTTCTTCGCCATTACCTTCTATTTCTACTTGATAATTATTATTTTCTAAACTAGCCCTTATAACATCAGCTAACGCTTTTTCATCTTCAATAATTAATATATTCATATAATTACCTCACTAACTACCATTATACTATAAATTGTTAAATGAATATTAAAATAAGCCATACTGCAACTGCAATATGACTATATTCTTTTATTATTCTTTACCTAATAACCAATCAACCACATTTATTTTTTTTATTCCATCATAATCAGTTTCTAAATCATTATCCATTGTAAGTAATACTTTAGGATAAAAATCACCTGTTTTTTGTAAAGATTTTAATTCTCTTTCTAACACTTTATCATCTCTTACACTAAGTGCTACTTGATAATACTTTAATCCTTCTCTATTCTTGGCAATAAAATCGACTTCTAAATCTCTTGTTTTACCAACATAAACAGTATAGCCTCTTCTTAGCAATTCTAAATAAACTATATTTTCTAAAATATGGCCCATATCTTGATTAGCTTTTTTACCTAAAAGAAAACTTCTAAGTCCCATATCAACACTATAAAATTTATAATTTCCTTCCAATAACTTTTTACCTTGAATATCAAAACATTCAAGCTTATATATTAAATAGCTATTTAAAAAAGCATTGATATATTTATCAACAGTATAATAATTTATAGGCATTCCTTTACTAGTAAGAGTATTACTAATTTTATTAATTGATACTTGACTACCGATACTATCATAAATAAATTTTAAAATTCTTTCTAATTCTAATTTATCCATACTATTTTCTCTAGTCATTATATCTTTATAAACAACTGTTGAAAATATTCCATCTAAATACTTATCAATTCCATTGTAGTTAGCATCTAATAGATTGACTACGCCAGGTAAACCACCTGTTTGCATATACTCTAAAAATAAAGATTGATAATTAGTATTATTAGATACACTAACATATTCTTTAAATGATAATGGTAACATTTCTATTTTTATATAACGTCCTGATAGTAATGTAGCAAGTTCTCCCGATAAAAGAGTACTATTAGAGCCAGTTATATAGACATCAATGTTCTTTTTTATATATAAACTATCTACTACTTTTTGAAAGTCTTTAACAATTTGAACTTCATCTAAAAATACATAATATTTACTTTCATTTTTTATTAAACCATTAACATATTTATAAAATTCTTTATAATCTTGAAAATCATAATCAGCATCTTCTAAATTAATATGAATTATTTGATTTTCTTTTATTCCTTGATTTTTTAATTCCTCTATAAATAAATCAAATAATGTTGACTTTCCACATCTACGCATGCCTGTAATAACTTTTATTACATCTTTATCTTGCCATTTTTTTAATTCCTCTATATAAGTTGGTCTTTCTATCATAAGATTATCACCTCTAAATTAAGTATACAACATTTTTGATATTTTTACAATTTGTTTTAAATGATATTAATCTTATATATTTTTATTAAATGTATTTAAAACATTTTAACGTTTTTGCGCTTTTATAAAAAAATTAAAAAGTTGTATCACTTAATTGCTAATACAACTAATATTTACATTTCTAATTTATTTCAATATAGCCAGCATTTCTTGCTATTTTCTGACCATCACTACCAAGCATAGCATTCTTTACTTTACTAACAGCACCATTTTCTGTATCTTTTAAAGTAACAATATAATAAGCAGTAATTAAAGGATAACTTTCATCTTTTATCGTATCGTGATTAGGACTTACCCCATCAACTGCTAAAAACTTAATATTTTCATTGCCATACATTGTTGTCGCATAGTAATAATAAGAGTAACCAATTGAATCCTTGCTATTATCGTAATTAGCAACCGCATCAATTATACCCGCCATCGAAACAATATATTCTTCGGTTTTAGGTTCTTTAATCTTTTTATCTTTCATAACTAATGAAAGCATACCGGTCTGACTACCCGAATTTTCTGGTCTTTGATAAGCAATAATCTGTGTATCATCGCCTCCAACTTGATGCCAATTAGTAATTTTATCCGTATAAATATCTTGAATCTCTTTTAAACTTAAACCATTCACTGGATTATTAATATTAGTAAAGAAAACAAAACCTTCATTAACAACCGGTGTTACTTCTAATTCTACTCCAGCCTCATTAGCTCTTTTTAACTCATCACTACTAGGTTCTGTAACAATAATTAAATCTGTTTCTCTATTAATTAACTTTGTATAAGCCGGATCAGTATTAGTATAATCTTTATTTAAATTAAAATCTTTCAAATTATCAACATAAGCATCCATTAAAGGTTGAGTAGCAAGTGAAGCATCAACTCTTACCACAGTATCATCCTTAACATTATTATCTTTCTTAGTCTTATTATTCTTAAACCCAATCATTATCGCAAGAATAATCATTACCACTAGCAATACAATTATTAAAATATCTATAACTATATTTTTTCTATTACTATTATTTTCCATTTTACTCTCCAAACATTTCTTTAACTAATTCATCTCGTTTATTATAATCATCTTTACATAAATAAACTTTCTTATCATAATATCTTAATACTACAGTATTATAATTTATATCTAAAATTAATCTATTCTTATCAGTATAAACATTATCATAAGTAATAAACATACTATTTATTAAATCATCAACTGTCTTATATTTACCTAAATTTAACCATTCACTAGGTATATACTTCTTTAAATCAAAATCTTTCTTAATAATATCAATACTATTATATTCTTTTCCAGTACTACTTTCAATTATATAAAAATACAATCTCTTTTTATTATTATATTCTTTTAAAAAATCATATTCTCCTATATAAGTTGAAGGTCCTGATATTATATCTTCTCTTTTACTAAATTTATTTATATAAATATTCTTTTTATTATTTACATATTCTTCCTTTTTTAAATCATAATGATAAACATTATAATAAACATAAGAATATTTACTAAAATTATAAAAACTACCATTAACACTATAAATATTATAATTACCAGTTTGTAATTCTTGCATCTCTTTTAAAACTAAATCTTTCGTAACTGGTTCTACTTTCTCTTCATATATATCAGCATCATAATCTATTAAAGTATTATCTTCTTCCTTTATAAAATTACTATCTATATTATCTTTAATAAATTTTCTCTCTATTTGTACTTTATCATTATTATACAAATTATCTTTATTAACAAACTTATCATAAATAATAACATTATCTACTAAATCTACCATATCTATTATAAAAGTAGCATTATTTCTCTTATTATCTAAATCTATATATACTTTACTACAACTTTTTTGATTACCTAAATCATCGTCGCATTCTTCAATATAAACACATCCGCTTTTACTATCCTTAGTAAATAAATTACAATTATCTTTATTTATATCATCAGTATCTATAGATAAAGGTGCTTTACTATCTAAGTTATCAAACATTAAATATATATATCTTGCATCAAAATAAAACTTATAATCTTTCTTATTAAACTTTGCCATTATCTTAAAAACAAAATCTTCAACTTGACTATAATCAGGATATGGATTCTCACAAGGACCACCAGTACAGAAAAAACCAGCATCTTGGATAGCTAAATCATAAGCTTTTTTTCTTAATATTTCTTTAAGAGAATTTATATCGTAAATAACATCTTCCATTTCTAAAACATTGCCGGTATTTAAATCGATATTATAACTATTTATAGCATAACCCCCAACATTACCTTTTATAAATTCTTCATCACGATAATTACTATTTACATATTGATTTTCCACAATTGTCACTGAAAGTATATTACTAAAACTAGCCTCTATCTTATTATATATCAAATACTTACTATTATTAGCACTTTCATCAACTTTATGTTTAATATTCTCATTTATTTGATTTTCTATCTTTTTATCTTTTAAACCATCAATTAAAATATAATATTTATTATCATTTTTCTCTAACTTATAATTTAACCCATTCTTAGTATAGGAAGTCGTAGCATCAACAATATACTTTAAATTTTCTTTATCTATATTATATATATTGTTATTTATACTATCAATTTTAAAATCATTATTACTATTATTAGTCTTCCTAGGTCTTAAAACTAAATATACTTCTCCAAGTATAATTACTAATAATAATGTTAAAACAACCACTCTTACTATTAACCCTTTTTTCTTCAAAATCTCACTACCATTATAACCAGATTATATAATAAAAATGATTAAAATTCAAAAAAAGACATATTACTCTTTAAAGCAATATAACTTAAAATATATCTTAATTAATAGCAATACCATTTACATAAAGTTTATATCCATTAAAATCAATATTACTATTAGAACTATCTTCATTATTTAACGAAGTAATATAACTATTTCCTGTTAATTTAATTTTTGAAGTCTTATCTAAAGTTAAACTTATACTTTTAGCACTATTATCGCCATTTATTGTACCTTCATAAGAAGAATTATTACTTAAAGCCATACTAAGAGTAGATATAGAATCCACAACAATATTACCAGTAGCTTTTTGATTCTTTAAATTTAAAGTAACATCGCCTCCATTTGAGCCACTATTTCCCCATGAGTCCTTTTGAACTCTTAAGAAATTACCAGTAGAATCGTTATTAACAATAGTATTATTCTCTAGAGTAATTGTTGCTTTAGTATTAGTTACATATAAAGTATCACCTTTATTAGTAGTTATCTTACTATTACTAGCCTTAAATACCGCAACGCCAGTATCAGCATCCCCACTCATCGATTGATAGAGGAAGATATTTTTATAAGTGGTTGACTGGCCATTAAGTTTATTATTTGTATCTACTAAAGTTACGTTATCTAAAGTTACGGAGTTTTTACCTTCAATCACAACACCTTCTGAGGCCGTTGCTTTTAAAGTAGCGTTTTTTACGGTAATATTGGCTGTTGAGTAAACAGCCGGTGATCCTTGACCAGTTGTCGTATAAGTACCACCATCAACATTTACAGTACCACCACCACGATCACTTCGAATAGCAGCACTGGAAGTTCCGGCGGTATTAATTTCTAAATCAGTCGCATTCATTACACCACCACCAGTAGTCATAATACCACCAGAATTATCTTTAGTTGTAGTAATTTTTGAATTACTGATATTTACCGTTGTGCCATCACTACTAGAATTACTAGTTGTTGCGGAACCACCATAAGAGAACACACCATTCGCGCCGGTTGCTTCGGTTGTAATAGTAGAATTTTCAATATTTAAAGTAGCGCCGTCTTTAGCTATAACAGCGGAGTTAGTACCATAAAAACTAGTACTATCACCACCATCAGAATCGCCAGTCTTTGTAACTGTTACATTACTAATATCAGCGGTTGTATCGCCACTAACACTAATCGTATTTTCATCACTACTAGTAGAAGTGTAAGTACCATCAGTAATGGTAATGTCGCTGGTTATTTCTTTTGCCGCACTGTAGCTAGCATTATTATTACCTCCGTTCATTTCGCCCATACCAGGGTTACCAGAATTACTACTATTATTACTTAAAGAATTATTTGTTAGCACAATACTACTTGTTGATAAAACACCAGTTAAAACAATTACTCCTAAAACGTTAATCATCACATTATCTTTATTAGTAAATGTTTCTTTAAAACTCTTTTTGTTAAATTCTGACATAATTAAATCCATAACTAGTAAAGCAATACCCAAACTACTTGAGATAAATATTAAATAATAAGGCCATGTTATGCTATTAGCATTCCGACTAAAATTCATATCGTTTGGCATACTTGGGGGAGTACTACCATTACTTGAATTACCATTACTTGGCATACCGTTCATTCCATTATTATTTGAGCTATTACTGTTGCTAAAATTTTGACTATCATCAGGTTTAGCAGAAGAAGTTCCATCATCATCACTAGGCTTTTCAGATGGTGTACCTTGATTACTATTTTGATTACCACCTGTGTTATTATCTGGTGGTGTCATATCATTACTACCATTTGGTTTTTCTGGCATACCATTTGAATCATTACCATTATTGCTAGAACCAACAGGCATACTTGGGGGAGTACTACCATTCATACTAGTAAAAATATTATCAGTAATATGCTTCTTAGCATAACTATAAGTAAAAACCATACACATACTTAGTAAAGCAATAACTGCTACCATTAATACATTCTTTACATTTCTTTTCATATAATCCAATCTTTCCTTTCTATATCTCCACTATAGTATTTAAATATTAAATGAAAATTAAAAGACTGCTGCTATTTTTAATATACAACAATCTTTTAAAACTTTTTATTTAATTAATTTTCTTTCTAAACAATAAGGTATGACTTTATGTTTTAAAGTATTTGATAAAATTTCTTCCCCTGCGTTAGATTGATACCATAAAAACTTTTCTATTTCTAAAGACGTTGAAAGTTCACCTTCCAACACCCCATTATATCTAAAAACATAAAAATGAATCGGCGTTATCCCATCACTTGTTGCAATCTCATCAAATTCCATCACTAAATCTAGAGAATTATCATCAAATATGGCCTTATCTCCTAATTCCTCATGACATTCTCTAATTGCAGCTTCTAAAGGCGTTTCTCCGTCTTCAACCTTACCACCTATCATTTGATAAGTTGGTCTTTTCCTTGGCTTATCTATCAATAAGCACTTATTTTTAAAAAACATTGTTCCTACTACTTCCATTTTTTCTTTCCTTACTACTCCAAACAATAAAATTTAGCCTTGGCAGCCTCAAATTTACAAAGAGATTTAATAATATTTGTTAATCATCTAATTAAAGCCTAGCACTTTCTTATTTTTTCTATTTCCTCTACTGAAAGACCAGTTATCTTAGATATGGTTTCATTATCTAGGCCTAGGCCGATAGCATTTTTAGCATTTTCAGAGGCTTTTTCTTTAGAACCTTGTTCAATACCTTGTTCGATACCTTTTTCTATTCCTTCTTCTACACCGTCTTTATAACGCTTTTTTGCATCTCTTTCGGCTTCGGCAAGTCTAGTATTAAAGGCCATTTCTTCATTGCTAAGTTTCGTAAATAAAGCAATATTTTCTTTATCACAAGATAACTCTTCGATGCGGTAAATTAATTTTTCAGCATCTTCTTTTCCCATAATTTCTTCTGCCTTTCTTTTAAAAGTTTCTAAATCATTTGTATTCATTAAAATACACCAATTAGCAACCTTTTTTTCTCTCTCATCAATTAGATTATACCATGGGTTAAGAGCAAAATTAACAGAAATCGTATAAAAAATATCGTCCCAGCCAGTATCAATAATATTATCTTGATCTTTCATTTGACTAATTGAAACTAATCTTAATTTATTAGTATCAAAAAAATCGAAATTCACTTGGACTAAGCGGTCAATATTATCATAAGTATTATCTCCTACATCTAAAGAAAAACTACCAATTTTATTACTATAAACCTTATTTCTTCTTAACATAGAATTAGAAGTATTTATTTCCACATTAATATATTCTTCTTCTTCATCACCGTCTTCATTAAACATTTTATGTTTAATAAGCAAATCTACTTTATTTAACATATTCTTTTTATTAGAATTCTTTAAATCTCTATTTAAGTATCTTATATTACCAATAAATACCTCTTTTTTAATACTTAATACATCTGATAATAATTGATAAAGGACAAAATCATAGTCTTCATCATTAAATATTTGGGTAAACATAAAATCTTGTTTTAAGGGAATTATCTGACTCTCTGATAACTTATCTATTCTTACATTCTTCCTTTCTTTTTTTAAATTTTCTTTATTTATTTCTAATGACATATCGTATTCCTTCTTTCTATCTTGTCATTTTCTAGAGGTAGTTAGAAATACTATCTCTAATTATACTTATTGGTAACAGAAGTCCAATTTCCTTCTTTTTTTACTAAATTTTTCTCCAAAATTACAAATTTTTTTAAATTCGACACTTTCTTGACACTTTTGACTTCTAATATTCCCTCAGGGTGGGTGGGTTGGGAAGTTAAAAAAAAGAAACTAACTAGCTAAACCTAATTAATTCCTAAAAAACTAACTAATTCTAAAATGTCCTTTTATATCATTCTTCCTACTATTTAAGATATCCTCTTCATATTCTTCCTGATAAGGTCTTTCATGATGAATTACATAAGGTATCCCTTTTTTATTTCTCTTATCCGATACAATACCAATATGTGTACTAAAAACTACAATATCGCCACCTTGCCAATTTTTTATATCATTAATATCAGTAGTTAAATTAATACTATTATTTTGAAAATAAATTAATAAATTCTTTACCCTTCGATAATCAATATTCTTATCTCGAACATCAATATTATATTTATCAGGATTATTTTTAATATCTTCATTTACTAACTCTCTTAAATCATAGCCAGCATCTCTTAAACCAAAAGCCACCACATCAGTACAAACACCATAACTATCATCTGGATAACCACCCGCATAATACTTGCTTTCATACTGTGGCTTTGTCGCTATATATTTTCTTACATTATTTAAAATATCAGTTTGATCATCAATACCATCATTATCTTTATCAATTTTACTTTGATAAGTTTTAATGCCAAAATAACTATTATCATATTTAGCCTTATTACCAATCTTACCAGTATAAATCTTAAAGCCTATAAAGGCCAGTGTTCCCAGCAAAAAAATAACTAATAAAATAATCAAAATTTTCTTTTTCATGCCTTATTTAATCTTTCCATATCTTTTTCTTCATCAATCTTTATAGTACTAAACTTTATCCCTTTGCGATAATTATCGATAGCTATCTTTTCAAATTCAATAACATCAATAGACAACTTATCTAACTCTAACCACTTAAGTTCTTGACACTTACTAGGTTCATTTATTTTTATATCTCCACCATAATTATTTATAATAAAATAGATATCATAATAAGGTTTTAAATTTTTATTTATTCTATTTACCACAAATGTATCTTCTATATCTTTAGTAGTTATATTTATATTCAATTCTTCTTTAGCTTCTCTAACTAATGCTTGACAGGCGTCTTCTCCCTTGTCAATATGACCAGCCGGAAGGGCCAAAAAATTTGGCCATAATTTGGTTCCTGATCTTCTTTGAAATAATACTTCTCTTTTATCATTAAAAATTAGCATATAAACTGCTGATAAAAATTCTTCACGCATATTATTTTTTATCTCTCTTTCTATATATTAAAACTAATACTAAAATCATCGAGCACAACACAAATTCTAACATTGATGTAAATTTCAACATATTATCCGTTGTACAAAGATAAGCATATAAGACATAGGTAAAATAGCTTATGGTTCCTACTATCCACGATGGTATGCTTAAATCTTTAGCACTCCTGCTAACTATCAAACGTGTTATTTGGGGTACGTAAGAAATGATTGTACATACAGAAACAATGCTTAATAAAATATTTGCTAACATTCTAACCTCTTCTTCCTCTTTTCTCTTATTATAATAAATCTTTAACAGTACAACTACTATTTTTTGCGAAAATCACAAGTATCATCGTGACTATTAATTATACCAACTGCTTGTAAATAAGAATAAATTATCGTACTTCCAACAAATTTCATTCCTCTCTTTTGCAAGTCTTGTGAAACCTTATCACTTAAAGCTGAAGTCGTTTTATCATTTTCATAAATAATCTTACCATTAGTAAAAGTTTTTAAATAATTATAAAAGTTACCATATTCTGTTACTATCTCTTTAAATACCTTTGCATTATTTACACTAGCCCTTATTTTTAACTTATTTCTAATAATATCTTTATTATTTATTAACTCCTCTAACTTTTCATCATCATAATTTATTACTTTATCAATATCAAAATCATCATAAACTTCTTTAAAAGCTGCCCTTTTATTTAAAACGCACTCCCAGGATAATCCTGCTTGAAAAGACTCTAAGATTAACATTTCAAATAAATATTTATCATCCGTATTTAGTACTCCCCATTCTTTATCATGATACTCTACATACTTAGAATTTGCTTCATTACACCAACGACAACGCATTAAATTGCTCCTCTCTAAAAGTAATTTATATAAATACATTCTATATTTTTTTACTATTTTCAATATTATATTTTCTTTTAAAATAATTAATCATTTCTTCTAAAGCTACTTCGCAAAACTCTCTAATCTTTTTATTATCTTTCATCAATTCGTATAAATAACTTCTACCATATATTTCATCAATATATTTGATAATCAAAAGACTTGCGATATAACCCCGAAATACATTTGGTCTGTCAAATATTAAATTATCACTAGTATCTTGTCCTCCATGACATCTTTTATTTAAATTATTTATAGGAATATAATTATCTATAAATTTTCTAAATGTTTTTTCAAGATTTCCTTCATCATTTAATAGCCAATCTTTCTCGCCTGACATAAATTGAGCCATGCCTTCATCAAACCACACTATTCTATCTTCACCATAAATATATTTTCTATAATATAAATGAAAAGCTTCATGGGCATTTGTACATACGGCACTATACCACCAACCTGTCCCACACTTTGCATTAGCATGATTACAACTACAAGAAAGATTATTATTTTCATCAAAGAAACCCCGACAATAAGCAGGAGCCGGACTCTTATCAATTTCCATTCTTCTAGCAAAAAACTGATCTAACTCTGTATCAACATCATAAGTTTCAAAATTTATTTTTTCTAATCTTTGAACGCCAAATATTCTTTTATAAACTTCAAGTTTTTCTAAGGTATTTTCTAACATATAGTCAGCCAAAGACTTACCATTAAGTATTGCACTTGGTTTCATAAATTTTCCTGATACAGTCATGTTTATTTCATCATTATCAATTAAAACTTTCATAGCTTCGTTCCTTTCGTAGGAATAATAAATTTATTCATATCGATAAAATTATCATTAGCTTTATAAGTCCAAATATATTTCATCAATTATGCTCCCTTTAATTAGCCCTTTTCACCTTCATTCTAACATACTACAACCTAAAAAGACACAACTTTGTGTGCCTTAACTAATTTTTAACTATTTATTTTGTTTTTTTAATTCATAGATAACATCTGCCTGTTTGCAAACATTTTCCGAATGTGTAACTATAATTATACATTTATTATCTTTTTTAGCTAAATCCTTTAGAATACTTATAATATCATTTTCTGTATCTTTATCTAAATTACCGGTTGGTTCATCAGCTACAATCATTTTAGCATCGTAAGCAAGACTTCGAGCGATAGCAATTCTTTGCTGTTCACCACCACTTAATTTTAATATTTTACGGTTAGCATACGACTCATCAAGTCCTACCTTTTGCATTAGTTGTAAAGCTTTATCTTTAGAATTAGTTATTTTCTCTTTACTAATATCCATCGCTAAAGTTATATTTTCTAAAGCTGTTAAATAAGGAAGTAAATTATAACTTTGAAAAACTATGCCAATATGGGTACTACGATATTCATCTAAATTCATTTGTTTTAAATCTTTACCATCAAAGATAATCTTACCTTCACTACATTTTTCTAAGCCACTTATTAAAGATAATAAAGTTGTCTTTCCGGAACCACTTTTACCTTTTATAGCATAAACTTTACCAGCCTCAAAAGTATAACTTAGATTCTTAAAAACATAATCATCTTTAGAAGCATCATTATAACGATATGAAACATTAATAAGTTCTAAAATCTTCATCTTAAGACCTCTCTTTCAATATAGTAAGTGGGGAAAATCTTTGAATACTTATCATTGAAGACAACCCACTTATAAAAGTTAATACTAATCCTATCCCCAGTAGTTCTAATATTACTATATAATTTACGACTGTATTCATTTCATCTATTTGTTTTACTTGAACACCCGTATTAAATTTTCTATCAATATCCCCACGTCCAAAGTTATTATTTTGTTCTTCTTTCGAATTTTCTGTTTCTGTAATCTCACTTTGTAATAAGTAATTACCAACACTCTTAGCTGAAGCGCCACCAATTACAGCACCAAGAGCAAGTGATACTAAAGATACCATTAAAAGTTCTGTAATAAATTGCATGGTTAATTTAAATTTACTTAGTCCAATTGTTCTAAAGACACCGATTTCATACTTTCTTTCTCTAATATTAATCATATTAACTATTAATAAAACAACTGCTGATATAATTAAAGTAATAATTAAGAAAGTTGTAGCAAAATTACTAACATTTTCAATTGACTTAGTAGCACTTTCTATTTCTTCTAAATTAGTAGTTAAAGTATAATATTCATTTAAACTTTTTTCTTGTAATTCATTTTGAAACTTCTCAATTGATTCTTCATCTTTAATAATAAATGATGGTGTAACGTTAGTAACTAAAGTATCATCATCTTCTACTAATTTACTTACAACACTCGAACCAGTAATAATAGTATTAACACTTTTTGAATACATACTTTGCGTATTTTCTTGTTCGGAATTATCTTCATAAATACCAACTACTGTAAATTCATAAGTTTCTTTAGTAGTACTATTTTTCAATTTAATTGTATCGCCAACATTAATTTCATTTAATTTAGCAAGTTCTGAGTTAATAACGCACCCAAAATCCTCAAAGTTACTTATCATCTCGCCATCAGTAATTTTATAAGTACCACTGGTAAATTCAGTCATCGCATCATACGAAGAATAACCATCTATTTCAAAAGCTCCAGTTAAAGCCCTGTTAATTCCAAATTTTTCAGTTCTTTTAGTAATAGTTATCGTTGTATTTTTCTCAGTAGTTGTTCCAAAGTTTTCCCCACCCATCGGTGGTCTATTTCCAGAATTTGACTTTTTAGTTGTCGTCGTTGTTTCTTTATCTTCTACTTCATACTCATAAGTATCTGTAGCTTTTGTTAAAGTATCACTATCTAAAGAAGTTGCATAAACGTAATAGTATCCTTTTAGATAGTCACTATCACCATAAGTATTAATGTTATCAATAGTAAGTGACTCTACATTATTAAAAGCCTCAATATTATCTTTAGTAGCATCATCGCCACCTTTAAAATTTTCCATCAAGGACTGTCTATCGAACGATATCGTTCCTACTATATCGTTAGCATTTTGATATTCTTCAACCGTCATATTTGCAGTATTTCTTATTGCTAAAGCAATGGTACAAGCACACGCTATCACAGTTATAATTATTCCTATCAGTATGTTTCTTCCTTTATTTCTTGATATAGAAACAAAAGCATTCTTTATTATATACATATTTTCTCCTCCAATAAATTTGATTATATGGGAGAATTATTAAATGAACATTAAAAAAGTGATAATCAATTATAATAATTAACTATCACATCAATTCTTAATCTTATCTCGATTTACCATATTTTTTGAATAAACCATATATAATTATTTATTATCTTTTTTATCGTCTTTAAAAGTTTCTTTTAATACCGTACCAGCTGTAACTAAATTTTGTAAATCACTAGGTACAATTATCTTTGTAGAATTACCATTAGCTACTTCTACCATCGCATCATAACTTTTAAGTTTAAGAACAGCTTCATCAACATCAGCAGCTTTTAATAGTTTTAAAGCATCAGCCTTTGCAGCAGAAACTTTCAAAATTGCTTGTGCTTCACCTTCTGCCTCACGAATATGTGTTTCTCTTTTCGCATCAGCTCTTAAAATAGCACTTTCTTTTTCACCTTCAGCAATTAGAATTGCGGCTTTTTTCTCACCTTCGGCTTGTAAAATTTTCTCACGTCTTTCACGCTCAGCCCGCATCTGTTTTTCCATAGCTTCTTGAATATCTCTTGGTGGAATAATATTTTTAACCTCAACACGATTAACTTTTATTCCCCAAGGATCAGTAGCTTCATCTAAGATTGCACGCATTTTTGAATTGATAATATCACGACTTGTTAAAGTTTGATCTAATTCTAATTCGCCAATAATATTTCTTAAAGTTGTCGCCGTTAAATTTTCAATAGCATTAACTGGATTTTCAACACCATAAGTATATAACTTTGGATCAGTAATTTGAAAATAAACAACTGTATCTATTTGCATTGTAACATTATCTTTAGTAATAACTGGTTGGGGTGCAAAATCCTTTACTATTTCTTTTAAAGTAACATCATTGGCTACTCTATCAATAAATGGAATAACATAATGTACCCCTGTTTGCATCGTTGTATGATAACTGCCTAATCTTTCAATAACTTTTGCAGTTGATTGTGGAACAATCCTAACTCCTAACACAATCACTAATAGAATTACTATTAAAATAATCCATCCCATATTAATTTTTCTCCTCTACTCGTTGGCACTTAAGTTTTACGCCATCTATCGCTAGTATTTTTACTTTTTCATTTAGTTTAATCTCAGTGTCACTAACTGCACTCCATCTTTTACCATCAACTTTAACTTCACCAATCTTTAAAAGACTAATGCTTTCTGTTACAATACCTACTTCACCAATTACTCTATCCAAGTTTGTTGGAATAATTTGCTTATTTTTTATCTTATTAACAATAGACTTAGTTAATAAAAGAGCAATAAAACTTACAACAACAAAGACACCAATCTGCCAAGAAGTATTATCGCTAAATACACTAATTAGAAAACTGGCCAAAGCCCCGATAGCAAACCAGATCGTCACTAAATTAACAGTTACAAGTTCAATAAACACCAAAACAATAAATAACACTAACCAAGTAAATGTCATAACTAACCCACCTACCTAATTTAATTATACTATACTTTAACTACTTTTAGGATATAATTAAATTATAATTCTAATCTTAAATAAATATAATCAACCCATTTACCATTTTCTTCTTTAACATTATTTTCTCTTATATACTCACTAAAGCCTAACTTTTGAATACTCTTATCATTAACTAATTCTAAATATTCATCAATTAATTTCGTAGAAACCTTAGTAAATATAATATTATCAGTTTCTAAAATATTTATATTCTCCGTAAAATCACCTTTTTTAAAAATTATTTATAATTAAAAAAACATACTATTTATTTAATACTAATTCATTAATATTGTCTAGAAATTCTAACTCTTTATCACTCAAAAAATCGCTATAACTCAATAATTTATCTTCCAAAATAATAGCAATTTTCATTTTAATAATTCTCTTAAAATCTATTTCTTCTAAAAGCATTAATAATTTTCTATTTCTTTTTTGATAAACTTTGTCTATATCCCCTTGTTCTCTTAATTTAAAAAATACACCATCAAATAAAATACTCTGACAAAATCTACTAGATAAATCACTATCATCAAATAAAAAATAATCCTTTGCTTTTTGATTTAATGATATCTCTGCTAATGTACAGATGTACAATAAAATATCAATTTTTTCAAATCCTAAAATAAATAGTGAAGAAATTATATCCTCTGCACTTATTTTCTCCATAAAACCACCATTATTAAAAATTGTTTTTTATAATTATCAACTTTTATATTCAAAATTTTTAATTTCTTTAAAATATTCAAAGATATGCCATTTACTATACAATAAAAAAATAGCAAACACAATAATATTTACTACTTTTTAATATTCTTATTTTTCATTTCCAATTATTACTTTACCATCTAGATTACATATATAACAATCTGGTAATCTTTTCTTGATATATTCCAAAGACTTTTTATTTTTTTCTAGTTTTTTACTTACAAGTACTCCTTCAATTAATGACGATGGCAAGCCAAACATTATCGCACTTTCTCTATTAGTAGTAACTACAGTTCTGTTTATCCTTCTAATTATCACAAATCTTCTTTTTTAAACTAAACAAATTATTTCTTTATTTCTTGATATATTTCTTTCATAATGTACTTTAACATCTTTTTACTATAAATACAAAAAGCCTTATCTATGTTTTTAGGATTGCCAAGCAAATCATTTGACTGCATTGCACAGCCACCGCCACATAAATATATTGCTGGACATCACAAACATTTACTTTTAAAAATTGGCAAATAAGTTTTCCATTTTTTAAAATCAGCCAGTCCAAATAATTCACTTAAATCATTTAAGGAATTAATATTCGGAAGAGTATGAAAATCCTTGTTCCAATACCCATGACAAACCTCATTATCACCATTTGGACAGACAGTAATTTGATTAGCGCCTAAAGCACCACAATCACTATATTTAAATTCATTTAAATAAACGGATTTATATTTTCTATTTATCCTGTCCTCATTGAATCCATAATCAAATAACTTTAAATTTGAATAATAAATAAAATCAACTGCCTTTTTATAATATTCTTTCCACTCATCAGTCTTATATGTATAATGTAATAAATTATAACTAATATTTTTAACATCGAGCTTTTTTAACCATTCAATTATTTGCTTTTTATTTTCTATAAAAGCTTTTGAAACAGTAATTGATAATCCAAAATCTACATCATGTTTCTTTAATAGAGCTATTTTTTCTAATAATTTATCATGAATTCCTAAGTCAGTATTTTTAAAAACACGATTAGCATCTGTAACATTTTTAGGACCGTCAATTGAAATTTCTAAACCAATATCGTATTTTTTTATAAAATCAGCAATTTTTTCATTTATTAAAAGACCATTAGAAACCATAGAAAACTTGATGTTATAGTTATTTAAATTAACATATTTTACTACTTCTTCAACTAATTTAAAATTCATTAAAGGTTCAGCTCCATAAAAAAATATTTCGCCTTTTTCCTTTACATTATCTATATGTTTAGAAAACATATCTATTGCTTTTTTTGCTGTATCAAATGTCATTTTTTGTTCTTTATTATTTAGTTTACCTATAAAACAATATTTACATCCAAGATTACATATATTTATTGGAATCAAATACATAATCGTAAGCTTATTTTCAATATTCTTATGATATTCTTCTTTAATTATTTTAAGCAGTTCAGTATCTGTTTTAAAATCTTTTACTATAATTCCATATTTCTTTAAAACTTGTAACTCATCATCACTAAAGCAATCAAAGAAATTATTTTTTAAATCATTTAACTTTTCCTTAGTTAAAAAGACTGGTTGCATTATTAAGCTATTAAAAACGGCATACACATTTATATCAACTTTTACATTTTTACAATACTTCGAAACTATACCCTCACCTTATATATATTCAAATCTATAGTTATTTGCTCTATTTCTAAATTTATCATATTTAATTTTAATGGTGTCATTCCAATCAGATTTTCAACATCGTCTTTTTCTATTTTAAATGTCTTATGATAATTTTCTGTTACAATATTTTCAAAATATTTACTTAAATTATCTATTATCTCCTGCTGTTTTTGATACTTTTCTAAACCATTGGCATTTCTTAATTCAATTAAATAATCACTACTTGGAGCAATTTTTATAAATAAACCACCTTTTTTTAACACTCTTTTAACTTCTGATTCACTGTAAGGAGATAAAAAGTCTATAATTACATCTATACTATTAGTAGCTATTGGAATATTATTGACATCTCCTGTAAAATAAAATCTATTTGAGCCATTATAATCACTTGCTAAATTAATAGCGTCTTTAGAATAATCAAAGCCATAATATCTATAGCTACTTTTTATCTTATTTAAAATGTTTATCGAATGAATGCCCTCGCCACAGCCTAAATCAAGGATTTTTATATTATCAAAATTTAAATTATCAATGTCTTCAGCAATCAATTCATATACACCATTATAATATCCATTTCCAATAAATCTTCTTCTAGAAGTAAATAATTTTTCTTTATAAATTTTACTTTCTTTTATTTTAGAAGATATTATAAAGTTAATCGTTCCTTTTTTTGTAATATCAAAAGTATGTTTATTAATACATTTTACCGATTCACCTTCTAAATATATTTTTTCTTTACAATATGGGCATATAAAATCCATATAAAAATTTTTAATAAAGGTTAAGCCTACTTTTTTCTTACTTTGCATGGTTATCTCCTTAAAGAGGATTATATCAAAAATATATACATCTTACAATTAACCCTAATATGTTATATTATTTGATTAGGAGGTATTCATATGATTGTTGGCAAAATTAATAAGAGTGGAAAAAAATTTAGAGAAGGTATTGCGATGAGATCAACATGTAATTGTGGATCATGTAATTGCAATTGCGGAGCAGGATGCATTTCAACTGATTTAAAGAAAAAAATCGAACAATTACTTAAATAGCAAAAATCACACTAAAGTGTGATTCAGACTATTGACAAAATGACATATTCTAAAAAATGTGTCATTTTTTTGTTTTTCTTTAACTATTTTAAACTGGCGATACCTTATAAACCAAGCTATTTACCACAGCATTGTTTATATTTCTTACCAGACCCACATGAACTTTGTACTCCCATATTATCTGTATTAGTTGTATTTATAATATTACCTGTATTTCAGGCTTTTCCAGACCAGGTAACATCTATATTATTTGTATTATCTGTACTATTTATATTATAAATATTTCTCTACTCTGGACAAATTGTAGACACCGTCCACATCCGTTCACTGCTAACATTATACCATATTTCAAAGTTCAATAAATTGTGCGAATTGTAAAATCATACATTTGTGTTTTTTCTGTTCATAATTATATACTATATATTAAGATTAGTCAAACTACTGAGATATCGTTTTATCAGATATATTATTTTTCCTTAATTATATTTTTACTGCAAATATAAGTTACTAAGAAGTATCCTCCA
>CAKOOR010000007.1 GCA_934098505.1 uncultured Bacilli bacterium
TAGTTTGTGTTAAATATAGTGTATTTAAACAATACGCATAGAAAAAAGTTACTATTCATATCCAATACCCAACACATATTGAAACTTTAGGAGTTTTAGAAAAAAAGACTACAATAGAGTAATCTTATAATTCTTTACAACAGTATTAAAAATACATAGTACTATCTTTAGTAGCATTTGTTATATCATCTTTAAAATTATTTAATTGTTTTTATCTGTTTACTTAATAGTTTTCCATCGAATTTAAGACTAAAGAAAGATAAGATATATAAATATAATACATTATCTTTATGATATAATTATCTTGCAAAGAAAGAAGATGTACTTATGGAAAAAGATGAATATTCAATAGTTTATAGTAGTAGAACGGGAAATACAAAAAAACTAGCTGCCACTATTTATAACGTTTTACCACCAGATAATTGTCTTTATTATGGGACGGTAGATAATGTTAAAGATAAATTAAGTAAGATGATTTATATTGGTTTTTGGACTGAAAAGGGAAATGCTGACTCTTTAACGATAGAATTCTTAAAGAAATTAAAAAATAAGAAAATATTTTTATTTGGAACTGCTGGATATGGGGGAAGTGAAGACTACTTTAGAAATATTATTAATAATGTTAAGAAGAATATTGATAGTAGTAATACTTTAATAGGAGCCTTTATGTGTCAAGGAAAAATGCCTTTAGCGGTTAAAGAAAGATATGAGAATATGGCTAAACAAAATAATTCTTCTATAGATATTGATAAACTTATAAAAAATTTTGATGCAGCTTTATCTCATCCTGATACAACTGATTTAGAAAGATTAAAAGCTACTTTAAAAAATTTAGAATAAAAATTTTAATTAGCAAAGAATAAAATTGTGAAAAAAGATATTATGGCAATCTTTATTTATGAACTAATTAAGCCACTATTAGTTAGTTGGTTTAAAGATTAGAATATAGAGATCAAGTGTGAGGGATAAGTTATGCTTAAATGGATTAAAGAAAATAAAATTATGATGATGACTATGGTAATATTTGAAGCTGCTGCCATATTGTTATTTATTTCTACGAAAAATTTATTTTATCTATTAAATTTTAATTATATAGGAATATGTATATCAACGGGAATGTATTTAATGTCACATAAAGTTAAATATGCCAGAAACTTTGTTCAATTGGCAGTTGGTCTATATATGCTTATATATTTAGGAATTATTTGTCGTGAAAATATGCAAATTGAAGGACTATGGTATTATTTATTTTTAGGAGTATTTGAAGCTGCTACTATTCATTATTTTGTTGCTAAACTTGCCGGTCCATTGTTTTTTGGAAGAGGCTGGTGTGGTTATGCTTGCTGGACGGGAATGATACTAGACTTATTACCCTTTAAGATTCCTAAGAGTAATAGAAAAAAATTAGGATGGATTAGATATATGGTATTCTTGCTATCATTAACATTTGTATCGATATTATTTATTTTTAAGGTGGATAATTTAGAGAATATAATGTTTTGGTCGTTTATAATAGGAAATATAATTTATTATGTCTTGGGTATATTATTAGCCTATATACTTAAAGATAATAGGGCTTTTTGCAAATATATATGTCCAGTAACAGTGTTTTTAAAGCCCGCTAGTTATTTCTCTTATTTAAGGGTTAAGTGTAATCATAATAAATGCATTAATTGTCATAAATGTCTAAGGACATGTCCAATGAATGTTGATATGCTAAACGATTCTCGTAAAAGAAAAAATGGTACTGAATGTATACTTTGCTGTAATTGTATTAAAGCGTGTCCAAAAAAAGCTTTAGATTTAAAATGATTGAAAAGCCAAAAAATAATACCTGCAGAAAAGTAAATAAGAGATGATGAGATTGCAACACCACTGGTAATACAACTGTTATAAACAAACAATTTACTGATTTTAAGTGAGCTAAAAGCAAAGAAGAAAAGCATTTTTATTTAAAATTCTCTATTAAATATAAGAAAAAACAGGACTATAAAAAAAGATCCAAAAGTAGAATATTTAATTAACTCTAATGATCTATTTATAATTGCAACTATTAACTAAATTAATAAAGGGCACTCCCCTTACACATATAGTACCTTGATAGTCTGAATTAAATATAGTGAATTCTAAAGATTATTTTGCTATACTTATTTTAGGATAAGGTGACATTATGAATGATATAGTAGTACAAAAAAATGATAAAGGTTATTATGAATTTACTTTATCTAAGGAAATGATAGGAAAAATTCAAAAGATTGAAACAGCCTTAGATTGTGGTAAATATTTAAAACCTTTAGAAGAAAAAATGGATAGTTCATTTACTAATCATGTGGGTGCAATAGCTAGTAAATTAGAAATATATTTAAGAAGATATGATTTATTAGAGAAAGATGAAGATGCATATGGAAAATATTTTAAAAAATATGATTTAGCAACGGCTAAAGAAGAAGGCTATGACGAAGAATACTTACAAAGATTAGAAAATATTGGCAAAAAATATGCTGAAATAACAAAAATACAAGGTTTTCTAAGATATCGAACTGCTCATACCATAGATAAAATAATCGATTTAACTATTGCTTGCTATGAAACAATTCGGGATATGACCCTTTTTAGGGATTATGGACAAGAAAAAGAAACGATTTTTCAAAATATTAGTGAATTAAGCGATAGTGTTATTAGTGCTACTGATAAAGAAAAGATTAAGAACGAATATGAGGCAGCTTATCAAAAGAAAGATTTGAAAAAATTAGCCCAAATACTAGAATTTGTTAATCAAAAAGTACTTTTAGAATGGCAACAAGTGGGAAATAATATTCAAGAAATGACATCGGATAATTTTTGCTTTTTAGGTCATAGTACAAATACTACTAACCGTTTTGATGAATTTTATCATCCTTTAATTTCTACTTCCTTATATAATCAAGATGTTAATGATACTTTTAAAAGACGTTTTGGCTTTATTATGAAACCAGAAAATATAGTGGCTGCTGATGCTAAAGATTTATGGGTTAATAATAGTGAAAATGATAAAGAAAAAATGTTTTCTTCTTTAAGATTAGCAGAAATTGCAACTCCTTCTAAGTTGTTAAGAGAAAATAAAAAATTATTAGCAGAAAATACTTCTGCAAGTAATGCTCAAAAAGTTTATAGTGAGGTAGTTTTAGATATTTCCAAAGAATTTAAACCACAAGGCGTTTTTTGCTTTACTAATGGAGCTTTAGATTGCGATTTAGATTATGTAGCTGCAAAGGAATTAGCTAAAAATAATAACTTGCCTTTATATACTTTTGATGTTTTAGAAAGAAAAAAAGGCGTAGCTTTAGAATGTATGCAGATAGAATTAATAAGATCTGTAGAAGCTAAATTATATAATCGGACTCTTGGAACATTTATCTTTGATGAAAAATTATTGAAGCAATATCAGTATTTTTTACAAAAATTTACTAAGTTAAAGAAAACAGGTAATTATAGAGAAGAACAAATTATGGCTCTTTATAAACGAAATAGTGATTTATTAACTTTAAATATTAGCGGAGATGAATTATTTTCGGGAGAGTTTAGTGATGAAGAAAAAAAGGTCATTTTACAATATAATTTTAGATATAATCTTTTTGATATGGTAGAAGAACAATTTTATTATGGTTATATTCTTAAGAATATGGTAACAGAGCTTGCACCATATTATCAAAAATTAGATCAATATTATCCTGGCCTTTCGAAGTTTATATTTGTTTTATCAAAATTAGATCTAACTAGTGATGAGGTATTAAATAAATTAAATGCAGCAAAATCGTCTGATTTAAACAGGTTAGCTGATTTATTTATTCCTGATGTTAAGCAGAATTTAATAAATAATAAAACCAAAGAACAAAGTACCTTAGAAAAATTGGAAAATGAATATCATAGTTTAAAAAAAGAAGTTAAAAATAGAGAACAAAATAAACAAGAATATGAGTATTATTATCAGTTAGCTAGTGAAGGCTTGTTCTTTAAGTATTATCAAGAAGAATATGAAGAAATAAAAAAAGAGTTAATTACTATTAGTCAAGAATTAAAAGTAAACACGAAGAAAAAAGAAGAATTAAAAGCAAGAAAAATACAGCTAGAAAATCAAATAAAACAGTTACAAGCAGAATTAGATAAGATTGAAACGGTAGCTGGTAATAATTTAAAACAAAAGTTAGAACAACAACAAGAATTAAAGAAACACCCTTATCGTAATTATTTTAAGTTGAAAAAAATAAGAAAAGAAATTGAATATTTGAAAATTAAGAAAATTTCTGAAGAATTACTAAAAAGAAATGATTTTAATCGCCAAATCGATGCCCTACGTTCCAAAATGGAAGAAATTGAAAATATTATTAATGATTTTAACTCTAAAGAAATTTATTTAAGTAGTAAAAAAGCTCAAGTAGAAAGAGAGCTTAAGAGTCAAGAGGATTTATTACAAGAAAAATTTGGCTGTATCGATATAGAAGAAATAAATCAAAAATTAGCTAAAGCTAAGAAAGTAATTGCTAAGTACGATAGTCTTAATGATTATTATTTAGGAAAACTTAATAGTAAACTACAAGAATTAGCCATAAAAATCACTAAATTAAAACAACAAGTTCAAAATGATGATAAAGTATACAGTGAACTTTCTAATTATTTAGATAATGATAAAATCGATGATGTTAAACAAAGCACAACAGTAAAAAAATGAGCCTAAGAAAAGAGGAAGTAATTTTAATATTTAGCTCCTCTTTTGCTTATGGATGTAAAAAACTTAAAAATAAGCCTATAAGAAGAAAAAGTTTGTTTTATGTGTTATAATTAGTTTGCTTGAAAAGGGAAAAAGAAATAATTTAATAATAGTTGTGAGGTATGTATGGAAGAAGTAAAAAAAGAAGAAAATAAAACTCCTAATCGTAGTGTTTGGAAAAATTTTAAATCAACTTATAAGTATGCCAAGAGTGGGCGCAAATACTTGTGGTTATTTTTAGTAACTAATATTGTAATGACCATTATTTCAGTGGTAGCACCCATCCTTGGTGCTCAAAGAATACTTGCTTTAACAAGTAACAATTATCAAAAATTATTAGTAATCGTCCTCCTTGTTTTTGCTCTTGAAATGTTTAGAAATTTTAGTCGTTTAGCTTACAATTATTTTTATAATAAATTTTATTATGATGTTAGAAGAAACTTGCAAATAGAATTAGTAAGAGAAACTTTAAGGATTACTCAGAAAGACTTAAATAATAATTCTAGTGGGGTTTTTATTGAAAGAATTAATAGCGATACCGATAATTTAACCGATATTTTCACTTCATTAATTGACTATATTGGTAGTATTATTGGTAATTTAGGTGTTCTTACTGCAGTTTTCTTTATTAATTGGTGCTTGGGCTTAGTCTATGTAGCTTTGATGGTTATTATCATTATTTATAATAAATTTGCTAGCGGTATTAATTATAAAAATCGTAAAGAATGGAAAAAAAGTAGAGAAAGAACCGGCGGTTTTATTTCAGAAATAGTAAGAGGCTCTAAGGATGTTAAAATATTAAATGCCGAAGAATCATTTTTAGCGAAAGCTAATGAATATATGAGTGAAACCAATAAAGTTTCTTACAAATATCAAAGAACAAGAGCTATATTACGTTTATTTGGCGGTTCTATAAGAGATACTGGCGACTTATTAGTTGGAATATTTATGTTTATGTTTTTAAGTATTGGTAGTTTAAGTGTAGAAAGTGCCATTATTATCTATAACTATAATGATAGAATTTTATGGACAGCTGATTGGATTGAACAAATATTCGAAATAATCAAACAGTTTAATTTAGCGGCTAATCGTATCTTTGGTATTTTAGAAGAAAATGAATTTACAAAGGAAAAATTTGGTACTAAGAAACTAAAGAAATTTGAAGGAAATATTGAATTTAAAGATGTTTCTTTTGCTTATGAAAAAAATTTACCAGTCTTAAAAGATATGAATTTCAAGATAAATGCTAATGAAACAATTGGTTTTGTGGGTCCATCTGGCTCTGGTAAGACAACCATCTTTAACTTAATTAGTTCTTTAGAGCGTGTAGATAAAGGTTCGATTACTTTTGATGGTGTAGATATTAATACTTTAGATAAATCAAGCATTCGTGGCAACTTATCCGTAATTAGTCAAAATGCTTATATCTTTAATATGAGTATTATGGATAATTTAAAAGTAATTAAGAAAAATGCAACGAAAAAAGAAGTAAAAGAAGCTTGTCGTCTAGCTTGTTTAGATGATTTTATTGAGTCTTTACCTAATAAATATGATACTATCGTAGGTGAAGGGGGAGTAACTTTATCGGGTGGTCAAAAACAACGTTTAGCCATTGCCAGAGCCCTACTTTTAAAAACGGAAATATTACTTTTTGATGAGGCTACTAGTGCCCTAGATAATGAAACCCAAACTAAAATACAAGAAGCTGTTAGTAACTTAAAAGGCGAATATACAATTCTTATTATTGCTCACCGTTTGTCAACGGTTATTGATGCCGATAAGATCTTTGTTATAAATGATGGTAAAGTAGAAGCTACGGGTAGTCATAAAATACTTTTAAAAACTAGTAAGACTTATCAGAAACTTTATGAAAAAGAAACTAAAGAAAATGAAAAAAGCCCGTCTTTAGTATCGTAATTTAACAAGAAAGAGGAACCAACATGAAAATAATCTTTTTAGACTTAGATGGTGTTTTAAATAACTGGTATCATCCTGACTTAATTGATGAAAAGAATGCCTTAGTATTAAAGAAAATTTTAGAACTAAGTAAAGCTAAAGTAGTTATAACAAGCTCTAATAAATATAGTTTTCAAAGAAAAGGCCAAAAAACAATAGAGGAGAGCTTCTTAGCACATTATCTTAAAATTTTACAGGAAATGGGGATAACACCATTCGACTTGACGCCTTATTGTGAAGAAGATAAAGGCATAGAAATTAAGGCTTACTTAAAATCAAATCCCGAAATAGTGGATTTTGTTGTAATCGATGATGAACCAGTTTCCTTGGATTTACTTAAATATCAGGTTCTTCCCGATTTGTATAAAGGTTTAAGTCCAGAACATATAAAACCGGTTTTAGATATTTTAGACGGTAAATTAGGATTTTACCCACCAAATTATGATTTGACTGAAAACAGTGAGCAAAGACTTATAAGAATAAATAGATATTATAATCAAGAAAATAGGAAATGGAGATGATTAATATGCAATATAAAACCAATATCGATTTCTCTGCTTTTTTTGTAAGCAATGATGATTTTAATAGTCATTTAATACAACTAAGTAAGGAAAATCTACCAGCTAGTGAATTTAAAAGTAAGTCTTTAAAAGCACAATTAGACTGGTATTATGCTAAATACCTAGAATGGGAAAAACTATATAGTTATAATGAAGTTAAATCAGATTTAAATTTAAGCAACCAAGTTTATAATCAAAATAGAGAAATTATCAATAGAATAAAATCATATTTAGATAGCTTAAAAAACATAATTAATGAAGAAATTATGAGTATTGATATGTCTTTGGATGAATATTTTGCCAAAAACAAAGAATTAAAAAACTATTATATGGTTTTTTATAATATTATGCGTAAAAAAGGCCATTTAGATAAAAGGGGTTTATCTGCTAAAGTACTACCGTATGTAAGTAGGATAAATAGCTTATATAATACCTTAATGAATGTTGAATTTCCCGCCGAAGAAATTGTATTCAATGGAGAAAAAATCAAATTAACTACTAAAAATTATACTAGTTTAATGTTAAAAGTCACTCCTGAAGAGCGAAAAAACCTAGCGGCAACTTACTTTCAAAGTCTATCTAAAATAAATAAAACTATTTCTAGTCTCCTTAACATGCGTTATCAAATATTTCAGGATTTAGCTACTGAAGCTGGTTACTCTAGTATCTTAGAACACGTTTTAGGCGAAGATGATTTGAGTACCAAAATTACTGATAATCTATTAAAGAATGCTAATAATAGTCTAGAAAGTTTAAAAAAGTATTATGTACTTAAAAGGCAAGAACTAGGTCTTAATGAAATGCATTTTTATGATAGAAGAGAAGGCAAGGATGAAAGTAAAATCGATTTTGACACCGCCGTTAATAATGTCATCAAAGCCTTAAGCCCCTTAGGGTCTGAATATTTAAAACGTCTGGAAGAAATATTGAATTGCGGTTTAATTGACGTTTACCCAAGTGAAAATAAATATCCTGGTGGTTATCATCTTCGTAATTATACTCAATCTTTAATTGTAATGAATAGTCATGATACAATGCGAGATAGTTATACTATTGCTCACGAGTTAGGTCATGCCATTAACAGTAGTTTCATCAAAGAAACACATCAATTTAGTGATTTTCATTTCTCTAATTTCTTATCAGAAGTTACTTCTTTAACTAATGAGATTTTAATGGCTGATTATTACTTTGAACAAGCGAGTACCGATGAAGAAAAAGTTATTATTTTAGAACAAAAAATTGGTAAATTTATTGCTAATGTCTATACTTCTATAATGTGGTTTGAATTTGAAGATGGTATTTGCAAAGCTATCCAAAATGGCCGCCCAATGACCCCGGATGAAATGATTACACTTTATCAGAAGCTCTATCTAAAGTATAATCCAGAAATTGCTTTTGATGATTACTTGAAATACGGCTATGTTACAAGACTGCATTATTTCATGGGCAATTATTGTTATTATAATTTTCAATATGCAACGGGTATGCTAATGGCTACTAAATTAGCCAATGATATTAAGAATAATGTTTCTGATAGTAGAGAAAAATACTTACAATTTCTACATGTCGGTGGTTCTATGCCGACTTTAGAAGCCTTAAAAGTTGCTGGCCTTGATTTAACTAACGAAGAAATAATTGCTGGTGGTTTTAAGTATTTTGCCAAAGACGTTGCTTCTTATGAAAAATTAGTTTTAAAACGTCAAAAATAATCAGAAATAATTAAAATAACTATAATAATCTTTTGATTTATGATAGTATATAAAAAAGAAACGGAGTATTTATGGAATATATAGTAGTAAAAGACGCAGATAAAATTGTTAACAGAAGTCCTTATGTAGTTACAAATCCTACCAGCTATATTGGTAAATGGAGTAGTCTATTTAATAATAACAATCCTATCAAAATTGAAATCGGTATGGGTCGTGGAGATTTCATTATTGAAATGGCTAAAAAATATCCCCAAGTAAATTTTATTGGTATTGAAATAAACGCTTCCCAAATGGTAAGTGCTATAAGAATATTAGATAAAGCTAAACTAAATAATTTAAAATTAATAAATATGGATGCTGGCGATTTAGATAAAGTATTTAAAAAAGAGATTGATACAATATATTTAACCTTCCCAGAACCTTGGCCAAAAGCTCATGATGAAAAAAGAAGACTTACTCATGTTAACTATTTAAAATTATATGATAAAGTATTTAGAAAGAATAAACATATTATTTTAAAAACCGACAATAAAGGCTATTTTGCTTACTCTCTAATGAGTTTATCTCAGTATTGGTATACATTTGATCGAGTAAGCCTAGATTTACATCATGAAGAAAAACCAATTGCTAATGTTTTAACCAATTATGAAAAACAATATCAAAAAGAAGGAAGACCAATTTACTATTTAGACGCTACTTTCGAAAATTAGGGCTTGCTTTTTAGATGAAAATAATATAAGATATTTAAGAAAGTTTATTCATGGCTTAAACCACTCATCTTTCGGATTTTTGCTAAGACTAAACGGATTATTAGAAAAGGAGAGATAAATATGGCAGTTTCAAAAGAAACAAAAGCAAAATTAGTTAAAGAATTCGGTAAGGAAAAAGGTTGCGGCGCAACTGAAGCACAAATTGCTATTCTTACATACGAAATTAATGATTTAACAGAACATCTAAAGACTCATATTCATGACTATCATTCAAAAAGAGGATTACTTATGAAGGTAGGTAAAAGAAGAAGTTTATTAGATTATTTAAAGAAAAACGATGTAGTTAGCTACAGAGAAACAATTAAAAAGTTAAATATCAGAAAGTAAGCACTTATTTTTACAGTGCTTTTTTTCTTGAATATAAGAAAGAAAATAAAATATTACCATTTTAGCATCAATATTTTTATGTTACTATGGATATAGAAGTCTTTATTTAAAATAAAGAATTAATGTGAAGGAGTAAAAATTATGAGTAAAAGAGTATTTGAATATAATTTTCTAGGTAAAAAATTAGTCGTTGAAACTGGTGAATATGCTAAACAAGCTAACGCTTCGGTGTTAGTTCGTTATGGTGATACCGTTATTTTAACGGCAGTAGTTATGGGTAATACCCCTATAACTCAAGATTTCTTTCCACTAACCGTTTTATATCAAGAAAGATTATATTCAGTTGGCAAAATTCCGGGGGGATTTATTAAAAGGGAAGGAAGACCAAGTGATGCCGCAACTTTAACGGCTCGTTTAATTGATAGACCTATTAGACCGATGTTTGATGAAAACTTTAGAAATGAAGTTCAAGTTATTAATACCGTTTTATCAGTTGATCCAGATAACTCACCAGAAATGACAGCCATGTTTGCATCCAGTCTAGCTTTATCAATTTCTAATATCCCATTTGATGGTCCAATTGCGGGCGTAATCGTCGGTAAAATTGGTAAAGATTATATTATAAATCCGGATACTAAACAAACTGTTGATACAACATTAAGTGTAACTGTTGCAGGTAGTAAAGAGGCTATCTGTATGGTTGAAGCGGGCGCTAAAGAAGCAAGTGAAAAAGAAATGTTAGAAGCTCTAATGTTTGGTCATGAAGAAATTAAAAAGCTTTGTGAGTTCCAAAGTGAAATTGTTAGGGAAGTTGGTCAAGAAAAGGTAACTGTTGATTTGGCATCAATCGATAAAGAACTAGAAAGTCAAGTTAGAAGTTATGCAACGGATAACATGTTTAAATGTTTTGAAGTTAAAGGAAAACTTGCTCAATATGAAGCCATTGATAAAGTTAAAGAAAGTACCATTGGTCATTTTGCTGAAATATATGCTGACAATGTTAATATTGAAAACATTATTAAAGATGTAAAAAAATTAGTTGATAAAATTGAAGGCGAGTGCGTAAGAGAATTAATTACTGATAAACATATTCGCCCTGATGGAAGAGCCATGGATGAGATTCGTCCTTTAAAAGCTGAAGTTGATATTTTACCAAGAACTCATGGTTCTGCAGTATTTACAAGAGGGGAAACTCAAGCTTTAGCTACAACTACTCTAGGAGCTTTAAATGAACATCAGATTTTAGATGGATTAGGTTTAGAAGATACAAAAAGATTCATGCTACATTATAATTTTCCAGCCTATTGTGTTGGTGAAGTCGGCCGCTATGGTTCACCTGGACGCCGTGAAATCGGACACGGAGCTTTAGGCGAAAGAGCTTTACTCCAAGTAATGCCAAGCGAAGAAGAATTTCCTTATACAGTTCGTGTTGTATCTGAAATTATGGAATCTAACGGTTCTTCATCACAAGCTACTATCTGCGCTGGTTGTATGTCTTTAATGGCTGCTGGGGTTCCAATCAAAGCACCAGTTGCTGGTATTGCCATGGGATTAATTACTTCTAAAGATGGTAAAAAATATACTATTCTAACCGATATTCAAGGTTTAGAAGACCATATGGGCGATATGGATTTCAAAGTGGCAGGGACAAAAAAAGGAATTACAGCTTTACAAATGGATATTAAAATTAAAGGTGTAACTGAGGCTGTTCTAAAGAAAGCCCTTGCGCAAGCTAAAAAGGCTCGTTTAGAAGTACTAGATGTTATGCAAACTGCAATTGCTGAACCAAGAAAAGAATTATCGCCATATGCCCCAAAGATTGAATGTTTTTCTATTAATCCGGAAAAGATTAAGGATGTTATTGGTAAAGGTGGCGAGATGATTACCAAAATCATTTTAGAATGTAGTAATGTTACCTCAGTTAATGACAAAGATGCTGTTAGAGTAGACTTAGAAGACGATGGTCGTGTTATTATTTATCATCAAGACCAAAATATTATTAACGAAACAAAAGAACGCATTTTAGCAGTTGTCCGTGAAGTCGAAAAAGATGCTATTTATACTGGTAAAGTTACTAAAGTCGAAAGTTTTGGTTGCTTTGTCGAACTATGGCCTGGGGTTGAAGGCTTATGCCATGTTTCTCAATTAGATAATAAACGTGTTGAACATCCAAAAGATTTATTTAAAGTTGGCGATGAAATAATAGTTAAATCATTAGGCTATGATAATAAAGGCCGTTTAAATCTATCAAGAAGAGAAACTCTACCAAAAGAAAAAGATAAAAAAGTTAAAGAAAAATAAAAAATTAGACTTAATAAACTTGCAATTTAAATGGAAATAATGCCGGGTGTTAGTAAATGCCTTGTATACTTATAATTAGTTTATAAATTAAAAATAAGTTAAAAAGAAAAAGACTTAATTTAGTAAGTAATTATTATCAACTTACTTATTAAGTCTTTTATTTTAAAAGCAAATTTAAACTGCCAATAATTGAAATAACAATTAATACTACAACTAAAGCATAATTTAGCCAAAAGAAGGAACTCTTTTTAGCTGGTTCTTTTGACATAGCGGTAGCTTCTAACTGATCCTTTTTATTTGAAACAAAATTATTAGAAGTAGTTTCGATTTTAGGATTTGTAGCCTCTTTATTATCTACAGTTATATTTTCTGATGTAATTTCTTCTTTTTTCTTAATTAGATTATCCAAGTTAATATTTTCTAATTCTTTTGTTTCTTGTCCTACATCTTCTAAATTTAATCTTAAATCAACTAAAGTATTATTAATTAAATCATAGTATTTGCTATCCTCTAATTTAATGTCTTCTGTATTATTGTGTTTAGCTTGCGAATCAGTTGCTAAATTAGCATCTTCAGTTTCTTTATTTTTATCATCAATTACAAAGATATCTTCCAAATCAACCATGTCTTGTTCATTAAATTTTTTATTATCGATAGCATCTTTTATTTCTTGATAGTTTTCATTATTGGTTGTTTGGGGTGCTTTGGTATTATTAAATATTTCATCATACAAAGTTTTATTTGCGGTTTTTTCTGTCATAATAATTACTCCTCATATTCTTATATAACTGATTATATCATAAAGCAAATAAAATTAATATAAAAATTATAAGAAAAAAGTAGGACTTCCTTGTCCTAATTGAATGCAAAGATTAGTTAGTTTTACTAAACCTAATATTTAACTTTATGGGATTATCGTTATATTCTGATTCATAATACTCATTACCATCAAAAGCATTTTCCATAGCCTTATAAGTTTCACTGGATGGGTAATTTAAAGTTTCTAATTTTGGAAATTTCTTTACTAAGTTATCAACATCATTAGAATTAATATGTTCATCACCATATAATTTTTGAGTTGTTGTAGTACTTGTTTCTAAATCATAACCATAATATTTATTTATTACTTCTTCTAAAGTTAGATTATAATATTGGCTTAGGTATGTAAAGAAGATTCTTTCAACTTGTTTAAGGCTATCATTAAATTCCTGATAGAAATAATAATCAGTAGTATTAAGATTATCGTCTAACTTAGTGTAAGAGGCACGACTAGTTATGCTGTATAGTAAAATTTTATAAAGATTTAAGTTGTCTTCCAAAGTTAAATCAGCTTGAGTTTCATTATAATTAATTAAATTTTTCAGACTTAATTTCATAATATCAACGTATTGCATGGTACCGATAGTATCATTGATACGGAAATAATCTTCATCACTTAAATCACCGTCAGGGATATTATATTTCTCTGCAATTTTTTCAATGTAATCATTGTAATATTGGAGAGCATCAATACTGTACATAATTTTATTTAAAAGAACTTTTTCTTCATCAGTGTTAATATTTAACATTTGGTAAAGACGTTCTAAATCATTATTAAAAATAGCTTGATAGAAGTCGCTGGCATTACTTTGATTATCCCAAGCATTGATACATAAAAGAAGATTTTCAATTTGACAATAACTATAATAACTTTTCAAAAGTGTATAGGATATCATATCATCAGTATTTTCATAATCGAAGTTAGCTGGATTATGTTCTTTTAAATTACCATAATAAAGATCGTTTTCAGCATTGGCTTCTAACATAAAGGAAAAATCGCTACTAGTAGTGCTAAAATGAGGCTTTTTACCATTGTCTAATTGATCTTGACATGCCCATTCTTTTGCATGATTCATTTCATGCATGATAGTTTTTTTGGCAGCATCAGTAAGAAACAATCCACCATTTCTATTTATACTATAAGCAAAGGCTTCTTTAATCGCCACTGGGGATATTTCAATTAGATTATCTTCATTTACATAATGCGCTAAAGTGATATCAGCAGTTTCTTTTTCATTCAGATTGTCATTGATGACAATTCTCAATTTAGAAAATTGATGAATTTGATGGCGATCATTATTTTCTAAAGCAACTTTAATAACTGCTGCAATGCCATTTTCAATCCCAATTTGAATTTTAAGATTGTTAATAGAATCATTATCATCTTGACTTATTTTATATAAATATAAATTATCAAAAACGGAGTGGACACTAGTATTATTTTTTTCATATTCTTTAGTGTTAGCCACAATTTGAGCGTAAAGGGTTTCTTCTGTCCACTCTGTAGTATCACTACAGTCGATAGTAAAAGTAGGTTCTAAGATTTCAGCAATTTGTTCGTCATTAAAAGAAATACGCGAATCAATTCCATCGATTTTACTTAATTCATCGTAAAAGAATTGCAAGGTGGATGTAACATCTTCATCGTTTTCGGTAACGCTTGATGAGGCCATGGTAGTTGGAGTAGTAAAGTCAATTGGATTATTATTATTTTGTATAGCCATACAAGCTGTATTTTGAATACAAATAGTTAAGCAAAGAAGCAGGGAAGCTATTCTTCTATTTACTTTATTTTTCATGGTAAATCCTCTTTTCATTAATTGCTGTTTACTTTAACATTTCCTTACAGTTTTGTCAATTAAAATTTACTGAAAAAAACTCGCTTCTTTTATTAGAAACGAGTAAAATTATATTATTAGATATCCGAATTATCGGTATTTTCTGTATTTGGGCTACTTACTTGATCCCAAATAGCATTTATTAGATTGTTTTTAATATCAGTTAATTCATCTTCAGTGATATCATCAACTAAAACAGCATCAGTATAATCAAAATCATTATTTTTGCTTTCACCAAAGGTTAAATTCATCTTAATTTCTGCATTAGTATCATTATTATTAGTATTTTTAAAACTAAATAAGAAACTACCTTTATTATTATCCAATTTAGTAAGAATTAAACTACCTTGATAATTATTTAAAATATTACTAACCTGAAAATCTAGATTAATTAAGTCGTTTTTATTCTTATTACTTTTAATATCAATTAACTTAATATCATCAATATAAATTAGTAATTTATCATCACTTAAATTAATACTTACTTTTTTCTTGCCATAGATATTTAAAGTCATATTACCATCTATTAAATATTCTAGAATTTCTTTATCATCATTATAAATTTTAATACCACTAAATGTTTGAAGAAGACCTTTTGTATAAATCTTAATTTGATAATTACCTTTGAAACTAACATTGGAATTAAAAAGCTCATTAACAGTTACTTCATCAAGACCAATATTTTTAGCCATAGATTTTAATAATTCACTATCACTTGCAATTGCATTTAAGACTTTTTGAATGCTATTATTAAAATTATATTCAGAAAACTCTAAGGTTAAGACATTGAACTTTTCGCCATTTAAATCTTCTTTTTCCTTTTTACTACTAGTATATTCAATATTATTAACGAGATAATTTTTAATAACATCAATATTATTATTTAAATTACTATAATTAATACTTAAAGGATTAACTTTAATAGGATTATTAATTTGGATTGGATAGTAATATAAAGGGGTACTTATATAAAGATTTTTATTCAAATAACTATAAGTATTATTAATAGATTTATCTTCTTTTATAAGTTCGATATTACCATAGTAATTATTATTTTTGTTATAAAGACTAACATTATAAGTATAATCTTTTAAGTTAGCATAATCACTACTAGTAGTATCTAGAGTTGCTGTTCCAGTTATTCCCTTATTTAATTCTTCTTTAATGGTATTTAGTTCACTTAAAGTATTAGTTAAATTAGTATTAATATTCGTAAGAGCACTGTTTATAATAGCACTGTCTTTTGTAAATAAGATAAAGTATAGACCTAAGAAACAAAGAATAAGTAAAATGATAATAATGAAAGGTTCAAAGAAATTATATTTTCTTTCTTTAATTAATAATTCATCAATTTCCTTATTTAATTTCTCTTGATTATTTGCCTCTATTTTAATAGCTTCCGTTATATCATCAGTATCCCAGATAGCTTTCGCAAATTCGTTATTATTATTAATATCTTTAAGTTCATTCTTATAATTTTTATCTTTATTAGCAGAATTATCTTTGATAATAATATTCTCTTTAGGAATCTTTTTAGTTGTTTCTTTTATAACATCTTTTTTTCTCTTAGGACTTTTAACTGTTTTTTCTTTTTTAAAGTCATTATTTAACTCTTTATTATCATTCTTTTTTATAGTATTTTTCTTTTCTTCTTTAGAAATAATATCTATTTTTTTATCTTCTTTTTTATCTATTCCAACTTCTTTATTTATTTTAATTTCTTTATTTTCTTTAATAATATTTTTAGCATTTTTATCTGAATCACTAAACTTAACCGTTTTTGTTTTTACCACGCTTTTTTTAGCAGATGTCTTATTATTAGCAGTCGCTTTATTTTTAGAAGTTTTCTTCTTGTTGTTAGTGACTTTTTTAATATTATTGTTTTCTTTTTTAGTATTACTAGTAACTTTCTTTTTATTGTTTTCTTCTTTAACTTTATTATCAGTATCTTTTAAATTATCACTAATATTTTTAGCACTTTTTAGTTTTGGCAAATTTTGATTATTATTTATATTATCGGTTTTTGTATTCCTATCCATAATTTAAATTATTTAAATACTATTTGTTAGAAAGATATAGTATTTAATACTCCTTTTGTTTATATTTCTTTCTATATTTTTAATTGTAACATAAATCTAAATCTTTTAGGAAAAAAGTATTTAGTAATATTCCTGAATATATATAAAATATTAGAGGGTCATTTATAAATTTTTGCTAAATAAAGTGCATATTTTATATTTAATACTTTTCATTAAAAATCGTTTATAGTAAAATGTAGGGGAGGTGAAGACAAATGAAAAGCAAATACAATATGTCAAGGGAAGATAACATTTTTTTTGCAAAAAGAAAGTTGGTAGATAATATTTACAGAAGTGCTAATCTAGAAGGAATTGCAGTAACTTTTGCCGATACCTACGCTTTTATGAATAATGTTAACACCGGTAAAATTTCGGTCGATGATATGCTTAAATTAAAAGGGTTAAAGGATGCATGGTCTTATGTAATGGATTCATTAGGCGAAGAACTTGATATAGATTATATAAAAAAAATTCATTTTGAAGTTTGTAAGGGTCAAAACATTTTGCCATTGGGCGATTTTCGCAATAGAGGAGTAGGTATTACCGGAACTTCATGGCGTCCAAAATTACCAAGTGAGTGTGATTATACTGCTGAGTTGCAGGAAATACTAAAAATAGACAATGCCTTAGATCGCTGTCTTACTATATTTTGTTGGATTCAAAGAAGTCAAATGTTTTTAGACGGTAATAAAAGAGTAGCAAACATAGTTGCTAACAAAGAAATGATAAAAAGTGGGCAAGGTATTATCTCTATTCCAGTTGAAAGAATCGCTGAATATTTAGGATATCTTATTAATTACTATGAAACAAATAATATGACACCATTAAAAGAATGGTTATATGAAAATGCAATCGATGGTATCTAGAATATTTTAAAATAGAGAAAATAATTATAAGAGGACATTTAAAAGTAATAAAGTCTTCTTTTTTTCATAAATTTTAATAGAGGTAATTATTATGAAAAAAATATGTTTTTTATTAGTCTTATTTCTGTGTCCTTTCTCAGTTTTTGCACTTGATTTAGCTAGTAATGCTAAAAGTGCTATTATCATGGAACCAACTACGGGTAAAGTTATATTTGAAAAAAATAGTAATGAACGTTTAGAACCAGCTTCGATGACAAAAATTATGACCCTTTTATTAACTTTTGAAGCGATTGATAATGGTAGAGTTTCTCTAGATGATACGGTTAACATTTCGAAACGAGCAGCCGATATGGGCGGTTCTCAGATGTTTTTAGAAGCCGGCAGTAATATTCATTTAGAAGAAATAATTAAAGGAGTTAGTATTGCCTCTGCTAATGACGGGGCGATTGCTTTAGCAGAATATATTGGCGGTAGTGTAGAAAATTTTGTTGATATGATGAATAAAAAAGCTGAAGATTTAGGACTTTCCAATACGCATTTTGTTAATCCTCATGGACTACATGATGATAATCATTATAGTTCGGCTTATGATATGGCCATTATGGCTGCTAACTTAATAGATCATGAAAAAATATTAAATTATACTTCTATTTATGAAGATTATTTTAATAAACCAGATGGTTCTAGAACTTGGCTTGTTAATACCAATAAATTAGTAAGATTTTTTGAAGGCGTAGACGGTTTAAAAACGGGTTATACGCAGGAAGCCGGCTACTGTTTAACAGCAACCGCAAAGAAAAATAATGTGCGCTATATAACTGTTGTGATGGGAGAACCATCAGCTGATATGCGAAGTAGTGAAACAACTAATATGTTAAATTATGCTTTTAATTCTTTTAAACTTAATACAATTCTAGATAAGAATCAAGAATTAGGAAATATTTATATCGATAAAAGTAAACAAAAGACTGCTAAAATTATTGTTAAAAATCCTATAACTGAATTAATGAGCAAAGAAAAAGATATTCCTAATTATACTTATAATTTAAAAGTAGGAAAGTTAGTAGCGCCCATTAAAGCTGGTACCAAAGTAGGAACGGTAGAAATTTTAGATAATGAAGGTTTAATAGTAAGAGAAGAAGATGTAACTATTGCTTATGATATAGATAAAGCTAACCTTTGGGGGACTTTCTTAGAAAATTTAATGACAATAATAAAAGGAAAAAAAATAAATAAAATATAATATGACAATAATAGAACTATTTCTAATAGCCGTAGGACTAGCTAGTGATGCTTTTGTTGTATCTATCACTTTAGGTCTTAAGTACCAATATCTTAGTCTTCTTAATAAACTAAAGATAGCTTTAACATTTAGTATTTTACAAGTATTAATGCCAATGGTAGGATTTTTAGTAGCTTATAATTTTAACTCTCAAGTAACTTTTCTTACTAAATTTATTGCTTTTTTAATCTTAAGTTTAATAGGTATTAATATGTTAATAAGTAAAGAAGAAGAGTTAAATTATAATATAGATTTTAAGAATTTATTTTTCTTAGGAATAGCTACTTCCTTAGATGCTTTTGCGGTAGGACTTTCTTTTGCTTTTTTAAAAGTTGATATGTTAATTTCTCTTACTTTAATTGGTTTAGTAACTTTTCTTATGTGTTTTCTAGGTCCTTATTTAGGTAATTATTTTGGTAGTAAAATAGCTAATAAACCTCAAGTAGTAGGGGGAATTATTTTAATTGTAATAGGTTTTAAAATATTAATATTTTAGAATCTAAGAGGTAACTGATTGTCAATATAGTTTTAACTAATAGTTGACAGACTGTGAATTCAGTGTTATAGTAACTCCTCGAAAGAGGGGGTACGTATGAGTAATCAAATTAATGATCCATATAAAATATTAGGAGTATCTAAAAATGTAACGAAAGAAGAACTTAAAAAAGCTTATCATAAAAGAGCCCAAGAATACCATCCTGATTTAACTGGTGGCGATAATAAAATAATGAGTGATATTAATGTGGCTTATGCTATAATTTTAAGTGATATTAAGAAAAGGGATGCCTTTTTTAAAGATTGTAATGCTTGGAATAATGAATCTGAAAAAAATGCAACTGAAAGTACTAGTAAATATAGATTAACAAAAGAAGAGCGAGAAAATCTTAATAATATAAAAGAAGTATGGAAAACAGCGACAATTTTTAAAAACAAAGTTGATAACATAATAAATAAGCAACCAAATCCTGATATTATGTTAAAAAAGATAAGTGAACTTTTAAATGCTTTAGTTAGTTTCTTAAGAAAATATATTCAATATGATATAAATAATTTAGATAGTAATTCTTATAATGAACTAAAATTATTTATAAACCAAGTAGGAAAAACTAATGATAATCAATATGCTAAATGGTTAGTAGAAGCTTATATTAATATTTGTCGTGAAGAAGTATTTCCTGTTTTACATTTTATTCCTGAATTTTTAGAATTTATTCGTATTTTAGAAAATTCTAAAAATGAAAATTTGGCTATTGTTTTAGATATTTTAAAAGAAGAAGCAATTGATGTTGCAAAAGTAAGCAGTAGACTTTATAAATTAAATCCCCAAAGTAAAAATCTTAATAATTTAGATCCTAAAGTAAATGAAATAGCAGCTGATTTTACACATGATTATCTAAGCGATATCGATAATATTTGTGACATTCTTTCTAAAAAACATCTTTTTGATGATTATATCATGAGTAAAAGTTTTACTAGTGGTGGCAGAAAATAAAAGAAATCAGTTCGAGAGTGAGCTGATTTTTTTATGAAAAAAAGTAAGTATATTACAACTTACTATTTAGAGAATTTAGAAGCCAGTGTTAGCAACAAACTCAACTGGTTCGTAAACAGTACCGGTAAACCAAACTTCACCAGTATCTTTATCACGAATAATAAACATATAAGGATTAGCAAATGTTAAGTCAATTTTTTCAACAGGAACATCAAATTTATAATCGAAACCACACATACCGCCACCAGCACCACCAACAGTAGTTGCCGCAGCAGCTTTAATTCCTTCATTAGAAAATTCAATATTAGCTTTATGTTTAGCATTACTAATATAGGCTTTATCACTAGTTAAATTAGATAGATTAGCTTTGCTACTATCAAAGACATCTTTAATTCCAAGTGAATTTAAATCATTAACTAATTTTAATTCATAATCAAATTTAAACATTGGAATATAACCAGATATTTCAGTAATAACACCATCTTTGAAACTATTAAGTTCAATTGGCTTTAAATTACTAATTAAAGTATTAATTTTATCAATATTAATATTTTTAATATAAGTACTTAGATTATCTTGCGTTGGCATAATACCAATATATTGAAGAGTAGTACCATTATAAGTTTTTAAATCTTTAGCAAATACTTTTGTTTCACTATCAGTATAGAATTCAAAGTCAGTAGAACTACTTATTTGTTGATAATTTTCTTTTAAATCTTTGATATATTTATCTAAATCTAATTTATCAGCTTCATCTAAGTTTTCAGGAGAACCACACATGGTCATTTCTTCTTCTTGATTCTTTAACCATTTATTATATTCTTCAGTTACTTTTTTACGAATATTATCTTCACCTAATTCACTAATAATATCATATTTATTAGCAACTGCCCCAATTTCAACAGCTTTAGCTTTTTTATTATAACCGGTAAAGTTTATACCAGTATAATCAGATAACATTAAACCTTGAATGATTTTAGAAAACTTTTCGTGAGCATATTCAGTATAGTAGCCGGATTCTTCACTTTGAATTTTATTAACCCATTCCATATCAATACCTAAAGCATTAGCTAAGATAAAGTCATTATCAAAAATATCATCATATAAATTATTAATTAATTTATAAGTTTTATCACTAACCCATTTATTAATACTATTAGCATTTTTAAAATCATCATAAATAACTTCAGCATTATATTTATCTTTTAGATTATCGACATATGATGATTTAATATTATCTTTATAACTATTTTTTACAAATAAAGCATTAGCAAAAGACATATTTTTATTATTAGTATATTTCTTATTAGTATAAGTACCTAAAATATCATCTATTTGATATTTAGTTTCCCCATCAGCACCAGTACTTAACATTTCTAAAACATATTTAATAGATAAAGGACTATAAATCATGTTTTGTTTATTATTTTCTAGTTGTAAGAAGTATAGATCAAAATTAGATAGTTTATTATCTTTTAATTGATAAGCACTATATTTATTTTCTCTTTTTACTTCTGTTTGATTTTGATTATTATTGTTATCATTAGTATTATTTTTATTCTTTTTAACTTTTAGAAATAATAAGATACTAGTAATTAATATTATTAGAATAACTGCTATGATGATTAGACTTTTTTTCTTTTTATTAATAGATTCTATGTTGTTATTTCCACTACCAGTATTATTATTTATTACTGGATTTTCATTATTTTCCATATAAAACAAACCTCTTTCTATCTTAATAGTATCATTAATGTTATTGTTAGTAAATAGGTTTTATGTATGGTTATTATTAATTTGGCTATACTATAATTTTAAAAAAATTTCATAGAGTTGCATACTCTATGAAAGCTAAAATACGTTATTTATTTTTAGTTTATAGTATAAATATATCATAAAAAAGGACTATTTTAAAGAAAAATTTAGTAATTTTTATATCTTTTTATAGTCAAATTTTTAGTCATAAAATTATGTAAAGTTCCTAGTATTTATCTAGCATAATTAGTGTCAATAAGTAGATTTTTTTAATTTTTATTCTCGTCAAATTTATAGTCAAATAGTCAGTTAAAGCCCGTATTTACCTAGCATTTTCATAGAGTATGCAACTCTATGAAACGTGTAAAGTGTGTAAATAGGTAGTTGCATATATATTTTGCTTACGTATTATTTATTTTTAATTGGAAATAATAATAGTAGAGGTTTTATTTATGGATGAAAATGGAAATAAGAAAAAAGTTGGTTTGATAGTTTTATCTCTTTGCTTAGTTGGAATAATTGCTATAGGTGTATCTTATGCTTGGTGGCGCTTTACAGCAATTCAAACAGGAGAAAATACAGCGAGTAGTAAATGTTTAAAATTAGAATTAAGTAATGAGAGTGAAGCCATTAATTTAACTAATATGTATCCAATAACAGATGAAGAGGGAAGAAAATTAACTCCTTATACATTTACCCTAACTAATACTTGTACAGTGTCGGCAGCGTATAAGTTAAATATGGAAATGTTAGAAGGTACTACTTTAAATAGTAAGTATGTAGCTGTTACAGTTAATGATGGTGATATAAATTTATTAAGCAGTTATGATGAAACAACAACAGTTATCGATAATAGTACAGAGTCACGTACTTTAGATACAGGTGTATTAATTCCAAATGGTAGTAAAGATTATAGTGTATCAATATGGATGGATAAGAGTGTTACCTTAGAAGATGATGCGCAAAATAAAGTCTTTAAATCTAAAATAGTTGTTAATGCCGAAGCAACGGAAACTTCACCGTTAGATAAAATAATTGCATCGGTTGATACCACAGGTAAGTGTCCAACTGTTAATGATGATGGTTCTGTAAATGTAACAGCAGTAGAAGCCACTAATGGTTATTTATGTAAGGCCAAAGATGCTTATGGTGATTCCTATTATTATCGTGGTAATGTAACAAATAACTATGTGAAGTTTGGTACATGGTCAAATGACGCTAAAGATGTAGTTTACGGCTACTATAATGAGTCAAGCCTTGATCCCAAAGAATATTCATCTTTGGAGGAATGTCAAAATGCAAGTTCGTATAATACTAACTGTACTTTAATTAGTAGAGCTGGTAAGGATATGTATTGGCGTATAGTTCGTATTAATGGTGATGGTACTGTTCGTGTAATTTATGATGGTACAAGTGCCCATGCTAATGGGGAGTCAAGCGAAGATCGTCAAATTGGTACCAGTGCGTTTAATAGTAGTTATGATGATAATGCTTATGTTGGTTATATGTATGGTGCCACTGGTGCCTCAACTTATGAAGCAACTCATGCCAATACCAATGACTCAACAATCAAGGCTTACATAGATAATTGGTATAAAACGAATATTTTAGGAACTGCCAATGAACAATATTTAGCTGATAATGTTTTTTGCAATGATCGTAGTTTGGCTGGTAACAATACTGGAACGGGAGCGGGTACTTCTAAATCGTACTATCGCTGGTATAACGGGCCATGGGAAAGTGATAAATATAATAATAAAATGATGTTAGTGTGTCCGCAACAAAATGATGCCTTTACAGTAAGTGATACTACTAATGGAAATGGAGCTCTAACGTATCCAGTCGGCCTTTTAAGTACAGACGAAATAGCACTAGCCGGTGGATGGGGCGAAGAAAATAGTGGTTATTATCTATACTCTGGGCAATTGCAATGGTGGTGGGCTTCCTCGCCGTTCTACTTCGATCGTAGCCACGCTAACATGCGTATCGTGTATCATGGTGGCATTGCGAACAACATCATCGGCGTGAACGACGCTTTATGGGTTCGGCCAGTTTTCAATCTGAAGGCTGAAGTGCTAAATAATGGTGGTGGAACGGCTGATAATCCTTATCACGTATAAAAATAATGAAAATACTGGTAGTTAATCTATCAGTTTTTTAGTTTACAAAATAAACAATTTATTGCTATAATTATGTGTAGTAGAAAGAATAAAAGGTGTTCATATGAATAATAACAATAATGATATGAAAAGTAATGTTTTTAGTGATAATAATACATCTAATAATTTAAATAACGTAGGTAATAGTAGTAATAATATTCAAAATATAAATAATAATCAGAATGTAGGAGTAAATATCAATAATCAAAGCATAACTCCTAATCCAAATAATAGTCAAATAAATAATAATCCTATGCCCAATATGATGAATAATAATCAAAATATTAATCCTAATCAACCTATAAATAATGTTAATCTTAATGACAATGGAATAAATAATACCCCAGTAACAAATCAAATACCTGTTAATGAAGGAATAACTATGCCTAAACTTAATAGTGATGAAACTGTAGGTATGATTAAAAAAGATACTCAAAAGAGTCCAATTGCAATGTTAGTATTATTTGTTTGTTTAATTATTGGTATCTTTTTAATTCCTTATATAACACCTTATCTAAGTAATGTTTTAAAAATATTTGGAATAGAAGATAATAGTTCTATTTATGGAAATGGTAGTAATAATCCAAGTAATGATACAACTAATATAAAAAATGATGATACTAAGAAAGATGATAATAACAATGATACTAAAGAAACTACTTATTATGATATATTAGATAGTACTTCTATTACTTTTGATAAATTAACTATAACTAATTTAAATAAAGTAGAAGAAAATGGTTCCTTTTATTTAAGTTATAAAATAACTAATAATGATACAAGTAATTATAATTTTAGAGAACATAAGATCTATTTTGATTTATATAATGATGATAACACTTATATAGGTAGAGTTTTAATAGATACTGATACTTTAAATAGTAAAGAAGAAATAACTTTAAAAAGTATCTTAAATAATAATGAATATACTACTGCTACTAAATTAGAAGTATTAGAAAGAACTACCTCTGATTATCAAAGTGTAACTTTAAAAAATAATAAACTAACTTGTAATGGTAATAATCATTCTATTATTTATACTTTTAGTAGTAATAAATTAACCGGTCTTGATGATACTTATAATTATACTTTTATTGTTAATGATGAGGCTTATGCCCAGTATGCTTTAGGGGTACAAAATACAGTTAATGATTTAAATAAAATAACAGGCGTTTCCGCTGGATTTGTTAATACCCAAACCGGATTTACGAAAACTATGAAAATTAATTATAGTGAAACTAGCGAAAATCTAACTAAGTATGATAGAATATATTATGAAAAAGATGCGACCGCAAGTACCGTTAAGTATGAGTTAGAGTCAATAGGGTATAAATGTGATTAGAAAGAAGTATTATGAATTATACATTTTATATAAATGATTTTGAAGGTCCCTTAGATCTTCTTTTACATCTAGTTAAACAGTCAAAAATGAATGTTTATGATATTAATCTTTTTGACTTAATTAAAGAATATTTAGATTTTATTAACCAGATGCAAGAATTAAATATTGATATTGCTAGTGAATATCTAAGTATGGCCAGTGAACTAGTTCATCTTAAAAGTAAGATGTTAGTTAATAAGAAAGATGAAAATGAAGAAGATCCTGATGATGAATTTAATATTAAGAGTGAAGAAGATTTAAGAAATAAGTTATTAGAATACGAAAATATTAAAAATATAACAGGACAGTTTAAAAATTTAGAGTCAAAGAGAAATGAAATATATACAAGGTTACCAGAGAACTTAAAAGAGTATTACAAAGAAGAAGAAATACCTAAGGGGTTATATGATGCAGATATTCTTTATAAAGCTTTTTTAGAAGTAGAAAAGAAATTAAAACTTTTAAAACCTTTAGATACTACTATTACTAAAAAAGAAATAAGTGTTGAACAAAGGACTAAAGAGATAAAGAATATTTTAAGATTAAGAGGTAAAGTAGACTTTTATTCTTTATTTAATATTAATACGAGAGAATATATAGTTATTACTTTTTTAACTATACTTACGATGAGTAAAAATAAAGAGTTAAAGATTATGCAGGAGGACAACTTTAGTCCTATTGTTGTGGAGGGTTTAGATTATGAATAAGGAAGGAATCTTAGAAGGGTTATTATTTGTTGTGGGAGATGATGGTCTTACTTTAAAACAAATAAGTGAATTATTAGAGGAAGATATTGATACTTGTAAAGAAATTTTACTTTCTTTAAAACAGGCTTATGAGGCTGATAATAGGGGTATTAGAATTAGTTATTTAGGGGATGCTTTTAAGTTGACAACTAAAAAAGAGCATAAAGATTATTATCAAAAGTTAATAGTAAATCCTAATACTAATACTTTATCCCAAGCCGCTTTAGAAACTTTAGCTATTATTGCTTATAACCAACCTATTACCAGAATAGAAATTGATGAATTAAGAGGAGTTAATAATACTTGGTTACTTCGTAAATTAGTAGCCAAAGGTCTTATTAAAGAGGTAGGTAAGTCAACAATGCCGGGGCGCCCTAATCTTTATGGAACGACTAGTGATTTTTTAGATTATTTTGGTTTATCTACTATTAAAGATTTACCTAAGATTGAGCCTCAAGAGGATAAGAAGGCCAGTGGCGACTTATTTAACTCTATTTATAAGGAAGAAGTAAAAAATGAAGATAACTAAGGAAAAATTTACCGAAGTTAAAGAAAATGACTTATATAATAATACTTATGAAGCTTGTGATTTTAGTAATTTACAATTTGATTACGAAATTATATCAAAAGCTAAGTTTATAGATTGTAATTTTAGTAACTGTAATTTTACAGAATGTGGTCTGCATGATTGTCATTTTAAAAATTGTAATTTGATTGGTACATCACTCATTAATTGTACTTTAAAAAATGTTAGTATTCTAAGTTGTCTTGGCTCTTATTTAAATATTGGCGATAGTAATTTAGAAAAAACAAAATTTGAAGATAGCAATTTGAAAGAAATACGTCTTGTTAATAATCGTTTAAGAAATACAACTTTTAATGCTTGTAATATGAGTAAGTTAACACTTTCTGGGACGCGATTAAACGGTGTTGATTTATCAACTTGTGATATTACGGGGATGATTTTTAAGCCTTTTGATGTCGTTGGGTGTCAGGTATCTGCTAATCAAGCAGTTGAGATGATTAAAAACTTTGGCATTATAGTAAAATTTTAGTATCTATTTACTAGGATTTCTGCTATAATACTTATATGCCTGTGTGGCGGAATTGGTAGACGCGCTGGACTCAAAATCCAGTGGTAGCAATATCGTGTGGGTCCGAGTCCCACCACAGGCACCAAATAAGCCTTGCAAGTCCCTAGAAATAAGGACTTTTTTAAAAAAATACTGCGAAAAATACTGCTATAAATTGTAAAATAAAAAGTCATAATTATTTCAAAGTTAAAAAGTCATAACTTTGAAGTTCTTATAGCTATTTTTTTGGTACTTATTGGCTCCGTTTCAGTTTATGTGGGATAAGCCTATGTACATTTTTTCAAAATAGATTATAATTAAATTGCTTAAGATGATTTTAGAAAGGTATTTTTATATTATGATTGATTCATGTATTGATTTTACTTATGGCAACCACTTAAAAAAACAAAATGAATAAAGGACTGGTGCAAAATTACATAATTAATTTTACTTCGGTTCTTTTTTGCTTTTCAAAAGTGATTTTACACTAGCGTTTATTACTTTTTATTGGCTTAACTGTAGATAAAGTCTTGTAAAAATAGTAAAATTTAGATAGAATATTAAATAAATTAAAAAATTATATTTAAGGCGATAAGGTGATTGTTATGTTTGAAAAAAGAAAGAAAATTAAAACTCAAAATTTATGCTTGGTTAAGTTAACTACTATTACTAAGTATATATCTAATTATGTTCAAGGTACCGAAATTCACTTTAGCAAAGATGCTCGTTATGCTCTGGCTTACCGAGTTGATGGCATAAAAGTTAATACTTCTTTTCCTGCCTATGTTGATTGTTTTACTGGTACTATTTATCGTGATAAATTTGATGCTAGACAGGGTGAGGAGTGTTTTCTAAAAGCAACGGCACTTTTAACTAATAAAGATTATATTACCTTTGAAGAGGCAACTTATATATTAAGAGAACTAAATCCTACTTATTTACCAGAAGTAACCAATGAACATAGTTTAAAAAGAAACCTAGTTAAAAATACTAAACCAGAAGAATAAAAATAAATAAATTGTTTAAATAATTATTAAAAGTCCTCGAAAGTATAAGGACTTTTTTTAAAAATTTGAAGACATACTGTATTTATCTTCAACCTTTTGTTATATAGTAATTAGTAGTAATATGAGAAAATATTCCAATAAAAAAAAGACAACCAGAATAACTAATGTGTCCATATAATCTATTTTTTATCCTTTTTTAAGGATTTTTTGGAGATGATTTCTCTAAACTAAATAGTTCAGAATATAAAAATTTCTTTCTGAATAATTTATCATCTTTATTGCATCTATCTTCTATTCTTTTTTAATTCCTTCTGATAATATTTCTTTAGTATGTTAACCATATAACCACAGTGTGGACATAATTGGTAATATCTATAAGTCGTTTTACTAGGATTAACAAATACTTCTTCTTCTTTTATATAAAATATATTGCCACAAGGTTGCGTATTTTCTGGTCTTATCATTCTGGCCTCATTAGATAAACCTGGATATTCTTCTTCTAATTGGCAGGCTATTTCTAAATTCCAGGGTAATTCATCATGGTATTTTAAATATATAGCTTGTTTTTCATTTTCTGCAAATATGGAATTATTATCTTCTCCCACTGGAGCTTGGGCTATGGTTAAGATAAAAGAGTTACTTTTAATTACAAAATCGTTTTTAGTATGCATAGTTTTTTTCACTGGATTTTTAGACATTACTATACTAATTTCCCAATAATAATTTTCGGATAAATCCTCTTCATTTTTATATTCGGCTATTTTCTGATACTCATTTATAACCTTAATTTTTCTCTTTTTATTTTTTGAATCCTTAGTTTGTTCATTAATATAATCAGTAACAATTGTTAATATTTTTTCTATATCCAGATTGGTTTTACAAAAACTATAGTTGGCGTTCTTTTTTTCTAGTAATTCTAAGCCTTTTTTAACCTTATCTAAATAAACATTATCAGTTTTTTTACTTTCTAATTCTTTATATAGATTACTTTCTTCTAAGGGTTTATCCGTTAATAAAAGTTCTTCAATTAAAGCATTTATCTTATCCAAATTATAAATTTCTGGATTGCCTTGTTTACCTAATAAGGCTTTAATATCTGAATCCATATTATACGCTTTTAAAAATTTGTTTTTCATTCTTATATAATCTTCTTCGGTTTGTTCATACATATATGGTGCTAAAATAAAAGGGGCATTAATGTATAAATATTCATATCTTCTAACTAATTTTTTTTGCTTGGTCTAAAATTACTTAAAAAAAGAAAAAATTTTAAAATGTAACTTAGTTGTAACTTTAAATATCATATAATGTCTTTAAGAAAAGGAGATTATTATGGAAATTTTAAGAGTAGAAAATTTAACCAAAATATATGGTAAAAAAGAAACCAAAGTTGTCGCCTTAGATAATGTTTCATTTAGCGTAAAAAAAGGAGAATTTGTGGCTATTGTAGGAGCCTCTGGTTCGGGAAAATCCACACTTTTACATTTAATCGGCGGCGTAGATAGACCAACTCACGGTAAAGTTTATATTGATGGTAAAGATATATTTGCCTTAGATGATGATAAACTAGCCATTTTCAGGCGTCGTCAAATAGGTTTAATCTATCAATTTTATAACTTAATACCTATTTTAAATGTTGAGGAAAATATTACTTTACCTTTAGCACTCGATAATCGTAAAGTTAGTAATGAAGAACTAGAAAATATGTTAAACCATTTAGGTTTAGAAAAAAGAAGATATCATCTTCCTAATGAATTAAGTGGCGGTCAACAACAAAGAACCAGTATCGGTAGAGCCCTTATAACTAGACCAACCATTGTTTTAGCCGATGAACCAACGGGTAACTTAGATTCTAAGTCTAGTGATGAAATTGTGGCACTTTTAAAGAAATCTAATAAAGAATTAAAACAAACCATTATTATGATTACCCATAACTTAGAAATTGCTAAAATGGCCGATCGAATTATTAAAATTGAAGATGGTAAAATCGTAAGTGAGGCTTAATATGGACTTACTAAATAAATTAACTATTAAAAATTTAAAATTTAATAAGAAACGCACCATCGTAACCATTATCGGCATCATCTTATCAGTGGCTCTAGTAAGTGCAGTTGCTACTATGTATTCTAGTGCCATAAATTCTTTAATTAATTATGAAATATATGAGTTTGGTAACTTTCATTATGAATATCAAGATGTTTCCAAAGAAGATGTTCAAAATATTCAAAATAATTTTGGAATTGCGGCTACTTATCTAACTAGTAACATTGGTTATGCTAAGTTAAATGATTCTAAAAATGAATATAAACCTTATGCTTACATAAAAGCCTTTAGTAAGGAATCCCTAGATAATCTTTCCGTTCATTTAGTTGAGGGGAGATTACCAGAAAATGCTTCCGAAATAATAATTCCTACCCACTTAAAAACGAATGGGCGGATAAATCTAAAAGTTGGCGATTATATCACTTTAGATGTTGGAAAAAGAGTAGGGGATAGTTATCTTTTAAATCAAGAAGAATCGTATGATCCCGATAGTAATGAACACCTTGTAGATACTAGGAGTAAAACTTATCAAATTGTTGGTATTGCCGAGCGACCTAACCGTACCATTGAACCTTATAATGCCCCTGGTTATACCTTTATTACTTATTTAGATTCTAAAGATATTCCCGATAAGGTTGATGTTTATGCTAAGTATAATAAAACCGGTTTAAAAAATCATGTTAAAGTAACAGCCAATATCTTAGGAGTAGAACCTGATCTTTTACAAAAGTTCCTTAAGTCAGATTATCTTAATGCTTCTGAATATGATAGACTTGAGGCCCAAATGAAGAATAGTAAATACCAATTTAATAGTAATAACTATCTCATAACTTTAGAAACTAATCCGTTAGATGAAAGTACTACTAGGAGTCTTGGTACGGTTGTCTTAATAGTTTGTCTAATTATTGTTTTTACTTCGGTATTCTGTATCAAAAATAGTTTTGATATCTCTATTACTGAGAAAACAAAACAATACGGAATGTTAAGAAGTGTTGGGGCGACTAAAAAACAAATACGCAAAAATGTCTTTTATGAAGCCTCTATCTTGGGACTTATTGGTATTCCTTTAGGGTTATTATTCGGCCTTTTAGCAGCTTATATCTTAGTTATAATTAGTAATTTCTTCTTAAATAAGATGATGGCTGGTGGTCTTAAATTAACATTTTCTTATTCACCCTTAGTTTTATTATTTACGATTGGTCTAGGAATTATAACTATTTACTTTTCGGCCTTTAAAAGTGCTAGGCGGGCTAGTAAAATCTCACCTATTGACTCGATTAAAAACAGTGCTGATCTTAAAATTAAGGCTCGAAAATTAAAAACTCCCAAGTTAATTAGTAAAATCTTTGGGATCGGCGGCGAAATATCTTATAAAAATCAACAACGCAATAAGAAAAAATATCGAACTACTGTTATTTCCATTGCTGTTTCGGTTTGTACTTTCATTGCCTTAGCATCCTTTATGTCCCTTGCTTTTCAAAGCATTAAAGAAGAATTAGGTTCTTCGGGCTATAATATTTATCTATCAGTTAAAAATGATAATGATACTATTTATCAAAAAATTATGGAAACCACTAAATTAGATAATATTAAAGATGTAGTTGTTAGAAAGAGAAGTAATTTTGGTTTTTCTAATAAGCATTATAGTAAGGATTATCTAGAGTGGAATAACCCAGAATTAAGTGATGATATTGATGCTTATATAACTATTTTTTCTCTTAATGATGAGGCTTATAAAAAATATCTTCAGACTTTAAACTTAGACTATGAAACCCTTAAAGATAAAGGAGTATTAATAGATAAATATCCGATGATTAAATATGAAAACAAAACAAATAAAGAAAAAAGTAGAATTCTTAGAGAGTTTGACTTTCAAATAGGTGATACGATTACGGGTAACATTTCGGATAATTCTACCTCAATAGTAGTGGGAGCCTTAAGCGATAAATATCCCTTCGGGTTTGAAAATTATAATCAATCTATATTAGTTGTAAGTGAAGATTTATATAAAACTTTACCAACTAAAAGTACTTATATAGAGGCACTATATTATTCAACTGCGGCTTCTAAACTTCAAGATGAGATAGAAGAACTCTTAAATAATGAAGATTATGAACTTTATAATAGTGAAGAACGAGTAGAGATGATGCGGAATTTCTATATCTTAGTAGGTATCTTCTTATATGGCTTTATTATTGTAATTACTCTTATTGGGATAACTAATATCTTTAATACCATTACAACCAATATGCAACTTAGAAGAAGTGAATTTGCTACTTTAAAAAGTATAGGTATGACTACTAAAGAATTCTCCAAAATGATTCGTTTAGAAAGTATCTTTATGACTGTTAAATCTCTAATAGTAGGTATTATCTTAGGTACTGGTTTATCCGTTTTAATCTATCATTATCTAGCCAGCAGTGATTTCTCGGGTTATAAATTACCAATAATTCCGATTATAATTAGTATTATGGCTGTTTACCTTTTAATTACTTTATTGATGAAATATTCATTAAGAAAAATAAATAAACAGAATATTATTGAAACTATTAGAAACGAAAATATTTAGAAAAGTTTGGAAAAGGGGTTAAAGCCCTTTTCTTTCGTTATAAAAAATTATAAGATATAAAAAAGGAGTACTTTCTATGCAAATATTATTAATTGAAGATAATTTAACTATTATAAAAGGTCTAACTTATACCTTAAAACAAAATAACTACGAAGTTTATGCTTGTAAAAATCTTTTCGAGGCTATATCTTATTTAAAAGATAATCCCAAGATAAATTTAATTATTTTAGATGTAACCTTACCGGATGGTAATGGCTTTACTTTCTTTACGGATAATTTAAAAGCCTTAAATATTCCTACTATCTTTTTAACGGCAAAAGATGAGGAAGATGATATTGTAAGAGGTCTTGAAATAGGTGCTGAAGACTATTTAACCAAGCCTTTTTCGACCAAAGAATTACTGGCTCGTATTAATAAAATTTTATTACGCCAAAAACATAACAGTATTTTAAAAGTCGGGGATATAAGTTTTGATATGGATAAAATGTTAGTTTATAAAGATACTACCAAAATCGAATTAACCCCGTTAGAGTTAAAACTTCTGCATCTTTTATTCTTAAATCTAAACAAGCTCGTAAGTCGTAATACTATCTTAGATAAAATTTATGAATGGACTGGTAATGATGTTGATAGTCATACCATAACTGTATATTTTCAAAGAATAAGACAAAAATTAGGAACCGATATTATTTCCACTGTTAAAGGTTTAGGTTACAGGATTGATTATGAAAAATAAAGAAAAATTAAAAAAGTTTTTAGTAATTTTAAGTTTATATACCATTTTTATTATCTTTCTAACTTATAGTATTAATAAATATGAATACCAAGTATATAAAGATAACTTTGATACCAAAATAACTAGTATTATTTTAAAAATTAAAGAAGATTATCCTGATATTACGGATGAAGAACTATATAATATCTTAAAAAGTTCTAAAAAAGATGGTAAAGTCCTTGAACAATATAGTATAACTATTGATAATAAATCCCTTTTAATTGAAAATGATAATAAATATCAGCAATTCTTAGTAACTAATATTATGATAGTTTTTATAAGTACAATCTTCCTTATCTTCTTGTTTTTAAGATTTAATGCTAAAAAAGATCGGGAGATTAATAAAATTACTAAATGTTTAGAAGAAATAAATAAAAGAAATTATAAGATTGATATAGAAGAAATGTCGGAAGATGAATTATCTATTTTAAAAAATGAATTATATAAAGTAACTATTAAATTAAAAGAAGATGCGGAAAATTCTAAACAAGCGAAAAAAGATTTAAAAGATACTTTAGCCGATATCTCTCATCAATTAAAGACTCCTATTACTTCTATTTTAATTATTTTAGATAATATCATTGATAATCCTGATATGGATAAAAATACTAAAGAAGACTTTATAAGAGATATTAAAAGAGAACTTCTTAACATGAACTTTCTTGCTTTAAACCTTTTAAAGTTATCAAAATTAGATTCTAATACAGTTCATTTTCTAAAAAAAGAGGTTTATTTAGATGAGATAGTAACCTCTTCTATAAAAAATATTGCCCCTTTATGTGATTTAAAAAATATCACGATTACTAAAAATTTAGAACCCGGTATTAAAATTAATTGTGATTTAAATTGGCAAGTAGAGGCTATTACGAATATCTTAAAAAACTGTGTTGAACACTCCAAAGAAAATAGTAAAATCGATATAACCACCGCTACTAATAAAGTCTATCTTAGTATTAAAATAAGAGATTATGGTGATGGCATTAGCGAAAAAGATTTACCTCATATCTTTGAAAGATTTTATAAAGGGGCTAGTTCATCTTCCAATAGTATTGGGATTGGTCTGTCTCTTGCCCAAAAGATCATTGAAAGTAATGATGGTCTTATTAATGTTGAAACTGGTCCTGATGGTACCACTTTTACTATAAAATATTTAATTTAAAAGAAAGGATAAATTTATGACAAAATTAACATTAATTATCGATACTATTATGTATCAAGGCTTAGAACAATATATAGAAAGTCTAGAGGGAGTAAGTAAAGTCTTAATTACTAATAAAACCAATTTAATTATTACTATTACTTATGATGATTCTAAAATAGATATAAATACTTTAAAACTAGAAATACTTTTATATTTAAATTTAAGTAAAACTCCTAGTATTATTGGTTTTAATAAATATAAAAAGGGTAATTATAAAGAATATAAGACTTCTATTAATGACTTTTGTTGTGAATACTGTCTTAAAAATATGTTAGAAATTTTACTTAGTAATCCTAATATTAGTGCCGTTACAACGGATTATAATGCTGATACTTGTAATACTAAAAAACTTAATATGACAATTACTTATAATCAGGATAATACTAATTCCAAAGAAATATTAAAACTTATTAATAATATTTTAGATTAATTCTTTTTCAGTTCTAAATACTTATCGCTTTCATAAAATTAGGTAGTAAGAGAGTGTGATAAGATGAAAGATAATGTAATAATTCCCTTAGCCACCCGTGGTAATGGGGATATCTATTTAGGAGTAGTAGGAGCGGTTCGTACAGGTAAATCGACTTTTATCAAAAAGGTAATAGAAAATTTAATAGTTCCTAATATTGAAGATGAAACTTTAAAGAAAAGATGTTTAGATGAAATTCCCCAGAGTGCTGGTGGTAAAAACATTATGACAACCGAGCCTAAGTTTGTACCAAGTAACGGAGCCAACATTAAAATTGAAGACTTTAGTTGCAATGTCAAATTAATTGATTGCGTTGGTTATGTTATTCCTAATGCTACCGGGTATGAAGATGAAAATGGTAATCCACGAATGGTTTTAACTCCATGGTTTAATGAAGCTATAAGCTTTCAAGAAGCGGCTGCCATTGGTACTGAAAAAGTTATAAAAGACCATTCTACTATTGGCATTGTCGTTACTACTGATGGTTCGATTGGCGAGTTAAAAAGAAGTGATTATATCGAAGCCGAAGCCAGAGTTATTAATGAATTAAAAGGCTTGGGTAAACCATTTATCGTTATTTTAAATAGCAAAAATCCAAGTAGTAATGAATGTTTAAGTATTGCTAAAGAAATTAAAGAAAATTATGATGTTCCCGTTATGCCTTTATCTGTTTTAGATATGCGAGAGGCTGACATCTATGAAGTATTAAAAACTGCCCTTTATGAATATCCCGTTTTAGATATCGAGTTTTCAATTCCCGAATGGGTATCAATCTTAGATAATAAAAATGAGATTAAAAAACATTACTTAGAACTTATTAGAAATAGTACTTTAGAGATTAGAAAGTTAAAAGATGTTGATAATCTAATTACTTATTTTGAAAACTCTAAGTATATCAATAAGGCTTATATTAGTAAATTAGACAGTGGTACCGGTACTGTTATGGTTAATTTAGATTCACCTGATGAGTTATATAATGAAACTTTAAAAGAATTTATTGGTAGTGAGGTTACCACCAAAGCCTCGATGTTAAAAGTATTTGCAACATATAAAGATAATAAAGAAGAATTAGATGGTATCAAAAGTGCCCTAAAACAAGCTAGATCCACCGGTTACGGTATTGTTTATCCCAGTTTAAAAGATATGAAATTAGATACGCCTGAAGTTATTAAGCAAGGTAGTAGATATGGCGTTAAACTCCGCGCTGTTGCTTCTTCCTTACATTTAATCCGCGTCGATGTGGCCTCAACTTTTGAACCAATTATCGGTAGTGAATTACAAAGTAAAGAATTAATTAATTATATTATGAAAGATTATGAAACGGACCCTCAAAGCATTTGGAAAAGTGAAATCTTTGGCCGTAGTCTAGATACAATAGTTCAGGAAGGTATTCAAGCCAAGTTATCAATTATGCCTGAAAATACTCGTTATAAATTAAGTCAAACAGTAACAAAGATAGTTAATAAAGGAGCCAACAATTTAATAGCAATTGTTATTTAAAAAGTGTCTAGTAAGTGTCAAATAAATGACTAAGAGAAGATTAAAATAAGTAAAAAAAGAGATAAAAAAGCTCAGAAACAGACCAAATAGAGCTTTTTTTCGTTATTTTTACTATAAATTAACTAATTTTCCTTGATTTATCTAGGAGTATTGTGCTAAAGTCTAATTGTAAGGATTGTAGTCCTTATAACATAATTTACATTATAATAGGAGGACAAAATTATGGGAAAAACTGAATTAGTTGAATTTATCGCTGCTAAAGCTGGCTTATCAAAGGCTGATGCACTTCGTGCTGTAGATGCTTTTGTTGAAGGTGTAGTAGAAGGACTTAAAAAAGAAGGAAAGGTTGCATTAGTTGGTTTTGGTACATTCACTGCTAAAAAACGTGATGCTAGAGATGGTATCAACCCATTAACTAAAGAACCATTACATATTCCTGCTAAGACTGTTGCATCATTCAAAGCTGGATCTAAATTAAAAGACGCTTTAAACTAATGAGAAAATAAAAAAGACTGTTTCATTAACTTGATTTAGTCTTTTTTTTAAATTTTTTTTATGTTATACTCTTAAAAGAAGATAGGAGAGAATATATGAAGAAAAAAAGTGGGTTTACCATTCCTGAGTTATTAGCAGTTATTGCAATACTTGGGGTATTAATTACTTTATCAGCTAGTGTCTATAATGGTGTTAGTAATAGAGTAAAACAATCAACTTTAAATCAAAAAGTTAATTATTTTAAAGAAAAAGCTTTAGAATATGCACAGGAGAACGATGTTGGCAATAAAACCATATCCCTTAGTCAATTAATTGAATTAGGATATGTTGATGCGGAGCATCCTGAAAATCCAGTTCGTGAAAAAATTGATAATCCGGTTAATAATGATTTCTTAGACTGCATGAGTTTTAATATAACCAAAGAATTAACTGATTATCAAGTTGAATATGATTTAAATGGTAGTTGCGAATTATTAACTTCGGAAGAAAAAGAAAAAGATGTATCAGTTGAAAAGTATGTAAAAGTAGGTGATAATTTTACAGCTTTAGATGAAGAATGGACTAATAAAGATGTTTATTTACTAGTCAAAGTAAAAAATATGAATAAATATACTTTAGGTAGTAATAAAATTAAATTTAATGTTGGGGGCGAAGTAACATCAAGTAATAGTAGTACTTATTGTGATGATATTAGTAAGGTTAATGATAATGCCGATAATTGTGTTAATGTTAAGAAAGTAAGTACTAATTATGTCTTTAATAATAAAGTTTATGTTAATTTAGAATTAACTGAAAAGTCTTTAGAACCTAATGTAGAGGCAAAGACTTATAAAATTAATAAAGAAGTAGATGTCAAAATAGATAATCAAGTACCAACAGTAAGAGCTGAGTATAGTCCTAGCTATACTAAAGAACCTGTTAAAATTTCTTTAGATGGTAATGATGGTGTTGGTTCTGGAATTTATGGTTATTATTTTAGCAAAGAAGATTTACCAAGTGATGCTACAAAATATAGTTTTGCTTCTTCTACTGATCAAACAGTATCACTTAATGGAACTTATTATCTTTATACTGTAGATAACGCTGGTAATATTTCTAAAGTTGAAACTGTTAATATTAATAATATTGATAATGAAGGTCCAACCAAAGGTTTCATTTCTGGTGGTCGTACTAGCTGGACTAGTAGTGATGTTACAATTAAATTTGGCTGTAGTGAGGATAATAAAGTAGGTTGTGCTCAAAAGATAGACTATACTATTTACGATGTAAGTAATGGTCGCAATAATCTTTTAGCTCGAAGTAGTGTCAATAGTTCTTCTACTTCTTATACCTTCCATGTTGATGATTTAGTCGTAGCTGCTAGAGGCGATGATGATGCTGGTACTAAAAAAGAAGAATGGCAAGAAGAAAATAGAAAAGCTAAAGAAAATTATATTTCCCAAGCAAAAGTAGTATTTACAATTTATGATAATGTAGGAAATAGTAGAACATTAGAACAAAATGTTAGTGTCATGATTGATAAAGTACCACCAATTATTACCCTACATCCTGGCGAAAAATTAAGACGTTCAAAATGGTGGGGACTTATAACTACTGGTTATGGTTATAGAATGAATTTCTCTATTGATAATAAGAATCAAATTCCAAGTGGCATCGCCTCAAGTTATAATGGTTATAGTACTAGTAAAACTGATCTTGAAGAGTTAAGAAAATCTAGTATTTATACTTATAATGATAATTTCCATGAAATAGGCGGTCAAAGTAGTGATGGGGAAGATGTTACTATTGAAGTAGCTAAGAATAGTTATAAAGTATTTGCCTTCCGTGCTGTAAGTGGTTCAGGAACTGCTACTTACGGAACAAGTATAGCATCAGAAAGAAGTTGCAAAGAAATATTAGGAACAGCAGCTGTTGGTGGCCTTGTTGGTTTAGGCGTTGGCGGTTTTGCTTTAATGCTGTTTGGAGGACCTGTTGGCTTAGTACTTGGTGGAGCTGCTTTAATCGGAGCAGGTGCCGGAGCAGCTTTATGTGCAGCTAGCTAGAAAGGATTAAAAAAAAATGCAAGAAAACAAAAAAACAAATAATCAAACTATCCTAGTATTATGTATAATATGCTCCATAGTACTTGTTGGTTTAATTGTATTTATAAATCTTAACGATAAAACCAAAGTATATAAGAATATAATTAATTCTAGTTTTGACGTAGTTGATAAAGCTTTAAAAAAATATAAAACAGTTGCTAGTCCTGTCGATAAAGCAAATACCTTAACAGCAACTGTTACTTCCCCAACTGACATTGTAAACTTAAAATTAGATTATAGTCCTAAAGATAAAATATTTAATTTAGGAGCAACCATTAATAAAGATAATCAAGCTATCTTTGAGGGAAAATTAATTCATCAAGATAATAAAACTTATTTAAAAAGTAATGTTTTAAATAATACTTATGAAATTAATTATTCCCTAGGAGCTTGTGATGAAAATGGTTGTAATGAAAATGATAGAAATCTTAATGATATTTTAGATTCCGTATTTTCAGTTAAAACTTATAGTTATGAAAATTTAAATACTATAAGTAAGAATTTAAGAAAAGTTTTAATTGGCTCTCTTGATAAAAAATATATTACTAAAAATAATATTAAAACTTTAGTAAATAATCAAGATATGCAAACAACAAGATATTCTTATGTCTTAAATTCATTATCAGTAAGTAAATTAGTAAATAAAATAAATAATGATAAAGATTTAAAAGATGCTTTATTTGCTACTTTTGGTGATTATTTTAGTGCTTCAGGGATAACTAAGGATAATTTTAAAGATAAGATTTTAACAATCAAAGATAATTTTGGAACTTTAAATGTTTATAAAACTAAAAATAATAAGATTGTTAAAGTAACACTTAATATTGTTGAAGGTAGTAGTTTTGATGTCACTATTAATGATGATTCAGTTGTTATTGATTATGATAATAATATCGATGCTAGTAGTAAAATTATTTATAATACTGATACCAATAAAATTAATTTAGTTTATTATTCTAATGAGGTAGAAGCTATTGAGCTAGAGATAAGAAATAATACAAGTAATTCTTATACTATAGATTATAATCTATTTGGTGAAAATGAAAAGAATGCAGGTACTATTTATTTTGATATTTTAGAATCTGATGATAATCATCTTAAAGGTAATTTAAAAGTTAAAAGTAATGATCTTGATTTAAAAGGTGATTTTGAAGTAGTAGTTACTGATAGTAGTAGTAAAGAAGAAGTAGGTAGTTATCAAGATTTAAAGAATATTAGTAAAGGAGAAATAGAATCAGTAATTAATATTTTAACTAAGTTAGAAGATAATCAAATTTTTAAAATCATTAAAGAAGAATTTACAGAAAATTAATAGTGTTTTAAGGATGACGTGAGTCATCCTTTTATGGTGCTTAAATAGGTCGAAAAGGGTATTATAAAACTCCACTGTAGAGTGGAGGTATCTTATGTTTATATTTTGTTATTCGGTTAGGCGATAAGGATTACTAGCAGTTCCATCGCCGTATTTTAGGGCTTCTGACTTTAAATTTAAAACAGGACGAACTCCGACAGCGCTGTTGACAATGTAAGAACTGTACCGGCCATCCGAAGACATGACGTTTACGGCAGCGTAGTCACCACCTAAGTAGTACGGCGAGGAAGCCCACCAAATTTGCCCAGAGTATAGGTAATAACCACTATTGCTAGTGCTCCATTCACCGGCTAATACTATTTCATCTGTACTCAAAAGTCCGGCTGGATACGTTAGAGCTCCATTACCATTTGTTGTATCGCTTACCGTAAAGGCATCATTTTGTTGAGGACATGTTAAAATCATTTTGTTGTTATATGAACTGTCGGCATAATAATACCAACGGTAATTAGTTTCACTCATACCAGCACCGGTTCCTGTATTCTTAAATGATAAACTTCTATCGTTGCAAAAAAGATTGTCAGCCAAATATTGTTCATTGGCAGTCCCTAAAATATTAGTTTTATACCAATTATCTATGTAAGCCTTGATTGTTGAGTCATTGATATTGGCATGAGCTGCTGCATACGTTGAGGCACCAGTGGCACCATACATATAACCAACATAAGCATTGTCATTATGACGACTATTAAAGGCACTAGTGCCAATTTGTCTATCACTACTATTTTCACCATTAGCATGGGCACTTGTACCATCATAAATAACACGAACAGTTCCATCACCATTAATACGAACAATTCGCCAATATTTATCAGCAAACTTCACATAGTTATTTGTTACATTACCACGATAATAATAGGAATCACCGTAAGCATCTTTGGCCTTACATAAATAACCATTAGTGGCTTCTACTGCTGTTACATTTACCGAGCCATCTTCATTTACTGTTGGACACTTACCAGAAGTATCCACAGTAGCTATAATATCAGGAACCTTAGATATAACCTTCTTAAAGTAAACATTACATTTTGTACGCTTAGATAAATTAGTCGTAAATAAACCCCATTTATCATTGTTCCACTCGGCAGTTGCATCATTATCACAAACGACCTTTTCAACTATATAACCATCATCCTTGCCAGGAATAGTATTGCTATATTCTCCATCTATATAAGCCCCAATTACCACATCACCTTGAATAAAATTACCAACCGTTGTTTTAATAACCGCTTCTTCTTTAGATACAAAAAATTTAGAGAAAGCAAAATATATACCTAAAGTAAAAACTAATATACAAGATAAGCCTAAATAAAGATATCTTGAGTAATTATTTAACCATCTTTTAATAACAATTTTCTTTAAATATGTATCCTTATTAAATTTCCTCATTTTTAACCTCTACTTCTATTATTTCCAATTAAAAACAAATAATACTTTAAAATATAAGCACTGCAATTACTTATTTACATAACTTTTACACATTTCATAGAGTTACATACTCTATGAAAAACTTAGGTAAATACTGGTTTCAATTAATATTTGACTATAAATTTGACGAGAATAAAAATTAATAAAATATGTTTATTGACTTTAGCAATTCCCTATAATTACTGGAAACTTTACATATTTTTATGACGAGAAATTTGACTACAAAAAGATTTTATAACTACTAAAAAAAACTTTAAAGAATACTATTTTTATGGTATATTTATACTATAAGTTAAAAATAGATAACGTATTTTCGGTTTCATAGAGTATGTAACTCTATGAAAAAACAAAGAAGATTATTATTTCCATTTACCTTGGTTTTATACTAAAAATTTAATATTTATAAAAAAGAAGAAATTAACTTTATTTTAACTTGATTTTACTATATAATTAAGATGGTGATGCTATGGATAAGAATAAGGGGTTTACAATACCAGAATTATTGGCAGTCATCGTAATTATTGGTATTTTGACAGTGATGGCTGTTGGTACTTATACAGGAGTAAGTAACCGCATTAAAGCGAAAGCTTTAGAACAAAAATTAAGTTATTATAAAGAGAAAGCTTATGAATATGCAAGTGACAATGTTGAAACCGAAGAAACATTTACATTAACACATTTAGCTGACTTGGGTTATATCGAAGTAGATCATATAGAAAATCCAGAATTTGAAAGAATTGATAATCCTGTTACGGGTGGATTTCTTGATTGTATGAGTTTTACTGCTGTTAAAAACTTAACAGATTATGAGATTACTTACGATTTAGAAAGCAGCTGCGATTTAGTTACTAGCGAACGAAGACAGCAAGAAGTAGAGATTGATAAATATATAAAAAGAAATAATAGTTATCAATTAATTGAAGATCAATGGGTTAATGAGCCAGTTTATTTACATGTGAGATTACAAAACTATAACGTATATAATATAAATGATAATATAATTTTCTTTAATGGCACAATTAATGGAACTAATGCTAAAAAATATTGTGATACTTTAGAAGATTTAGAAGATCCAGAAAATAATTGCTATAACTTCTATAAGGTTGATACTGATTATATTTATAATAATAATTATATAATAAGTATGAATATAAGTGATAAACTTGATAATACAGGAAAAACTTATAGAATATCTAAAAACGTTAAAATAAAGATAGATAAAGAAAAACCTAAATTAAAAGTAAGTTATAATAATGCTTATACTAAAGAGAATTTAAAAATTGACGCAATCGGTAGTGATGGTTTAGGATCCGGTATAATTGGTTATTATATTGGGGAAAATAAACTATCTGATAATACAGAATTTAGCGAGAATAGTTCTTTAGAAATTGAAGCAAATGGTACATATTATATTTATGCAAAAGATAATGCTGGTAATATTTCTAAAGAAGAAGTAATAAATATAACTAATATTGATAAAGAAGGACCAATATCTCTTACAATTACACCCCGTAGTTCGTGGTCAAAAGATGATTATACTCTTACCTTCGGTTGTGATACTAAAAAAACTAAAACTGGTTGTGCTAATAACATTCAATATACGATTGTTGATTTAACAAATAATAAAGTTTTAGCTAATAATATTACTGTTAATAATTCAAAGACTACTTATACAATTAGTACTGATGATGATACTTATATAGAAAAGATATCATTAAAATATACTATTGAAGATAATTTACATAATAAAAAAGAAATTAATATTCCAAGTTTGAATGTCAAAATTGATAAAGTAATACCAAAATTTACTATTACACATTCAGTTAGTAAAAGAAAAGGTGGTCTATTTAATTGTTGCTATGAAGGGGCTGATTATACTTTAAGACTTTCCGTAGATGGTAGTAAGTATGTACCTAGTGGTATCAATACTAATAAAGATGGCTTTTCTACAAGTAATACAGATCCAACTAGCTATGGAAATTATAGTGAGGCCCAACTGGATGAAATATTTAGCCATAAGGGTAAAAGCTATTCGCTATTTGTAGCCAAACGTTCATCGACGAAAGTTTCTGGACGGGTAGTTTCCAATAGTGGCGTTGCATCTTACGGGGTAATTGGTCTTACTGGTAATGGCTGTACTGAATTTGCAGCTTGGACAATTGGTGGTCTTTTATTAGGTGGGTTGCTTGGTGGATTGATAGGATGGGGAATTTGTAATGCAAACTAAAAAAAATAAATTAATAATAATAATTTCATGTTTAATACTAGTTTTATTAGTAGGACTAATAGTTCTACTAAATGATAAAACTAAATACTTTAAAAAAATAACAAACGAAACATTTACTACTTTAGAAAAAGTAACAAATGTTTCAAAAAATATTCCAATATTAGCTACTGGTTTTAAAAATATATCATTAGAAGTAAAAGATAATGATAATATTAATGATACTTTAAATATAGCATTAAATGTTGATAATACTAATAAATATTTAGAATTAAAAGGACAAGTAAATAATAATAATACAGAAAAATTTAATGGCAGTTTTATTTATCAAGATGGAAAAACTTATATTAAAGAAAATAATATTTTAAAGAATACTTATCATTTTGATTTAGATTTAACTGGTTGTGATAGTAATGAAAATTGTACTGTTAGTAAATTCTATTTAAGTAATTTAATTGAAAATTCTTTAAGTGATAAGACAGTTGATTATAATAAAGTAGATAAGATAGTTAAATCTCTTAAAAAAATAACAGCTAGTTCTTTTATTAATAAATATATAGAAGTAAGAAAAATAACTAATGGTAGTGAAAAACAAGTTAGATATTCTTATGTTTTAAATAGTAAATCTTTAAAGAAATTTGCTAATAAAATAGATGGTGATAAGACTTTAAAAGATGATATATTTCTAGTATTGGGAGAAATTTTAAATAGTCTAGGAATAACCAAAACTAACTTTAAAGAAAAATTATTAGGAGTAGATGGTAATATAGGTACTATTACTATTACAGTAATTAATAATAAAGTTAATAAAGTAGTATTAAATATTACTAATAATATGGAAATAACTGTAAAACCAAATGAAGATAATAATATTATTGAAATAAAAACACAAGATAGTACTAATGGTAGAATTGTATATAATAATAAAACTAAAGTGATGAATGTTAAATTATATGATACTAATTCTAATGCTTTAGAATTAGAATTTACTAATAATGATAATAAATTACAAGTAGATTATAGTATTTATAATAAGACTAACAAAAAAATGGGTACTATTATAAATACAACTAGTACTAATGAAAAAAATACTTTAGCAGGTACATTAAATATTAAAGCTAATAATTTAAATGCTGATATTAATTATATTATTAGTAGTGATATAAAAGATAAAACTAGTATTTCTAATCCTTTAGAATTTAATGATTTAAATAAAGAAGAAGTAAATAATATAACTAGTAATTTAGAAGATATCTTAGAAAATGGTTTAGTTAATAAATTCTTTGAAGCTATTAGAGAAAGCTTAGGTATTTTGGAATAACAAATTAACTTGATTAAATGTCAAGTTTTTTTGTTATAAATTTATAAAATCTGCTCATAATAAAGGTGAGGAGATGATTAATAATGAAATGGCCAAAAATGGTATCAACTAAAGATTTAGCATATATTGAAGATATGTTTAATTGGAATGAAACTTTAAGACTAAAGTTAAATTATTTTATGGAAGAGTGTTTTGATGATGACTTGTGTCCATATTTACAAGAAGCAGTAGAAATAACAACCAATAATTTAAAAAAATTAAATAAATTATTAGAAAGTGGGGAAAAGTATGGAAAGTAAAGTTATGCTAGATGATGTATTACAAACTGTAAAAAATATGACTACTAACTATGCTTATGCTTTAAATGAGGCAAGTAGTGAATTTATCTATAAAGAGTTTTTAGCCCAATTTCAAGCTTTAAGTATGTTAGCTAAAGAATTATATAATTTATCCTATGATCTAGGATGGGTTAATTTAATTGAAGCTAGTACTAAGGATATTAAGAAAGAAAAAGATAAAGAACAAAGTATTCTTGAAAGTATGTAGAATATAAGAAAAAAGTCTATGGTAAAATTAAGTGATTAATTTTGCAATAGACTTTTTTAATATGTATATTTTTAATTTTTAGAAGTATACTATTTATTTTGATTAACTTTCATAGAGTTGCATACTCTATGAAACCGAAAATACGTTGTCTATTTTTAACTTATAGTATAAATATACCATAAAAATAGTATTCTTTAAAGTTTTTTTTAGTAATTATAAAATCTTTTTGTAGTCAAATTTCTCGTCATAAAAATATGTAAAGTTTCCAGTAATTATAGGGGATTGCTAAAGTAAATAAACATATTTTATTAATTTTTATTCTCGTCAAATTTATAGTCAAATATTAATTAAAACCAGTATTTACCTAAGTTTTTCATAGAGTATGCAACTCTATGAAAAGTGTAAAAGTATGTAAATAGGTAATTGCAGTACATATTAAGTATTATTTGTTTTTAATTGGAAATAATAGAAGTAGAGGTTAACAATGAAAAGGTTTGATAAGAATAAGTATTTAAAAAAAATCAAAATTAAAAGATGGTTAAGTAATTATTCTAGATATCTTTATCTAGGTTTATCTTGCATATTAGTTTGTACTTTGGGAGTATACTTAGCTTATTCTAAATTCTTTGTATCTAAAGAAGAAGCAGTTATTAAAACAACGGTTGGTAATTTTATTCAGGGCGATGTCGTAATTGGTGCTTATATTGATAATGAATATAGTAGTACTATTCCTGGTAAAGATGATGGTTATGTAGTTGAAAAGGTCGTTTGTGATAATGGGGCAACTGGAGAATGGGACAATGATAAATGGGGCTTACTTACGACTAATTTGACTAAACGAACAAAATGTAATGTTTACTTTAAGAAGGATTATCTTGGCCCAATAATTGCTCAATTAGATACTTCCGGTAAGTGTCCAACTATGAATGCTGATGGTTCAGTAAGTGTAACAGGAGTAGGAGCCACTAATGGTTATTTATGTAAGGCCAAAGATGCTTATGGTGATTCCTATTATTATCGTGGGAATGTAACTAATAACTATGTTTTATTTGCTGATAAGTATTGGCGTATTGTAAGAATTAACGGTGATGGTACTGTTCGTGTTATTTATGATGGAACGAGTGCTCATGCTAATGGGGAGTCAAGCGAAGACCGTCAAATTGGCAAAAGTGCGTTTAATAGTAGTTCTAATGATAATGCCTATGTTGGTTATATGTATGGTGCCACTGGCGCCTCAACGTATGCAGCAGCTCATGCCAATACCAATGATTCAACAATCAAGACTTATATAGATAATTGGTATAAAACTAATATTTTAGGAACTGCCAATGAACAATATTTAGCTGATAATGTTTTTTGCAATGATCGTTCAATAAGTACGTATACCTCAAGTTCAAATACAAAACTTGGTTATGGAACTAATTCAACATATTATAGATGGGTATCTGGTCCATGGAACCCTACAGACTATGGTAATGGGAAAATGATGTTAACTTGTTCACAACAAAATGATGCCTTTACAGTAAGTGATACTACTAACGGCAATGGAGCTTTAACGTATCCAGTCGGCCTTTTAAGTATGGATGAAATAGCACTAGCCGGTGGATGGAATGCTAGCAATAGCGTTTATTACCTATACTCTGGGAAAGTTTGGTTGGCTTCCTCGTCGGACATCTTTAATGATGCCGGCGCTTTGGTGCGTTGCGTGTATTCGAATGGCAAAGCGGACGGCGACTGCATCGTGAGCAACGCTTTCGGGGTTCGGCCAGTTTTCAATCTGAAGGCTGATACACTGGCACAAGGCTCAGGGACAGCATCTGACCCATATCGCATTTCTCTGACTAGTTGACAGTTTTTCTCAAAGCCCTATAAATACTGGGCTGAAGGCTGCTGAAAGTTCGTCCAGCAGCTAATCATTTTACCAAAAGTTAGACACTGTCTATGAAAATACCTAAAAAAGCTGTGTTTTCTACACAGCAACGCTCCCAACTTGATGGTGGAGCTTTTTTAAGGATCAGTTTAAAAAAATTTAGACATCATAGAGAATAAATCGAAAACTCAGTCGAACATATTGAGATGAATTAAAGGCTCGATGAAATAGAGTCAAGCCAGTATTAAACAGTGATTTGATTCTTATTTTAATACCATGAGATGTAGTATGAGTTTTGATTTTAGTATTTTTATAACATCTTGTATTTTTGGTATAATCAGCTCTTAAAATGGTTAAAAATAATACTCCAATACAAGCAAAACAATACATAGATTCAAAGTATTTTAAAGATGCATTAACCGTACTTTCTAAGAAGAAACCGTTAGATTTTTGATTTTTGAAAAGAGGGTATATAATATGGTGTTTAAATTCTTTTATTAAACCCCAATACTTTTATGAAAATTATATATTATATAATATAAAGTCATAGGTTTAAATACTTATGATTTTTTAAGTATAAATATGCTTTATTTTAAAATATATTTATTATATAATTAAGATGGTGATGTTATGAAGAATAGTAAAGGGTTTACAATACCAGAATTATTGTCGGTAATTGTAATTATTGGCGTACTTGCAGTGATGGCTGTAGGAACTTATACGGGAGTAAGTAATCGAATAAAAGAAAAAACTTTAGACCAAAAGTTAAATTATTATAAAGAAAAAGCCTATGAATATGCAAATGATAATATTGCAAATGAAGGTACTTTTACCTTAAATCAATTAGCTAATTTAGGATATATTGATGTTGATCATATAGAAAATCCCGAATATGAAAAAATTGATAATCCTGTTACTGGGGGATTTCTTGATTGTATGAGCTTTACTGCTATTAAAAATTTAACAGATTATGATATTACTTATAATTTAGATAGTAATTGCGATTTAGCTATTAATGAAGATAGACAAGAAGAAGTAGAAGTAGAACGCTATATTAAAAAAGATAATGAATATATAAAAATAGAAGATGAATGGGTTAATGAACCAGTATATTTATTTGTAAGATTACTTAATTATAATAAATATGAAATAGTAGATAATATAATAAGTTTTAATGGTTCTGTTAGGACAACTGATAATAAAGTATATTGTGATATTCTAGAAGATTTAGAAGATCCAGAGAATAGTTGTTATAATTTTTATAAAGTTGATACTGATTATATATATAATAATGATTATATAATTGGAATGAATATCATAGATAAACTTAACGAAGAACATGCCAGTTATAGAGTTACTAAGAATATTAAAGTAAAAATAGATAAAGAAAAACCTAAATTAAAAGTAAATTATGATAATGCTTATAGTAATATAGACTTTAATATTGATGCCATTGGTAGTGATGGCCTCGGTTCTGGAATTATGGGCTATTATATAGGTAAAAATAAACTATCAGATAGTACCTTCTTTAGTGAAAGTAATTCTATAAAAACTGATGGTAATGATACATATTATGCATATGTTAAAGATAATGCCGGTAATATTTCAGATGAAGTAGTAATAAACATTAACAATATAGATAGAACGGGTCCTACTCCTATTAGTTTACCAACAGAAAGCAATTGGACTAGTAGTGATTATACCTTCACTTTTGGATGTAGTGCTGATTCAAAAACAGGATGTGCTAATAGAGTATATTATAAAATTGTAAATGGTGATACAGGCGCTATAATTGCAGAAAAAGAAGATTTTTCCGCTTCAAAAGTTACATATACAGTTCATGTTGATGATGATAAATATTTAGAGAAAATTAAATTATCTTATAAAATTTATGATAATGTTGGTAACATGTATGAAGAAAATGATAAAATCATTAAAGTAAAAATAGATAAAATAGTACCTGAACTAACAATTGATCATTCTTCTTATGATAGAAAAGGCGGTTTGTTTAATTTTAAGAAAATAGGTAAAGATTACGATTTAACTATTAGAGTAACAAAGCAAGGACCAAGTGGCATTAGCAAGTATGGTTTTTCTACTAGTAAGACTAATCCTGATGATTTAAATGGTTCAACTAATGAACAGCTGGATGATTACTTTACTACTAGTCAAACTTTTCATACATATGTTGCAAAAGGAACTTCTACTACAGTAGCAGCCCGTGCCGTCGCTGGAAGTTCAGCTAGAGCTTATGGACTTATAGGCTTAGATGGTTATGGATGTACTGACTATTTTGGATGGTCAGCAGCTGGTTCTATTATTGGAACACTTATTTTACCTGGTTTATCAATCTGGGGCGGAATAATTGGCTGGGCATTGTGCAATTCCAACTAAGACTCTTGATAATATAATGGAAAGATGACTTAAAAAAAGTCGTCTTTTTATATACCGCTCATGGTATATAAAAATGATACCAAGTCTATTATCCACATAAACATCCGGAAATTAATAGGACCAAAAAAATAGAAATGTTATCTTAAAAGCACCCATTTTTTTTCAAAATATGATATAGTGTTTTTAACAGAAAAAATATCTAAAAAATTAGCAAGGAGTATTTAAAAATGATAGATAAATTACAAAACTATGATACCATTATAACAACTAATAACATCAAAAAAATTATTTTAAAAACTTTAAGTCAAGAAAAAAAATTACTTAATTTAAAGTTTTATACTTTAGAAGAATTTAAGAATAATTATTATGGTTTGCCTACTAAAGAAACTTTATATTTTTTAATGAAACATTATAATTATAGTTACGATATTGCTTTAGAATACCTAAGTAATATTTTTTATGATACCAAAGAGTTAAATGAATTAAAGAGTGTTTTAGATAGTAATAATTTAATTACTTATAATCCTTATTTTAAAAAAAGTTTAAAAAGAATCGTAACAATTGGCGTTTCTTTAGATAAGGCTATGACCAAAGAACTTGCATTTTATAATTTAGTAACTTTTAATATAGCTAGTAATACAAATTTTATACCGAAAGTAATAAGTTATCAGACTAGTAGTGATGAGGTAGTAAGTACTGCCGTTAAGATAAGAAACTTATTAAAGCAGGGTATTAATCTTAATGATATTTATTTAGTTAATATTGATAATACTTACTATAATGAGTTAGATAGAACTTTTAAAATGTTTAATATTCCCCTTAATCTTTATGAAACTAGAAATATAGGCAATACCAAAACTGTCCAAGTATTTTTAGAAAAGCTAAAAGAAAGTCAAAATATTAGTGAAGCTTTAGATTACATCTGCGATGATGATATTAAGAGAAAAATAGTTAGTTTATTTAATAGTTATACTTTTGATTACCAAATAGATAATACTTTTTTAGAAATGGTTACTTGTGATATAAAAAAAATAAATATTAGTTTACCAAAGTATGATAAAGCTGTTAACTTAATTAACATTAGTGATATGTTACTTCCCGATAAGTATTATTTTGTTTTAAATTTTAATCAAGGTGTTGTACCAAGGATATATCATGATGATAAATTGATAAAAGATAACGTCAGCCGTAGCTTAGACCTTGCTACCTCCCTCGATTTACTAAAACAGGAAAAACAAGATGTAAAGGTTAGACTTTTAAGTAATCATCATGTCTATATTAGTTACAAAGAAAAAGATAACTATAGTACTTATTATCCAAGTCCTTTAATTAGTGATTTAGGTTTAGAAGTAATAACCGAAGAAATTAATCCTTATAATTATTCTCATCTTTATAATAAACTTAATTTAGGTACTTTTTTAGATAGATATTTAAAGTATAATGAGAAGAATACTTATTTAAAAGATTTAATGACAAGTTATCCAGATATTAACTATAATACTTATGATAATCAGTACATAAAAGTTGACTTTGAAGATTTATATAAATATTTAAATGGTAAGAGTAATCTTTCTTACTCAGCTATGAATAATTATTATTTATGTGCTTTCCGTTTTTATATTGCTAATATCTTAAAATTAGACCCCTTCGTTGATACTTTTGCGGCTTTCTTAGGCTCTTTATTTCATGATTGTTTAAGTAAAATGTATAATGAAGGTTTTGATTTAAGAACCGAATATGATAAATATTTAGAAAAAAGAGAACTAACTAATAAAGAAAAATTTTATGTAGATAATTTATACACAACCCTAGAGTTTATAATTAAAACGATTAGAGAACAAGAAAGCAAGTCGATGTATGATAAGACTTTAACCGAAACCCGTCTTAACTTAAAAAAAGAAGGTAAAATTACCATTAATTTCTTGGGCTTCGTTGATAAAATTAAGTATTTAGAAGATAATGACGGTAAGTATTTAGTAGCAATTATCGATTACAAGACCGGCTATGTTCCCACTACTTTAGATAATATTAATTATGGCTTACATTTACAATTACCAGTTTATATTTATTTAACTAAGAGAGGTCTTCATAAAGATATTAAAATTACAGGCTTTTATTTACAAAAGATTTTAAATGGAAAGACCATAGATTCTGATTCTTTAGAAGAAGATAGTAAGAAAGCGTTAAAACTCGATGGCTATTCAATTAATAGTGAAGAAGAATTAATAAAGTTCGATAAGACTTATACCAAAAGCGATGTCATTAAAGGTATGGCAACAACTAGTAAAGGTTTTGCCCATTATGCAAAATTATTTAATGATAGTGATATTGAAAAAATTGATAGAATAGTTAATGAACGTATTAATGAAGTAGTTTTAGCCATCCAAGACGGTAATTTTCCCATTAATCCCAAACGCGTTAAAGGCGAACTTATTGGTTGTGAATTTTGTAAATATAAAGAAATTTGTTATCGCAAAGAGGAAGATATTGTTGATTTAGAATATAAAACCAGAAAAGATATTTTAGGAGATGATGATAATGCCAAAGTGGACGAATGAGCAACAAGATGCCATCTATAAAAAGGGAACGAATATAATTGTTTCGGCGGGAGCTGGTTCCGGTAAGACGGCCGTTTTATCAGAACGTGTCTTAGAACATGTTAAATCAGGAATTAGTATCGATGATTTATTAGTTTTAACATTTACTAATGCCGCTGCTGCGGAGATGAAAGATCGAATTAGAAGCAAAATCAGAAAAGTTCCAGAACTAAAAGAAGAATTAGATAAAGTAGATTTAGCCTACATCACAACTTTTGACTCTTTTGCTTTATCTCTAGTTAAAAAGTATAGTTATTTAATGAATATTTCTAAAAATATAAATATTATCGATGCTAGTATTATGACTTTAAAAAAAGAAGAAGTATTAAATAATATCTTTGAAGAATTATATCAAGAACGAAATCCTTTGTTTTTAAAGTTAATTAGTGATTTTACCGTTAAAGATGATAAAGAAATATTTAATGCTATCCTAAGTTTATATGCTAAATTAGATAATCGTTATGATAAAGACACTATTTTAGATAGTTATCTTACTAATTATTATAATGATACTAATATAGATAAGTTAGTTAATGAATATGTTAGTTTAATAAAGCTACGTTTAGAAGTTTTAAATAATACTGTTGATAATTTATATCATTATACTGATGATTCTTTTCAAAATAAGATGGAAGAAGTTATTAGACCTTTAATAAGTGCTACAGACTATTTAGATATTAAAAGATTATGTGTTATTAAGTTACCAGTATTACGGGGCGCTGATGAAGTAACCAAAAAAATTAAAGATGAAGTCAAGAACTTACTTGATGAAGTAGGGGAGTTAACTAAGTATAATTCACTTGATGAGATTAAAGAAAGTTTGTATTTAACTAAAGATTATGTCGAGATAATTATTGCTATTATTAAAAAACTAAGTAATCGTTTAGATAAGTTTAAAAGAGATAATAATGCTTATGATTTTATTGATATTGCGAAAATGGCTATTAATATTTTAAAGGATAATAAGACAGTTCGTGAAGAAATGAAATATAAGTATAAGGAAATTTTAATTGATGAATATCAGGATACTAATGATATTCAAGATATTTTTATCTCTTTAATTGAAAATAATAATGTTTATATGGTTGGGGATATTAAACAATCCATTTATCGTTTCCGTAATGCCAATCCTATGCTTTTTAAGAGTAAATATGAAGCTTATCAAAACAATAATGGAGGTTTAAAAATTGATTTAAATAAAAACTTCCGTAGTCGTAGTGAAGTTTTAAATAATATTAATATGATGTTCAATTTATTTATGGATAACTTTATTGGGGGTGCTGATTATATCCAGTCACATCAAATGGTTTTTGGACTTACTCCTTATAATGAGGTAAATAAAGAAAACTATAATATGGACATTTTAAATTATACTTATGATAAAGACGCAAAATTTACTAAAGAAGAAATTGAAATCTTTACGGTAGCAAAAGATATTCAAGAAAAAGTGGCTACCGGTTATGAAATGATGGATAAAGAAACAATGCAAAGAAGACCTGTAAATTATGGTGATTTTGTTATTCTAATGGATCGTTCTAGTAGTTTTAATTTATATAAGAAAGTTTTTGAATATTTAAATATTCCTATTACTATTTATCGTGATAAAACAATTAGTGATTCTGTTGATATTTCAATTATTAAAAATATTTATAATTTATTAGTTTTAATTAAAAATAGAGATTTTGGCACCATGTTTTCTTATTCTTTTATGGCTGTTGCTCGTAGTTATCTTTTCAATATGAGTGATAAAGATATTTTAAAGATTATTAGTAATAGGTCATATGCCGAAACCGAGATTTATGCTATTTTATATGAATTGGCAAAGGAACTAGATAATTTACCAAATAACGAAGTCTTTCGTTTAATTATTGAAAAATTTAAATTTCCAGAAGCCTTTATTACGACTGGTAATGTTAAGGAACATTTAGTAACAATTGACTCTATAAGTAAGATTGCTGATAATGCAACTAATTTCGGCTATAGTCCTTATGAATTTTTAGATTATTTAAATATGGTTTATGAAGAAGGCTTAGATATTAAATTGTCTTTAAATAAAGAGGCTTCTAATTCCGTTAAGATTATGACTATTCATGCTTCTAAAGGGTTAGAATATCCCGTTTGTTATTTTACCGGGTTATCGAAAAAGTTTAACATTGATGATTTAAAAAATAAGTTTTACTATGATAATACTTTAGGTTTTATAACTCCTTATGTAAAAAATGGTATCCATAGTACTGTTGTGAAACTAATGTTAAAAAATAAATATATTTTAGAAGAAATAAGTGAAAGATTAAGATTATTTTATGTCGCTTTAACCAGAGCCCGCGAAAAAATGATTATTGTTGGCGAGTTTGATAAAAATGAACTAGCTTATAAAGTAGAAGGAGTAGTAGATAGAGAAACCAGAAGTAGTTATCGTAAGTTTACGGATATGTTAGATTCTATATATGACTATTTAAAACCTTATATAAAAGATATTGATATTGACGCTTTAGGTCTTACTAAAGATTATAATTTATCAGTCAAAAAAGATTTAGAAGCGTTAAAGCAAGAACCAGGTAGGATTATTGTTGTTGATGATTATATTTCTGATAGTAAAAGAATCGAAAGTAAACATTATTCAAAGGTTACTAGTACGATAAGAAGTAAAGAGGAACAAAAAAATATTGATCTTGGTTTAAGGATGCATTATTTATTAGAGATAACTGATTTTAATAATCCTGACTATAAAGATTTTAATGCTTTTGAGATTAATTGCATCGAAAAGTTTATTAATACTGGCATTTTAAATGAAAGTAAAGAAATTTATAAGGAATATGAATTTATGTATACTAATGGGGATACAGAGAATCATGGGATTATAGATTTGCTAATTATCAAAAAAGACAAGGCTGTTATCGTTGATTATAAATTAAAACATATTACTGATGAGGCTTATTTAGAACAGTTAAAAGGATATAAAAACTATATTTTAGAAATGACTAATTTACCAGTTGAAGTGTTTTTATATTCAATCATGGACAGTAACTTAGTTAATTTAAATATTTAATTAGAGGCAAAAAGCTTCTAATTTTTTGAAATTGGGATAAAAAAAGATTGTCGACAATTCGTTTTCAGAAAACTTGTGGTGCTTTAATAAATAAAAAAGTCCAGAATTAACTGGGCTTTTCATTAAGCTAAAAATTAAATTTCTTCAATTTTTAAGAAGTTAGTATGAGCATCACTAGGAGTTGAACCTACAACACAAACTAAATCTTTGTATTTTAAATTTAACATTTCTTTAGCAGCTTTAATACTTTCATCTACTAGAGCATCAGTATCTTTTGAAGCATTACCAACAACTTTAGTATAAACACCCCATTTAAGAGCAAGCATACGAGCCATTTTTTCATTTTCAACAGTAGCAATGATATAAGCATTTGGTCTTAGACAAGATACATCTAAAGCCGTTTTACCTTCCTTAGTTGACACAACGATAGCTTTTATAGGTAATTCTAATGAGGCATCAACAGCACATTTGCAAACAGCGTTATGAATATCAGTACCTCTTAATTTGTAATCAGCAAGATTGTATTTAGTGATTTGTTCAGCATTAACAGCAATCTTAGCCATATACTCTATAGTTTCTACTGGATATTTACCCATAGTAGTTTCATCACTAGTCATAATAGCATCACAACCAGCAAGTACAGCATTAGATACATCAGTAACTTCAGCATTTGTTGGACGAATGCTTTCTTTCATAGATGTCATCATTTGGGTAGCCATAATTACACCTTTACCGTTTTTATGACACATATCGATCATTCTTTGTTGATATAATGGTAAGTTTTCTAAACCAGTTTCGATACCTAAATCGCCACGAGCAACCATAATATAATCAGAAGCATCAACGATTTCTTGTAGATTATCGATAGCATATTGAGTTTCTACTTTTGAAATAATGATCATATCTTCACGACCAAATTCTTTACATAGATCTCTAACAGCTTTAACATCTTCAGCAGTGTTTACAAATGATACAGCAATATAGTCGCCATCATGTTCACAGGCATATTTAATATCTTCTCTATCAGCATCAGAGATAAATGGAACATTAAGTTTAACACCCGGAATACAAACACCACGACGTGATTTAATCGTACCACCATTAATGATTTCACAAGTAACACCATCTTCTTCTTTAGATACAATAACTAATTTATAGAAACCATCATCTAAAAGAATAGCTTGTCCTACTTCTAAATCTTTAAGAATTCCCTTGTAGTTGAAAGAAATTCTCTCAGCATTACCTAAAACATCTTCTTCAACAATACGAATTGTTTTACCTTTAACAAGTTCGATATAATCACCATCAAATGTACAAGTTCTTAAATCTGGACCTTTAGTATCAAATAAAATACCAATATTAGCGCCCATTTCTTCATTAGCACGTTTAATTAATGATAAGTCTAATTCTCTTTCTTCAATAGTTGCATGTGAGAAATTGATACGTGCAACATTCATACCAGCCTCTACAATACCTTTGAAATTTTCCCAAATTTGTGTAGATGGACCAATACTACAAATAATTTTTGTCTTTTTCATCTTATTTAACTTCCTTTCGCTAGTTAATATTACCATAAATGGTCACTTTTGTAAATTGGGTTTTTATTAATTTTGAGGCTTTTTAACAATATAATTAAGTAATGTCTGGTTAAAATTTTTTTTGTTATTAACTAGTAAAAAAATATGAAGAAAAGGCAGTGTGTATATTTTCCTATATCTTTATAACTTATTCTTATTTATTTAACTATTTTCATTATTTATATAGAGATAATAAATTAACAACAATCTAATGTCAATAGACACTTTTTTTAACAAAAAAAGCCATAAATTCATAATAAATTAAGAAAGTCGTGCTATAATTAATTGAGGTGGAAATTTTATGGAAATAGTAGTTGATAATAAACATATATTTTATGACCAATTAGGACTAGGTTCTAAAGATATCGTCATGCTTCATGGTTGGGGTCAAAATATGGAAATGATGCGTCCTTTAGCCATTAAATTATTAAATGATAAAAATATTAAAAATAACTATCGTATTACTATTCTAGACCTACCTGGTTTTGGCGCTTCGAGTGAGCCAGATATGAATACCGATGTATTTACTTATACCAAACTAATCGAAAATTTTCTAACTGCTTTAAATATAAGTAAGCCCATCATGTTAGGTCATTCTTTTGGCGGTCGTTTGTCAATCATTTACGCTAGTCGTAATGAAACGGAAAGAGTAATCCTTTTTGGCGCTCCATGCATTAGAGAATATAAGCCAACCTTCAAAGAAAAGGTTTTAAAGACTTTAAAAAAAGTACCATTTACCAAAGATTTAGTCGAAATAGCTAAACAGTATATTGGTTCTGCTGATTATAAAAATGCAAGTCCTGTGATGCGGACAGTTTTAGTAAATACCATTAATCAAGATTTAAGTGAATGTGCTAAAAAAATAACAGCGCCAACGCTTCTTATCTGGGGAACTTTAGATACCGCTGCTCCAATTGAACTAGCAAGAAAACTAGAAGGCCTATTAAAAGATGGTGCACTAATTGAATTGCCAGGTGCTACCCATTATGCTTACTTAGAACGAATTGATTACGTAACTAATATCTTAATAAATTTTTTAGGAGGAAAATAAGATGTCATTAATTATTAATATTTTAATTTTTTTAATAATTTTTTATACGGTAACCGTTAAATCAAGAAAATCATTACATATGTTACAACAAAACCTTTATAATGAAAATAATCGTTATTTAAAATGGTTAAAGCAAAATAGAAAGGTTGCTTTAAAACACTATGATGTTATCGGTCTAATTTTATCGTTGATTGCTTTATTTATTGGCAATCTGCCAGGTAAAATCTTAATTGCTATCAGTGCATTAATCTATTTATTTGATGCGGAAGTAATTAAATATTCTATTATGGTTGAAAAAGCTAAAAAACCATTAGTTAAAACAGCTAGAGTAAAAAGACAAATTACAACTCTCTATCTTTTAAACTTAATTCCTTTAATTCTTTATTTAATCTTTAAAAGCAATGTAAGAATCTTATTTGTTTTAGCTTCTTTAATGTTAGTATTAAATTATTATATTGTATACTTAGTTAAATTAATAAATGATCCTATTGAAAAAGCTATTTATAAAAAGTTTTGGCATATGGCAGAAAATAAATTAGCTTCCTATAAAGACTTAAAAGTCATTGGTATTACTGGTTCTTATGGTAAAACTAGTAGTAAGAATATTTTAAATGAAATTTTATCTATGGATTATATTTCCCATCCAACTCCCAAAAATTTTAATACTGATGTTGGTTTAATGACTACTATCAATAACGATTTAACTAAATTTGATGAGATATTTATTGCTGAAATGGGTGCATATAAGGTTGGACGTATCAAAAATGCTTGTAATTTAGTTCATCCACAGTATGGACTACTTACAACGATCGGAAAAGCCCATTTAGAAACTTTCGGCAGTCAGGAAAATATTATTAAGACCAAGTTTGAACTTATCGAAAGTCTACCTAGTAATGGTATTGCTTTCTTAAATATGGATGATCCACTCCAAGTCAATTATAAATTGCAAAATAAAGTTAGAGTTGTTTGGTATGCCGTAAATAATAAAAAAGCTGATTTTTATTGCTTAGATACAAAATGTAGTGACAAAGGTTCAACTTTTAAAATATTTATAAAAAAAGAAAATAAGACTTATGATTTTCAAACTAGACTTTTAGGGCGTCATAATATTTCTAATATTGTTTCGGCTATTGCAGTTGGCTATGAATTTGGCATTTCCATTCCTAAATTGCAAGCTGCAGTAATGAAAATAAAACCTATTGAGCATCGTCTAGAATTAAAGAAAATTGGTAATATGTATCAAATTGATGATGCTTATAATTCTAATCCCGTTGGGGCAAAAGTAGCCTTAGAGGTTCTTAGTATGATGCCTGGCGATAAAGTAGTTGTTACTCCCGGTATGGTTGAGCTCGGCAATGAAGAAGAAAAATATAATAAAGAATTCGGTGAAGAAATAAGCGCCGTTGCTGATTATGTTATTCTAGTAGGTGAAAAACAAACTAAACCAATCTATGAAGGGTTAATGAATAAAAAATATGATAAAGATAAAATAATAATTACTAACGATGTTAGACAAACTTATATCTTAGTTAATAAATTAAAGAGTAAAAAAGATATTTATGCATTATATGAAAATGATTTACCTGATACTTATAATGAATAATATCAAGTTAAAATAGTATTGAAGGAAGGAAAAAAATATGAATATAAAATTAGGTGTAATTTTTGGTGGCGTTTCCGTTGAACATGAAGTAAGTGTTATTTCAGCCGTTCAAGCAATGCAAGCTATAGATAAGGAAAAATACGATGTAATACCCATCTATATAACAAAAGATAGACAGTGGTATACAGGCGAGATCCTAAAAGATATGGATACGTATACTGACATGGATTTATTAAAAAGATACACTAAAAACGTATCATTGATTAATAAAAAAGGTAAATTTTATTTACAAAGCAAAGGTTTATTTAAAACTATTGTTACGGAGTTAGATTTAGTTTTACCAATTGGTCATGGAACTAATATGGAAGATGGAACCCTACAAGGTTACTTACAAACTGTTGGCATTCCTTATTGTGAATCAGACATTGCTGCTTCTAGTGTTGCTCAAGATAAAGTAACTCAAAAGTTGGTTTTTCAAAGTAAAAATTTACCAATGACTGCATTTACATGGTTTTATGATGTTGATTATACTGAAGATCAAGAAAATATTTTAAAAGAATGTGCTAAATTAAAATATCCAGTTATCGTTAAACCAGCTACTTTAGGCAGTTCGGTTGGTATTAATTTTGCTAAAGATGAAGCTGAATTAAAAAATGCTATCGAAGAAGCTATTTCCTATGATAAAAAGATTTTAGTTGAACATGCCGTTGAAAATTTAAGCGAAGTTAATATTTCTGTTTTAGGTGATTATAAATATCAAGAAGTATCCGCTATTGAAGAAGTTACTACAATTCATCATTTATTAACTTATGCTGATAAATACATGGGTAACGCTAAAGATAAACCAAGTAAAGGTATGGCTGGTCTTGGCCGTAAAGTTCCTGCAAAATTAGAGAAAAAAATGCAAAGTGAAGTTGAAAGTGTTGCTGTTAAGGCGTTTAAGGCTGTTGGTTTGGCTGGCGTTTGTCGTATTGATTTCTTAATTGATAAAAACGATAACAAAGTCTATATCAATGAAATAAATTCTATTCCTGGTTCTTTATCATTTTACTTATGGGAACCAAAAGGTAAAAAATATCGTGAATTACTAGACGAAATAATTAAAATTGGTATTAAAAATTACCAAGATAATAGTGCTAAAGTTCATTCCTTTGAATCTAATATTTTAGAAGGTTATAAAGCTGGCGGCGCTAAAGGTGGTAAATTTGGCTGTAAAGGCAGTAAATTTTAAGAGGACTTATGAATAGAAAAGGGTTTACATTAGTTGAATTATTAGCAGTTATAGTGGTTTTAGCTATCTTAATTGGCATTGCAACTCCTAATGTTATTGGTTTACTTAGAAAACAAAAAGATAAAACTACGGATATTGTTTTAACTAACTTAAATGATGCAGCGGTAAGCTATGCCAAAGAACAAATTTCTCTGAACAAATTGCATTTAAGTAGTTGTGATTTTGAGATAAATGATTTAGCCACCGCTAAAGCTAATCTTAATCAAGGTAAGAAATGTGTTAAGGCTTATAATATAGGCGTCTTAAAGAGTAATGGAACTTTTGAAGATAAACAAAATTCATGTGATTCCAACAAAGAGATTTATGTTTATAATTATAATAATGGTAACTACACTGAAATTAAAACCTTCATTCCAGATGATACTTGTAACGTTAAGTAACTATCATGGCAATAAAATCCTTGTAAAGAAACATTAAAAAGGTAAAAAATAATTAAATTTAAGGAGTTTATCAGTAAAATAAAGATAAATTCCTTTTTTAAAACAAAAATTTACGATATAATAAATTATTAGAAAGAAAGTGAAATATATGGGAATTTTTGATAAATTAAAACAAATAGTAAATAATAAAAATAAAGAAGAAAAAGTAAATGAAGAAGTTGAAAGTTATAGTAAAGGTCTAGAAAAAACAAGAAATGAGTTTGTATCTAAATTAAATGTCTTAGGAATTAAATATACGAAAATAGATGATGCCTATTTTGAAGAATTAGAGCAAATTTTAATAATGGCTGATATTGGTGTTAATACGGTTGAAAACTTTTTAGACCGTTTAAAAGCCAGAGTAAAAAAAGAAAATATAACTGATACTAAGTATTTAAACGAAGTAATCGTAGATGAATTGTTTATCATTTATGTTAATGGAGAAAATATCACGGATAAAATTAATATTGCTGAGAATGGACCCACTGTCATTTTAATGGTAGGTGTTAATGGGGTAGGTAAGACTACAACAATAGGTAAACTTGCCTATAAATATCATAATGAAGGTAAAAAAGTTATGCTAATTGCCGCAGATACTTTTAGAGCTGGCGCCGTTGAACAATTAAAAGTTTGGGCTGATCGTACTGATTCTATCTTTTATGGTAAAGAAAATACGGATCCTGCCGGCGTTATTTATGATGGCCTAGTAAAAGCTACGGAAGAAAAGGCTGATATCGTCTTAATCGACACCGCTGGTCGTTTGCAAAATAAAGTAAATTTAATGAAAGAATTGGAGAAGATGAATAAAGTTATTGCTAAATTCATTCCTGATGCTCCTCATGAAACTCTCTTAGTAATTGATGCTACTACTGGCCAAAACGGTATTATGCAAGCCAAAGCTTTCAAAGAAATTACCAATATTACAGGTATTGTTCTTACTAAATTAGATGGCACTGCTAAGGGTGGAATCGTTCTAGCTATTAAAGAGGAAGTAAATATTCCTGTTAAATTTATTGGTTTAGGTGAACAAATGACTGACTTAAAGCCATTTGATATTGAATCTTATATTTATGGTTTATTTAAGGATATGATGTAATTTGAAAAGTGACATTGAAATAGCAAATATTGCTAAGTTAGAACCTATTAATAAAATCTTAAATAAATATGGAATTAGTGATGATGCAATAATTAATTATGGTAAATATATTGCTAAATTAGATCTAAAAGCTTCAAGAGAAAAGCCTAGAAATGGTAAATTAATTTTAGTAACTAGTATTAGTCCTACTATTTACGGCGAAGGTAAAACAACCACCGCTATTGGACTTGTTGATGCTTTAAATAAGTTAGGCAAAAACACTGTTGCTATACTTCGGGAACCAGCTTTGGGACCTGTTTTTGGAACAAAAGGCGGAGCAACCGGTGGAGGATGTGCGCAAATTATGCCAAGTGATGATATTAATCTTCATTTTACTGGTGATATGAGTGCTATCTGCACGGCTAATAACTTATTATGTGCTATCATTGATAATCATATTTTTCAGGGGAATGAATTAAAAATCAAAAAAGTTGTTTTACCCAGAACCATAGATATTAATGATAGAGCCTTAAGAAACATTACTATTAATTCGAGTTATAACAGAGAAGACCATTTTATTTTAACAGTGGCTAGTGAATTAATGGCATGTGTGTGTTTAGCAAATGATTTTAAAGAATTAAAAGAAATGGTTGCTAATATGATAGTGGCTTATAATGATACCGGTAAACCAATTTATACCAAAGATTTACAAGCCGTGGAGGCTGTCTGTATTTTATTAAAAGATGTAATTAAACCAAACGTAGTACAAACTTTAGACCATAATTTAGCATTTGTTCATGGAGGACCTTTTGCTAATATTGCTCATGGCACCGCCTCTATTAGAGCCATTAAAACTGGTTTAGAAAATTTTTCTTATTCCGTGGTGGAGGCTGGTTTTGGTTCTGATTTAGGAGCCGAAAAGTTCTTTGATATCGTATGTCCTAGAGGTGGGTTTTATCCTGATGTCGTAATTCTTAATGCGACTATTAGAGCTTTAAAATATAATGGAAATGGTAATTTATCTAAAGGTTTAGCTAATTTACAAGCACATATTGATAATATGAAACTTTTCGCTAAAAATATTATAGTATCTTTAAATAAATTTAATGATGATACTATAGAAGATATAAATACGATAAAAGAATACGTTTTAAAGCAAGGCTTGGAATTTGCTATTAATGATACTTATTTAAAAGGTAGTGCTGGCGGGTTAGAGTTAGCTAAAAAAGTAGTACTTTTAAGTGATCTTGATAATAAAAATAGCTTTAAATTATATAATGATAATATGAAAATTAAAGAAAAAATAATGCTTCTTGCAAAGAATATTTATCATGCTAAAGATGTTTTATATAATGCGACCGCCGAAGATAAAATTAAATTATTAGAAAAACTAAATTTAGATAGATATCCAATTTGTGTTAGTAAGACACCAATGTCGATATCAGATAATAAAGAATTATTAGGATATCCAAAAGACTATACTATGCAAGTAACTGATATTAAGTTAAATAATGGCGCTGGTTTTATTGTTATTTATATGGGAAATGTTATAACTTTACCAGGATTAAGTAAAAAAAGTAACTATTTAAAAATGCATATTGATGATGATATGCATATAAAAGGAGTAATGTAATGGATAGAGTAGAAATAATTAATTTATTTGATGTTTATGAAACATTACTGACGGATAGAGAAAAAGAAATTTTTAAATATTATTATTATGAAGATTTATCTTTAAGTGAAATAAGTGAAAATTTAAATATTACAAGAACAGGCGTTTTTAATACTTTAAAAAAAGTAGAAGAAAAACTTTTGCAGTATGAAAATAACTTGAAATTAATGAATATAAAAAAAACTATAAAAGGTTTATTAGAAGAACAGGATATTGAAACCATAAAGAGTAAGTTAAAGAAAATTATATGATAAGAAATAAAAAGAGAACTATTTAGAAACATTTTTCTTAGTTCTCTTTTTAAAATTATTTTTTTAATGATAGAGTATAACCAATGTTTAAGTTTAATACTTCATGATTGTCGTTACATGTAAATGTTATATTAAAACCAGGTGCTTTTAAGTATTCTTTCATATCATCATCTAAAAGATGAGTTATAGCTAATCTTTTATCTTGATTAATTAAATCTGTTATTGGCATCCAACCACTGTAATTTTCAGAAAATTCTTGTGGATTTCCTTTAATAGTATTTGTACTATATACTTCAAGTTCAAATGTTTTAGCTGGATACATGACATTAACTTTTCCCATAAAGTTTACATCATCAATATCCATACCTGTTTCTTCCTTAAATTCTCTTATACAAGCCTCTATGGCGGTTTCTCCATCTTCTATTTTGCCACCCGGAATATCAAAGAAATCTTTATTAATATTTTTGTACTTTATACAAACTATTTGACCGTTTTTTATAGCAAAAACTCTTACGGCATGTCTTACATTTTTATTCATTTATATCTTCCTATCTTTTTAGACAACCTCGAAATAATTTTTTCGGTAAATCATATCGTGATTGCATCGTTTCTTCCTCTAAATATTCTACGTCAAAATCATGAAAAAAATATTCTATATCATCTTTATCAAAAAATCTTTTTAATCTTTTATCTTTTGTTTCATATAAATGATGAGCAATTTCTGGACTTTGACCAGCACCATGATTGGTGTCATTAATCGAATTAACGCGAAACATTAGGTGACCATTGGTCATTAGAACTCTTTTTATCTCATTAATAATCATTATTGTTTCTTGTTCGGTAAAATAATGTAAACATAAGTCTGCTATCACTATTTCAAATGAATTATCTTTAAAAGGCAGACCATCTAACATGTTAAAGCATAATGCTTGATATACCTCAGGTAAATTTTTTTGAAGGTTTTTTATAGCGTTCAATGATTGGTCACAAGCAATGACTTGTTTGCCTTTTTCTATAAGATATAAAGTATTATTACCGTAGCCACATCCTAAATCTAAGATTGGTATTGAGCATTTTTCAATGATTTTACTAAATCTATCAAGCCAATCATCATATTTAATATTTTCTTTGTCCCATGAAGTAAATAAGTTATTCCAATATTTTAAAGAATTATCTCTGTTATCTGATTCCATCGCTTTCACCTGCAGATATTATATCATGTTTTAATTTAAGATAAAATAAAAATTAGAATTCATATAACGAGTTCTAATTTTTAAGTGTTTTAAATTTTATATTTATAATTGATAATATATTATTTACTTGCTTTCTTTTCTCTTTTATAAATAAATTTGATATAAATAACTAAATAAATGAAGGCTAGTAAGAAACCACCAATAACATCAGAAGCATAATGAACGCCTAAGTAAATTCGACTTAGACCAATTAAAAGAATAATAAAACTTAACAAAGTCATTAAACCATACTTAATTGGTTTCTTTAAATCAGTGTAATATAAGTAATAAATTATAAAACCATAAAAAGCGAAAGATACCATAGAATGACCGGAAGGAAAACTAAAGCCATTTTCAACAATTAAATTTATATCGATTGGTCTATCTCTTCTAATTATGCTTTTAACAATAAAATTACTTAAAAAGACACTAACTAAGTTAATAGTAAAATAACGATTGAAACTTTTATCTTTATTAAATAAATAGAAGACTATAATAATAGGTACCATTACTGTATAATTGCCAAGTTCAGTTACTATTTTAAAGAATTTAGTAGCACCAGGATTTATTAATCTTTTAACATAACTATAAATAAAGTTATCAAAAGTACTAATAGTCTCAGCATTAATAAGTTTTATTATATATAAAAATAAGAATAAGCATAGTAATAAAACTATCCAAATTAAGTATTTATTTATAAATTCTTTTATCTTTTTCATAATATCACTACAATAAGTATAGCACATTAACTTAGGATTATGTTAAAATCTTATGTAGAGGAATTTTTTAAACTTGATTTGTGTTTTCTTTGAAAGGTGTGGTTTTATGTTTGAAAAATATAATATAGATGATTTATATTTAGGCGAGGTAAGTGTGGTTGTTCCTTATTCTATAGAAAATATAGGTGGTGCTCATATGTATGATGGCCTTTATTTAGGAAGTTATCAGACCATTTTATATTTTGACGGTAGTAGATATGTGGATATTTATCATCCTAACTTTATAGTTAATGCTTTCGATGTTCCTAGTAGAAAAAGTTTAGAAGTATCAAAAAATAGAAATTTATATACTATAAATACGCAAGCCTTAAAAAAGTATCGTGATGTTTTTAAAGATGTTGGAAAGGGTAAAGTATTACAAAGATTACCATTTAAAAAGAAAAGATTACTAGAAAAATAATTTAAAATAGTAGTATATGAGTTATTAGAATACGAATTTAAATTATATTAGAAAATAAAGATAAGAGAAAGGCTAATCATAAAAAAATAGATTAGAAAAAAGTTTCATGAAAAAAGTTTTGATTACGGGTGCTACTAGTGGAATAGGGTATGCTACGTTAAAAGATTTAGTTAAAAAATATGAAGTTATTTTTACTTATTGTCATAATGAAACCAAGGCTTTAGAAATAGCAGATAAGTATCATATTAAAGGATATTATTTAGATTTAGGAGATAAGGAAAGTATTGAAAAGTTAGCTGATAATATTCAGGATATCGATATCTTAATTAATAATGCGGCGATAGCTTTAGATAATTCTTTTGATGATAAGACTTATAATGAGTTTAGTAAAGTAGTAAGTGTTAATTTGACAGGAACTTATTATTTAACTAAATTACTAAGTAAAAAAATAAATAAAGGCGGAAATATTTTATTTGTTAGTAGTACAAATGGAATAGATACTCCTTATATTGAGTCGATTGATTATGATGCTAGTAAAGCAGGAGTTATTTCTTTAATGCATAATTTTGCTTCTGTTTTAGCGCCAATAAGGGTTAATGCAATCGCTCCCGGTTGGGTTGATACAGAAATGAATGCCTCGTTAAGTCAAGATTTTAGGAAACAAGAAGAAAATAAGATTTTATTAAAAAGATTTGCTAATCCTGAGGAGATAAGCAAAGTTATCGAGTTTATTATCAGTCGGGACGCAAGCTATATCAATGATACTGTAATAAGAGTAGATGGTGGTGTAAATAATGGTTAATATAATAGATTTAGTTCAAAAATTTGAAAATGAAAATACAGAACTTTTTCAAAAATTAGATGAAATAAGTTTTATAAATAGTAAAAAAGTATTAAAGGCTTTCAAAGAAAATAATGTTAATGCTAGTGATTTTGCAGGAACCAATGGTTATGGTTATGATGATACCGGTCGCGATAAGATAGAACGTGTTTTTGCTGATGCTCTTGGTGGTGAAGATGCTTTAGTTCGTCCTCAATTAATAAGTGGTACGCATGCTTTAACAGTTTGCTTCTTTGGCCTTTTAAGACCTGGAGATACGCTTTTATCAATTAATGGTAAACCTTATGATACTTTAGATGAAGTTATTGGTATTAAAGAAAATCCTAGTAGTTTAAAAGCTTTTAAAGTTAATTACGATCAAATTGATTTAGTTAATAACGATTTTGATTACGATAAAATTAAAGTCTATTTAAGTGTCAATAATGTTAAAGTAATAGAAATTCAACGTAGCGTTGGTTATGCTAATCGAGATACGTTAAGTATTGAAAAAGTCGAAAAAGTTTGTAAATTAATTAAAAGTATCAGTCCCAAAACTATTATTATGATAGATAACTGCTACTGTGAATTTGTTAGTACTAAAGAGCCATTAGAAGTAGGAGCCGATATCATGGTTGGGTCTTTAATTAAAAATTTAGGAGCCGGTATCGCAAGTACTGGAGCTTACATTGTTGGCAAAGCCAATTTAGTTAAACTATGCAGTGAACGTTTGACAGCGCCCGGTGAAGGTAAAGAAATTGGCCCATCTTTGGGACTTAATCGCTCCTTTTTACAAGGACTTTATATGGCTCCCCAAGCAGTAGTTAATGCTTTAAAGACTGGTATGCTAGCTAGTTACTTATTAGAGCATTTAAATATAGAAGTTTATCCTAAGTATAATGATACTAGAAGTGATATCGTAACTCGCATAATTTTTAATGATAAAGATAGACTTATTAAATTTGTTCAAGGCATTCAGGGATCTAGTGCTGTCGATAGTAATGTTTTACCTATACCAGTGGCCACTCCCGGATATGATGATGAAATAATTATGGCAAGTGGATCTTTTACGCAAGGTTCATCTATTGAGATAAGTTGCGATGGCCCGTTAAGAAGCCCCTATATTGCTTATTTACAAGGTGGCATAACTTATGATTATGGTAAACTAGCGGTCATAAATGCTATGGAAAATATTCTAAAAAGAGAAAATTAATTTTGAAAATATAAAGCTAAAAGAAAAAATTTTACGATAAATAATTTTTAAAACTTTTAGAAATACTATAAAATATGATAGAATAAAAAGGAATAGAAATATAAGAAAGTGGGATTAGTGTGAACGATATAGAATTACCTAAAATTAAAGAAGAAAAAATTGAAAATCAAGAAGTAAAACCATTAACTTTTAAAGAATTGGGAAAAGAAATATTTACTTTTCTAACCCATCATGATTTAATTGACATCATTGTTTTTCTTTTTGAATTAATAATTATTGGCTTAGTAATTATTGCTTTTAAAATGCCATTTGAATTAATTATTGATTTAGGACCCAAATTATTTAGTGTTCTTGGTAATGGCAAAATAATTGGAATCTTAGTAACCATTTGGACCATTATTTTTAATATAATTTATACAATTGTCGGTATTTATGCTTATATCAAGATCTGTGAAACAAGGTTTGTTAATTTAAATAAAAGGAAATAACAAATCTTTTTCTTTTGAATCTTAGATAAAATTTTAAAAGTAGAAAAGTAACTGTTTCGCCTATAAATATTGGTAATATCATTTCCTTTCATGGTAAAAAATATATTAATAATCAGATAAAAACAACTGATATTTTTTAATACTTTTTAAAATTTCTTTAATATTGTATAATATAGATAAGGAGGAGAAATGAATAATAAATTTTTAAGTAAAGTATTTGGCTGGATGGTAGTAGGACTTTTAGTAACCTTTGGAACCGGTTTCTTAGTGTCATCTAATGAAAATATTTTAATAAATGTCTTATCTGGACCGGGATTACTTGGCATTTTAATAATGGAAATAGCCATTGTCTTATTTTTATCATTTAGAATTGCTAAGATGAGTCCAGCAGTTGCCAAGGCAAGTTTTATTCTGTACTCATTTGTTAACGGTTTATTCTTTTCAACTTATTTTGTTGAATTTGAAATAACATCATTAATATTTGTCTTCTTAATAACTGCTATCATCTTTGCTCTATTTGCTTTAATTGGCGCTACAACCAAAATGGACTTAAGTAAGATTGGCTCTTATTTATTAATGGGACTTATTGGTATCATTGTTTGTGGTATTATTAACATCTTCATTGGCAGCAGTAGCTTTGAATTTATGATATCGGTAATTGCTGTTATCTTATTTCTTGGTTATACTGCTTATGATGTTAAAATAATTATGAACTCTGATAAATTTGTTAATATTCCAGAAGAAAATTTAGCTATCTATGGCGCTTTACAATTATACTTAGATTTTATTAACTTATTTATAAGACTAATAGAATTCTTTGGTAAAAGAAATGACAATTAAAAAAACTATTAACATCAGTTTGTTAATAGCTAGAAAAGTGTAGAACTAGTTTCTACCTTTTTTATTTTACCTTTTTAAGATTTATTTTTAAGACACTGCTGTCTACATTAATCTTGCCATATTTTTTTTCTACGTCACTTAAGTCTTTTTGCAAAGCTTCGGCGTCTTCTTTTAATGCTGTTAAACTGTTTATAATTTCTACATTATTAAGTTGATGTTTTTTAATTTCTTCATCTATAGCATATAAATTACTTTGAATAGTTTTAATATCATATACCTTTGTCCAAGCTAAAAGGAAAGAAACTAACGCTCCAATACCTATACCAAGCAAAGTAAATGGTATAATATATTTAGTACTTTTACGACTACTAGTTTTGTCTTGATAAGTTTCAGTTATGATAATAGTTGTATTAGTCATATTTTCATTACTATCTAAATTATCTTTAGCTTCTACATATTGATATTTTTCTACTAAATTACCATCTAAATTATCTTTAGTAACGTGAAAATCATCAGCATTATCGCTTGGATTTACATAATCATAGGCAGTAACATTACGAACAAAGCCCCCACCTAAAACATTCGCACGCCAAGGACTACATTTTAAAACTGTTGCAACATAAGTAGTAGAATGTTCATCATATTCTTCTAATGGTTTGCCAATGATACTATTATCTTCTAAATTAACTGTTCTGGTAACTGTTTTATATTCATCAATTTTATTGGATTTAACTTTACCAATTCGATATCCGGCAGTAATTGAAATAACGGGAACAAGGACAATCGATAAAGCTCCCATCTTTAAAAGATTTTTGCTTATTTGTAAATTTTTAATCTTATGTTTATTTTCTAAATAACTTGTTGTTAATTGGTCTTTTTGAGTAACTAAATCATCTACCTCGGTAGTTATTTCATTAATAGCTTGATTTTTTCTAGTAAGGTATTCCGAATTTGTTTCTCCAACGGTTTTACTAGAAACTTGTCTAATAATATCTTCATTAAAATAGTCAAAACCTAATCCTTCACTATTAATATTTTTTAAATCTTCATCAAGAATAACATCTTCTGATAATTTACTTAAATCATTTGCTAGTAACCGACCAAGATTTTCCTTATTAGCACTCACATTAAGACTATTAATATAAGTTAGGATGTCGTTCCGTTCAAATATTTCTTCATAAAGAAGAACATTATAAATTGTTTTATAAGCTTCATTTACGATAACCCTTTGTTCTTCAGTTAAATTATTAGTTAAAAGATTAAGACTATCAATTAATTTTTTAGTTGTATCAATAATATCAGCAATATTTTCATCAGATATTTTTGTAATATTTAAATTAATTTTAGTATATAACAAATAAGCTTGATAGAATGGTTGATAATTGTTTTCTAATTTTTCTGTTATTTCTTGAATCTTTTTTACGTAGTCATCAAAAACGAAAGCTTCCAAATCACTTTGCATACCCGCATAAGGCATTTTTCTCGCTAAACTATTATCACTTTCCACTTGCTTTTTAATATTATTTAATTCTTTTTGATAAGTTGTTACATCAAAAATTACTTTTATTTTATTTAAAATGCCTTCTAAATTTTTTACAGCAGCATCATATTTTTTATATCCTCGCGTCAAATCATAATCCATTGTTGCATCCTTCTTTCCTACTAGGTTATATTAAAGTAATTAGAAATTAAAGTCAAGAAGTTTATCTTTCAATTAGTAAAAAAACTAAGAATATAAATAACTTAAAGTTATATTTTTATTTTCCTTATTATAGATAATTACATCGCCATAACCAATAAATTAGAGCTTATTTTAATTGACACCAATTTATAGAAATGCTAATATACTCTTTAAAGAAATGGATGATTAAGATGAATAAACAGAAGAGAAATAGCTTGCTTTCTTCGTTAGTATTAGGTAGTATTTTATTAACTGGTTGCGGTAAAAAATCAGAGTGTAGTTTACCTACTAGACATGTACACAAATATATAAAGTATTTAAATGATGGTACTACGATAACTAGATATATAGATAATGAATCTTTATATGATTTTGATTATAATTGGACTGATGAATATATCTTAATTAACAAAATAGATGAAAAATTTTTCAAAAAAATAGATGGCTTGTTTTTAGGTAGAGATAATTGGAATTATTTATATAATGTTATGGCGGCCCAAAAGGATTATTTAGAATTCTTTTATGAATATGATACGGTAGAAACATATACAGAAACTGATAGTGAAGGAAACACGGAAACAAAAACAAGAATTGTACATCATGAAGGATGGCATACTAATCCTTATGATAGTGATAATACTGGTAAAGTTAGACTTTATCATCATCGTTTTGTTGGCTATAAAGTTGTTTATAGAAAAAATCATTTTGAACTTGTTGCTAGTAAACCAGTCGATGATATTAGAGAGATTATGAACGAATATCCATATTTTAGTGAAGATTGTGTAACTACGGTTTATGAACAGTTTAAATTTAGTAAATGGGAACTTTCTGATTTGTCACCAGATGATTTCAATACCTTTAATCATCCTGATTTAGAAAATAAAAGCATGACTTTAAGTAGTTATACAAGAGTATTAAAATAAAAAAACTTAGGGAAACCTAGGCTTTTTTAATCAATTATATTAATTAATAATCTTATGGCTGTTTTTTCTTCACCATTAATTAAAACATCATTAAAAGCAGGAACAATACCAATATTAATACCGGCAGGTGCTAAAAAGCCTCTGGCAATGGCTACCGCCTTAACGGCCTGATTTAGAGAACCAGCTCCAATCGTTTGTAATTCGACATTTTCATTTTCCCTAAAAATATTAGCAATCGCACCAGCGACCTTACTAGGGTTAGATTTTGACGATACTTTTAAAATTTCCATAATTTTTAATTCCTCCTAGAAAATATATATGCACTTAACAGAAAAATTTTTCATAAATAATATTGTTTATGAAAAATTAAAAATAAAGATAAAATTATTCTTATAATCAATCCAAATTTAGGGTGGGTGGTTGTGGGAAGTAATACTAATCTAAAAAACAACTAAAAAGCCCTAAATACTTAAATAAAATACCTAGTATTTATGACTTTTTAATTTAAGAAATAGCTTTTACAAAAAGAATCGAACCTAAAATAATACCAATACTTAAAAATAATAAAATATTCAAGAAAATATTTAAATAACCAGTCTTCGATAAAGGACGATACCATTCAATACTATGATCTGGATAATCTTCATCACCTTCATCTTGTAAAAGTTCATTACCATTTGGATTAGTTTTAATTAATTTTTTAGACTTATTCTTTCCATCCTGACTCTTACTATTAATATTATCAATTTGTTGTAAAGAAGTATTATAAAAATCAACTTCTTTAACAAATCTAGGATTATTAGTATAATTAATATCACTTTCTATTAAATAAATACGATTAACAAAAGTTCCTAGTAATCTTTCTAAATCTTTACTTAAATAATCATGATAAAGTAATAATTGAAAAAAATAGTTATTATATTTATCAATAAAATCTTCTTCACTTCCAAAATTTTTATAAAAGTCATCTTCATGTTCTAAATAAATATTCTTAAATTCATAAACTTTTAAAATTGCAAAAAAGTTAGCAGTACTAATTTTACCGGTTGCTAAATCATTAAGTAAAAGACTATTATTAGCATATAGAACCTCTCTTAAATCAAAGTGTTGTAAATTTAATTTTTTATCTTTAAAAGTAAGATAATTATTTTCTATCGTAAAGTCATTATCTAAAACTACAAAATAATTTTTTAAGTTATTAAACGCAAGGGTATTACTTAAGGTATAATCTATCATATATAATCCTTCTATTCTAAAATTATTGTAACAAACAATTTCTATTTTTTCAATAATATAGTATAATATGAAACGTGATTGGCTATGAAAGAAAAATTAAATGAAGAATTTATAAGAAAATTATCAAGTAAGAAGAAGGAACCTAGTTGGATGCTTGAACATAGGCTTAAAGCCTACCATAATTTTTTAGAGCAAGAAGAACCTAATTTCGGACCGGATATTCATATTAACTTTGATGAAATTTGTTACTATAAAGATAAGACTAATAAAATGACTGATAAGTGGACAAATGTTAACTGCAATTTAAAAAATACTTTTGATGATTTAGGAGTTATCAAAGCGGAAGAACAGTATTTGGGGGGTGTTACTAATCAATATGAATCAGAAGTGTTTTATCATAATCAAATAATTGGTAATGGTATTATTTTTACTTCCACAGATGATGCCCTCCAGAAATATTCTGAGCTTTTTCAGAAGTATTTTAATAATTTAGTTAGATTGGAAGAAAATAAATATACCGCTTTAAATAATGCCGTTTGGTCTGGTGGTTCCTTTATTTATATTCCCAAAGGCGTAAAAGTAGATAAACCTTTACAAAGTTATTTCCGCATTGAAAGTGAGTCTTTAGGTCAATTTGAACATACGATTATTATCGTTGATGATGATGCTAGTCTATCTTATATCGAAGGGTGTACGGCAACGGCTTACTCAAAGACCAGTCTTCATGCCGGTGTTGTTGAAATTTATGTTGGTAAAAATGCAAAAGTTCGTTACTCTACTATTCAAAATTGGTCAACAGATGTTTATAATTTAGTTACGAAAAGAGCCATTGTTGATGAAGGTGGTATCATGGAATGGGTCGATGGTAACATTGGCAGTGGTCTTACGATGAAATATCCTTCTTGTATTTTAAAAGGCGATGGAGCTATTGGTAATTCCATAAGTGTTGCTTACGCTAAGAAAGCCCAAGTCTTAGATGCTGGTGCCAAGATGATTCATTTAGGTAAAAACACTAAAAGTAGTATCATCAGTAAATCTATTGCCGAAGCCGGTGGGATTGCTAATTACCGGGGAACTACAAAAATTACGAAAAATGCGACTAATTCCGTTGCTACGATTAAATGCGATACGATTCTTTTAGATGATATTTCCAAAAGTGATACTTTTCCTAAAAATATTGTTGGTAATAAAACTTCTAGTCTTACTCATGAGGCTACCGTTTCCAAATTAGATGCCGATAAGTTATTTTACTTAACAAGTAAAGGCTTAACCGAAGATCAAGCCCGAGAGCTTTTGATTATGGGCTTTATGACTGATTTTAAAAAAGAATTACCAATGGAATATGCTGTCGAGTTAAATCGTTTAATAAAAGAATAAATTCTAAAAAATTATTAAAACCCTAAAATTAGAATAAATTAGCTTTTTAAACTTAAAGTTTGGTCTAGCTAATTTTTTTATTTTGCTAAGCAATTGTTACTAAACTCTTCAAATGGCGATTTGTTTATTAGCCTTGATTTTGCTAATCTACACCTCATAAAGAAGGAGGTGAAAAAAATGATTAACGAAGTTGTCCTTGTTGGGAGGTTAACCAAAGATCCTGAAGTTACAGATACCGAAAATGGTAAAAAACGAGCCTCGATAATTTTAGCTGTTCCTAGAAAGTTTAAAAATGTTGATGGTATCTATGAAACAGATTTTATTCGTGTCATACTATGGAATGTAATCGCTATGAATACGAAAGAGTACTGCAAATCAGGCGATTTATTAGGCATAAAGGGTCGTATTCAAATTAACTCATATAAAGATAGCGAAGATAATACTCATTATGTAACAGATATTATTGCCGAAAAAATTACTTTTCTATCTTCAAAAAGAAATGATGAGCAGCAATCCCTAGAAGAATCAGAAGAAACTTAAAAGTCGGTAGTTAGAAACTTGCTGCAATTTAAAAAGTCTGCGAAATTAAATTTAAGTTATTTGCGTTATAGCTGACAACAATTAATAAGAAATTAATAAAAAAGAATAACAAAAGCGGGATATGAAAAAGATATAGGCTAGTGTGATTTTATCTTTTTGATTAAATTATTGAACTTCAATTTACATTAATAACTAGAAATGATAAAATTTTATTAATTAGAAAGAAGGATAGTTATGGATGAAAATAGAAGTTTACATAGTTTAGGGGTGGCCAAAAAGATGGTAGCAATTGGAACTGATCTTGGTTTATCAGTAGCAGAGCTTAATGACTTATTTACTTTAGGTATTGTCCATGATATCGGTTATCAGTTTGGCCCTGGTAATATGCATCAAAAAAATGGCGGCTTAGTCTTAAAGAAAAATGGCTATCAATATTGGCAAGAAGTTTACTATCACGGCATTGTTCAAAATGCGTATTCATCTTTATTTTTAAATATCTTAAATCAAGCCGATATGCAAATTGATAAAACCGGTCAAGATGTTGGCTATACTGATCGCTTAGAAGACATTAAATCCCGATATGGTAAAGATTCTAAAGTTTACCGCTCTTGCATCGATTTAGTAGAATTTATTCAAAAAAATAGTAATAAGCTGTTTCAAGAAAAACAAGAAAATAAACTAGCTAATCCAAGAGAAACTGCCGCTAGCAAACATGCTATTATAATCATCAGAAATAAGCAAGGAGCTTATTTACAATATTTAGAACCAACTTGGCAAAGTTATCTTTTCCTAAATTGTAAAGTTGTATCAAGAACTGATACTCGTTCTGTTGCAGATCTTATTTTCACTAAACTAGGAATATCTACTAATAAAATTCACTATTTATTTGATAAGGTTCATAGTAAGTACTCTGTAAAACACCAGAAAATGCGTGAATATCATCATTATTTCTTTTTAGTCGATATCGATCTTGATACTAGAATGACCGCCAAAGAATTTACTATTAATGATACTAAGTTTAAATGGTTTAGTATGCCAATGTTACAAAGTGATAAGCGTATTCAAGAAGTTAATGGTGATATTGTTGGCTTTATTAAAGAAGAATTACAAGATTAAGGATTATTAATGAATTGTGTCAAAAAATCGGTAAAAATTAATATAAGAGGCTAAAAACAAGAAAGAAAGTAAGAATATGAAAACTAAAATCATAAGTAAAACTTATCTAAGAGATATTGAAAAATACAAATTAAAAATTTATTTAGATAACAAGTAATGTTGATAAGGGGAATTAAAAATGTTAGCAAACGATGTAAAAAAAATTATAAGAGGCACTGGATCTTATGATAATGTTAAGCACGGTAATACCGTATCTATAACCGGCGACGGTGGCAATGCTTGGGGATATTATGGTCCATCTTATAAAAAGTTAGCCCCACGTCTTAGGACTTACCTTTTATATACTGATGCCCTAAATAATTTAGAAAAAATAAAGAATAGTATATCTATAGAAGAATATATTAAGAAAAAAAGAGAAATTGAATTTACTTATATTAAAAGTTATTATGAAACCAGATTAAAAGATTTAGACATGGAAGACTTTTTAAAGACTTTAGAAACTAGGTTTGGAACTGATATTATCTTTTTATGTCATGAACCAATAAGTGAGTTTTGCCACCGTCGAGTTCTAGCCGATTATATCAAACTGCAAACAGGAGTTTATATTCCCGAAGTAAAAATTATGAGTAGTGATGAATTTACCTTAAAGAATCCTCTTAACTATGAACAAGAATTAAAAAGAGTAATGAAGAAATAAATGTTTATGATAAATATTTTAAGTCTTAAAGATGCTTTTGATTTAGTTATAACTGAGGATGAAGATTCATTATTATATAGTAAAAAGAAATTAAATAAGTGAGGATTAAATATGGAAAAAAAGATAAATTATTTGATATTAAATAATAAAAATATTGGTATAAGTAAGATAGAACTTACAAAAGATGAACTTAATGTTACCGATAAAAGGGGTAAATACACTTTTCATATAACTCTTACTTATGATTGGAAAAAGATTAATCAAGTTAAAGTTGGTAAGGAAGAAAGTATTTCTTTTAATGAATATTATTTAAGTGAAAATAATGAGTCCGTTTTAATTTGGCCTGATATTTGTAAGCTAAAGAAAATTAAAGATGATTATATTGCTTTTAATTTAGAATTTTTAGATATTGATAATAATAAAGATACTTGTTATATGAATAAACGTAAAATTTTTGATATACCTCTTCACAATTTTAAAGTGAAGGTATATATTGATTATAAAGATGTTTTAGAAGGGAAAATCATTTATCAATTTAAAGATAATGATGGTAATGAGTAATGAATTATGAATTAGTAAAATCTTCTAATAAAGATATAGATAGATTGGTTGAATATAAAAAAAAGACTGTTTACGAGTATGCTAAAGATTTAGCAAGAGAAGATATTGATAGGATAAATAATTATATAATAAAGGAAATTCCTAATTTAATTAATGATTATTATAATATAGTAGTTAATAACAAAATCGTAGGGTGTTTATTATTAACAAGAAAAGATAATGTTAATTTGTTAGATGAAATTTATATTGAAAAAGATTATCGCAATAAAAAAATTGGTACAAACATAATAAAAGATATTTTAAAAAATAATGATACTGTCTACTTATGGGTGTATAAAGATAATAAAAAGGCTATATCTTTATATAAAAGAATGGGATTTAACATTTGCAAAAGTACTGATACCAGATATTATATGGGTTTTAAGAAAAAGTAGGATTAAGAAAAAATATATAGAGGGGATTCAGTTTTATCTTTAAAAATTAGTAAATATATGTATAATAGTTAGTAATTAGGAGGTAATATGTCAAAGGAACAAGATGTAATTAATTATTATGTTTTATGCAATAAATTGAAAAATGTTATAAGAACCGGATGGCTTGATTGGAAAGTTCAAAGAAATAGGCTAGAAAGTATTGCCGAACATATTTATGGGGTGCAAATGCTGGCTATTGCGATGAAAACAACTTATCAATACGATATTGATATTATGAAAGTAATTTATATGCTGGCTATTCATGAGTTAGGAGAAACTATAATTGGTGATTTAACTCAATTTCAAATTAGTAAAGAAGAAAAAGAAACAATGGAACATGAGGCTGTTCATAGTATTTTATCATCTCTAATTGATGGGGATAAAATTGAAGATTTGTTTCTAGAATTTGATTCTCATGCGACGGCGGAGGCTATGTTTGCGTATCAATGTGATAAATTAGAATGCGATATTCAGTGCAAATTATATGATCAAGAATGTTGTGTGGATTTAAAGCAACAAGAAGGTAATGCTACAGCTGATAACGAATTAGTAAAAAAATTATTAGAAAATGGTCAGTCTTGGTCAGATATGTGGTTAGAGTTTGGGCAGAGAAAGTATCCGTACGATAAAAATTTTCGGGCTGTATCGGAGTATGCCAAAAATAATTATATTGAGGAAGAAATTACAAAAAAATTAATAAAGAAAGATAAATAAGAACTGAGATAGATTTAGTGGTAGTCTATCTTATTTTAGTTTAAAAACAGAGAAACTATGGGAAAATCAAATGACTTTTAAATTAGGGTATGGTATAATTTTTAACAGATTTAAGGAATATTAGAAATAAAAATGATTAAAGATTAGGGGGGATTCTAACTTATAATAAATTGAAATTTTAGATATTGGAGATGACAAAAAAGGCAACAACCAGTTGCCAAATTACCATTAGTTATAATTTTACTACTAATTAAAAAAATTAGGTAATTATACTTTACAAAGAGTTGCATTGAAAGCCGGCGTTAAAAATATGGCTGAGTTTCATAATGCAGGATATAAAGGCTTATATAACGGGGAGATCGCTGATGATATATTTAAAAGGAAAAAATTATGATATAGAGAAGATATTTTAGGTAATATGAATGAAGATAAGTTAGTTGCTAATTTATTTAGAATAAATCAAACAAAGCAGAAACTTATAAGAGATAATGTAAAAAGTGAAAAAGAAGCAAAAGATGTGCATTATAAGGTAGACAAAAAGGTAAGAAAGACCATTGCAGATATCGGTGATATGGTGCCGGATATGCCAACACCTGAAAAGAGTTTAAAAGAACTTGAAAAAGAAAAGAAATAATAGAACAAAAGATGCTTGAGAAAACCAAATAAAATAGTAAGCTGCATAGGGTGTAAAACTATTTGCATTACCTAAAAAAATGAAGGAGGAAACTTATGGAAGAAAATAATTTGATTATATATAAAAATAGTAATGGCGATATTATTGTAGATGCTATTTATAAAGATGAAACATTATGGTTATCGCAAAAAGGAATGTCTAAGGTATTCGAAGTAGGTGTTCCAGCGATATCGAAACATTTAAAAAATATATTTGAAGAAAATGAATTAGATAAAAAATCAGTTGTTTCCAAAATGGAAATAACTGCTAAAGATGGTAAAAAATATAATACTGAAGTTTATAGTTTAGATGCTATAATTGCCGTTGGATATAGAATCAATTCTAAAAAAGCCACTGAATTTAGAATATGGGCAACAAAAATTTTAAAAGAATATATGACCAAAGGTTTTGCTTTAAATGATGAACGCTTTATAAATGGAAATAAATATGATACAAAATATTTTGATGAATTATTAGAGCGTATTAAGACAATTAGGGTAAGTGAAAGAATGTCTTATCAGAAAATTACAGATTTATTTATTGTAACTTCAACTGACTATAATCCTAAATCAGAAGAGGCTTATACTTTCTTTAAAATAGTTCAAAATAAATTACATTATGCTATAAGTGGACATACTGCGGCAGAAATTATATATAATAGAGCAAACTCAGAAAAAGAACATATGGGTCTAACAACTTGGAAAAGTTCTCCTGATGGGTTAATATATAAATATGATGTAGTTGTTGCTAAAAACTATTTAAGTGAAGAAGAAATGAATAATTTAAAAGATTTAACAAATATGTTTTTAGTATTTGCTGAAGATGAAGCAAAACAAAGACAT
>CAKOOR010000008.1 GCA_934098505.1 uncultured Bacilli bacterium
TATGATATTATTAGAAATATAAACGAGCACTTATAAGGTAATTCAATGTGCGGACACTTATTATTTCAATTTATAGAACTTGTTTAGAGTTCTTTTTTTATTGCATTAAACAAGTATTTATGGTATAGTTTATTTATAGTAATAATAGAGGGACGGAAAGTTATGAATAAACAAATTATTTTAGAACAGTGTGATAAAATTAAAAATGTAGTTACGGAAGCTACACAAAACGAAGAAGAAGCAAGAAGTAATGCTGAAAAATTTAAAGGTATTAAAGAAGAAAATACTAAATTATTAGATTTATTAAATAAAACTAAAGATATTTATTGGGAAATGGAAAGAATTCTAAGAATTATCGAAATTGATAAAGAATATGATAATACTGATAATGAATTAGAAAATTTAAAAATTAATGTTAAAGATTTAATTGATAAATTAAGAGATAATTCATCAGAATTAGAAAAATATGATGCTGTTAAAGAAACTGTTTCTTTTTATACGGAAGCTTTAAAGGATGCTACTGATTTTATTTCTTTTAATACTGATAATAAAGACTATTTAAGTACTGATAAGAAACAAGAAGATGAAGAAGATGTTCCTTTTAGTTTTGAGAGTGAAAATACTGATTTTAATTTAGATTTTGGTAACGATATTTTTGGTAATGATAATTTTGAAAATTCTAATAAAGAGGAAGAGTCATCAACTACTAAGGAAGCCGGTGAAGAGCCAACTGTAGAAGATGACAAGAAAGATTTAGATACTTCATTTGATTTCTCTTCTATGTATGGTTTTAATGATAATGAAGAAGATGATCATGTTGATAAACAAAAAGTTGTTAATATAACTGATTTTGATTTAGATAATGACAAAGAAGAATTACCAAAAGAGGAAGAAACTGAAGAGAAGCAAGATGAAGAAGAAGATAATTCTTTAAGTGAACTAAATGATTTATTTAATTATTTAAATAATGATGATAGTTTTAATAATTAGTAGAGGTTATAACTATGGGCTTGAAAACAAATACAATAATAACTTTAGAAAATAATGAAAAATATGTAGTTTTAAATGAAACTATGTATGGTGGTAGTAAATATTTTTTAGTAATGGGAATTGATGAAAAGTTAGAAATGGTTCCTAATAAGGTAAAAATTTTAGAAGAAATTTTAGATGGTGCTGATATATATGTTGATACAGTAACAGATGCTAATCTAATTTCAATATTAACTAGATTATTAAAGGCTCAAATGTAGCCTTTTTAATTTTATAGAATTATATTTTTAGATATTATTGTGGTGTTAAAGTTTTAAAAAAAGCAAAAAACTAGATGTAAATCTAGTTTTTTGCACATCTTTGCGCAGTATTTGTTTTTTTTTCAGATGGTGGAGCAGAGGAGATTTGAACTCCTGTCCAAGTATCTAAATTTTAGACTTCTACAAGTTTAGTTAATACTTTAAATTTATTATAAATACGGCTTTAACTTACCTAATTTATAACTAGATTAGAAATTATTCTTTATTTTACTCTAATCAAATAAAATAATATAATCTGCTAATATGATACTTAAACTAAATCACAGATAAATTTAGAATAAGCAGCTCCAATGCTTACTTAAGCAAAAGAAGGAGCAAAGTTGAAACCAAAGTTTCCTTCTGTTTCGTCATTTAAATTTAATTGAAAATTTTAAGTCGTTTTCATGACTACTTGCCATCTAAAACTTACAAATATTTGTCGAAACCAATGCTGCCCCGCACATAAATTATATCATAATGAATACTAATTGACAAGATTAATATTTTATGTTAATATATGTGCGAAAAACAACTTGAGATATACTTGAAAGAGTAAATTGATTGGGGGAATCAATATGGAAAATGAAAAAATGAAAGTAGAAAAAGTGGTGCCGGTTACTATCCCAAGAAGACAGTTTATGCAATTGTGTGCTTTCGCATTTTTGAGTTTACTTGCTGAAAAGTTCGGATTAAGATCAGAAGCTGCCTCAGTGACAAATGAGTCTTTATATTCTAAATTTGTAAATGACTTTATTAGTGGTACTCTTGCTAAGGATGCTGGAAAGAATAAGGGAATTAATTTTGAATGGATTTATTTTAAAAATGCAAATGCCAAAAACGTTTCTGTAAATGTTAAAAATAATTATTATCAATGTGTAATCACAGATTCAAGTCACAATCCTATAATATATAATTATTATGTAAATTTTATTAATAAAGTATATAGTACAAAGACAGTTAGTGATTCTGATTTTAAAAATAATGTCGGTGGAAATTACAAGTATTTTCCTGGTGATATTAATTATTCGGAAACTAATAAAAATCAAAGAAACTTTTTGTATCAGTGTGAAAATAAATTGTACAATGTTATAAAGTTGAATAATTTATCGGCAACATCAGATTTCTTTAGATTCATTTATGAAAATATGGTTTGTCCTGGAGCAATTTTTGGATTATCTAATGGCATTCAAAATATAGCACTTTATGAAACTGTATCAGAAATGGTACAGGCTGCATGGGATAAGGTTCCTGCTATCGATTATGCAATTCAACATACAAAGCCAAAAGATTTAGGACCTTTGGCCGAATCTAATGGTGCTTGTGTTCAAGACATTGTTGCTACATTATGTGGCAATAGAGTACGAGGAACAAGAACCGAATCAACCCTTAGACATTCAGGGACTCAAAAAGGGACATCCAGCGATCAAATGCAAATGTTTGTGGATTTAAATAATTATAGTTACAATCGTGGCGTTGCTTGTTCTATTGTTTCGTGGACAGCTGATTATAATAAACATAATCCAAATGATCCATATACTGATGAACAAATAATGGAGTTCTTGTTTATTGATAGAGTTGAATTTAATTCAATATTAAGTGATATTAGTAAAAATAATTATCATCAAATTTTGACTGGTTATGAAATGACTAATTCAATCGATGATCAGAATTGCATTAATGTTAAGCTTAAATCAAGAGCAAAAGTAGTTTCAAAATCACATGCACTATCATTGACTAAAAGTATTACACGAAAGATGTAATTTAAGGGGGAATTTATATGTATGAAGAAAATAGATATCAATTAAAAATTAATTGGAAAAATATTTTGTTTGTTGTTGGTATTATTGCATTAACTGTTATTGTAATGATGTTGGTTATGCCAAAAACAAATAAAGATGCTACTTTTAAGCAGGCTTTTACTACAAATTTGAACATAATGAAAGAAGCCGCTAAAAGTTATTACACTTCTGGCGGTAATATGCCCGAAAATATTGGCGAGTCATCTACTATTAATTTAGATAGTATGATTAATAAAAAATTAGTTTCTGACTTTGTTGATAAAAATAATAAATCATGTAATAAAACTAATTCTTATGCTCAAATAACAAAAACTGGTACAAGTGAATATGTCTTAAAGACTCAATTAGCTTGTGATACTTCTAGTGATTATGTTTTAGAAACAATTACTACAAGTAATACAAAAAATAAAGATAAAGCATCTGATAGTGGTAAAGATTCTACTGATAAAGATGATAATAATCAAAAAGATAATATTAATAACAATGAAGATGATGATGAAGATAAAATTAAAGATAATGAAACTGTTGATAAGGATGGTAATGTAATTAAAACTGTAAAAGAATATGAGTTTAAGAAACCAGTTTATAATACAAAAAATACTTATCGTTGTGAAGAAGGTTATACATTAGATTCATCTACTAATAGGTGCTATAAAGAAGTAACAGGAGAAACTATTCCTGCAACTCCTATATACTTTGAAGATTCTAAAACTGTAACTAACGCTAAGAAAAATATTACAGGTGCTTATGATGAAAAAGTTACTCCTAATAAGGAAGTTGATAAGACTGAAACAAAATGTCCTAGTGGCTATACTGAAGTAAATAATACTTGTGTAAAATATGTTGAAGCTACTGTAACGCCTGGAACTACAACTTATACCTGCGATACAGCAAATGGATATAATTATAATTCAATAACAAAAAAATGTGAAAAGAAATTAACCGTATCTCCAACTGTTACTCCAACTTATAATGATGAGTATTATTGTAATAATTCGTCAGATAGTTTAAATTTATTTACTAAACAATGTAAATATACTGCAACAGTTACAGGTAGTCGTACATGTCCATCTGGCACAACGCCAAGTAATGGAAGATGTTTGAAGACCACTCCAACTTGTACTTGTCCAGCTGGAACGACAAAAGATTCATTAAATAGATGTATTGGTAAAGGAAGTAGTGTTCCTGCAAGTTGGGATAATGCTAAATCTTATGGAAACTATTCTACTGATTTATCTGGTTATACAAGTACTGGTAAAATTGTATGTAATGCAACAAGTAGTATGGGTAAGACTATTTACTCTTGTAAGAGTATGGCTGCTGTATGTAGCGTAGGTACATATGATGGAAATGGTAATTGTGTTAATGGTAGTACAACAATTACTAACTGTACTCCAGGAACATCTACAACTTATGTTGATATGATTGGTAATAGTAAAGCAACATGTGATAGAGGCGGTACTTTGTCTTATGATGGAACAACTTGTGTATATAATGCAAGCAAAAGAACTACTTCTGATGTTTCTTATACATGTGATGTTTTAAATGGTTATTATTTAAATATTTTTACAAATACTTGTCAAAAAACTGATTCAGTAGAGCCTACTAAGAATACTACAGAAACTCAATATACTTGTCCTGCTGGATATAAACAAGAAGGTACTACATGTTATATAACTGCCGAAAAAGAAACAACTACAACATATAAATATTCTTGTCCTGAAGGATTTACTGCTAACGGTACTGGTGAAAATATGACTTGTACAAGACATGTAGAATCTAAGGAAGAATATTATTGTGAAGATAAAGATGCAACATTAGATAAAGAAAATAAAACATGTACAAAAGTAACAAAAGGTACAATTAAGGGCTATGAATGTCCTGATTCGGTAAATTATATATATAATGAAGAATCGCATACTTGTGTTAAGAAGACATTAGATTGTAAAGATCCGATAGTTGATACTGAAGAGAATGTAACATATCAATATAAATGGAGTACTAGTGAAAGCCTAGATGGTTGGACTAGAACTGGTAATGAAAGAGAAAAGACTACACAATCTGATACTTTTGTAAAATAAAAAATAAAAATAGTATTGATGAAATAAATCATTGATACTATTTTTTGTTTTGAGTGTAAATTAATAAATAATATAAAACTTTGAAAATTAACTTATTTATTTTGTGATTTTGCTTTTTAATAAATTAATAGCTTTTTCTGTTGAGTAATCATAATATGGAAAATAAAAAGTTCCAGCATTAATTATTTTTACTTGATATTGTTTGCTTTTCTTTTTAAATACCAAAAATCTATCTATATATTCAGTTTCACTGATACTATCTATTTCCTTATATCTTATAGCGATGGTTTTATGGAAAGTAGTGTAGTAAAATTCATCATCAAAAAATTCAAATATGCCCTTGGTTATACAAGCTTTCTTTTTAAAAAAATACATCCATATTAAAATTAAAATGCCACAAGCAATAATAGCTGGTATCAATAGAAATATTAGGAAAATTTCTTTATATAGCACAATTATTATTAGAATATATAATATTAAAAATAGCGGAGATATTTTTTTAAAAAATTTATTATTTTTATATCTAAACTCATACTTATTATTTTCCATGTTCTCACCCATATCATAATTAGATTTTATAATATATTTATTTAAAAAACAATTGAATTATGAAATATTTACGATAATTTTACTTTAGGGTTGCATAAAAAATGTCTTTAAATTATAATTGAAGTGTAGTAATCATAAATAAGGGGTGGAATTAAAATGGGAAAAAGTTATGAAGAAATTTATATTTATAATGGAGATGATTTGTTAGGATTGGCTAAATTATTTAATAATCTTAGCACTCTTAAAAAATTTAGAATATATATGAATTTAAGTAATTATAAATTAGCAAAGGAATATTGATATGGATATTAATTTTTTAAAACAAAATGGTGTAGATACGGATAAAGCTTTAGAACTTTTTGGAGATATGGATATATATAATGAAACTTTTCAGGATTATTTAGATGGCATTGATGAAAAGCTAAATAATTTAGCAAGAAGTAAAAATAATGAAAATTGGCAGGATTATGGTATCTTTGCTCATTCAATAAAAAGTGATGCGAGATATTTAGGATTTACAAAAGAAGCTGAAATATTTTTACAACATGAAATGGCTGGAAAGCAAGAAAATCAGCATTTTATTGAAAAAGAATACGATAATTTATTAAAAACAGTAAGTTATATGACTTCAATAGTAAAAAGATATTTAAATGGTGAGAAGGCTTTATCACGTATGCCAGAGCCAGAAGTACGACCTGGTAATAACGTTGTTACAGAACCTTTAGAAGACGTTGTTTTAATAGTTGATGATTCCAAGATTGTAGATAATTTTGCTTTGAAAGTAATGGATGGAATGTATAAAGGTGTAATCGCTTTGGATGGCAAAGAAGCAATTGATATAATTAGTAGTAATAAATATAATATTTTAGCTATTTTGTTAGATTTAAATATGCCTAATGTTGGTGGTTTTGAAGTTTTGGATTATTTAAAGAATAGTAATCATTATGGCAATATTCCTATTTCTATTATAACTGGTGAAGATTCGAAAGATATGATTGATAAAGCTTTCAAATATAATATTGTTGATATGCTTGTTAAACCTTTTAGTAAGAGTGATTTTTTAAGAGTTTTGGATAAAACTATTAATTTAAAAAAGTAAGAATTTAATAAATAAAAATAGTAAAAAATTTGTAGAAAATACAAATTTTTTTGCAATTTTGAAGGAAATTGGCCTTTTAGCGTTAATAATATAATTAGAAGGGTAAATGATACCCTGGTAAGAATATTATTGTCATAACGATATTCTTGTGATAGTATAAATTTAGAAATTCTTTGAAAATAGGAGGTTTGGAATGAAAGATTTAACTATAGAAAAAGATAAAGATAAGGTTCTTGAACAGGTGCTTCTTGACATTGAGAAACAGTTTGGTAAAGGTGCTGTAATGCGTTTAGGTTCACAGGAACATTTAAATGTTGAAGTAGTTCCCAGTGGTTCTTTAAGCTTGGATATAGCCTTAGGTGTAGGCGGTTATCCTAAGGGAAGAATAATAGAAATATATGGACCAGAATCTAGTGGCAAAACGACTTTTGCACTACACGCCATTGCAGAAGTACAAAAAAGAGGTGGTAGAGCAGCATTTATTGATGCTGAGCATGCTTTAGACCCTGTATATGCTAAGAATTTAGGAGTAAATATAAATGAATTGTTATTAAGCCAACCAGATACTGGTGAACAAGCTTTAGAAATCTGCGAAGCTTTGGTAAGAAGTGAAGTAGTTAACATTGTTGTAATTGACTCTGTGGCAGCTTTGGTACCACAAGCTGAAATTGAAGGCGAGATGGGAGATAGCCATGTTGGTTTGCAAGCAAGACTTATGAGTCAAGCTTTAAGAAAGCTATCAGGAACAATTAATAAAACAAAAACAACCGCTATTTTCATTAACCAGTTAAGAGAAAAAGTTGGAGTTATGTTTGGTAATCCAGAAACGACGACTGGTGGTCGTGCATTAAAGTTTTATGCTAGTATAAGATTAGATATAAGACGTGGAGAACAATTAAAAGATGGTGACAAATTTATTGGAAATAAAACTAATATTAAAGTTGTAAAAAATAAAGTAGCCCCACCGTTTAAAACAGCATCAGTTGATATAATTTATGGAAGTGGTGTTTCTCATACAGGTGAAGTGTTAGATATTGCAAGTGATTTAAATTTAGTAAATAAAAGTGGAGCTTGGTACTCATATAAAGGAGAAAAAATTGGTCAAGGAAGAGAAAATGCTAAAAATTATTTAGCAGCTAATCCAACCGTTTTAAATGAGTTAGAATTAATGATTAGAAAACATTATAATTTTAATGATGTGGCATCTAAAAGTCCTAAAAAATAAATTATTTAAAGAGAATTTGAAAATTTTAAAAAAAGTAAACTATGCATCTTGCAAGTGATTTTTTCTTGTGTTACTATTAATTGTAGTCATTAGAAAAGGGGGTTCCTTACATGTATGTAGTTAATAAAAAGAAGAAGAAAAAAAAGAAGTTTCATTTTGTAGTTTTTTTAAATTTTCTTCTTTTCTTTTGTATAATTATTTCAGTAGGATTAGGTGTAAATTACATAATTAAAAATGCCCCTGTTTTTGATAAAAGAAATCTTTATATGAGTCAATCTACAATAATGTTAGATAAAAAAGGTAATGAAATAACAAGATTAGGTACGGAAGATAGAGAGCTCGTAACATATAATGAGTTACCACAAGTATTGGTGGATGCCATTGTTGCGGCGGAAGATTCAAGATATTTTCAACATCAAGGTTTTGATTTAGTAAGATTTGTTAAAGCGACGATGAATCATTTGAAAGGCGATAGTAATGCTGGTGGTGCTTCTACTATTACTATGCAAATTTCTAAACAAGTATTTACTTCGAATGTAGCAACTGGTATTGAAGGAATAATAAGAAAATTTACAGACATTTATTTATCAATGTTTCAAATAGAAAAAAATTATTCTAAAGAAGAAATTCTAGAGATTTATGTCAACTATCCCTTTTTAGGAGCACATAGTTATGGAGTTGAAATGGCTTGTCAAAATTATTTTGGAAAAAGTGTTAGAGATATTAATTTATCGGAGGCTGCCCTAATTGCAGGATTATTTAACGCTCCATCTGATTTTGATCCGTATGAAAATGTTTATAATGCGACAAAACGGCGTAATGAAGTTTTAAACTTAATGTACAGGCATGGGTATATAACTGATGAGCAATTACAAGATGCTTTAAGTATATCAGTGTCTAGTATGTTAATTGGTAAAAAAGTAAGTACCAATAAATATCAAAGTTTTATAGATACAGTTACCAATGAAATTATAAATGATACTGGTTTAAACCCATATAATGTACCAATGATAATTCAGACAACATTAGATACGACTGTTCAAGATGCCGTGAATGATGTAATGAACAATAAAAAGAATTTTAAAGATGATGCAATTCAAGCCGGTATTGCTATAACAAGCGTGGCTGATGGTTCAATAATGGCTATTGGTGGTGGTAGAAATAGAACTGGCGCAAGACAATATAACTATGCAACGAGTATAAGGCGAGCACCAGGTTCGTCAATTAAACCATTCATGGATTATGGACCATATTTTGAATTTAATGGAGGTACGCCAAATGATATAGTCTTGGATGCTCCTTATACCTATTCTGATGGAACGAAAATAGTAAATGCAATGCGGGACTACAAGGGTTATATTACCATTAAACAAGCATTGTCCGATTCAAGAAATATTCCTGCTTTAAAAGTTTTCCAACAAGTTGATAAGACAAAAATAGTTAATTTTGTTCATTCCTTTGGAATTGATTACGGTAAAAATTTGTATGAATCCGCTTCTATTGGAGCTTTTGAAGGAGTATCTCCTTTACAAATGTCCGCAGCGTATGGAACTTATGCTAGGGGCGGTTATTACATAGAGCCTTATTCCTATACTCGAATTACTTATAGAGATAATAATGAAGTAAAAGAAAAAAATTACCAAAAAGAAAAAGTTTGTAGTGAAAAAACAGCTAAATATATTAATGAAATATTATTATATGCAATTAAATATGGCAAAATTCTAGGAACTTTAGAAACTGGTAATGCAGAGGTAGCTGGTAAGACGGGGACAACAACTATTGATAGGTCAAAAACAGAAGCTTTAGGTATTAGCGAATATTCGGTATTAGATTCTTGGGCTTGTATTTATAGTCATGATTATTCTGTAGCACTATGGTATGGTTATGATGAAGTAACAAGTACTAATTATATGTTGAATATAGATGCTACTTTGGGTCGAAGAAGAATAATAAAGAAGTTAGTAAAGCAAATAATAACTGGTGATAAAAAGTTATTAACTTCGACTTAAAATAATGGTTAGATAACTGTTTTCAAAGGTAAAAAATAATAGTAAAAAGAGTAATGATAAAATTTTAATAAATCGTTACCCTTTTTTCTTTTAGGAAAAATCGTTGCTAAATCTTAAAAAATTAATTATAATGAAAGTATAGATTAATTTCTATTAGAGGAGAAAATTATATGGAATTAAATTTATTATCCATTATTTTCTTGATTTTGGGACTTTTTATCGGGGCAATTATTGTCATCGTTGTGTATATGATTAGAAAGAAAAACTTAGCTACAAAAGCAGCGGACTTGATTAGTGATGCAATGAAGAAAGCTGAAGAAGCTAAGAAAAGTAGCTTAGCTGAGATAAAGGCTGAGGGTTTACGGGTTAGAGAAGAAACAGATAAAGAAGTAAGAGAACGTAAACAAGAATTAAAAGAGTTAGAAGAACGACTTGATAAAAGAGAAAATAACATTGACAAAAGAGAAGAATTATTACAGATACGTTCTAATAATTTAGATAAAAAAGATGATGATATTTTAAATAAGCAAAAAAAGTTACAAGATAAAGAAGAGAAAATAAATGAATTATTAAGAAAACAAATGGAAAAGTTAGAAGAAATTAGCAAATTAAAAAAAGAAAAAGCTCATGATTTAATTATGAAAAAAGTCGAAGAAGATATGTCTTTGGAAATTGCTGATTATATTAAGGAAGAAGAACAAAAAGCAAGACTTAATGCTCATGAAGTTGCTAAAGGTATTATTGTTTCTGCTATGCAGAGGTATTCAGCGGATGTTACTAATGAACAAACTGTAAGTACGATTGCACTTCCTAGTGATGACATGAAGGGACGTCTAATAGGACGTGAAGGAAGAAATATTAAAACTATTGAAGCCGTTACTGGTGTTGATTTAATAATTGATGATACACCAGAGGCTATTGTTATTTCTTCTTTTGATCCATTGAGAAGAGAAATTGCTAAAATTACAATTGAAACATTAATTAAAGATGGTCGTATTCATCCAACGAGAATTGAAGAAATATATACCAAGACTTGTAATGATATAAATACAAAGATTACTGACTTGGGTAATAATGCTATCTATGATTTAGGTCTTGGAAAGGTTGATGCCGAATTAATTAATATGATTGGTCGTTTAAATTATCGAACTAGTTATGGTCAAAATGCGTTACAACATTCAATGGAAGTTGCTTATCTTTGTGGACTTATGGCCGCTGAATTAGGAGAAAATGTTCTTTTAGCGCGACGTGCCGGTTTATTACATGATATTGGTAAGGCTATTGATTATGAAGTAGAAGGATCACATGTAGAATTAGGAGTAATGTTAGCTAAAAAATATCATGAGGATGAAGTTGTCATTAATGCGATTGCATCTCATCATGGTGATACAGAACCTAAGAGTATAATTGCTATTTTAGTACAAATAGCTGATACTTTATCAGCAGCGCGTCCTGGAGCAAGAAATGATTCAATTGAAAACTATGTAAAGCGTTTAGAACAATTAGAAACAATTGGTAATTCTTTTGAAGGCGTTGAAAAAACATATGCGATGCAAGCTGGTCGTGAAGTAAGAGTCATGGTTAAACCAGAAGAAATTGATGATGCAAAAGCGAAGATAATAGCGCGTAATATGAAAGAAAAGATAGAAGCGGAAATGCAATATCCTGGTACAGTTAAAATTACAGTTATAAGGGAAACAAGAGCTTCAGAAGAAGCAAAATAAATTGCTTAATAGATAATAGTATGATATTATACTAGTGCAAAAAATGTTAGGTGGGAAAAAGTTATGGAAAGATTACAAAAAGTTATTGCCCAGTCTGGTGTGGCCTCACGAAGAAAAGCTGAAGAACTTATAGTTAAGGGACTAGTAACTGTTAATGGTAAGATTGTTACGGAATTGGGAACTAAAGTAAATGGAAATGATGTTATTACAGTTAATGGACAGCAACTTGCTAAGCAATGTTATGAATATTATTTATTAAATAAGCCAAGAGGATATATTTGCAGTCTTAATGATGAATTTAATCGGAATATTGTAACTGAATTAATTGATACTGATAAAAGAATTTATCCTGTTGGTCGACTTGATTATGATACGACTGGTTTAATAATTTTAACTAACGATGGAACTTTAGCTAATATTTTAATGCATCCTAAGAATAAAGTAGAAAAGACATATATTGCTAAAATAGAAGGTAATTTAACTATGGAGGAACTACATAAATTAAAAACAGGTATTGTTGTTGATAAAATGTTATGTAAACCGACACGAGTTAAAATTAAAAAACATGATATTGTTAAATGTACTGATTTAGTGGAAGTAACAATTACAGAAGGAAGAAATCATATTGTTAAGAATTTATTTAAAGCTGTTGGACATGAAGTTCTAAAATTAAAACGTGAAAGATATGGTTTCCTAGAATTAGGAAACCTGAAATCTGGTGAATATCGTCCTTTAACAATTAAAGAAGTACATCGTTTATATGCTTATAAAAAATAAAGAGTTTAATGCAGATGTTAAACTCTTTTTAGAAAGAATTTGATTTTATGAAATATGAATTATTAGCACCTGCCGGTGATATGGAATGTTTAAAATGGGCAATTGAAGGTGGTTGTGATGCTGTCTATTTAGGTGGCAATCATTTTGGCGCTAGAGCTTATTCTAGAAATTTTTCAGATGAGGAATTAGTTCAAGCTATAAAATATGCACATCGTTATGGTGTTAAAGTGTATTTAACTTGCAATACTTTAATATATGATGAAGAAGTCGAAGATTTTTTAAATTTTGTACGCCATGCCCATCAAAATGGAATAGATGCGGTTTTAATTCAAGATCTTGGTATGTATGATTTAATTCATCAAAAGTTTCCTAATTTGGAAATTCATGCCTCAACGCAAATGCATATTCATAATCTAGATGGTGCATTGGTGGCAGAAAAATTGGGTTTTAAAAGAATTGTCTTAGCACGTGAAACCGATATTGCGACAATAAAAGAAATAAAGAAAAAGACTAATCTTGATTTGGAAGTTTTTGTACATGGTTCCCTTTGTGTTTCGTATTCAGGCCAATGTTTATTTTCAAGTTTAGTGGGTGGTCGTAGTGGAAATCGTGGTGCTTGCGCTGGGTCTTGTCGTTTACCTTATGATATTGTGGATAAAAATAATGCGGTTTTAAATCAAAATAAAAAATATCCTTTATCGATGAAAGATTTATGTGCTATTTCCAGTATTGGAACGCTTATGGACATTGGCGTTAATTCTTTTAAAATAGAAGGAAGAATGAAATCGAAAGAGTATGTTTATTTAGTTACTAAACTTTATCGGAAGGCAATTGATAGTTATATTGCAAATAAAAAAGTGACTATAGATTATAATATTTTAGATAAATTGAGAAAAGTATTTAATCGTGAATATACTTTAGGATTTTTAAACAGTGTTAACAATAATGATGTTATTAATGGTAAACAACCAAATAATGTTGGAGTAAAGATTGGGACTGTTGTTAAACTAACGAAAAGCAATGCTTTAATTAAATTAAATGATGAAATACATATTAACGATGGTTTAAGAATTAAAGGGCCTAAAGGAGAAGTTGGGACGATTGTTAATGATTTCTATTTACATGGTAATTTGGTAAAAGAAGCTAAAGCTGGTATGGTAATTAGCCTACCTATTTGGAAGAAACCTAATATTGGCGATGAAGTATTTCTTACATCTTCTAAATATATTGGTGATTGTATAGCTTGGGATATTGAGAAAAATCCAAGAAAAGTAATGCTTGCCGGTATTGTTTCTTTACGACAAAATGAGAAAATGACAATAAAGGTAAGTGATGGTATCAATGTTGTTGAACTTGTAGGTTCAGTTGTAGATATAGCTAAAAATAGACCATTAACTAAAGAAAATATTTTAGAAAAATTAAATAAATTAGGTGGGACAGTTTATCAATTTGTAAAACTAGATATTCTTTTAGATGATAATGTATTTGTTCCTTTAACAGCTCTTAATGAATTAAGAAGAGAGGTAATAGAGCTTTTAAATATCAAGAGAGAAAACATTCCACAAGTAATTATCGAAAAAGAATATAAACGTGAAGTTCCAATTTTTGCAAAGGAAAACGGTATTAATTGTTGTGTTTTAGAAGATGCTGATGTCGATAATGTGAATAAATATCGTTATATCTATTCCTATCAAAAAGACACTAAATATTCTAAAGCCGAACCTAATGTAATTGATAATTATAAAGATATATTAAAAGAACAAACTATGCATCCTCTATTAATTGGAGAAATTGGCGGGTTAAATTTTACAAATATTCATGCAGATTATAGTTTAAATGTTGTTAACTCTTATACGGTGGCTTTTTTACATAGCTTAGGAGTTAAAAAGATTACTTTATCTTATGAAATGACAAGAAGTCAAATTAAAATCTTAATAGAAAAGTATCAAGAAAGATATGGAAACATGCCTAATATTGAAGTTATTGTATATGGTTATATTAAAATTATGACTTTAAAATATAACTTATTAAGTGATTATAAAGGTGCTTTATATTTAAGAGATAGATTTAATAATAATTACCGAATTAGAGAAAATGATGGCTTAACTGAAGTGTATTATTCGAAAATCTTGGATAATAGAAATATTGATTACTTTAGTATCGGTGTTAACCAAATACGATATAACCTTTACAAATTTTAAGAAAAAAGATACAATATTGATATAACTTATTAGTAAGGAAGTTTAATTATGTGGCAAGCAATTTATTATATATTTTTTACTTTAACACTGTTTTATGGACTTTATTATTCTTTAACAGGATTATATGGTTTTTTAAAACCCAAAAAATTTAAAATAGTACCATTTGAAGCACAAAAGAAGTTTGCTATCGTTATAGCAGCACGTAATGAAGAGGCTGTTGTTGGTAATTTAGTGAAATCAGTTTTGGAGTCTAATTATCCAAGAGAATTATTCGAGGTTTATGTAGCAGTAAATAATACAACTGATAATACCGCTAAGGTTGCTAAAGAAGCAGGAGCTATTGTTATTGATGTTAAAGAAAAAGTTAAATCAAAAGGTGAAGTTCTACGATATGTATTTAAGAAACTAAGAAACCGTAAGGATATTGATGCCTATATTATATTTGATGCCGATAATATTATTCATCCTGATTTTTTGGCACGTATGAATGATACTTTATGCTGTGGTTATCGAGTTGCGCAAGGATTTAGAGATAGTAAAAATATTAGTGATAACTGGATAAGTGGTTCTTATTCATTATATTATTACATGCAAAATTTCTTCTTTAGTAAAGCTCGTATGACTATGAATCAAAATGCTTCCATTAACGGAACTGGTTTTATGGTTAAAAAGGAATTAATTGACCAGATGGGTTTTCCAACTCAAACTTTAACCGAAGATATAGAATTTACGGCTCTTTGTGCTTTAAGAGATGAAAGAATTGCTTTTGTTGAAAATGCTGTTACATATGATGAACAACCAGTTGAATTCAAGGCTTCTTGGAAACAAAGAAAAAGATGGTCAGTTGGTTGCTTACAATGTTTGAAACTTTATTGGAAAGATTTACTGGGACATTTCTTTAAAACAGGCAGTCAACCTTCATTTGATATGTTTATGAACTTTGTGGCTCCTATTGTTCAAGTAATTTGCCTTGTGGAATTTGTCGCATTAATTTTCTTTAGAATATTTAATATTCGTCTTTATGATATCTTCTCGTCATTATTCTCAAGTGGAGCTGTATTCATGATATTAACTTATGTAAGTGGTATTATTGTTAGTATTTTTATTTTAAAATACAATAAAAGAAAGGCTAAAAATCTATTGAGTGCAATTGCCCTATTTGCTGTTTTCATTTTAACGTGGATACCAATTAATGTGGTTTGTTTATTTACTAAAGATATGAAATGGGAAGAAATTAAGCATAATCGTGGCATTGCTTCTAATGAGATGAAGTTTAATAAATAATGCTAGTTAATATTAATAAAAAGTTAATGCTTGATGATTATGAGATTGATGTTTTAAAAAAATATAATATTGATGTTAGTAAGTGTGCTGATTTAAGAGAAGTAACTTTATTAGTTGAACATTTTATGGATAATTATGAACTTGATAGCGAAGAATTAGACGAATTAGATTATATTTTAGAAAAATTACAAGAAAGAAATTATTATCAAAATACAAATAAATAATTTAAATAATAAAAATAAATGTTTCTAAAAAATAGAAATAAAGATAATGATTTTCTTAGCGAAAACTGTGCAAAAAACAAATTAAAAAAAGAGAAAATAATACCTTTTAGAGGTGTTATTTTTTTCGATATATGATAGTATATTAATTGCACAAGTAGGTACTTAATTTTTAAAATTAAAAATGATATACTAAAGATGGTAAAGGGTGGTGATATTATGAAGTATAGTCCTTTAGGAATAAAGTCTGAATATACTTTACTTACAAGTCTAATTAAAATAAGTAATTTAGTAGAGTTTGCAGGGCAAAATAATATTACTATTCTTGGTCTTTTAGATGACAATTTAAATGGTGTAATGGAGTTTTATGACACTTGTCTTTTAAATAATATAAAACCGGTAATTGGATTACAAGTAAATATTAATGATAGTAATTATTATCTTTATGCTAAAAATTATCAAGGTTATTTAGATTTAGTTAAGATAAATAATAAAATAAAATTAGAAGAAGAAATTTCGCTTGGTGATTTAGTAAGTTCACAAATATATGTTGTTATACCTTATGAATTTAAGGGTAATTATGAGGCACTGAAAAATATAAAAAATTCTAGTGATATTTATATTGCTTATACTAATTTAGAAGAAAAAAATAATTTGAGTTTGGTAACTTCTAATATATTATTTATTAAAGAAATAAGATGTTTTAGGGCGAATGATACAGTCTATTTAGAATATTTAAAGAAAATCGGTAATAATGATTTTGAAACTTTTAATACGGCTTATGAAAATGAAAATTTAACTACTGATGATATAGAAAGATTAAATAAGTTTATAGATACTATTGAAATTAAGATAGATAAAACTAAAAGATATATTCCTGTTTTTAATAAGGATATTAATAGTAAAGATTATCTTTATAACTTAGCTTTTTTTGGACTAAAAAAAAGATTAAATGATAAACTTAGTGATATTTATGTAAAAAGATTAAATTATGAATTAGATGTTATTGATAAAATGGGATTTAATGATTACTTTTTGATTGTTTATGACTATGTTAAGTATGCTAAAAAAAATGATATTTTAGTAGGACCAGGGCGTGGCTCTGCCGCGGGGGCTTTAGTAAGTTATTGTTTAGGAATAACTAATATAGATCCTTTAAAATATAATTTACTTTTTGAACGTTTCTTAAATAAAGATAGAGTTACAATGCCAGATATTGATATTGACTTTGAAGATGTTAGACGTGAAGATATGATAAACTACGTTCGTGAAAAATATGGCTTATATAATGTTGCCCCAATTACAACTTACGGGACTTTACAAGCTAGACAAGTTATTCGTGATGTTAGCAAGTATATTATTGTTGATGATAAGTTAATTGATAATTTTGTTAGTAACATTAATTCTAAATTAAATTTAAAAGAAAATGTGCAAAATCCTCTAATTAAAAAAATGCTAAAAGAAAATGGAGTTTTACAAAGAATTTATAAAGTGGCGATGAAGTTAGAAGGCTTAAAACGTCATATGTCAGTACATGCGGCCGGTGTGGTTATTTCCTCGGTTTCGTTAAAAGATGTTATGCCCATTGTTAAGACTACAAATGGAATTAATACGGGATTAACTATGAATTATTTAGAAGAATTAGGATTCTTAAAGATGGATTTTTTAGCTTTATCAAACTTAACGTTTATTCATAATATATTAAGAAACTTACCAAGTGATTTTAATTTATATAATATTCCATTAGATGATAAGGCTACTTTTGATTTATTTTGTAATGTTGATACAGATGGGATATTTCAGTTTGAGTCGACGGGAATGAAAGAATTTTTAAGAAAATTACAACCTAAAAATTTTAATGATTTGTATGCTGCAGTAGCTTTATTTAGACCGGGACCAATGGATAATATTGATACTTTTATTGCAAGAAAAAATGGCGCTAGCGTGACTTATATCGTTGCTGAGTTGGAGCCAATTTTAAAAGAAACTTATGGTGTTATTGTTTATCAGGAACAGATTATGCAAATTTTAGTAACGATGGCTGGTTTTAGCTTTGCAGAGGCTGATAATATAAGACGAGCTATGAGTAAAAAGAAAAAAGAAGTAATTGAAAAGGAACGAGTAAACTTTATTACTTCGGCTGTAAAAAGGGGTTATAACGAGTCTAAAGCTACTGAAGTTTATGATTTAATATTAAAATTTGCTAATTATGGTTTTAATAAAGCTCACTCGGTAAGTTATGCTTTAATTGGGTACCAAATGGCTTATTTAAAAGCTCATTATAAAGAAGTGTTTTTAGCTAATTTACTTAATATGACTATTTCTAATAGTAAGAAAACTGAAGATTATTTAAATATAGCAAAGAAGGATAAGATAACTATTTTAGTACCTAATATTAATAAGAGTAAAGATATTTATTTAAGTAAAAATAATTATTTATTGTTGCCTTTAAGTATCATTAAAAATATTGGTAGTAATATAGTTAATATGATCTTAAAAGATAGAGAAGAAAACGGAATGTTTGTAGACTATTTTGATTTAGTAAGAAGATTTTATAAATTAGGAATTAAAAAAAATGTTATTGAAAGTTTAATTTATGCCAAAGCTTTAGATACTTTTAAGATAAATCATAAAACGATGATAAATATGTTAGATGAAGTATTAAGATATGCTATAGTTTGCGATGATTTAGATGTTTCTTTAGTAGAAAAACCTATCTTAAAAATCGAAGATGAATTTGATGATAAAACTTTGATGAATCAAGAGTTAAATGTTTATGGTTTTTATGTAAGTAATCATCCGGCTAGTAAATATAAGGCAAAAGATGTAATTAAAATAAATAAAATTAAAGATTACTTAGGTAAGAATGTGAAAATGGTCATCTTAGTTAATGATATTAGAAAAATAAAAACGAAAAAGAATGAAGATATGGCTTTTATAAATGGAACTGATGAAACTGGTAGTATGGATTTTGTAGTTTTTCCCCAAAAAATTAATTATCTAGAAAATCTAAAAGCTGGTAGTTTAGTAGTCATAATGGGAACAGTAGCTAGAAGAATTGACAAGTATCAAATAAATATAAATGTAGTAAGGAGTGTCTAAAATGAGTAGTGAAGAATTATTTTTTCAAAGTCTAGGAATAAATGATTTAACCGTTTATCAAAACTACAAGATAAAAGAAGTATTATTAGATGAGAAAAAACGAGAATTTAATGTAACTATGGTAGTGCCAAATGATGTCATACCGCAAAATGTCGATATATTATATCAAGTTTGTAAAAGAGGAATAAATGGTAATATCAAAGTTAATTTAACTGTTGAAAGTAATATCAATGATAAAGATAAAATAATTAGTATATTTAGGTATGTTTTAAATAGTTATATAAGTACGAAGCCTTCTTTAAGTGGAATTATAGATAATAATATAACTATGGATGATGATATTATTATTGTTGAAGTTAATACAAAAGTAGAAGAAAAGTCAGTATTAGAAGGAGTAAAGAGCTTATTAAATAAACTTAGTCTTTATGGAATTAAAGATGTAAATATTACAACAAATGTTAATGTTGAAAAACAAGAAGAAATAAAAAAATTAATGGAATCTAGTCATGAAGAACAAGTTGTAAAAGAAATATCACCAGTAATTTTGGGTAAACATATTGATGGCGATATTATGGAAATCAATGATATAATGGGTGATACTAAAAATGTTATTGTTGAAGCTTTTATCTTTGGGGAGATTGCTACTTTAGAAAAAGAAACTATCAATATTATTACACTTAAGGTTAGTGATAAAACTAATAGTATTTTGGCTAAGATTTTTAAAAAAGATCATGATGAATTTAGTGAAGTTATGGATAATTTAAAGGTTGGTAGTTGGTATCGTATTCATGGTAATGTTGAGTTTGATACTTTCGCAAAAGAATTAGTTTTAAAGGTTCGCAATATGGAGAAAATTGCTTCTAAAGAAAATAAGGTTAAAGATGAGGCGGAAGTTAAGAGAGTGGAATTACATACGCATACGATGATGAGTGCAATGGATGCGGTTATTCCGGCGGAAGCCTTAGTAAAATACGCTTATAATTTGGGACATAGAGCTATTGCGGTAACCGATCATAATTGTGTTCAGTCATTTCCAGAGTTATATCATACGGTTGAAAATATTAATAAAGGTAAAGAACCAAAAGACCATTTTAAAGTTTTATATGGTACAGAAATTAATGTTGTTAATGATGATATTGATGTAGTATTTAATAATCATGAATATAATTTATTAGATCAAACTTACGTTGTTTTTGATACTGAAACTACTGGTTTTTATGCTGGCAGTGATCAGATGATTGAAATTGGTGCTGTTAAGATTAAAAATAATGAGATTTTAGACCGCTTTGATGAATTAATTGATCCCCATCGCCCTCTTCCACAAAAGATTACGGATTTAACATATATTACTGATGATATGTTAAGAGGTAAAGAAAACGAGGATGTGGTTACAAAGAAATTCTTGGATTGGGTAGGTGATTTACCTTTAGTTGCACATAATGCTAAGTTCGATATTTCCTTTATGAAAGCAGCTTGCAATAAATATAATTTAGGGGAATTTAATGCGACAGTTTTAGATACTATGAGTATGGCACGTATGCTACATCCAGATTGGCCTAATCATAAACTTAGTACTTTAACTAAAAAATTAAATATTCCTTGGGATGAGGATAAACACCATAGAGCTGATTATGATGCTGAAGGAACTGCTTATGCTTTTTATAAATTTTGTAAGGATTTTGATCAACAAAATATTTCAACGACTACTAAGTTGGTAAGGAGTATAGATACAGAAAGTTTAGTAAAGTTTGCTTATCCATTTCATGCTACTATTATTGCTAAAGACCGTAGTGGTTTAAAGAACTTATTTAAAATTATTAGCATGGCTAATACTAAATATCTTTATAAGAATGAACAACCAAAGATTCCAAGACGAGAAATTAGTAATTTAAGAGAAGGGCTTATTATTGGTTCAGCTTGTGTTAATAATGAAATATTTGAAAAAGCTGCTGGGATGGAAGATGAAGAACTTGTTAATATGATGAGTTTCTATGATTATATCGAAGTTCAACCACTTAGTGTATTCTCACATTTAATTGGGGTTGACCGTAAGTTTAGTAATGAGATTGAAGCTCAAAATTACTTAAAGAGAATTATTCGGGTAGCGAAAGAGGCTGGAAAACCAGTTGTAGCCACGGGCGATGTCCATAATTTGACGAAAGAAGATTTAATTTACAGAGAAATAATTGTTAATACAAAATTCAACGGTAAGTTGCATCCGTTAAATCGTAAAGGTATGGCAGTTCCAAATATGTATTTAAAAACTACTAATGAAATGTTAGAAGAATTTAACTTTCTAGATAAAGAAACGGCTTATGAAATAGTAGTTACTAATCCTAATAAGATTGCTGATATGATTAGTGAAATCGAAGTAATTATTGCAACACCAAAACCATTTGCTCCTAAGATTCCTAATTCGATTGAAACAATGACTGAGCTTGTTTATACAAAGGCAAGAAATTGGTATGGTGATGTTTTGCCTTATCATATTGAAGATAGACTTGCTAAAGAACTTTATGGTGATTCTTTAAAGGAAGCAATAACTTATTATGTTGATAAAGATGAGTCGATTACTGATAAAGATAAAGAAATATTTGCTATTTTACATAAAACGATTGTTGGTGGGTATGATTCAGTAAAAGATTATATTAAAGGTTATCTAAAAGATACTTTAGAAGAAGTGCCTGGTGATGAAGAGCTAGATAAAGAAGCTAAAAAGAAGTTAGGTGGTATCATCGGTGCTGGTTATGATGTTATTTACTTGATTGCTCAAAAGTTAGTTAAACACTCTAATGATGAAGGATTCTTAGTTGGGTCCCGTGGTTCCGTTGGTTCTTCCTTTGTTGCTTGTATGATGGGGATAACCGAGGTTAACTCTTTGGCGGCTCACTATCGTTGTGGCAAATGTAAGTTAAGTATTTTTGATGATGATGAAGGGAATCCTTTAGGTTCAACTTACTCAAGTGGTTTTGACCTTCCGGATAAAAAATGTCCAAATTGTGATATTCCAATGATTAAAGACGGTCAAGATATTCCATTTGCTACCTTTTTAGGTTTTAATGCTGATAAAGTACCAGATATCGATTTGAACTTTAGTGATTTAAACCAAGCTAGTGCCCATGATTATACGAAAGTATTGTTCGGGGTTGATAATGTTTATCGTGCGGGAACTATAGGTACCGTTGCTGAAAAGACTGCTTATGGTTATGTTCGGGGTTACTGCGAGGATAAAGGGATTATCATGCGTAATTTAGAAATCGAACGTCTAGCTATGGGCTGTACTGGGGTTAAGAGAACTACTGGTCAGCACCCAGGTGGTATCGTTGTAATTCCAGGATATATGGAAGTTTATGATTTTACCCCATTCCAATATCCAGCTGATGATCCAACTAGTGTATGGCGTACAACGCACTTTGATTATCATGCTATTGATGCCGATGTTTTAAAATTAGATATTTTGGGGCATACTGATCCAACACAGTTAAGAATGATACAAGATTTAACAGGTGATGATATTACTAAGGTACCTTTAGATGATAAGGCAACCATGTCGATATTTACTTCGACGAAAGCTTTAGGAGTAACATCAGAACAAATAATGTGTGATACTGGTACTTTAGGAGTTCCAGAATTCGGTACACCATTTACTATTTCTTTAGTTAAAGATACTAAACCAACTACTTTTGCTGAACTTATTAAGATATCTGGTTTGTCCCACGGTACCGATGTATGGTTAGGTAATGCACAAGAATTAATTGCTAAAAATGTAGTACCTTTCTCAAAAGTTATTGGTTGTCGTGATGATATTATGGTTGATTTAATGTATCGTGGACTTCCACCATTTAAAGCCTTTAAAATAATGGAGTTCGTCCGTAAAGGTCGTGCTTCTAAACCAAAAGATCATGAAGAATGGGAAGGCTATGTTAAGTTAATGCAAGAGTATAATGTAGAAGACTGGTTTATTGATTCTTGTGCGAAGATTAAGTACATGTTTCCTAAGGCTCATGCTGCCGCTTATGTTACTAGTGCCTTTAGAATTGCTTGGTATAAAGTTCATAAGCCTATAGTTTATTATGCTTCCTATTTTTCTACTAGATTTGATGATTTTGACTTGGAAGTTATGGTTAAAGGTTATGATACTATTAAAGCTAAAATGGCTGAATTAATGGCTAAGGGATATGATGCGACTAATAAAGAAAGTAGTTTATTAGAAACTTTAAAGTTAGCTTTAGAAGCAACCGCTCGTGGTATTAAATTTAGTAATATTGATATCGAAAAAAGTGATGGTAAAAACTTTGTTATAAAAGATGAACATACGTTGATTTGCCCATTTAAAGTTTTGGACGGTTTGGGAGATTCCGTTGCTACTAAAATAATCGAAGAAAGAAATAAGCAACCATTTATAAGTATTGAAGATTTACAAAGTCGTGGTAAGGTAAGTAGTACAACTATTGATAAATTAAGAACTTTAGGAGTTTTAGATGGTTTACCAGAAACTTCACAATTAAGTTTATTTTAGAAGAATTTTGTGGTATCCTTATATTAGGAGGATAACGATATGTCAAAAAAAGAATTACAATTATATAACGATAGGTTGTTATGCTATGCTATTTTGATCTTAGCTATTGGTTTGGTAGGAGGTTCAACTCTAATTGCAGTTGGTGTAAGGTGTGATACTATAAATGCAATAAGCTTTTGTATGATGGGTTCTATTATAATTCTTACTTTCTTTGTTACTTCACTAATAATGTATTTAGTAGCTAAAAAGGAAGAATTAAAAAAGTTATTTGATTAGTTTTAAAACTGCTAGAGTCATGGGATTTTTAGCAGTTTTATTATGCCTAAATTGATTGACAATAGTCATATACTTTGGTAAAATAACTAGTGTTTTAAGGGCTTTCTTAAAACCGCACTAAAAAGGTTATAAGAGTTTTAAACCACCTTGAGGGCGTGTCTTAAATTTATAAGGAGGGATATTATGAAAGCAATTTTTGTAACAGGTGGAAAACAATATTGTGTTTCTGAAGGCGATGTAGTTTATGTTGAAAAATTAGATGCTGAAGTTGGCAAAGAAGTAACTTTTGATGAAGTTCTTATGGCTGGCGAAGTATTTGGTAATCCAACAGTTAAAAATGCAAGCGTAGTTGGCGTTGTTGAAAAACAAGGTAAACAAAAGAAAATTACTGTATTTAAGTATAAACCTAAGAAGAAATATCGTAAGAAACAAGGACATAGACAACCATATACTAAGGTTACTATTAAGTCTATTAATGTTAAATAATTATGATAAAAGTGAACTGTGTAGTATCTAAAGATTTGATTGAAAAGATAAGTATTAAAGGTCATGCTGACTATGATACTTTAGGTAAGGATATTGTTTGTGCGGCTGTATCTAGTATAGTTACAACGAGTATAAATAATATAATAGCCTTAGAAGAAAGTACAATTAAATACGATACTAAAGACGGTAATGTAAATATTACTGTTCTAAGGAATAGTGAAGTTACTAATAAGCTTTTAAATATTATGATAAATATGTTAAAAGAATTAGCAACTGACTATCCACAAAATATAAAAATAGGAGGATTAAGATGAATTTTATGAAATTGAATATCCAATTATTTGCTCACGTTAAGGCTCAAGGTTCTACTCAAAACGGTAGAGATTCTGTTGGTCGTAGATTAGGTGCGAAGGCTAGTGACGGTGAAGTTGTTAGTGCTGGTTCAATAATCTATCGTCAAAGAGGAACTAAGATTTATCCAGGAACAAATGTTGGAATGGGAAAAGACCATACTCTATATGCTTTAGTAGCAGGCGTTGTTAAATTTGAACGTTTAGGTAGAGATAAGAAAAAAGTAAGTGTATACGAAGTTAAGTAGTGTATACTTCTTTTTTTATGTTATAATTTTTTTATAAGATATAAAGGTAGGTTAATATGTTTGGAAAAATTATAGAATTAAAAGATAATTATATATATTTAGAAAATAAATTAGGACGAGCAGAAACTAACTTGATAGGTTATCATGTTATTTTTAATGACTCAAGTAAAACTTTAGTGGGAGAAGTAGAAAATGTTAGCATTGAAAAAATAGAAATATTATTAATTGGCGAAATTAAAAATAATGCTTATATGGCGGGAATTATCAAGAAACCTAGTCCTAATGCAACCGCGAGAATTATAACAAAAAAAGAGCTGGAATATTTACTTGGCAGTCAAGATTATAGCAATCGAAGCAATTTGTTGATTGGTAATTCACTTATATATGATGGCTTTAAGGTTACAGCTGACAAAAATAAATTTTTTAGTGGTCATTTTGCAGTTTTAGGAAATACTGGTTCTGGTAAATCTTGTGCAACGGCTAGACTTTTACAAAACTTATTCTATAGTAATGATGATAAATTACCAATTAATTCTCGTTTTGTTATATTTGATGTCTTTGGAGAATATAAAAGTGCTTTAAAAGGAATAGAAAATATAGAAGGTTTAGGTTTTAAAAGTTATTCAACAAGTCCGAAGGATGATGATATGCCTGTTAAAATACCTGCTTATTTTCTGGGAATCGATGATTTGGCGCTTCTATTAAATGTTAATGATTATAACGTTATACCGGTAATTGAGAATACTTTAAGATTAACTTATATTTTTACTAGTAAGGATCCGGATACGGTTAAATATAAAGATTACATAATTGCCTCTACTTTGATGGATATATTATCATGTGGAAAATCAGCTGCCGCTATACGAGATCAAATAATTGCCGCTTTGACTAAATTTAATACAGTTAACATTAGCTTAGATTCTATAATTCATCAACCAGGCTATGACAGAACATTACGTCAATGTTTATTAATAGATAGTCAAGGTAAAATGAATGCTATTGGCCCTTTAACTGATTTTGTAAAATCTTTTCTAAATTTTGATTTAAATGAATTGAAAATAAAACCTAATTTTGTTTATACTTTAGAAGACTTACAAGTTGCTTTAGATTTTTCTTTGCTTAACGAAGGGGTTTTAAATTCTAGTGCAAGATATGATAAGTTAAATTCTTTGAAAATTAGATTAAATTCAATAATTAATAGTGAGTATAAACAAATATTTGAATTTAAAGAAGTTATTTCGAAGAATGATTATATAAAACAATTTTTTAAAACGAAAGATGGTAAGAATGCGCAAATAGTTAATATTAATTTAAATGGTGTAGATGATCGAATGATTAAAATTTTATCCAAGATATATGGAAAAATGTTTTTTGATTATGTAACTAATTTAGAGATTAGGGCTAGTTTTCCAATTCATATGGTAATTGAGGAAGCCCATAGATATGTTCAAAATGACCATGATTATGAGGTTTTAGGTTATAATATCTTTGATAGAATTACTAAAGAGGGTAGAAAATATGGCATTCTGTTAGGACTTATTACCCAAAGACCAAGTGAGTTATCAACAACTAGTTTATCGCAATGTTCTAATTTCTTAGTTCTTCGTCTTCATCATCCTGATGATGTTGATATTGTTAGTAGAATAAGTGCAGCCGTTAATAAAAATATGTTAGAAAGAGTAAAAACTTTACGATCAGGTATGCCTTTGTGCTTTGGGACAGCTTTTAATATTCCCGTAATTGTAGATATGACTTTACCTAATCCAATGCCTACTTCAACAAGCGTTGATGTTGTAAAGGTTTGGTATAATTAAAATGGAAAATATTGAATGGGAGTAAATATGATAAATAATACTGATGAATTTTTTAGGTATAAATGTGATTATTGTAGAACGGAAGTAATTGTTGATGGATTGAATACTGCAGAAGCAAAGTGTTATTTATGTGGTTGCCCTTTAACGAAAATTGAACGAATTTCTAGTAAAGATATTTTGGATACTTTATTACCTTTTAAAGTTTCCCAGCAAGAAGCTGAAATTATAATCAAAGACTTTATTAAGAAAAATAAATATAATTTAAATCCTAAATTAAGGAAAAAACTTTTATCACAAAGTGTTATGGGTGTTTATTTTCCGTGCTTGGTTTTAGATGTCAATGCTCAAGTGTTATTTAGTGGTGAGGGCGAACATCAAACCGATGCGTATAAGTTGGAAATTCACGGTAATAAAGAACAATATAATTCTTATGATGAATATATACGTAATATAAATAAATTGTCACTTTATAATGCTGATGTTTATTATGTTGAACGAAGTTTTAATTTAAATATAAAAAAATTAGTAATAGACGTAAATGTTAATGATAATAATAATATAATTGATGAACTAATGCCTTTTGATTTAGATAATGTTATTAAATATGATGAGGAATATTTAAATGATTTTCATGAAGATAAATTAAAAGAAATTCTTTATAGAAAAGTAAAAAGCGCTGCTAGAAGTACATGTAATGAAACTTTAGATATATATGATAGAGGTGTACGCTGGGATTATGAAAATGTTCAAATTACCAGTCTACGGGGAAGAATAATTTATTTACCTGTATGGTTATGCAGTCATTTAGAAGTTAAAGGTAATAAAAAAACTTGCCGTTATCTTGCTATTAATGGTAGAACTAAGAGGTTAACAACAAATTTACCTATGTGTTTCTCGACTTTATTATTTATTTGCTTTCTTACCGAAGTTATTGGTGTTTTATTCATGTTTTTAATTCCTTGGAAATATAATTGGTTATTTTTAAGTTTGGGCTTTATTTGTTTTGTAGTTTTTAAACATCAATATAGTAATTCTAAAGAATTATTTGATGACCAAGAAAATATCATAAAAGATATAAGTAATTTAAAACAAATCGATAATTTTATTCGCGTTAATAATGCGCAAACAAGTAAGCAAATGAAAGATGCTAATAATAGGATAAGTAAGTAATAAGATTTGATGATCTTTTAAATCTTAAAGTATTACTTTTAATAATTAATAAAGAAAAAAATATTGCCAATATTAAAAAGTTATGGTTAAATAATTTCTTGGTGGAAAAGATGAATATTAAAGAAATTAGTAAAAATATTAAAAATGATTCTTATGTTAATTATTTAATAAAAGATAAAGATATTATTAGAACCCAATGTAGCAGTGCAATTAACTTTAAAGATGCTATGCCTATTGATGATATTGCCAAGTTAGATTGCAGTTCGACTGGTATTTTAGAAGATATTAAATTAACAATAGAAAAATTAGATATTACTCAATATGATGCTTTGGGTTTTAGTTTTTGTGGTGGTTTAGTAATAAGAAGTAATAAGTGTAGAGTAGAAAATATTGATGATTTATTCTTATATAAATTAACTGTTTTTCCTTTAGTAAAAACGGCTGCGGGATATCATAGAATAAGTGGTGCTGGATCAAATATTTATTATCGTGCTAGTGGTACTGTTGAAAAAGTTATTCACTTTAGTGATTTGAAAGAAGTATTAGAAAACTTAGGAATAGTAAAAGATTTGAATCTTGAAGATGATTTTAAAAAGATGACTGCGGGTTTTTATAAAAAAGGAAAAGCGATTATTGTTATTTATCATCGTGAAAAAGGAAGAGTACTTAAAAAGAATTAAGTGCTTTTTTTCGTACTTATGGTAAAATAGACATATAAATGGTGATAACTATGGTAAATATATTAATTGTAGAAGATGATATTAATTTACTTAATATTATGAAAAAGAATTTAGAGCGGGAAGGCTATAATGTTTTTACAGCATTCGATGGTGGATCAGGCTTGGAAGTTTTAGAAAATAATCATGTTGATTTAATTATTTTAGATTTAATGTTGCCTAAATTAGATGGTTATGGCTTTACAAAAAAAGTTCGGAGTGAGAAGGAAAACTTACCTATTATAATGACGACTGCTAAAAGTTTGATGGAAGATAAAAGAATTGCTTTTCAAACAGGGGTTGATGATTATATGACGAAACCTTTTGAAATGGAAGAACTTTTATTAAGAGTGAGAGCTTTATTAAGAAGAAGTAAAATTTTAGCTGAGAAAAAAATAATAATCGGAAAAGTTATTATTGATTGCGATACGATGACTGTAACCAGAGAGGAAGAAGTTACAGAATTAACGCAAAAAGAATTTGCACTGCTTTATAAATTATTATCTAATCCGAATAAAATATTTACAAGAAATCAGTTGATGGATGAAATATGGGGGTATGAGTCTAATAGTGATGATCGGACTATTGATGCTCATATTAATAGACTAAGAAGAAAATTTGAAAATTATCCTGAATTTGAGATTAAGTCAGTAAGAGGTTTAGGATATAAGGTGGTTAAAAATGAAAAAAATTAGTGATAATGAGATAAAAACTAATCAAAAGTTAACTCTTTATTTTACTGCCTTGGCCTTTTTAACTTTTGCAGCGATTATAATTGCTTTAGGTTTTTTAATATTTTTAGGAAACAAGATTTTAGGTTGGGATTATATGATTGATTTTCATCAATCACAATTTTGGATTTTAGTGTTTGTGGCAATTATTTTAATTGGGATAATTTCCTCTATCTTAATTGGTCGTCCTATTCTAAAAGGAATAAAAGAAATATCTAATTCTACGAAAAAAATTAGCGAAGGAGATTTTTCAGTTCGGATAAGGGAAAATAATACGAAGTTTTTAGGTCGCTTAGCTAATGATTTTAATCAAATGGCTAAAGAATTAGATGGGGTAAAGATTTTAAGAAATGATTTTATAAACAACTTTTCTCATGAATTTAAAACTCCTATTAGTTCAATTAAAAATTATGCTGAAGAATTAAAAAATAATGATTTATCTAAGGCCGAACAATATAAGTATTTAGATATAATTATAAAAGAAGCTATTAGACTTTCTAATTTATCTAATAGCATTTTATACTTATCAAAAGTGGAAAAACAAGAAATTTTAACTGATAAAACCGAGTATGATGTTGGGGAACAAATAAGACAAGCTATTCTTTTAGAAATGCAAAAAATAGAAGCTAAGAATTTAGAGTTAGATCTAGATATTTTAGATTATAAGTTAAATTTAAATGAAGATAGTTTAGAGCAGGTGTGGATAAATTTACTGGATAATGCCATAAAATTTAGTGAACCTAATAAGACCTTAAAAATAACTAGCAATTTGATAGATGATTATTATGAAGTAAGGCTTAAAGACGAAGGAATTGGCATAGAAGAAGATGATTTACCTTTTGTTTTTGAAAAATTTTATAAAGCTGATAAATCGCATTCAGAAGAAGGGAATGGTCTTGGCCTTTCTTTAGTTAAAAGAATAATTGAACTCCATAAAGGAAATATTGAAATAAAAAGTAAAGTTGGTAAAGGAACGGAAGTTATTGTCAAATTACCATTAAAATAATTTCATATTCAGTTCATTTTTAAATTGTATAATAAAAATATTGTGTATGGAAGTGATTAGTTATGAAGAAAAATTATGCCTATTATAATAATCCAAAGATAAATAGTTTTAAAGACTTAATGAATTTAAGTATTAAAAAACCTTTCGATATAGCTTTTGAATTCTTAGATAAAAGTAAAGTTAGAGTAACTAAAACTTATCAAGATTTTTTTGAAGATGTTAGACTTACTAGTAATTATATAGCTAATCTTTATAATAATAAACATATTGGTTTAATTGGGGAAAATTCATATAACTTTTTAGTTTTATTTATGAGTATAGTTATCAGTGGTAATTGTGTAGTGATTATTGATAAGGATTTAGATGCTAACGATATTAAGAAAATGTTAAAGAATACGAATACCAATACTTGTTTTTATTCAAAAGATTATTGTGATAATTTAAATGGAATTGTTAGTAGGATGTATCCGATTGAAGAAATTGAGAATTATCAAAGTTCTAAAGATTTTATTAGATTTACTAATCCTAAAGATGCTAGTGTTATTTTCTTTACTTCAGGGACGACGGGATTTAATAAAGCTGTATGCTTAAGTGAAGAAAATATTTGCTTTGATATTTGGTCACTTTCTAGTCTTTTTAAACCAAATGGTGGGGTTTATGCGGTCTTACCCTTTCATCATTCGTTTGGCCTTATTACCGGAATTTTAAAACCATTTTATTATCATGTTCCTATCTTTATAAATAGTAGTTTAAAAAATTTACAAAAAGAGATGATTTTAGCTAAACCAAATACTATGTTTGTTGTACCAGTTTTTATTGAAACTTTTTATAAGACGATATGGGCAACGGCAAGAAGGACTAGACAAGATAAAAAATTGAAACTAGGTATAAAATTATCTAATAGTCTTTTGAAAATCGGGATTGATATTCGCCAAAAATTATTTAAATCACTGTATAATCAATTTGGTGGTAATTTAGAATATTTTATTTGTGGTGGTGCGTATTTAGATGTTAAATATGTCAAATGGTTTCGTAGTATTGGCATCGAAATTTTAAATGGTTATGGTATTACTGAGTGCAGTCCCGTTGTCGCAGTTAATCGTAACCTATATGGTAAAGATGGTTCCGTTGGCTTGATAGGTCGGGATATTGAAGTCAAAATAATTGATGAAGAAATATGCGTTAAAGGTAAAAATGTTATGCTAGGTTATTATAACGATCCTAAGGCAACTAAAGAAGTTTTAAATGATGGCTGGTTTAAGACTGGTGATTTAGGCTATGTTTCTAAAGATGGTTTTCTATTCATAACTGGTCGGAAGAAAAACTTGATTATCTTATCAAATGGCGAAAATATATTACCAGAGATGATAGAAGAAAAACTAATGAAAGATAAAGGCGTTATGGAAGTAGTGGTTAGTACTTTAAATAATCAATTAGTAGCCTATATTTATCCTAGTGATGATTACTTAGGAAATATTACTTATTTTAATAATTTGATTTATAAATATAATAAAACAGTTCCTAAGAATCATCAAATAAGTAAATGTATTTTAAGAACTACGGAATTTAAGAAAAATAATAATCATAAAATTTTAAGAAATAAAATAATGGAGGAATAAAAAATGGAAAATAAAAAAATAATGGTTGGAGAAGTAATTAAATTAATTAGTGAGGTTTGTGAAATACCGGAAGAAAAGATTAGTGGTAAATCTAATTTAACAACGGATTTAGAGTTAGAATCTTTAGATATTGTTACTTTGATTAGTGAATGTGAAGAAAGGTATCATTTAACTGTTCCTGATAAAGATATTAAGACTTTACAAACTGTTAATGATATTGTGGATTATTTGAATAAATAGATACTTTTATAAATTTTGTTTTTTGATATAAAATAATGAGTTTGAAAAATATAGTGTAAAAGATAATATTAAGAAGTATAAAAAGAAAAATATGGATAAGTTATATATAGAAGAAAATAAAAGTAGTAGGGAAGTCATAAGTAAAATAGCCCTTGATTACGGCTTAACTAATTATGAAATTTTAAAAAGTAAGAATGGTAAACCTTATTTTAAAGAAGAAAAAGTTTATTTTAATATAAGTAATAAAGATAATGTGACTGTGGCGATTGCTAGTGATAGAGCTGTTGGAATAGATATCGAAAAATTAACCTTTAAAGAAAAAGTGGTTAAACATTTCTTTACAGAGAAGGAACAAGAAATTATTAGTAAAAGCTTAAATAAAGAGCTAGATTTTACAACTATTTGGGTTAAAAAAGAAGCTTATTTAAAATGTTTAGGTTTAGATATAACGAGATTTAGAGAAATAGATACCACTAAACTAAGTGGTTTTATTATAAAGAATTATAAAGAGTATGTAATAGGAATTATTAAGGAGTAAGGATGAATTTATTATATTGTGGCGATAGTAATATTAAAGATGGTTTATTTTTATCAATAAAATCAATTTTAAAAGTAGAAAAAGAAGCTTTAAATATTTATGTTTTGTCAATGGATTATTTAAATTTTAAGAAAATAGATGAAAAGTTTATTGAATATTTAGATAATTTAGTAAAAGAAGTTAATAAAGATAGCTTTGTAAAACTAATTAATATGACGAAAATATATGAAGAAAATGAATGTAAGGCCAATAAAGATACTATGTTTACGCCTTATTGTATGTTAAGACTTTATAGTGATTTAGTTGATTTACCTAGTAAGATATTATATTTAGATACGGATGTTTTAGCTTATCGTAGTTTTAAAGATTTTTATGATATTAATAATACTAATTATGAGTTAGTAGGGGCATTAGATTATTATGGTAGTCATGTTTATAAGAAAAATCTTTTTAAGAAAGACTATTTAAATTCTGGGGTTTTACTTTTAAATTTAGATTTATTAAAAAAAGAAGATATTTTAAGGAAAGCTCGCAAAATGTGTGCGACTAAAAAGATGTTATTGCCTGATCAAAGTGCTTTAAATATTTTGTGTAAACATAAACTTATTGTTGATAGAAAATATAACGAACAAAAAGCGATGCAAAGTGATACGGTGTTAAGACATTTTACAACGACATTTAAGTTTTTTCCAAGGATTAAAACGCAAAAAGTTAAGCCTTGGCAAATTGATGGAATGCATGATGTATTAAACTGTCATGAATTTGATTGGTTACTTGATGAATATAAGGAGTGGTTACAAATGAATAATAAAATTATACCAATATTTTTTACGATCGATGATGCTTTTGCACCTTTTGCAAGTGTAGCAATAAAGTCATTACTTGATAATGCTAGTCAAGATTATTTTTATCATATTCATATTGTTAATAATGGTTTAAGTGAAGAAAATAAAGCTAAAATCTTAGAATTAGAAACTAGTTATAGTAAGATAATGTTTAATAATATGGATGAAAGACTTAAAGCAATAACGGATAAAAAGGGAACAAGATTAAGAGAGGATTACTTTAGTTTGGCTATTTTCTTTAGAATTTTTATTCCTGATTGTTTTAAGGAATATGATAAAGCTTTATATATTGATGCTGATACTATAATATTAGATGATATTAGTAAGTTATATAATACGGATTTAGAAGGTAACTATATTGGGGGGTGTGTTGATACTTCTTGTTTTGGTATTAAAGATATAACTAATTATTTTACCAACGGTGTTGGCGTTGATTATCGTGAGTATATAAATTCTGGTGTTATTCTTTTTGATATGAAAGCTTTAAGAGATAAAGGTTTTGCGGATAAGTTCTTATATTTATTTAATAAATATAACTTTGGCAATGTTGATCCTGATCAATCTTATATAAATGCAATACTAAAAGGTAAAATTAAGTATTTAGATGGTAAGTGGGATACAATGCCTACTGAGGATGGTAAAAGATGCGATAATCCGGGTATTGTTCACTTTAATTTATTTAAGAAACCTTGGCATTATGATAATGTTTTATATGAAGATGAATTTTGGGATTATGCTAAGAAGACAGCTTATTATGAAAAAATAAAGAAGATTAAAGAAAACTATACGGATGAAGATAAACAAAAGGACGATAAAAGTTTGGAAGCAATGTTAAAAAGATGTCGAGAAATAGTTGAAGATGAGGTTACTTTTAAAACCGTCTTTGATAGTGGTAAGGAAGATAGATTATAATGATTATCGGTGGTTCGAAAAAAGATGTAATTAAAAATATTGAACAAAATGTCTTAGATAATGAACTTAATAAAAAAGTAGAAGTTAATGATGCGACTTTAAGTGATGAAGAAATAACTAAATTATTGGATACTTTTTATAAAAATAAAGGTAAGAAAATAAGATATGGAATTAAACATGCAATTGCTAATATGACAGTAAGTAAGTACATGAAAATGCTTGATAAGGATATTGAGGTTAAGGGAGCTGAAAAGTTAAAAAATGTAGATTTAAGTAAGGGAGCCATTATTACATCTAATCATTTTAATCCTTTAGATACTTTTATTATTAGAAAGTTAGTAGAAAAAGTCTTAAAGAAAGATTTGTATATAGTTATTCAAGATACAAATTTAGCTATGCCTGGTAGTTTAGGATTTTTAATGAATTATTTAAACGTTATCCCCGTTAGTAAAAGTCCAACTTATTTAGCAGGAACTTTTAAAGAAAATTTAAGAAAAATTTTAAATGCTGGTAATATTGTTTTGATTTATCCAGAAGAAGAAATGTGGTTTAATTATCGTAAGATAAGACCGTTAAAAAGAGGAGCTTATCAATATGCTGCTATTCTTAATGTGCCGGTAATATCTTGTTTTACAAAGATAATAGATACGAATATAGTGGATAACGAAGAATTTAATAAGACTACTTATGAGTTAAATGTTTTGGGAGTTTTATATCCTGATAAAGATGTGAGTCCAAGAGTAAATAGTATTAATATGTTAAATGAAGATTATTCTTGGAAGAAACAGGCGTATGAAAATATTTATCATAAAAAGTTAGAATATACTTTTTCTGCTGATGATATTGCTGGGTATCGTTGGGAGAATAATTAATTGTAATATAAGAAGAATAGGCTTAAATATAGGCTTATTTTTTTGACTTTATATCTATAAATGAATTATAAAATTTTATTATAAGTTTAAGTTATCACAGCATTTGTGAAAGAGTCATATATGTGTAAGTATCTGTGAAGTACTAAAGAAACATAACACATTTACCGAACCAAAAGTGTGTTGCACAAAATCATGGCTCAATGTATAGAAATTTTATGCAAAGATTTTTTTAATGCTGAGATTGTGAAGCAAACCACAGCCAAAAAGATACCCGCAACTTTATTTTAAAAGGATAAATTATTCAAAGTAATAATATAAATAATATATATAAATTTAAATTCAGTTTTAATTTAATAGTTAATAATAAGTTTGAAATTAGTTTTTTCATAGAGTATGTAACTCTATGAAAGCAAAATATCAATATCTATTTTTAATTCATAATATAAATATACCATATATTTTAGAGATTTTAAATAGTTTTTAATAACCTATTGTAGTCAAAATTGTGGTCAATTAAATTGCTTGTTTCTTTGGATATTAAAAGGCTTTTCAAAGCTTTTAATAGTCAAATAATCAATAATTTTTGTGGTCAAATTTTCTGGTCAAATACGCATTAAATCCAGTAATTACTTAGCTTTTTCATAGAGTTACATACTCTATGAATCCGTATTTACGCATTTTGATATCTATTATTCATTAATTTTCTAAATATGAGAATAGAAATTGTAGTAAGGAAAATTTATTATGCAAAAGAAAAAAGTAAATATGATAGTATTAGTTGTGTCTGTAATATTGACATTAATTGGACTTAGTTATGGTTATTTCTTTATTAAAAAAAATCAGGATAATAATAATGTAGCAGGTAGCAAGTGTTTTAAATTAGAATTTTCTAATGAAAGTGAGGCCATTAATTTAACTAACATGTATCCAATTAGTGATGAAGAAGGCAAAAAGCAAGTACCATATTCATTTACGATAACTAATATTTGTGATATGTTAGCAGGTTATACGGTTAATATGGAAATGTTAGAAGGCACAACGTTAAATAGTAAGTATTTGGATGTTTTAGTAAATAATGAAGAGATTAAATTACTTTCCACTTATGAGGCAACTGATACAGTAATAGCAAATAGTACGGAGTCAAGAATTTTAACGAAAGGTACTTTAGCTTATAATGATTCTGTGGATTATACAGTTAGATTTTGGCTGGATAAAGATGTTGAGGATATCGAATCAATGAATAAGTATTTTGCGTCTAAAATAGTAGTAGTAGCAACTCCCTCTAGTTGGAATTCGAAAGATGCGGGCTACGATACTTTACACGATGCAATATTAGCCAATGAATATCAAACTACTCCTGATAAGGCTATAGAAAAGATAAAGGCTAAAGGAGAACCAGATTTAAGTCAAACGGCACCAATTATTAAGTGGGCCGAAAAGACTGGTTCTATGACCACAGTAAATTCTACTAAACCAGCTAGTACAGCTATTAAAAGTGATGACCAAACTAGTGATTTAACGGAAGATGATACTAAAATTGCTTTATTTACGACAAAAACATTTAATAGTGAAACTGCCAGATATTCATTGTCAAATCCCGTTTATGTTGACCCTACAACTATAGATTTTAGTGGTGATATCAAATATTATTTTCAAACAGAGTCTGTAGGATATAATCCATCAAATAAAAAATTGTATGTTAGCCGTGGCCGTAGTGATACAACAATATATCAAGTAACTGGTGCCACTAAAACAACAGGAACAACAACGTGGAATAATGTTACTTATGATAGTATAACCTACCAATTATCAGCCGTTACTTTAACAGAAATAGAACTAGAAACCGATAAATCCAATAAAGGCTTGTATTATGGCACTGATGATTATGGTACAACTTATTATTATCGTGGTAATGTCAAAAATAATAATGTTTATTTTGCAGGTTACTACTGGCAAATAGTCAGAATCAATGGTGATGGTTCGATAAGATTAATTTATAATGGCTCAACAAAGAATGCCACCGGTGTAAATCAATCAATCGATAATAGAACCTATCAATTTAACAGTAAATATAATGACCCCGCTTATGTTGGTTATATGTATGGTAATCCTGATGCAGATACATTTGCTGAAGTTCACGCCAATACTAATGACTCAACTATCAAAGCGGCCGTTGATAGTTGGTACAAAACGAATATCGTCGATAAAGGATATAGCCAATATGTTTCAACTACCGTGGGTTTCTGTGGTGACCGTAGTTTCTATACCAACAACGTTGGTGATGGTGTTCAAACGGATAAAGATACAAAATTTGGGATATATGGTAGATCCGAAGTTAGCACTGCTCAATTTACTTGTCACGAGCCAGCAAGAGATTTATATACTACTACAGATTCCGGTGTAGGCAATAAAGCCTTAACTTACCCCGTTGGTTTAATAACTTACGATGAAATGGTTTTTGCTGGTATGGATAATAAACATATGAATAAGTTATCGTGGATTTATTCAACTGGGCATTTCTGGACAATGTCTCCATCACTTTTCTCTGCGACCGTCGGCTATTCTGGTGAACTGATTGAAAGCTCTGACGGCTATCTTGGCTTTTGGGGTTGGACTACTCTCAACAATGGTGCCCGTCCAGTTATAAATTTGAAAGCAAATGTAGAAATATCTGGGGGAACAGGAACTGTAAATGAACCTTACGTAATTGATAGTAATTTAGCAATAGTTTCAAAATAATATGATAACTTTACGATTTTTTTGTTAAAAATGTCGTCTTACTTTGTATATAAAAATGTACATGTTAAAAAAACATCAAACATGTACATTTTTACTATATTAAGTTACTTCCCTGATAAGTATTTCTTTTGACCATTTCTTTATCAATATTATTTAAGACACAAAACTTTTTTAGAACCCATTCGGGTGTAATTAAATCTTCCTTTTTAGGATCTCCTGTAAGTCTATGGATTACCATTTCGGGACGAAGATATTCTAGTTGCGAAATAACAATATCGATATATTCTTCTTTAGTTAAGATATGAAATGGTTTTTCTTGATACATAGTAGCTAACTTAGTATTTTTTATAATATGAAGCATATGAATTTTAATGCCAGCTACATTTAAAGAATTTACATATTTGGCTGTATTAATCATCATATCTTTGGTTTCACCCGGAAGCCCATTAATTATATGCACAACAACATTAATATTATTTTTTACTAATTTTTTAACACACTCGTCAAAGTTTTTTAAATCATGACCACGATGGATTAATTTTAAAGTTTCATCATACATAGATTGTAATCCTAATTCAATAGTAAGATTAGTTCTTTTATTTAAGTCGATTAGGTATTCTAAGCATTCATCAGAAATACAATCACTACGAGTAGCAATAGAAAGGCCAATAACGTTAGGAATTTTTAAAATTGGTTCAAACTTTTCTTTTAGTATTTCAACGGGAGCGTAAGTATTGGTATTAGCTTGGAAGTAACCGATGTAGTATGCATCTTGCCATTTATGTTCCATAACATTTTTAACCATATCAAATTGTGTTATTAAATCATCTTCGACTAAACCAGCAAAATCACCACTACCTAAAGGTGAACAAAAAATGCAACCATAGCCATCTTTTTTATTAGGACAACTGAAACCAGCATTCAAAGAAACTTTAAAAACCTTTTTTCCATATTTAGTTTTATATTCATAATTAAGGGTATGATATCTTTTGTTATCTAGAGTATATTTAAATGTATTTTCCATGCGTAATCACCTAGAAGTAGTTTACCACAAATAAGAAGTATTTCTAGTAAAAGTTATTTTGATATAGAAAAATAAAATGTTTTTTTTAAAGTTATTTTGTTTAAACAAAATAATTCTTCAAAATTATAATCTTTTTAAATGATGTTGATAATTTCATAATGAAATCAATAATAATAATATAATTTTTTTTATAAATGATGATTTTTAAGAAAAAAAGAACTTAATTTAACTATTCTTTGAAATTAAATATTTCTAATTTAGAATAGTTATCAGTTCTTTTTTATTGACATAAGTCATCAATAATATTTTTTGAGTCTTTAACGATATAGTAATCTTCAATGTAAGTATTATTAGTATTACTGTTAATTTTATGACATTTTACAATATCAATATGATTATTTAAGTAATATATTTTAGTACCACCATCATTTAAGCCATCTACTTTTTTAATGTTATTAAGCATATTATCGAGATTAAATAAATTATCTTTTAAAGCTGTGTTTAAATCGTAACTTTTACCAAATTTAGTGATATACTTAGTATCTTTAAATTCAGAATAAACTTTTCTATTATCATTAAAAGTATAAATTACTTGATATTTGGGACTATCATTTAAAACTTTTCCAGTAATTTTGTCTTTTCTTATTAAGAATAAAATTCCTCCTAAAACTACTAAGATAATTAAGATAGAGCCAGTAGCAACAAAAATATCCTTTTTCTTTTGCATATAAACCTTTTTAAACCTTTCTAAGTTCATTATACCATAACTGGGGGGAAACAATGATTAAAAAATAACAATAAATGAGAACTTGTATTAGTCTAGAAAACTGATACTAACAACTTATCATTTTTATTGAAAAAGAAATTTTAGTTTGCTATACTTAAAATTAGAAAGAATAGGGATGGTAAATGAGTACTTTAGGAAATCATTTTTTACCTAATATGAATAATCGGATGACTAATCCGAAAGCGGTATTTAAAGGGAAAAATTATCGAATTAGTATTATTAGTGATATGATACTTCGTTTAGAATATGATGAGGAAGGTATTTTTAATGATTATTTGACAGAGAATATTCAAAATAGAAATTTTCCTTTACCACAATTAGATGTTCAGGAAGATCATGCTACTTTAATAATTAATACTAAATATTATCGTCTTCAGTATTTAAAAGAGAAGCCTTTTAAAGGTAGTCTTTTTGCACCAGATTCAACATTAAGAGTTAATGTTTTAAATGGAACTGGTTATTGGTATTATGGTAGTGATGAGATAAAAAATGTTGCTTGTTTAAAACCAAATTTAGACTTAAAAAAAGAATTTATCTTTGCTAGTGAAGCTTTAGATAATGAAGAAAATAAAGATAGTACTACTCGTGAATTTGATGAGAAAAAGAGGAAAAAGGAAGAATTAAAAAAAGCAAAAGAACAGTATAAAAAGGCTAAGAATAATATCTTTGCTAGACAAAAGAGTTTATATTCTTTAGATGGTTTTAGTACTTTAGATGACTCAAATAGTATGATAATTGATGATAAAGGTTATATGGTTCCGAGAACACATAAGTCTTTAGATATATATGTTTTTGTTTATAATAAAGATTTCAGATTATTTTTAGGAGAGTATGCTACTTTAGCAGGTAGATGTCCTTTAATACCTAGATATGCTTTAGGAATTTGGTGGTATAAAGATGATGTTTATACATTTGATAATGTTAGAAAATTAGTTTATGATTTTAATAATTATCATATTCCTTTAAATGTTTTAGTTATGGGAAGTAATTGGCATATTAAAGATCCGAATGATTTAAAAAAATTTAAGAGTGGTTTTACTTTTAATCGGGATAAGCTAGGTACTTTAAGTAATTTTACGACTTTTTTACACGAAAGAGGTATTCGTTTAGGACTTAGTCTTGATCCAACAGAAGGAATTCATCCCCATGAGTTTAAGTATCGTGATTATGCCAGTGAATTAGGAGTTAGTGATAGTCAAGATTTACCATTTAATGTTTTAGATACTAATGTTGTAGCGGCTTATTTAGATAAACTTATTACACCTTTATATAATGATAATGTGGACTTTTTCTTTTTAGATGTAAGAACGAAAGATAAAAGAGTAATGAATGCTCTTAATTATTATCATTATAATGATTATAAAAAGTTTGTAAATACCAGAGGTATGATATTAGCACGTCCTTCTTCTTTAGGAGCCTTAAGATATCCGGTTTTATATACTGGGGAAACGGAAGTAAGTTGGGATACTTTAAAGAAGTTACCAGAGTTTATTTCGAGTTCTTATAACTTAGGACTTACTTGGTGGAGTAATGATATTGGGGGTTTTAAGGGTGGTATTGAAGATAGTGAGTTATATTTAAGATATGTAGAATTTGGGACTTTTAGTCCAATATTTAGATTTGCTTCTTCTTATGGTCATTATTATAAGAGAGAACCATGGCGATGGAATAATCAAGTTTTAAGAGTAGTTAAAGACTATTTAAATTTAAGATTACAATTAAGTAGTTATTTATATGCCGAAGGTTATAAGTATTATAAATTAGGTATTCCTATTTTTATGCCATTATATCATGTGGTTCCTAATATGATAGATGAACCAGATTATAAAAATGAATATTTCTTTGGAAGTGAACTTTTAGTATCACCGATAACAACTAAAAAAGATATGGCAATGCAACGTAGTGTTGAAAAAATTTATTTACCTAATGGAACTTGGTATGATTTTAAAACGGGTAAAAGATTTAATGGCAATACGAGATATGTTATGTTCTTTAATGATGAAGATTATCCAGTCTTTGCTAAGAAGGGTTCGATTGTTCCAATGTATGTACCGGATCGCAATATTAATAATATTGGAATTGCCAAAAATTTAGAAGTTCATGTTTTTCCAGGGGAAAGTAATATTTATAATTTATATGAAGATGATGGAATTAGTTCATTATATGAACAAGGTTATTATATTGTCACTAGATTTGATTATAACTATTTACAAAATAACTATACGTTAATTATTAGACCTTATGAAGGTAAAAGTGGTATTATCCCAGATACGAGAAACTATAGGATAAGATTTAGAAATACGAGAACGGCAACGGACGTTAGAGTTTTACAAGAAGCGGATAAGAAAGATTTTACGGCGTATAGTGATGGTAGTGATTTTGTTATTGAAATTAATGAAGTATCGACAGTTAAACAGTTAACAATTATTTGCCGTGGTCAAGATATCGAAATAGATGCGACTAGAATTTTAAATGAAGATATTGACGGGATTATTTCAGATATTCCAGTCGAAACGACTTTAAAAAACGAAATTGCTAAGATTATGTTTAGTGAAAAAGACTATAGTGATAAACGAATTATGGTTAAAAAACTGCGTACTAAAGGTTTAAGTGATTTATATATAAGAATGCTTTTAAGATTATTAGAATACACTAGTAATAAGAGTAGTAAACCTAAAAATAATGTTAGTAAATAAAACTACTTAATTTTAGAAAACTTGCATATATAGTTTGTTGTGCTATAATAAGAAAGAAAAAAAGAGGAAAATTATGAAAACATATCAAATATTTTTATTAATAGGAGTAATCCTTGCCAGTATTGCAACTGCATTTTATATTGTTAAAATGTTTAGTTTACTATTAAGAAGTAAAGGTAGTAAAAGAATTACGGATAAAGAGTTAGATAATAACTTGAAATATATGGTTATTTCAATTGTGTTACTTACTATTTGTGCTTTGGTTTATTGTGTTGTGAGTATAATGGGTAGTTAGATGGAGTATGTTTATAAATGTCTATTAAAAAAAGATTAGAATATGGCGAAATTGTTAAGGATATCTTAGATAATGAAGAATTTAAGAAGTTGCATTTAGAACCACATCATGGTATCAGTAGATATGAACATGTTTTACGGGTTTCGAAGATGGCTTATTTTCTCGCTAGAAATTTACATATGGCTAATTTAGAAGAAATAACAAGGGCGGCTTTACTTCATGATTTTTATTTTGATAAAGAGCTAACAAAATATGATGCTTATGAGAAATTAAGTAAGCATCCTGTTTTAGCATTACAAAATGCTCTTAAGTATTATGATTTAACACCTTTAGAACAAGATATAATTGTTAAACATATGTATCCGCATACGAATGATAAGCCTAAGTATATTGGTTCTTACTTAGTATCTGTTTGTGATAAAGTGGTCGCTACTTATGAGATGACTCGTTTTAAGGTTTCTTTACGACTTGGGATTTATTTAATTTTCATTTATAATGTTGTTAGTATAAGGATACAACAATAAAAAATCCTTTTTTTGTCCTTGTAGCTCAGCTGGATAGAGCAATCGCCTCCTAAGCGATAGGTCGTGTGTTCAAATCACATCAGGGACGCCATATTGATTACAAAAGACTATTTTAAGCTCAAAAGTTAGAGAGTTAAGATAGTCTTTTTTCAGTTGGGGTAAGATTTTTTAATTGGATAAGTTTTAGGAAAAGAGTAGAAATTAAAATAATAAATAAAATAGATAAGTATTTTAAATAGGGTATTTCGATATCTTGTGATAGAAAAACACTCTCAGTATAAATAAGTTTATTTTGATAGTAATAGTTAATAAGGCCAATTTTAGAGTTCTTTTTATCTTTAAAAGATAATTGTTCTTGACCAATATATTCAGTAGTTAGATCTTCTCTTTGATAGTCATTAGGAAGGAAAGCATAGATATAATTGGTCGGTTTTATTTGATAAGGTGTATTATTATATGAAATTTTTAAAGAAGTTATAAGATTATCGGAAGTAAATATTATTTGTTGATTATAATTGTTATTGATAAAATTTATAAGTTCTAAGGTATCTTTAAGATGATAAAACTCTTTTGTTTTCGGTGTATTTAAAGTGATTATTAGAATAGTATGATTATGCGAAGTAAATAGGGCACTTATACATAAACCGGCTTTATTAGTATATCCTGTTTTACTACCAATAATAGAAGATAAATCTAAATTAGCATTATTATAGTGATTTAAAGTGGTGGTAACTTTTAGATTGTTTGTTAAAGTATATTCTTTAGTAGTATAGATTTTTTGAAAAATGGGGTTATTTAAAGCATATTTTAATAGAGTTAAAATATCTTTGGCAGTACTGTAGTGATTAGTATCATCAAGACCGATAACATTGGTAAAGTGCGAATTAGTCATGCTAATACTTATAGCTTTTTTATTCATTAAGTTAACAAAATCATCTAGCGAAGGACTGATTGCTAGAGCAAGCATTACGGTAGCATCGGCTCCAGAAGGTAAGATAGAGGCATATAGTAAATCTTTGTAAGTTATGATATCCCCAACTTTTAAACCAGCCTTGGAAGTATCTTCGTTTACTAACTTTTGCATTTCTTTAGTATAAGTAATTTTCGTATTTAAATCGTCAATATAATCAAGAGCGGTTATGACAGTTAGAATTTTAGTCAAAGAAGCAATCGAGGTTTTTTCACTAGCATTTAATTCAAATAAGGTATTGTCAGCAGTTAAGTCATAAATGATACTTTTTGAATAATGAAGATTCGGGTAAGTAAGGGCTAAAATATAAGTGGGAAAAAATAAAAGAATAGCATATAATAAATATTTAAGTTTAGACATAGTAACACTCCTGGTGGTATTATACCTTAAAATGGGAATAATATGTTAATAAATTGGGAATTTAAGGATGATAAAATTTAATTATAAAAAAATATTGACTAGAACATGATTTTTTACTAAAATAAAGGAGAAATCGCAGATGTAGAAGAGTAAATAAAAGAGAAGTTTATAGAGAGCAGTGCGTGGTGGAAAGCTGTAATGGAATTTTATTGAATGGGCTATGGAGAGATTACCGAAACAAAAGTAGGCTAATACGGAGTGCTTAACCGTTAAAATAAGCGTTGTATGGTAGTACAATTTAGTGGCAATGAGTATAAGTCTTATTCTATTTTGTTAGAGTAGGACTTTTTTTATAGGAGGCATTTTTATGGAAAAAATTATATTAACAGGAGAAAGACCAACTGGACCTTTACATATTGGTCATTATGTGGGGTCTTTAAAGAATAGGGTTAAAATTCAAAATGAAGGGGATTACGATGAAATGTATTTGTTTGCAGCTGATGCACAAGCTTTGACGGATAATTTTGATAATCCTAAAAAGGTAAGAGATAACGTCTTTGAGGTTGCTTTAGATAATTTAGCCTGTGGGATCGATCCTAATAAAGTATGTTATTTTATTCAATCAGAAGTACCAGAACTTACTGAATTAACATTCTATTATATGAATTTAGTAACAGTATCACGTTTGTATCGCAATCCGACTGTTAAAGAAGAAATTAAATTAAGAGGTTTTGAAGATAGTATTCCTGCTGGTTTCTTTACTTATCCAGTTAGTCAAACCGCTGATATTACAGCATTTAAAGGAACTTTAATTCCAGTTGGCGCAGATCAATTACCAATGATTGAACAAGCCCGTGAAATAGTTCGTAAGTTTAATTCAATTTATGGCGAAACTTTAGTAGAACCAACAGCGATGTTGCCAGAAAATGTTAACGAGAGAAGACTAGTAGGTACTGATGGCAATGCAAAGATGAGTAAATCTATTGGTAATTGTATTTATTTAAAAGATAGTCCGGAAGAAATAAAGAAAAAAATTATGGGAATGTATACCGATCCTAATCATATAAAGGTTAGTGATCCTGGTAGAGTAGAAGGTAATGTGGTATTTACTTATTTAGATGTTTTCTGTAAGGAAGATTCCTTTAAAAAATATTTACCAGAATATCAAAATCTTGATGAATTAAAGGAACACTATCGTCGTGGTGGTTTAGGTGATATGAAAATTAAAAATTTTTTAAATGATGTATTACAAGAAGAATTAAGACCAATTAGAGAAAGACGAGAAGAATTAGCTAAGAATCCAGAATATGTTTATAATGTCTTAAAAGAAGGAACTAAGAAAGCTAGAAAGAAAGCTCAAGAAACATTAAAAGCAGTAAAGAAAGCTATGATGCTTGATTACTTTGAGTAAAAACGTACATTTTGTACGAAAAAAGTACTTAAATTCGTACAAAATGTACGAAAAAGTAAGTTTTCGCATAAAAATAGACTATTTAGAAGAAAAAATCTTGTTTACGAATCTTAATAAAGCTATAATGATTCTAGGAAAGGTAAAGAGTTAAAGATAGAAAAACTCAATTAATATTTATATGAGAGAATTAAAAATAAATAGTATTTATCGTCATTTTAAAGGAGATTATTACCTAGTATTAGGAACTGCTATTCATAGTGAAACGAAAGAAAAATTAGTGATATATCGGGCTTTATATGGTGAAAATTTAGTTTATGCTAGACCTTATGAGATGTTTCTAAGTGAGGTTGATCATGAAAAATATCCTAATGTAGAACAGAAATATCGGATGGAAGAAGTAACTGTTGAAAGCGTTGCTAAAAAATTTAACAAGTAAAAAAAAACTTATTTAGGCCAAGTGGGAAGAAGGGATAAAAGCCTTCTTTTTCTGTTATAACTTTTTAAATCTTTAGAGGCAGTAGAACTATAAAAATTAATAGTTTTACTTAAATAAATAATTTCATCATCACTATAATTATTAAAAATATTTTGATTGAGGATACCAGTATTATTAATAACTTTCGGATTATGTTTATAAATATTTAAGACTCTAGTTATATCAAGATTAAGCGCTAAAGCTTTAGTAAAAAAATATTCGGGAGAGGTAGTCATATTAAGCAGTTCTTCATCACTAAATAAAGAAAACATTAAATCATAGTTATGACAAAATAGAGTAAAATTTTTAGAAATTAAATTATTTAGTCTAGTAATTGTATTTTTATTTGGCAAGATAGTAAGGGGCGCTATAACATTATTTAATTGAGCCAAACTTGCTTGTTTATAAGAAGTATTAGTAAAAGTATCAAGAGTAGTCTTAGTAAATAAGTTATTAAGAGAAACTTGATAATTATCTTTTAAAATGTTTAAAGTACTATCTAAAGAAGTTATTAAGACTATAAATCTTTTAATATATTCTTCCTTTTCTAAAGCTTTTAAATCCTTAATAGAAAGAAAAAAACTGTGTAAATAAGGTTTATATCTGGTTATAAAGGCTAAATAAGAGGAAGAAGAAAAATACTTAGTAAAACTATTATCTAAAAGATAGATACTAAGATTATTAGGATAGATACCAAAAGAAAAATTATTATTATTTAAATAATTTAAAAGAGCTAGATTATTAAAATAAAGAGCACTATATAACTTAATATAATAACATTTTTTCTCATTAGTATATAAATTAGTATCTTGGTTTAAAATAGAAATAATTAGGTTATCAGTTATTTCTTCTTGCGTTTTTTCTAAAGATATTTTTCTTTTAACTTCGTGTTTAACAGATGATAAAAATTCTTGCATAGATCCTCACTATTGTAATTATATTTTTCTTTGGTAATAAAGATGTAAAATCATTGTAAAACTTTATTGATAAAAAGAAAAGAGATAAATTTATAATCTTCTAAAATTTTAGAGATAAATTACGAAAAATCTTTTAATTTAAGCAAAATGTGGTATACTATTTGAACTTGCAAAAGAGGATAATTATGGAAAAAGAAATAGGATATATATTTAATTATGAATTTTTAAAATATCGTTTTTTATTTAAAGAAAGAAAAAACTTAAAACAGTTAGTGAGAGGTATAACTAAAAAATATCGTAATATTATGTCTTTAGGTAATTGTGAATCTAATTATTATTTAGTAGAAGTAGAAAAAAAGATAAGAGAGTATTTAAATACGAAAATGTTAGAAAGTCCTTATGATGTTATAAATGATTATATAAATATGGAATTAAAAGATAATACTAAGTATTTAGAGGCATTAGAAAGTATTGTTTATCTTTGTAAAATAGGAAATTATCTTTTAAATAATATTATGATGAAGAAACTAATTGAAGATAATAGTATATTAAGAAATATTTTGGCTAATATTACAAGAGATAATATCCTTTATTTGAAAAATGGGAGTTTAAAGGATAAAATAAAAAATGATACAATTAAAGAGATGATTTATGAGTATTGTGATTTAGAAAATATTGAACTTAATAGTAATAGTAATAATCTTATGTATTATAACTTAGGAGTAGAACCTTATGAAACAGTGACGGAAGAAAATGAAGTAATAAGAAAAGCTAAAACTGGGAATAAAGATGCGAAAGAAGCCTTGATTTTTAGAAGTCTTAAAATGATTAATAAAATGGTAGCAGATCGTAAACGGGATTTTGGTATTAATATACCTTCGGAAGATTTAGTTCAGGAAGGAATAGAGGGCGTATTAATAGCTATTAGTCATTATGATTTTAAAGAACATATAAGATTTAATACTTATGCTTATTTTTGGATAAGAACTAAAATTAATAGATATATCTTAACGAAAGAGCATGCAGTTCCTCAAGTTTTAGGTAAAATGAAATTATATAGCGATTATGAGAAAACCTATGAAGTATTGTGTAGTGAGCTAAATAGAGAGCCTTTTTTACCAGAAATAGCTAAGAAAATGGATATAAGTGTTGAAAAATTGGGATTGGCACTAGTTATGAATTTAGAAATGATAAGTTTAGACAGTTCGGTATATGATAATGAGGAAGTATGCTATGGTGATCTTTTAGTTGATGAAACAATTGATATTGAACTTGATTATGAAATGGGGCAAATGTCAGCTGATAGGGTAGATGAAATTTTAACAGCAGCAAAGTTAAATGAACGAGAAAAAGTAATATTTAAGATGTTATACGGTTTTGATGGCGACGATAGAAATAAAACGGCAATCGAAGTAGGAAAGTTTTTTGGTTTAAGTCACCAGAGAATAGCCCAGATTCGTCAGCAAATTTTAGAAAAAATAAATGCTAGTGATTTATATAATAAAGCTCTTTCTAATAATTGTCTTAAAAGAGATATCACGAAACAAAAAGAATAGATTAATTAAAAAAAGTTTGCTATACTAAAAATAGATATAAAGGTGATTGAAGTGATTTATTTAGATTATAGTGCCACAACTCCTGTAAATCCAGAAGTTTTGGATAGCTTAATTAAGGTTAGTAGGGATTATATTGGCAATCCAAATTCTATGCATAGTTTGGGGGTTAAATCAAGAGCACTTTTGAAAAGTGCAACAAGACAGATAGCAGATTGTTTAAATATAAAGATGGAAGAAATTATCTATACAAGTGGGGCTACGGAAGCTAATAACACAGCGATATTGGGTGTAGCTTTAAGATATAAAAATAGAGGTAATCATATTATTTTATCAAAATTAGAACATCCTTCCGAATATGTTTTAGCTGATTATTTAGAAACATTAGGTTTTAAAGTTAGTTATGTTAATAATGATATAAATGGGTTAATTGATTTAGAAGATTTAAAAGATTTAATTACGGATAAAACAATTTTAGTTAGTATAGTTGGGGTTAATAGTGAAGTTGGCGTTAGACAACCTTTAAAGACAATTAGACAAATTATAAAAAAAGAAAATCCTAATACAATATTTCATAGTGATTTAACGCAAGCTTTAGGAAAAGTACCAATTAATTTAAGTGATGTTGATTTAGCTAGTTTTTCTGGTCATAAAATATATGGGCCTAAGGGAATAGGACTTTTATATAAGAGTGAAAAAGTAGATATAGTTCCTTTAATTCATGGTAGTAGTAAAGATTTTCCACTACGGGCTGGAACACCACCCCTTCCTTTGATTGTAGCATTCTCAAAAGCTATAAGATTATGTTTAATTGATTTAGATAAGAAAGAATTATATGTAAAGAAATTAAATGAAAAGATTGTAGATGATTTAAGTCATTATCCTAATTTGAAATTTAATAATACTAAGTATTCAATTTATCATGTTATAAATATTAGTCTTATGAATATTAAACCAGAAAGTTTTGTTCATGCTATGGAAGATCATGAAGTTTATATAAGTACTAATACGGCTTGTTCTTCAGGAGAACTTTCTACTTCAGTAATGGCTATTTATAATGATAAAAAAAGAGCGATGACTACTATTAGAATTAGTTTATCTAGTATGACTACTATTGATGAGGTTAATAAGTTTTTAACTTTCTTCCATGGGGAATATCAAAGGTTTATTAGATTAAAGAGTAGGTAAAAAGAAACTTTAGAGTTATGATAATTCTAGAGTTTTTTTGTATATTTTATATATTTTTGAGTATCTTATATCTTTAAAAAATTTCATAGAGTTTGTTACTCTATGAAACCGAAAATACGTTATCTATTTTTAATTTATAGTTTAAATATATCATAGAAATAAAGAATTTTAAAGAGGTTTTTAATAGTAAACTTATCTTTTTATAGTCAAATTTCTCGTCATAAAAAAATGTAAAGTTTCTAGAATTTATAAGGCTTTGTTAGCGTTAATAAACATATTTTTTTAAATTCTATTCTCGTCAAATTTATAGTCAAATATTATTTAAAGTCAGTATTTACCTAGATTTTTCATAGAGTAACAAACTCTATGAAAAGTGTAAAAGTTATGTAAATAGGTAATTGCAGTACATATTAAGTATTATTTGTTTTTAATTGGAAATAATAGAAGTAGAGGTTAACAATGAAAAGGTTTGATAAGAATAAGTATTTAAAAAAAATCAAAATTAAAAGATGGTTAAGTAATTATTCTAGATATCTTTATCTAGGTTTATCTTGCATATTAGTTTGTACTTTGGGAGTATACTTAGCTTATTCTAAATTCTTTGTATCTAAAGAAGAAGCGGTTATTAAAACAACGGTTGGTAATTTCACTCAAGACGATGTCGTAATTGGTGCTTATTTAGATGGAGAATATTCCAGTACTATTCCTGATAAGGATGATGGTTATGTAGTTGAAAAAGTCGTTTGTGATAATGGGGCAACTGGCGAGTGGAATAATGATAAATGGGGTTTACTTACGACTAATTTATCTAAACGTGCAAAATGTAATGTTTATTTTAAAAAAGTTGTATCTAAGGTTCCTGATATTATAGCTACAGTGGATACTTCTGGTAAGTGCCCAACTATGAATGCAGATGGTTCTGTCAGTGTAACAGCAAAAGAAGTAACTAATGGTTATTTATGTAAGGCTAAAGATTCTTATGGTGATTCATATTATTATCGTGGTAATGTAACCAATAACTATGTCAAATTTGCTGATAAATATTGGCGTATTGTAAGAATTAATGGTGATGGTACAGTTCGTGTAATTTATGATGGAACCAGTTCTCATGCAAACGGCGAGTCAAGTAGTGATCGTCAAATAGGTACGAGTGCGTTTAATAGGAGTTATAATGATAATGCCTATGTTGGCTATATGTATGGAGCGACTGGTGCCTCAACGTATGCAACAGCTCATGCCAATACCAATGACTCAACAATCAAGGCTTACATAGATAATTGGTATAAGGCAAATATTTTAGGAACTGCCAATGAAGAATATTTAGCTGATAATATTTTTTGTAACGATCGTTCAATAAGTAGTAATAAACCAAGTAGTAGTTTTAATAACTTAGGATATGGAGCAAATGCGACAGCATATAGATGGTATTATTTTGCAAATAGTTCATATAATAACAAAATGATGTTAACGTGTCCGCAACAAAATGATGCCTTTACAGTAAGTGATACAATTAATGGCAATGGAGCTTTAACGTATCCCATCGGCCTTTTGAGTATGGATGAAATAGTACTAGCCGGTGGATGGTCTACTAGCAGTGGATGGTCTACTAGCAATAGTGGTTATTACTTATACTCTGGGCAAGTTTGGTGGGCTTCCTCGCCGTTCAGCTTCGATGGTAACAACGCTTTCGTGCGTGGCGTGCTTTCGAATGGCAATGCGAACCTCGACTGCTACGTGAACAGCGCTAGCGGGGTTCGGCCAGTTTTCAATCTGAAGGCTGATGCACTGGCACAAGGCTCAGGGACAGCATCTGACCCATATCGCATTTCTCTGAATAGCTGACAGTTTTTTTCAAAGCCTTATAAATACTAGGCTGAAGGCTGTCAAAAGTTCGCCCACCTACTTAGTATTTTGGCAAAATAATACAATGTTTAAAAAAATATTTAAAAAAGCTGTGTTTTTGACACAGCAACGCACTCCGCCTTATGGTGGAGTTTTAAAAAACTCGTTTATAATATGAATTTACTATATGTCATAGAGTATAAATTTAAAACTTAATTTTACATATTTTAGAGATTCAAAAGCTCGATGGAATAAGGTTAAGCCTGTATTAAATAACGACTTTATTCTGATTTTAATGCCACGAACTTTAGTGTAAGTTTTAATCTTAGTATGCTTATAACATCTTGTGTTTTTAGAATAGTCAGATCCTAGAATAGTTAAATATAGAACACCAATACAAGCAAAACAATACATTGATTTGAAGTAATCTAAAGAACAATTAACTGTATTTTCAAGATAAAAGCCATTAGATTTCTGATTTTTAAATACTGATTCTATACCGCCAAAGCGATAACTGTAATCTTTAATGGCACGTTTAGAATTTCCATTTGTAACAAGAATCCAAGGATCATCAGTATCAATGGAATCACTTATGACAATGTTGGTAATATACTTATCTTCTGTAAATTCAATTTCATTGTAAGTTTTGGCATGATATTTGTATTTTGGCAATTCATTTAGCCATTTCCAAATTTTATGACCTTCTTTTTTGTCGAAGTGTAGTACTTTGATGTTTTTCTTTAGTCTCAAAATATAGGTGTGTCCGAGAGAATTGATATGTTTCATTAAGCCAAGAGAATTAAACCACCTGTCAGCAAGAAAAATTAAATCAAAGTTATTGTTAAAAAGTTTTGAAACATAAGTTATGCCAGATTTTATAAGTTCTTCTTGGTAAGCTTCCGGACATTCTTTACCTTTAAAACACCTAAACCAAAGAGGAATACCTTGTTTACCAACACGCATTGTAATCATAAAAACAGTATAATTGTCTCTACAAAACATATGATCAAAGATAATGTGAACTCTTTTGTCGTTGTGTTTCTTTTTATAATTGGCAATTACATACTTAATGATTTCATCATAAAAATCATATAAATTAAAATATTTATTTGTAAATAATCTTTTAATTCTTTTGATAATAGATTCAATTTGAACAAGAGAAAAATCATCCTTAAGAACTTTAGCAATATCTAAAGGAACAAGAGATTCAGAAGCAATCATACCATGAAGGATAAAAGGAATAATCTTAAGTTGAGTTTTCCTCATACTTGGCATAATTTTTTGAAAAAATTTTTCAAAACCTCTTGCTATATATTTTTGAGTATTATATACTTTGTTCATACAACCACCAATCATTTCTAGTTTCAAATTAATGATATCAAAAAGTGGTTGTATAATCAATTTTAAGATACAAAACAGGTAAGAGATGATTTTATCTGTTTTTTAATGTTTTAAAAAACTGTCCAGTTATAAGCGCATTTCTCTGAATAGCTGACAGTTTTTCTCAAAGCCCTATAAATACTGGGTTGAAGTTTGTCAAAAGTTCGCTCAACTAACTATAATATAGTATATGATTATAAATTCTTAATAACTATAATAAAGAAAGTGATAAGCTAAATATATTTTAAGCAAAGGAAAGTATTGATTATATTGTGATAATTATAAGATAAGTAATTGTTTGATTTAAAGAATATCATGAGAATCTAAAGATTGTTATAAAATAAAAAGACATTCGATTAACGAAAGTCTTAAGCTGCAACAGGTTCAGCTACTGTATCAGTTTCTTCTTCAGCTAATTTAATAGCACTCACTGGACAACTATCAACAACATTTTTTAAAGTTTCACTTTCAAGATTCTCTTGACTTTTAACTTCTGATAAACCATTATCATTTATCATAAAATGTTCTTCATCCATGGCAGCACACATACCACAACCAATACAAACATTATCATCTACTATTAATTTTTTCATTATTTTTCCTCCTATGTAATTATACCAATAATTATAGAAAAAAGTAAATTAGTAATACCAAAAAACGACAAATTATGCTATCATGTTATTAATGAATAGTAATTGAGGTAATGATATGAACATGAATGATTATAATAATACACCTAGTCGCTTAAGAAAAAATGCTAATCTTTATAAGAGAATAGATGCTGCTAATATAGATGAAATAGAACCTAAAACTGATGAAGAAGTTATAGAATCTAATACTACGACTATTGATGTAGAAAAATTAAAAAGTATGCTTGATAAAAAATATCGTGATCCTAGTAGTCATACCTTAAAAGATGTTAATCATAAGCCAGTAGATAGAGAAATTAATTTAGAGGAAACTAGAGAATATAATTTAGATGATATATTAAATAAAGCTAAGGATAATGATGAAACTGACTATGGAGTTGAACGACTAAAGAAATTAAGTGATACTAATGTTTCTATTTTAGATGGTTTAAATATTAAAGAAAACGATAAAAGTAGTAAGTTAGAAGAAAAAAATGTTAATAATCAAAGTAAAGTTAGTAGTGATTCAAAGAAGTTAATTGAACTTATTGATACGATAAATCTAAAAGAACAAGAAGGTTATGATGCTTTATTAAAAGAAAATAGTGATAATTATAAAGAGAGTAATGACTTGTTAGATGATTTAGATTTAGAAGATACTAGTTCTAATGAACCAATGGATATGTTAAGTGAATTAACTGGTAATGATGATGACACTAAGGTTGTTGGCGCTAAAGTAAAAGATAATGATTTAGATGATACTATTGCAAGATTAGATGATAAAGAGGATAAGTATGATGACATTGACTTAGATCATACAGATGATGAATTTGATACTACAGAAGTAGTAAGTAGAGATGATACTTCTGAATTTACAGATAGTATTGAATTAACTACAACGCAAATATTTACTAAAGATGATTTTGACGATTTTGATGATTTAAAAGAAGCTACTAAACCACGTATATTTGTTAAGATATTAATATTCTTAATAGTTATTGCTGTTATTATAGGAACAGTATTTGTATTAGATAGAATATTAGATTTAGGTATTTTAAGTAGACTAGGAATTAATTTTTAAATAAATAAGATTTAAAAGAGAGAAGAAAATAAGATAATAATTCTTCTCTTTTATAATATATATTAGTATGAAAAAGTTTAAAAGCCGAAAAAAAGTTAATTTTCTATGGATATATATCATACTAATTTTATTTGAAGTTATATGGTCAATTAATAGTTTAGGAAAGTTAATAAGTCCTAAGTTAATTAATATTGTTAAGAATAATATTGTTTATTATGATAATTTATTAGTTGAAGAATATTTAGATACTCAAGAATTAAGAAGTAATTTAATTGATGATTTAATTTCTTTAGATAAGAATAAGAATGAAGAAATTATGAATATTAATATAAATACGGCTAAGTCTTATGAGTTAATGAGTAGTATTGTTAAGGAGTTAAAGAGTAAAAGTAATAGTTATAGTGATATTGATTCTTATGCTAAAAATAAAAGAGGTCAAATGGTATTAAGATATCCTATTGGTCTTGCTAGTTCTAATATTTTACTTAATAATTTAGGTTATCGAATTCCTTTAAAGTTAGTTCTTAATAGTAATGTTTTAACAGGTATTAAAACTAAAGTAACTAATTATGGTTTAAATAATGCTTTAATTGAAGTTTATTTAAAGGTTAGTTTTGTTTCTAATATTATTTATTTTAGTTTAGATGAAGCAGTTAATAGTGATTATGAAATTCTGTTAGCATCGAGAATGATAATGGGTAGGGTACCTGATGTGTTTAATGGTTATTTGGAAAAAAATCTTGAAAGTAATAATAGTACGAGTTAATAACTTAAAAGTTAATAAAAATAGTTAATTTTGTAGAATTATACTGGTCTTTGTGGTACCATATTGATTAGATACATTTGATTGTTAGGTGTTTTGTCCTCAGTCCATTTTTTAAGTTTTTTTGGAAATGGAAGGAGGTGGTCCTAGATGAAGGAAAAATATGGAGTATTTAATTGCTCTTATTGTTATTTTAGTCTTAATAGACAAAATAATAAATTCCGGCAAAAAGGATTAACTAATTATCCTAAAAAAGGGGTAAAGAGAAAAGCACCGACTCATCGAGATGGTGCTTTTCAACATAACTTTTATGGACTGAGAAGCATCTAACGGACAAAGTCAAATGTATCTCTTTTTTGTTTAAAGAACAATCAAGTTCTCTCACTAAGTAGTATAGCATATTTTTTATATTTTGCAACTACTTATCATTTTTAATTATATTCAATTTTTGAGTTTTAATACACAATTAAGATAATTTAGAAATTATTAAAATAAAATTTAACAAAATGACTTATTAAGGTAGAATTATACTGGTCTTTGTGGTACCATTTTATTAGATACATTTGATAGTTAGATGTTTTAGCCTCAGTCCATTTTTTAGCTTTTTTAGAAATGGAGAGGTGGTGGTCCATATGAAGGGATACTTTAATGGAGTACTTAGTTGTACTTATAATCATTCTTGTTTTAATTGCAAGAATATTAGATTCTGGCAACAGAAATTAATAGCGATTTTAAGGCAAACGAAAAACATCTACTCAAGCTTGATATGAACCCCGTTTCTTGGACATAGAAACGAGGTTTTTTATATGAGCAAATTGAGCTATGAAGATAAAATAAA
>CAKOOR010000009.1 GCA_934098505.1 uncultured Bacilli bacterium
ACTCTCATAAAAAATAAGTTTGTCCTAAGCTACTCAAATTGACTTTTTTACTTAGTTTTCAAAGATCATTTAACTTTACCTTACATCAGCCTTTTTGGCTCATGTACTTAATAGTATACCAGATTTTTAGAAAATTGCAAATGTTTTTTTTGATTTTTTTGCTTTTTTTTAATCATGGATATACAAAACTGTTCAAGTCTTTCCTTTTCGCAGTTCTTTCTCAGTATATACCAACCCAGTATAAAATGCAAGTAAAAAAGTTACTTTTTTTACTTTTTTTACATTATTCGTTACTACTCAGCATTAAAATAGCCAATTTGAACTATAATTGACTGTTTTTCATGCAAAAACTAGGCAAATAATGCGTTGCCATCAAATATTTAACTAACACAATTTAATATATTTAAACTTCTTAGTTTTGATGTTTTTAAAATACTCATAGTATTTCCAAACATTATGCCGCCATCATTACTTCTGAATCCACCTAATACTTTAGTTTTACCCTTTATCATTCTTTGAAATCTTTCCATGTGATTATTATCGTATGGAATTTTAAGATTATAAATACAAAATAATGTTTTATCTTTGTGTTTTATTAATCTATTTAATGATTTTTATACATCCTTTCTCCAATATGATGAAGATATTTCAGCATTTTGCTGCTTAACTATCTTTGTGATTTTATCATAATCACTTTCAATTATATCTATTTCCTCATCTGTAAATTTTTCTCCACCGTATTTTTCTATTAACTTCTTCTTTCACGTTCTATTTTTACTAGTAAATAATAAGGATCTATTTGCCAGTTCGTTTCAAGACATTTTGATCAGCTTCCTTACCATATCTTCCTATATGAATTATGCAATCTTGATTATTTATGCCATGCTTAAAAACACCGACTTCATGGTCTGAAATTATTGTGCCATAGAAATTATTAAAAAACAATCCCTACACAAAACCACTTTTAAAAGAAAAAATTATTTCTGTAATAAGAAGCAGTGTAACATATAAGTATTCAATAATGAGTTCATTCAACAGAAATCTATATAAATGTGATAAATGCTATGTTCAACTCAAATTTTTGATATCATTATGTTAGAAATATAAAAGGAAAAATTATTCTGTTTAACTTTAATGAATTTCCATTTAAATTAAGTGGTAAAACTGTAGATTATATCTGTCCAAATTGCAAATATAAATTTCAAGCTCCAATCGAGGCAGTATTACAATTTGAAGAGGAAGATGAATGGAATAATTTACCAATTTCAACTCCACCATATACAATATTTGAAAAATGTCTTTGCGATAAATGTGTATCAATAGATTATAAATCAGCAAAAGGATATCATTTTATATATAAAGAAAACAAGCAAAAAATATTTATCAATAATAAACACAGTCGTAGCCATGGTTATGACATTTTTACGTTGAGTAAAATATTAACTTGAGAGCATGACTTTTCTATTATATTAAAAAATTCCAATATATTGGAATTAAGGTATTATAAGATTAACAGTTTTGTATTTTTTGGTAAATATCATAATATTCTTCAATAATATTAGGAGCAAAAGGTCCGCGGTTTTGTTTTTTTAAAAAGATTAAATAGCTTAATTCTTTTTTTAAGATATCATCTATTTCATCACTATAATGCATTATTCTCTTATGATAATTATACTCATTGCAATCTAAAATTCGATAGCCACCATCTGGAAAAATACGTAAATCTAGATCATAATCTATATATTTTATTATATTATTGTCAATTATATACGGACTTGCAATATTGCAATAGTAAAACAAGCCATATGGCTTTAGTTGACCAATAACGTTAAACCAATGTTTTTTATAGAAAAATAGAATTGCCGGTTCATTAGTTCTATGACTGTGACCATCATTTTCGGTTACAATTGTTTGATTGTTTGCACATACTAACATTTCATCATTTTCAAAAAGAACAGTAGCTTCGTCCCAAGTGCGATGTAATGTACCATCATGCTTATAACAATGTATCGTTAATCTTTCGCCTACCTTTAATGTTGATTTATTCATAAAAATTTCTCTTTCAGTTTTATTATAACGCATTAAAGGGATAAATTTAAGTAAAATATTACTTTATTTGCCATTAGACAACTTTTTGTCATTTTTATCATTCATTGGCATTAACTTCTTCAGAAGTTATAGAATCGCTACTTTCTGTATTATTGGATACCTCTTCAGATTGATTATTGTATTCAGGAAGACCTAAAATACTCCTAGCTTTAGCAATTTGCGTATCAGTGTAACCAGTTACATTTTTTTCATCGTCGTACTGATATTCTAATTCGATACCGTAATCTGGACTTATTCCATACTCGTCAATACATTCGTTATTAGGAGTTAGCCAACGGGAAGTAGTATATTTTACTAATGAACCATCACTAAGTTTTTTAGTTTGTTGAACTTTTCCTTTGCCATATGTTGTTGTTCCAACTGTCGTAGCTCCATAAGAATCTTTTAGAGCTGCTGTTAAAATCTCACTTGCGGAGGCTGTTCCACCATTAACAAGTACTACTATTGGATAGTTTCTAGATGTTGAGGTTTCATCATAGTATACTTTTGTTTTTTCATTCTTGTCATTGCCCTCTAAACTATAAATGGCTTTACCTTTTTCTAAAAATAATGAGGCGGTATCTTTAGCAGCTGTTAATAAACCACCACCGTTATTACGTAAATCAATAATTAATGATTCAATACCATCGCTTTCTAATTCATCAAGCGCTGATTCAACTTGTTTAGCTAAAGTATTACTAAAAGAAGAAATAGATAAATAACCAACCTTTTTGTCATTACCTTCCAATACTTCATAGTCTACAACAGGAGTCGCTAATGTTTTTATAGGAACTTCAACATCAAAATTCTCGTTATTACGTGATATAGTTAGCTTAACTTTCTTGCTAGCACTTTCCTTTATTAATTTAGCGATATCACTACTAGATTTCTCAGCAATATTTTCGCCGTTTATTGTAACTATTTTATCTCCTTTTTGTAAACCAGCCTCTTTTGCTGGACTATTGGCATAAACTTTTTCTATTAATCCTGGTTCTTTTCCATTTATAGCAATGCCAATGCCATCATATTTACCATTCAAAGAACTATTTAATATATCAGCATTTTCCTTATCTAAAAAGGAAGTATAATTATCACCGGCACCGCTCATAAGTCCAGCTATAGCACCATCAATAGCGGCTTTTTTATCTATATTTTCATAATAGCCATCATTTAAAGCTGAATAAACATCTAGAAATTCTTGAATATTTTCATCTTTTAAAAGTGTAACATATGGGGTTCCGTTATTAGTACTATATTTATGATTAATAATAGTTCCACTAGCTATAGCGCACACTATACCGGTTAGAATAATCATCGCTAAGGTTTCCTTTAAATTGAAAGTAGGAGTTTCTTTATAGCGAATGTCTGTTTTTTTATGTTTTTTTAAATTATTACAATTGGCATTTGCTGAACTAACATTTTCTGTTTCCTTAGAATCAAGGCCAAGATTAATAGCACCGGTATTAGATATTCTATCTTGTAAATTTATACCTATATGTTTAGTATCAAAATTGGAAATTGATGTTGAACTATTTAAGCCTTCTACAGCATTATTTGAAATGTCATTACTTGCAGTTTTACTTAAATTTTCTGCGTTTTTTTTCAAATTAGCGTCGCTTGTAATTTGGCACGAAGGCGCTACTAATGTTATGTCATCTTTATTTTTTAATTGTTCATTATTTGAATTTTTTTCTTGCTTCAAATCATCTATATTCATATTATTTATATCTTTATTCATATTATCACTATATACAATATTAGCATAATTTTATTTTTTAGAAAAGATAATATTGTCCTATCTAGTAATTATTTTACACCCAATTTAAATTTAAAATACATTTTTTCTCTTATAATTAAAAATAAATACTAATTTATAACATAATATTTTTATCTTATATCTTACATATAAAAATTAATACCCTTTATTTGCAAACGACTAATTTAATCGATATAAAACTTAAATTCAAAAAAGCCAACATTTAATTGCTAGCTTCTTTATGTTATTAATCGGTTATTTTTAATTCTTTTTTGATGGCCTCAACTGATTCATAAGCGTTTGCTATTTTATTATTTTTTACCTTTAAAAGTGTAATTTTTCCAAAGCGAAGATTGCTTAGATCAGTAGCAGTCGGATTAGTTTTTCCATCTGTAGCAACGTATTTACTATTTAACGGATTATTTAAATAAACTGTATAAGTTGCCTTAATATTTTTTCCAGTTTTATATTGGGTTATTAATCTTGCATAACTGTTAGCATCCTCCGTAGTAGCATCATATATTAAAACATAGTACTCATCTGTTCCTTTGTTTAGCATAGTGCCAACTATTGCCATAGTAGGATCAATATATGCAGTTTTAGAACTACTATTATCATTAGAATTGCTACTACTGTTATCTTTATTTACAATTTTGCTAGTAAATAAATAAATTGCTCCAATTAAAACCACAACAATTATAAGAATTATTATAAATTGTTTAACTGTTTTTACTTCGGTATTATCTAAATTCATATTATCACGTTTAATCAATTTTTAAGCATTTTTTCATACTCAAAGATAAAAATTTTAACTGGTTACATTTAAAAATATATTCTTTATAACGTATCCAATTTTTAATTTTAATCATTTTTTTCTTTTAAAATACTTAGTATTTATTGATTCCTTTCTACTTACACCTAATAACATTATAAACAAAATTAGGTCAATTTCAAGACTTAATTGTTCTTTTTAGTGCTTAAATAAGTTAAATCAGCTTATATTTTCTTACTGTAAATTAATAAAAAATTAATAGGGAGATTAAAATATAACAATTTCTAAATTAGTACTGTATCCAAAATTTCTTGGAAATAAAAAAAGCTTGTCCTTATATTAAGAAATATATTTAAGAATAAGCTTTTTATAAAATATAATTATTTACCAGTTACGATTGTATTGGATATTGAATTAGCTACATTTAATAATTCTTCACTTGTTAAGCTTGAGCCGGCTAAATAGTAATCTATATTATTGCTAGTCCAATAAATAGCGTTGCCACTTAAAGCTCCTATCGTTCCGTTCATCATCAATGGCTCGCCATAAATAGGAATTACTTCAAGTTCGCTGCGAGTATTACTAGCTTCTTCGACTAAGACAAAGTCTTTAGCACCACCGAATGTTAAGATAGCTCTGTTACCATTATCGGTATTTATAGTTTCTTTGGCTGTTAGATAAGTATCTTTTGGAATATAAAGAGGATATAAAATATCATTAAAACTTGAAGTTTGGCTTGAGTCTTCTGTTTTATTACCATCAACCACTTTTGATAAATCAAAGTAATCGTCGTCTAATGCTGCTTTGTAATCTATTGAATTAATATTAAATATTATACATTTGGTATCACTGGTATCATAAACCTCTATCTTTTTTAAATTCATTTCTTTGTCAAAATAAAGCTTTTGATAATTTAATTTGTTATTGTTAGGATAATTAACATTACTTGTTAAGACATAATAATCATCTTTTTCGACATATTTTTTATCTTCAGTACCAACTAAATCATTAAGAACTGATGATAAAATATATGTTTGACTGCTGTTTTCAGGCCAACTACTCTGAAATTTAAAGCTTTTATTTAAACTTGGGGTTACAACATACACACCATCTTTATTTTTTAGAATTATTTGTTCATGACCACTGGTTTGATTAGTTAAAACTACTTTATAATAATCTCCTTTTTTATATGATATGGCAATATCGTAATCAAATTTATCATCTGCATTAATAATTTCTAAGGTACCAGCCATACTATATGACTTACTGCTGTTAACATTATCTTTAAATTCTTTAACAATCTTTTTCTCCATATTAGTACTGCAGCCCGCTAAGAGGAATAAACACATTAAAAGGGCAATTATTTTCTTCATATAATTTATAACTCCTTTTCTAATAAATTATATTAGTATTTGCGAATAATATGAAAAATTTTAGACATACTACAAAAAAGAAAGGAATATGGAATGAAAACAGTTCAAAAAATTTGCCTAGTACTAACAATTATTGGGGCAGTTAACTGGGGTTTAATTGGTTTATTTGACTTTAACTTAGTTTCAACTTTGTTTAAAGGTAGTACTGCTCTGCAAAACATAATTTATGTAATTGTTGGTATATGTGGCTTAGTAAATATTGGAATTTTATTTGCTGATATTGACTATGCAGGTGAAAGAAAAGATTAATTGGTTTAGACTTTTTAATAAAATTAAGTTTACTATTATTTCTATTTAAGAAAAGAAAAAATCTTAGTACTCAGAGAATATTTATCTATTCATTAGTACAAAGATTTTTTTATTTTGCTTTATATTTAATTATTTTTTTTACTCTCACTCGTTAGTGATACTTCAATTTCTGTTTCAACTATAAACTTAACCATTGAAGCATTAGAAGTGTTGCCAGTTATGTAAACTGGAACCTTATACGTACCAGCTGCATAACCTGTTAAATCAATATAAGCTGAAATACTTGAGTTATCAATTGAATTAATAATATTTTCGACGCCAATTACTTGAACATTTACAGAAGCATTACCAATAGCATTAGCAACTAAACCACTTGGGGTGTTACGAACACTAATCTGAACATTTTCTAAAGTCTTTTGTTTAGCCTCGCCAAAGTTAACGACGATACTAGCACTTGTAGTTGGCATATAACGAACGCCCGTTGGTTTGGAAATCGTAACATTATAAGTCTTCGAAGCATTATTTCCTTGGTCAGTTAAATCGATTGTTACAGGAACGCAGTCGATTGATTCTAAAGGAGATTGTTCACCATAAATGGTTATATTATAATCGCTCTTGCCATTAATTGTTATAGAACTAATAGCTTTACCAGCAACTAGGTCTCCTGTTGTTAATAATTGAATTGGTACACTTTTACTATAAGATGTAAAGGTAATAGTAGCGCTAATAGAAGATGGAACAATTTCTACATTTTTAAGAATGTTTCCAGTTTCATCATAAGCAACAATTGGAACATTTTCTAAAGTATATGTACCTTTAGCAGTAAATTCTTTATTGTTTAAATCAATTAATGCTTTTACAGTAGCAATTTTATCTAAAGTATCTTGACTACCTTTAACTACTACTTCACTCTTGTTTAGTTCAATATTCGACACACTTAATTCAGGATAAGCTTCGTTTAATTTATCTTGATTGATAACATCATATGTTATACTTTTTAGGCTTGAAACTTTTTTCTTAATAGTTACGTAAATATAATTTGGATCTAATTTATAATTTAGAGTATTGATAGTTTGATTATAAGTTAATTTAACACGATAGGGTTCATCTCTTGGAGTATAATCAGTAAGATCTAATACTACTTCATTTTGACCAAGTTGTTTAGCTAAGTACAGATCACTTTTACGACCGATTAAAGTTATATCGGCAGTTTCTGGTAAATCTTCAATAACGTAAGCTTCAGTATTGTATTCTACTTTTATTGGCTGATTAGTAATAATTTCCGCCTCAGTTTCTACTAAATTTATAACCTTACTGTCAATTAGAACGAATACTATGATGGCAAGACCTAATGAAATATACAAAAGCATATTTGGTCGATTAAGAAGTTTTTCTATTTTAAAATTGTTTTTATTTATCTTTTTATCAATATTATATATTATTTTACTTATAGGAGTAATAATATATTTATCTAATAAGCTATAAAGAAATTTGAAAAAAGATGCAATTAGTTTAAATAATTTACTCATCTAGATCACCACTTTCTTCATCTTTATCTGAAGTGCTATCTGCATCATAGAAAATTTCTGTTTTTGGACGTAGTTCTTCCACTAAAGTCATCCTAAATTCATCTAGAGATAAGTTATATTTAAGTTCGCCATCAACAGCGATAGAAATTTTACCGGTTTCTTCAGATACAACTAGGGCGATAGCATCAGTTTCTTCAGCAATACCTAAGGCGGCACGGTGTCTTGTTCCCAAACGTTTGGAAATAGCAGGATTCATACTAGTTTTGAAAACAGCACCAGCACAAGTAATTCTATCTCCTTGAATAATTACACCACCATCATGAAGAGGACTATTTGGAAAGAAAATAGTTCCTAAAAGTGGACTGGTTAAATCAGCATAAACTTTAGTAGCAGGAGTGATATATTCTTGTAATGACATATCACGCTCAATAACAATTAAAGCGCCAATGCGATTCTTCTTTAAGTATTCAACAGCGTCCATTATTTCATAGACAACTTTTTCACGCTCATCAACTGTCAATATTTTATGGCGACCAAGAAGTTGGGTACGACCAATAGATTCCAAAACATTTCTAATTTCTGGTTGAAATATTACAATTATAGCTAATGGACCCCATTCTAAAATATATTCTAACAATAGACCGATTGTATATAAATTTAAGATATTACTTATTACTTTAATTACAATAATTAGGAAAATTCCTTTAACAATAAGTACCATTTTAACATTATTTTTGATATTTTTTAGTATGTAATAAAACATTAACCATACTAAAGAGATATCAATTATTTTGGTAACAGTACTCCAAATTGTTTGTAGTGTCATATCTACATCTCTCTTTCTTATTCTAGTTTATTATAGCAAATTATTATTTACTTTTCTAGTACTTATATAATACTGAAATTATTGCTAAAAAACTTTTGCTTTCTATTATTAGATGCTAAAAATAGCATTGGTAATCGCTTGCTAACGCTATTTAAAGAAGTTTTAATTTTATAATAACAATCAAGTTAATTAATGGGCTATAACAGTACTCTAGTAATTTAATTTTATCAATATAATTAAATCTGTGTATTGTTTACATTTAATAATTCATTAGAATTACTATTTATATTTGAATCAGAATTTATATTATCAGTAGGATTTTGGTTACTTAAATTATTTATATTATCTTGAGAATTTAAATTATTTGTATCGGTAACATTGTTTTGATTAACTTGGTTAAATGTATTATTTAAATTATTAGCATTATTCATCTTAGTAACATCGTTTTCGTTAGTTAAATTATTAACATCATTTCGAATAAATGTATTTGTTGATACATTGTTGACATTTGTAGGATTTGCTTCGTTAGAATTTGTTACGAAATCTTGATTATTAACTGTTTGAGAAGAAGTGTTAACAAAAGTTGTAGGTTGCACGGTCATATCCAATTGTTCTACTTCTTCCCCAACCATGATAGGATTTTGGCCAACGGTTACTCCCAGTCCTTGTGCTCCTTTTTTAGCTACTGCTTCCATATCTATTTCTGGGGCTTTTGGCTTTTCTAGAGGATGTTTTTTTTCTATAAAATAACCAATAATAGCAAAAATGCCTAGTAAAGCTAGAAAAATGAAAAGGATATAATAATTAGCTAAAGTTTTTAAAATTGTTTCCATAATTGCAATAATTAATTAAAATAAGCAATGATTCTAAATTTCAATTAATTCCTTTCTCTTTTTATTCTTTCTATTCGTTAGAAGATCCTTCGATCTTTAGAGTCTGATTCTTGGGTTGAATTTGGATAAAAGTGTTACCATCATTAACTTTTAATGGAGTACCATCTTCATAAGTATATATTGTTTTACTTTGACGAGAAGTTTTTTCCCAATTAATTTTAACAGCAACGCCATTGGAAATATAGTAACCGCTACCTTTACCAATATTGGCGATATCTTGACGACCCTTGTTATCACCTTTAATACTTGAATTAGCTACTTGATACGTTATTATATTTTTAAATGTATATTGTTTTTTAGTTACATCATCAACATGTTCTTTATTATTAACATAACGTTTATAAACTTTATTTGTTTCATCATAGACATATTTATCGGTAACACTTGAAGAATATTTTATTGTTACAGTAGTAGCAGGAATTGTTGCTAAGTTTGAATTATCGATTTCATCGACTTCGTAATTTAGAAGTGGTTGTTCATTACTGGTTGTGCGATATCCTAAACGGCTAGCGCCTTTTTTTAACATTTCCATTGTTGTAAAACCGGTATGTTCACTAGAAACATTTAAAGATTTATCACGATAGAAATAGGTGCCTTCCCAAGTTAAACCATTAATATTATTGATCTTGTATTCAGAAATATCATTTTGAGCTTGTGGTGACCAGCCCCAATGAACATAAATAGCATCATTTTCCATGGCATAATCTAAAAAATAATGACGACTGGAGCGAACACTGCCAATTTTAGCAGTATCTTGGTCCTTAAAGATAGCCATATATCTGGTTAAACCGCCTTCAACAATTATTTCATAAATTAAATATGCATCTTGCAAACCAGCATGATGTGCTCTAGCACTTGAATGATTATTTATCATTACTGCATAGCTACGAGAATTAGAATTTAAATCCATTATTTGTAGTTTTTTTATTGGTAACTCTTCTTTTATCTCGTTTTTTGGTTCTTGTTCATCAACTTTTGAATTATCTTTTTTAGATATTATGTTTATTATTAGTAGTATGGCTAGTAAAAGTAAGGCAAGCCCTACTGTGCCAATAACAATTTTAGCTTTTTTCGTTAATCTTTTCATATTTACCCCATCTTCTATAAGATTTTTATCATGTTTTAACATTTTTTCAACATTTATAGTTCTTATCAAGAACATTCATTTGAGTATTGCTTATTTATAAGAATTCAAACGTGCATTTTCTCTTTTTAAATCACGTTCTTTTATGGTTTCTCTTTTGTCATATAACTTTTTACCTTTACAAACTCCGAGAGTTACTTTGGCTTTACCGTTTTTAAAATGAATATCCAGTGGTATTAAAGAGTAACCATTTCGACTTACTTTATTTAACAATTTATTTATTTCATTTTTATGAAGTAGAAGCTTACGAGTTCTTCTAGTATCATGATTAAAAATATTACCCTCATCGTACTTTGCAATAAAAACATTTAGCAAATACACTTCGCCTCTTTTTATGAGAGCAAATGAATCACTTAAATCGCAGGATGATTTGCGTAAAGATTTAATTTCTGTACCTTTTAAGGCAATGCCTGCTTCAATAGTTTCTTCTATATAATACTCAAATTTTGCTTTTCTGTTTTGAATTTCCATTCTTTTCTTCTACAATTTCAAAGTCAATCATTGCTGTTTCTTTACTAGCGGCCACACATTTAACTTTTACTTTATCTCCTAATCTATATGTTTTTTTTGTACTTTTACCAACAAGACTCAATATTTCAGGAATATAATTAAAATAATCCTTTTTTAAGCTGCTAATATGGACTAGCCCTTCAACAAGGTTATCAAGTTCGACAAAGAAACCGAAGTTTGTAATTGTATTAATTCTACCTATGTATTCTTCGCCAATATGATTTTCCATATATTCTGCCATTTTCATATCGTCAACATCTCGTTCAGCATTTACGGCTGCGACTTCTCTTTCACTGCTATGGGCTGCTATTTGAGATAATGATGTATTCAGGATATCCATTGTATTTTTAGAGTAGTCTTGTTCAACTAAATATTTTTTTAGTAAACGGTGAACCACTAAGTCTGGATAACGACGAATTGGCGAAGTAAAATGAGTATAAGCACGAGAAGCAATACCAAAGTGGCCAAGATTTTGGCTGCTATATTCAGCTTTACGCATACTTCTTAATAACATTTCAGATAAAATATCAAACTCTTTTTTATCTTTTAATTCAGATAACATTTTTTGCATAGTATAAGGAGTTATTTCTTTAACATTGGTATGTAAATGATAGCCTAAAATTTTTACCATGCTCATAAAGTCTTCTATTTTTTCTGGTTTAGGATTCTCATGAACTCGGTAAATAAATGGTAAACCCATATTATAAATATGACCGGCTACACATTCATTAGCAGCAATCATAAAGTCTTCAATTAATTTTTCGCCTTCACCACGGATACGTTTTTGAACATCGATGGCATGGCCTTTTTCATCTTGAATTATCTTGACTTCATCTAAATCAAAATCTATATAACCACGTTGTTCTTTTACTTTTCTTAAAATTTTAGCCAACTTGTGCATTTCTTTTAAGGTTTCAGCAAATGGTTCATAGCCATCTGGAATTATATTTTCCATAATTATCTTGTTGACATTGTTATAAGTCATCTTTTTGCTACTTTTTATATAACTTGGAAATATATCGTAATCAAGTAATTTTCCTTCAGGACTATATTTCATAACACATGACATGCTTAAACGAATAACCCCTTCATTTAAAGAGCATATACCATTGGATAATTTATGTGGAATCATTGGAATAACAGTATCAGCTAGATAAGAGGAAGTTCCTCTTTCGTAGGCAGCATCTCCTAATGCGGTATTTTCTTTAACATAATTAGAAACATCTGCTATGTGAACACCTAAAATATAATTTTCGCCATCTTTTTCTAAACTAATAGCATCATCAATATCCTTAGTATCATCACCATCAATGGTAAAAATGGTTTTAGAAGTTAAATTACGACGATTTTTTAACTCAGATAAATCAACGGTATCAGGAACATAATTTAGTTCTTCTATTACTCTAGGATTAAAATCTTCATAAATACCATATTTGTAAGCTATGCTTAGAATGTCAACTTGTGGGTCATTTTTATGACCTATTATCTTTAAAACATTACCAGAATAAACATGATTTTTTATATGGTCAGTTATTTCCACTAATACTTTATGTCCTTCAACACAATTATGAGTAGTATCTGGATTTAAAATGACAGTTATATCTTTTTTATCATCATCTAATTTTAAGCACATTTTATTGTTACAAATTATTATTTCACCGACAACATTTTTTAAATCACGTTTAATAACTTTAATTATTTTGCCTTCTTTACGACCAGCACGACTAGTTATTTCACAAAGGACAACATCTTCATCAATGGCGTCTTTTAATTTAGATTTATCAATATAAATATCATCTTCTTCTGGTAATATAACAAATCCAAAACCTTTTTTGTTAACTGATAGGGTACCAATTTTTAATGATGGACAATTTTCTAATAAGATATATTTTTCTTTTTTAGTATAAAACACTTTATATTCATCTATTAATTTTTTTAAAGTATCTTGAAGCTCGCGTAATTCTTCTGGCGTTTTTAGTTTCATTAAGTCGTTAATTTCAATTAGTGTTTTTGCCTCATGTATATTTTTTAATAATTTAATTAATTTTTCTTCCATATTTTTTCCTTATCTATTTATTAACTTCATGTTTAATTAGAGTTGTTTTTTTCTACTGCATTCAAAATACATTGTTTTTCAACATATCCATTGCTTTCAGAAGCATTTTTCCATTTAATGTTAACTTTTGTTTCAGCTATATTTAATGAATCCTGAATTGTCTTACCAGTATCATCGTATGTTGTATAACCATCAATAAATCCATTTTGTATAAGGGTTTGTAAAGTAATACTACAACCATCATTATTATTTTTGCAAGAATCACGAGTCATACCAATAACGTTAGATGCATTCAAACTATCTATCAAATTGCAGGCAACATCGGTAATTTGCTTATCATTTTTTGATTTTAAAGAGTTGTCTTCACTGCCGGTACTTCCTTGTAAGTTAATTACGATTATTGTTGACGATAAAGTTATTAAAAGAATGGTTGCTATAAGTTCTACTAATGTAAAGCCCTTTTTATTTTTCATACTTACCTCTACAACCATTATAAAACATTATTAATTTAAAAAAAAGTCTTTTAAATGCAAGACTTTTATTTTTGTAAAAATATGACTAATGCTATTACGAAGAAAAGAACTCCTAATATTAAGGTTAATCGGCTAATTAATAGTTCTAAGCCTCTTTCTTTTTGATGTGTAAATAGGGCTTCATTACCGCCTGAAATTATTTGACCAGCATCACTCGCTTTATTACTTTGTAATAAGACTATAGCAATTAATAATATTGATACTATTAACAACATTGTTTCCATTGATTGCCACTTCCATTTCTTGTAAAACTATATCATACTTGTTATTTAATTTCAAGAAATTAGATTATTTCTTGCGTTTTTTTATTATTTTTCTAATAATTTTTCTTCAATGCGAAGTAATCTATTATATTTAGCAATTCTTTCGCCTCTTGATAAAGAACCAGTTTTAATGTAAGGAATGTCTAAACCAACAGCTAAGTCAGCAATAAATGTATCTTCCGTTTCACCACTGCGGTGAGAAATTACCATTTTATAGCCATTTTTTCTAGCTAATAAGATTGTTTGCATCATTTCAGAAACTGTACCAATTTGGTTAGCTTTTAGTAGGATAGCATTTCCAGCTTTCATATCAATTGCTTTTTGTAAATATTTCTTATTAGTAACGAAATAATCATCACCAACTAGCATAATTTTTTCACCGATTTTAGCAGTTAATTTTGCTAATGACTCAAAATCGTCTTCCATAAAGGCATCTTCGATACTAATAATTGGATATTTTTCGATTAAATCTAAATAATAATTCATTAAATCATCACTAGTTAAATTCTTTTTATCAACTAGATATGTCTTTGTTTCATCGTTATACATTTCACTTGAAGCAGCATCTAAAGCGATAAATACTTCTTCTCCAGGTTTATAGCCAGCTTCAGTTATAGCTTTTACAATAAGTTCTAAAGCTTCTTCATTATTTTTTAAGTTTGGTGCAAATCCACCTTCATCACCAACACCAGTAGATAGACCCATGCCATCTAAAATTTTCTTTAACGTATGGAATACTTCGGCGCCAGCTCTTAGTCTTTCTTTGAAAGGCTTAATTACAGGAACAATCATGAATTCTTGGATATCTAAATCATTATTAGCATGTTTTCCACCGTTAACAATGTTCATCATAGGAATTGGTAAGCCAACCGTTCCATTAGAAACAAATTCGTATAATTCTTTATCAGCGTTAGTGGCTGCTGCTTTTAAACAAGCCAATGACACTGCTAAAGTCGCATTTGCTCCTAAATTAGTTTTAAATTCAGTACCATCTAATTTTAATAAAGCAGCATCAATTTGATTTTGAATTAACTCTTTTCCTTCTAATTCTTTGGCTATTATATCATTTATATTGTTAACTGCCTTTAAAACACCTTTGCCATTGTAACGATTTTGATCACCATCACGTAATTCTAAAGCTTCTCTTGATCCAGTAGAAGCTCCAGATGGAACTGATGCTGTAGCTTTAATACCATTTTCTAAAGTAACATCGCATTCTACAGTAGGATTTCCTCTCGAATCTAAAATTTCTCTTGCATATATTTTCTTAATTTTCATATTTTCACCTTCACCTTTTTCACTATGATATTGTATCGCATTTTAAATAAATTATCAATATTTGACATTTCTATTTTAAGATAAATCAGGTAATTGGTAATAAAAAAATAGTCAATAAAGACTAGATTTTTATTCAAAAAATATATTAATTAATTCTTTAACTCTTTTTCTAAATAATATTTGTTGTAAAAAATCAATTGCGGAATAAACGCATACTATTATACCGACAAATGTTGTTAACACTAGAGCCGTATCAAATGGATTTATCATTACAATAATACCTATAATAAACACTAAAATTGATATTACCATTGAAAACAACCAAGTTTCCTCTGAAAATTTTTTTAATTGTAATGCTAAAGCAAATTTGAATGATGCTGATATAATTAACCACAAACCAATACCAATTGATAAAATTCCTGTTAGTGATAATGGATTTACAATAATAAATACACCAGCTATAATACTTAAAATGCCATAAATTATATCAGCCACAAAAAATGGACCTTTATGGATATTAAATATATATTTTATAATGTTATAAATGCCAACGACACTTAGGGATATACCAAATGCAACGCCAACAACCGTATTAGAATCCGTTGGATTGCTAGCGCTATAGATTCCTAATGCAAAAAGAATAATATCAATTAGCATTTGTCCGTAAGTTGCAATGTTAAATAATTTTTTCTTTTCTTTCATAACCATCTCTCCAGTTATATTTTAATAATTTATTCATTAATTGTCAATCATTTTGGACACTGTATATTTTTTGCTGACAGTACTCAACGTGATTTTCATAGACATTTTTCTGTAATTCTTGAATTTTTTTATTTATAGATTTGATTGTACTAGAACCCTTTTTTTTACCTAAATTAGTTAAAATACTTAGAAAATATGTATTGTCGGCGTAGACTATACCATTATTATGAAAAAAGTTTCCATATTCGCCATATTTAGTTGCAGCTTTAATACCATTTTCTTCATCTTTTAAGAAATTTTCGTCACTTTCGATAAAATACAACTTTAATTCTTCAGAAAATTCAGAATTTTCTTCTATAAAATTATACAATTCTGATAAATATGCAATGGAATCATTAACATCAATTTGACCAAAATTATCACCACCAATTAATGTGTTTTTAGCTCCCAATGAATTTCCATATTTTTTTAAATTATTAAAGCCAATATAATCAACTAACATTTGATGAGCTGAATTATCGCTAACTGTAATGGCGTATTTTACTAAGTTTCTTAATGATACCATATCACCTATTTTATATTTTTCCAAACCAGCTGAATATGCAACTTTAAAATTTTTGGTATATTTTTTAGTGGAATCTAAATTCAAATTTCCTTCCAAGGCATTTCGATATATATATATGGCATCTAACATTTTAATTGTACTAGCGGCATAATACACTTTGCTTTCATTATAACTATAAGTGTAATTAGTCTTTACATCTACAAATTTTATACTCAAACTATAATTTTTTAAATAATCCGTTAGTTCATTCTCAACTTGTGTTAATTTTTCAGATTTTTCTTCCTCACTATATTTTTGATTTATGCATGTGTTATATTCTTCATCTTGTTTTTTCTTATTTTCTTGTTGTTTTTTTTCATCTTGTTTCTGTTTCTGCTCATTAATTTTATTCATTAAATAGTCGTAAGTATTATTAAAAGTAATATTATAATTATCAAGTGATTTTTTTAATATTAAAAAAAGTGCTGCAAGAAATATTAACAATAAAACTAATTTAGGCCATTTTTTTAATTTACGACGGCTTTTTTTCTTTTTTGATTTAGTTTTACTTTTTTTCATATTTCACCACCTAATACAATTATACATTATTTTGAACAGAAAAAAAGTGAAACTATAAAAGTTCCACCTTTAATCAATAGTTTATTACTCAATAATGTCAGTAACAGAACCAGCACCTACAGTACGTCCACCTTCACGGATAGAGAACTTAGTACCTTTTTCTAAAGCTACTGGAGCAATTAATTCTACAGTCATATCAACATTGTCGCCTGGCATAACCATTTCAACACCTGCTGGTAATTCAATAACACCTGTAACATCAGTTGTTCTGAAATAGAATTGAGGTCTGTAGTTTGAGAAGAATGGAGTATGACGTCCGCCTTCTTCTTTGCTTAATACATAAACTTTAGCAGTAAATTTATGATGAGGAGTAACTGAACCTGGTTTAGCAAGAACTTGTCCACGTTCAACTTCATCACGGTTAATACCACGAAGTAATGCACCAGCATTGTCACCAGCTTGAGCAAAATCTAAAGATTTTCTAAACATTTCAATACCAGTAACAACAGTTTTTCTTGTAGGTTTAAGACCAACGATTTCAACTTCGTCGTTAAGTTTTAATTGTCCACGTTCAACACGACCAGTAACAACTGTACCACGACCAGAAATTGTAAATACATCTTCGATACTCATTAAGAATGGTTTATCTAAATCTCTTACAGGAACATCAAAATATGTATCGCAAGCTTCCATTAATTTCTTAATTGCGCCAGCGCCCATATCAGATTCATCACCTTCAAGAGCCTTAAGAGCAGATCCACGGATGATAGGACAATCAGCATCAAAACCATATTCTCCTAATAATTCACGGATTTCCATTTCTACTAAGTCTAATAATTCAGGATCTTCAACCATATCACATTTGTTGATAAATACAAGAATTTTAGGAACACCTACTTGACGAGCAAGTAAAATATGTTCTCTAGTTTGAGGCATAGGACCATCTGTAGCTGAAACAACTAGGATAGCACCATCCATTTGAGCTGCACCAGTAATCATGTTTTTAACATAGTCAGCATGGCCTGGGCAATCTACGTGAGCATAGTGACGAGTTGCAGTTTCATACTCAACGTGAGCGGTATTAATAGTAATACCTCTTTCTCTTTCCTCTGGTGCTTTATCGATATCAGCATAATCTACAAAATTACCAAAGTATTTAGTAATAGCAGCAGTTAAAGTAGTTTTACCATGGTCTACATGACCGATAGTACCAATATTTAAATGCTCTTTACTTCTGTCAAATTTTTCTTTTGCCATATTAAATATTCTCCTTCTTTTTAATTACATATTTATTTTATCTAATGCTTGATGTTTTTTCAAGTATTATTTTTAGTTAGCGCTGTTTTTCTTAATTATATCTTCAGCGATTGATTTTGGAACTTCATCATAGTGATCTAATTCCATAACAAAGTTTCCACGACCTTGTGTATTACTTCTTAATGAAGTAGCATAACCGAACATTTCAGCAAGTGGAACCATTGCCATAATTTGTAGAGCATTACCACGTGATTCTTGTCCAAGTGGACGTCCTCTACGACTTGTTAAGTCACCCATAACATTACCCATATATTCTTCTGGAACTGTTACAGCAACTTTCATAATTGGTTCTAGAATAACTGGTTTACATTTATTCTTAGTTTCTTTAACTGCTAGAGAAGCAGCGATTTTGAATGCCATTTCTGATGAATCGACATCATGGTATGAACCATCAAATAACGTAGCCTTAATATCAACCATTGGATATCCAGCAAGTACACCACCAGCTAAAGCTTCTTGTAAGCCCTTATCAGTTACTGGAATATATTCACGAGGAACTACACCACCAACGATAGCATCAACAAATTCATAGCCTTTACCTGGATTTGGTTCAAATTTAACCCAAACATGTCCGTATTGTCCACGACCACCAGATTGTTTGATATAACGTCCTTCACATTCACCAACTTGGGTAATTGTTTCACGGTAGGCAACTTGTGGTTTACCAATATTACATTCAACATTAAATTCTCTACGCATTCTGTCTACAAGAACATCTAAGTGTAACTCACCCATACCACTGATAACAGTTTGACCTGTTTCATGGTCAGTCTTGTATTTGAATGTTGGATCTTCTTCAGCAAGTTTTTGAAGAGCAAGGGCCATTTTATCTTGGTCATTTTTACTCTTTGGTTCGATTGCTTCATCAATAACTGGTAATGGGAATTCCATACCTTTCATGATAACTGGGTTCTTTTCATCGCATAATGTATCAGCAGTAGTTGTATTCTTTAAACCTACAGCAGCAGCAATCTCACCACAATATACTTCGGAAATTTCTTTACGAGTATTTGCATGCATTTGTAAGATACGGCCAATTCTTTCTTTTTCACCCTTAGTACTATTTAAAACGTATGAACCGCTTGTTAATTTACCAGAGTAAACACGGAAGAATGCCAGTCTACCTACAAATGGATCTGTCATAATCTTAAATGCTAAAGCGGTAAATGGTTCATTATCATTTGGATGACGCATTACATCTTCACCAGTTTTTGGATTATAGCATTCAATTGATGGAACGTCAGTTGGTGCTGGTAAATAATCAATTACAGCATCAAGTAATAACTTAACACCAATGTTTCCTAAAGCAGTTCCACACATAACAGGGAAGAATTCAGCAGCAAGTGTTCCTTTACGGATACAATGTTTGATTTCTTCGATAGTTAATTCTTCACCACCAAGGTATTTTTCCATTAATTCATCATCAAATTCAACAACAGTTTCAACTAAATCAGAACGTCTTTTTTCTGCTTCGGCCTTTAATTCTGCTGGAATTTCGATTTCTACAGGATTTTCAGCTTGTTCACCATCATAATGATAAGCTTTCATTGTTACTAAATCAATGATACCATTGAATTCAGATTCTTGTCCAATTGGCCATTCGATTGGTTTTGCATTAACGCCTAATCTTTTGTCAATTGTATCTAAACTGTAAACAAAGTCAGCACCCATCTTATCCATTTTATTAGCAAAAATAATTCTTGGAACTTTGAATTCAGTTGCTTGACGCCATACAGTTTCAGTTTGAGGTTCTACACCAGCTTGAGCATCGATTAATGCTACAGCGCCATCTAGAACTCTTAAACTACGTGAAACTTCTACAGTAAAGTCTACGTGACCTGGGGTATCAATAATATTGAAACGGTATCCCTTCCAGTGTGCGGTTGTTGCAGCGGAAGTAATTGTAATACCTCTTTCTTTTTCTTGTTCCATCCAGTCCATTTGTGATTCACCATCGTGAGTTTCGCCAATTTTATGTGTTACTCCAGTATGGAATAATACACGTTCAGTAGTAGTTGTTTTTCCGGCATCAATGTGAGCCATGATACCGATATTTCTTACTTTGTCAATTGAGACATCTCTTGCCATATATTTCTCCTACCATCTATAATGAGCAAATGCTTTATTAGCTTCAGCCATTTTGTGAGTATCTTCACGTTTCTTAACAGCTCCACCAACGCCTTTTGCAGCATCCATAATTTCGTTTGCTAATTTTTCAGCCATAGTTTTTCCACGACCATTTTTAGCATAATTTACTAACCATCTTAGAGCAAGTGATTGAGCTCTTTCTGGGCTTACTTCTAGTGGAACTTGTACATTAGAACCACCTACACGTCTAGATTTAACTTCTAGAGCGGGCATAATATTCTTCATTGCTTCGTTATAAACTTCCATTGGTTCTTTCTTAGTTGTTTCTTTAATTATATCGAATGCTTCATAAAGAATTTTTTGTGCAGTACCTTTTTTACCGCCAATCATAAGTGTGTTAACTAATTTAGTAACTACTTTTGAATTGTATATTGGATCAGGTAATACATCTCTTTTTACAGCACGTCTTTTACGCATAACTATCTTCTCCTTCCTTTAATTATTATTTAGTTTTTGGTTTTTTAGTACCGTATTTACTACGACCTTGTTTTCTATTATTAACGCCTTGAGTATCAAGTGTACCACGTACAATATGATATCTAACACCGATAAGGTCTTTAACACGACCACCACGAATTAATACTACGCTATGTTCTTGTAAGTTATGGCCTTCACCTGGAATATAAGTATCAACTTCACGACCATTTGATAATCTAACACGAGCATATTTTCTTAACGCTGAGTTTGGTTTCTTTGGGGTACGAGTAGCAACTCTTGTACAAACACCACGCTTTTGTGGACTATTTGTTTCAGTTTCTTTTCTTTCCATAGAATTGAAGCCAACGTTTAATACTGGGCTCTTACTCTTTTTAGTTTTCTTACTTCTTCCTTTTCTAACTAATTGGTTAATAGTTGTCATAAAATCCTCCTTCCATTAACACACATCCTGGTGTATCAATTTTTCTTTTTAAATAAGTTCTACCTAGATAGAACCATAATTAAAATTCATTAATACTATAGCATTCAGCTTCCTTATTTGTCAACAAAAATGTTACTTTAATTCAAATTTTTTGTATATCCTTTAGTTGTGTAATTTTTGCAAGAAATATAAGGAGTGTATGTGACAATTTCATCATTAGCTATTTTGACGTAGCCATCGCAAATATCATCGTCAATTTTAAGTTCACTTACTACCCCTTTTTCAATAGCTTCACTTAAACTAAAATTTATAACTTCTATAGTCTGTGGATAATCTTTTCTAGTATTATTATATTCAGCCACAGCGTTGGCAAAGTATTCCTCTAAATAATGATACTCTTTGATTTTTTTATCTAATTTAAATGAATACATGGTAAATAAGACAAAAATAAATACCAAGATCATACCCCATAAGATCGTAAATTTGCGGAATTTTTTCATATTTATTACTCAACCCCGTATCCTTCAGATGTATAAGAATCACAATCAATATATGATTTTACTACGTAATCATTGTCCTTAAAACTTACTGTGGAATAACCATCGCATGCATTGTTAGTTCTCTCATCTTTTATCGTTTGAACATATTTTTTGCTTATTATGTCATTAGCATTAATATTTATAGTTTCATCATCAGCAACAGTAATAGCATTTTCTTTTAAATAGCGAATTGTTCCAGCACGTAATTGACTTTCTTTAGTTGTGTAATATTTGTCTTTAGTATTATTAGTAGCTGTATTATTATCAGTTATCTCATTGTTATTTGCTTTGTTACTATCATTACCATAATTTTGATTGTTATCATCTTTACTAGTATTTGTTTTAGAATAGCTATTATTAGTGTAATTGCTAGAATTATTTGTACTGTTTAAATCATTAGTGAATGTTGTTGATAATTTATAAACATAAAAAATAGAAATTAATAAAAATGATAAAATAACAGCCATGCAAATCAAAAGAGTATTTAAGCTCCAGCCTTTATTGTTAAGTTTCACGGTCTTTCACCTCGAGATAGATTATATATCAATACTTCTTTTTAAGCAAGAAAAAACTGTAGGTTGCCCCACAGTCTTAATTTATCTTTGGTTATAAATTAGCAGTTAACTAATTCAACAGTAGCACCGGCTTCTTCAAGTTGTGCCTTAACTTTTTCAGCTTCTTCAGCAGGAAGGTTTTCTTTAACATTTCCACCGTTATCAGCTAAAGCTTTAGCTTCAACTAGTCCTAAACCAGTTAATTCTTTAAGAATTTTGATAACAGCAATCTTAGTTGCGCCAGCATCCTTTAATACAACATTTTTGTTTGCAGCAGCAGCGTTATCTTCGCCAGCAGCTGGAGCAGCAGCAACAGCAACAGCAGATGGATCTACTCCAAATTCTTCCTTCATTGCATCAACTAATTCTTTAACTTCAAGAATAGTCATTTCTTTTAAACCTTCGATAAATTCTTCTTTAGTAAATTTTGCCATTTTTATTTTCCTTTCTTAATAAACTATTTTTCTAATTGTTCTGAGTATAAGTTCAATGCGATAGATAAATCTCTAACATATTGAATCATACCACCAGCAAGTTGTGTCAACAATCCTTCACGAGATGGAATACTTGCATATTCATTAATCGTTTCAAGACTAGCAACATTGCCACTAATGATACCAACTCTAATAGTGGCTTTTTCATGTTCTTTAGCAAATTTGCTTAGAACTTTGATAGGTTCTAGTAAAGTTTCACCAAATACAATTGCGTTAGGTCCTTCTAAGAATGCATCATCCATACCAATAGATAAGTCATTTAAAGCACGTCTAACTAATGTATTTTTATAAATTTTTACTTCGCCATTAGCATCTTTTAGATTTCTTCTTAATTCAGTAAATTCAGCAACTGTTAATCCTTGATAAGAGAATACAATTACAGACTCAGAAGCCTTAATTTTTTCGCTTATTTCAGAAACAACTGCAGCTTTTGCTTCAAGAATTTTCTTACTTGCCATAGTTTTTTGTCCTTTCTATAAATTTTATATAAAAAAGCTTTCCAATCAGGAAAGGCTAAAGATTTTTATCTTTATTTTCCCTCGGTAAGATTTATTTTTGTACTTACTGTCTTTGGTATATTCGGCTTTTTTAACTTATTTAATAAAATTAGATTCCAAATGAATTTTTATCTAATTTGATTCCAGGTCCCATTGTAGAAGCTACAGAGATATTTTCAATGTAGTTTCCTTTAACAGTAGATGGTTTAGCCTTAACAATAGTATTAAATACATAAGTTAAGTTTTCTAGTAATTGTTCATCAGTAAATGAAACTTTACCAATAATTGTATGAACATTACCAAATGAATCAGTCTTGTATGATACCATACCTTTTTTGATATCTTCAACTGCTTTAGCAGCATTCATTGTAACAGTACCAGTTTTAGGGTTTGGCATTAAACCTTTAGGTCCTAAAATACGACCAATTCTACCAAGCTGAGCCATCATGTCTGGTGTAGCAACGATAACATCAAAATCAAACCAGTTTTCATTTTGGATTTTTTCAATCATATCAGTATCGCCAACATAATCGGCACCAGCACTCTTAGCAGCAGCAGCAGCTTCACCCTTAGCAATAACTAAAACTTTTTTAGTTTTACCTGTTCCGTTAGGAAGTACGAATGAGCCTCTTAATTGTTGATCTGCTTTTTTAGTATCTAAATTTAGTTTAATGGCAACTTCTACAGTACTATCAAATTTAGCAGTTGCAGTTTCTTTAACTAATTTAATTGCTTCTTCTTTAGTATATAATGTATTTCTATCTACTTTTTTAGAAGCTTCCACATACTTTTTGCCTTTTTTCATACTTATTTCCTTTCTAATTGTGGTTTATTAGCGGAATTATTATTTCTATTTTGTAATTATTTTTCTTCTTCAGTTTCTTTAGATTTGTCGTTAATTACTTCAACTTCACCCATTGTTGCATTCTTGTTTGCTTCTTCAGCAGCATCTAACTCGGCCTCACGCTTTGCAGCTTCAGCTTCTTCTAAAGCAGCTTCTTTACCCTGTTCAGCTAATTCTTTATCATTTAAGCCTTTAATAGCAACGCCCATGTTTCTGGCAGTACCTTCAACAATGTTCATTGCAGCTTCTAATGTATAGCAATTTAGGTCAGGTAATTTTGTTTCAGCAATTTCTTTTAACTGGTCAACAGTTAAAGTTGCAACTACTTCGTTAGCTCCTTTAGTGCTACCTTTTTGAATTTTAGCAGCTTTTTTAATTAAGAATGGAGCTGGTGGAGTCTTTAATACAAAATCAAATGATCTATCATCATAGATAGTAATAACACATGGAAGAACATCTCCCATTTTATCTCTAGATGCTTCATTAAATTTTGAGCAAAAATCTTGTAAGTTAATTCCTGCTGGCCCTAACACAGTACCTACTGGAGGAGCTGGTGTTGCTTTGCCGGCTGGAATTTGTAATTTAATTCTTTTTACGATTTCTTTAGCCACGAAAAACACCTCCTATAAAATATTTTGTCGCGTAAGTGGTATGGGCATTCCGCTTTCCCTTCCACTTATTGGTTACATATTTGTTTTATTAAGGATTAAAATGTAATAAATATATGTAATCGATAATGATACTACCATAGTACCCGCAAAAAATCAAGCTAAAAATGATAATATTCAAGACAAAATAAAATTACCAAAAATCAAGAAATACAACAACTTATGTTATTTATGTACTTCTGATCAAAAAATTCAAGCTAATTTGTATCAAAATTATTAGAAAATATAAAAATAATATCTGGTAGTAATAACCAATGGCTGTTTGTATTGATATTTACTATAGATAATCCATAAATTTAATTTTTTTAAGAAAATATTAATATTTTAAAATTTATGAATTTATCATAGATAATATTTATAAAAATCAATTACTTTTAAATAGTCCGAAAATTATTGAAAGAAAAAAGCAAAAAAACTATAGCAAAGTTTCATTATCGAAATTTTTCTATAGTTCATTTATTTTTCGTTAATAAGTTTACTTATTACATTTGACTAACCTGATTTAATTCGACTTCAACTGGAGTTTCTTGGCCAAACAAGTCAATTAGGACATTTAAACGGCCATTTTCTAAATCAATAGTATCAACGCTACCTGACATGCCTTTGAATGGTCCATCGATAATATTAACTTTAGTACCAACTACTAAATCTTTTGGCGTTTCTACTCTGCTCATTCCCATATCAGCTAAAATACGGTCAATTTCTTGTGGTAATAATGGGGTTGGTTTAGCACCTTTACCACTTGAACCTATGAACCCAGTGACACCCGGAGTATTTCTAACAATATACCAAGACTCGTCAGACATTTTCATTTCAACTAAAATATAACCTGGGAACATCTTTTTTTGTTTTTCTTTTTTTAAACCGTTTTTCACTTCAACTTCTGTTGTTTCAGGGATTACAATTCTAAAAATGTTATCTTGCAATCCCATTGATTCGATTTTAGATTCTAATTTTTCTTTAACTTTATATTCGTGTCCACTATATGTGTTAACAACATACCATTCTTTTTCCATTACACTAATGCCCCCTTAATTAATGATAATATTAAATTTAAGATTGAAAAGAAACCAGCAAGAATTAAACAAAAGATGATTGTTGCAAAGGTATACTTAAGTATATCTTTAAATTTTGGCCAATTTACTTTTTTTAATTCAACTTTTACACCACTAAAATATGATTCTTTAATATCTTTTTTATTTGTATCTTTTTTTGCCATTTATAGCACCTCTTATTTTTATAAAATAAAAACGCATATCTCTTGCGTATCACAATTAAAATATACTATAAGTCATAGGAAAATGCAAGTATTTTTGCAAATCTTTTTTTTATTTTTTTCCTTGGATTTTGTAATTAATTTTAAGTTTATTATTAGTAGTGAATGCCAAATATTTTAGATAATTATTTTTATTTAATAATAGTTTTTAAACCTTATTTATCATTACATTGCATAACTTCAATTACATCTTTTATTTTTCGTTTTATTCTTTGGGCTGTATTATCAATCTTTTTGGGAGATTCTTTTAAAATTGCCGCTATTTGTTTATAATCGTATTCCAATATCATTAAATCAAATACCTTAGTTTCAAATGGCGATAATTTAGCTTCGCATGAATTAATAGTTGCTTCTAAATTTTCTCTAGTTGCTATATTAATTAGAGGATTATATTTATTATCATCGCTAATTATATCAACTAAAGTACTGTCGTAGTTTTCATAGTCATAATCAATAGATAAAATGTCCTTATTAAATTTAGATTTAGTTGATGTAGTAGTCCTTAAAAGATTTAACATTCTTCTTTTGACGCATAAAGTTATAAATGTTGCTAATTTGGCCTCTTTGGAGTCATTATATTTGTCTAAAGCATCAGCAAAACCTAACATGGCCTCTTGATAAACGTCCTTATATTCAACGCCTGATTTAGTTATTATTTTTGCATATTTTCGCATAGCCTGTTCTATGATATAATAATATTTTTTGTATAATATATCTTTAGCATCTTCACTTTCTTCATTTACCATGAAAAGTAATTCTGCATCATTTGTTTCTTTATATACCTTTCCCATTAACGAAATGCGATGTCATAAATAAGGATAGCTGTTGCAACTGATGCATTAAGGCTATTGACATGTCCTTTCATAGGTAGGGAAACTATTTCATCACAATTTTCACGTACTAAACGTGATAAGCCGAAACCTTCGCTGCCAACTACCAAAACCACTTTATCGCTGTAGTCACAAGTTTTACTAGAAACGCCATCTGCTTCCGCCCCATAAACAAAGAAACCGTGATCCTTGAGGTCATTAATAGTTTTCACAAGATTATTAACGCGAGCAATTCTTACATATTCTAAAGCTCCTGTAGAAGTTTTCATAACAGTTTCGTTAACATCAACGCTACGGTCTTTAGGAATAATGATAGATTTGACACCTGCGGCCTCACATGTACGAATAATAGCGCCAAAGTTATGTGGGTCTTCTAGATGATCTAAAACAACAACTAGTTTTTCATTATACATAGACTTATAATCAGTATAGTTAAAATCATCAACAATGGCCATAATACCTTGGTGGTTACCTTTTACCATCTTATTCATAGTTTCATGAGAAACAGATTCATATTGAATTTTATTCTCACGAATGCTTTTCATTATTCTTTCGTCTTTCATGTTACTAGTCATGTAAAGCTTTTTAATTTTTTTAGGGTTAGATAAGACTTCATTTAAAACATTTTTACCATATACTTTCATTTTTAATAACCTCTTTCATTATTTCTTCAATTCTTTCTAAATTATTTTGATAATACAAATAGCCAATTAAGCATTCAAACCCAGTAGCGATTCGGTAAGTCACTATATCAGCGTGCTTAGCTTTACCGCCATGAGCATTACGACCCCATTTGATAATTTCCTCTTCACTTGAAGTTAAAAATTTTTGACTATTTAGAGCTTCATAAATTTTTCTTTGGCTTTTAGCACTTACAAAGTTTAGGCTCCGACGTTGAATTTCTTTTAATTTACACATATTTTCTTCTACTAAAAATTTACGAATATAAAATTCATAAATACAATCGCCAATATAGGCATATATTAAAGGGCTCTTCATAATTCATCACGTTTCAAATATTAACACACTTTATTTAAAAAGTAAAACAAAAAAGCATATTTCATCAAGCAAATTTGAGAAGCTTTTTTTTAGACTCTATTCTTGTTGTATTATGTGCTTTTATTGAGATTTTCTCCTTATCGTTTTTTATTTATTTTAAGAATATTAATATTTTTGAAGTATTTTTCTTAGTTATAAACCAATTATTAGTTTTGGTCATTCTTTAGAAAAATAATTTATACCTGTTGATAACTTGTTATTTACTTAGTAATTTATTTTTCATTTAAAGAAGTTGCAACATTTAAAGCCGCCCTTGTTCCTGCTGACATCGCAGTTATTATTTGATAATATTCATTTTTAATATTATCACCCACTGCATATAATCCTTGAACAGATGTTTCATATTTTGTATTTACTTTAATGTAACCTTCATCATCAAAAATATTGAAGTTACTAAGATAGGAAATATTTGGCTCGTAACCGATATAGATAAATAAGCCTGATACTTCAAGATTTTTTTTGAAACCTTCCTTATTTAAAGTTAAGCTTGTCAATTTTTCTTCGCCATTTAAAGAACTAATTGTAGTGTTATAGATAATTTCAATATTCTTTTTGGCTTTTAATTTTAGAAGTAATTGTTCTTCAACTTTTAGTTTATCTTTGCGAATTAACATGTAGATTTTATAAGCAAAGTTAGATAAATATAAAGTTTCTTGAACGGCGGAACGACCGGATCCAACAACAGCAATGGTTTGATTTCTAAAGAAGGCTCCATCACAAACAGCACAGTAGCTAATACCTCGGCCTAAGAATTTTTCTTCATTAGGTAGTCCTAATTTTCTTGCTTTACGGCCACTGGCAATAATAACTTTTTTGGCTTTATAGGTTGCTTCTTTAGTGCTAACTTTAAAAATACCCTGTTCTTTTTCAATATGATTGACGCTTTCTAATTTGTATTCAATATTTAAAGACATTAAGTGTTCATAAAGTTTATAAGAAAGGTCAGCACCACTGATATTAGGAAAGCCTGGGTAATTATCGATTTTATCAATATAATTAATTATCCCACCTGGCATGCCTTTTTCTAAACATAAAATTTTTAGATTACTTCTTTTAGCATAGATGGCGGCGCTTATTCCAGCAGCACCTAAACCTACTATTATTAAATCAAACATGGTAATACCTCCTTAAATTGCTTATTCAGTGTCATTTGAAATATTTGTATCCTCATAAATCTTTAAATTTTAATTATTTCCCTAGAAATGAATATTTTTTGTTTCTTCATTATTATATAAATCCTCATATTTATCTTTACGACTGATTATCATTATTGCTAGAAGACCAGTAATAAACATAATAACAGATACAATTTGCGCTACTTTAAAACCACCAAGCATTAAAGAATCCGTGCGTAAGCCTTCGATAAAGAAACGACCTATGCCATACCACATTAGATAAATTGCAGTTAAGGTGCCAATTTTTGTTTTTTTGGAGCGACGAATTATTAGCATGATAATAAATCCTAAAAGGCACCAAAGAGATTCATAAAAGAAAGTTGGTTCGTAGTAGATGCCATTAATTTGCATACCTTTAATAATAAAATCAGGAATATGTTTGTTTTGAAGGGCAAGTAAAGTTGTTGCTGGACCATGGGCTTCGCTATTAAAGAAGTTGCCCCAACGACCGATTGCCTGCGCCAAAAGTAGGGATGGACAGACAAAATCCAAAACGCGGGTTAAGGAAACATTATATTTTTTACAATAAAGATACATGGTAATAAGACCAGCAATAATGCCACCGTGAATTGCAAGACCGCCTTCCCAGACATAAAGAATTGATATAGGATTAGAAGCATAAGAGCTCCAGTTGAATGCAACATAATAAAGTCTAGCGCCAATTATACCAAATATTAAAGCATAGAAAAACATATTGAAAAAGAAATCTGTATTAAAGCGAAAGCGTTTGGCTTCTTTCTCAGCAATTATATAACCTAAAATAACCCCTGTTAAAATTAAGACTGAATACCATCTAATTTCAAAATTTCCGAAAGTAAATAAAACTGGATTCATATATTTCCTCTTTTCTTCCACTTGATTATATCAAAAACATATTAGTTTTACCAGACAACTTTAATTCAAGCTAAAGAAAAATAATTATTAAAAAGCACGACTAAGTATGTAACACTTTTAATGATATTGATTAATTTTTTCTTAAGTTTTCTATTTCAGCAATGGTAAGTCTTGTACTACAGGAAATTTGCTCATTTGTTAAATTTAATTTAATAAGATTTTTTGCAATAGTAATTATGCTTTGTTTAGTGCTTTCTTCACGAATCTTTGCTAAATTGATATTACATATTAACTCTTTACAGTATTCTTCTTCATCAAACAAAACTTTATATTTATCATTGTTTGAAAATTTCTTAACAAGATTTATTAATTTTTCTGTTTCTTCCATATTCATAATCTTATTTAACTCAGTATTTAATTCTGTTAAACTTCTCGTAGTAAGGATTTTACTGATTATCGAAGTTTGTTCTTCTTTTTTATTGGCACACTTATAATCGGAATTTTGGGCTTTTGACATGTTTACTTCAATCATTTTCAAACTATCATCAACTATATCGCCTTCTTCATCACGTAAGGCTGCTATTCCTACTAAATCTTCATCCGGTAAAGTAATGGGATTAAAATCAATAAGAACAACATTGTAGGTTTTAAGATAATTTCCACAGTAGGGAATAATTCCTTTCTCTAAGGTATCTAAAGCTTTACGAGCATTTGCCTCCCTTCGTAATTTAGTGGTTGATGCCGAACCGATTTCAAAAATGTATTTACAAGCGTTCCTTTTACCTAAATTATAGTTTGCTGTAACAAAACTTCTGTTTGTAACGTCGCCTGTAAAATTCACTCTAAACTCACTTGTTTCAACATCCAATTTGCCTTTAACTTCTTCAATATCCATATCGTTAAGTACCGAAATTATATATTCTAGTAATGGTAACGCTTCCTCCGCTTTAAACACATTGCAGAACATTACATCCCAATCCATCGGTAAAATAAAATCTTTATTTTTTTCTATAGTTTTTTCTAACGTTTCTTTGTTTTTCATTAATTACCACATCCTTTTTTATATTGTCATTTACAAATCCAGTCACGCTTTTACCTCCGTTTCCTAGAAGAGTATTATTTACCCTTCTAATTATATATATTGGTAAGCGAAGTCTAATTTCCTTCAAAAATTATAATATTTTGTAAAAATTTAACATTTTTTTATTAAAATTCATATAAATTTTACGTTTCTATAGAAAAAAATAGTCATAAACACTCCAAAGTTATAACTTTTTAACTTTGAAATATTTATGACTTTTTATTTAGTATGAATTCTTATTTATCATCTATATCTAAACTAAATTCAAGGAATTCTTTAGCAGCCTCTTCATATAAATCTTGTTCATATTTGATGGTATCCGTTAGAAACATTTTATCTTCTTGATAATTTTTTAAATCTTTTATGTAATATGGCTTATCTTTATCTAATGAAAATAAATATAAAAAACCTATTGGTTCTCTTGATAGAAAATTAATAGGTAATAATATTAAATTAATTAGAAAAAAATTTAGTTTAACTCAACAGAATTTAGCAGATTTACTTAATACTTCTCATTCTACTATTAGTGCTTATGAAGCAGGTAAAACTTTAATTCTAACTATTTTTGCTTATCAAATATGTCTTAAATACAATATTTCTTTAGACTGGTTATGTGGTAATAACTAGTTTTTTTAATACATTTAAAAAATTAAGAAAACATATCTATTTTATCGTAATAACTAGTTTTTATTTGCTCGCCTATTTCTTTAATCGGGGTTAAAGTTCCTTCTAAATTATACTCTATATATCTATCTAAATATTTATCACACCATTCTTTATTTGGTTCGTTACCTGAGCCAAACATTAAAGTTAAATCAATATAGTTTATATTTTTTATATAAAAATCTGTATCAAATTCGTTATGAGTATATATAACAAATGCTGAATGATGATTTTCAATATTAACTTTAACATCTGAATCATAAAGAAATTTATATGAATAGAAATTCCATTCTAAATTATTTAAACTGGTACGCCACACGGGATGCCAAATATTCTCATAACCAACATTATAAATTTTTGTTAAACTATTTGTTTTAATACTAAAAGACATATAATAATAGTTTTCATAATTAGAAAAGTATATTGGCTTTTGATAATATCCACAATTTATATTAGAACACTTCATACTCAGCAAATTGTCCTTATATGATATAAAATCAGCTGAAGCATTAGAAGACCATCCTTTAATCCCATCCGCAAAATTACTATTTTCAATAAAATTATTAACTTTCACATAATACTTACGACACTCGCCACCATCTATTAAATCACCACCATTACTTTGGCAAACCTTGTTTATTTCATCTTCTGTTATGGGACTAGATATAACAACTATTTTACCAACCCACTTATCGGTTCCATCATTTTTTATATCACTAATAGTTGTATCATAATCTAGCCATATTCTTAAATCAAAAGATATAGAACCGCCTACCGGAAGATAGCCTGATTTTAAATTATTGGCTACTTTACCATTTTTCAAAGAAACTTCTGTTTCATTATACCTGTTGATAACTTGAGGATTAGTGTTATTTAAGGAAGCCTTTATAAATCTGGTATCAATATTACTAGTATTTAAAGTTTCTAAATTAATTTTATAATAGGCATTTATATCGCAGTTATTTGTTATCTTAAAGGTATATGGTGTTAACTTACTACCAACCTCATCACTTATTGGATATTGTTTCTCTAAATTAATCGCACTTGATTCACTACTATAAGTTATATCAAAGCAACTAGTCATAGCTGTATTTACTTTATCTTGACTAACACTGATATTCCATAATGAGTACGATACACCGACTCCTAATAAAAGTGTTAAAATTACTGATAAACTCACCATAATTATATACTTCTTTTGCATAATACCAACCTACCTTATTAATTTTTATATTACTAATAGTAATTATAGCAGAAAATTTTCATTTTGTCTTACTTGGTGTAAGAGTTTTTAAAATATTTTTCAGTGATAATATTAATAGGTGAAATTTATGCGTATTAATAAAAGTGATTTTAAATCATCTAAAGATAAAATAAACATGACTAATTTAAAAGAACTTCGATTAAAGAAAGGCTACTCCCAAGTAAAACTACAACACTTAGTTGGAGTAAGTTCTTCTTCTATCGAGGCTTATGAACAAGGAGTAAGAATACCTTCTTTGCCTGTCATTTATAAATTAAGTGAAGTGTTAGACTGTTCGATAGATTGTTTAGTTGGCAAAGAAAAAGAAATTGATAAATATTACAGTCTTACAGAAGAAGACAAGGAAAAGATAATTAAAGAAATTAATGAAATGTTAAAAAAATAGATACTAAGTAACCATCATAGTTATTTAATATCTATTTTTATTTATTATTTAATATAAGTATAATTTATATTTTTTAAACACGGTATTTATCAATTAAATATTTTTTTAAATACTGCCCGGTATAAGAGTTAGGATTTTTAGCTACTTCTTCAGGAGTACCAGTACATACTATCTCGCCACCACCAGCACCACCTTCAGGACCTAAATCAATAATATAGTCGGCTACTTTTATAACATCTAAATTGTGTTCAATAACAACAACGGTATCACCATTATCAACTATTCTTTGTAAAATAACTAATAACTTTTTAATATCATCAATATGAAGTCCAGTTGTTGGTTCATCTAAGATAAATAAACTCTTGCCAGTTGGTTTCTTTTGTAATTCTTTGGCTAACTTAACGCGACCAGCCTCACCACCAGATAAAGTTGGGGCACCTTGACCTAATTCAACATATGATAAACCAACATCCATCATAATATCTAAAGTACTCTTTATCTTTGGAACATTGCTAAAGAATTCTTGGGCTTCTTCCACACGCATTTTTAAAATATCAGCGATATTCTTACCCTTGTAGCGAATATTTAAAGTATCTTTATTATAACGGGTTCCATGACATACTTCACAAGGAACATAAACATCAGGTAGGAAGTGCATTTCTATTTTCTTAACGCCATCACCGTAGCAAGCCTCACAACGACCACCTTTGACATTGAAGGAGAATCTGCCTTTATCAAAGCCTCGAATCTTAGCCTCTTTAGTTTGGGCAAGTAAATCTCTTATGTCATCAAACAAGCCAACATAAGTAGCCGGGTTACTTCTTGGAGTTCTACCAATTGGATCTTGGGAAATTTGGACAACTTTATCTATTTCATTTATACCTTTTATTTTTTTACATTTACCAGGAAATATTTTAGATTTAGGATAAATATTTTTAAATACGGATTTATAAAGAATTTCGTTTACTAAGGAACTTTTACCCGAACCAGATACACCAGTTACACAAACAAACTTACCTAAAGGTATTTTAACATCTATATTTTTTAAGTTATGTTCTGTAGCGCCAATTATCTCTAAGAACTTGCCATTACCTTTTCTTCTTTCTTTAGGGATTGGAATAAAGTATTCACCAGACAAGTATTTGCCGGTTAAAGAATTAGGATTTTTCATGACTTCTTCGGGAGTACCAGCAGCCATAACCCTTCCACCTTCTTTACCAGCCCGAGGTCCAATATCTACTAAGTAATCACTGGCTAGCATCGTATCACTATCATGTTCTACGACAACCAAAGTATTGCCAAGATTAACCATTTCTTTTAAAGAACGAATTAGTTTATCATTATCTCTTTGATGTAAACCGATACTCGGTTCATCTAGGACATATAAAACGCCACTTAGACGACTACCAATTTGGGTAGCAAGACGAATTCTTTGCAGTTCACCACCTGATAAACTACCAGCCATTCGATCTAAAGTTAAATAATCTAAACCAACATTTTTTAAAAATTCTAAACGATTTATTATTTCTTTAACAATTAATTTACTAATTTCTTGTTGTTCTTTAGTTAACTTTAAATTTCTAATAAATTCTAATAAGTTGCCAATGCTCATTTGGGTCATTTCATAAATATTTTTCTTGTTTATAAAGACATTTAAGATACCTTCTTTTAAACGTGCCCCATGACAAACTGGACAAGTAAGTTCCATCATGTAATTATCTAACCATTCTCTTATCCAACTAGAAGATGTTTCAATATAACGGCGTTCTAGGTTGGTAATAATGCCTTCATAATAATCAGTAGTAAATCTTTTGTTACCATTTTTAGCAGTATATTCAAATTTTAATGGTTCATCACTACCATATAAAAGAATTTTCTTTTCTTTTTTAGTTAATTCTTTATAAGGTTTATTCATATCAATATGATAATAATCACAAGCTGTTTTAACATTAGTATAAAATATATTAGTGTCATCTTTTAAAGTTTGAATAGCCCCTTCATTAATAGAAAGAGTTTTATCAGGTACAAGTAAGTCTTCACTAATGGCGGTTTTAAAGCCTAAGCCTTTACACTCTGGACACGCTCCAAATGGGGCATTGAAAGAAAACATATTTGGTTCTAAATCGGGTAAAGAGTAGTTACATTCCACACAAGCAAATTTTTCACTCCATAAAATTTCTTCGCCATCAATAACATGAATTAAAACCATACCATCAGCAAGTTTAGTTGCTGTTTCAATAGCCTCAAAGACACGAGAGCGCTCACTAGGACTTAGAACAATTCTATCGACAATGGCCTCAATACTATCTTTAACATTTTTTTCTAAAGTAATTTCTTCATCTAAACTATAAACAGTACCATTAACTTTTACTCTTGAATAGCCTTCTTTTCTTAAATCATCTAAAATATCTTTATGAGTTCCTTTTTCATTTCTAACGATAGGAGCCATTATTTCTAATTTAGTTCCTTCTGGCATATTCATAACCTTATTGGTCATTTCTTCAATACTTTGATGAACAATTGGAGTATGATGATTAGGACAATAAGGTGTCCCAATTCTAGCATATAATAGTTTTAGATAATCATATATTTCAGTTACGGTACCAACGGTACTACGGGGATTGTTATTAGTAGTCTTTTGGTCAATAGCAATACTAGGACTTAAGCCTTCTATAGAATCAACATCAGGTTTTTCGCTGCCTCCTAAAAACTGACGGGCATAACTGGATAAACTTTCGACGAATCTTCTTTGACCTTCGGCATAAATGGTATCGAAGGCTAATGAGGATTTACCAGAACCCGATACTCCGGTCATTACAATTAAGGAATTTTTTGGCAAGTCTAAGTCAATATTTTTTAAATTATTTTCTCTGGCTCCTCTTATTATTATTTTATCATTTTTCATAAATAATCACCCTTACTTCTTTATTTATTTTTATTTCAAATTATCTTGGCTGCATTAATTTTTCGTACTTTTTATTCTATCATAGAAATTACAATGGCGACAAAATTCTTCACATTTTTTATTATTTAAAAAGTTTTCTTGCATATTTTTCACTCTTTTATCTTTTAAAATAGTATCTATATCATCATTTAAAATATTTCCTAAAGTTATTGTGCCATTATAATCTAAACAACACGGAACGATATTGCCATTTACTAAGATACCAATATGACTACGCAGTCCCATACAAGAGCCTTCTTCATTATAATAAGTATTATTTAAATCAGGCCATATAAAGGGAATCTCGCGGTCCAGGTAAATACCATCTTGTATTTTATTATCCCCATTTAATTTAATTTTATAATGTTTTTCTAACTTTTCCATAATTTTATTAGAACTCGCTTGTTCATTCCATAAGCGATAGACAATAATTGTACCTTGATTATGAAGTTTATCTACAACTGCAAAGATATTTTTTAAATAGTTATCTATTTCTTCATCATTTTTAATGGCTTGTAAAGATATATTTAATTGATGGATATTAGGACTATCTTCTATTTTTTTGATTAAATAACCATTAGTAGTTATATTAACTTTAAAATTAAAACTGGTGGTTGCTATATTAATAAATTCATTAATACGACTATGAACTAAAGGTTCTCCCATTAAATGAAAATATAAATAATCAGTATAATCTTTTAATTTAGGTAAAATGGTCTTAAAAGTTTCTAAAGGCATCTCTTGTTTTAAACGATTATTACCAGGACAGAAATTACATTTTAAATTACAGATATTGGTTATTTCTAAATAAATTTTTTTAAATCTTTTTTTCATTTTTTAATAATCTTTCTATTCTTTTTATTATAATTGTTTTTTTAAAGTAGTAGATGATTTAGAATTTTCAAGAAAAGAAATATCTTCTATATAAATATTATTCTCGGTTAAATATTTTTCTAAGGTAGCAATTAATTCTTTATTTACTCTATTAATACTTTTAATATCTATAGCATTAGTAGCCTGTCTTTTATATTCTATTTCGATAGTTGCTAGATAATTGGTTAAAATATTAATAATTTTCGCATCAATTTCAGTAGTGGTAGCAAAGTTACCTAATAAGTTTTCACTAACGGCTAAGGGACTTACATCGTCTTTAGTAAATTGGGTATTATTTTGACTAACTAAGATAAATAGTTTTACTAAAGTTAAGCGATTACCACGACTTTTATAATATTTATAAACTACTAAGGGATTTATGTAGTAGCCGGTATTGTTACCCTGTAATATTCTTTTGATTTCATTATGGTAAATAAATTCATTAGTTAAAGGAACTAAGTCTTGATAATATCCTTCTATCTTTTCTTCGGATGTAGATAGTTCTTCTTTATTAGCAGGAGTTAAATCTTTTTCATCTTTACCGGATAAATAATGATCACGATTGGTAGTTTTCATTATATTAAAAATACAAGTTTTTCGTTTTACTTTAATTTTAAAAAGAATACTTTTGTTTATTTCTAATAAATCAGCAATTTCTTTAGGGTTTAATTTAAGCATAATATCACTCACTTAAGTCGTTATTGTATCATAAAATTACGATTTAGGAAAAAGTTTTTGTACTTAAATTTTAATAAAGAGTTAAGTGATTTAAAAAAGGCAAAGTATTTAGAAAGAAAGACGAAAAGCCACCCTATATAAATAATGAAAATAATTATTATGACTTATTATGTTTTATAGATATATAGAGTACTCTAAATTTTATGAATTAACAAGACTTTTTGAAAAATAGCTAAAATTTTTATAGTAAAATTAATTTTTAAGGTTGGTTTACAATTAATGTTACCTATATTATAATATAGATAGAAATGGTAGGATGATTTATGAATAATATTAAAAAAATTAGAATTAAAAGAAATATAACACAAGTAGATTTAGCCAAGATTATAAATGTAAAGCAAGAAACTATCAGTGCTTACGAATCAGGGAAAGCTCAACCTAGTTGTGAGGCTTTAATAAAGATTGCCGATTATTTAAATACTTCTTGTGATTATTTACTTGGACGTATCGAAGATGATTCACCGTTAACTGGTTATAATATCAAAAGTATGAATCCCAAAACATATAAAATGATTAATAATTTCTTAATGTTAAAAGATAGAGAAAAAGATGAATGTTTATGGTATAGCGAGGCCATAAGAAAGAGAGATTTAAATTAATCATGATTTTTAAGTGCCCTATATGCGGATATCTAAATAATATTAATTCCGAATTCAAATGCGAGGCTTGCGGATATGTAATAGAAGATATGCGAAATTTTTACGAGGTGGATTCTTATTTAGAAGAATTGGAAAATAGGTCCCCTGAAAAATTAATACTAGAACCGAGATTAGCGCGTATTTATTTTTCTGACTATGATAGTCCCATATATAAAAAATTCAAAGAAAAGTATCAATTAAATGCGGTGGTTAGAGATTTCAGATTAGATTTTATAATCTACTTCGACAGGTTTATTAACGATAAAAAAGATCAAGAACTGGTAAATATTTTATTTCAATATGACAAGGACTTGCCTAAGTTCTTGAGTTGTTTTTCAGCAAAAAATTTTTATTATTTGTTAGATGAAGGCAGGGGTTATCTAAGTTACGATAGTTATAAGATATTATTAAAAAACTATACTAAAAGTGTAGCCAAAGAATTAGGAATAAAAGATGCCAATGTTTTTATAGCAATGTATGATAAAAAAAGTAAGACCTTGGGTGCTAGCATCAGCAAAGACTCATTTAACTTAAGTGACAATTATATCTTAGAAGTTTTTAATCAAAAAGAATCACCTTTAAATTTGATTTTTACTATTACTCACGAATTATGTCATTGTTATATAAAGGACTGTTTACTTAATGGAATAATTGATAAAAATATAGCCTATAATATGGAACACTGTATAGAAAAGGCTTGTCGCTTGCTATGCTCGGAATATAACTATGGTAACATTTATAAAAATTATAATTACACTTTAAATTTTGAAGAAAATACGGATAATTTTTGGGCCTTTCGCTATGTTAATAATTTAGCCAAAAATTTAGGAAACCTAATTAGGGAAAAGGATAAAACCAGATATCTCAATACTTTATACATGGATACAGTCCAAAGATATGGAAAAGTAAATAAGATATTTAATTCTAAACTAGGAATACCTAAATTTATTGAAGACTTTGGACTTTACGATAGTGCTAATAAAGATGAAAGTGTTAAATTAAATGGGGAAAATTTCTTAAAAAATAATAGGAATATTGTATATACTCACGAATTATTAGATACAATGATTCAAGAAAATCCAGATATTTTAGAAGCAAAAATGTTTAAACTTTTAAATATAATTTATGTTAATGATAATGGTGCTGTCAGAAGAAAAACTACTGAAGAACTGCAAAATGATTTAAGTAAAACTGATAATCCTTATTTAAAAGAGTATTTAGCTTGGGAAATAAAGAATTTAGAGGAAGTTAAAGCAAATTATAAAAAATAATGCTTATAACCTAAAGATAGAAAAAACATCTATCTTTTTTGATAGACTAAATTTGTTAAGAAGTACTTTTTAATTAAGTATTACAATTGATAAATTTAAGATACCCGCAATTATTAACCATAATAGATAAGGTATTTGAAGGTAGGCCGCTAAAGGTTTTAGTTTGTAGAATTTTATTATCATTACAATAACTAAGGCAATAAGAAGTAATAACCAGAAAAAGGCAAAAAGGAACCATCCAAAGCGAAAGAAAAATAATGACCAAAGGGTGTTTACTAATAATTGTATTAAATAAAAGAAACAGGCTCTTTTCTTAAATTTCTTATCCGTTTTATTACAGCAAATGAGATAAGAAGATACGCCCATTAAAATATAAAGCATTGTCCAGATAATGGGAAAGGCAATTGAGGGCGGGGTAAAAAATGGCTTTTTCAAGGTTTTAAACGAAGACATATTGCCTCCAAGTAGAGAGCCTAAAAAACCGGCGGCTAGAGCAAAGCCAATAAACAAAATTAACATTTTATAGTTTACTTTTTCTTGATTCAAGATATTTTTTGAATTATTTTTACTATTTTCCATACTATCACCATTATTAGTATATACAAAATATAAAATATTATTTATAATAAGCGCTGGTGATTTTATGGAAACAATTATTTTTTTAGAAATTGAAGGGGTTTTAACAAATTATAATAGTAGAAAAAACAGTAGTTCTAAAGATATTTATAAACAATTTGGTATTGATACCAATGCTTTGTTTTTATTGAAAAGGTTAGCAAATGCTACCAACGGAAAGATTGTAATTACATCTTCACTACGCTTTGATGATGATTTTCAACAATTAGAAACAGCTTTAAGAAGGATGGGATTTATAATTTTAGGGAAAACTGATTTTATAGATTATAATAAGGCAGCGGAAATTATGGATTATATTACCAAACATAACGTCAGAAATTATATAATTTTGGATAGCGATGAATTAAGTGATATTCCCGAAATTAAAGAATATTTTATTGAAAGTCCGGTTGATGATGGATTGCAAGAATATCTAGTAGAAGAGGCTATCGAAATAGCCAACAAAAAGAGAAAAAATAAAACATTAACCCGTAAAAAAATTAATGTTAGAAGTAAATAATTATTCCAATTAAAAAGTTTAATGTTTTTTTACTTTTCGCTCTTGGATATGATAAATTATTTTTAAAGATAATTTGGTGGGAATAAAGCGATTAAAGAATAAACCGAGGCGAACACTTAGGCCTGGTACTATTATTAGCTTATTTTGAAGAGTCTTATCAATGGCATATTTAGCTACTTGGTAAGATTTTTTTTCTTCAATATTAAACTTACCACCAGCCACTTTGTTAAATTCAGTGGCTACCGGTCCAGGACATAAGCAAGAAACTTTAACATTACTTTTTTGGTGTCTTAATTCTTCGTAAATTGCTAAAGTAAATTTTAACACATAATTTTTAGTAGCATAATATGTATTTAAGCGAGGTCCTGCTAAAAAGCCGGCCGAAGAGGCAACATTTAATATCTGTCCTTGATCTTTTTGATAAAAATCTTGTAAAAATAGTTTTGTTAATATATGAACGGCCTTTATATTTAAATTTATCATTTCTAATTCACGGTCAAGGCTAGTTTCGGTTGTTAATCCAAATAAGCCAAAGCCAGCATTATTAATTAATAAATCTATATTATCCTTTTTGGTCATTTCATATAGTTTATAACAGTTTTCTTCTACGCCTAAATCTAAGTTTATAATTTTAACATCAGTTTTTAATGTTTTTTGTAATTCTTTTAATCTTTCTTCCCGACGGGCAACAATTATTAAGTCCCAACCTAAGTGGGATAAATATTTAGCCATATCACGGCCAAGGCCGCTTGAGGCTCCAGTAATAAGTGCTTTCATATTTTATTATATAGACATGAGTCTATCCTTTCTTTAAATTATATACTATTATCTTACCATATTTTTAATTTTAATTTATAATTATTGTAGGTGATTAGGATGTATCTTTTATACTATTATCTTTTTATAAATATTTTAAGTTTTATTATCTTAGGAATTGATAAAGGGTTAGCAATAAAACATAAATGGCGGATTAGTGAAAAAACTTTACTATTCTCATTTATTTTAGGTGGCTTTATTGGCGGTGGCCTTGGCATGATAATTTGGCATCATAAAACTAAGAAATGGTATTTTAAATTATGGTTAATAGTTGCTATCATTATACATTTTATATTTTTATATAATTTTAATTCTCTTAAAACCCTTTAATTTTTATATTTTTAATTAAAGCCAAGATATATAAAGTTCTATCTAATTTATATTAATCGAAAAATACCTTTCAAAAAGTATATTACCCTCAGGAAGTGGCGGGTGGGAAGAAATCATAAATCAATAAGAAAACAACTAAAATTATTTTTCCATAAAAAAAAAGAAAGCCTCAATCTAAAAACTTTCTTTATTTCTTAATTAATTATTAGATATAACAGCTGCCAAGGCAGGATACATTTGTTTCTTACGAGAAACCATATCTGGTAAATATGTTCCTTCAGCTGCTTCCTTAATTTTATAAGCTTCAGCAACAACGGCCTCAGAACCAGTACTGTAAAGTAAGTATGAACCATTTTTAACCGCATCAGTTACAAATAAGACAGCCAATTTATAATTATTTTTTACACACATTTCATCTAAATGAGCAATATACTTTGGCATATCTTTAGCTATTTCGTCAAAGTCTAAAGTCATAACTTGACCAATACCGATAGAAGTTTCACCTAGTTTAAAGGTTTTGAAATCCTGTTCGACAATTTCAGAAATCGTCATACCTACTATCGAAGAACCTGCTTTTAACATAGCCATACCATATTCTTGAATATCAAGGTTAGCAATAGCTGCTAATTTACGTGCAACTTCCACATCCATATCAGTAGTTGTTGGACTCTTAAGTAATAAGGTATCCGATAAAATAGCACTTAACATTAAACCAGCAATATTTTCGGGAATTTCAATGTTATTTTCTTTATAAATTTGATAAATCAAAGTACAAGTACATCCTACCGGCATAGAACGGAATTGAATAGGAATTTGAGTTCCTAAATTACCTAAATTATGATGATCGATAATTTCCATAATATCAGCTTCTTCTAAGCCATCGACACTTTGAGCAGGTTGGTTATGGTCAACTAAAATAACATTATATTTTTCATAATTATTTTGATCAATTAATCTTAGCATTCCAACACAGGTATTATCTTGATTTACTATTGGATAGTTAGTATGTCCTAATTTATTAGAAATAGTTATAAAATCATCACGATAATCTGAATCAGTAAACTTGACTGGATTGGGATTAATATTAATAGTTTCTATGTAATTACATAGTTTCATTCTATTAGCCGTAACATAAGTAGAATCAGGAGTACTAATTACATTAACTAATTTTTCTTTAGCCTTTTCAATTAATTCTTCTGGGAATGTTCTATTACCAACAATAATAATTAATTTTACACCACAATCAATGGCATAATCAATAATATACTGTCTATCAGCAACGATTAGAATGTTATTATTATTTAATTCGATTCCTTCGGTGAAAGTCTTACTCTTGTAAGCAGCGGCAATTATTTCCCCTTTAATTTCATCATCAAATTTTAATACTTCTTTACCATTTAATACTTCTAAAATATTTTGGTAAGATGTATTTAACTCATAAATATCCCCTTGAATAATATTTTTAGCCATCTCTTTAACATTAATATAACCTTTTAATTTGTTATTTTCATCTACAAGAGGAAGGCCAGTTACGCCAAGTCTTTGTAATTCTTCAAAGGTTTTAGCAATAGATGTATGTTCATTAATATAAGCATCTTTTAAATAAGACATATTCTTAATTTGAACTTTTACATCATTTAAATACTTGGGTTCTTCTACTTTAAAATAATCTAAAGCAAATTTTGTTTCTTTATTTATATTTCCTAAGACTCTTGGTTCGGTAGTCCAACCTAGTTTATTCTTTAAATAAGAGTAACTGATGGAAGCACAAACGGAATCAGTATCTGGTTTTTTATGTCCAATTACATAAGTCATTTTCATTTTTACTACACTTCTTTCTTTTCTTCAATAGGGTTATTATAGCACAACTTTTTTAAATTTGAATAGGGCTTATTTATTTTTAATTCTAAATTTCTGTATGATTGATAGCAATTTAACTTTTTTTAGTCGTTCATTTTTTTAGTCATTCATTTTTTATATGTTTATTTTTTTTAATTGCTCGTTTTTTTATTTATTAGATTTCATTTCAAATAAAATATCTCTTAATTCCATGGCACGTTCAAAATCTAAGTTTTTAGCGGCTTCATTCATTTGCATTTCAATAGATTGCATTAATAAGGCTTTATCTTTTTTACTCATCTTCGTCTTTTCTTTAGGGCTATCATCTTTGATTTCATTAGATACAACTTCTCTTATTTCCTTAATGATAGTTTTTGGAGTAATGTGATGTTTGTTATTGTATTCTTCTTGAATATGACGACGACGATTAGTTTCTTTGATAGTTTCATCCATGGCTTGACTTATGGTATCAGCATACATTATGACATGACCATTTGCATTTCTGGCAGCACGCCCTACGGTTTGAATTAAACTTCTGGTACTTCTTAAGAAGCCTTGTTTATCAGCATCCATTATACAAATTAGCGATACTTCTGGAATATCAATGCCTTCTCTTAAAAGATTAATCCCAACCACACAATCATATTTACCACATCTTAAGTCATGAATGATTTTTAAACGATCAAGAGTCTTAACCTCACTATGTAAATAAGCAACTTTTATGCCTACTTCTTTTAAGTAATTAGTTAATTCTTCTGCCATGCGAATAGTTAAGGTTGTAATAAGAACTCTTTCATTTTTATTTTTACGAATATTTATTTCGGAAATAATATCATCAACTTGACCTTCGGTTGCTCTTACTTCAATTTTCGGATCTAAAAGACCGGTTGGTCTAATAATTTGTTCGACATATTGATTATGAGTATGTTCAAGTTCATAATCGCCAGGAGTTGCTGATACATAGATAACCTGGTTTATTTTCTTTTCAAATTCTTCATATTTTAATGGTCGGTTATCAAGGGCACTCGGTAAGCGAAAGCCATAGTCTACAAGAGTTTGTTTACGCATTCTATCGCCATTATACATACCACGAACTTGAGGTAATGTAACATGGGATTCATCTACTACTAATAAAAAGTCATCAGGAAAGAAATCTATCAAAGTAGACGGGGTTTCCCCTTCACCACGCAAGGCTAGATGACGAGAATAGTTTTCTACACCATTACAAAAGCCTGTTTCTTTAAGCATTTCGATGTCATAATTGACGCGTTCTCTTAGTCTTTGTTCTTCTAAAAGTTTATTATTATCTTTAAAAAATTTTAATTGTTTTTCTAATTCTTCTTGAATGCGTTTTATCGCCTCTTGAAGTTTTTCTTTACTAGTAACAAAGTGGGTAGCAGGAAAAATAGAAACATTTTTAACTTGTTTTTCTAAAACACCAGTCAAAGGATCAAATATACTTATGCGGTCTACTTCATCGCCAAACAACTCAATTTTAATGCCATGAGATTTTTCACTGGCTAAAATAATATCAATAGTATCCCCATGAACTCGGAAAGTTCCACGGTGAAAGTCTAAGTCATTGCGTTCATAAGTCATATCAATTAAACGATCAAGAATTTCACCCCTACTAATTTTCTGACCAACGCTTAAAATAAGCATAGAGTTAACATAGTCCTCTTTATCACCTATACCATAAATGCAAGAAACAGAAGCAACTACGATAACATCACGATTATTAATCAAATTGGAAGTGGCACCGTGACGTAACTCATCAATTTCATCATTAATTGAACTATCTTTTTCAATGTATGTATCACTAGAAGGAACATAGGCTTCGGGTTGATAATAATCGTAATAAGATACAAAGTATTCAACATGATTATGTGGAAAAAATTCTTTTAACTCCGAATACAACTGTCCAGCAAGGGTCTTATTATGAGCAAGTACTAGCGTTGGTTTATTAGTCTTGGCGATAACATTTGCAATCGTAAAAGTTTTACCGGTTCCCGTGGCACCCAGTAAAACCTGTTCTTTCTTGCCATTATTTATTCCTTCAACCAACTCCTTAATGGCTTCTGGTTGGTCGCCACTTGGTTGATATTTAGATACTAATTCAAACATTTATAATCCCTCCAATAAATTCTGGTAGTGTAAATAGTTTTACACACTATCTAAATTCTAAATCATTATTAGTTTAGTTAATTATTTAGTATTAATACTTTATTTACTTAATAACTTATTTCATATTAAATAAAATATTAAGTTTTCGCCTATAATTCTAGCATTATTTATAAATAAAGACAAGAAAAAAGGAATAACCATAATTAGTCAAACATAGTTATCCTTTTTCACTAAATATTATTTTAAGTACTATTCTTTTATAATTAACATATATTTAATTTTAATCATTCATTTTAATAACAAATTTAATTGGACAATCAAGACCCTTTTCAAAATTTTCTAGAGATGTTTGAACGTCAGCCATTTCGATTTCTTTAGCAAATCGTTCTAAGTTTAATTTTCCTTGGTGCATTAGCTCAATAACATTTTCAAATTCTTTCGTTGTAAAGAACAAACTACCTGACAAATGATATTCATTATTAACAAAATTAAAGACATTAATTTCGGGAGCATTGCCATAGGCAATTAAAACCATATGACCGCCTTTTTTTAAATGGTTTAACCCCATAGTACTAGCACTTTGATTACCAGAGCATTCGATTACGGCATCAAACCCAGAGGGTGCTACTTCTTTTAATTTTGTATCAATTTGTTCATCTTTGGCATCAAAGGCTGCTCTAACGAAGCCGGAATTTGTTACTAGGTTTATACGGCTATTATTGGCCTCTGTAACATAAACATCTTTAATTCCTAAGGCATGAGCACAAGCGGCAGCGAACATACCAATGGGACCACAACCAGTAATTAAAACTTTACTATTTTCATCTACATGGGCAAGTTTTAATCCATGCATAGAAATGGAAGCAGGCTCAACCATAGCGCCAGCCGTAAAGCTAACATTATCTGGTAAAAATCTTACCATATCTTCTCTTACGGCCACATACTGTCCATATCCACCATCTGAGCCAATACCCGGACCGCCTTCTAAAACATGATCGCATATATTTTCACGGCCAGTGCCACAAAATTTACAAGTATCTTTTAAGCATGAATCAATTTCCATGGCAACAACTCTGTCACCTCTTTTAAAGTTTTTGCTGTTACCAGCATCATATATTTCGCCTGCAAACTCATGGCCAATAACAAAGTTTGTTCCTGCATTATATCCGGTTTGCCAAATCATATGGATATCTGAACCACATATTCCTGTTCTTTTCACTTTTATAACTACCTTATTACCAGAAGCTTTAGGAATAGCTTTCTCAATAATAGTAAATTTTCTTGGTTCCACCAATGTTAATGCTTTCATTTAAATAAATCACCTATCCTCATAATTAGTATACCAAATTATGAAAAATAAATTATAAATATATATAAATATTTTTTTAAATATGTAAAGAAAATGCCAATAATATTGTGGGTAAATATTTATAATAATTAAATTATTTCCTTTATAGCTAATAAAGAAAAAAAACTATTCTAGTAATAGATAATATTACTTTTATGATTTCAATTAAACTATTTTAACTATTAATATGGTTATCTAATTTATAATTTTTGTCTAACTTCCAGTATTATCATTAACTGCTGAAACAGCACTATCGCATTTTTTTAGGTCTTCAAACATATTTTGAACACTTTTACTATTATGAGTTAATTTTTTTATTGTTATCGCATCAATTTTTTCATTAGCAATTCGTAAATTTTTATCACTGGACAATAATGCTTCTTTAGTTTTTTGGAGATGATCAATAGTTTTATCGATTTCTTCTATCGCTGTTTTAAATTTTTTACTAGCTAAAGCATAATTGCGGCCAAAATCATCTTTAAACTTACTTAAATTTTCTTCAAAATTAGTTATATCAATATTTTCTTTATGTAATAATTCTAGTTGTTTCTTATAGGAAAGAGTATTTAAGCCCATGCTTCTAATTAGAGTGATTAAAGGAATAAAGAATTGAGGTCTAATAATATACATTTTAGGATAGCGATAACTTACATCAACAATACCGGTATTATAATAATCATTATCTATTTCTAATAGGGAAACTAAAACAGCATATTCACATTTTTTTTCTTGACGATCTTTATCCAATTCTTTAAGAAAATCTTCATTTTTGTGCTTTGTAGCAGTCATATCAGCTTCATTTTTCATTTCAAACATAATTGATGTTATTTCAGTGCCGTCATCATCATAATCTTTAAAAATAAAATCACCTTTTGAACCAGTTTTAGCATCGTTATCTTTCTCAAAATAAGCATTTTTAAAAAGTGGTCTTAATTTATTAAATTCATTATTGCAATGAACTTCTAAAGATTCACCTATCATTTTAGTTGATTGACGTGCTTTAAAGTCCTTGTAGTAGGCAATTTGTTCATCTTTGGCTTTTATCTTTTCATCATATGCCGCTTTTAATGTTGTTTCTTTAAGTAAATACTCATTTTTTGAAGTTTCTAGTGTTGTGGTTAATTTTTCAATTTGCTGAATGCTTTTGTTTTTTTCTTCTTGTAACTGAAGTTCATACTGGGTTTTTTGTAATTTTAATGCATTGGCTTGTTCATTACTTAGATTTTCTAATTTAAGAGTTAATTCGTTTATCTTAGAATTCTGACTTGTAATTGTTTTGGTATATTCGTCTTTTGATTTTTGATTTTCTTGACCATATTTTTGCTCTAAAGTAATTTCTTGTAATTCTAGCGCAGTATTTTTTTCTTTGTTTAATTGCTCTTCGCGTTGTTTTAACTCCTTAAAAAACTCTGTATCTCTTACTTGTTTAGCAATTGAATCATATGCTTGTTCATCAATTTGGAATACTGTTTTGCAATGTGGACATTTTATTTCATTCATTATTAATATCTCCTCTCATAACTGTTTTATTTTTCTTATTTATTTAAAATATCTTGGATTATACTTTTTAGCATATAAGTACTAGATTCTTTATCGTATAGGCCATGGTCAGTATTGCCATAATCTATTATTTTATTAATTATTTCGTATTGAATACTATTATTTATTTTTTGAATTTTGCTCAATATTTTTAGATATATCTCTATTGGTATCAATTTATCTGTTGCTGATAAAAAATATGTTGTTGGTATTTGAAGTTTGGCATAATTAGTTTCAATATTATAATTATCTTCAGCCTCATATATGGTCTTTTTACCTTCAAAGATGCCTTTTACTTTTGTAAATTGCTCATTGTGTTGAAGCAAATAATCCTGCTTTTGATAACTAAATTGATATTTTGGATTTAAATTGTAAATTATTTGGGGCGAATTTGGGCAAATCAGATAAACATGATTAATATCATTGTTGGGTATTTCATTTAACCTGCTTAAATAATATTCAATAGTTAAAGCACCAACACCTGTACCAATTAAATAAATTTTTTGAAAAGCATATTTATTTTTTAAATATTTAAGAATATCACGTAAGTCCTTAGCTAATCGCATATATAATGTATCTCGCTTATCCATTTTGCCATTTACTAAACTTTTACCGTGATTACGCAAATCATAACGAAAAGTACAAAATTCTTGACTTTTTATTAATGTATTAGCTAGGATTTCGTAATTACCATATTTTTTTGTTTGAAATATAATTTTATTATCTTTTTTCTGAATTATATTGTTTTCAATTAAAGGGAAGACTCCGTTTTCATCTTTAGTATATCCTCCTTCATTTAACATAATTACAATGTTTTTGGCAGCAGGATTGCCTGCAAAGATGCCATCAATAAGCCATTCGTTTTCACTAAATTTTTGTACTGTTATTACTTCATGCATATTTAACCTCTCAAACTATTATACATTAGGTTATTTTTTTATTCTATAATTTAGAAAAAGTTTTGTGCAAAAAAACACAAAACCTTTAATTTAATCTTCTAAAATTTTGGCAAATTGATTAGATGTAAATTGAATATAAATTTCATCTTTTAATCCTTTGTCTTCAATTTTCTTTAATTTTAATTTATCATCAACTACTACTACTTCTAAAATATAATATTTAGCTGTAACATTTTCAGACATCTTATCATATTGAAGTCCGTATACATAGCGCTTTCCTTTATAATTCATTTCATCAGCAATGTAAATGGAAGTGCCATCTTTTAAATTTATTATTTTATCTTTCATTTAAAAATCCTTTAGGCTATTTTCGTAAATGCACGAGCTTTACCAGCTTTATTAGTTGTATTTATGACAGCTTTGCTAATATCGTAGCCTCTTTTTTCTAATTCTTCAACAATATTAGCACCTTTTTCTAAATTTAAATTTTCCATAATACCTTGACTATTAGGATAGTAGACTGCACTTGCTACTGAATTATCTTTCATAATAGCTTGGTTTAATTTTACTGCATTTTTACCATATAAAGCATCATAGCTGTTACGATATCCATAGGTAATATCGCCATCTGCGCCAATTGTATCACCAATTTTTAAAGAAGCAGAATCAGGATCGCCATAACTATTTGACGTTGTATTATTAGTAGCATTACTAGATGTTCCGGTAGTATTTGTTCCAACATTATCAGTTTTTGATGCAAGATTGTTTTCGGTTTTACCTGTACTATTAGCTTGATTATTAACTGTATTACTATTTTGTGAAGCGGCCAATTTTTGGGAAATTACTCTTTTTAAAGCAGCAAAATCTAAGGCTACTAAGCCAACCGTTACAGTATTGGCAATTGTTCTTAATACTTCTTTATTACTAAAGATTTTATTTATTTTTTCAAATCTAGTTTTAGATAATTTTTCGAACATGTTAAATTTGGCAAGCTTTTTCAAATTCAATTTTTGCAACAAATTGCTAACTTTATTGCATACTTTATTAGTTGGTTTTTCAATTGATTCAATTTCTACTTCTACGGCACTTAATTCTTGTTCTTCTAGTATATTGGCATAGGCTCTAGCTTGAGTAATTATAAAAGCTCCAATAGCATTGGCAGCTACTATACCTACTGGTCCTAAAACAAATGCTAGGTTATAACCAATGGCACTTCCTAAAATCGGACATGCTACCTTTGGAATTTTTTTTGCCCATTTTTTAAGAGCACTTGATTTATGAATTTTTTCGGTTTCATCTGAATTTTGAGTTGAGTTAGCACCATTTTTAGATTTTTTCCTTTTATAGCCGAGAATATCACCGGCTCTAACTAAAGCTTTGATTTTGCTAGCTCTTGCAACAGCACCATCATGAAGTTCTTCATAGTTTTTTTCAAGTTCGTTTCTTTTAATTTTCAATTCATCATCTGATAATTGTTCATCGATTCCATTACTGTTTAATTTTGTAATATCATCATCATTTAATGTTCTATTTGACAATTTTTTATCAATAATATCTATTAAATCCTTAATAATTTCTTGGCTTGCATTTTCATCTTCTAACGAGTTACGACAATCACTAATTCTTTTTTTATCTTCATTTATCTCGTCATCCGTTAACTTTGGACTGTATTCATATATATATTCGCCATCTAAAACTTGATAGTTCACAACATTTCCATGATCTTTACGAGCAAAATATTTTTTGTTTTTTTCAACAATTTCATCTTGACTCATATTATTAGAATTTGCTAAAAAATTAAAGTTTTCAGTGTTATTAAATAAATACTGACTGTATTCTTGATACAAGTTGAATACAGTTAAGCCGTTTATATAGGAATCAACTCTTTTAATAGCTGTTTCAATATCAAGCCCCTTGTATGCCGCTGGCATAACTTTCTCAATATCTTCATCAGGAGATTTTTTAGCAGATAATACACTTTTGTAAACATCCGAGTAATCTTTTTTGTCTGTTAAAGCAGCAACAATAAAAATAAGATTAACATAGTTATCAACATAGTAAATTCCTTTTGGGTCTAAGACATCGGAAATTGAAGAATAGCTTAGGACGCCGGCGATATAATTTGCTATCTCGGCTTCTTTGTTTGTCAATTTTTCGCTGGTAGTGCTTTTTTCAACAATTCCTATAATATCCTCAAAGCTTGTAGTAGAACTCAATTTTGGTTTTCTTCTATCTTTTAAAACTGATTTATATATATTAATTTTACTATCTATTCCAATATAATTTTCTCCAGGCTTACTATATTCATTGTCCAGAAGACTATTGGCAGATGATACAAATTCTTTTGTCGATTCATTATTTGCTTGGGAGATATTGCCCATGCCATTGAAATTGTCCTTAATATCTTTGCCTTTACCTTCTACCATCATTTTCATTGATAAAGCAAATACTTTTTTATAATTAATATACTTTTTATATTCTGAGCTATTTTTATCATTTAATGGACATTTTGCATTTCCCGGTGCTTTTTTATCGGTAAATACTTCTTCATAACCATCTTGAAAAAATTCCTTAAGGTTGCTTGCAAACAACTTATCAAACCATGATAACATTCTTCTTTCAAAAGTATCATCCATGTAAGCAATTTCTCTTGGTGTCTTATCAATATTGGCCATTAAAAAATCGTAATCAAAATAGATTTCTTCTTGACTTGTCAAGTTTAAATCTAAACCTTGTAAGTAATCATACTCTTCTTTGGTTAATTCTACAATATTATTTTTCATTTTAATCCCCCGCTAATTTATTTAATAAATCTCTAATATTTTTTGTAAAAATTGGCATTAGTTCATTTAAGATGCCTTCGTTAGTTTCCTGTTGCCAACTATTTTTTTCTATTTTATAAACTTTATATTCATCCATAGTTGGGTCATTATTTTTATCTAATTTTGTAACCATAACATAAATATTACTATTTTTTTCGAGTATATCTAAGATGAGATAGTTTATGTTATCGATAACTTTAATATCACCGATTTTCATACGTATCCCCCATTCGGCTGTTATCTTAACACAAATTATAACAATTTACAAGTCTTACTTTCGCTTGCTAATTCATCAAAAATATTAATGATTTATTTAAATTATTAAACAAAAAAAGACCAAGGACTAATTATCTCGGTCTTGACTACTGGCAATTAAAAGGAGTCTTAATATTTGAAGAATTGATGCTATAACTCCAGCTACATATGTCAAGGCTGCTGCTGTTAAAACATTTCTAGCTCCATCTATTTCATTAGATGCTAACAAATTATATTCTTCTAATTTATTTAAAGCTCTTTTGGAGGCATCAAACTCAACTGGTAAAGTTACTAATTGGAAAAGTAATCCACAACAAGTTAAGCCAATACCAAGATATACCAACTTAAGTGCTTGTAATAAAAAGCCTAATAATATTATATAATATGAAACCCTAGTGGCAACATTAACAACAGGATAAATTGCTGAACGTATTCTTAAAAATGCATAGTTTTCTTTATCCTGGATAGCATGACCACATTTATGAGCCGCTACAGCGGTGGCAGCGATAGTATCTCCATGAAATATATCGGTTGATAAACGCACTACTTTTCTTGTTGGGTCATAATGGTCTGTTAATTCGCCTTTAATTTCCACAACATGAATATCATCTAAACCATTTTCATCTAATATTTTTCTGGCAACTTCTTGACCGGTTAAATTACAAGTATTTCTTTCTCTTTTATATTTATTATAGCTACTGGTTATTTTAATTTGCGCTACTAAAGGTATTAGTATAATTAAAATTATTAATATTGTATCCATTTTACTCCTATTGCTTTTTAAAGAATGTTATTTTCTATTAAAATTTTTCTTAACTCATCAGCTTTGGTGTAATCCTTGTTTTCTTTGGCAGTCAACCATTCCTGATAAGTGTTTTTATCGCTTTTGCTTAATGTTTTCAAATCATAGTGAAGACCAAGGATGTTATTAATTAAAATGATTTTATCATATAATAATCCTATATTACCTTTATTACGAAGAGCAGTATTTAATTCTTTTATAAGTTCTAAAAGATAAGTTATTAAGTTTGGCGTATTAAAGTCTTCATCCATAATTTTATTGATATTTTCATCTTGTTTTATTTGATTTGTTGCTATATCATTTAGTTGAATTTGTAAACTGGCTTGTTTTAAAGTATTATAAATTTTTTCATCTAATAAACCACATTCTTTGAATAATTCTTCTTTAATATTAAATGGTAAACGATAATGAGTCTTAAACATAGCTAGTTTTACAATATTAGCTTTACTATTTTTAATAAAGTCTTTGGCTAAGATAAAGTTACCTAGAGATTTACTCATTTTAACACCTTCAACATTAATATGACCATTATGCATCCAGTAATTAGCTAAGTGATTATTGTTTAAAGCCATACTTTGGGCAATTTCATTTTCATGATGTGGGAATTTTAAATCAACACCGCCACCATGAATATCGATTTTTTTGCCAAAGATACTGTTAATCATGACTACGCATTCAGTATGCCAGCCTGGAATACCTTCACCCCAAGGAGATGTAAAATGTTCACCTGCGGTTGATTTACGCCATAAAGCAAAATCCAGTGGATCTTCCTTTTTTTCATCAATTTCTAAACGTGCTCCACTTTCTAATTCATCTAAAGTATTGTTAGAAAGGCAACCATAATCTTTAATTTTATTAACGTGGAAATAAACATCACCATCTACCTCATAAGCATAACCTTTCTCAATTAGCTTTTCTATAAAGGCATAAATGTTATCCAAGTTTTCAAGGACAGTTGGATGAATATCAATTTTTCCACATTGGTAGGCTTCTAAATCCTTTAGATAAGCAGCAATAAATTTATTTGCTACTTCTCTTTCCGTGATGCCAAGTTCTTCGGCAGCTTTAATAATTTTAGGGTTAATATCGGTAAAATTAGAAGCATAAGTGACTTTATATCCTAGGTATTCAAAGTAATTTCTGACCATATCAAAGGTAATCGTGGGACGCATGTTACCAATATGAACATAGTTGTAAACGGTTGGTCCACAAACATACATGCTTACTTGACCTTCTTTAATTGGTTTAAATTCTTCTAATTTGTCTGTAAGTGAGTTATAAATACGCATAATATTCCCTCTTTCTAATTAAGAAAATCATATCATTAATTTATGAAATTTAAAAGAAAAATTACCAAATTCTAAGTGAATTTGGTTAATTTTTGGTTCTTGATAATCTACTGGGGAGTAATTTTTTATCAACCTAAGGTATTATAAGGCTTCAAGCCTTATTTTTTCTAT
>CAKOOR010000010.1 GCA_934098505.1 uncultured Bacilli bacterium
GAAGAAATGAATAATTTAAAAGATTTAACAAATATGTTTTTAGTATTTGCTGAAGATGAAGCAAAACAAAGACATGTTATGACAATGAATGACTGGATAAATGCTACTGATGATTTATTGAAATTTAGAAGAAAAGTAATATTAAATAGTGGTGGTAGTATATCTCATAAAAAAGCAGTAGACAAAGCAGAAAAAGAATACGAAAAATTTAGAGTTATACAAGATCAAAAATATGTTTCTTCAATGGATGAATTTTACCAAAAATATTTAGAAGAAAATAAAATAGAAGTTGAAGATAATGGATAATGAAAATATAAATAAAACCAATATAAATTGAGATATACTAACTTATTAAAAACTAAGATTTTAGATATAGGAGATGATAAAAGTGCCAAAAGATTTAATTGTAAGAAGTAGCAGTGCAGAATTCTTAATATTTGAAAGGCAAACCCACGATAAAGGAATTCAAGTTAGATTTGAAGATGGGGATTTATGGTTAACGCAGAAGGCTATTGGAGAACTATTTAATGTCGACAGAACAGTAGTTACCAAGCATATTAAAAATATATATTCTGAACTTGAATTAAATGAGAACTCAACTAGTGCAACTTATGCACTAGTTCAAAAAGAAGGTAACAGAGAAATTACTAGAAATGTATTATATTATAACTTGGATATGGTTATTTCAGTAGGTTATAGAACAAATTCAGATAGAGCTATACAATTTAGAAGATGGGCAACTTATATATTAAAAGAGTTTTCAAAGAAAGGTTATATAATAGATAAAAAGAGAATGGCAAATGGGGCGTTCTTTGATGAAGATTATTACGATTCATTACTTGCCGAAATAAGAGAAATAAGATTATCAGAAAGAAGATTTTATCAAAAAGTTACGGATATTTATGCAACAAGTGTGGATTATGATAAAAAATCTCCTACAACAATTAAATTCTTTAAAAAAGTTCAAAATAAAATGCATTATGCGGTATCTAAACAAACGACAGCGGAAATTATATATAATAGGGCAAATTCAGAAAAAGAACATATGGGTCTTACTTCTTGGAAAAATTCACCAAAGGGAAAAATATTAGAAACAGATGTTGTCATAGCTAAAAATTATTTATCTAAAGAAGAATTAGAAAGCTTAGAATTAATAGTATCAGCATTTTTAGATTTAGCAGAAAATAAAGCTAGAAGACATATTCCAATGACCATGGAAGATTGGGTTAACTTAATAGATAAATATTTATTACTTGATGATAGGGATATATTAAAAGATGCTGGAAAAATATCACATGAAATAGCATGCGATAAAGCCTTAACGGAATTTGAAAAGTATAGGATAAAGCAAGACAAATTGTATAAATCAGATTTTGATAATTTTTTAGATGAAGCAAAAGTTATAGAAAATGGAAGTGATAAATCTTGGAAAGGTAGAAAGTCGCCATGGTTAGGAACTAAAAACATATGGAAGTTGTTCTATAAAGTTGATTTATTAAGTGAAGAAACATTTAACAAAATTCAAGAAAAGAAACCAAAAGAATGGGATTATGAGTTTTGCAACTATGTTTACGAAGAAATTGAAAAAAATAAATTGTTCATTACTAATTTAGGTAAATGTACACAAATAGATGCAAGACCATTGCCTGATGAAGTGTTGAAAAAATATCTTGATTTATTATTCAAAGAAATAAATATAATTAAACCAAAAATAATTATTACTTTTGGAAACCAAGTTAGTTCTATTATTTTAAATAAAAAGATATCTGTATCTGAAAATAGAAAAAAATGTCACAAAATACAAATTAATAAAAACGAATATAAAGTTTATCCTGTTTATTATCCAGTAGGTAATGGCATATTTAATATTGATAAATCGATAGAAGATATAAAATGGATAATTGAAAATGAAATAAAAAAAGAAGAACAAAATCTTCTTTGTGAAATTTTATAGAAAGTTGTAATATTAAGATGACATATAAGGTAGCAGCATATATTCGTTTATCAAAAGAAGAATATAGTAATGAAAAAGAATCAAATAGCATAACTAATCAAAAATTAATTATAGATAATTATTTAAAAGAAAGGAGAATAATAAATGGACAATAAAAACTTACAAATAACTAATCATGACTTTTTAATATATAGAGATTCAAACAATGATATTAAGGTTAGTGTAATGTTAATAAAAAATGACATATGGCTTACTCAAAATTTAATTGCAGAATTGTTTGGTGTAGGAAGAAGCACAATAACAGAACATATTAATAATATATTAAATAGTGGTGAACTTGATGAAAATAATACCGTCGGAAAAACCGACGTTGATAATTCTAAAAAACCTGTAAAGATATATAACCTTGATATGATTATTGCAGTTGGATATAGAGTAAATTCAAAAAAAGCAACCAACTTTAGAATTTGGGCTACTAAAATATTAAAAGAATATATGATAAAAGGTGTAGTTATGGATGATGAAAGATTAAAAAATCCTAATTACATATTTGGCGAGGATTATTTTGAAGAAACACTTGAAAGAATTAGAAACATTCGTTCAAGCGAGAGAAGATTTTATCAAAAAATAACAGATATATATTCTTCTTGTAGTGTGGATTATGATAAAGATTCAGAAATAACAAAAGAATTTTTTAAAACAGTTCAAAATAAATTACACTATGCAATAACTGGTAATACCGCAGCTGAAATAATATATAATAGAGTAGATTCAGAAAAAGAAAATATGGGACTAACAAATTGGAAAAATTCCCCTGATGGACCAATCTATAAATATGATGTGGACATTGCAAAAAATTATTTAAACGAAAAGGAATTAAAAGATTTGAATAGAATAGTAACAATGTATTTAGATTATGCAGAATTACAAGCAGAAAATCATAATGCTATGACTATGAAAGATTGGGTAGAAAAACTAAATGCCTTCTTACAATTTAATGGTAAGGAAATATTACATAGTGCAGGGAAAATATCGGCAAGTGTAGCAAAAGAATTAGCTTATAAAGAGTATGATAAATTTAAAGTTAAACAAGATAAATTATATAAATCAGACTTTGACAATTTTTTAAATGAAACAAGAATGATAGAGAATGGAAGTGATAAATAATGGATATGTACCAAAAAAGAGAAATAAGAAAAAATAAAAAAATGAACGAAAATACAAAAAGTTTACCATCTACGAGTATCAACTGGTATCCAGGTCATATGGCGAAAACTAAGAAAATGTTAGAAGAAAAGAAAGACTTAATCGATGTCGTTTTAGAACTTGTTGATGCAAGAATACCTTATTCTTCTAAGATAAGTGGTAGTGAGGATATTTTAAAAACTAAACCACATATCCTAGTAATGACTAAATCAGATTTAGCCGATGAGGCCGATACTAAAGAGTGGAGTAAGTATTACACCAATAAAGGTTATAGTGTCATCGCTATTAATGCTGATAATAAAGATGATTTAAAAAAATTAGTTAATAAAATTAATGAAGTTATGCAGGAAAAACTAACTAAAAAGAAAACTAAAGGTAACAATAGTAATTTAATTCATGCTTGCGTTTTAGGAATTCCCAATGTCGGTAAATCTACTTTAATAAATCGCTTAGCTGGTAAAAAGGTTAGTAAAGTTGGCAATAATCCGGGCATTACCAGAAGTCTTACTTGGTTAAAAACAAATAGTAATATCGTGATTTTAGATACTCCAGGTATTTTATGGCCAAAATTAGACCAAGAAACAGTGGCTTTAAATTTAGCTTGTATGAGTGCGATTAAAGAAGATATATTGCCACTAGATAAAGTGGCTTGTCATATTCTGTTAAGGTTAGAAAAATATTATCCCCAAATACTTAAGAGTCGTTATAACTTGGAAAATTTAGATGACTTTGAAGAAGCTTATAATATTATTGCTAAGAAAATTGGAGCTTTAAATAAGGGTGGCGAGGCTGACTATAGGAGAGTAAGTACTTATATAATTAATGAAATAAAGTTAGAAAAAATAAAAAATATTACATTTGATAAGGTTGAAGATTTATGAAAAAACAAAGCAGTATCGAAATAGAAAAAAGTTTAACTGAAAAACAATTAGAAATAAAAGAAGTAACAAAGGCAAACAACCATAAAAAAACTTTAACTAAAAAAGCAAAAGATATAATTAATAAAAAGAAAGAGCCAATTGATCTTTTAAAATATGAAAAAGAACTTTATAAAGACGGGGTGAAATTTATTTGTGGTGTTGATGAAGTAGGGCGTGGTCCTTTAGTAGGACCTGTTGTTGCGGCTGCTGTTATTTTACCGATTAATTATTATTTAGATGGTCTTAATGATTCAAAAAAACTAAGCGAAAAGAAAAGAGAAGAGTTATATCCTAAAATTATCAAAGATGCCATATGTTATGGAATTGGGATGATTGATGCGGGAACGATTGATGAAGTAAACATCTATCAAGCTACCAAACTGGCTATGTATGACGCAATCAATTCTTTAAAAATTAAACCAGAACATGTTTTAATAGATGCTATGCCTCTTGATCTTTCGATACCTAGCACTAGTATTATTCATGGTGATGCAACTTCTGCCTCTATTGCGGCCGCTAGTATTGTTGCTAAAGTAACAAGAGATCACATGATGGATGAACTTGACGATTTATATCCAATGTATGGCTTTAAAAAGCATAAAGGTTACCCGACAAAATTTCATTTAGAAATGTTAGAAAAATATGGTCCTTTAGATAATTATCGTTTTAGTTATGGTCCAGTAAAAAAATATAAAAAATAAGATCTTCTTTACTTAAATTTAAGAAAATCTTTTTTTCTTATGTTTAAATTAAAAAAATTAGTATTTTTAATAAAATATTTTATTTTCCTATAATTTTAAGTAGAAAAAATGAAAAAAGACCAGTATAATGGATAATGTAAATAAAAAGGAATTAGTAGTATGATGAAAAAAATTTATAATAACAAGATTGTTCGCTATAGTTTTTTCTTAACCATAGGAATATTTATTATCGAGATGCTTTTTAAAATAATTATGGGCTTAAATATTTTTAGTTGGAGTAGTATAAGAATTTTTTTAGGTGCTTTAATTTTAAGTAATATTATCTCCTTACTTATTAGCTTTCTAAAACGTAAATATGCTAATATAATTATTTGCACTTTGCTAATCATTTTATGTATCTTATTTACCGCTCAAGGTGGAATGTATAATTATTTAGGAACTTTCATGTCCTTAGGAACTGCTAGTCAAGCTCATGCTATTGAGTATTTTATTGGTGACTTTTTTACTAGCCTTAACTCTTGGTTTTTTATTCTTTTTATAATACCAGTTTTATTTATTTTATACTTTGCTTTTTTTGATAAAAAATTTATTGACAAAACGATAAAATATAAATATAAAGTTGTTCGTTGTTTAAGCGTCTTCGGTATTATTATAGCTTGTTGTCTTTATTATGGCACCATAAACTGGGATTTTATGCAAGATAAAGTACAAATAGTAAGCAATAAAGAATTATTCAAAAATCCTTCAATGCAAAATATTGCCGTTACTCAGTATGGTCTTTTAGGCTATGAATTTTTAGATATCAAATCATTAATTATTAAACACGAAGAAACAGCTGAAACTTTTGCAAAACAAGAACAAGCAGAAGTAACAGATTATAGTAGAATTATCGATGATACCGCTTGGGAAACTTTACAAGAAACAGAAACCAATAAAGATTATAAAACTTTAAATAGTTATTTTCTAAGTAAGAAAATAACAAGTAAAAATGATTACACTGGTCTTTTTAAAGGTAAAAATCTTGTCATTTTGATGATTGAGTCGGGTAGTAATGTATTAAAAAATTATCCTGAATATTTCCCTAACTTTGCTAAATTATATAACAATGGTTGGAGTTGGGAAAATGCTTTCTCACCAAGAAATGCTTGTTCAACCGGTAATAACGAGATGACAGGTTTAACATCCTTATACACCATTAATAATACTTGTACGATTAATACGTATAAAGATAATACCTATTTTGAAGCTATTTTTAACTTATTTAATAATGCTAATTATAAAACTAGTAGTTATCATGATTACACTGATCATTTCTATTACCGTACTATTTATCATCCAAATATGGGTAGTCAAAACTATTATGATGTTAACCGTTTAGGCATTAAATTAGGAACCGAATATCAACCTTGGCCAAGCGATGTCGAGTTTGTTGAAAAAGCCACTCCTCATTTTATTAACGAAGATAAATATATGGCTTGGTTAACTACGGTTTCAAGCCATATGACTTATAAAGACTCTAGTAAAACCGGCGATATGTATCTCGATTTATTTAAAAATGAAAATTGGATAATAAATTCTAAACGTTACATGTCAAAATTAAAAATAGTCGATAATGCTATAGGAGAACTGTTACAAGAATTAGAAGATAATGGTAAACTAGAAGATACAGTAATTATGTTGTTTGCCGATCATTATCCATATGGTCTTAGTGATGAAGCTTTTGCCCAAATTGCTAAATATGATACCTCAAGTAATGGTGATACTGATAGAACTCCTTTTATTATTTATAATCCAAGTTTAGAACCAAAGAAATTTGATGATTATACAACCTTCATTAATATCTTACCAACCCTTGCTAATCTTTTTGATTTAGATTATGATCCAAGACTTTATGGTGGTACTGATCTATTAAGTGATACTTATGAAGGGATAGTAGTCTTTGCTGATGGTTCATGGCGTACAGATATAGCTTATTATGATGCTACTAAGGGTAAAATAAATTATCTTGGTGATACTAAGTATACTGATGAAGAAATAATTAAAATAAACACTAAAGTTAAAAATGAAATGAAAATGGATAACTTGGCTATTAAAACCAATTATTTTGCTTATTTAGAAAAAAATTTAAAAAGAGCGGATAGCAGCAAGGATAACCATGAAGAAAACTTAGAAAATTAAAAATTATTAATAAATACTTAAGATTATTAAAATGAGTAAAAAATTGCTCATTTTTTGTTTGCATACCTAAAGCAAATAATTTGTACTTTAAACCAAATTATGATAATATCTTATTAAGATAGGAAGAATTGTATGATAAGTGAAATGAATAACAATTTAAATTATAATTATAAAAATTTGCCAGAAGAAACCAAGAAATATATTAATAGAGCCCTTGATTTTTATCAGCACGCTGGTCTAGGGGGTTTGCAATATATGACTTTATCTTTATTCGTGGCGGCATTCCAAGAAGAACCACAACTAAAAGAATTTGCAGAAACTAATCATTTAGATATATCAAGGTTTTATAAAGATTTAAAAATTACTAATCTTGATGAGGTGGGAACAAATAAATTTCCTCTTTTTATTAATAGTTATGAACAATTTTACAATAGTGAGGCCGCTAAGGAAGTAATGAAAATAATTACTAATAACATGAGCGAAACATCTAAATTTAGTATTCACGATAAACAATACTTACAAATTAATTATTTAAGTCCTGCCATGATTTTAAATTATATTATGGATTCTGAGTCTGTGGTAGAAGAATTTAAATGGATAGAAGAAAATAAAGACGTTTATACTAACCATGATAGTTTATTTAATAAACTTAGAGCTTATGTTAAAAATATTTGTTTCTTAGAAAAAAGTTGGTCCTATGAACCAATCAACAAAGAACTTTCCCAAGAAGAAATAAATAAACCTAAAGTTCCCTTCTTGTTTAATATTTTTGGTTCCAGAGTTTATGATACTTCTAAAGATTATATTTCTAAAGTTACTGTGATGCCTAAAATGTCCCAATCACCAGAATCATCAATTAATAATATTGCTACTGAAGACAAAATCGTTAAAGAAACTGCCGATATTGATGTGAAAAAGAGTTTAAAAATTATTGAAAAAAAATTTATTGGTCAAGAAGATGCTGTTAAAAATATTTTTTTAAATCTTATTAGCAATCAAAAACTTGCTGAATTAAGCAAAGTTCCCAGTGGTACTAGGTCAGTAATATTTATCGATGGTCCCAGTGGTACTGGCAAAACAGCTATTACTAAAGATATTGCCGAGGCCTTAGATGCCCCATTTATTGCTACTTCTATCACTAATTATTCCACAACCGGTTATGCCGGCGGCGACTTAACGGATATTTTAAAAGATTTATTAATAAAAACTAATGGTAATCCTCTTAAAGCCGAAAGGGGAATTGTTGTTTTAGATGAATTTGATAAAATAACTAACTTTGGCAGTAACGATTTAGTTGTCAAAAAAGCTATTCAACACCAATTATTAGACTTTTTAGGTGGTGGTAAGTATACTGTTGATTACGAAGGTACTAAAGTGGAGTTTGATACTTCTCGCTTAACTTTTGTTTGTCTAGGAGCCTTAACTAATCTAAGAAATGCAAAGACTAGTATTAAAATTCAACGACCAATTGGCTTTAATGCCGAACTAGTTAAACCAACTGAATCCAAAGAATACACAATTACTCCAATGGACTTGATAAATATGGGATTAGAAAAAGAGTTAGTAGGGCGCTTTAATACCTTTTTACACACCAAAGACTATAGTGAAGAAGACTTAAAGAAAATTTTACTGGAATCTGAAATAAGTCCTTTAATTGGCTTTAAAACTATTGTTTCAGCTAATGACAAAGTTCTAAATATAGATGAGGATGCATATGATTTAATTGCCAAAAGTGCTTATGATTTAAACACTGGAGCTAGAAGTCTACAAACTATTATCAGTAGTATTAAAACCGATTATTTAGAACAAATATTATTGAGCGAAGAACAAGAAATTCATATAACATCAGAAGATGTCTTAAGAATTACTAATGAAACTTTTAAAGAAAGAAGCAGAAGTTAAAATGCAATATGAATATAATGGTAACTTATTAGAAGAAGAAAGAGTATTACAAGTAGCTAAAGAAATAGTGGATAAATACCCTATGATAAGCTTAGAAAAGTCTAAAACATCAGCTCGTCTAGAAGGTTACATTTCTAAAAAAGTTACTCCAATTGAAAAATTAAACAGACTTTATAATATCATGCTAATAAATTGTAAAGATAAAAATACTATGGTCATCGTTTATCGAGATTATTTAAATATTCTAGCTCTCTATATGAATGAAATAGATGATAATAAGTACTTTACTATAGCTAATATTCTAAAAGATTATTTACAAGGAAATTGTACTTTTCCTTTTCTAAGCAATATCGATTAACGCTTATATTGCTTTTTTTAGTTTTGCTACTTGAAAAGATAAAAATACTATGTTACTATTACAACGTTTGGCAGTTTTTATAATTAATTAAACAAAATGTAGAATACTAAAAATTAAATAGAATATGAAATATTAAAAACAATGAAATAAAATGAAAATAATAAAAAATATAAAAAAGAAAGTGATGTTATGGAAAAAAAGAAAAATTTAGTAATAGTAGAATCGCCTGCTAAAAGTAAAACTATTGAAAAATATCTAGGCAGTGATTATAAAGTCGTATCCAGTAAAGGTCATATAAGGGACCTTTCAACAAAAGGAAAATATGGTTTAGGAATTGATGTTGAAAATGATTTTAAACCTGATTATGTAGCCATTAAAGGCAAGTCAAGTATCATTAAAGAATTAAAAAAAGATGCTAAAGAAGCCAACAGAATTTACTTAGCTTCCGACCCCGACCGTGAAGGAGAAGCCATTTCTTGGCATTTATTTGATACTTTAAAATTAAAGGATAAAGATTATGACAGGATTGAATTTCATGAAATTACTAAACCAGCTGTTTTAGAAGCCTTTAAAAATCCTCGTAAAATTGATGATAATTTGGTAAAGTCCCAAGAAACTAGAAGAATGCTTGATCGTATCATTGGGTTTAGATTATCTAAATTAATGCAGTCTAAAACCGGAGGCAAATCAGCCGGTCGTGTTCAATCAGTAGCATTAAAACTAATCGTTGATCGTGAAAGAGAAATAAAAGCCTTTATTCCTGAAGAATACTGGAGTATTACAGCTAATTTTAATGATTTTAATGCCGACCTTTTTAAATATCAAGAAAAAGATATCGAGATAAAAAATGAAGCAGCCGCTGATGAAATTTTAGTTAAATTAAGTAGTGACTATAAAATTGAATCAGTTACTAAAAAGAGCAAAAAAAGACCTTCTAAACCAATCTTTAAAACTTCAACATTACAACAAACTGCTGTTAATCGTTTAGGTTTTGCATCATCTAAAACCATGAAAGTAGCTCAAAAGTTATATGAAGGTATCGATATTGGCAGTGAAACAATTGGTTTAATAACTTATATGCGTACTGATTCAGTTCGCATGTCACCAATATTTATTAATGATACTTTAAAATATATTGAAGAAAACTATGGCAAAAAATATGTTGGCTCTGTTAAAGTTGGTAAAAAAGATGAAAATATGCAAGATGCTCATGAAGGTATTAGACCAACTTCTATTAACCGTACACCAGAAAGCCTTAAAGCTTATTTGACTCCTGATGAGTATAAATTATATAGTATTATTTATTATAAGACTTTATCTAGTTTAATGGCCGATGCTAAAGTAGAAAGTACTACGGTTATTTTAGATAATAATGATTATAAATTTAAAACGACGGGTTCTATTTTAACTTTTGATGGTTATTTAAAAGTTTATGCTAAGTATGAAGACCAAGAAGATACTATTTTACCAGAATTACAAGAAGGAGAAATTTTAAGTACCGATGATGTAGCCAAAACTCAACACTTTACGAAACCAGCTCCAAGATATACGGAAAGTAGTTTAATTAAAGAATTAGAATCTTTAGGAATAGGTAGACCAAGTACTTATGCGACTATTATTGATACATTAAAAACAAGAAGCTATGTAACATTAGAAGATAAAAAATTTGTACCAACTGATATTGGAATTGAAACTACAGACAAATTACAAGAATACTTTAGTAAGATTGTTAATGTTAAATATACTGCTAATATGGAAAATGATTTAGATTTAATTGCTGATGATAAGTTAAATAATATTGAATTATTAAAAAAATTCTATGGCGAGTTTGAGCCTCTTGTTCAAGATGCTTTTCATCATATGGAAAAGAAACCAGCCGAAGAAACCGGCGAATTATGTCCAGAATGTAATAGCCCTTTAGTAGTTAGAAATGGTCGTTTTGGTAAATTTACAGCTTGCTCTAATTATCCTACTTGTAAATACATTAAGAAAGAAAAACCAGTCCAAATTGAAATCATGGATTGTCCAAAATGTGATGGTAAAATACTTCTTAAGAAAACAAGACGTGGTAAAGACTTTTATGGCTGCTCTAATTATCCGAAGTGTGACTTTGCTAGTTGGTATGTACCAATTAATAAGTTCTGTCCAAAATGTAATAGTATTTTAGTTAAAAAGGGTAAAAAAGTAGCTTGCTCTAACGCTGATTGTGATTTTGAAGAATAAAAGACATTTAAATATTATATTAAAAATTTTTTAGGTACAAAGTTCATGCTTTGTACTTTTTTATGGCCTCAAAAAGTGATAAAATGATAAAAGATGAGAGATAAAAGATGAAAGGAAACTACTTATGTTCAATAATACTAATATCAAAGAAAGAATAGAATACTTATGTGGCGTTTTAAATAAGGCTAACGTCGAATATTATGTTAATGATAATCCAACTTTAACCGATAATGAATATGATTCCTTAATGGATGAATTAATTAAATTAGAGAGTGAATATCCTGAGTATAAAATGGCTAACTCACCAACTAGTAAAGTCGGTAATGAAGTAATAGCAGAATTTAAAAAAGTAACACATCCTACGCCAATGTTTAGTTTAGCAGATGTCTTTAATTATGATGAGGTAAGAGAATTTGACCGTAAGGTTCGTAAAGAAGTTGGTAATGTGGCTTACTCTTGTGAGCTAAAAATGGATGGCCTTGCCGTATCTCTTATTTATAAAGACGGAGCATTTATCTCAGCTGCTACCCGTGGTGATGGGGTAATTGGCGAAGATATTACTCATAATGTTCGTACGATAAAAAAACTTCCCCTTACTTTGCATAAAAAAATCGATCTTGAAGTTCGTGGCGAAATTTATATGCAAAAGAAAGTCTTTAATAAACTAAATGAAGACCGTGCTGAAAAAGGCTTACAATTATTTCAAAATCCCAGAAATGCCGCCGCCGGCTCAATCCGTCAGTTAGATAGTAGCATTACCCGTGATCGCAATTTAGATATTGTTTTATATCATTTACCTAATACTAATCTTTTGCATCACAGCGATACACTAGATTTACTTAAAAACTGTGGCTTACCAGTCAATCCAAATAATCGAATATGTCAAAATATTGATGAGGTTTTAGCCTATATCGACTATTGGACTATTCATCGTCCCGAACTACCTTATGAAATAGATGGCATTGTTATTAAAGTTAATGATTTAAGTGCCCAAAGGACTTTAGGATATACTGTAAAATATCCTAAATGGGCCGTAGCATACAAATTTCCGGCAGAAAAAGTTATTACTAAATTAACCGATATTGTTTGCACCGTTGGTCGTACTGGGCAAATAACTCCCAATGCCGTTTTAGAACCAATCAAAGTAGCTGGTTCAACTATTCGCCGTGCAACGTTACATAACTACCCTTACATTGTTAGTAAAGATTTAAAAATTGGCGACTATGTTTATTTACATAAGGCTGGCGATGTTATTCCTGAAGTTGTGGGACCGGTTTTAGAACGTCGTAGTGGAGTAGAAACCGATTATGAAATGATTACTAATTGTCCAATTTGTGGAACTAAGTTAGAACTAACAGATTCTAAAATCGATTTGTATTGTCCAAATGAGGCTTGTCCTGCTAGACAAATTAATTCCTTAATTCATTTTATATCTCGTGATGCCATGAATATTGATGGCTTAGGTGAGCAGATTATTGAGGACTTTTATAATATGGGCTTAATCAAAGATATTCCTGATATTTATAATTTAAGCAAAGATAAAGAAGACTTAATTGAATTAGAAGGCTTTGGTAATAAGAGCGTTAGTAATTTATTAATTTCAATTGAAAACAGTAAACATAATTCTTTAGAAAGACTAATTAATGGTTTAGGTATCAGCGGTATCGGTGTTAAATCGGCTAAACTTTTAGCAGTCCGTTATGAAACTATGCGTAACTTAATGAATGCTTCTGTTGAAGAATTACAAAGTATTAAAGATATAGGTAATGTTTTAGCCACTAATATTAGTAATTATTTTGATAATCCCAAGAATAGAATTTTAATATCTAAGTTAGAAGAATTGGGACTTAATATGACCTATATGGGTGAAAAAAAGACTATTGATACTAACTTTCAAGATAAAAAATTTGTTATTACTGGCACTATTCCTGGTCGTAGTCGTGAGGAAATTAAAAAAGAAATTGAATTACGCGGTGGATTGACAGTAGATTCAGTTAGTAAAAAAACTGATGTTGTTATTGTAGGCAATGATCCTGGTTCTAAATATGATAAAGCATTAAGTCTTGGTATTACCATTTGGACTGCCGATACTTTAGAAAGTTTTTTAGGGGAATCTAGTAAAAATTAAAAAAATATAGTATAATCAATTTACAGAAAGAGGTGTAATTTTGAAAAAATTTATTCGTGATAATAAAGCAATATGTTTTATGCTTTTAATTATAATTGCTTGTTTAGGTATTAGTGTGGCTCTTTTACTCAAATATTTCTATTTTGGAAATGGTGGGTCAAAATACGGTGACCGTTTAGATGGCATTGAAACCGTTGCTATAACTGATGATAAAAAAAATAGTGTAGTTGATGACATTAAACAAAGAAAGAATGTTAAAGATGCTAAAGTTGAAGTAAGTGGAAAGATTATTTATATTCGTATAGCTTTTAATGCTGGTGCTGACTTAGATACATCAAAAGCCATAGCCGTTAAAACTTTAGAAAAATTTAGCGATGAAGAAAAGGCTGTCTATGACATTCACTTTACTTTGGTTTTTGAAAAGAGTGAAACCAGTGATGGCATCACAATTATGGGCTCTAAAAATGTTAATGGTACCAACTTAATCTGGGGTAATAACAATCCTGTAAGTGATGATGGTGAGTAAAATGGCAAAAAAAGTTAGACTGATTTTCATCTCCTTTGTCGGAATTATTATAATTGCAATTGCTTCTTTAGTAGTTGTAAATATCCTTAATGATGAAAATAAATTAACGGTCGAAGAAAACAAATGGCTTAATAATAATCTTTCAACCGTCTTAAACGTCAATGTTATTAATGACTTAGATATCTTTGGTAAAAGTGGTTCCGGCATCTTTTATGATTTTCTAAATGACTTAGGCAAAGAATATAATTTGAAAATAAATCCGGTTACTTATACTAGCAAAGATGAAAATATCACTAGTGGTTTTATTACTACTAATACGAAAAATGATAAATTTGTTGAATTTTACGCTGATAACTATGTTTTATTAAAAAAAGATTATGTTTATTATAATAATATTGAAGCTATCAAAAATATTAAAATTGGTGTCCTAAAAAATGATGCTGATTATATTAAAGGTTATTTTAATGCTGATAAAAATATTGAATTTACAAGCTTTGATACTTATGATGCCCTAAAAGAAAGTTTTAACAAAGATTTAGAATACATAATGGTGCCAAAATATGAATTAACTAGCGATATCTTAGAGAAAAATTATAGTATTATCTACGAATTTAGTGATATTAAAAAATACTATGGTTACTACATGTTAGATGATAATTTTAGTAGTGTCATTAAAAAATATTATAATAAATGGCAAAATAAAAAATATAAAAATGTCTTTAATACTAATTTAAAAAACACTTTAGTTAAAAGTATTAAATTAAGTGAAGTTGAACAAAAAGAATTAACATCACGAATTTATAATTACGGTTTTGTTAATAATAACCCTTATGAAATTATTTTAGGGGGCAATTATGGTGGCATTATCTCCGTTTATTTAAAAAACTTTAGTGAAATGGCTGGTATTGACTTTAAATATATAAAATATCGTACTTATAAACAATTAACTAACGCGATAAATAACAATTCTATTGATCTATATTTTAATTATTATAACTTGACTAATAATTATCAAACTATTACCACTAATATGGATATCAAATATTATGTTATAGCTAGTCGTAAAAATAACTTAGTCGTTAACTCTTTAAATTCTTTACAAAATCAAACTGTCTATGTAATGCAAGATAGTCTAATTTATGAAAATTTAAAGAATATTAATGGTATTGATTTAAAGACTTATAAAAAGACTGGTGATTTAAAGAAATTAGCGAAAAACGGTATTGTTGCGGTTGTTGATTATGATACGTACTTGGATGTTGCTAGTACAACTTTAAAAGATTATAGCCCTCGTTATACCAATAGCCTAAATATCTCTTATGCCTTTAAAGTAAGAGAAGATAATGCCTTTACTAAACTCTTTAAAGCTTATATTAGTTTAAGTGATGCTAATATGGTAAGAGTAGATGGCCTAAATAGTTATAAAAAGACTTTAGATAGTGGTACTATTCTAGGAACTATAGCTAAATATATTTTATATTTCTTAATTATCTTTGTTATTTTAATCTATGTTTTATATAAAAGAGCAAGAAAAATTAAAATATCTAAAAAAATAAAAAAAGAAGAAAAAATCCGCTATATAGATCAATTAACCTCTCTTAAAAATCGTAATTATTTAATGGAAAATGCTTCGGCTTGGAATAAAAATACTATTTATCCGCAAGCAATGGTTGTTGTCGATTTAAATAGAATTCAAGAAATTAATGATACTTTAGGTTATGAAAAAGGCGATGCTCAAATAAAAGCTGCTGCTAATATCTTAATTAGAACCCAACTTGATAACAGTGATATCGTTAGAACTGATGGGACAGAATTTTTAATCTACTTAGTAGGATACGATGAAAGACAGGTTGTAAGCTATATTAAAAAATTAACTAAAGAATTAAAAAATATGCCTTATGATTTTGGCGCTTCTATCGGTCATAGCATGATTGATAGCGATAAAAAACTAGTTGAAGATGCTTTAAATGAAGCAGTTGAAGATATGAAAATTAAAAAGCAAGAAAATAGTCTTAAGGAGTAGCAATGAAAGTAAAAGAGTTTATTAAAAACTTTTGGGACGTACTTAATCGAAGAGAAATGCTAATACTACCAGGTCATCTTGCTTTTTCTTTTATTCTTTCTATTGTTCCTATTTTAACATTAATAGGTTACGGAGCAGCAGGTCTTAACCTATCAATAGATTTCATTGAAGAATTTATAACTAAAGCTTTTGGTAGTACGATTAGTGAAATGATTATCCCCATTGTTTCGGTAAGCGGCTTGTCATTTTCCTTCTTTATTACTTTGTTTATTGGCTTTTTTACTGCTTCCAGTGGCGCTTCAGCAGTTATAATAACTTCCAATATGATTTATGGAATTGAAGATAAAGGCTACATTTATCGAAAAATTAAAGCGCTAGTAATGACTGTTTTCATCGTTTTACTATTTCTATTTATTTTAATATTCCCTTTATTTGGTAATAAAATAATTGAATTAGTAAAATATGTTAACTTAAATCCAATTGTTACCGAAAAAATACAAACTGTCTTTAATTTTTTACAAGGACCTTTCTCCTTATTCTTCGTTTTCTTATTTATCAAGATAATTTATGCCATGGCTCCAGATGTTAAAATCCCATCTAAAAATGTTAATTACGGTGCCATCTTTACTTCCATTGGCTGGTTAGTAGTAACTTGGATTTATTCTTTCTATATAAATCACTATGCTCATTACTCCGTCTTTTATGGCGGCCTTGCTAATTTGGTAATTCTATTGTTATGGTTCTATTTACTAGCCAATATCTTTGTAATCGGTATGGCTTTAAATTATCGAAAAAGTGAAACCAAAAAATAATTAGATAAGTATTAAACTATTTACTACCAGGGTAAGTAGTTTTTTATTATAATAATTCTAAAAGAAATTTTACCCAAGACAAACCCATTTTAATTATCAAGAATTAGAAATAGATAAGATAAAAATAGAATATCAAATTAACGAAGCTTGTCAAGCAAATGATAAAGTTCGTATCAATGATAATTTATATTTAACAACTTCTTGCAATAATAAAAATATAGTTTTAAAAGAATTAATTAATAGTCTTAATAATAATAAAATTTATAACTTTAGCAATAATATCCATAAGATAAAAGATATAACTGTTTATGGCAAAAAAGAAAATCTTGATATTATAAGAAAAAATATGGGAGAGTAGTGATGATAAATAACTTTTAATAAAATATAGTTTTGAAAGAATAAGGTTGCGATAATTTATAAACAAGTTTATCTCTTTTTTAAGGTGATTTTATTTAACTAGATAACCAATTAAATTAGTCATTTTGTCACTATTTAAAAACTTATTAGAAGTCTTGTCGAAGTCCTTTAAAATTAATAAAAATTATAGTATTCTTTAATCAGGTGAAAATATGGATGAACTATTAAATAGTTGTGACGGTCTTATTAAAAAAATAGCCCAAAATTTCTATAATGTTGAAAAAGAAGAACTATATCATGTTGGCAGAATTGGTTTATTCAAAGCTTATCAACATTACAAGAAAGATTCAAACACGAAGTTTTCCAGTTTTGCTTATACCTACATCTTCGGCGAAATGTATGAACTAGCCCGGATGAAGAAAGCAATAAGTCCTCCCTAGAGAAATTTTAAAAACGACTAAGTTAATCTTAAAAACCAAAGAATACTTAGATCAACTTTATAAAATTGATACTCCCTTTCAAACGATAGCTAAATATTTAAATTTAGATGAAACTCTAGTAACTAGCGCTCTTAATAGTCTAGAATCGACCATCAGTCTAGATGAATTAAGGGATGAAGATACTAATCTTTATAATAAACTTTCTTCCAAACCTCTTAATATAGATATGCAGTTAGATTTACAAACTATGATAAATACCTTAGAAAGTCCCGATAAAGAAATTATCCTTTTACGTTATTTTAATGATTATACTCAAGAAGAATTAGCAAAAATGTTTAATGTTTCTCAAGTAAGTATCTCTCGTATAATTTCACGTAACTTAAAAAAATTAAAAAATAATTTTAGTTAAGTATAAAATTAAATAAGAATCCCCATAATAACTATGGAGGTTCTTTTTATGAACAAAGAAGAATATAAAAAATTAGTAAAAAAGTATACACCCAGTGAGGATAAGTTAAAACATGCTCTTATTGCTTTTTTAGTTGGTGGAACCATTGGTATCCTAGCTTGCTTTATTTATAATACTTTACTTAAATTTAATATTAATACTAAGGATGCAAACATTTGGACACTTTTAATTATTATTGCAACATCTAGTTTATTTACAGGCTTTGGTTTTTTTGATACTTGGGTTAGTAAGACCAGATGTGGTTTAGTAATTCCTATTACCGGTTTTGCTCATTCCGTTACTTCGGCTAGTTTAGAATATAAAAAAGATGGACTAATTACCGGGTTAGGAGCTAATATTTTTAAGTTAGCTGGTTCTGTAATTTTATATGGCATGATAAGTGCATTTATTCTTACAACTATAAAGGTGGTGCTACATGGCTAGTTTTAAATATAATAATGTCTATATAAAAGACTGGTATAGTATTGCCAGTTCTAAGGAAACTTTAGGTCCAATAAAAAAATATAACCAGATTATCCCTGATCATTATTTTGGAGAAAAGACTTTTGAACGTGCTGAAATGAAAATGCAAAGTACTGTTTTAGATAACCTAATTAAAAGAAATGACTTACAAAAGGGGATTGATTTATTAGTAGGAGGAGAATTATCTAATCAATTAGCCTTAACAAACTTTACAGCTAGTAAATATAATATTCCTTATTTGGGTATTTATTCAGCATGTGCTAGTTTTAATGAAGCTTTAATAATTATGAGCAATTTTCTAGAAAGCCGTAAGATAAAAAATGGTGTCTGCTTAACTAGTAGTCATACGGAAGTAGCCGAACGACAATTTCGTTATCCAATTGAATATGGTGCTCCCAGACTAAAAAGAAGTACAATGACCGCAACAGGTAGTGTAGGTGTAATTTTAGCCCATGAAGGAAAAATAAAAATTGTGGCTTCGACAATTGGTTGTGCCACTAACTACGGTATCACAGATGTTAATAATATGGGGGCGGTCATGGCGCCGGCGGCTGCTGAAACTCTTTTAAAACATTTAAAGGATTTAAAAATACCAGCTAGTTTTTACGATTTAATCCTAACCGGTGATTTGGGACGCACCGGTTCCAAACTATTCTTAGAAATCTTAAAGAAAAATAATCTAAATTTAACAAATTATCAGGACGCTGGCTCCATGTTATTCAAAGAAGAAAATTTTGAAAATTCCGGTTCTTCCGGCCCTGTAACTTTGCCATTAGTCTTATTTAATAAAATTATTCAAAGTAAAAAATATAAAAATATTCTTATAATTGCAACCGGTGCTTTGCATTCGACAACTTTAGTAAACCAGCACGAAGAAATACCCGCAATTGCTCATGCTGTTGCCTTGGAGGTCTTATGATCTATTTATATTCGTTTTTATTTGTAGGTTTTTTCTGTTTAATTGGGGAAATTATCTTGGATAATACCAATTTAACGCCTGGTCATATCACATCTTTATTTGTAAGCTTCGGTGCCATTCTTTCTTTTTTCAATATTTATCCTTGGTTTGCCCAAAAAGTTGGCGTGGGGGCTTCTATTCCAATAACAAGTTTTGGCAATCTTTTATATCAAGCTTGCTTGGAAGGTTTTCATACTAATGGTGTCTTGGGTATGTTTACTAATCTTTTAACAACGACTTCAGCCGGTATCAGTGGCGCGGTAATATGTGCTTTTATTGTTACAATCTTTTTAAGTCCAAGAGATTAAGATAATGAGTACGAGTAACCTCGTCTTTTTTGATGCAAAATAATTATCATAATTAATAAAAATTCATAGAGTATATAACTCTATGAAAACCATTTTTCAGTATCTACTTTTAATTTATATTACAAATATATCATATTATTAAGTCATTTTAAAGAGTTTTTAATAAACTATTATAGTCAAAATTGTAGTCATTTAATTTTAACTTTTTTCTACATATTATAGGCCTCTAAAACTACTTCGAATTTTAAAATACTATTAACTTTTATGGTCAAAAATGTAGTCAAGTTGGCTTTTAATCTAGTAAATACCTGGCTTTTTCATAGAGTTATATACTCTATGAAATGAAACATACGTAATACTATATATTAAAACATAACAGTTTTAAACACTTGCAAATTATATAAAATGATAGGGGCTGTAATTATATGAAAAAATTTAATAAAGATAAATATTTAAAAAAATTAAAATTCAAGCGTTTTTTTCAAGAATATTCCAAATTTATTTATGCTTTTTTAGTTTTCTTTTTATGCTGCCTCTTAGGAATATATTTTACTTATTCTAAATTTTTTGTCAGTAATGAACAAGAAATAATAAAATCGACTGTTGGCAGTTTTATTAGGGGAGATATAATAATAAATATATACAAAGATAACAAACTTGTTGAATTGGCACCTGAAAAGGGAGATGGTTATGCTTTTAAAGAAGCAACTTGTAATAATGGTAATGCTGTATGGTCACTAGATGAATGGAAATTAACTATAAAAAATTTTAATTCTAGGATTAAATGTAATATATACTTTGAAAAATCAAGTATATATGAATTTGAATATTCCAAGAGTGAAACAGCTTTTATTGTTCCTGAAGGTGGATTATATAAATTAGAAGGGTGGGGAGCCCAAGGCGGAGTTGCTTCTAGTACGGGAATAGGAGGATATGGTGGCTATTCAAGTGGTTATATTAATTTAGTGAAAGATAGTATATTATACATTAATGTTGGTGGTATGGGCAGTTGTTCAACTGGTTCAACGACACTTGGGGGCTATAATGGTGGTGGTAATTCTAAATCACGTTCATCATCATATAATATGTGTTCTGGTGGTGGCGCCACGCACATAGCTGCAAAATCAGGATTATTATCTTCTTTAGAAAATAATAGAGAAAGTATATTAATTGTAGCTGGTGGCGGTGGCGGCGCTAGTGTATTTTCTAGTACATCATCATCAGGTGGTTCCGGTGGTGGTATCAGCGGCGTAGTTCCTAAAAGTACTTGCACTAACTGCGGTACTAGAACTGCTGGTACCCAAACTGAAGGCGGCACCGGCCGTGGTGGAAATGGTTCCTTTGGTCAAGGTGGTGGTTCCACTAGTAGTGCCTCCAATGGTGGAGGCGGTGGCTATTATGGCGGTAGTGGCGATTCATATGAATGGGCAGCAACAGGTGGCTCAGGTTATATAAGTAATTCTTTACTTAGTGATAAAGCAATGTATTGTTATAATTGTACAGAATCAAGTGAAATTGAAACCAAAACTATCACTACCACCTGCAAAGAAGAACTTCCAACTAAAAATTGTGCTAAAGGCGGTTCTGGCTACGTCAAGATTACATATTTAGGAAAAAACTAAAGGATGGTAGTATGATAAAAAAACAATTTTCTAGAAGTTATTATTACTTAATTTTATTATTATTTGTTAGTATAAGTATTTCTTTTAGATTCATTTTTAAAGATGAAAATACAAATCTTATAGCTGCATATATAGATGGCGAATTTATTAACAATCTTCCGAGCAAGAGCGATGGTTATGAGGTAGAAAAAATAGTATGTAATAATGATACTAAAATCACATGGAATTATGAAGAATGGAGCATATCTATTAATCAAGGTGTAAAAAGTACAAAATGCAATGTATATTTCAATTTAAAAACAGAATATGACTTTGAATTTAAGAATCAAGAACAAACATTTGTTATTCCTAAAAGTGGTGTATATAAAATAGAAGCTTGGGGAGCCAGTGGTGGCTCAGTACCAAGTGTCGCTGGTGGTGTAGGTGGCTATGCCACTGGCACTATTGTACTTAATAAAGGAGACTATTTATTTATTAATGTCGGTGGCTCCGGCGAAAGTATTGAAAATACTAGTATTTATACTGGAGCCCAAGGTGGTTATAATGGTGGTGGCTCCGGTGGCAGTGGTGCTGGTCACGTAGGCGGCGCTGGCGGCGGTGGTGCTACTCACATCGCTACAAAGTCAGGATTATTGTCATCTTTAGAAAATAGTAAAGAAAACATATTAATCGTAGCTGGTGGCGGCGGTGGTGGTGCATATTGGGGAGCAGCCGGTCATGGTGGCGGCTACAAAGGTACTGATACACCAGTTGTAAGAAACCAAAATGGTTCAACTTTTCCATATAGAGCCACCGGTGGTGCCCAGTCTGGTGATTCATCATTATTTGGTTTAGGCCAGTCAGCCCCTAATAGAGAAGAAGGATATGACTGGGGAGCTGAAGGTAAGGGTGGTGGTGGAGCTGGGTATTACGGTGGTCAAGCAATTCAAATCGATGGTACTTATACTGATTGTGCCGGCGCCGGCGGTTCCGGATACATCGGTAACTCTTCATTATCAAACAAAACAATGTATTGTTATAATTGTGAAGAATCAAACGATGAAAATACTAAAACGGTTTCAACTACTTGCAGCACGGAAGACCCAACCACAAATTGCACTAAAAAAGGTAATGGTTATGTCAAAATTACTTTAATAAATTTGCAAGAATAAAAGTTGTTATTAATCCACAAAACGACAAAATATTTATACGTCACCATATATAGTAGTTATAGGTGACTTTTTATGACTGTCTATATCGATTTAGTTATCTTACTTAATTACTTCTTCGATTTTTTAATTCTTTTAACCGTAAATATAACCCTAAAAAGAAATATAAATATTAAAAAAATTCTTTTAACATCCTTAATAGGAGAATTAAGCTTATTTGGTTTTCTCTTATCTAATAAATATTTGCTAATTATTTTAAAAATAGAAACTAGTATTCTTTTAAATATTCTAACCTTTAAATTTAAAGATATTTTCTATACGACTACTAACACTTTATATTTTTATATGGTAAGTATTATCTTAGGAGGCTTTATTTATTACTTAAAATTGAATAACTTATCCTATCTTTTTATCCTTCTTTTAGTTCCTATAATTCTTTTTATTTATATTAAGCAAAATCAAAATATGAAAACTATTACTAATAAAACCTATCCTTTAACTATTTATTTTCCTAATAAACGAAAAATATCTTTAACAGGATTTGTTGATACTGGTAACAAATTAAAAGATCCTATCACGAAAAAATGGGTAATTTTAGTTAATAAGAAATTATTAAAAGGAGTAGTTAGAATTAGAACACCTATTTATGTTCCGTATCATTCTTTAAATAATAAAGGTTTAGTCGAATGTATTAGACCTGAAAAATTAGTTATTGAAGGAAAGGAGTATACAAACTTTTTAATTGGTCTTATGGATAATAAAATCATGATTAACAGCAGTGATTGTATTATAAATTTAGAAATATTGGAGGAATTAAATGTTTAAAAAAATTATTGAATATTTAAAAAGAAAATATAGTGAAGTCTTTTTTATCGGTAGTGATGACAAACTACCACCACCATTAAATAGAGAAGAAGAGTTATCCTATTTAGTTAAGGCTAAATCTGGTGATATAGAAGCACGTAATGTTTTAATCGAACATAATCTTCGATTAGTCGTTTTTTTAGCTAAAAAGTATGAATCAACTGGTTATCCTTTAGAAGATTTAGTATCCATTGGCTCAATTGGCTTAATAAAAGGTATAAATACTTACAAAATTGATAAAAATATTAAGCTTGCAACCTATGCATCGCGTTGTATAGCCAATGAAATTCTGATGTACATTCGGAAAAATAAACGCCGAAAGACAGAGATAAGTTTAGAAGATGCCCTAAATTATGATAGTGAAGGTAATGAACTTCACTTAGAAGATGTTATGGGAACTGACTCAGATTTAGTAGCCGATGAATATGAAAGTAAAGAAGAGAAAGTTTTATTAGAACGAGAACTAAAAAATTTAGATTCCCGGGATAAAGAAATTATGATCATGCGCTACGGTTTATACAATACAAAAGAGTATACGCAAAAGGAAGTAGCGGATAAACTATCGATTAGCCAATCTTATATTTCCCGTATTGAAAAAAAAGTTATCAAAAAACTAAAAACTTTATTACGCTTTAGTTAAAAAGATTTAAAAAAAGACCTAGAAATGCCTAATTATTTTGGCTATTTCTAGATCTTTTTTTAGCTAAACTTAATGTTAAAGGTTTATCCTTAAATGAATTTGTTTCTTCTTTTTGCTCTCTTACAGATTTACTTGCTACTTTTTCATAAAAAGTATTAGCATCTTTAACAATGCTATCATAAATTCCGATTCCTAATATCGCTTCATCGTCCTTATCACTTTTTTCTGTTAAAGAGTCAGTTGAAATTAAATTAATTTCTCTTTCAAGTTCTTTGATTTTTTGCTCAGCAGCTTCTATTTCTTGTTCTAATTTCTTGTTTTCTGATTTGTATTTGCCTCTACTATAAACATTTTTGTCTATAAGACCGTAAGAAAGTCCTAACGGAAAAACTAAAAATAAGTTTGTCTTTATACCGTGAAAAATATTTAAGTAAATAAATAATATCAATAAAGATAATATAACAGTCTTAAAAAATAGACCAACTATCTTATTATGTTTATTACTCATTAACTGAAATTTTTTATATTCTATTTCTTTTTCTAAAAATTCTTTATAGTTTTTCATAATTATTCCCCTTATTTTAAAATGATTATTTAATCTTAGCCATCGCTTACTTAATTATAATAATATATCTTTTATAAATTTTATTTTTTAAATTGTTTAGTCGCTATCAATTATAATTACAGACCATGCTTCCTTGGTTTGTGAAACTTATTCTATGCTTATTTTTTCTAAAAGTCAACTAATTTCTTCTAACCATGTATCTTGATATACTACTAAAGTATTCTTACATTATCATTTTTATCTAAAAAAAGCTATTCCAAGCTTTATTTCCTTATAAACTACTTACGATTTGATGATTTTGTTGCTTTGGGAGTTAAACTTAAGGAACGAGTTTTACCTTTCAAAGACTTATCCGCATTTTCCTGTTCTTGTTCTAAAATTCTTTCTTCTTCTTTAATAAAACTACTTGGTATTTTAAAAGAATTGTTAGCCTCTTTAATAATTTCATCACAAAAAGCAATAGCATCAATAGTATTATTCTTTTCTTTAGCATCTAAGTCATTAAGTTGGATACCAGTTAGTTCTTGAAAATGAGCCTTTTCTTTTAATTTTTCTAACTCTTTTTCCAAATTAGGTATATCTTCTTCTAGTCTTTTCTTACTCATGCCAGCTTCTATAAGTCTTTTTTTCAAAGTGAAAATATTACCAAGTCTAGCAATAGTTATGGGGATAATCGTAGTACAACCTAAACCAGCCGCTAAGAATAATATTTTTCCCCAACTTAACAGCTGACCAAAAATTAAAGAATTAACAAAAATACTAGCTATAAAAATTATAATAACCGCTAAAACTTCTACCTGCCAATTTTTAAAATTTTCAAGTAGCGTGTTAACTCTCTCTAACTCTGAATTAGCTTTCTCTATAATATTTTCCTTTACTAAAATTATTTCTATATTTTTATTATCATCAATTGAGATAACTCGTATTTTACCAATATCGTCAGTTACAATTGCTAGATTATCATTTAACTTGGCAAATTTATTATTCATAATTAACCTCTTTTCTATAAAACACCTTTAAGTATTATTCTTAATTTAATTTTTTTTTACCATCTTTCAATTATCTAAATTATTCCTTTTTATTATCAAACTTAGGAACTAATTTTAATACCTTAATATCTCCAGGATTTCTTTCACCATTACTTAAAGTAGGAACATTTTCTAATTCCCTAGTAATTGTTTCTTTGCTAGATAAATCTTCTACCTTTCTTTTTTCACTAAATTTACTTCTTTCCTTTGCTCTTGTTAATTCTTCTTTAAAAACTTCTATTTCTTGTTCTGATTTGCTAATTTCTTCCTTTATTTTAACTACTTCTTTATGTAATTTAATCGGATTTCCAAGCCATATGGCTGGTAGTAGAGTTGGTACATATAAAGGTACTAATTTAATAACTAATGCCAAGATCCCATCTGTATTTTCGATGGCTAAACTAATCGAAAGAGGTAACGCAAGAAAACAAAACATTGAAAGAAATACAATCGAACTTATTTTAAAAAGTTTCTTTTCCAATAACTTATTTTGTAAGGAAACCAACTTCTTTTCATTATTTTCTATCTCGTTTTCTTTAAGTAAAATATCTTCTAAATTATTATTGTCAGCTTCAATATTTACGACCTTAATATGACCTTTTTCATCTGTAACTACCCCTAAATCCTTATTTAACTTTATTAATTCATTATTCATAATTTTTTCTGTCCATTTCTAATAGTACCTAATATTTTAAAATATTAAACGTCAGTAAGTCAACTATTTTCTTGGCAAAATTATATCTAAATAACTATTAATTTCGACATATTATTTAACATCATTATTATAAAATAAAACTGGTGATTTTATGAAAAAAACAATCTTAGCAATCCTTCTGGCGACTATTATTGGTTTTACCTTTGGTTTCTTTTTCTTAAAGAAACTTAATACCGAAACCATTACCGAAGTAAGTAATATTAAAAGTCAAGTTTATGCTTTTCAAATCGGTGTCTATAAAAATAAGGATAATGCTTTAAAAGAAGCAAGTACCAATAATGGCATCGTTATTTTAGATAATGATATTTATCGTGTTTATACAGCTATTTTAAAAGATGCGACTTTAATAGACAATTTAAAGAATTATTATAATTCTATTGGTCTTAATTATTATTTAAAAGCTATAAATGTTTCCAGTAAGACTAGTGGGATTATTGATAATTATGAATCTTTACTTAAGAGCTGTGATAGTAGTAATTATAATCTTATATTAGATAGTATGTTAAAAGAAATAGATAGTAGTGATTTATGAAAAAATAAAAAGTCATTGAAATTCACTGACGGTTTTACCGCTAATTTTCAATGAAACAAATCTGCATGCGTAAATAAAGCCACTAAAAAAGATAGTAATTTTAATTTTTATTATCCGTATGATATGGATTCTTAGTAAGTTTTAATACAGGTCCTTTTTCCTTTGGACTTCTACTTGCCATATCATTTTCTAAAGCATCAGTATTACTATAACTGATGTTATCACTTTTAGCCATAGTAATTCCAGTATCATTTTCTCTCTTAAGATTTAAGCTTTCTTGTAAAGATGCAATTTCTTTTTTTAACTCTGGTTCTTTAACATCAACAATTTCTGCGATTTTAGCCTTATTTGCTTCCAATACCTTCTTATTTTCTAAAGGATTACCAAAAGTAAGTAGGGGAATACCTATTGTTGTTAAAACGTACATTACATTAATTAAAGCATTGCTAAAAATTTCGACATCACTAATTGCAAATAATAGTAAAACCCCGCAAGCTACCGATACAGAAAAAGTAAAGCTCTTAATTTTTAATATTCTAATAGCGCTCTTTGTAAAAAGACTATCCAATTCCTCATTTAACTCTTTGATATTTTGTTCTTTTAAATTTATTTCTTCGTTTATTTCCATCTTGCACTCCTTATAAGTTATTGTAATTTATTTGCTTTAGTTTAGTCAATATAAAGTTTATTGCTACTTTCCACCACCAACCATTAAATAAAATATAAAATAATTATTGCTTTAAATTAAGACTTTTTATAATAAATTTGATACAATTAATTTGAAATTGAAATCTATAATATGAATTATTCTCCTTATATATTAAAAAATATTTATGAAATAAAAGATAACGATACTAATTTTTTAAGAGCTTCTTTAAGCAGTTGGTTTAAGGAAAGAGGTATACCATCTTGGCGTGATAAATTAGACTTATTAATGCATCGTCTAAATATTAATGCTCCTTATGAACTTTTAGATAAAGCTTTTGGCTTATCATTATCAATATTTAACTAAATATTCTGATACCAGAATTAATCATTTATGTGTCTTATTTAACCGACAAATTAATAAATTAATAAATTAAAAAATTTAATAGAAAATAGTAATTAAAAGTAAAACTTAGTTTAAAAAATCCTAAGTTTTTTTAATTTTCTTAAAATTTTTAAAGGAAAACAACTTTTTACCGGTAATATATATAATTAGAAGAAGAATTATATATAGAAAAGAGTGTTTATATGAATTATAAAATTAAAGAAATGCAAGAAGAATTAAAACCTAGATATCGCGCTAAAAAGAAAGGAATAAGTAATTTAAGTGATGAAGAACTATTAAGTCTTATTATTAGATGTGGTACTAAAGATAAAAACGTTAAAAATTTATCTATTGAAGTATTACAAAAGGTAGGTAATCTTAATAATTTCTTAAATATCGATATTAAAGATTTAATGCAAATAAAAGGAATAGGCGAGGTAAGTGCTTTAAGTCTTTTAGCTTCTATTGAACTAGGTAAAAGAGTATTAAATTATCATCAAGATAGAGTAAAATTAATAAGTTCTAAAAGTGTCTATGAATATTTTAAATATATGTTTATAGGTCTTAAACAAGAAAAAGTAATAGGAATTTATCTAGATAACGCTAAGAAATTAATAGAATATAAAGAATTATTTGTTGGTACTGTTAATGGTTGCTTAATTCATCCTCGCGAAGTATTTAAATATGCTGTAATTTTATCAGCATCATCGATAATTCTAATTCATAATCATCCGTCTGGTAATTTAAATCCTAGTAAGGAAGATATAAGAGTTACTAAAGAAATAAAAGATATAGCTACTAAAATAAATATTCCTTTATTAGATCATATAATTATTAGTGATAATGGTTATCAAAGTATTATTGAAAGTTAATTTGTGTATATTTACTATAAAAATGGTTAAACTAGCTATTTAAAATAAAATTTCATAGAGTAAGTAACTCTATGAAACCCATTTTTCAGTACCAATCATTAATTTGTACTATAAATATACCATATATTTTTATGATTTTAAAGAGTTTTTAATAAACTATTATAGTCAAATTTATAGTCAAATAATTATTATATAAAGCTAGTAATTATTGGACTATATCCATTTTTAGTTCCAAAAATTAATGGATTATTTCTGGTCAACTATTATGGTCAAATGCACTTTAAAGCTAGTAAATACCTATTGTTTTCATAGAGTTACTTACTCTATGAAAGCGAAAATACTAACTTTTTCTGTTTAAGGTATCTATTTTATAAAAAAGTTCATAATAATAACTGGGGCCGAAATAAAATATAAAAATAGTATGGTATGTATATTTTATAAATTCTCTTATCAAAATGGCCCCAGTACTTTTAATGAATATCAAAAAGTATAAAATATCCAAGAAAAATATATTGTTTTTTAGTACATATATAATATTATTCTAATAGAGGCTTCTTATTTAATTTTTATAGATGTTATGCTATAGGTGGCATATTAAGTAATAGAACAATTTATTTGACTAAAAGGACTTTATAGAAAGCAATGATCTATATCAGTTATCACTTTAAGAGTCAATATATCTAAATAAATCGTATAAATCAGACGATTTTTTTTATACTATAAATGTGATTATAATGAAAAAGTATTTAAAATTTATTCCCATAATATTAATATTACTAATTAATCCCTTTTTAAGTTTTATTAAAAAAGACGATAAAGATGAAGTAGAAACCTACTTATTAAAAACCGAAAATACTTCTTTAAAAGAAGAAATTGAAGAAATAAGCAATATTAAATATAACGACTATGATTACATTTTAAGCAAAATACTAATTAAAAACTTATATAACAGTAATATCTATCATCTAAAGAGTAATGCTAAAATTGAACCTAAACACCCAGTTATAAATAGTAAAGGTCTTATTGGCATAACCAATACCGATAATACTTTAGTACCTATCTCTAATCTAACTATCTCCATAAGAATAGGTAATCTTACCGGTCTTTATAAAGATAATAAAGTAATAATTAATACTAAAACTAATATCGAACCAAATAGTAGTGTTTATACCAGTGGACTAACTAATTTACCATCTAATCTTTTAATCGGTAATATTGCTACTTGTACTTCTAATGATAATAATACTATCTGTAATATTAATTTAATACCCATAGATACTCTATATTGTCTTATTCTTACGGAGTATACTATATGATCTATTTAATTTTAGACATCTTGTTTTATTCTTTAACTCCATTTAATACCTCTTTTTATCTTTTTTACTTAACTTATAAAAAAGACTATTTTAATATCATAAGTCTTCTTATAATTATTTATCTAACCCATAACTTGCTTTATATCCTGATATTTCTTTTTACTTTTTTCTTTAAAAAATATCATTATTTTAATATTTGTCATAAATTCTTCCAATTGCTAATTATTTACTTACTTTTTTTTAATATTCATATAAACGTTAACTCTTTCTTAATTTTACTAATTTCGTACCTTTATTATCAATTTTTTTTCAATTTAAATAGTAAAACTTCCTTAAAAGATATTAATTAAAAATGAAAAAATTAACTGCTTATAGCCTAAATTATGATATGATTTTTTAAGAAATGAGGAAGAATATGTTACCAAAATATAAATATACCGAAGTAATTGATTATTAGCAAAGTCAAAATGTCAATGATACCACTAAACTTAGTACTATGTTAGATAGTTTTCAAATGTTGTTTGCTTATAATTCGGGAGTTATAGAAAATAAAGAAATTACCTATTATGACGTTAGAAAAATATTTGCTAATGGCAAAGTTATTAATTTTACAGGTGATTTACGAACTCTTTATGAAATTACTAATCAAAAAGATTGTGCCGAATATTTAATTAATAAGATAATAAACAAAGAACCATTAAGCGTGGAATTTATTAAAAAAATACATAAATTACTTACTAAGGGTACCTACGATGAAGTTAGATATAACAAAAATCTTGAACGGCCAAGCAAATTTAATAAACATGATTATATAACAGGCAGAAATGAGGTAGGCTCGTCAGTAAATAATGTTAATACAGACATGCAACAATTAGTGGAAGAAATAAAAAGTGCTAAGAAAACTAATAGCGAAAACATTATTAAGATTGTAGCTTATTTTCATAACGTTCTAGAACAAATCCATTAGTTTGCCGATTATATGGTAGGTTAGGGCGAACCATGTTAAATTATATTTTAATAATTAACAATTTGTCACCAGTTATTATCTATAGCGAAGATAAAAAATATTATTATGCCACTTTAGAAAAATTTGACGAAGAAGAAGATTTGAACTCCATGATAGAATTTATTAAATATGAAATGGAAAAAGCTTGGGAAAATACCTTAGATAACGCTAGTAACGTCAAAAAAATAACTAGTAAATTGAAAATTATTTAGACTAATACTTATTAAAAGTAACTTAAAATTGTTTTAACCAGTTATAAAGTTGCTTTTTTCTTTTGCTATTTATATTGGCAAATAACTTTAAAAAAATAAAAAAGAAACCAATTAAGGTTTCAAAATATTGTAATTAAGTTCTATTTACATAGAGTTATTATCAGTTTATATTAGCAAATATCATTTATGCTTCTTTTTTTAAGACTTCTATTTCTTCAAGCGATAAACCTGTACTCTGAAAAATCTTATTTTCATCTATTCCTATTTTTAAAAGATTTCTAGCTATTTCTAAAGCTTTTTCTTTAGAACCTTGTTCAATTCCTTGTTCAATTCCACGTTCGTGGCCTCGTTCTTCGGCTTCTTCGCTGGCATTCATTAATCTTGTATTAAAGACCAT
>CAKOOR010000011.1 GCA_934098505.1 uncultured Bacilli bacterium
GCTTCTAAATAGTTAATCTTACTTATTAATTCTATCTTTGATATTCTTTCAATTATTTTATCATTTATTTTTAAATCGATATTGTGATTCTTACATATTTCTTGTTTATATATTTTATCTTCTATTCCTTTATTAAATTTAAATCCTATACTTAATAAGGTTTGCATTTGATCTATGGTTAAGTATGTACTAATAGAATATTGGCCATTTCTTAATTTGCCAATTTTATTACCAATCAGTATTAAATCATCCTGAAGATATGCTTCTTTATTAACAGTTACAGTTTTGCCATTTTCTTTTTTGGTTTTTCTATAAACAATTTGTAATTTATAACCATCCTCATTTTTACTAATTCCCATTTTATCATCACATTTAATTGCATTTATATCGATTTTGTTTTTGGTCATCTCTTTGAAAATCAAAACATAATCATCAAAACTTTTAGGCTCCATTATAGGGTCTCTTTCTTTTTCAGTTACAACTCTTAAGCCAATATCTCTTAACTGCTTTATCTGTTCAGCAGTTAAATTTTTTGCACTTGGATTTTTTCCTCTTTTAAAACAAATAATAATTAGGCCTATTTCAATTATTTCTACATCTTTGCCATATTTACTTTTTGCTTCTTCTCTATTTTCAAAATATTCAAATTCATACTCATCATTTATTTTGGTTATTCTTACTACTTCATCTTTTTTTGTGCTATTTATGTCACGGCCTGTCTTTTCTTGTGTTTTTTGCATTTCTTTTAAAAGCAAGACATAATCTTCAAAACATTTTGGTGTCATTATAGAATCTCTTTCTTTTTTAGTTACAACCATCAAGCCAATATCTCTTAACTGCTTTATCTGTTCAGCAGTTAAATCTTTTTTGCCTGTACTTTCCCCCTTTTTAAAAAACCTAATAACATTGCCTATTCCAATTGTTTCTACAGCCTTACCATATGTCTCTTCGGCTTTTTTTCTATTTTCAAAATACTCATACTCATACTCATCATTTATTTTTGTTATTCTTACTACTTCTTCTCTTTTAATGCTATTTATATCACGGCCTGTCTTATCTTTAGCCTTTTGCATTTCTTTTAAAAGTAAAAGGTAATCATCAAAACTTTTGGGTTCCATTATATGGTCTCTTTCTTTTTCAGTTACAACTTCTAAACCAACTGATGGAGCTTCTAATTGCTCTATTTGCCCTTTTTCTAAATCTTTGTGGCCACTACTATTTTTTCCTCTTTTAAAACTAGAAATAACATATCCTATTCCAATTGTTTCTACAGCCTTACCATATGTTTCTTCAGCTTCTTCTCTGTTATCAAAATATTCAAATTTATACTTATCATTTATTTTTGTTGCCACTAATACTTCGGCATATTTTATGCTATTTATGTCACGACCGGTTTTATCTTGTGTCTTTTGTATTTCTTTTAAAAGCAAGACATAATCATCAAAGCATTTTGGCATCATTATAGGATCTCTTTCTTTTTCTGGTAAAACCATCAAGCCAATATCTTTTAACCAATTTATCTGTTCAGCAGTTAAATCTTTTTTACTTGTATTTTTTCCTCTTTTAAACCAATAAATAATGTTGCCTATTCCAATTGTTTCTACATCTTCACCATATGTTTTTCTTACTTCTTCTCTATTAGCAAAATATTCAAATTCATAATCATCATTTATTTTTGTTATTTTCACTACTTCATTTTTTTTAAAATCATTTATATCACGACCTGTCTTATCTTTGAAATTTTGCATTTCTTTTAAAAGCTTAACATAATCATCAAAATCTCTTGGATTCAATATTTGATCTGCTTCCCAATCAAAAATAAAATTCAAGTTCTTTAATCTACTAATTTGGTCAGCCTCTAAGTCTGGACTTTTTGAATATTTATAGGCTTTGCCTTGCCTAAAGGCATAGACATAGTCTCCTATGTAAATTAAGCCCGGTTCCTTATATTCTTCTTCATTTATAATAACTGTTTTACCATTTTCTTGTTTTGTTTTCTTTTTTACTATTTGAAAAGCAAAATTACCATTAATCTCCATTACCCTTAATTTATCATCAGGACTAATATTATTTATATCAATTCCCTGTTCTTTTAAAATAGTTAAATAATTAAATATCCTATCAAAAGTAGACTCAGGAGATGCTAACTTATCTATTTCTTCTTTTAAATCAACAAAATCACGAACGGAACTTTCAACTTGTAAAAATCCTTGTAAAAATTTTTCTTCCTGCTCTTCTGATTCTTTTACTTTTCTTTGTCTTGTTGGTTCATCTATTTTAATATTCCATAAGTCAATTTGGGAACCTAATCTTAATATTTCTTGAATCACTCTTCTGCTTTTAACGCTATCCAATTTTTCATAATTATTAAAATATTTAATATAACGATATAAAATTACATCTAATTTTAAACCATAATTCTTTTCTTCTAAAATATTACTATTCTTATTAGGAAGTTTACCACCATTATCGTTTATCCAATCTATAATTGTTTTTAAATCTTCTAAATCATTTATTGGTAATTGATTTCTTTTTAAGTTAACGGTGTTTATATTATTAACTAAATCCATTACTATTGGACGTTCTTCCTCAGTAAATACATGACCATCGGGGTAAGAATGAATACATCTACCTAATTGCTGATAGAATAGTATTCTTGAATCAACACTTAATGGTCGTAACCAGACAATTCCTTTGACGCCTTTTAAATGGGCACCCTCATTTAATTTATCCATAACAAATAACAACTTAGGTTTACCGTTAGTTTCTTTATTAAATTCGGCTAATTCGGCTTTATTTTTACTATTACTATAGTAGCTTAAAAGTGAATTAGTATCGACCATATCTTTTGTTTTTATTTCGATTTTTTCTTTTAAAATTGACTTTCCGAGCTTTTCCCAATCTTGGTGTCTAGCAATCACGCTTACTATAGTACTGTTGAAAGTATTTAAAACGGCTGATTTATGTTTAATTTTAACCATATCTAATAACATAATGTTATCTTGTTCTTTATTTAAGAAGTCTTTATCCTCACTAGATAATTCTTGCTTCTCAATGATTTTATTATAAATAGATAATAACTTATCACCATGCACTTTCATATACTCATTAGAATATAAATATTGTCTAATTAAAATAGTATAATCTTCCATTATTAAAACAGCCTGCTGTCTACTTATTTTACTGCCATCTTCACTATTATAATAAGTACCATCTTTTTTGCGGCCAACGGGTAAGAAAACAACATATTTACCATCTGGGCTTAAATTATCAGCAAGTATTTTTTCGATACCTAGACTTTGTTCAACGCTGCGACATAGTTGCTCATACTTAGAGAAAGCCTTGGCCTTTTTCTCGCCATCATCAAGCATATTAATATTTTCATACATTTCGTCTAAGGTCCCATCACTTTTATATGAATATAAGCAGTTAATAAATTTAGGATTAGGTAAAAGTCCAGCTTTAATGGCTGATTCTAAAGTTTCATTAATGGCTAAATGTTTATTTAATTCTATTTCTTCATCAGAATAACCAAAATATCTTGCCCAGTAAACAGCCATATCTTTATCATCACGGTCACGTTCAGGGGTGGCAGTTAAACCAAGGACTTTTATTTTCTCTTGATCTTGATTTGCCATTAATTCATTAACAAACTTTGACCATTCCGGGGCTCCACTTCGGTGTAATTCATCTAATATAATAAAGTCATATTTATTATTATATTTCTCTTTTAATTTGTTTTGCTTTTGGTCTTTTAAATCCTGATAAGTAGTTAAAGTTAAATTAGGAAACAATGTATGATAATCAGTATAGCCAAAGAATTCATAAATATAATCTTCAATCTGATTTAAAATAATATCATTCGGAGCAATATAAAGCATTTTAGCATCTTTACGATCTAGCATCTCCGATAAGGCTAGAAAACTTTTACCGGAACCAGTTGGCATAACTGCCGTAGCAAAATTCTTTTTAGCAAAAACCTCTTCCGTTTTCCCGTAAGCCGTTCTTTGGAGTTTTCTTAACGGTAAATTATATTCTTTTAAATTATTATAGCCAATATAATCTTTTAACTGGTCTAAAATAATACTTGGATCATTAGTAAATTCTTTGCGATTGGCTATTAAGGAAGCAAACATTGAAGTAGCAATCGAACCATCATCGCTTAGGGATTTAACTTTTTCATAATAATCCATAAAATTATGGCTTACTAAGGCATTAACAATCTTTCTTCTTTGCATCTCATTAAAGTTAGTCTTAAGATTTAAAGACTCTAAATCGATGGCATCAATTAAACCGTTGGCATACCATTCTTCTTTATCTTGAGGCTTTAATTCTTTATCACTTATATATTTAGTAAACAAAGTATTAAAAGCAACTGTCGGATTAGTAAATAAATTATACATATCTTGAATTTGTAAATTATTAACATAATCATAAAGACTTTGATAATTTTTAGGTAAATATAAAGCCACGGTATCACTTACTTTTAAGGCATGATTACCACTTCTAGCCATGATAGTGGGTTCAATACCTAAAGAATTATCTAAAAGACTTTGTAAAGTTGCGTTGTATTTAGGATTATTACCAAGTATTTGATTTAATAAATTAACAGAGTAAAAGCTTCTTAACTTTGCTTTTACTAAATACATAGAATTTAAATATAATTCTTTAGCCTCTTTATAAGAGATTTTACCTGCGGTTAGATTATATAAGTTATCTAAACTTAAATCCAAATTTTCAGGATTAAAATGACTATAATCTACTTCTTTTGTACTTTGTCTTACTTCTTCTAAATGAGTAATCAAGTAACTTTTTATTTCCTTAATTTCTTCTGTTTCTGGTACTTGTTGGATAATAGCCATTATCTCAATTAGAGAAGTTGGCATCTCCACAATTTTTTCTTGAGGCACTTCTTTATAATGCTCAAGTTCACGCGAAGAAAAAGCCGAACCCATTGTTTGAATCACAAAGCGATTAGTTTTACCCCTAACAACTTCAAAATCTAGGACATCTAAGAGCATAACTAATTTATCTTTAGCTAAATTCTCGGTATCACTATAACCTTCATAAGGCTTACTTTTAATAAATTCTAACCCATTTTGAAACTCATCATTAGTTTTATCAATATATTCTTCCGGTAAAGTTTTCTTTAAATTATCTAATTGTTCCTTAGTAGAAATATTTTTTAAAGACTCAATATAATACCTTTGTAAATCTGTTAAATCAGCCTGATGTTCTTCAATGTAAGTATTAACTCTTTTTAAGATTTCCTCGTAAATATACTTACCCGCATTAAAAGTAGTATATCCTAGTTCATCTTTTGGCACTTTAATAATAACATACTTATCCTCATAATCACTTCGGCCATAAGTTAAACACACATTAGCATCACTACTTAAAGAAATACAATTAGTATCTTTATCATAATGCGTTTTAACATGATTAACCATTTCTTCTAAAGTTAACTCAGATTCTTCATTATATCTATCTTTATGATTATAAAAGGTACTGTCAGTAACTATTTTACTGATATGACCAGCCTCATCTAAAGTAGATTTATCTCTAATACCGGCCATATCTCTTTTATTTAAAGCTCTAAAAAAGTAATAATAATTATCATCTTGATAACAATTAGTTATATTAAATAATTCATTCATAGTATTTATCCTTCCAATTTATTCTAATTAAATAATATCATATTTAAAGTCTTAAAAAAACTATCAAGTTTTATCTTGAATAGTTAAGTTAGGTTATTAGTAATACTTATAAAGAAATCTTTACTCCAAATATTAAGACTGGTAGTATCTTTTATAAAGGGTAAAACATCTTCTTTAGCATCACTATAATCAATTTCCGAAAACTTTTTTATTAGTAATTCTTTTAAAATATCTATATTAAATTTAGTATCAGCATTAATATAATTAGATGCGATTAATTTGTTTTTTACTAAATCTATATTAACACTTATATTGTTAGCAAGAAAGAAGACATAATCATATAAATCTCTACCTTTGGTTCTAGTTTGCCAATTGCGGCACAAAATAGCATGAATTTTACCGGCGAATAAGGATTCTTTAGTATATAATTTTATCTCATGTGGGCTTGGGAGTAATTTATAAACATTTTCATATAAGGCTCCACTTGGGGGATTAATATCTACTTCAAATTTTATTTTAATACTTTTTAAAATTTGACTATATTTATTTAAGCCATCATTAGGAAAAAATTTTAAAATATGTTCTAAAGTATCCCCTTTTACAAAGGCGGAAGTGATATTAGAAGTAACACTTTTACTTTTAGAACTTACTTCTAAATTTAGACCATACGCTTGAAGTTCATTTTCGATATAAGAAAAATATTTTTCTAAAGCAAACTCTAGATTAGGCTTTAAAAGAGCAAAATCTAAATCTTCGGAAAATCTATCTAATTTATAGAAAATGCGTAAGGCTGTCCCACCATAAAAGGCGGCCTCATTAAAAAATCCTCCTCGAGATAAACCGGCTAAAACTATTTCTTGGATTATTTCTTTTAAAGCATTTATTTCATCATTAAGATTTTTTATTTCATATTTACTAAGCATTTGTTCAATAATATTATTCATATTTACCGCCTTTCATATATTTTGCGAATAAATTAACGTTAGTTGAATGATATAATTTGCTTAACTTTTCAATTGTTTCAACATTGAGTTTTAAAAATTCTTCTTTGTCTATTCTTAAATCGCTAAATAACATTATTTCCAATTCACGATAATTTTTTAGTGGTTTTAAAGTATATAATTTATCACACAACGCTTTTTCTTTAGTAGCTATTTGATAAGAATAACCGTCTTCACTCTTTAAGATTACAGATTCAGAATAAACAAGGCTAGGAATATCGCGATAAGTAAAAGTACCAAAAAAAGTATTATATTTCTTTTTCTTCTTTTTATTTAAAGTAGCACAAGTAACTACATTTACTCTTTCAGGAATTAAGCCATAGTATGATAAGGCATATTCAAAAGAAATATAAGATGGTCCATAAATACTACTAGCAAGTAAATAAGCAGGAGTATTAGGATTAGTTTCATAAAGACCATTTACTATTTTAATTAAATTACCTTTATTAACTTCTCTTGTTAATTTAGTATCTTTATTAGAATAATTACTTAATTCATTTTTGATAACATCATTAGTTTTTAACATATTTGCACCTCTTTTTATCATTATATAGTAAAAAGTGGTGAAAATCAATGATTTATAAAAGCAAAAAACTGCTAAATTTCTTTAACAGTTTAGTAACTTGCTAATCTTCTTTCATTTCTAGATTTATTGTAGTATCTATTATTTTATCTAAAATAGTCATATTAAGACCAATTCTTTTAATATAATCTTTACCCATTTTACTTTCTAAGTAAGTTAAAACTTTATTTAAGTAATAACTATCTAGTTCAAACATATCCATATAATTAATTATAATATCTTCTATAAAATAGAATCCTTTATTTTTAAGTAAGTTATATATTTCTATAAAGTTATTAGAATCTATTAATTTTAAATAATCTAAATTATAATTACTATATAAGATATCTAAATAAGTATCATTTAAGTATTTATCAAATATCATTTTTTAGTTACTCCTTTTCCATAAGTATCTATTATTGTTTCTAAAGATATACCATAGTTATCTTTTATATCAATACTACTCATACTAAAGATGTCTATTAATTTGCTAGTATTATCAACTAGTTCTAAGCTATTTGCTTCTAAATAGTTAATCTTACTTATTAATTCTATCTTAGATATTTTTTCAATTATTTTATCATTTATTTTTAAATCAATATTATGATTCTTACATATTTCTTGTTTATATATTTTATCTTCTATTCCTTTATTAAATTTGAAGCCCATATTTAATAAGATTTGCATTTGATATACAGTTAAATAGTTGCCAGGAATATATAAGCCTTTTCTTAAGTGTTTAATTTTTACCCCTATCGCCATTAAATCAGGTTGTTTATACTCATCAGCATTAACAACTATTCTTGTGCCATTTAATCTCTTGGTTTCTCTATGAATAATTTGAAAATCATAATCATTATCATTTTTAATAATTCGCATTTTATCTACGGTTGTAATTGCGTTAATATCAATTTTATTTTCTTGCAGTTTTTTTAAAAGTTCAGCATAATCATCAAAACTTTTGGGCATCATTATAGGATTTCTTTCATTTTCCAGTGCAACCATTAAACCAATATCTTTTAACTGTTTTATCTGTTCAGCAGTTAAATCCTTATGACTACCACTGCTTTTTCCTCTTTTAAAATAACTAATAACATATCCTATTCCAATTATTTCTACATCTTCACCATATTTACTATTTGCTTCTTCTTTACTAGCAAAATATTCAAATTCATACTCATCATTTATTTTTGTTATTCTTACTACTTCTTTACTTCTAATATCATTTATATCACGACCTGTCTTATCTTTGGCGTTTTGCATCTCTTTTAAGAGTAAGATATAATCATCAAAACTTTTGGGCATCATTATAGGATTTCTTTCGTTTTCTAGTGCAACCATTAAACCAATATCTTTTAACTGTTTTATCTGTTCGACTGTTAAATCTTGATGACCACTACTGCTTTTTCCTCTTTTAAAATAACTAATAACATATCCTATTCCAATTATTTCTACATCTTCACCATATTTTTTTCTTACTTCTTCTCTATTAGCAAAATATTCAAACGCATACTCATCATTTATTTTTGTTATTCTTACTATTTCTGCTTGTTTAATGCTATTTATATCACGACCGGTCTTACCTTTTGAATTTTGCATCTCTTTTAAAAGCAAGACATAATCTTCAAAACTTCTTGGGTTCAATACTCTATCTACTTCCCAATCAAAAATGAAATTCAGAGTCTTTAATCTACTAATTTGGTCAGCTTCTAAGTCTGGACTTTTTGGGTTATAATATGTCTTTCCTTGTCTAAAGGCATAGACATAGTGTCCTATCCAAATTAAGTTCGACTCCTTATATTCTTCTTCATTTATAATTATATTTTTACCATTTTCCTTTTTGGCTTTCTTTTTTACTAATCGAAGAGTAAAATAATCGCCAGTTTTGATTACCTTTAATTTATCAATACCACTAATATTATTTATATCAATGCCTTGCTTTTTTAAAATACTTAAATAATTAAATATCCTATCAAAAGTAGACTCAGGCGATGCTAACTCATCTATTTCTTCTTTTAAATCAACAAAATCACGAACGGAACTTTCAACTTGTAAAAATCCTTGCAAGAATTTTTCTTCATCTTCTTCTGATTTCTTTTCTTTTCTTTGTCTAGTTACTTCATCTATTTTGATATTCCATAAATCTATTTTGGAACCTAATCTTAAGATTTCCTCTATTACCTTTTTATTTTTGACACTATCTAATTCTTCAGAATTATTAAAATATTTAATATAACGATATAAAATTACATTTAACTTTAGACCATAATTCTTTTCTTCTAAAATACTACTATTCTTATCAGGAAGTTTACCACCATTATCATTTATCCAATCTATAATTGTTTTTAAATCTTCTAAATCATTTATTGGTGATTGATTTCTTTTTAAGTTAACGGTATTTATATTATTAACTAAGTCCATTACTATTGGACGGTCTTCCTCAGTAAATACATGACGATCAGGATAAGAATGAATACATCTACCTAACTGTTGATAGAATAGTATTCTTGAGTCAACACTTAATGGTCGTAACCAGACAATACCTTTGACATCTTTTAAGTGCGCTCCTTCATTTAACTTATCCATAACAAATAATAACTTGGGTTTACCATTGGTATCTTTATTAAATTTATCTAATTCTTCTTTATTTTTACTATTACTATAATAACTTAGAAGCGAATTAGTATCGACCATGTCTTTAGTCTTGGATTCTATTCTTTCTTTCAAAGTATTTCTGTCAAGCTTTTTCCAGCCTTGGTGTCTTGCTATAATGCTTACTACAGTACTATTAAATGTATTTAAAGCTGCGGGTTTATGTTTAATTTTTACCATATCTAGCAGCATAATATTATCTTGTTCTTTACTTAAGAAGTCTTTATCTTCACTAGATAATTCTTGTTTTTCAACAATTTTATTATAAATAGATAATAACTTTTCGCCATTAGTCTTCATATATTCATTAGAATATAAGTACTGTCTAATTAAAATCATGTAATCTTCCATTATCGCTACAGCCTGTTGTCTACTTATTTTACTGCCATTTTCACTATTATAATAAGTGCCATCTTTTTTGCGACCAACTGGTAAGAAGACAACATATTTATCATCTGGACTTAAATTATCACCCAAAATTTTTTCAATACCCTGACTTTGTTCGACACTGCGACATAATTGTTCATATTTAGAGAAGGCTTTGGCTTTTTTCTCGCCATCGTCTAGCATATTAATTTGTTCATACATCTCATCTAAAGTGCCATCACTTTTATAAATGTAAAGAGGATTTATAAATTTAGGATTAGGTAAAAGTCCAGCTTTAATGGCTGATTCTAAAGTTTCATTGATGGCTAAATGTTTATTTAATTCTATTTCTTCATCATAATAGCCAAAATATCTTGCCCAGTAAATGGACATATCTTTATCGTCACGGTCGCGTTCAGGGGTGGCGGTTAAACCTAGGACTTTAATATTTTCTTGGTCTTGATTTGCCATTAATTCATTAACAAATTTTGACCATTCAGGGGCCCCACTTCGATGAAGTTCATCTAAGATAATAAAAGCATATTGGTCATTATATTTAGCTTTTAGATTATTAGTTTTCTTATCTTTTAAATCTTGATAAGTAGTTAAAGTTAAATTAGGAAACAAAGTATGATAATCCATATAACCAAAGAATTCATATATATAATCTTCAATCTGATTTAAAATTATATCATTGGGTGCAATATAAAGCATTTTATCATCTTTGTGATTTAACATCTCTTTAATGGCTAAGAAACTTTTACCCGAACCAGTAGGCATAATTGCGGTAGTAAAATTCTTTTTAGCAAATACTTCTTCAGTTTTCCCGTAAGCCGTTCTTTGGAGTTTTCTTAACGGTAAATTATATTCTTTTAAATTATTATAACCAATATAATCTTTTAACTGGTCTAAGATAATACTTGAATCATTTGTAAATTCTTTTCGATTAGCTATTAAGGAAGCAAACATTGAAGTAGCAATCGAACCATCATCACTTAAAGTTTTTACTTTTTCATAATAATCCATAAAATTATGACTTACTAAGGCATTAACTATCTTTCTTCTTTGCATCTCATTAAAGTTAGTTTTAAGATTCAAAGACTTTAAATCAATCGCATCAACTAAACCATTGGCATACCATTCTTCTTTATCTTGAAGCTTTAATTCTTTATCACTTATATACTTAGTAAATAAAGTATTAAAGGCAACTGTCGGATTAGTAAATAAATTATACATATCTTGAATTTGTAAATTATTAACATAATCATAAAGACTTTGATAATTTTTAGGTAAATATAAAGCCACGGTATCACTTACTTTTAAGGCATGATTACCACTTCTAGCCATGATAGTGGGTTCAATACCTAAAGAATTATCTAAAAGACTTTGTAAAGTTGCGTTGTATTTAGGATTATTACCAAGTATTTGATTTAATAAATTAACAGAGTAAAAGCTTCTTAACTTTGCTTTTACTAAATACATAGAATTTAAATATAATTCTTTAGCCTCTTTATAAGAGATTTTACCTGCGGTTAGATTATATAAGTTATCTAAACTTAAATCCAAATTTTCAGGATTAAAATGACTATAATCTACTTCTTTTGTACTTTGTCTTACTTCTTCTAAATGATTTAGTAAATAATCCTTTATTTCTTTAATTTCTTCTGTTTCGGGTACTTGTTGGATAAGAGCCATTATCTCAACCAAAGAAGTTGGCATTTCCACTATTTTTTCTTGGGGTACTTCTTTATAATACTCAAGTTCTCTGGAAGAAAAAGCCGAACCCATCGTTTGAATAACAAAACGATTGCTTTTACCTTTGACAACCTCAAAGTCTAGGACATCTAAAAGCATAACTAATTTATCTTTAGCTAAATTCTCGGTATCACTATAGCCTTCATAAGGCTTACTTTTAATAAATTCTAACCCGTTTTGAAACTCATCATTAGTTTTATCAATATATTCTTCGGGTAATGTTTTCTTTAAATTATCTAGTTGTTCTTTAGTAGATATATTTTTTAAAGACTCAATATAATACTTCTGTAAATCAGTTAAATCAGCCTGATGTTCTTCTAGATAAGTGTTAACTCTTTTTAAAATTTCTTCATAAATATACTTACCCGCATTAAAAGTAGTATGTCCTAGTTCATCTTTGGGAACTTTAATAATAACATACTTATCTTCATAGTCACTTCTACCATAAGTTAAACAAACATTAGCATCACTACTTAAAGAGATACAATTGGTATCTTTATCATAATGAGTTTTAACATGATTAACCATTTCTTCTAAAGTAAGATTTGATTCTTCATTATATCTATCTTTATGATTATAAAAGGTACTATCAGTAACTATCTTACTAATATGACCAGCCTCATCTAAAGTAGATTTATCCCTGATACCCGCCATATCTCTTTTATTTAAAGCTCTAAAAAAGTAATAATAATTATCATCTTGATAACAATTAGTTATATTAAATAATTCATCCATAGTATTTATCCTTCCAATTTATTCTAATTAAATAATATCATATTTAAGAATTAAAAAAAACTATCAAGTTTTCCATCAATAGTTCATCTTAACTCATATAATATTCAAAACAAAATACTATAACTTTTTATATTTTTTAGAAATTGACCAAGTTATTTCTACATCTTTTGGATCTTCGATTACGTATTCTATACATTTGCCAAAATCAGCATATAAACTACCATCAAAGCCTTCATAAGATTCTCTTTGAGACATAACCGTTTCATAATATTCAGCAAAACCAAAATAGTAAAATGCTACTTCTGGATCACTTTGCATTCGTTTCTTCATTAATTTTAAATGTTTTTTTAATGGTAAATCCATTTTAATTATTGTTATATTATCTTGATACTCATCATATTTTGCAAGTAAATCTAATAAAGCCCACATATAATCTTCTTTTATTCCCGGTACATCAAATATTATTAATTCATTTTCTAAATCTTTCAAGGCCTTACCTATTGTTTTTTTAAATTTTTCATAAAATTCTTCTTTTACTAGTTGCTCAGGGTTATTTTGATTTACTCTTGATGCTATATCATCATGCGATATAACTAATGTATTTCTTTTCGAACTTTCTTTTATACTTCTAGCAAGTGTACTTTTACCAGTAGTCGACGGTCCTGTAATTATAACGATTCTTGTTTCAAGATCTATTTGCATATTTATCGCCTCTTAGTTGCGTTATTATAACAAAGCTTAATAAGATAATCAATCATCTATTTTCTTTAATTTAATCAAAATAGAAAATCTTCTCTCTTTTAAATTTTCGTGCTTGTTTAGTTTTGGCATTTAATTTTTCATAAGCCACAATAGTTTTAGCACTTATATCAATATTATTTTTATAATCACAAAGCATACTAGCTATTAACTCATTTCTAGCATCATCAGAATCTATTACTTGTACAAGCATTTTATTATAAAGAAAATCATATGTACCGTCATTAATAAACATTGTCTTCTCATAATTAATACCTGGATTAATAACAAAATAATAAATTTCAGTAAACACAAGTTTCTCTGCCAAATCATAAACATATTTTTTATTACCATCTATAAGTTCTAAAACCGGATAACCACTTCTTGCTTGTTTTAATAAATTAACTTGTCCTTTGCTTAATAAAAGACTTGCCAAGATCAATACAATTTCATAATGATTACTCTCAAATAGTTCTGGACATAAAACATAAGCAAGTAATGGAAAACGACCATAATCATAATGAGTAAGTTCTTCTAAAAAAACATCATCATATTTTCTAACTTTTCCTTCTTTAAAAGCTTTTCTCATAGCAACATTTTTCTTGATTTTTTCACTCGTTTTTATAATTTCATCTCTTAACACAATAATATCTCCTTTTTCTTTTTACTCTTATATCATATTTGAATATAGAAAGCAATGATTTATCATTTAATTTATTACTAAACCCCAAAATATAAACTAGATTTAAATCTTTGTTTTACACCCTTTTCTAAAATCCTCATATACTATCTATAAGGAGAGAATTATGAAAAAAATATTTAGTATTATAATTTGTTTAGTATTAATTTTAATGATTAGCTTGCTTAATATTCATAATAAAAAAGATGAAGATAAGTCTTTAACAAAAATTAAGGTAGCAGAAGTTACCCACTCAGTTTTCTATGCTCCTTGGTATGTTGCTATAGAAAATAATTATTTTAAAGATGAAGGTTTAGATATTGAACTAATTTTAACACCAGGGGCTGATAAAGTAGCCGCAGCGGTTTTATCTAATGATGTTAATATTGGTTTTGCAGGCTTAGAAAGTACTATTTATGTCTATAATGGTGGTGAGGCTGACTACTTAGTAAACTTTGGTGGTCTTACCAAAAGAGATGGTCAATTTATTTTAAGTCGTTCTAAAAACGATAACTTTAACTTAGAAGAATTATATGGTAAAGAAGTTTTAGTTGGTCGTAAAGGCGGGATGCCAGCCTTAAATTTTCTAAATGCTCTTAAGAAAATGAATATTGATAGTAACAAAATAGATTTAAACTACTCAGTTGAATTTGCGGCTTTATCGGGATCTTTCATTGGGGGAATGGGAGATTATGTTAATCTCTTTGAACCAACTGCTACGAAGTTAGAAAAAGAAAATTTAGGTTATGTTGTGGCTAGTATTGGTGCATATTCCGGCGAAATGCCATATACAACTTACTATGCCAGAAAAAGTTATATTGAAAACAATAAAGATATAATTGATAAATTTAAGAAAGCCTTAAATAAAGGTTTAGAATTTGTTAATAATAATGAACCAGATGTAGTAGCCCTTGTTATCCATAATCAGTTTAAAGATGAAAGTCTTAATAATTTAACTACAATGATTAAAAGATATAAAGATTATGATTGTTGGTATAATGATACCCATATTAAAGAAATAGCTTATCAAAATTTAGAACAAGTAATGTTAGATAATAACCTTATAGAAAACAAGATAGATTTTAATATTTTAGTTAATAATGATTAGTTAAATAACTTTAAAGGATATATAATGCCTAAAGTTTTAGAAATAAAAAATTTAAAAAAAGAATATCATACTCTAAAAGGAGAAGTTCTAGCCTTACAAGATATTTCGTTTAGTATTGATGATAAGGATTTTGTGGCTATTGTTGGTCCTTCGGGATGTGGTAAATCTACTATTTTATCTATACTTACGGGACTAGATAATGACTTTGAAGGTTTAATTGATACGCATAATAAAAAAATTGGATATATGCTGCAAACAGACTGTTTACTACCCTACTTAACTATTTGGGATAATGCCATTTTGGGACTTAGATTAACTCACTGTCTTACTAAAGAAAATTTAAGTTTTGTCGATAATCTTATTAAAAAATATAATTTATTAGAGTTTAAAGATAAGTATCCTAGTAGTTTATCAGGGGGAATGCGACAAAGAGTGGCATTAATTAGAACACTTGCTACTAACCCCGATATCTTACTTTTAGATGAACCTTTTAGTGCTCTAGATTACCAAACTCGATTAGAAGTAAGTAACGATGTTTATAATATTATTAAATCAGAAGGTAAAACAGCAATTATTGTTACCCACGATATTGGGGAGGCTATTGCTACTTCTAGTAAAGTAATTGTCTTATCAAAAAGACCAGCAATTATAAAAAGTATTTATGATATTAAATTAGATAATCCGAAAAACCCTATTCTTAATCGTAAAGATGCCAAGTTTAATTATTACTATGAACTTATTTGGAAGGAGTTAGAGGAATATGTCACCGAAACAAATAGCTTATCTAAAAAAAATTAAAAGAGATAATCTTCTAATTCTTCTTACTCAAATAATAATTATTATGAGTTTCTTACTTACTTGGGAACTTTTAAGTAAATATAATATTATTAATAGTTTTATCTTCTCTAGTCCTAGTAAAATTATTAAAACTTTAATTAGTCTTATTAGTAATCATAATTTCTTTAATCATTTATATACTACTACTAAAGAAGTATTAATATCTTTTAGTCTAGGTTTTATTATTAGTCTTATAATATCTATTCTATTTTATTTAGTTAAACCTATTTATAAAGTATTTGATCCTTTTATTACTATGTTAAACTCTTTGCCTAAAGTTGCTATTGGTCCTTTAATTTTAATCTGGTGTGGGGCCAATATTAAATCAGTTATTATTATGGCTTTACTTATTAATTTAATAGTTAGTTTAGTTACTATTTATACGGGTATGGTAAATGTTAATAAGAATCATTTATTACTATTTAAAAGTTTTAAGGCTAGTAAATGGCAAACTTTATATTATCTAATTATTCCTAGTAGTTTATCTAGTATCATTTCTTCTATTAAGTTAAACTTATCTTTAAGTTTTATTGGAGTCATTATGGGTGAATTTCTAGTTAGTAAAGAAGGAATTGGTTATTTAATTATTTATGGAACACAAGTATTTAATTTAGATTTAGTCTTAACGGGAGTTGCCGTCTTAATTATTTTATCTTATATCTTTTATAAACCTATTGCTATCTTAGAAAGCAAGATGTTAGCAAGAACTTGATTTTTTCAAGTTTTTTAATTTATTTATTTAATAACCAGTCAATTATATTTTTATGAATTATACCATTTTCTGATAAATCAATTTTATCCATTGAAAGAACATATTTTGGATAATTATCTTCTATTTTTTTATAAACCCCAAATTCTCTTTCAATCACTTTTTCATCACTTAAAATATATGTAACTTGAATATATATTTTTTCATTAAATCTTGTTGCAATAAAATCAACTTCTCCACTATCCAAGGTTCCAACATTGACATTAAATCCCCTCGCAATAAGTTCATTATAGACAATGTTCTCTAAATAAGCGCCAATTTGTTCTTTTTTGCCATTACTTAAAATGTTAGTGAATCCTAAATCAGTTAAGTAATACTTATATTTTCCAGTAAGAATTCTTTTTCCTCTTACATCATATCTTTCGGCTTTGGAAATTAAGTTGGCTCTAGTTATATAGTCAATATAATTATATAGGGTTTCAAGAGAAACATTTCTAGAATCGTTTTGCATATATTTTTTTAAACTGTCAGGTGAAAATACCTGAGATGGTGTAGTCAAAATATAAGTAACTATCCTATTTAATAAATCAATATCTTTTATATTAAATCGCTTTACAATATCCTTTATTATAATGGAATCATATATATCATTTAAATAAGTTTTTCTAGATATGTCATCCTGTTGCATAAACCTTTGGGGCATCCCACCCCATTTTATATAGTCGTTAAAAGCATCTTCAATATCTCTATTATTAACTATATTCATAAGTTTGCATACTTCTCCAAATGTAAAAGGAGTTATTTTAAAACTTACATATCTCCCAGCAATATGTGTTGCTAAATCACTAGATAGTAAATCGCTATTAGAACCAGTTATAAAAATGGATGTATTCTCTGTTGCTCTTAGGGAATTAACAACTTTTTCCCATTCATCAACATTCTGTATCTCATCAAAGAATATATAGTATTTTTTATCGTCAATAATTTGATCCTTTACATAGTTATTTAATTTTTTGGGTTCTGTATATTCTTCATAATCATAATCTTCAAAATTAATATAAATAATATGACTATCATCGATATTAGTTTTCTTTAATTCATCCATTATTTGTCTTAAAATAACAGATTTTCCTGAGCGTCTAATTCCAATTAAGACTTTTATTAATTCTTGATTATAAAAAGGTCTAATTAATTTTAAATATCTTTCACGAATAACCATAATGTTCTCTCCTTCTTTTATAAAACCATTATAATACCATATTTGTTTTTTGTCAATTTATTACGCCAAAGCGTAATTTTTTTGCATTTTTGCCTTTTTATTACGTTATAGTGCAATTTTGCAGACATACTATTTGATAGGTTCAACCTTTATATTATCTAATTATCCCTAGTAGTTTATCTAGTATTATTTCTTCTATTAAGTTAAATCCTCTCAATTGCATCATTTTGCAATATAATGATGCAATTGGCAACGTACTTAGTGAAATTAAATTTGAAATAGTAAAACATTAACACTTTATCAACACTACTTACTAACAAGCAATATAAAAACTGCCCAACATTTTAAATCTTAAGCAGTTCCCTTTTTTATTTTTTTCTTTTCTTTCATAACTTTTTTGCATAAATACATTTTATTATCAGCATCGGCTATTAAATCTTCAACCGAAGTATGTTCATCATTACGAAGTGAATAACCAATACTAAGGCCTATCACAAATTTATTGTTATTTTCTCTATTACATTTTTCTTCTTCAAGCTCGATATTAGAAATTAACTTTTCTACTTCATCTTCACTCCCAACTTCGCCAACAATGATAAATTCATCACCACCATATCTGGCTAAGAAAAAATCTGCATTAGTGCTATTTACGGCTTTCTTTAAAATACTAGTAATTTCTTTTAAAGCCTTATCTCCTTCTAAATGACCATATTCATCATTAATAATTTTAAAATCATTAGCATCCATCAACATTAAAAACATTAATTTTTTACTATTAAATAATTTATTAACATAGATATTAAATGCCCTCCTATTATAAATACCCGTTAAATCATCAATACTTGAATCCTTTTTCTGACCGTTTAAGTAAATTAATAAAAATGCTAAAGTCACACCAACTTGTCCTAAAGTAATACCATAATTAAAATTTTGTATTAAAATGCTTACTATTGGTATCATAGTAAAAATTAATAATTTGCCAATATCTTCTCTCGTCTTTTTATCATCTGTATTTCGAAAATAATAATACAATAAGTTGCCAATAATAATTATTATATATGGTAACTCCATTAGTAAATATAATTTAATATAATTGCCTCGACTATAATAATTATTAATATCAATTTCAAATAAAAAACCATTAAACATATTAACAATCAAGAATATCCCCATTAATATTACCGGTATCAATATCAAGAACTTTTGCCATTTACTAACCTGCTTACCTATTTTATGTAAAACATAATTGGTAAAATAATATCCTATAAATATTCCACTCATAAAATACATAGAATTACTTATTAGTAATACTATTCTGCTAAAAGGATACATACTACCCCTTAAAATTTCGGCAATTAAATCAAAAAAAGAAAAAAAAACTGTCGATAATAATGTTTTTTGGTAATATTCGCTGGCATAATTTAATTCACATTCATTTTTATATTTATCAAATATTGTCATCAAAATAATAATACATATAATATTTACCTCTAAATAATAGATTTGCACTCGATCATCCTTCCTTATTTATAATAAATCCTTAAATAAACACTTCTATAAACCGCCACATGTTACTACTATTCTCACATTATATCACAATTTTTTTCTTTAATTAATTTTTGGGATTCTTGAATTTCACATTAATACTGCCGATTCCACCGGCAATTTTTATTTTATTATTTCCATTACCTAAAAGACCATTATTGCTCCAAGATTTACCATCAACATTAATGCTGCCAATGCCTTTTTCGATATCTAATTGATAGTCATTAGCATCGCCTTTTAAATCCAAATCTAATTCTCCAACTCCACAATGAATTTTGGAAGTGCCTAAGATTTCTGCATTAATTGCAATTTTACCAACACCGGCGTCTAAGTCTAAATTATTTAAAGTACCATCTTCTATTTCGGTTAATCCAACTCCACCATCAATAGATACTGCGTTTGTAACTTCTAATTTTTCAAAATAATTTTTTCCGGCTCCTAATTTAATAGTTAAATCTTTACTTTTTAAATATTCAATATCACTTTTGCCAGCGCCCATTTCTAATTTAACATTTTCAAAACTATAGTCGCTAGGAACATAAATCTTAACTATCAAATCGCCTTTATTAAACGTTTGGATGTCTTTTTCTTCTATTTCTAGATTATCAGTATCCTGATTTATTTTAATACTGCCGTTATTTGTTTCTACTTTAAATTCATCAGCTAAAACCATTTCTAAACTAGTTGTCTTTAATTTTATCTTTAATTTATTAATCTTACTTGTACCATTATAAATAGTTGTCATATCAATTTTAGTATCTTCATAATTAAATATATTAACTAAATAAAGAATACCTGTTATCATGGAACCAATAATAGCAACTGCAAGTATATATCCAAATGCTTTAGCCAAATTTACTACCGCGCGACTACTCATTTAATATCAATGCCTCCGAATATGCAATTTGAATTTAAATAAACAGTAATCTTAGCATCCTTATTCTTTTTACTTTTATCATCGATCCCACCAAATAAATTCATTGAATTAATTTGCAGATTAACATCATCTGGTAAAAAGATATCAATACCGCCAAATATGGCTGAGGCTGTAATTACAATATCTTTCTTTAGTTTAGCCTCGCGTAAATCTAACTCTAAGCCCCCAAAGACCGCGTTAACTTCAGCTCCCAAAATAGAATTATCTACTACAACTTTTTGACCACTAAATACAGCATCGCATTTTAAATTATCCTTATCATCGCATTTTACTTCTTTAATTCGATCACAAAGATCATTACCAGTGATACCTTTAAAAATGCAAGAAACACCAATTAATACTAAAATAACTGGGAACATTAATTTCCAAATAATTGCAAATGATAAGACATTTTGACTACCTAAAAGTAATAAAACACCAACAATTAATAAAATCATATTACCTGTTTTATCTTTATCTTTAATTAATCCTATCAAACCAGGAATAATTAAAAATAAGGTCCACCAGCCATCAAAAAAGATATTTATATCGGCAATTCCTAAAGCCTTTAAACCAAATACTACTCCTAAAATTATAAATAGTAATCCAAATACAAAACTCTCTGTTTTTTTCATAATAAACTCACTCTCTTTTTTAACACTACTTATTTTTCACTACGATTTTTAAATTGTAAAATAATGGGTGTCCCTGTAAAATCAAAAGCTTCTCTTATCTTATTTTCTAAATATCTTTCATAACTAAAATGAACTAAACCCTTATTATTAACTTCAAAAGTAATTTTAGGAGGCTGACTACCAGTTTGATGGGTAAAATAAATCTTTAATCTTTTGCCCTTATAAGAAGGTGCTTCATGTAAATTATAAGCCTCAGTTATAACATCATTTAAGACATTAGTAGGTACTTCTTTAATACTATTTTCATAAGCCCTAATAATAGCCGGCATTAACATCGAAACTCTTTTTTTTGTTTTTGCACTCAAATAAATCGTTTCTACATAAGGAATAAATTGGAATTCATTTTTAATTTTTTGTTTCCAATCTTTTAAAGCGGTATCAAAATCCGTTATCGTATCCCATTTATTAACTACTAAGACCACGGCTTTGCCAGTATTAATGGCATAACTTACTATATGTTTATCATGTTCAATTATACCTTCTTCGGCATTAATAACGACACAGCAAACATCACTACGTTCAATAGCCTTTAAACTACGAATAACTGAATACTTTTCAATACTCTCATAAACCTTACCTTTTTTACGCATTCCGGCAGTATCAATTACAGTATATTTTTCGCCATTATAACGAAAATCCGTATCAACCGCATCTCTAGTGGTACCCGAAACATCAGATACAATTGCTCTTTCAGTTCCTAGTAAAGCATTTATAAGACTACTTTTACCAACGTTTGGTCTACCGATAATACAGAATTTTAAATTATCGTTTACTGGGGTTATATCTTCTTCCATACCTTTAGTAATTTCAGCAAGTAACTCCTCAATTCCTAAATTATGAGTTCCACTAATTGGTAAAACCACCGGAAATCCTAGTTCATAAAAATTATATATTAATTCTTCTTCTAATTTTTTATTATCCAATTTATTAACAGCAACAATAACTCTTTTACCTGACTTAATAAGCATATTTCTAATTTCATAGTCATTTTGATTTAATTCATATCTACCATCAACCACAAACACAATAACATTAGATTCATCAATAGCAAGTTGGGCCTGCATTTTAATATCTTTATTAAAATCTCCTAATCCTAAATCTATTCCCCCAGTATCTATTAGTAAAAACTTACGATCCTTATATTCAACATTACCATAAATTCGATCTCTAGTAATTCCAGGTGTATCCATAATTATCGATTTAGATTCGCCAATTAAACGATTAAATAGAGTTGATTTACCAACATTTGGTCTTCCTATTAAACATACTGTTTGCATCTATATCACACTCCCACAAAAGTTTCTTTATCATATCATAATCAATATTACTTTGCAATTATTTGCGAAGATAAATTTTCTAAACTATCCCAAGTTACTTCTATTTTTACAATCTGCCCATAAGCATCTTTTTTACGAACCGTAGTATTAAGAGCAACCCGATAACTAATATCTAAATTACTTAAATGTTTATCTTTTAAATCAACTTCTAAAACATTACTATCAGTAGCACTATCACTAGTGACAATATCATCTTTATTAAATAAATCCCCACTCATAATCTGCATTCTCGTATTAGTACTTACATTATAGGTTATTTTTACATTCATAATATAATAATTACCTGGTATATTATCAGTCCTAGTAGTTCTAAAACTCTTATAATTAGACCAATTATATTTTCCCTTTATCATTGGTTTATTAGCAATATTACCATCTTTAAAAGTTCCTAAATCATCCCCTTCATATACTGTTGTTATTATATCATCAACACTAGTATCATTTGTTTCATAAAAGTTCTTTTCTCCACAAACACCATCAATAAAGGAACCATTTTCTTCTGTTGCTTCCCCCTCATTATAAACATCACTACTATTATAACGAAAACTAGCATAAATTCTTTTATTAGCACTCCAAATTCGTACTAAATTATAATCCATCGAACTATCATCTCTTGGATCAACAAGACAATTAGAATCTTTATCATATAGTATACAAAATTGTTTACCAGCTTCTCTTTCTTTTTTCTCATCCTCTGTTAATTTATCAACAGTTTTCATAGGATTATCACTTGTTAAATAACCTAAATCAATTAAATTCATTAGAGAAACATTATCTAAGGTTACTTTTTCATTACTACTTACTTCTTTTCCTAAAAAGTAATCATTAGCATACTCTAAAGCAGCACTTTCAATAATTTCAATTTTACTACAATATGATTGAACTTTTAAACTCTTTGAAACTCGCATTACTCCCGGTACAGCTACAGTTATTAATATCGCCATTAAAACCACTACGGCTAGTAATTCTACTAAAGTAAAACCATTCTTTTCCATTTATTTATCACCAACTCTTTATTTTGCTATGGTTATGTTTTTGTATTATCATCTTCGCCAGTATCATTGCTTGTTATCTTTCTAATCCCACATGTTTTTCTTTCTTCTTCTGTTAAAGGATAAACACCATAATAGCGCTCATTAACTATTTTAATTGTTACTTCGACATCTTTTAAATCTTTACTACTATCTCTAGGATCAGTTACATCATTTTTCCCTTTATTATCTTCTTTAATATACCCCATTTCTAATAAGGTTCCTATTTTTACTTTAGCTTCCTCATCTGTAAATGTTAATTTATCATCATGATCTTGCGCATAATATTTAGCAGCTGCTTCTATACTTTGTACTTTCTTACAGAACATATTATTCTTACTCTTATTAAGTAAATTAGAAACATTAGGAACGGCAATAAGGGCTAAGATAGCTAGTATTACAATAACTGCTAATAACTCTACTAAGGTAAATCCTCTATTATTTTTCATACTATCACCATTTTAATTATATAGTAAAACTCTCCTAAAATAAAGTCTAACTGTATTTAAAAAGCCATAAATCCTCTCTTAACCTAAGAATTTATGACTTTCTATTATTTTCTTTATACGTCTTATAACTGGACAGTTTTTTATATCTTAATTTTTAGGTAAAGTTACCTTTTACCTTTTTCGTGTTTCACAATTGATTATACAACCACTTTTTGATATCATTAACTAAACAAAACATATAAAAGATATGGTGGTTGTATGATTAAAGTATATAATACTCAAAATGATATTGCAATGGCTTTTTGCCAATTTTTATTAGAAATTTTTCCTGATATCAGAAAGACTCAACTTAAGATTATTCCTTATATTATTCATGGTATGATTATCTCTGAATCTCTTGTTCCTTTAGATATTGCTAAAGTTCTTAAAGATGATTTTTCACTTGTTCAACTTCAATCAGTTGTTAAAAGGATTAAAAGATTATTTGCAAATAAACATTTCAATCCTTATGATTTTTATAACCAAATCATAAAATTCGTAATTGCCAATTATAAGAAAAAACACAATGATAAAAGAGTTCATATTATCTTTGATCACATGTATTCTAAGGACAACTACACTATTTTTATGATTACCATGCGTGTTGGTAAACAAGGTATTCCTCTTTGGTTTAGATGTTTTAAAGGTAAAGAATGTCCAGAAGCTTTTCAAGAAGAACTTATAAAATCTGGTATAACTTATGTATCAAAACTTTTTGACAATAACTTTGATTTAATTTTTCTTGCTGACAGGTGGTTTAATTCTACTGGTCTTATGCAACATATCGACTCTCTTGGTCACACCTATGTTTTAAGACTTAAAAAGAACATGAAAGTTCTTCACTTTGATAAAAAAGAAGGGCATAAAATCTGGAAATGGATAGATGAATTGCCTATTTATAAATATCATCCTGTTACATATAAAGATATTGAATTAACTGAAAACAAATATGTTACTAATATTGTCATCAGTAATTCTATTGACACTGATGATCCTTGGATTTTAGCCACCAATGGTAATCCTAAGCGGGCTATCAAAGACTATGATTATCGTTTTGGTGGTATTGAAACTGTTTTCAAAAATCAAAAATCTAACGGTTTCTTCTTAGAAAGTACGGTTAATGCATCTTTAAAATACTTTGAATCTATGTATTGTTTTGCTTGTATTGGAGTATTATTTTTAACCATTTTAAGAGCTGATTATACCAAAAATACAAGATGTTATAAAAATACTAAAATCAAAACTCATACTACATCTCATGGTATTAAAATAAGAATCAAATCACTGTTTAATACTGGCTTGACTCTATTTCATCGAGCCTTTAATTCATCTCAATATGTTCGACTGAGTTTTCGATTTATTCTCTATGATGTCTAAATTTTTTTAAACTGATCCTTAAAAAAGCTCCACCATCGATGAACTGAACCCCAAAAGTTGGACAGTTTATAAATAGTTTCTAATTAGAGGATTGTAATCTGTAATTTACAGGTGAC
>CAKOOR010000012.1 GCA_934098505.1 uncultured Bacilli bacterium
TGAATTAAATCTTTTACTTTTTTTATATTACTTGCTGCTAATACTTTAGGTGTAAATAAATCTGGATATTTTTTGAACTCTTCACTATGAATTAAATCTTTTACTTTGTCTATATTACTAATAGCTAATACTTGCGATGTAAATAATTCGGGATGGTTTTTAAACTCCTCACTATGAATTAAATCTTTTACTTTTTTTATATTACTTGCTGCTAATACTTTAGGTGTAAATAAATCTGGATATTTTTTGAATTCTTCACTATGAATTAAATCTTTTACTTTGTCTATATTACTATTAGCTAATACTGTTGATGTAAATAATTCGGGATAGTTTTTAAATTCTTCACTATGAATTAAATCTTTTACTCTGTCTATATTACTATCAGCTAATACTGTTGATGTAAATAATTCGGGATAGTTTTTAAATTCTTCACTATGAATTAAATCTTTTACCCTGTCTATATTACTGTGAGCTAATACTTGCGATGTAAATAAATCTGGATGTTTTTTAAACTCTTCACTATGAATTATATCTTTTACTTTGTCTATATTACTAATAGCTAATACCTGCGATGTAAATAAATCTGGATATTTTTTGAATTCTTCACTATGAATTAAATCTTTTACTTTGTCTATATTACTATTAGCTAATACTGTTGATGTAAATAATTCAGGATAGTTTTTAAATTCTTCGCTATAAATTAAGGACTTTACCTTATCTATACTACTGCGAGCTAATACTTGCGATGTAAATAATTCGGGATGGTTTTTATACTCTGGCCAATCCATAAACTCTTTTTTCTTCACCTCTATATTCATACTGAAATCACCTTTCTAATAAACTTAGTATATCTAAAAAAAGTACCCCTGTCAAAAGTACTTTTTTTAAATTAGCCAATATATTTTTTCAAGAAAGTTTGTAAGTTATCTTTAGAATAAGATCCAACAACGGCATCGACAGCTTCCCCATTTTTAACAACAATAATCATTGGTGTATAGCCATAAAATTCACTAATTTTACCTGTTTCACTAGTACCATTAACTGTTTGAGTAATTTCTTTTGATAATAAATTACTAAATTTCTTGTAATCATCACTAGTTGTATCAACTGTTGTTATATCTAAATAATCAGTTGTAAAGTTCATCTCTTTTTGCGTTGCTTGTAAATTTGGTAAGAAAGCTACACAAGCACTACAAGTACTTCTACCTAAATAAAGAATATGAGTTTCTTTATTACTAGTTCCTAAAAACTTTAAAATATCACTAACACTAACCGCATTAAACATTGATACATCATAATCACTTGTTGAGGAACCATTATTAGTACTTGTTGAACTATTGTTATTAGTAGTATTTCCTTTCGTATTACTATAATTTACTAAGCCAATTAATAAACTCATTATAGAAATTACTAGAACTATAATTAACATGGTATAGATCTTATTTAAATATTCTTCTATTTTCATATCTATCTAATTTCTCCTTCGTCCTTATTATAACTAAAATATACTACAAATGTAAATATTTTCTTAAAAAGTGCTTGTCAAAGTCCAATTTATGCGATATACTAAAAAAGTCTTGAAAAGAAGACGACATGCCCGAGTGGCGGAATAGGTAGACGCACAGGACTTAAAATCCTGCGAGATTTAACCCTCGTGCCGGTTCAAGTCCGGCCTCGGGCACCAACTTAAACAATTAACTCCGTATTTTACGGAGTTTTTATTTTCCTTAATAATCAAAAATGACATGCATAGCTATTGTACTTACATGTCATTTTATATAGCCATTAACATTTTTAATTGAAAATCTAAATTCTAAAGCCCATTTTCTGATGTTATCAATCTGGGTTTTAAAATACAGTGTACTACTCATAAAACACTTCTTTCTTACTGGCAAGACGTCAGTGAGAAATATTATAAACACTATCGGATATAAAATGCTATTTTAAAGCGCAATTCTTGCTTTTTGACCGATAACATTAATTAACCGATAATTGATACGGCTCTGAACTTGTTCCTGTGCCTGCCATGATGGAGATATTAGATTTTAGAAAGGCAGCCGGACGAACCAAAAAAGCCTCACTTGCATGGTAGTCGCCGATACGTCCGTCCGAGCGCACAAAGAAGACGTGATAAACGTTGCTGGCAGCAGGGGCTAAAGTCCATTGAAAATAACTTGGTTTATATAAATAATTATTATTTTTACAATCACTTACTGATGAACCATCCCAATTATAAAGTGCTGTTGCCAAACATGCCTCTCTATTACTTGTGGAACCACCACTAGTAGCATAGCCATAATCACTTGGATACATCAACCCGATTTTACCAGTCCATATTGTTGGTTTTCCACTATAAACCTTTGTTCCTCTTTCATAAGCATACCAATGCCTAGTAAGTCCATTATTCGAGGAATCGTATGATTCCGTTCCGCCCAAATTCCAAATTACAGTTTCAATTGCATTTCTAGTATTATCATTCTTTAAACCATTACTTGTGAAATCTATTTCTGTGCAGGTAAATGTTGAATCACTAGCAATACTTGCAGGTTTACAACCTTTTGTCCCATCATAATAAGATCCCATCTTACTATATATTTCTTGATTATTATAAGAAATTATATCATTGGAATTCGTATATCCACTTTTTAAATAATCTACTGGATTTAACATCATCATAAGTTCACTATCTGTCCAGTCATTCGAGCCATAATTTGATGTTGATGAACCTACGCCATATTGCTTATAATCCCAAGATAGATTGCCAAGACTGTCATCTCTTATTATTTTGATTAAATTTTCTTTTGACCCATCTGCTTTAGTCATATTATTAAATACACCTATAATACGCCATTTTTCACAGGTACTATCTGATTGATTAGTATAATCACTACAATTAAAATATACATAATTATTTGGATTCGCTCCGATATATCTTATATTATTATCCGGATCATCACTAGCTAAATTAACAGTATCACTTTGAGCAAGTTCAGTTATTTTATTAACAATTGGTACCGGTTTAGTACCCTTACTCCCTAATCCTATAGTAATGCTAAATGATTTACCCATTTGAGAACTTTGGTTGCCATTATTAGCATACTCAACCACTAAATAATACTTAGTTTCCGTTAAAGGATTAACGGTAATATTAAAAAAATCACTTTCGGCACCACCTTCTAATAATAAATTTGCACTTTTTTGAATATCACAAGTTGCCTCATCATAATACTGTATTCCTTCTTTGGCCTTCGATGTACATGTAATTGGCGTATCAGATTTATACAACTTCCATGCAATATCATTACCAAAATCAGCAAAATTTGGAGTTATCTGAATAGATGCCTCCGATGGTGCACTATTCTTTTCTCCTAAACCTCTAACTACTACTTCTTTTACACCTTTAAATCCCGGAACTACATTACTTGGAGCATACTTTCCTTGCATATCCATAACCACATCCGTAGTCAAAGTCGTTGTTAAATTATTATTTGCATTTCCTGGATTGCTTACACTAAAATTAGCTATATAATAAGCGTAAGATACACCCATACCAATTAAGCCAACCAAACAAACAGCTACAATCGAAAACAACACTTTTTGCTTATTAAACCCTTTTTTCATTTCTAACCTCTACTTCTATTATTTCCAATTAAAAACAAATAATACGTAAGTATAATGTGTACTGCAATTACCTATTTACACAACTTTTACATTTTTCATAGAGTTAAATACTCTATGAAAAGCTAGGTAAACACTGGTTTTAAATAATATTTGACTATAATTCTGACCATAATAAAATATTCCAATATTATTTACTTGACTCTTTTAAACTCCTATAAATCCTAATAACTTTACATGATTTTTTGACTAGAAATTTGACTACAAAAAGAATTTATAACTGCAAAATATTGCTTTAAAATACTTTATTTTTATGCTATATTTATAGCATAGATTAAAAATAGGTAACGCATATTAGCTTTCATAGAGTATTTAACTCTATGAAAGCTAACAAAACGTAATACTTTACCCCAAAACAAAAAAATTATACCCCAATAGACTTTATATCTACCATGTATAATTTTTATTTTAACCATAATTACTTAATAAATAACCCTACTACTTTCGGTAAAAAGATAATTAAACCAATAATAAAAGCCACAATTGCATTCACTAAAACTGCACCAGCTGCTATATCCTTAGCGCGCCCTGCCCGCTCATTAAACGTTGGACTAACTAAATCAACTACTATTTCAATTGCCGTATTAACCATTTCTAAAGAAATAACTAAGCCAAACAGTATAAAACAAGTTATCCATTCCCACATACTAATATTTAAAATAATACCCAAAAGCACAACTAAAATCATCATTGTAAAGTGAATCTTCATATTTCTTTCACTTCTAATACAAGAACCTATTCCCTTAAAAGCAAACTTAAAGCTATTAATTAACTTCTTATTTTTCATATAATCCCTTTCCCTAAATCAAAAACCATCTTAAATAAACTTATTTAAAAATTCTTTTATAATATTCATTAGTAGCATTGATCCACTTAGGTAACTTTTCTTTTAAAGGTGCAAAACCCCTTCCTTCTTCTAAGTAATTACCAGCATACCTATCATTACCATCATACATTCTTTTTAAAGAACATTTAATCTTCTTATTATTTTCATCAACATCTAAAACTTTTACACAAATTATCTCATCCATTTTGGCATATTTACTAACATCTTTAACAAATCTTTTTGAAATTTCTGATATATGAATTAATCCAATATAATCATTATACTTTACAAATATTCCATAAGGAGCATAACCAGTAACCGTTACATGAATAACATCACCAATATTTATCATAACATACCTCGATTCTTTAAAACTTCTAAAAGTATTATAACAATTATCTTTACTAATGGCAAAAAATTTAGTTTAATAAATATGTGGTGAAGAAAAAATGACAAACGATATAGAAAATAACAATCCTCAAGAAATGACTTCTTTAGAAAAAATAATTAATTGTATTAACATGTTAAGACCTTATATTAATGCTGATGGTGGCGATATTGAATTTATCAAATATGAAGATAAATATGTCTATGTTAAATTTCATGGTGCTTGTGCTAGTTGTGGTAGTATTGATTATACTATCAAAGATGTCTTATACAATGCCATTAAAGACGATGTCCCCGAAGTTGAAGGCGTCATTAACGTTGCTATTTAATTTTATCCTAAGAGTAATATATGACTAAATCATACTATTACTCTTTTTTAATAACCATGTAATTTCAGGAATATCATAAACTTTTCTAATTTCATAATATATATCTTTTAACAAGTTTTCATAATCATCTACTCTCTCTAATATTGCCATTAATTCTTCTTCTTTTAATTTATCTTCTAAAATATACTTACTAAAACAATCAAAGAAATAACTAGGATAAAGCATTCGGGCATAAAACAAACCAAAATCATCTCTACCATATCTTTTATCACTTAATATCTCTCTTACTAAATTTAAGCAATCATAATCTTTATTACGATAAAAAACTTCTTTAATATATTCAGCATAATCTCTTACATCATAATCTATCAAAGTATTAAGACTATTATAATAATTAACTGGTTTATTAGGATAATATACCCGGTAATGACAAATCGACAAATTATTAGATTTAAAATTATTATAGTTTAAATAACTAATAGCATTTTCTCCCAATCCCACAAAATAAACGAAACTATGAATTAAAGAGTCTTTACCTACCCGAAAAGAATTAGCTTGGTCTTCTAGATAATCTATTTTTTCTTGCCAAATAATACTCCATTCTACTGAATTTCTTTCTTGTAATAGAAAACGATTATTTTTTATCTCTTGAAAACTTATCATATCATTAAGTAAACATCTTACTTTTAAAAGACAATAACTATCTTTATTATATTCTACTATATAACGATTATATTTACTTTTAATTAGTAAGTGATACTTAGTATTTATTAATTCTTCATATATTTTATTTAAATCTTCTTCACTTTTTCTTACTTTACAAAAATAATAAATATCTGTCTTGGTTTCTATATAATAATAATTATCTTGACTTATATAATCAGTTATTTCTAAATTATAGTAATAAAGAATAAAATTTTTCATATAATCACTATCTAATTATATGTTTATAAGTTTTAAAAAGACTTAAGTTTTTTCTTAAGTCTAATTTTTCTAATCATCATCTTTTTATTTTAAATATTATTTTTCTTAACTTTTATTCTTACAAATATATTAATAAATCGATAAATTCTAATATTTCCGAAGAAAATAAATAAACAATAAAAGTAGCTATTATCAAGAAAGGTCCAAATGGTACTTCTCTATCTTTAAGTTTTATTAAGTAATAAAAGGCTACTGGTAGGGCTAATAAACTAGCTATAACTAAACTAATAAAAGCTAATTTCCATCCTAAAACAGCACCAATAAAAAAGGCTAATTTTATATCACCACCACCTAGTGATTCTCTCTTAAATGCTTTATCCCCAATGAATTTAATAACTAACATAAATAGAAAAGCTAATAAACCTCCTACTACAGTTGATAATAATTGAGAAAATCCCCCTTCTAAAAAGGCTATCATAAATACTAGTATACTTCCCACAATTAAAACTTCATCTAAAATAATTAAATAATTAAAATCACTAATACAAGTTATTACTAACAAACTAGCTATAACTAAGGCCGTTAGTAATTCATAAGTAAAACCATAATACAAGAAGCATCCCATATATAATAAACCTGTTATTATTTCAATTAAAGGATACCACCAAGATAATTTCTTTTTACATTGCCTACATTTTCCCCCTTGGATTATAAAGGAAACAATGGGTATTAATTCATACCATTTTAAAACGTGATTACAATTTTCACAGTGACTTCTTGGTTTTACAATCGACTGATTATTGCTTAACCTATTACCTACCACATTAAAGAAGGAACCCATAATAGTTCCTAAAATAAACATATAAATTGCATAAATGCTATCTAACATTACATACCCCCAGAAACTTTATCATACATATCAAACATTGGTACTAAAATAGAAATGATAATAGCACCTACTACAACTGCTAAGAAAATAATAGTTAAAGGTTCAATAAAACTCTTTATATTATTTACCATTGATGAGTGTTGTTCCTGATAATAATGACTTACTCGATCCATCATTTCAGCCAGTTCGCCTGTCGATTCACCAGTAACTATCATATTATAAGCAACATCGGGTACCGCCCAGTGATTTTTAAAAGCTTTCGATATCTTATCACCAACTACTATATTATTAATAGTATTATACATAATCTCTTTATAAATTTCATTATTAGTTATTTTACTTAAAATTTCTACACTCTGTGTTATATAAACATTATTTTTTAAAAGAGAAGCAAAAGTCTTCGTAAATATAGCTATTTCATTATATATAATAATATCTTTAATAACTGGTATATGCATTAATATTATTTGAACTTGTCTACGAAAAGCTTTTATTTTTTTATAAGCTAAGAAGACAGCTATAATTATTACAATCACAGCTAAAAGTAACATCCAAGCATCTGATTTTAAAAACTTGCTAGCAGCTAATACTACCGCTGTTAAGCCGGTAACTGTTACTCCATTAGAAGCATAAATTTCTTCGAACTGAGGAACAACATACAAAATGATAAAACAAACAACGACAATGGCAAAAATAATAACGATAGTTGGATAAGTCATAGCACTAATCATTTGCTTTCTAGTACTTTCCATCTCGGTATAATAATTCGCCATATCATCTAAAGTAGATTCTAAATCTCCCGTTGCTTCCGCGGCTTTTAACATGTTAATTAACAATGGTGGAAACTTACTACCTTGTTTTTCTAAAGCTTGGGAAAAAGAATTACCCATAGTTAATTCATAAGCAATAGCTTGCATTGTTACTTTTTTATCTTTTTGCTTACCATATTGATTAATTAATATTTTGATAGCATCATTTAAAGTTATACCAGCTTTAATATAGGTTGATAACTGAGTTAACCAGAAAATTAAATCTTTAGTATTCCATTTATTACCTACAACAGAAGAATCACCATATATAAAGTCTATCACTTTATTATTTTCAATTTTATAAACTTCAAAACCTTCATTTAGTAAGAATGAGTTAACATCCATTTTCGATAAAGCTGTAAAATTACCATACTCAATTTTACCATCGGTATTTTTAATTTTATAACGATAAACTTTAGCTTTGCCAGCAGTAGTAGCTTCTGGTTGCTGTAATTCTAACTGTAGTTTTCGTCTTTCTTCTTCTAATTTTAATACTTCTCTTTGCGTAATACCTAAGAAATCCTTAACTTTCTTAACAATAACATCTAAATCTAAATCACTCTTCGTTTTTTTACCGCCCATAAATTTAGCTTGTTGATAAGCATCGTCAACTGTTTTAGATGATGCATTAAAAATTGCTTGTAAAGGATAAGAAATTCCACGATATGCTAAATAAAAAATATTTAAAAAGCTATAAACAAATTCTAACAAAGCATTATTACTTGTTTGTTTTTCTACTTTCTTATCTTGTTCATTACTACTTACATTATTAGTAGTAGATATGCCATTGTTATTTGTATCACTCATAATTATCACCTATTATCTAATTATCATTATAACAAAAAAGGTGCAATAAGAAAACATTTTTTCATATACTATTTTAGAAGGTGATTTTATGTATCCAGGAAATTTTAATGGTCTTACCTTTGGTAAAGTTATAAGTGGTATTTCTAAAACACTTAATATTGTTAATCAAGCTATTCCTTTATACAAACAAGTTCGTCCGATCATCAATAATGCTGGTAGTATTTTAAGTATTTTTAAAGAATTTAACAGACCCGATATTGATACCAACATAAAAGAAAAAAGTATCACTTTAAAAGATACTTCTTTACCCTTAAAATCAACTATTAAGAGAATTTCTACCAATAGCCCGACATTCTTCCAATAATTCATTTAATTTTGTTATTTCTTTTTGTTTAGCTATTTTTAAATTTTCATTCTGTGATTCTTCTAATTTTTTTAAAATTTCTTCTTCAGTAGTAATTAAATACTGATAATATTTTTCTTTATCAGCCTTAATTAAACCGTATTTTATAGTCTTATTATCTAATTTAGCTTTACTATCTTTTTTAAATAAACATATAGCATACCATATACCATTATCTTTTATGGTAACTTCATCAACCAAAGCAAAACATAATTTAGTTACTTCTTTTCTTAAGATATCTAAATTATTATTTGATTGTAATATTAACTTATTGACATTAGCTAACTTACTTTTATTACTTAATATATGTAAAATGGTATTAGTTCCCATACCACTGATAACTATAGTATTAATTTCATTACTATTAATATTTTCTAGACCATCACTAACTATCAAAGGTATATTTAAATTGCTATTTAAAACATTTTTTCTTGCCATGCTAAGAGCTGATTCTTTAATATCAGTTAAAATAATATTTTTAACCAATTTTTTTTGAGTGGCATAAATACCTAAATATCCATGATCACAGCCAATATCAACTACTTTATCATCAGGTTCCAAGAACGATGCTATTGTTTGTAAACGAATACTTAACATTAGTCAGTTAAAAAATCCTTTAATTTTTTAGCACGGGAAGGGTGTCTTAATTTTCTTAAAGCTTTAGCTTCTATTTGACGAATACGTTCTCTTGTAACATTAAACTTTTTACCAACTTCTTCTAGCGTATGACTAGTTCCATCAACTAAGCCAAAACGAAGCTCTAAAACCTCTTGTTCTCTTTCTTGTAAAGTTGTTAAAACACTTTTTATTTCTTCTTTTAATATTTCATTGGTAGCATATTCTTCTGGTGACATTGATAATTCATCTTTTATAAAATCACCTAAATGTGAATCATCTTCTTCACCAATTGGTGTTTCTAACGATACAGGATCTTGACTAATTTTAATTACTTCACGTACTTTTTCAACAGAAATTCCCATTTTTTTGGCAATTTCTTCTTCAGAAGGTTCTCTATTTAATTCTAACGTCATTTGACGTTGAATACGAGCCATTTTATTAATAGTTTCAACCATATGAACAGGGACGCGAATTGTACGTGCTTGATCAGCAAGGGCACGAGTAATTGCTTGTCTTATCCACCATGTTGCATAAGTTGAGAATTTGAAGCCCTTATCATAATCGAACTTTTCAACGGCCTTCATTAAACCAATATTACCTTCTTGAATTAAATCAAGGAATAATAAGCCACGACCAACATATCTTTTAGCAATAGATACAACTAAACGCAAGTTAGATTCAGCTAAAATTCTTTTGGCATTTTCATCACCAGCCGCCGCCGCTACGGAATACTTCATTTCTTCTTCCATAGTTAACAAAGGAATTTTACCTATCTCTTTTAAGTACATACGAACTGGATCATTAATATTAACATCTTTAGTCAATTCTTCATCTGAAAGAACTAATTCTTCAGAAACAATTTTACCACCATTATTGGAATCATCGTCACTTACTATTTCAATGTTGTTATCAATTAAAGCATTATATAACTCATCTAAAGCATCAGCATCTAAATCTAATCCTTTTAAATGTTCAGCTAAGGTTTCATAAGTTATAAAACCATCTTTCTTTCCTAAAGCAATAAGCTCTTTTTCCCTATCTTCTAAAGATTTTATTTCACCAACAACGGCCTTTTTTTCAACAACAGTTTCCTTTTTCTTAGGAGTTGACTCAATCTTAGCCTTAGTTTTTTTAGGAGTAGACTCTTTTACTTTTTCTTCTTTAATATCTTTTAAAACAATATTTTTTTCATTTAAATCTTTATAAATAGCTTTAACATCTTTAGGAGTAAGACTATACTCCTTAACCTTATTAGCTACATCTTCATAACTAACATAACCTTTTTTTTCATTAATTGCTACTAATTCCTCTAATACCTTTAGTAATACATTATTCATTACTCAACACTTCCTTTTTTTATTTTTCTAATTTGTTCTAATATTTGTAACTGACGATTTCTATCTAATTCACTAGCAAGTTCTTTTTTTAATATTTCTATATCTTCTTTATCTTTTTGTTTTTGATAACTTTTTATTATTAATTCGAAGTTTTCATCACTTATATCTTCATCTTCTTCTAATATTTTTAACACTTCCCCACTAAATGTTTCATTATAAGATATATAAGATATAAAATCAGCAACCGTTATATTATAATTCTTTCCAATAAAAAATACAATTTCATTTGCAATTCCACGATAAATTTTATTAGGAAAATAACCTATTTTCTCTTGATACTCTAAAACATACTTCCGGTCATTTAACATATAATATAACATTTTTTTAGTGATTTTGTCCAACAAATTTATTGGTTGCTTAGCTACTACTTCTTCTTTTTTAAATACTTCTTGGGTAATTGTTTGTAAGTTATTAATTTCATTTAATCTTTCTTGCAATACTTCTTTACTGATATTACTTGTCTTACTTAATTTAGTTAAGCTTAGATCTAAGTAAATAGGATCTTTAATTGTTTTTAAATCATCTAATACTTTATTAACATAATTAGTTAGTTCTAAAGTATTTTCTGCATTGATATTACTTTTTAATGTTTCTAACTTAAAGTCTAAATAATCGATTGGATTATCTAACATTTTAATATAACCATCAATTCCATAAGTAAAAACATATTCATCTGGATCTTTTTTTAAGCTAATTCTAACTACTTGAACTTTAATATTATTTTGAACTAATATCTCCCCATTTTTTAAAGTAGCATTCTTTCCAGCTTCATCCCCATCTAACCCTAGAATAACTTCACAACGCAAACGCTTTATCAACTCTATTTGCTCTTTTGTAAGCGCTGTTCCAATTAAAGCAACAACATTTTTAACTCCATTAATATAAAGTCTTATGGCATCCATTTGTCCTTCGACAATAATTAATTTTTTACTTCGTTTTGCCTCATCTTTAGCTAAATGATAATTATATAAATAATTTCCCTTTTTATATAAATAAGTTTCTTTGGTATTTATATATTTAGCAACTTGTTCGCCTCTATAAATACGAGCAGAATAGCCAATTACATGACCATCTGTATCATATAAAGGAAAAGTTATACGTCCTCGAAAAACATCATAGACATTGTCACCATCGACATTTACTAATCCTAAATCTTCTAAGACTTTTATAGTATATCCTTTTTTTTCTAAAATATTTTTTAAAGTTGCTGAATCATCTAGAGCTAAACCAATTCTAAATTTACTAATATCTTCATCAGTTAAACCACGTTTATGTAAATAGTCTTTAGCTTGTAAACCATTACACGTATTAATATTATTTTCATAATACTTATTAACTAGTTCCATTAAGTCATATTCTTTTTGATATCTTAAGACTATTTCTTGTTTAATAACACCACTAATTTGATAGCCAATTTTTTCAGCTACGATTTTAACAGCTTCAATAAAAGAAACGTTTTCATAATTTTGGACAAAAGTAAATGCATTACCAGCTGCGCCACAAGAGAAACACTTATAAATTTGTTTTGATGTCGATATACTCATACTTGGCGAATGGTCATCATGAAATGGACATACGCACTTATAATCTTTACCTTTTAAGGTTACTGGCACGTAACTAGATATTATATCAACTATATTACAGTTTTTTCGTATTGCATTAATTTCTTCATTACTTATCATAACCATAAAATTATCCCTCTATATATATATTATTAACAGTACCCCTCGATTTTCCTTCAAAAATTACAAAAAAAATGCAAAAAATTGCATTTTTTTCACTTTTTTATCATTTTTTTACTAATTTCCTGCTTTTTTCTTGCCTTTTCTTAATTCTTAATCTATCCTACTATATATTATAAACATAATAAGTTTATAAACTTTTTTCCTTTATTATATATGACTACTATCCTTAAAATAATTATTATTTGGTTTAAAACTTGTATGTAAAATCTTCTTAGCTATCTCACTATTTGGATAATTTAAATAATTACTATATAATCTTAAGATATCAGGATTTTTATAACTAAATCTTATCTGTTTATTATCATCAATTTGGTAAAGGCTACTACCTCTGGCTTCTCTCGTTTCTTTTTGTTGGGGTAATTTTATCTTAGGCTGGCCACCACCACCAACACACCCATTTGGACAGTTCATTACTTCGATCATAATATAATCATTCATATTCGGTAATAATTTTTCTAAATTAGGCATACCATAAACACAGGCTACTTTATAATTTTTATCTAAAATAGTAATACTAGCTTCTCTAATAGCATCAAATCCTCGTAAGGTTTGAAATTGTAAGAATTCATCCTTAGCATCTTGCCCAGTAAGATAGAAATAAGCTGTTCTTAAGGTTGCTTCTAATACCCCTCCGCTAGTACCAAAGATATTACCAGCCCCACTACCATCAGGTAAAACTTTATCAAACAAACTACCTTCTAAACTAGGTAAATCAATATTTAACTCTTTTAGCATCAAAGTAACTTCATGAGTCGTTAAGCAAAAATCCATCCCTTTTAAATTTGGTTCTTTGATTTCCATTTTTTTAGCTGTACAAGGCGCTAACATAACATTTATTATTTTTTTATCTTTTTTATTTTTAAAGAAATATTCATTAATTACACTAGCTTGCATCATAATTGGACTTTTTGTACTGGAAAGATTACCAAGTAAATCATGATGATAAATTTCACAATACTTAACCCAAGAAGGACAGCAAGAAGTAAAAAGTGGTAACTTTTCTTGATTATTAAGACGATTTACTAATTCCATGGCTTCTTCCATAACGGTTAAATCAGCTCCAAAAGTTAAATCAAAGACATAAGTAAAGCCGGCTTTTTTTAAAGCAGTAACTAGTTTTTCTGTAACAATACTACCGTTTACTAAGCCAAATTCTTCTCCAATTGTTGTTCTTATCGCTGGCGCAATCGAAATAGTTACGATATTATTTTTATCTTTTAAAAGCTCCAAAACTTTTTTATAATCCAACTTTGTATCTAAAGCATTAAAAGGACAGTTTAAAATACATTGGCCACAGTTAATACAAACTGGTCTTTTAACCTCATTACGTTCATATTTAATACCAACTGTATTTTCACAAACTTTTTTACACAAACCACAATTAGTACATTTATCTTCTAAGAAACATAATGTAGGATTATCTTTCTCTACCCATATAGCATTAGAAGTATCCTTTTTAAATTCTTTCTTTAAAGCTCCACAGTTTGGACATTTATAATCCTTATCTAAAGTTTCAAACTTTACTTTCGTTACAACTTCATCATATATAAAATGACATTTTTTACAAATATATTTCATCTTTAAGTCCCTTCTTATTATCACTATAAGGATATCATAAATATTATTATTTTTAAAGAAGTAAACTTTATCAAAAATAGCCATAAACACTTCAAAGTTATGACTTTTTAACTTTGAAATATTTATGACTTTCTATTTTACAATTTATAACTTCAATTGATACGGTTCTGAACTTGTTCCTGTACCTGCCATGATGGAGATATTAGATTTTAGAAAGGCAGCCGGACGAACCCCATCAGTACTGTTAACATAATAGCCATTCGCAAAGCCGGTCGGATACACAACGAAGACGCCAATGACGATATTGAAAACTGGGGATAAAGTCCATTGGGCATAACTTGATTTAAATAAATAATCATTGTTTTTACAATCACTTACTGATGAGTCACTCCAATTGTAAAGTTCTTTAGCTAAACATGCCTGTCTATCACTTGTTAAACCACCACCGGTTGCATAGCCATAATCACTTGGATACATCAGACCAATTTTGCCGGTCCATGTTGTCGAGCTATCACTAGAAACTGTTGTTCCTCTTTCTCTTTCGTAAAACATACTAGGAGTTACATCATCATAAGTAGAACTACCACCTAAATTCCAAACTACCGTTTCAATCGCGTTTCTGGTATTATCGTTCTTTAAACCATTACTTGTAAAATCTATTTTTGTGCAAGTAAATGTTGAACCACTAGCAACACTTGCAGGTTTGCAACCTTTTGTCCCATCATAATAAGATCCAATCTTACTATATATTTCTTGATTATTATAAGAAATAATATCATTAGAACTAGTATACCAACTTTTTAAATAATCTACTGGATTTAACATCATCATAAGTTGACTATCTGTCCAGTCATTCGAACCATCATCGCTACTTGATGAACCGACGCCGTTTTGCTTATAATCCCAAGGTAAATTACCAAGACTGTCATCTCTTATTATTTTTATTAAATTTTCTTTTGAACCATCTGATTTAGTCATATTATTAAATACACCTATAATACGCCATTTTTCACAAGTACTATCTGATTGATTAGTATAATCACTACAATTAAAATATACATAATTATTTGGATCCGCTCCGATATATCTTATATTGTTATCAGGATCATCACTAGCAAAATTAACAGTATCACTTTGAGCAAGTTCAGTTATTTTATTAACAATTGGTACCGGTTCAGTACCCTTGCTCCCTAATCCTATAGTAATACTAAATGATTTACCCATTTGAGAACTTTGGTCGCCGTTATTAGCATACTCAACAACTAAATAATATTTCGTTTCGCTTAAAGGATTAACGGTAATGTTTAAAAAATCACTTTCGGCACCACCTTCTAATAACAAACTTGCGCTATCTGGAATATCACAAGTTGCCTCATCATAATACTGAATTCCTTCTTTTACCTTTGATGTACATGTAATTGGAGTATCAGATTTATACAAGCTCCAAGTTACATCACCACTAAAATCACCTAAGTCTGGTGTTATTTGAATAGATGCCTCCGAAGGAGCACTATTCTTTTCTCCTAAACCTCTAACTACCACTTCTTTTACCCCTTTGAATCCCGGAACTGCATTACTTGGAGCATACTTTCCTTGCATATCCATGACCACATCTGTAGTCAAAGTTGTTGTTAAATTGCTATTTGCATTTCCCTGATTACTTACACTAAAATTAGCTAAATAATAAGCATAAGACACTCCTACGCCAATTAAGCCAACCAAACAAACGGCAGTAATCAAAAATAGCATTTTTTTCTTATTAAACCCTTTTTTCATTTCTAACCTCTACTTCTATTATTTCCAATTAAAAACAAATAATATTTTAAATTAAATATGTACTGCAATACCTATTTACATAACTTTTACACTTTTCATAGAGTTTAATACTCTATGAAAGCTCTAGGTAAATACTGACTTTAAATAATGTTTGACTATAAATTTGACGAGAATAAAATTCAAAAAAATTACTTATTGATACGAATTATATCAGATAAATACTAGAAACTTTATACTTGTTTATGACTAGAAATTTGACTACAAAAGGATTTTATTACTCTCAAAAATATCTTTAAAAAGTATTATTTTTATGCTATATTTATAGTATAGATTAAAAATAGATAACGTATTTTCAGTTTCATAGAGTATTAAACTCTATGAAATTTTTTTAGTATTTAAGATAACCAATTACATTAAAAATATACATAAATTTATCTAATATCTTTTATATAAAACAAAACTACTAAAAGTTTTAACTTTAACATAATTATTTCTTATATAACTATCAATCTCTTTTGATAACTGTCCACCTTCATACTCTTTATTTAATAAAAAGTAACTATCTTTATCTAAAGAATTAAAATATTCAATTACCCTTTCCTCTCCTTTATAACCTAAATTACCATTAAGTAATAAATCATAAGAAACAATTTTCTTATTTAATAAATACTTATAAAAATAAGCATCATACATAATAAAATAAGTATTATCTAAACTAGGTATTTCTTTTTCTATTAATTTCATATTATCTAAATACTTATTATCAATATTCTTATATTCTAAAATACCAGTACCTTTAACTAAGGCCTTTACTCTATACTGTAAAGCAATTGACAAAACTGGACAGATAAGTAAAATTATCATCATATAATTAATATATTTTGCATACTCCCAATTAAACCCTTTCTTAATACTCATTTCCTCTACAAACTTATCACTTAAATAAATAATTACAGGAATAATACTAAATAAAACATGCATAACATTAAAAATAGGATAAGCCATTATTTGATAAGTAATTAAATATAAAACTTTAACATCTTTATGTTTTAAATAATAAGTAAAAAGATAAATAACTAAAGCTATAATAATAACCGTTCCAATATTTAAAAAACTATTCTTACTCCCAAAAGAAAATAGTCCTAAAAAAGTATAATTTATAAAAGAATATAAACTATTAGTACTTATCATATAAATTAGTGTTATTAAAACTGGTATCATAAAACCAATTATTCTTTTTATTATCTTCTTAGGTTTCTTTATATAGATAATACTAGGTATTGTAAGTAAAAGAAAAGACTGTTTAGTAAGTGCTACTAATCCTAATAGAAAACCTATTAAATAATCATTATCTTCTTTTATATTAAGTAAAATTAATAAAAGAAACATAACTAAGAAATTATAACTAGGTCTAATAATAAAACTTAATAAGACAAAACTAGGTAAAAACGTTTTAGGATACTTTTTATATATATAATAATACATACTAGATATTAAAAATGTATTAATAATATTAAAACTTATAAAGTTATTACCAAATAAACGCATAAAAAGTCCACATAAAGCAGGATATAATGGCGTTATTACCATATTAAAATCTTTATACATAGTTAAACCACTTGCTATATTATAAGAAAAACCATAGTTCCATATTAAATCATTATCAGCATTACTATAAGTAATTAAAACTCCTATATATATAATTATTAATAGCAATACTATTATATCTTTTTTCTTACTCTTCATATTCTTACACCTACTTTATATTATCATAATTTTAGACAAGAAAAAAAGAGCATTAATATCTCTTAATTAACTTATCATCATTTTTCATACTGTCGAACAAAAGTTAAAATGCTCATTGCTTTCGCATTTCAACTCAGCCATCCTCGCGAATGGCTTTTTCTTACGAGAATAATCTCAAAAGACATAAACTCCGATGCATCGCCACCGTACTTTTAAAATTTCATTTTTACTTTAAGTATCAAGTTACCTTACAAGCCAAAAGCCATTTTTATTCCTTCATTTAATATATTTAAGCTTGCATTTATATCTCTATCTAAAATATTTCCACATTCAATACATTTATATTTTCTTAATTTTAAATCCTTCATTTCTTTGCTTCTATGCCCACAGCTTGAACAAAGTTGACTACTTGGAAAATAAGTATTTACTTGAATAAATTTCTTGTTCTCCCACAAACATTTTTGCCTTAACTTTGCTAAAATTAGAGAAAATGTGGAATGAATTATATTTTTTCTTAATGATTTTGAACTAGATTCAGTTATCATCTTATTTACTTGCAAATTTTCAGCTACTATATAGTCATTTCCTTTTAAAAGCTTACTTACTATTTCTTCGGCTTGTTTTTTTCTACTATTTACAATACGATGATAAGCTCGTTCAAGTTTTATCTTAATTTTATTATAGTTTTTACTATTTTTTTCTTTTTTAGCTAACTTTTGTTGTAAGATAGCTATTCTCTTTTCATGTTTTTTTAAAGAACTTACGTTACCGTATGATTCAAACGAACTAGTTGTTATCAATGACTTAATTCCTAAGTCAATACCAACTATATGGTAAATTTTAGCATATTTTGGTTATATGTCTTCTTGTACCACTACTGATACATAGTATTTATTTACTACTCTACTTACCGTAGCATTTATTATTTTAAAAGAAAAACTTTTTAAATTACGATATCCCCTTATTTTTACACTACCTAGCTTTGGCAAAACAATAGTTCTATTTTTTATATCAACCATGATATTGGCATAGCTTTTACTCTTATATGAGCTTCTTATACAATTAGTTGTATAGCTTACTTTAACACCTTTTTTCTTAAAATGTGGCATACCACCTTTACCACTTAAATATTTATCATAACCAATAGTTACATCATGAGCTGTATGAACTAGAGCCATGCTGTCAACTTCTTTTAAAAATTCTAATTCTTGCTTAAAACCAGGAATAAATCTAGCTAAATCGTATTTACTTAATTTAGGATTAGTTCTCTTTTTATCTAATAATTTATTATAAATAAGATTGGAACATCCAAATGTTTTATTAATAAAAATTTTTTGTTCTTCATTTGGATACATTCTAAATTTATATGCCTTTGTTACCATCATTTAAAACACCCTGCCTGCTTGTTAAGTGCATATTATCATTAATTTTTTTGTTTGTCTATAGTTCAGCTTATATTTTTAAAACTTTTTAATTTTTGCATTAACAACTAGTGCTTTTATAATTTTTTTCACATTTTTTCTATTTCTTTTGTTATAATTATTTTATAAATATTCATAAAATTTGCAAAGCGAGTTTACAAAAGATAAATTTTAAAGTAGTAAAATCTATGAATTTTTTTGTGAACAAAAAATACACAGCATTACGGATGACTTTCCTATTGTATAAAAAAATGTTCAAAAACAATATTACTTTTCCATTTTTTCTTTTATTTGGTTTAAGAAATTTTTATAGTCTTCCATCTTATTATCAAGTCGCTTTTGACATAATTCAAAAACATTTACTAAATTGGTAACATCATCAGTCTTTTAGGCTTCATATAATGCTGATTTATATTCATTTTCATACATATTATCAATAGCAATTAAATCAATATTAGCTTCCAAACATTGTTTTAAAATCACAAATCTTCCAATTATACCATTACCATCTAAATTCTTAAATACTACTCACTCTACTATCAGTGCTTACGAATCGGGTAAAACTACATTACTTACAGCCTTTGCTCTGCAAATAGTATATAAATATAATATATCTCTAGACTGGTTAATTGGTCGCCTTAATTAATCTTTATAAGGGTGGATGGGTGGGAAATAATATTAAACCTATAACATTTATAAAATAATAGTATCTTTTTAAATAAGCCTATGTTATTATGAAAATGTAGGTAGATAATACTTACAGGGAGGAAAAAAAATGGTTAACAAAAACAAAAGTATATTAGAAAGTCAAAAAGAACTATATCAAGATTTAAAACAATATGAATGGTTATTATCTAAAGAATCTTATGAATATTTAGAAAGCCTACTAGCACTAGAAATATCCGCTTTTAATAAAGAATTTAATAATGATAATAGAGAAATCTTAAGAAAAATAGAATTATATAAAAGAATAGTAATTTATAATATTTGTAATCGTACTAAGAATTTACTTCTAAATAATAGTAATGGTATTGAAATAAGTACTGTTGAAAACTATGAACACCCAGTCGAATTTAGTATTTATGGAAAAATGAATGGTAACAGTATAAATTGTTTTCGCTTTAATATCGAAGAAGATAGTCCTTTATATATTGGGGATGGTATCATCTATTCTAGTGGTCATAACAGCATTTTAAGACAAGAAGAAATCACGAGATTAACTAAGGAATATGAGGCTAAGTTTAAACAAGATAATCCTCATGCTCATCATGATGGCATTAAAAGATTCCAAGATGAAAACGGTTCTAAATGGGAAACTAGTCGTCAAGCTGACTTAGAAATAATAAATAAGAAATTAACTAGTTTAAAGAATTTCTCTTTAGATAATACGACTAATGAGTTAATTGCCGCTCAAAATTATTTGGCTGATCTTATTTTAGATGATATGCATTTAAAAAATGAAGATTTTACTTCTTCTTACCAACATGGTTTGGAAAAAACATTAGTTCGTAAATATCCGGGAATGAGTGTTAAACATAATATAAAAAATTTATAAAAATATTTTAACTGTTAGAGAGTTCTAACAGTTTTTTAATCTTAAAAAGCCCCTATTTCTAGGAACTTCTAAATTCATATTATTAGATTAATTGTTTACTAGTCTTTTTATATTTACCTAAAACTCTTTTGATAGCAACTGTAGGTTTTACTTTTTTAGCAAGAATATCACATTCTTTACTACCTCTTAAATAAGAATTTAAAAGATGCTTATCACTATAATCACATATTTCTATTAAGGTATCATTATCTATTTCTTTAAATTTTTCTTTTGGAATTAAAGACATTTCAAAGGCTAAATCTGGACGGCGATTAATAAAATCAAGAATTTTTGGTAAACTTTCCGTGGTTTCATAATGCACAGCAATGGCCTTGCTCATGTAATAATCAATATATGACATTTTTTCATCAGGAAATATTGTCAACATCAAATCATAATTATGGATGCAATTACTAAATCCTTGGGTTTGCATTAAGTTATTTAATCTATCTTTGTTAGCATTAGATATTCCTTCATCATTAAAACTGCCTATCATAAGTAATTGTTCGGCTGAGGCTAGCAAGTAAGTTTCATCACTAAAGGCATCTAAATGTTTTTTTGAAAAAACACCTTTTATAGAGCTATATTGATCGCTTTTATAGATTTTGGCAATCACTTCATGCTTGATTTCTAGTATTTTTTTAAATCTCAATATATATTCTTCTCTTTTGGACGGTAATATACCTTCTATACTTTTATGAAAAAAATCAAAAACAAAATCACATTCTTTTAAAAGGTCAGTATATTCTTTTCTAGCAAACTTTGAAGATATTGATTTATCTAAATAGCTAAGATTAATTTTACCGTAGTCGCCGTTAAAGTTAATATCAGCTTGCATCAAGTCTTGTAATAGTTCTACATTGTCATAGTATAAAGCCGTATAATATAAAGCCAAAGATGTTCTAACTTTTTTATTTTCTTTTTCATCTACTATTGGTAACAAAGTATAAATTATATTACCCTTAGGATCTTTTTGTAAATTCTTAAAATTAGCATTAATTAAGTCAGTTAATACTGCCACCATTTTTTTATCCGTGATATCTTCTCTATCCTTATCTAATTTAATATTTTCTTTAACAGATGTCTTAATTTCATTTAGTGTGTTTAAAACATAAACATTAATAAAATCATCTTTATTTAGTGTATCCATGAATCCTCCCTGATTATATAGTTAAATCATTAACTAAAAATACAATATTTATTATATTTAAATATCAATATCTTTACAATAAGAAAGTGGAAATATTTAGTTATTTTAACAGTAACTTTTATGTCTTGGATATTTTTTTAAATTTAATTTTAAATGGTAGCAACATTATTGGGATAATAGATAATCGCAGCTTTGATTGCTTTCGCTTTAATATATCCGAAGAAAATCTTTATATATTGGGGATGCTATTATTAGTTCTAGTGCTATAAACGCCAAACTACGCAATCAAGAAATAGAAAGACTTCATAGCTTACATGATGAAAAAAAACAAGATAATCATCATGCTATGCATGATGGCATCAAACGTTTACAAGATGAAAATGGTTCTTCTTGGGAAGTAACTCATCGTTATGAATTAAATCGAATTAAAAAGCAATATGATAACTTAGCTATGTTTACTTTAGATGAAAAAACTAAAGAAGAAATAGCCACTAAAAATTATTTAGCTAATTTAATCTTACAAGATATGAATTTAAAATATACTGATTTTACTATCACTTACGGCGATAGTATGAAAAGAAACTTAGTTAGAAAATATCCTGGTATGAGTGTTAAACATAATATTACCAATTTATAATTTAATTAATTTAAAAACTGCTTCTAAATATTTAATTAACTAAAAACAGTTTTTTTATTATAAAAAGCCCCTATCTCTAGGAACTCAAATTACTTTTTGGAGCAGGTGAGCAACAGGTTACGAACTATTTTTCATTTCTAAAATTATTATATATATTTATTATTTAAATATCACGGAAATATTGAAAATTTTATTAATTTATAGTATATTAATTATAATTTGAATTTCTAGAGTCGAAATTATGTCGGTGGTAAATTTGTATTTATTAAATGAAAAAGAAAAATTAGCTAGAAAAAAATATAAGG
>CAKOOR010000013.1 GCA_934098505.1 uncultured Bacilli bacterium
GATTTAAAAATAAATGATAAAATAATTGAAAGAATATCAAAGATAGAATTAATAAGTAAGATTAACTATTTAGAAGCAAATAGCTTAGAATTAGTGGATAGCACCGGTAAACTAATAGATATATTTAGTATGAGTAGTATTGATATCCAAGATAACTATGGTATATCTTTAGAAACAATAATAAATACTTATGGTAAAGGAGAAACGAGAAAATGATATTTGATAAATACTTAAGTGATATTTATTTAGATATCCTATATAGTAATTATAACTTAGATTATTTAAAATCAATAGATTCTAATAACTTTGTAGAAATATATAACTTACTTAAAAGTAAAGGCTTCTATTTTATAGAAGATATTATAATTAATTATATGGATATATTTGAACTAGATAGTTATTATTTAAATAAAGTTTTAACTTACTTAGAAAGTAAAATGGGTAAAGATTATATTAAAAGAATTGGTCTTAATATGACTATTTTAGATAAAATAATCGATACGACAATAAATCTAGAAATGAAAGAAGACTAGTAGGCTACTAAACTGTTAAAGAAATTTAGCAGTTTTTTGCTTTTATAAATCATTAATTTTCACCACTTTTTACTAAAAAATGATAAAAACTAGTGAAAATAGATGAAATAATGTCGAGATTTTTTTAAAATTATTTGTCTTATAAGTCGTTTTTTCTAAAAAATATTTACTAAGAAAGATTAATTGTGATATAAAATAATGGGAGCAGTAAAGATGAATAATAATAAAGAAGAACAAGAAAAAATAGTTAGACATAAAGAACTATTCTTACAAGGAGTTAAAGATAAAAAAATTGGTTTATTTAGTGATAATTTTTTAAAACTAATGAGTACTTTTGATTATTTAGGAGTACCCTTTATAACTTTTGCTACTAGTGGTATTTTTAAATATAAATATTATAGAGATATATTGATAATTGAAGCTTATCTTTTAAGTAAATATGGTAATGTAAAGATTATAAAAAATGATAGTAATCATTGTTTGATACTTTTAGAGAAAGATAATGGTTTAAAATATATTTATGATTCTTTAAATGGAATGGTATTTACTTATGATATTTTTATTGAGTTAGAAGGTAAAGTCTTTGAAGAAATAGTACAACAAAATAAAATTAATGAATATTTTGTAAATAATGATAATATAAATTATATTGATTTAGATAGTAATAAAAGAAAGACTTTAGTTGAGGCAAGTATTAAAAACTATAAATTACAATTAGGAAAATTAGAAATAGATATTTTAGATTGTTTAAGTAGTTATATGATTGAGGCAAGTAACGATAAGGATAATAGTAAAAAGAAACAAAAAAATTAAAAAATAAAGAAAAAACTTGCTAATTATTAGTGCTGGTGGTATAAGTTTAAGAGCGGAGGATAAGGCATGATGATAGAAGAAATAAAAAGATTATATGAAGATTTAAAAATAAGGATAAAAACAAATAAAGAAATAAAGGAAGGTAATGTTCAAAAATATGATGATATACTTTTAAAAAGGATGATAGATTTTGATTATTATAATATTCCAATGATTTATAGTTTATTTAATCCAGGTTTTAAGAAAATTGGACTTAAGGATATTTCTTTAGGATTAGCAAGATTTTTAAAAGAAAAAGGATCTGTTAGTTTAGTAAGATCTCGTGCTAATGATTATTATCTTTTAGAACTTAAAGTGGGAGATAAGACTTATATTTATGATGTTTTAACTAAGTTAGTTTATAATAAAGATACCTACTATGAGATAAATAGCGATATTCCTTATGTAAAATTAGTAACTTCTGAAGAATTAGATAAAATATTAGAAAATGATATGTATTTAATGCGAAAGGCAGAAGAAACAGAGGCTAGAAAAGCGCTAATTGAAAGTAGTATTAATGATTATCAAAACGGCGAAGAAAATAGTTTTAGAACCAATGAAGCTTTAAATACTTATGTAAGGGAAGTAGTTACATTAGAATTAACTAAGTTAAATGATTTTAGCAGGTATCAATAAAACAAGAGAATGTCAAAAAGTTTTGACTTTTTATTTTGAAATCTTGTATACTATAACTATAGTAGAGGGATTTAAGATGATAGTTTTAGAAAATGTGAGAAAAGTTTATAAAGCTAAGAAAACGGCTAGTACGGTAGCTTTAGATAATGTTAGTTTTAAAATACCTAGTAAAGGTTTATATTTTATTACGGGGGAAAGTGGTAGTGGTAAGTCAACTTTGTTAAATATTATTGGTGGTTTGGATAAAATAGATACGGGGTCAATCAAGGTTGGCAATTTGGCTTTAGAAACTTTGAGTAAAAAAGATTTAGTTAAATATCGTAATACATGTGTTGGCTTTATTTTTCAAGATTATAACCTATTTTTAGAATATAATGTTTATGACAATGTAAAGTTAGCTTTAGAATTAAGTAATCAAGAAAGTAAAACTGATATCGAAGAAATTTTAAAAAGAGTAGGTCTTTATGATTTAAGATTGCGAAATATTAATGAACTTTCGGGTGGGCAAAGGCAGCGAGTAGCAATAGCCAGAGCTTTAGTAAAAAATCCACAAGTAATTTTGGCTGATGAACCAACAGGAAACCTAGATAGTGATACTTCTAGACAAATAATGGAACTTTTAAAAGAAATAAGCAAAGATAAATGTGTCATCGTGGTAACGCATGATAAGACATTAGTTAATGAATTTGCTAGTGGTTTTATTACTATGCAAGATGGTAAGGTAGTAGATGATAATATTGTTGCTTTAAAAGATGATGAAAGTGTAATAAATTTAAGAAAATCAAATTTTAAGAGTAAATATGCTTTAAAATTTACTTTACATAATATAAAAATGAAACCGGTTAAGTTTATTATGACCCTTATTTTAACAGCTTTTGCGCTTAGTTGGGTATGTATTATGTTTTCTTTTATTCTATTTGATAAAAATAAATATACAGCTAGAGTTTTAAGAGAACATAATGTCTATAAAGTAGGTATTCAAGCAACCAAATGTACGAAGGGATATGATTATGTCGATTGTAATCCAAAATCGCTTGAGGCAACTGATACGATTGTAAAAGAAGGTAGTCCCGTATACGATATTCGAGATTTGAAATTGAAATATGGACCTGTTGAAGATAATGACAAAGTAATTGCAAGCAATGATATAGTAGAAATAAAAAACGATAATATTTTAAAATTATTAAATGGACGATTACCACAAAATGATAATGAAATCGTTATTGATAAAAATATTGCTTACGATATTTTAAAATATGGTATTTATGATAAGGAAAACGTGCTTACTAAGCCAGATGATATGAACAGTATTTTAGGACTAGAAACTTATCTGGGTAAATATTTAGTGACAATAGTTGGAATTAATGAATTTCAAAGTGATCAAGATTTTTTAGAACTACGTCAAAATTTACCAGTATCACCTAAAGTAGAAATTAATTTTAATCAATATACGGAAGATAATAATATTTATGTTAAGGGTTTAGTAGATAATCAAGAGATGATTTATACTAGTGAAGAAATGCTTAATAATTATCAGTTACCTATAAGAGATAGTAAGTTAGAAAGTAGTAATATTATTGGCGTATTAACTAATGTTAACTATTATAATGAAAATATCAAGTATTATGATTTAAACTTTAACCTAGTTAATAAAAAATTAGCTAGTGATGAAGTAGTTATAAGTGCTAATGACATTTTAAATGCTCATTCTTATAAGATAGGTGATTTTAATAAGTTATTTAATGACTATCAAAAGAATAATAAAGATGTAGGATATGATGAAGCTTTCTTTAATTTTATTAAAGAGGTGTTTACAAAATATAAAGATGTTTTTAATGTTGAACTTTATAATTTTATAAATTCATTGAAAAGGGATAATAATACTACTAAATTAAAAGTAGTGGGAATTAGTTTTGATGATAATAGTTATATTAGTGAAGAACTTTATAATATTATAGATCATGATAAGAAAATTATTACTAAAGTATATATTGGTTTTGATACTAAGGAAGAGTTAGATCTTTTAGTAAATAAGTATAGTTATCAAAGCAATATATTTGAGGAAGGAGAGATGTTAAGTTTAGTTAGTGATTTAGGAGGATATATTGCTGGTATTAATATTTTTTATCATTATGTTCGTCCTTATTTAAATATAATTACGTTAGTAATTGGGTTTTTTGCTATTTTGTTAATATTTAATTTTATTAATGTTACCGTAAGTTATGCAAAGAAAAATATCGGTATTTTAAAGAGTTTAGGTGCTAAGAATAAAGATATTTATAAGATATTTAGTTATGAATCTTTAATTATTGCTGTTTTAGCGTTTTTACTAGGTATTCCTATGTGGAATGGGGCTTGTAAGATGGCCAATATGTTATTCTTTAATGATGAAATTTATATTGGAGGAATGGAGATTAATGCCCTAGCGCCCCTTATAACGTTAGCTTTAAGTCTTGTTTTATCATGGCTAGTTAGTATGTTAAGTTGCAATAAGATTAGTAAGATGCAACCAGTAGATGCGATATTAAATAAGTAAGATAAATTTAATTAATGGTATAAGATACTCAAAAACACTTCTGATATGTTTATAGAAAGAAGTGTTTTTTTAATTATTAAATTGCCGATTTAAAACTTAATTTACTTGTTTACGGATAAATGATAAAATGGTAGTAGGATTTATTTAAAGGAGTGAAGACTATGTATACTTTAAAAATTTATGATCAGCCGCTGGTTAAATTTAATATGGAAAATAAACCTACTTTAAAAATTTCAAACATTGAAGTAGTTTCTAAGGATATTGCAGTTTTTCCGGAGGTATTAAAAAAAGAAGTAACTAGAGATACCATTAAAGAATTTTTACAACAACGCATTGTGCCCCAAAATAGAACTTTTGTAAAAAATATATTAGAAGCACAGAATTTGGATTATCGAGATATCAAGGGAATAATTGATATTTCTAAAGGCCTTTCTTTAATTGATTGTTACTGGATAACTACTGATGATAGTTTGCAATTTGCCGATTATAATTTATATGATAATAATTTTTCGGAAGTATTATCACTAGTTGCTTTTACTGGTTATTCTTCTAAGGTTAAAGGTATAGCTACTTCTCCAGAATTTACTACCGATGGAGCTTTACCAAAAGCATGGCGTCGTATTGAAAATGAAGTGTTTTTATATAAAGGAAGTACAGAGTATTTAAAAGCTTCAAATGGTGGCAATGAACCTTATAGCGAATATTATATATGTCAACTAGAAGAATTAATGGAAATTAATCATGTAAGTTATGGCTTGGAAAAGTGGAAAGGAATGTTAGCTTCAACTTGTAAGCTTTTTACTTCTAAAGAGTATTCTTATGTCCCAATTTATTTAGCTAGTGGTTTAAAGGATATTGATGATATTTATAGATGGTGTTGTAAGGTTGGTTTTGCTTTAGAATTTGCTAATATGATAATGTTGGATGCTCTTACTTTTAACTGGGATAGACACTTTGGAAATTTCGGAGTATTAAAAGATAATAAGACAGGTAAATATGTTGCTTTTGCGCCAATTTTTGACAATGGGGCGGGTTTATTATCTGATGCTCCAAGTGAAATCTTTAATAGTAAAAAAGCATTTATGGATTATTATAAAAATGATAGAGAATTACAAAAGTCTAATTATGGTGTAGATTATAGAACTTTAGTGGAAATGTATTGTTCAAAAAAACAAATAGTATTTTTAAGAAAAGCTGCACTTTTTAAATTTAGAAAGCATCCTAAATATAATCTTGATGATAATAGATTAAAATTATTAAATGATATGGTAAATGCACGAGCAGTAGAATTAATAGATATTATTCTAAATAGTGATTCTAATAAATAGAAGAAAGATAGAGTATACTTGAATGTATTTTAAAAAAAATCAGCTTTTTTATCAAATTAGCACTTATCTATTGACAGTGCTAATAAAAAGTGCTATAACATAATTGTAAGTAAAAAGAGTACTTACAGGTATTAAAATTGTATTATTGGGTACCCTATAAAAGGGGTAACATGAAAGGAAATGATTTATATGATGTTAGTACCAAATAGAGATTTTGATTTATTTGATGATATTTTTGGAGATCCATTCTTTAGAAAAACTGAAAGTAAAATGATGAAGACGGATATCCGTGAAGATAAAGATAATTATGTAATTGATATTGATTTACCAGGATTCGATAAAAAGAATATCAAAATTGATATTACTGATGGTTATTTAACTATTAATGCTAAAGTTAATAATGAAGATAATGAGAAAAAGGGCGGTAAATATATTAGAAAAGAAAGATATTATGGTGAATGCTCACGTAGCTTCTATGTTGGTGATGATGTAAAAGCTGAGGACATTAAAGCTGGCTTTAAAAATGGTATTTTAACTTTAGAAGTACCAAAGAAGGAAAATAAAGGTAAATTACCTGAAAAGAAATATATTGAAATAAAAGATTAAATATATTGTCGTTTGAGAGAATAACATGCTAATAGCGTGTTTTTCTTTTGCAAACTTTTTGGCTAAAATATATTGACATTAAGATAGTAAAATGCTATTATACATGGCAATTAAGGGTGATTATTTATGGAAATTGCTGAAGTTGTAGCAAATAACAATGAAAAATTAGTAACAAGAGAGGATTGTCTAAATGCTGGAAGAGAAGCTTATTTAGCTTTGATACATAACGAACAAGATTATTTTGAAATGTTAAATTTAGAACATTCTACCGATTTAAGATATTTAAAATATGCAGTTATGAATAAGCTTTCACTTATAATAAATGATATTAGAACTTTAACTAATGAAGATTTAAGAGAAATAAGTACTACTTTAGATGCATATATGACTTTAGCCAATCGAGAAGAACTAGAAAAATATTTAAAAACATTGGCAGCAAAACGTGAAAAATATGTAATGGTACTTTCCAGATTTCATAAACTTAGAAGTAGTTTTTTACAAAAAAAGCAAATGAGAAAGTCAAAGATTGATACAGGAAGTTGGATATCCAGTGAATATGTTTTAGAAACTGTTAAAAATTATAGTAATGTTTCTTCTTATAATGTAAATTATAGTTGTGATTTATTGGAAGCTGATAACAGTTCTTTCTTGGAAATATTAAATTCATTAAAGAAAGTACTTGAAAATAAGTATCAAGAATATAGTGAAAAATGCCGTAAGAATGATGAAGGTAACAAACTTCAAAAGGATTATGATGCGGTTATTAAGAAATATGATGTTGCTATGAGTTTAGATTCTGGCATTAAACTAAGTTTATAATAATGAAAAAGAGCTATCTATTGAAAAAATAGGTAGCTTTTTAGGATAAATGGCAAAATACTTTGTTTTTCTATATAATGGAAGTAGCTTTAATGTTAAGAAGCTATGAGAAAAATTAGAATAAAATAGATGAAATTGAATGTTAAGGAGATCACAATGATATAAGAAGTAAAGGAACAATTATATGAGTTATTAAATTGTGATAATTCAGGACACTAATTTGATCAAAAGAGTTTTAACTTTAACCTTAAAATTTACTAACAAAGAAAATGCGAGTAAATTGGTAGTGATTTTAATAACATTGTTACATTTTGATAGAAATATTTATCCAATTGAAAATATGTTGTTTCAAAATACACACAAAGAATATTAAAATTTAAAAGAATTAATGCTAGATTATTTAGGAGATTAGGTGTTAAGATAAATTTTTACACACAAAAAAACTTGTAAGCATTAAACTTGCAAGTTAAATTACCTATTGGAGCAGATGATGAGAATCGAACTCACGTTATCAGCTTGGAAGGCTGAAGCTCTACCATTAAACTACATCTGCATCAGTAAGTAATTTAATTTTACCATAAAACCTGGCTGCTGCCAAGTCTTTTTTTAATTTTTTTGACCAAATAAGGTAATTATTTTATCCCAACTATTAATACTTTCTAAAGTTATATCACTTTTAAATAAAACACTATAATTATAAGTTAAATCTTTAAAATAATTATCAATTAAATAAGGGATAATAGTAATTAATTTATCTTGGATTTCTGGACTTAATTTTATTTCTTTATCTAAAGAAACTTTACTAAATATCATCTTAAACTTATCTAAATACATTTTATGTTTAATTAAAACAATATCTTCATCACTAGAGTTAATTGGCATTATATAATCATTTAAGCCTTTAAGATATTCATCCTTGTAAGCTTGCTTTACGATATCAGTACCAATATATCTACTAGCTAAGCCTTTAAAATAGTTAATAATATTAATGGTTTCCATATAAACTTTACTATAATTTTTAAGATCTAAATCATTAGTTAAATTAATAATACTAATATAATCTAATTTTAATTCAATCTTATTAACATTAACTTTACCATTAAAATTAGTGATAGTTTGTTTATATTTATTAAGACTAATTAAAGTATCTTTATCGATTTCAATACTTGGTATAATACCATAAGCTAAATAATTAAGTAAAATAATCTTATCAGCATTATTAAATTTCTTTAGAATACCTTTTAATTTATTATTAATTTTTGTAAGTTTTATTTTTTCGGATTTTTCATACTTAATAATTTCATAGTAAGCTGGTCTATTATAACCTAAGTTACTAATAATATCACTAATAGATATACCTTTTAAGAATGGTTTAATTATTTTATCTAAAGTAATATCTAATTTATAGTTATAATTACTTAAATAATCATTTAAATTATTAATAAGATTAGTATTATCTTTAATAAACCAAGTAGAGTAAGAATTATTATCACTTAAGAAGGAAGTAAAGACTTCTAATTTCTTTAATTTAATAAACTCTTTAGTATACTTTTCTTGATAAGTATAATATAAGCTGTCTTTTAGACGATAATTTTGATATTTAATTTTTAAGAATCTTTTAGCATATATTCTCGTTTGGTATTCTTCTAAATAATTATTATAGTTAATTAAAAAGGTTTTTATAGTTTTATAAGCATTTGTCATACTAATTTTACTATATTCTAAGTAGTTTTGAAGTACTTCTTTAGTATTACTAATATTAGAGTACTTATAAGTATTCATGTTATTAACTAGAGTAATTAATTTAGAATTTTTAAAGTCTTTATTTGTAATAATATTTAATATTTCATCAATATCTATTTGATCATTAAAGCTTTCATAGAAGTAAGATACAAGGGAAGTACCAATTTTATTTACTTCGTCTAAACTATTATATTGATTACCATTTTCATATAATTCTTTAGTTTTAGTAAGTCCAAATAAGTGGTAAGAAGCAATAATACTTTTAAAGCTTTCATAGTCGTTAGTATTACATTCTAAGGTTGTAGTACCTCTTATTAAGATTAAATCATATAAGTATTTAATATCTTCTTTTTCTTCACTACTTAAAGGAATATTAATACCTAAAATAGTCTTTAAGGTATAATCATTAAATAATAAATCATAACGAATAGCCTCATTACTAATTAGCTTATTTAAATAATACTTAATTTCATCTAATCTTAGAACTTTAAGTAATTTAGGGGTATCGGTATAAATATTTAGTTTACTATTAATTAAGATATTAACAATATCGTAAGTTTTTAATTTAGTATAGATATAGGGATAACTTAAGTATTTTGTGACTTCTAAAGGATTAATAAGACTAAACATATTATTTAACATCTTATTATCAGTTATATTAACTAAAGCTGGAGAGTCTAAGTAACCTGTAATAAAGATTTTATCATAAGCTCTTAGAGAAACATTGATATTTTTCATCTTACTTAAGATAGTAATATTTTGGAGCATATTAAAGACATTAGGAAAAGTCATCTTATTAATAATAGCTTCTAAATAATTATCTGGTATATTATTAACAAAATTTTGATTACGAAGCAAGCTAACCCGTTCTTCTTCCTTAAATTTATTATTAACTAAGTAGACTAAAGTATCGTTATGTAATTTTAGAAGATAAGTATAATTACTCTTAAAAAGATTTAATAGTTTATCATCAGGACTATATAAATAAATAGAATTATTGGGACACTTTTCTAGATAATCGCGAGTTAAATACTTAGCATTATTATTACTTAACATGTTAAGTTCTTTAACGGTGTTATTTAAATTACGAGAGAAGTTATGGGTAAGTAGGGAGGATAAGTAGTCTTTATCAATTAATTTGATAGTTAGTTCGGGATTTAATTTAGCGAGAATAGTTGGCGTAATATTTAGTGATTTCATTAAGTTATCTTTATCTAAGTTATAAAGGGTGATACTATAATTTTTAGCATATCTTATTAGACCGGTATTTATAAGTTTATTTAAGTCACTACCTAAATAGTAATATTTATTAATATAGTTTGTAATAATATCACTACGTAATTTAGAAAATAGTTCTTTTTTAGTTATTAAATCTTTAGGAAGGTCATTTAAGATAAGAGAGTTTTCCGGTATTTTTTTGATAATAGGATTTACTAGTTTTTCTAACATATCTTTTTTATTATTGATGGTATAATTAATTCTTTTAATATCAAGATTAGATAAAAAATTTTTGCTGTTAAGGTAATTTAGTTTGGTGGGGGTATTAAGTTTATTCCAAAGTCCTAAAGTTTGATAGTAAGGAATATCAAGATTTAGAAGGGTAAGTTTTTCTTGAGTTGTAAGGTCTAATTTATTAATAATTATTGCTAAGTAACGGTCGAAGGCGTAGGCGTTATTGTTGCTACGATATTGTTCTAGTCTTTTTAAGAAGTTTATTTTATCGGCATTTTGATTAAGTGAGGCAATGATACTATTTAATTTATTCTTTAACTCCGTACTTAAATTATCATCAGTATAAAGAGAATAGTTTATAATCTCATCTAATAATCTTCTAGTATTTTCTATATCCATAATTATCATATCCTTATATTATATATACCCATTATAGCAAGAAAAAAACGAGAAAAAAAGCGCATATTGTAAGGATATGAGCTTTTAAGTGAATTTTTAAGCAATTATAGAGGTTTATTGAGTGACTTAAGTTGATTTTTCTTGAGATTTAGTCTTCTTTAAGTAAGTCTTTTCTTAAAACGGCATGAACAACGAAACGATCTTGGGTATTAGCACACGTTGATAAAGTTAAAATTTTATCGTCGGCATTTATTTCAATATCACTTTTAAAAATAGAACGACTACGAATTAAGTTAATAAAATTAAAGAATTCTTCTTGATTACTAAAATTAGTTTTTAAGTAGTCATCTGTAACCTGGATAGTGTAAGCCGCAAAGACTTCCCATTTCATTTCGTTATTAACATCATTATAGGTAATTAAATTATTTTTAGCATTTTGGTACCAAGCTTTTTTACCTACAGTACTAAGGGTTCCAAACATAGTCTTACTATAGTAACGATTATGAGCAAATATAATGGTATTTTGATCTAAGATAGTACTAGAATTAGCGTAATTTAGAAAAACCCAACCACTATAATCACGAGCTTTGTTAAAGTTATGTTTTAAGTAGTATTCATTATCGACTGCTTGGACTATTGGGTAATCAATGGTTGTTTCGGGAACGTTTAACCAACCAACAGTATCGCTATTTAAATCTTTTAAAGCCATAATAACAGGATTTTTTTCTTTGACAATGGGGGTCGGTGTTTCATTGTTATTAGGATTATCATTGGTATTATTATCAGGATTTTCTATATTGGGATTATCTGGAGTTTCATTGGAGTTGTTGTCATCGGGAGCCGGTGTTTCATTAGTATCGGTATCTTTAATCTTTGTATCAAGATATTCTGTAATATTATCTTTAATAGCATTAACATTTTCTAAAGATTTTTTATTGTTGTAGAAAACAAAGGCAAAGGCCATAAAACTTAAAAGAATGATAATAAGACAACATGATTTAATAGTCGTAGCAATTAATTGTTTAATATAATTAGATTCAATATATTCACTAGAATAAGCTAAAATAATATTAAGATGATATTTTTTATTTTCTTTTTTAATAACTTTAATGCGTTCTATAATGTCTTTATCAGTAATATTATCATGAATAGCAATTGTAACATTTTTAACACGTAATTCGGTTAGTAAATCGATAAGCGCTAATAAATCAGTAGTTAAGAAACGATATAACTCAATAGTTTTTAAATACTTATTAATTTTAAAGAAAGTTTTTAAATCATTATAATCATTAGCGACAATAGGACACATTAATTTAATAGTCTTAGCATAGAAAATAGCTGAATAGTTATTTAAGTCATTATTAGCCATAAATTGGGAAGAAAATAAGACTTCTTGTTTAGAAATAACTTTAATATTTTGCTTATCAAAAAGCTCAATTAAGTAAGTAGGAATTGATAAACATTCAACTTCTTTTAAAGAATTAATTTTACTAATAGCTTCGTAAGCCTCGTAAGTAAAGTTTTCATTGGTATTCATTAAAACTTTATTAATAGGGGTATTTTTAAAACAAGGAGCTACTGTACTTATAACATTCATGTCATTAGCAACAATTAAGTTAGTATTTTTTTCTAAACATATTTCTTTTAAAAAACTACTAACTAGCTTTTGATTTTTAGCGATGTAATCAAGGGAGAAAAGTAGTTTTTCATTACTGATAATATTAGTATTTAATAGGGTATTATCTAAGTTTTTTTCTTTAACTATTAAATATATTTTTAAAATTTGATTTTTGAATTCTATTTCGATCTTTTGCATAATTTTTACCTCGTATTTTTTAATTATAATACAATGATAACATAGTTTATAATTATTTAAAAATATTTTTCTTAAAGTAATTTACTTTTTCTTAGAAATTTGATATCATAAAAGTGAAAAATAAGGGAAAGATAAATGTGAGAGGTAATTTTATGAAAAAAATAAATAAGTTAATGGCTACTTTGTTAATCGGAGTAGTGGGGGTTATGGGAATTGGTACAGTTTATGCTGATGAACCAAATGCTAATGGTAATGGCAGTAATGCAAGTGGTTCAAATAATGCATCTGATATCGCTGGTAGTTTAGTTACAGTTGATTGTAATAGTACAAAACTTGCTGTTGGCGCTTCGACACTTTGTACGGTAAATGTAAAACCAACTGCTGCCTTAGCAGCAAGTACTACAACAAAATCAGTAATTATAAAAGCCAGTCAATCTAAATATTTAACTATGAGTGAGATTAATGTAAATAATGGTTTTACCCTTGTTAGTGAAGATATCAAAGATAAGACTAAAGAAAATACAATAGTACTTACTTACTCGGGAAGTGGTCTAAAAGCGAATGAGAAAAATCCTATATTTTCTTTTAACTTAAAATTAGAAAAAGAAGCTGCTAATATTAAAGATGGTGATTGTGGTCAAATTTGTATTACCGGCGCTGTATTTGATTCAGATACTGTTAAAGTTGGTGACGATGGTAAAGCTTGTCCAAATATTATTATAACTAAACAAACTTGTGAAGGAAAAGATTGTAATCCAGAAACTGGCGCATTCATGAATTATGCAGTTATTGCTGGTGTTGCTTCCGTTGCTTTAATTACTATTGTTGTTTCAACAAGAAAGAAAAAATTCTATACTGTTTAATAACAATGATCTTAGAAGAAACTGCGGTTTCTTTTTTTTCATTAAGTAAATTTTAACTAGGAAAAGTAAAAAAATGCAAAAATATAAAAATTTTTGAAGGAAATTGAGAAGTAAGCGGTAATATATATAATTAGAAGGACATAAAATTAAAAGTTTATATAAACATTTATAATAATGGAGGATGTAGTATGTTAAGCGTAAAAGAAATATATAAAAGCTATGGAACCAAGGATAATAAGTATCCAGTTCTAAAGAATATTAATTTAAAATTTAGAAAAAGCGAGTTTGTGGCTATTTTAGGACCTTCTGGTTCTGGAAAAACAACTCTTTTAAATATTTTAGGTGGTTTAGACCGATATGATAGTGGGGACTTAATTATCAATGGTAAATCGACTAAACAATTTAAGGAAAAGGATTGGGATAGTTATCGCAATAAGTCAATAGGATTTGTTTTTCAAAGTTATAATTTAATTAGTCATATTTCCATTTTAAGTAATGTCGAGATGGGGCTTACTTTAGGAAATATCAGTAAAAGTGAAGCAAAAAAAAGAGCAGTGGCAGCTTTGGAAAAAGTTGGTTTAAAGGAACATATTCATAAAAAGCCTAATCAGTTAAGTGGTGGTCAAATGCAAAGAGTAGCGATTGCCAGAGCCCTAGTTAATAATCCAGATATAATTTTGGCTGATGAACCGACTGGTGCCTTAGATTCAAAGACCAGTACACAAATTATGGATTTAATTAAAGAAATATCTAAGGATAAATTGGTTATTATGGTTACGCATAATGATACTCTAGCAGATATTTATGCTAGTCGTATTATTAAACTTAGTGATGGCCAAATAGTGAGTGATTCTAATCCTTATGAGATTCAGGAAGAAAACCAAGATTATAATTTAAAAAGAACTAAAATGAGTTTTATCACGGCTTTAGGTTTATCTTTAAATAATATTAAAACTAAAAAAGGTAGAACTTTATTAACTAGTTTTGCGGCTTCTATTGGTATTATAGGTATCTCTTTAGTTTTAGCTCTTTCTAATGGTTTTCAAAAACAAATAGATACTTTTGAAAAAGATACCTTATCGAATATGCCTATTTATATTATGCCAGAAGCGCCGGATTTAAAAAGCGAAATAGCTTCAGAGTTGGGAAGTAGTGAAGATGAGTATCCGAGTGATAATATTATTAAAAAGTATCAATATACGGTAGCTAATGCTCATAAGAATAAAATAACTAGTGATTATATTAATTATATAAAGGGCATTGATAATGATTATCTAAATGGTATTGGTTATGGTTATAATGCTAATATGAATGTGATCATAAAAAATGATAAAATTGATTATTTTAATAATAGTTATATTGAAACTACTTTTTCTACTGATGGCACTTTTGATATTATCAAAGAAAATTATGACCTATTAAGTGGTAAATATCCAGAAAATAGTAATGAGGGGTTATTAATAGTTGATACTTATAATCGTTTATATCCATATTTATATAAAGATCTTGGCTTAAAAGAAAATAGTACGTTTGAAGATATTATTGGTAAAGAATTACAAGTAGTATCTAATGATAATTTTTATGAAGAGGTTGATGGACTATTTATAGCTAAACAAAATTATGATGAATTATGGAATAATGATGATAATATTAAAATAAATATTACGGGAATTATAAGAGCTAAAAAAGATGCTAATGTTACTATTTATCGTGGGTCGACTTTGTTAATTAATGCCAAGATAGAAGAAGAAAGTATTGATAAAAATCTTAATTCTTATATTGTTAATACTCAAAAACAGAAAGATTATAATGTTTTAGATGGCAATGATTTCGATGAAGATGATACGAAAGAGTTGGCTATTTCAATGTTAGGTGGTAGTAAAGAACCTCAAACCATTGCTATATATCCTAAAGATTTTGCTAGTAAAGATAAAATTATTGAATATTTAGATAAATATAATGAAGGTAAGTCGGCAGATGAAAAAATCGTTTATACAGATTATGCTAGTACTGTTACTGATCTTTCTAGTGGTATTATGAATGGTATAACTTTAGTTCTAGTTGGTTTTTCTTCAGTATCGTTAATTGTTTCTTCAATTATGATAAGTATTATTACTTATATTAGTGTTTTAGAAAGAACTAAAGAAATTGGAATTTTAAGAAGCTTAGGAGCACGTAAGAAAGATATTTCCAGAGTATTTAATGCGGAAACTTGTATTATTGGTTTTGTATCTGGAGTAATGGGAGTAGGGATTGCTTATATTCTAACATTTCCAATTAATATGGTAATAAAGAGTGCTACCAATTTAAGTAATGTGGCTTTATTAAGTGTAACTCATGTCGTTGTTATGATTACAATTAGTATAGTGATTACGATGATTGGTGGTTTAATACCTGCAAAGATGGCTAGTAAAAAAGATCCAGTAATTGCTTTAAGGACGGAGTAGAATGATTAAAAATATTGTCTTTGATATTGGTAATGTTATTTTAAATTTTAATATTGAGGAAGTATTAAATAAATATACAGCTGATAAAAAATTAAGAAAGTTTATTAAAGAAAATATTATTGACTCACCAGAATGGTTAGGATATGCGTTAATCGATATAGGATATGTTAAAGTAGAGGATGCGATTAAAATTGTTTGTGATCGCACTAATCATATAAATGATTTAGTTGTAAAAGACTTTTGGACAACTTATAATAATTTTGCTTTTATAGATAATAGAATGTTAGATTTATTAAATAAATTAAAAGCAAAGGGTTATAAAATATATTTACTTTCTAATATAAATCCTTATACTTATGCTCTTATAAAAGAAAATTCAAATTTATTTACTATAGTTGATGGCTATGTTTTATCTTACGAGGTTCATATGGTTAAACCATATATAGGAATTTATAAAGAATTATTTAAAAAGTATTCTTTGATACCAAAGGAAACATTATTTATAGATGATAATGCTAGTAATATTAAAACTGCTCTTTCTTTAAAAATAAAGGGCGTTAGAGTAAAACCGGATAATTATGATGATTTAGTAAATAAATTAAAAAATAATAAAATAAAATTTTAAGAAATAACCTCAATGAAAAGATTGGGGTTTTATTGTGTAGGGAGTCTATGCTATAATATTTTACAGTTTATGGAGGATAAGTAATGACTTTAGATGAAAAAGTAAAAATTATTGAGGAAGGTAAAGAAAAAGATTATTTGTTTATTTCCCCTAGAATTATTAAGCCCGGTGCTAAATTAGTTGAAAATTATGAAACTTTAAATTTATATGAAAAAATGGCGGAAAATACAAAAAAATTTGCCGAAAATGTTGTTGTTGACTTAATTTTAAACGCTAATTATACTGGAGAAGAAGTAAAAAGATATTTAAGCTTTTACTTGATTTTTTGTGGAGATTTTAATGATTTACCTGATGATATGGGAAATATGATGGATTTTTTAGAACAAAATAAAGATAGAATTGTTGCTGTATGTAGAGGTTTAAAAGATACTGAACAAAGAAATTTTTTTGTTGGTTTTTTACAATCAGAAACGGTTAATAATTATTACTATTTTTATTTGAATTTGGCTAAATTGTTTGAAGAATTTGATAAAAATAATATTAAATATGACATAGATTTTAAAATAGATAGATCTATTAATGCTTTATATAGGGATGATAGTGTAACTAGATTTGTGGTAAGTTGTTCTCCTAAAAAAGAACTAAACGATGGTAGTTCTTTGAAAAGAAGAAGAAAATAAGTATTGATTGATATATATAATAAATTTTAGTGTTTATATTATTTCAAGTATTAATAAATTATAGGCAGAAACGTCTATAATTTTTTCAATATAATAAAAAAATATTAAAATATATTTAAAATATGCTATAATAGTTGTAATTTTTTAAGGAGAAATTATGGATAAGTATAAATTAGTTCAGATTAAGAAGAGATTAATCGCATTAGGATTAGCAGGGGTAATGCTTGGAACCTCTGGATGTACAAGTAGTAAAGATGAAAACAAAGAGCCAAGTAGAGTTTCTATTTCGCAAGAATATTCGAACATTGATGATTATTATATATATGTTATACGAAATGGTGAAGCCGTAAAGTTATATAATGCTCAAAATGTATACTTACTTTATAATAAAGAAACTTACGAAGTAAATGAGTATATATTTAAAAGTCCAGTTACAATGTTTGGAGGAGTAGAATTATACGATTTGGAAACAGAAGAAATGTTAGCGTATGGTAATGGTATAGCTACAGCTTATAATAAAGAATTTTATCAATACTTAGTAGAGTCTAATTATCAAGTGTGTCTTACTGACGCTGGTAATTACGTAGAGGGCCTTGTTGCGGGGGATTATTATTCACTAGATGAAATTAAAGAGTTAGAACCGCAAATAGAAAAAGGCTTAAAAATTATTAATAAATCAAAAGCTAAAGCTTTAAAATAAATTGGTCATTATTAACTAGTATATTTAGTTGGAATTATAAGACTTTAAAACTATAAACGTTAAAGAGTCTTTTTATTTTTTGATTAATTAAATATCCTTCTTTTTTAGCATGATTTATTTGTAAAACACGTAAATTCATTATTTTACCTTTATAAATTAAGCTCAAATTAAATAATTTAAATATATTCTTCAATTTGTTGTCGAATATATATCTATAAACTTTTTTACTCCTTAACAATTTGATAAGCATATACTAATGTTTTAATATGAATTTGGAGATATGTTTCAGAAAATGTTAATTTTTATGATAAAATATTATCTAGAGGTGAGAAAAATGCTTAGAAAAATATTATATGCTGATACTGAAGCATTAGATAATTATATTTCAATAATAGATGGATATACTTATGAAGAACAGGAAATTATTCAAAGTACTACAACTAATAAAGGAGGAAAAGCAGGGGTTGGATTTAAAACCGCAAATATTGAAGAAAATTTGGGAAAGCAAAACGAAGAAAAAATATCTTTAAATGCAAAAATAACTGATGCTAGTAAACTAGATAAAATAATAAAGTATTTAAAATCTGAAGATTCCTTAAAATATTATGAAAATATTAATGAAGAAATTTGGAAAGATATTTCTAGAGATGATTTCGTAGAAGTTTTGGTAACTCCCCGCTTTTCTAAATTAGAAGAAGTTACCAGTGCCGCAAATACATTTAAGAAATTAGTTAATGCTTTAGAACCTTTTTTAGGGGAAGATTATTTGGACGAAAAAACTAATGAGGCATTGTCTGGTTTTGAGCGATTGTCAAATTCACAAAATAAAAATTCATTATCTTGTGTCTTTAATTTTGATGATAAAAAATATCCAATGATAGGTAATATAGATAAGATGTATTTAAAAACATCTAAAGATAATTTTGTATCACAAGTATATATGTTGTGTAAGATACAGAGAAAAATAGAAAAAGGAGCCAGCATTTGTTTGGATGAAATTTTTGAAGAAATTAAATCTATGGCTCTAAATAGAGAACAACGAAGGAAGTTGAACCCAAAAGATATTTCAAATCCAGTAGAAATTAAAGATAAAATAAATGGACCAGCATTTGTAGTAATACCTATAGCCATTTATCAATAATTATGATATGAATTAAGATAAGTGAAAAAATGTTAAAATTGATATGGTATTGCCCTAAAAGTAATAGTATATAGTATTTACCCATCCTTTATTTAGGATGTTTTTTAATACATAAGAAAAATCGAACCGAAAAGGTTCGATTAAATATCAATCTGGAGCCTTAATTTTTCTTTTATTCGAAAAATTATACTCCCAAGATTGATTAAATCAACTAAATAGATTATATAAAAATTATTATTAATTTTCAAGCTCATTATAGAAAATAATAAGAATTTAAATAAAAATAGTATAATTAAATAAGAGTAAATGCTGATAAAAATAAAGAAAGAGAAAGATAAATTACAATTTATCAAGCAGATTGATTTTAATATTAAAAAAATTTTATTCACTAAAACCTTATTTTAATAAAATTTATACCAAAAAGTAAGTATCTAACAAAAAAGTGCATACTTACTTTTTCTTTTTCATTATTCTATAATTTAATTGTCAAGGAAAAGTGCACACCTCTTTGAACAGAAAATTAGGAGGAAATAAAAATGGAAAATAAAAGGATAAATTTAGATAAAGGATATGTTTTGGTTTATGATTTTGGAAATGTAAAAGTTCATAATTACAATACAGCAGATTATATTGATGACCAAGTTATTTTACTTGAAAAAAATAAAAAGGTAGTTGTTATTGAATCACCTGCATTCTATGACAATAATAAAGAATTAGAAAAATATATTGAATCATTAGGAGTAAAACTTGATGGTGTATTACTTTCATATCATATGGGAGGAGGAACATTCTTAAAAGATTCTAAAAAATATGCTACTAAAAAGGCTGATGAATATGGACATATTGGTGGAGGAAAAGTATTAGTTGACAATTTTACAAAGGCATTTGGAGAATCATTTGATAATAATATACATCATGTAACTGATTATATTAATGGAGGCACTATTACTTTAGCAGATATAAAAATGAATATTATTCCAACAGGTGATGCTTTTGATATTGAAATACCAGAAATAAACTCTATATATACTCATATGTTAGGTAGTGATTGTCATTCTATTATTGCTGGTGTAGATCATGCAAATGCCATGATTGATATATTAAAAGGGTATATAGAAAAAAATTATAATTTGATTTTAACATCGCATTATATTCCAGAAGATATTAAAGCAGTTGATACCAAAATAGCATATATTGAAACTTTATTAAATATTGCTAGTACATGTAATAGTAAAGATGAAATGATAGAAAAAGTTAAAGAAGAATATCCAAATTATAGTGGTGTTAATTATCTTGAAATGACAGCTGGCTTCTTCTTTGGAGAATAATTATAAAGTGAAGTAAAATTCACTTTTTTAATACTTACCAAAAAGTGCGTACTTACCAAAAACATCATATAATGGTATAATGAGTTAGGAGTTGATAATTATGGCTAAAGTTTATACAAACTGTCCTGTTGAATATACGGCATCTATTATTTCAAATAAATGGAAAGCTTTAATTTTGAGAGATTTAATTACTGGTACCAAAAGATATAATGAACTTAATAGATCTGTTGTTGGAATATCTGCAAAGGTTTTAACACAAAATTTAAAAGACTTGGAGAATGACGGTATAGTTAAAAGAAAAGTCTATCCTGTAGTTCCACCAAAAGTAGAATATTCACTAACTGAAAAAGGTATGGAACTTAAATGCGTTCTTGATATGATGAAAGAATTTGGTATTAAGTATAAGGATCAAAAATGAGCAAAGAAAAATTGTTATTAAAGATAATAGAATATTTAATTCAAGAAAATAATTATGATATTGAAATACCTTATTCTTACGAAAGTTTAAAAAAATTGTATAAGACACTTGTTAATATAAGATTGCCTAAACCAATAAATGAAGAGATTTTAAAGTTAGAAGATGAATATTTAGGTTTAGAATTAAAAGATAAAAAAATAGTTGATGTTAATTCTTTAAAGAAAAACGAAGATAATATAATTTTGTGGCAAGGAGATATTACTACTTTAAAGTGTGATGTTATTGTTAATGCTGGTAACAAAGAGGGATTAGGTTGTTTCAATCCAAGTCATGTTTGTGTAGATAATGTAATTCATACTAATGCAGGAATGAGATTAAGACTTGAATGTAATAAAATTTTAAAAGGTAAAGAACTTTCTACTGGTGAAATAATTGTATGTGATGCTTATAACCTACCTAGTAAAAAAGTGATTACAACAGTAGGACCTCAAATTATAAATGAAGTAACAAAACAAAACGAGTTAGATTTATCTAATTGTTACAAAAATTCCTTAGAGTATGCTATTAAGAATGGTTATAGTTCTATTGCTTTTCCTAGTATATCAACAGGACTGTTTAGTTATCCAATAAATAAGGCGAAAATAATTGCCTATAACTCAGTTAAAGAAATACTAAGTAAGTATAAAACAAATATAAGAGTTATATTTAATGTTTTTAGTGAGAGTGATTATAATGAATACAGAAAATTATTTAAAAATTAAAGATTTAATAAAAAATTCGGATGCAATCGTTATTGGGGCTGGAGCTGGATTATCAGCATCAGCAGGAATTGATTATTCAAGAGAAAGTTTTAAAAAGAATTTTCCAGAATTAGTGATGAATTATGGTATGACAGATATGTATACATCTAGTTTTTATGATTTTAATACTGAAGAAGAAAGATGGAGTTATTGGGCAAAACACATTAACTATTCTTTTATTGCTCCACCTCCATTAAGGGCATATAAAGAATTATTAGAAATAGTAAAAGATAAAAACTATTTTGTTATTACTACAAATGTTGATGGGCAATTTGAGAAATCGGGTTTTGAACATGATAAAGTATTTGAAGTTCAAGGTAGTTATGGAAAAATGCAATGTTCTAAAGGTTGTCATAATAAATTATATGATGATACTGAATTGGTTAAAAAAATGCTGAAATCTAAAGACAACTTAAGAGTTGATAGTAATCTCATACCATATTGTCCTGTATGTGGAGAAAAAATGGAGATAAATATTAGAAAAGATGCTTTCTTTGTTGAAGATGATAATTGGAATAAACTCAGTAATAATTATGAAGAGTTTATTAATGATAATATAAATAAAAAATTAATTTTAATCGAATTAGGTGTTGGATTTAATACACCTGGAATCATTAGATTCCCATTTGAAAAATTAGCGTATACACATGATAATGTTACTTTAATAAGAATAAATGATAAATATAATGATATGGCTTATGAATTAAAGAATAAAGCCATATGTATTAAAGATGATTGTGCAAATGCTATTACAAACATTTTAAAGTAATAATCAAATTACAATTTAT
>CAKOOR010000014.1 GCA_934098505.1 uncultured Bacilli bacterium
CTGAATTATTGCGAAAAAGCCCGATTTTACTAGGATTTTGACCGATTTTAACCAATGTGGCTAATCTCTCCAAAACCTGATGTCGTGAGTTCAAATCTTACATTTCCTGCCAGACCATACACCGTTTTTAAGCGGTTTAGTATATATTAAGAAGCCTGTCTTAGGGTTTCTTTTTTTATGAAAAAACGCCATTATTCTATTTGAATATTAGCGTTATTTTTTAATTATTATTGTTTTCAGAATATGTTATATTTATTTTAAATACTATATTGTCTATATCTTTTCTTTTATTGTCATTTGATTCTGTAATAATTAATTTCTTTAAATCTTTATAGAACTTTATTTGAAAATAACTCAATGGAGTATTTTAAGTAAAAACCGTACCATATTAAGTAATGAAGTTGGTGATGATACGGTGAATTTGAAACAAATCTTTGGAAAAAATGTAAGATATTATAGATTTGTGAAAAAAATTACACAAGAGGAGTTTGCAGAGCATATTGATATGAATGCATCTTATGTTAGTGAAATAGAAAATGGTAAATATGGACCAACCTTTGAAAACATAGAAGTAATAGCCAAGGTTTTAAATGTTAAGCCATACTTACTAATAGAATTAAACTAACAGTAACTAATATTACTTGAATTAAACATTATAGAATTCATTATGAAGCCAAAGAGCATTCGCATGTTAGCAATTAATTACTTAATTAACCTATTATTTCTCCTTTGTTATTTTTAATGCTACTTGTTAAACTACATTACACATTATAATAAAGGGGCTTTTTCAAGACACATCGTCGAATCTAAGACGAAGGGATTGAGTGGAAATGAGCAAAACCAGCTCATAAACTTAATCGTCCGATTTTAACCTGGTATAAGTATCTATTCTTAGCATGCCTTTATTAAAATTTGTACTTTAAGTTATTTCCTTATTCATTCTATTTAAAGATAACATTAAACAATTATTTTTTTGATAAAAAAATTTATGTGATTATCTTCTTTTGCCAAATAGATTGTATCATATATGGCTTCCAAAATTATTTTCTGGGTTTTTCAAATATTGAAATTAAAAAAAGCTAAGTAGAAAGTATTTCTCTCCACTCAGCCACTTTTATTTATAAAGAAGTTAATTAAAATTGTAATCAATCTTTAACTTTATCTATGCATTTCGGTTGTATTAGATTTTATTTCAGATAAATTTTTACCAACAACAGCTTTTAAACTAGCAGATGCTGACATTTCGATACCACTTGAATTTTTTACAGCTTTACCATCAATCACTAATCTAGAAAACTCGCCTGGTCTAAATGATTCACCAGCAATTAAATTTCCATTTGAATCATATACTTTTAATGTTCCAATTTTAGCATCAGACAAAATATTAGTAATATTACCATCTATATATTGATAATCTACTACTGATCCTATGGGAATTTCATTCAAATTCAAATGAGTAAATGGTAGATCCACTCTTTTATCAGTTAGAATTCCATAACCACTCACAGTAATCATGGTACTATTAGCTTGATTACCTTGATAAGTAGCAATTTCTTTTGCAAAAATGATTTGATCATTTTCGTTGCAAACTACCTCAGTATTTTTACCTAAAATTTCAATATTTTCTCTTTTCATTGCATTCACCTCTAGCAGCATTGTATCATAAAGTAACTTAAATGTAAAATAATATTCACTTCTAGATAGTGTTTTCAAAGTGTGGAAATTTCAAAGACAAATGCTTATAAATAAATAAAAAGTTAAGTAAAAAAATTTGCAATTTATAAATTTTTATACTTTAATAACTGTCCATATGAAAGAGGGGGATAATATGTCATACTTTAAAGATATAGACTATTCATATTATGGCGATCGTGAAGATCCAGAAGTTAATGTTCGTTACTTTATGAATCACATCATAATGATAATTGATAGCACTAAAAAAGAAGAAGAATTGCTTCATTATGATTTAAGGTGACTTTATAATTTATATAACAGTTTGTTTATTATTTTTTCTCAACAAGCCACTTTGGCACATACTAATCCGGAATTGCAAAATCGAGTAAGTCGTAAATTAGAAGAAATAGTTAAATTAAAGAATAGAATTGTCAATGATGAAGGGAATCCGTTAGATTATGAAGGTTTATATAAAAAATTTGAAAGTACTAATAAAAGTATTTCTAACGCTTATAATCGCACAATAAAACTGATGCTTAATTTTGCAAAGTTAGAAATAATATTAAAAGAAAACCCTTGTAGTTTTGTTAAAAAGAAACCAACGGAGAAACCTGATGAAAAAGAATACTTTACCCTTGAGGAAATGGATTATGTTAAAGAGTTACTATCTACGACTAACATTAGGCTTAAAACTGCCATGTTTATTATCATGGATACAGGTTGTCGCCGTGAAGAACTTTTAGGATTAACTTGGAGAGATATAGATTTTGAAAAGAAAACAATAATATAACTAAAAATGTTCCATTACACGGATTAAGGCATTCAAACGCAACTTTTTTATTATCATCTGGTATGCCGAAAAAGGATGTTGCTAAACGACTTGGTCATACAACAGAAGTATTAGATAGGATATACACTCATAGTGGTGAGGAAGATGATAAAAAACTAGTAGAAAAAATAGAAGAAAGTTTTTATGGTAATAAAGAAAAATATCAACGGAAATTTTCAACAAATGCAATCATTTCTGTAATTGCTGGTTACATAGATAACGAAAATTGCAAAGAGAATTATGAGCTACTTGATTATATAGTTGAAGAAAGAGTTAATAATGAGAACCTTGTTGATTACTTAAAAGCAAGTCAAGATTATTTAATTTCACAATATCCTATTTTAAGTATCTTTAACAGTAATGAAATAATTTCAAGTAAAGAAGTTTTTAACGAAAGGATGAAACAATTCATTGATTTAGTTGGGGAAAAGCTTACAGTAAAATTACCGCAAGACAAAATAAAAGATTATGGTAAAACGATTATATGAGGGAAAGAGCATTATGTTCTTTCTCTCGTTTTTTTGATTTCTGAAAAGCTAAAAAAATAATAGAGTATATTTGTTTTTAAAAATAAATGATAATTATATAGTATGACGGTCTTTTTTAAGTGGCACACGGAATTTTTATCAAAAATAATTTTGTGCCATTTCTGTGACACTTTGGTCGAAATGATACGAAAAAAGTCAAAAAAGTGGCACTTTAGAAATGCCCTGAATTATTGCGAAAAAGCCCGATTTTACTAGGATTTTGACCGATTTTAACCAATGTGGCTAATCTCTCCAAAACCGTTCGCGAGGGTTCAAATCCTTCTGTCCCTGCCATTTTGAATTAATTGAGTATTTACTCATTAGCATAAATAAATAGAATTCCAGCTTGGACTTCTTTTTTTAATTTGTTTAAAACTTTTATAAAAAAATAATATCTTCTTTATTTATTGATTTATTAAATAATATAGTTTTTAGTTTATTTTAAATCGAATTATGTTATAATAAATCAATCAACAAAGCCGTTGTTGATTGTAGTTGTAGCTGAACAAGGATTATTTCAACATTAGAATATTTATAATAGAGAAACTCTAAGAGGTAAAAAACACAAAATACTAAAAAAGATTAAGTCTATTAACTTTATCAAGTTCCTTTTTTTCTTCAAGATATTTATTAAATATTAAATTATAATTGTCCTCCAACAGACTAAGTTCATTTTGCCACTTCAAATGTGCACTTTTATAATTTTTATTTGGTTCCAATTTTACTAATTGCTTTATTTGTTTGTTTAAAACTTGACATTGTTTACTATATAGATTTACCATTTTCTTGGCAACTTTTTTAAGCTCATTATTCGTATTATTTAAAAATATTTCTATACTTTTTTCATTTTGCGGTTGTTTTATTTGGCTTTTATTATTATTCATTATTTTTTCCTCTCAAAATATTACATAAACTAAACAATTGTAGTAAGTTATATTGTTTTTTCTCGGTTATTGATATTATAACACAAAATATTAATTTTTATTACAAAAAAGCGGTCATTCTAGGCTACATACTTAATTGGAAAAAAATGGCAAAATATGTATGGGTGGTATTAGATGTTTTATAATGATAAAAAATTTAAGTTTGATCCAGAAATCAAACAAGTAATTGCAAAAAATATTCGTAAATTTAGATTGGAAAAAGGCTATACACAAGAACAACTTGCTGTTTATGCTGAACGTTCACCAGAATTTGTTCGCCGTATAGAATCTGAAATGGGCGAAAGAGGATTTTCTATTGAAACTCTTTATAGAATTTCTGTTGTTCTTGAAAAAGATGTTGGTGAATTCTTTAAAAGAGACAATTTAGAATGATTAACAGTCCTTAGACTGTTTTTTTTATATAATATAAGGAAATAATTTACTTCATGGGTTCTGTTACAAATGTTGTAGACAAATTAACAAAGAAATGAAAAAATTGAAATTACATATATCAAATTTCCAGTTTTTTCAAACTTTAAGACATTTTTATAAATATTAAAAATTACAGTTTTTTTACATGTTAGGCCATGATTTTTATGAGATAATATAACCATGTTAAACGAAGGGAGAAATAAGAAATGGAAAGTAGAGTTAAATGGTTTAACAATGAAAAGGGATTCGGTTTTTTGGAAAATCAAGGTAAGGAAGATATCTTTGTTCACTATTCTCAAATCGTAATGGATGGTTACAAAACGCTAAAAGAGGGAGATTATGTAACTTTTAATTTAGTGGAAACACCAAAGGGACTTCAAGCTAAAAATGTTGAAACTACTAGAAAGTGTATGGTAAATTAATGTCGGTAAAAATATTAAGTACAGATGAATTAGCTTTTATCAAAAATATTCCTAATAAAGAATTGGAAAATAATATTTTATTGATAGGTAATGAAATTGTAAATTTATATACAACTCAAAGTTGCTATTTAGAAGAATTAAAACGTCGTAAATGCTATAATCGTAATTATTAGTCATTATATGACTTTTTTTGAACCTTTAAATAAAAAAAGAATGCTTTTAAGCATTCAAATTAATTAGCTTTTTTAGTATTTTCAAGTTTTTTATTTCTCTTTTTTTCATCTAAATATAACTTATTAATTAATTTTACTTTAACACCTTTTTCATAAGCAAAGCATTTTTTAACGCCCTCTGGTAAGTTCTTTTTATACACTTTCATTTTTTTCACCTCACAAACAATATAAATTTCTCAAGTATTATATCATAAAATTATAAAGATGGAAAATTTTATTGAATTAATTCTTTTTTAGCATTCTTTTTTGGTCGCTTAATTATATAATCATACCATTTTTGATGTTCTTCATCAGTAAAATAGCATTTATAAATATTTAAAGTAGCAAGTTTTAATTCTGTTTCATTATAAACTTGTAAGGTTTCCATTTGTTTTTTACATGTATCAGTTTCTATAAATTCTGATAAATCACTTCTTAAAAAATCTATAATAATTTCTTTTTGATTATTGTAAACTTTTCTTAAACTTAAAATAAACAGTTTTATTTTTAATAATATTTTCTTTTTCATTTATTTTTTTCAATCCTAAAATTGATTCCTTTCTTTCTTTCTTAATGAATTATATTTTATCATATTGCTATTTTTTCGTAAATATCTTAAAATAATTTTAGAAAGGATAAGATTTCTTCTAACACCAATAAGATCTAATATGCATAAAATTAAGTAAGTGGATAATTTTAGGAAGGGTGATATTTATGGGTTTTCCTCCTAACATTAATCCAGAACTTTTTTCTATTTTAGGGGCTGTAACTGGTATAATTGTAGAAGGAGATTACACAGCTAATGAATTAAACTCTATTGGTAACTGGATAATTTTAGTTGGTCAGTTCATGCTAACGACTGCTGCCCAACAACAATTGATAAATGGCCGTTATCAAAACAACAATGGTAGTAGAATAAGAAGTAATGCCAATAATCATTCAGCTAAAAATAAAGAATACTCGACTCAAGAACAATTACAAGAGTTGGTTAACTATTTAAAAAAATTAGAATCTAAAATAGAAGAAATCACCAAAAAATTATGAAAGTAATATCTAAAATACTTAATACTTTAGTAGCTATCTTTCTTGGGGTTAATATTATAACTGTTTTCCTAATTAATATTCATTTTGCTAATCTAGGTATGATTAAGTCGGCTACTAGTGAATTAGCTCCCGAGATTAATATAAACGACTTGCTTATTTATCAAAAGCAAAATAATTATCAAGAAAATGATGTTATTATTTATGAAATTCAAGGCAAGTATTCCCTTGCCAAAGTAAAAGCTACTACAGAATATTTAACTTATATAAAAGATAATACTAACAAAGAATATAGTCCAATTAGCAATGCTGATATAAAAGGCAAATCGCTTGTCATTTTAACTCCAATATATATGATTCTTTATTTTGTAATTGTATTCGTATGCTTAATATACTTGATTATTAATATTCTACTAGGTGTTAAGGAAATGAAAAAGGACTCCAAGATTACTTCTTAGAGTTCTTTTTTTCATCAGTGTCATCACTAATAACAACCGCATCAATAACATCTTTATTTTTACTTCTCTTTTTCTTTTTTTCTTCTTTAGTCATTGTTTCTTTAACAACGCTCTTACTAGTTAACCATCCAAATATCTCTAAAGCGGCATATATCATCAGCACAATACCGATAGTTTGGAAAGCCAAGTTAGATTCTAAAATAGTGTAAAGCCCTGCCAAGATTAAAAGTAAAGAGATAAATAATAGACTTACAAATTTAGAATCTTTTTTCTTTTCAATTTGCATGGCATTAGAGAATCGCATAATTCCACTTAATAAAATCCAACCCCCAATTACAAAACGTACCATTGCCTCAACAAAATTAGGAGCAAAGAAAAATATTGAACCGATTGCCATACAGGTAATTCCAGCAACCATTGGAATTGCTGATACTTGATTATTTTCTCTTACTAAAATATAATTTTTAATACAAGAGTACAAACCAAATAAAATTAAAATTCCACCTAGTATCCTCGAAACTACTACAACCATCGCACCTGGATTAGTAAACATTATTGCCCCTAAAATAAAAAATAAAATGGCACTAACAAGAGAACTATTATTATTGTAAGATTTAACTTCAATTCTCATAAAAACCTCATTTCTTATCTATGATTATACAATAAATAAATCTTTATGGCTAGTAATTATAATACAATTATCTATCATCTTTTCTATACTATATAATATATAGACACTTAGTATATAGTATTTTCATTATTATATATACTTAATTTGAAAGCTATATTTATCAGGGTGGGTGGCTTGTGGGGAATAATCCTAAATCAATAAAGAAATATTCTAAATACTTCACAAAACTTTCAAATAATACTCATTGCCAATATTACCCAATTAGTGTATGATACGTAGTAGGTGATGGCTGTGACTTTAGAAAAATCATACCTATATTTAAAAAAATTACTAAAAGAAAACGATATTATTGTAATTGGCGTATCAACAGGACCCGATTCCATGTGCTTATTATCTCTTTTAGAAAAAATAAAACAAGAAATTAAAGTTAATATTGTAGTAGCTCATGTTAATCATCATGTACGTAAAGAATCACAAATAGAAGAAAAATACATCAAGGAATATTGTGCTCATCATCATTTGCTATGCGAAGTTGCTCACCTAAAACCTATAAAAAATAATTTTGAAGCCGAAGCTCATCGATTTCGTTATACATTTTTTAAAAAATTAATCACTAAATATAATGCTAACTATTTAATGACCGCTCATCATGGTGATGATTTAGTAGAAACTGTACTCATGCGAACACTGCGAGGCTCAACTTTAAAAGGCTATGCTGGAATAACACTATGTGAAACCTATACGACTTATAGTCTAGTAAGGCCACTTCTATTCTATACTAAAGACAATATTTTAGAATATACTAAAGAAAATAATATTAAATACTTTGTTGATAATACTAACTTTTTAGATAATCATCTTCGCAATCGTCTTCGTAAAGACATTTTACCTCTCTTAAAAAGAGAAAACCCGAATGTTCATTTAAAATATTTACAATATAGTGAAGAATTACTAGAGTCTGACAAAGTTTTACAAAACCTTACTAATGAAATAATAAAAAAAGTATATAATAATAATAGGTTAATAATACCCGCATTTTTAAGACAAAATCAGGTGATCCAAGAAAGAATAATTAAGCTTATTTTAAAGGAATTATATCAAGATGACATTAATATCATAACTAATGCTCATGTTCAAAATATCATAGCTCTAATAAATCGAACTAAACCTAATGAATCTTTGCTATTACCCAATAATTTCATCGCAGCAAAACAATATAATGAACTTATCTTTAGGGGTAAAACCAGTGATAGAAAAGCTCAAATTATTACTAAAAAACATCAGCTAAAGGATATTAATAGCTATAACAATCAAACAATAAAAATAGTAGGAAGTAGTAGTGATACTTCAAACTTTGTAACTAGATTAAACAGTAGTGAACTTAGTCTACCACTTTATATTAGAACTAGGTCTAATGGCGATAAAATTGCTATTAAAAATATGACCGGTACTAAAAAAATTAAAGACATTTTTATCGATAGTAAGATTCCTCTAGAAGATAGAAATTCTTGGCTTCTTGTTTGTGATAGTAACGATAATGTTATTTGGTTACCAGGTTTAAAAAAATCAAAATTTGATAAAGAAATTAATGAAAAGTATGATATAATACTAATGTTTGTAAAAGAAGGAGAATAATATGAATAAAAAAAGACAAAATACTGTCAAACAGTTTACACCTTATTTAGTTCTACTCTTAATAATTTGTGCTATGTTATTCTTATATAGTGGCACTGCAACTAAAGTACATGAATTAAAAACTGGTGAATTTTTAAAATATATAAATGAAGGTAAAGTTACTGAAATGACCATTACTCCTAAGAGCGACGAATCGGTTTACTATATTACTGGTAAAATTGATGGTTATAGTGACAAGGAAACCTTTACTGTACGCATTGTCGGGGAACAACTAAATACTGTAACTACTTATGCTACTAGTCATAATTTAAATCTTTATGATACTAATAAAGATCCTGGAAGTAGCGTAATTCCATACATCGTTGTTAATGTACTTCCTATCGTTGTTATCTGTGCTTGTGGTTATGTTCTATTCATGAAAATGTCTGCTGGTAACAATAAATCAATGGACTTTGGTCGTTCACGTGCTAAACTAAGCGAAGACGGTGGTAAAGTAAGATTTACTGATGTTGCTGGTTTAGATGAAGAAAAAGAAGAAGTTAGTGAATTAATTGACTTCCTAAAAAATCCTAAAAAATTCCAAAGATTAGGAGCTAGAATTCCTAAAGGTGTCTTACTAGTAGGGCCTCCAGGAACTGGTAAAACTTTACTTGCTAAAGCTGTAGCCGGTGAAGCTAACGTACCATTCTATTACATTTCTGGTTCTGATTTTGTTGAATTATTTGTAGGTGTTGGTGCTTCCCGCGTTAGAGATATGTTTAAACAAGCAAAACAATCAGCACCATGCTTAATTTTTATCGATGAAATTGATGCTGTTGGACGTCAAAGAGGCTCTGGTATTGGTGGTGGTCACGATGAACGTGAACAAACTCTTAACCAGTTGCTTACTGAAATGGACGGTTTCGGCGCTAATGAAGGTATTATCATTATTGCTGCAACTAACCGCCCAGATGTATTAGATCCAGCCTTATTACGTCCAGGACGTTTCGATCGTCAAGTAACGGTTAGTCTTCCTGATGCCAAGGCTCGTGAAGAAATCTTAAATGTTCATGCTCGCAACAAAGTGTTTGCTGATGATGTTAACTTAAAAGCCTTATCCCAAAGAACTCCCGGATTTAGTGGCGCTGACTTAGAAAACTTACTAAATGAAGCAGCTTTACTTGCTGTTCGTCGTAACAAAGTAGCTATTACTATGGATGAAATTGATGAAGCAACTGACCGTGTCTTAATGGGACCTGCTAAAACATCTCGCAAAATTTCTGACAAAGAAAAACATCTTGTTGCCATTCATGAATCAGGTCATGCTGTTATCGGTATCAAACTTGCTGATGCTCAAGAAGTTCATAAAATTACAATTATCCCCAGAGGTATGGCTGGCGGCTATACAATGATGCTTCCAAAAGAAGAAAAAATGGGTATCATGACTAAAGAAGAGTTAGAAAGTCAAATTATTGGTTTAATGGGTGGTCGTGCTGCTGAAAAAATCTTCTTAAATGCTACCACAACTGGTGCTTCTGACGACTTCAAGAAAGCTACTCACATTGCCAGAAGTATGGTTACTAAATATGGTATGTCTGATTTAGGACCAATGCAACTAGAAGAAGAACAAGAAGGTGTCTTCCTAGGTCGCGATTATAATAAAACTAAGAATTTCTCTGATCAAGTAGCATTAGAAATTGATAAAGCTGTTCGCAAGATTGTTGATGACTGTTATGATAAAGCTGTTGAAATCTTAAAGAAAAATGAAAAATTAGTTAATTTACTTGCTGATGCTTTAATGGAAAATGAAACTTTAACTAAAGAACAAATTGAATGTTTAGTAGAAACTGGTAAAATGTGCCCAATTGAACCTAAACCAACCACCGAACCAACTATGGTTAAACTAAAAGAAGTTGCTAAATCTAAAGGAATCAAAGGTTATGCCAAAATGACTAGAGAAGAATTAGAAAAAGCCATTGAAGAATCAAACAAACAATAATAAAGAAACGATATGATGACAAAATTATCATACCGTTTTTTAATTCTAAAAAATGAAATTGATTAATTTACATATATAAAGAGAAATGATATACTTTTATTAGATAAAGAGGAAATATAGGAGCACAAATGATAAAACAAATAAATAATAACAAAATATTAATGATAAGCCACTTAGCTGATATTGATGGTATGGGTTCAGTAATCCTTGGTAAATTTTATTTTAAAGAGTTTGACTACTTACTTGCTGATAATAATTATGATTTTGATCTAGAAAATGATATAGATGTTAATAATTATGAAACCATTTATATTTGTGATTTAGGATTTACCAATAAAAATTTACAATATTGTATAAACAATCCACAAATTGCTAACAAAATTAAACATTTTGATCACCATGAGTCAGAAGAGGAAAAGAATAAATATTCATTTGTCAATGAAGTTATTAAACTAGATAATCATTTAACAAGTGCAACTGAGTTATTCTATACATACCTTTTAACTTTACCTAATAGTGAATTTTTAAAAAGTAATTTCTTTAGCAAGCTCGTGGAAGCAATTCGCCGTGAAGATACTTGGACCTTTGAAGAAGCAAACAATACATTAGGTCCCAATCTTGCTACCCTACATGCTTATTTAGGGGCAACTTCCTTTATTAATGTGATTTCTAGCTTGGATTGTACAGGCAATTTTTATCTTCCTAAAGCATATGAAGAAATAATTAATCGCCAGAACGCTATTAAAGATAACGATGTAGCCAATTACGTAAGTAAAGCCAGAATAGTAGAATACAAAAAATATAAAATTATCGTATCAATTAGCGAAGGCTATCGTTCTTATGTTGGCAATGAACTTATGAAAAAGTATCCAACAGCTGATTTTGCTCTAATCATTAACTTTTATCGCTTAACTTGTTCTTTAAGGATAAATAATGATAAATACGACTTAGGCCAAGTAGCTCAAGAATTTACTCCTAATGGTGGCGGTCATAAAAGAGCAGCTGGTTGCCAATTTGATGAAGACTCTATTCCTAAGATTGAAGAAATTATCTCTAAATACTTAGTATTAGTAAAAAATTAAGACAAAATAGTTTTTATATGTTAAAATAAAATAGCAGAAGTTTTGACGAAGGTGGTATTAAAATGACAAAAATAATTGCTTTAGTAAATCAAAAAGGTGGTGTTGGCAAGACAACATCCAGCATAAATTTATCCGCAGCTTTGGGAAAAGAAGGAAAAAATACTTTATTAATAGATTTAGACCCTCAAGGAAATGCAACAACTGGTCTTGGTATTAATAATGGTGATATAAAACACGATATCTATGACGTAATGACTGGAGCTTGCGATGTTAAAAGTGCTATCATAAAGACAAAATTTCAAAATTTATCCATGATACCTGCAACTTTAAACTTAGCCGGTGTCGATGTTGAATTTGTAAAAGCCATGTTAGAAGATTCTAACTTCCGTCAAAATGAACAATTGAAGTTAAGTCTAGAACCTTTAACAGGAACGTATGATTACATCATTATCGATTGTCAACCTTCTCTTGGTATCACTACTATGAATGCCTTGGTTGCTAGTAACTCCGTAATCATTCCTGTTCAATGTGAATTCTTTGCTTTAGAAGGTATAACACAGTTATTAAATTCCATTATTATGGTTCAATCTAATATGAACCCGGGCTTACGTATCGAGGGCGTCTTACTTACTATGCTAGATGGCCGTACCAATATAGGCTTAGAAGTAATTGAAGAAATCCGCGGTTACTTTAAAAATAAAGTATTTAATACCATTATCCCCCGCTTAGTTCGTTTAGTTGAAGCACCAAGTCATGGCAAACCAATAAGTGATTATGACCCAGATAGTCGAGCAACACTTGCTTATCAAAATTTAGCAAAGGAGGTTATTAGTAGAGATGGAAACTAAAAGAAAAGCTTTAGGAAAAGGTTTAGAACAATTATTTACCAATGAACGTATTGATTTTGATAACTTTGAAAAAGGATTAGTTGAAGAAGCTAAACCTAATGAAATTGTTGAAATTAAAATAAGTGAAATTCGCTCTAATCCCTACCAACCTCGAAAAATTTTTGATGAAGAAGCTTTAAATGAGTTAGCTTCATCCATAAAAGAACATGGTATTGTTCAGCCAATTATTGTTAAAAAGAGTATAAAAGGGTACGAATTAGTAGCAGGTGAACGTCGTACTAAAGCCGCTAAAATTGCTGGTTTAGAAACCGTTCCTGCTATTGTCAAAGACTTTGATGATGAGCAAATGATGGAAATCGCTCTAATCGAAAACATTCAAAGAGAAAATTTAAATCCAATTGAAGAAGCAATGGCTTACGATAGTATTTTAAGAAGCAGTAACATTACACAAGATGAATTAGCCAAAAAATTTGGTAAAAGTCGTAGTTATATAACCAACAGCTTAGGTCTTCTAAGATTACCAGATGATACTAAAAAATACGTTGAAGATAATAAACTATCAATGTCCCATGCCAGAGCTTTATCGAAATTAGAAGATAATGATCAAATAAATCGTCTAGCTAATAAAATAGTTAATGAAAATTTAAATGTACGCGCTATTGAAAATATTACTCGCGATATTCATGAACAAGAAATCAAAAAAGAGCAAGATGAAAATACTTTATTTGAATTCAAACAATATGATACTTTAAATACTAACCATATTTATGAAGATGCTATGCGTGAAAAATTTGGAATAAAAGTAAAAATAACTAATAAAAAAATCGAAATTCCATACTCTTCTCAATTGGAATTACAAAGAATTTTAGAATTAATGGATGTTAAAATTGAAGGATAGTTATGAAAATATTAGAAACAATTTTAAAAATTATTAGAACCAAACAGGTTTATACACCAATAATTGCCATCTTTTTAGGCATCGTCGCTTGTAAAGGCATTAACAGTGCTTTGCAAAAGATGTTAAAATTAAGAGATGGTAAAAACTCTTACGAACAAAAGAAAAAAAGAACGATAATCGATTTATGTTCCAATATTTTTAAATATGTCGTAATAGTTATTGTAGTCGTAATAATTTTAGATGCTTACGGTATCGACACGAAATCAATTATCGCTGGACTTGGAGTTTTATCAGCTGTCATAGGCTTAGCTCTCCAAGATACTTTAAAAGATTTTGTCGGCGGAGTAAGTATTATTCTAGAAAATTATTATGTTGTAGGCGATATAGTTACTTTTGGAACATTTACAGGTGAAGTTATTGAACTAGGATTAAAAAGTACTAAAATTAAAAATTTTAATGGTGAAATATTAATTCTTGCTAACCGTAACGTTAATCAAATAGTTAATTTATCGCAAGCTAAACAAAATATTTTCTTGGAAGTTAGCGTAGCATATGAAGAACCAACTGAAAAAGTAGAAACTTCTTTAAAGAAAATAATGCCTGAAATTGAAAAAATTAGTTACGTTGTTAAGAAATCAGTAGCATATCTAGGAATATCTTCTTTGGGTGATTCTTCAGTAACATATCTTTTAAAAATTCAAAGCTTACCAGATAAACAATGGCAAGTCAAGAGAGATGCTTTAAGAATTATTAAAAATACTTTTGAAGAGGATAATATAAAAATTCCATATCCACAAATCGAGGTACATCATGGACAAAACATATAAATTAAACGATCAAGTAATAATGAAAAAACCTCATGCTTGCGGTACTAACCTATGGCAAATAGTAAGAACTGGGGTAGATATCAAAATAAAATGTGTTAACTGTGGTCGTGAAGTTATGCTTGACCGTTTAGAATTTAATAAAAAATTAAAGAAAGTTTTAGGTGATAATGATGCAAAATAAAAAAGATAAAGTATCTTTAAATCCCATAATGACTTTAATGATTTTAATTGGCTTAGCCATTTTATTAAGTGGTATCCTTGCTTTATTTGGCGTCGGTGCCACTAATCCATCTGAAGGAAACTGGGTTGCCGTTGAATCTTTACTAAGCCTTCGTGGTATTAAGTATATTTTTCAATCAACTGTTTCTAACTTTGCTTCTTTTACTCCATTATCCATGCTAATTATTATTTTAATTGGTATCGGTATTATGGATAAAAGTGGTTTTTTAAAAACAACCTTTTCTCTTATTACAAGAAAATGTCAAAAGAAAACTATAACTTTTATTTTAGCTTTAATATGTATTATTTCTTCTATAGGTGGTGACCTCGCTTATGTTGTTATGATACCATTAAGTGCCTTACTGTTTTATTATGGGCGTCGTAATCCCCTACATGGTATTGTCATTAGTTTTGCCGCTCTTACCTGTGGAACTGGTTTAAGTATTTTCAAGACTAGTGTTGATTCTAGTTTAGATGCTCTAACTTTAGATGCTGCGCATATCTTAGACTCATCATATACATTAAGCTATTTAGGATACTTTGTTATAATGGTTGTTGCCATCTTTGCTTTATCAGCTGTCATAACTTATGTAGCAGAAAAATTCAGTGTTAATGATGTTCCTAAATATGAGTTTAAAGATGAAAAAAAAGACTTTAAATTAGCCAAAAGAGATATAAGAGGATTAATATTTGCGGGAACTTTTGGCATTATTTATCTTTTAATCTTTATTTATAATATAATTCCCGGCTTACCATTAAGTGGTAACTTATTAGATTACTCCCAAAAATTATACATTGATAAATTATTTAATCCTAATTCATTCTTTTCTCAAGGCTTTGTCTTTATCGTAACTATTTGGTTTGTAATCCTTGGCTTATTTTATGGACTAGGTTCTAGAAGTATTAAAAATAGTAATGATTTCTGTGATTATTTAACCCATTCTTTAGATGGAATTGGTCGTACAATTATTTTGATATTATTGTCATCAATTTTAATTAATATCTTTAAGAAAACTAATATCGGTATTGTTGCAACGGCCTTAATTGGCAACGTAATTAGTAATTGCAAGTTTACCGGTATTCCTCTTTTATTAATGTTCTTTTTTGGTACTGCCATTGCAACAATTCTGTTGCCAAACACCGTTAATAAATGGACAATTTTAGCTTCAACTTGTGTTCCAACTTTAATGAATGTTGGTTTTAGCCCAGAGTTTATTCAAGTAATATTCCGCTTTGCGGAAAGTATGACTTATGGTTTAACCCCAATTATGGCCTACTTTGTTATTTATTTAGCCTACATGGAAAAATATAATACAAATGATAATCCAATTGGGATCTTTAAAATTTTAAACTATCAAAAGAAATATGCTTTAGCAACCGGCGTTGTTTTACTTATTTTATTAATTATATGGTATCTAGTAGGTTTACCAATCGGTATAAACGTTATGCCAACCATTTAGATTTAACTAAAAAAGTTAGATCTTTTTTTGAAATTTAGAATCACATTAGTAGAATTAAATAATATAAAAAATTTAAATTAAAAAAAATATAAAACACAAAATTTAAAATTTTCTAAATGACCGTAAAAAATAGATGATGATAATATTGACAATAAAAGAAATTTTAACAAAAAAGCAGTAAAAGAGCAAAATAAATGTTACAATGATAGCAGGAGTGTAAAAGATGAAGAAAATTATTAAAGGATTATTATTAATTTCGGTAATTTGCCTACTTTGTGCTTGCCGTAATAATAAGAATACCGAATCTAAAATCATGTTTGATAGTAATGGCTTTCTAACTAAAGAAGCAATAAAGAATATTCAAACTGAAGATGATTATATAATACTAGATGTGAGAACTAAAGAAGAATATGTTGAAAAACATATTGTGGACAGTATCTTAATACCATATGATGAAATATCTGCAAAAACAATAAACATAGATAAAAATAAAATTATTTTGGTTTATTGTCGTTCCGGAAGAAGGGCTAGTACCGCAGTAGAAAAATTAAAAGACTTAGGTTATACTGCTTACAATATGGGTGGCATCGATAATATTAATTTACCAAAGGAATAATAAAATATAGATAATATGCGTAATTAAATATAAAAACAAATTATCGAATCTAGAAGAACTGAGATAAGACAATTAAAAGAATTATAACTGCAAAAGACGCTGTGATATGTGATGAATAATTAACAAAAATAAAAAAATGAAGGCCAATATGATAAATTAATAAATAAAGACTTTCAAGTTCAAGGTTATTAAAAGATAATAAAAAAAGTTACTTAAGATGGACTATATATTGAAAAGAATTACCGTCGTAATTGTTATGCTAAAGAACTTTTAGAATATGCCTTAAAGTTATTAGAAAAAGAAACATCATATTTCATAGATATCAATGTTTAAAGTGCCAATGACATAGCTAAAAAATTATATAAATCTTTAGGTTTCCAATAATTTAAAGTAATTATATGAAAAAATAATGACTAAATAAAATATGCAACACCATAAAATGAGTAACAGAGTAAAAATTATCTAAATCAAATTAGAGAAAATCACTTAAAAATGTTTAAATTAATTGCCTTTTTAATTCATTTTATTTATAATTAACAAAGAGGAAGTGGTATTATGGCTTTAAAAGCCGGAATAGTAGGACTACCAAATGTTGGTAAATCTACTTTATTTAACGCAATTACAAAAAAGAATATTTTAGCAGCTAACTATCCGTTTGCAACTATCGAACCAAATGTTGGGGTTGTAACTGTTCCTGATACACGTTTAGAATTCTTAGAAAACATGTACTTGCCTTCAAGGACAATTCCCACAACTTTCGAATTTACAGATATAGCCGGACTAGTAAAAGGTGCCGCTAAAGGCGAAGGTTTAGGAAATAAATTTTTATCACATATTCGTGAATGTGACTGTCTAGTAGAGGTTGTTCGTTGTTTTGATGATGCTGATATTATTCATGTTGAAGGCAAAACTGATCCCATTCGTGATATTGAAATTATTAATGTTGAACTTATTTTAGCTGACTTAGAAATTGTAACTAACCGTATATCTAAAATTGAAAAGAAAGCCCAAACTACTAAAGAAAAAGACGCTGTCTTAGAATATGAAACTTTAAAAAAATGTGAAAATTCTCTAATGAATAATATTCCTTTAAGAAGAGTTGAATTTAACGAAGATGAATTATTATTAATTAAAAACTTTAATTTTATTACTTTAAAACCAATTATCTATGCTGCTAATGTTTCTGAAGATGACTGCATAATTGGTGAAAATGAGTATACTAAATTAGTAAAAGAGTATGCTAAAAATGACGATGCTCAAGTTATTGTAATGTGTGCCAAGATGGAAAGTGAGCTTGCTGAATTAAATGACGATGATAAAAAAGCTTTCATGGAAGATTTAGGCTTAACTAATAGTGGCTTAGATAAACTAATATTTGCAACTTATTATTTACTTGGTCTTCAAACGTTCTTTACGGTCGGTAAAGACGAATGTCGTGCTTGGACCTTTAAAAAAGGAATGAAAGCGCCTGAATGTGCCGGTTTAATTCACAGCGATTTTCAAAGAGGGTTTATTAAAGCTGAAGTTACAAGTTTTAATGATTTAGAAAAACTAGGCAGTGAAAAAGCCGTTCAAGAATCTGGAAAACTTCGCCTTGAAGGCAAAGATTATGTAATGCAAGACGGTGATATTGTTTTATTCCGTTTCAACGTTTAAAAATAAGAAAAGGGGAATTACTTTGCAATTTAAAATAATTACCAAGGAAGAATTTTCAAACTATCGTGATAATTTTGACTATAATTTTTATCAAAATCCTGAGTGGAGTGAAGTAAAAAAAGCAAATGGTTGGGGAAGCTTTTATACAGCTGTTTTGGACAATAATAATAATCCAATTCTAATAAGTTTAATCTTATCTAAAAAAGTTTTAGGAAAATATTTATATTATACACCTCGCGGACCTTTATTAAAAAAAACGGCTAATCGTGAAGAAGCTTATGCTTTTTATTTAACCGAAATAAAAAAATATTTAAAAGCTAAAAATGCTATTTTATTTAAATTCGATCCTTTAATTGAATATATCAAGCATGATAAAGAAGGAAATACTACTACTGAAGATAATAATCAACAATTTGTGGATTTTCTAAAAAAGAATGGTGCTAAACATCGTGGCTTTACAATTGGCTACACTGATGAAGCCCAATTTAGATGGTCTTATGCTTTAGACATAAAAAATAGAACTTTTGAAGATTTAACTAAAGATATGAACAGTAGATGTAAAAGAAGTATCAAAAAAGCAGAAAAATATCCTTTAATGGTAAAAGATGTAACTGATAAGACTATAAAAGACTTTAAGGATATTATGGAAAGTACAGCCGAAAGGCAACATCATGGCGATAGAACATTATCCTATTACCAAACTTTAAAATGCCAATTAAAAGACATAATAAGAATGTGTCTGGTTTATTTAGATAAAGAAAAATTTATCGATGATATTAATAGAGGTAAATATTCTATAGACGAAAAAGTATTAGATATCATAAAAAATGATGAGCGCATCATGATACCAATTAGTGCTGGTATTTTCATCTTTGATAAAAATCGTTTTAATTATGTATATGGTGGTACTTATGCCGAATATTTTTCCTTAATGGCTCCATACAAATTACAAGAAGAAATGATAAAATATGCCATTGAAAGGAAAATGAATTATTATGATTTTGGTGGTATTTCTGGTAACTTTACACCTGGCACTCCCGAGTATGGTGTCTATGAATATAAAAGAGGTTATGGTGGCTTTGTCATTGAATACATTGGTGAATTCGACTTAGTTATTAATAAGCCATACTACTTAGCGTACAAATATGGATTGGGAGTTTATAGGACAATTAGAAAAATCGTTTATAAAATCAAAAAAAATTAGGCTCTTGATAATCTACTGGGGAGTTTTTCATTAAAAGCTCAATATTTTACTGGGGAGATGACTTTGAAAAAAGTTGTCTTTTTTAATGTGATAAACTTATTGAAGAAATGAGGTTAAA
>CAKOOR010000015.1 GCA_934098505.1 uncultured Bacilli bacterium
AATTTGTGTGGAAGTACAAATTCAGTGCTGGCTAGACACAAATTTTAATCCCAAATTTAAAAATATATAAAAAGAGGATGAAATTATTTTGATATTTTTTTCTCTTTTTTTATAGTATTTATATAAAATAAAAACTCACGAACAATTAAGTCCGTAAGTTGATTTCAAATGGAGCAGGTAGCGGGAATCGAACCCGCCTCCTAAGCTTGGGAAGCTCATATTCTACCGATAAACTATACCTGCATATAAATAACTTTTAATACAAGTAAATCTTATCACAATTTTATTATTTGTACAATCTAATTTATACTTTTATGAAAATTTTATTTCAAGCAGAAATAGCTTTTCAAAACAAACAATAACATTTATTATGCATAAAACTAACATTTTTTACTTTTTTGAACATAAAATATACTAAATACCAGCAAATAACATTTAACACTAATTGACAATTAATAATTAATAGTGTAAAATTTAATACGTGTGAAAGGTTTCACATATTAATATTTCTTTAAAAAATGGGACTTTAGCCAAGTGGTAAGGCACGGGACTGCAACTCCCCCATCACCAGTTCAAATCTGGTAGGTCCCTCCAAATTAGTTAAAAAAAGAAGCACAATGCTTCTTTTTTTGTTGCCTCAAATACTCACTTTTAAACATCTAATCCCATAAATGATTAAAAAATTCTAAATAATCTTTTATAAGCTCATATCCGTCACTTGGACATTTCTTCTTATCATCGCATTTTATTTCATTAGTATCAGTATAGTATTTAAAATGATAATTATCATCATAATATGAAAAACTTTTCCCAAATACAGATGAAGTAACACCATAACCATGTTCTTTATTTACATAATAAAGTTTCAAACCATCAGCTCGAACCGTAAGTGTATCACCATTATCAAAAGTACGTTCTAAATAGCAACAGCCATTCCAAGTAAACCCCTTATCTTCCAACGCTAAAGCTTTCTTAGCACTCTCATCATAATAAGTTGTATTCTTTGGACTATCATCATTGGAAATGCTATCTAAGTCCTTAGGAATATCTTTTTTATCTAATAATCTTACTTTTTCTAACTGTAAATCTTCTGTTTCTCTTTTATTATTTAGTATATAAGTTATCTTTAAAGAAAAATTACTATCAGAATAATCTAACTTCTTAAATAATTCATTATAACCAACATACTCTTTATTCATTCCTGTAAAAAATGAACTTTGTTTTTTAATAACATCATCATCAATTCTAAACTCAACATCTACAATATCATTAGTAGTTAATTTATCATTTTTTATCTTAACATTACCATTAACCAAAATATTTTGAATATCAGAATTAATAAATAAACCATCAGCATAATAAAAATTATTACTTTCTCCTGTTAATTCATAAATTTTAACATCATCAGCATAACTACTTCTTAAACTTTTAAATTTCTGCCAAAGAAAAATACTTAAAACTCCTACTAATAAAATAACTATAATAATCAAGCCAATTATAATATATTTATTTAAACTTTTCTTTTCGTTATTATGTTCATTATTTTCTTTAGCTTTTATCTTTTTTACCATAATATAGTTTTTCCTCTCTAAGGAAATCATATCATGACTACTATAAAAAGCCAAGTTATTTTCAAATTTAACCTTTTTAGTCATTAATAATATTTTATTACTTAACTTTAAAAATATAATAAAAAAAGAAGAAAACAGACTTCCAACCTCTAATTTCTTCTTTTATTTTTTTATCTTCGACTATTTCTAATATTTTCTTCAATATCCAAATTGTCCTTAATAACTTTAGTACGGGCTTCTAACCCACTTAAAACACCTTTTAACTTCTTTACTTGAGTATTAATATCATCGATATCTTGCAATCTTTTCGTTTCCAAATACGATGCCGTATTACCGTATAAAGTCAAATTATCATTACTTTGTTTTTTTAATACCTTAACTTTGGTTTCTAAATTTCTTAACTCAGCCTTTAACCTACTAATCTCTTTATTTAAATCTTCTAAATCACATCTAGTAAATCCCATACCTTAAGCTTCCTTTTTATTTTTAATAATCAAAACAACTACTATAACAACCAATACTGCCCCTAACCAATACCAATAATTATCTTTCTTTTCTAAATCTTCTTTCTTAACATTTACAACATTACTACCTAAAGGATACCCACTAATATAAGATTTAAAATAATAATTACTAATATCATCAATATCAACAAGAATTTTATTGCTTTTACTATCCTTACTACAATCAATACTATTAAACTTCTCATATAAAATAGTATCTTCTTTAGCATAATATAAATCACAAGTAGCATTTTCTAAATTACTAGTAACTTCTAAAGTAACTTGCTTGTTATTAACTTTTACCAATTTAACATTGGGTTTATCTAATAAAACATCTTCACTTTTTATTTTATAATCTAAACTTATTTGAAAATTACTCATTAAATTACCAGTTTTTTCATCACCATTTAAATCAATTATATTATATTCTTTATACTTAACTTGAATTAATTTATCTTCTAAATTACTATTTTTCAAATAATCAGTAGTAATACTTTGAATTTCATCTTCATTATTTCCATTTAATTTAGCTATAATATCAATTAATTCTAAAGTCCATAAATCGCCATTATCTAACACATCATAACGATTATCAATGCTACCCTTAAAACCATTAGATAAAATATTATTCCTTAATTCATATTTAATACTTTTAGTAACCTTTTTATCATCTCTAACGCTAGGATATTTAATAGTTATACTTTTACTATCACTACTTATTTTAGTATCCCCCATAGTTTCATACATATAATAAGTACTACCATTTTCTAATTCTTTAACTATATCTGTAAGTTCTAAAGCATTTACATGCTCAAAATTAACAATACTTAATAATATTCCTATTAAAATAATTTTTATTTTACAATTTAATTTCATCATGCTTATAACTTCCTTTACCATTTTCTTCATCTAAATTTATTTGCAATATTTGAGGTTGTAACAAAATATTACAAAGGTTTTGCCAACCAGTATGATAATCATGGCCAGCTCTAATTATTCCTTTTTCTTTTAATTCTTCAGCCCTGACTTTTTTATTGTGATAAGAAGGAAACAATATTCTAACTGGTATCTTAGGATTTAGATTACTAACCAGATCATCAACTTGAATATCAGCCACACACATATTCTTAGCGCCCGTGAAAATATAGTTTTTAGCAGGTATTATGTTTTCTGGTATCAAATGGTGCAGATAATCAAACTTATTTTTAAATATTCTTCCTGAATCATCTAAGTCAAAAGGATTACGACAATCACTACAAATATAAATATCATAATACTTACTCAAAGCCGTTATCCCTTCTAAAGCCCCTGGTAAGGTCTTGCGATTTGCATACTGGTTTTTCGTTCTAATAAATTGGTAATACTCTCTCTTTTTATCCTCCGGTATAACAGCCTCATCAATATAGTAATCTTCAAAATCATCTATCGTATAATTAGTATGTAAAAACTCGTTAACTAACTCCAAATAACCCGAAAAGCAAATAACTTCATCAACATCTAATAAAATTGTTTTCTTCTTCATAATTCTCCCCTAACTATTTATAAAACTTATTATATCATCAATAATTAAATCTTTCTCTTTTTCTTGTAATAATTCATGACGTAAATCATCATATAACTTAGTAGTTATCTTTTTATATCCAATTTGTTTTAAAAACAACTCTAAGTTTTTAAACTTTTTTATACTTCCAATAACCGGATCTTTAGAACCCGCTATTAAAAATATTGGTAAATTAGTATTTTTAACAAGATACATATTCTTTTGAAAAACCAACTTTTGTAATTTATAAAGAATTAAAAAACCATTATTAGTAAAAGTAAAACCGCATAAATTATCATTATTATACTCTAAAACATTCTCTTTATTTTTACTTAACCATTCATTTTCTATTTCATAACCTTTATTAAAGCTACTAAATGTTAATTTATTTAAAAAGTTATTTATCTTTTTGCTATCTTGAAAAGTATTACTAATCTTAGCTAGTATCAAACCTATATCTACTAACTTTTGTTTTGTTGGTGGTCCACATAAAATAACTTTAGAAGGAATATCATCATACTTTTGCAAAAAACTTCTTACTACTAAAGTCCCCATACTATGTGCAAAGATAACACTATTTTTAAGTTTATATCTTTCTTGAAAATAATTTATTATCGTATATAAATCTTCTCTTAAGGCCATACAGTCATCAGTATAAAAATAACCTAAGTCATTCTTATCTTTAATACTTTTTCCATGACCTCTCTCATCATAAACTACGGCTATATAATTATTTTCTTTTATCTTATCTAGAAAATAGCTATACCTTTCCTTATGTTCACTCATCCCATGAACTATAAAAACTATTCCCTTTATATTGTCTTTAGGAACTACATAATTAACACTTAACTCTAAATCATCATAATTAGATTTTATCAGTACCTTATTTATCATCAAAACCCACTTTCTAACTTCATTATATAGAAATTTAATCTTTAAAACAACTATAATAATCAATCAGCCTAGATAAAATCTATTATTTTTAGAAAACATTATTTATATATAACTTATTTTAGAAGACTTAACCTGTCACACAAACGACAAATATAATCTTTAATTCAAAAAGAATACCTCATCAAAAAGTATTCTCTATATTTAAAAACCAATAAACTTATAGTAACGATATAACATATCTTTGATTACGAATAGTTATAACCATCTTAATACTAGAAGCATACTTCATATTATAATCAACTTCTAATACTTTTTTACTACTCATATCATTACTAGCAGATCTATCAGTTACACTACTAGTATATGTTTTATCATTATAAACATATTCAAAAGTAACAAAATTATTATAAAAATCATTTTGACCATACATACTATAATTTGTAGAAGTATCAAAATTAACATCACTATTTAAAACTATTAAAGTCTTTTTAGAATTACTATTATTAGAAATAGAATTTTTCTTAGCCACACAGTTATTATCACCTTGACAATAATTATATTCATAAGTATAAATATCATTTACAAAATAATCATCAACATAAACCGTAGAATTCTTTAAAGTTGACCTATTTAGATTAATACTATCTCCTAAAGAATAATTACCATTATTTATTATATTATCATTCTCTTTCGGTGATATTTTTAAAGTCTTATAAGTTGGCGTTCCTACTCCATTTACATATTTTACACTATCTAATATCTTAATCTTATAGCTTCTACTTATTTCTTTATCTAAAATACTATAACACAAAATATATTTATGAGTCTTACCTACTTCAATTTTATCTTTATAATATGGTTCTCCTAAATCTTTAAAATAAGTAGATTTATCTAAGATTGGATATATATAAGTATTACCTATCTGTAACCAGAAATTATCAGTATCTAAGGCTTGAGGTGTTTTGCTTTTATTTGTTACAGCTAATACTAATACTAAATAATGATATTTTTCACTTAAATTATTGCCACCATAATCTAATTTAGTAAGATAAGAATTTTCTACTTTAATGGCAAAATTACTATAATTAAATGCTTTATCAACTCTTACATTGTTACTTAATTTTATGAGTCCACCAATGATAAATCCTAAAAGAACTACACCAATAATACCCCCAATTGCTCCAAATACCAATTTATTTTCCACTATATAATACTTTAATTCTCTTAATTTCTTAAAGAAAGCTCTTTTAATTTTATAATCTTCTAACTGAACTCCTATTTCAATTTCAGCATCATCTTCTTTAGCAATATCTATATCATCACGTAAGTTAGTAAACTCAAAAGTACTTAAATCAAAGCCTATAAAGTTTAAAAAATAAAATATTAAAAATAAAAAATTAGGATAAAAAGTAAATTTAGAAGTATCTCGGTACAATAAAGCTGTCTGTGATTCAATCGTATTAAATTCAAAATTATCTAATACACCCTTATAAACAAAAGTAAATACTAATAAAACACTAAAAAAAGCAGTAGATATTAAATATAATTTAGTATCTTTATCTTTACTTTTAAAAAGTATAAAAATAATTATATTTATTAGTATTATCGCAATTAAAGCTATAGGTAAAAGAGTACCAATATAATGAACTGCTATATCATTTTCTAAAGTTGTATAATTATTACTAACAAAGTTACTAAAAAACTGCATTATATTAAACAACTTAAAAGTAACAAAGCCAATTAAAAGTATTAATATAGCATTAATTATCTTAAAATGTTCAATTAAAAACTTAAAGGGTTTTCTAATTATCATAATCTCACCTATTCTAACTTTAGTATAGCATTTTAAGATTTAAAATAAAAGAAAAATCTTATATTATTCAATTGTTAAATGATATGGATTATCCATCGTTCCATCACCTTGTTCTAATACTTGAGCATTTAAATTTATGACAGGTCTTACCCCACCTGTTCTTGTTACTTGAGCATCATTTTCTGCATAATAATTCGGTGTTCCGTTGCTATCAATACTAGTGGCTCTTGCTGCTGAACTATAGTAAGCATAAGCATCTAATGTGTAATACCAAAAGCCTGTATATAAATAATATTTAGTATTACTACTCCCAGCACTGCCAACTAAATACGGTTCTATTATTGAAAGTAAGCCAATTGGATAAGTTAAAGCGCCATTTCCTTTTATAGTATCATTTACAGTATAAGCATCATTTTGAAAACGACATTGTAAAGAAAAAGCCGATTTATAATTTCCAGTATGATTTTCATAGTAACCACTAGTTAAAGAGTAAGTTCCTCTTAAAATTGGTACTCTGTTTCCACAAAAGATTGTATCTTCAACATATTCTTCATACTTAGTATCTTTAATATTATTTTCATACCATGTATCTATATATTTTTTTATAGTAGAACTATTAGTATTTTTATGTACTTCATCATAAGTTGTACCATTAGTATCACCATACATATATCCAACATAGGCTGGACTTCCACTCGAAGAATTAAATTGACTACTACCTATTTTCTTATCCGAAGAAGAGCCATTAGTATGAGCACTCTTTCCATCATATATTACTCGCAATGTCCCATTTCCATTAACTCTTACGATTCGCCAGTAAAAGTTAGCAAATTTCACATAATTATTAGTAACAACACCGCGATAATAATATGATTCTCCATAATCATCTTGAGCTCGACATAAATAACCATTTGTTGTTTCAGCTGTCAAGACATTAACCGAACCATCTTCAAATACTGTTGGACACTTACCAGTAGTATCTAATTGACTAATTATCTTATCTAAATAAGTACTATCTAGTTTTATAAAATAAATATTACATTTACTTTTTTTAGTAATATTAGAAACTTTAAGTTGCCAATTAAAGGTATCAAACTTGCCAATTGCATTATTATCACACACTACTTTATCTATAGTATAACCATCACTTTTTGTTGGAATACTACTAGAGTACTCTCCATCAAGATAAGCCCCAATTACCACATCTCCAGAACTAAAATCGCCTACCGTTGTCCTTATAACTTCTGCTTCTTGCTTAGTAAGAAATTTAGAATAAGTAAAGTATATTTCTAAAGCACAGACAACTCCAAAGACTAATCCTAAATTAATATATTTAAAATCAGAAGAATTTGAATCACTGGTATTTGAAATTAAACTACGATCATTGCAAAAAATATTATCAGCCAAATACTGCTCATTAGAAGTCCCTAAAATATTTGTTTTATACCAATTATCTAAATATACTTTTAAAGCCGAATTATTCTTGTTTGCATGAGTTTCAGCATAAGATGATGAACTCGTTAAACCATACATATATCCAACATAAGCATTACTACTCCAACTGTTATTAAAATTACTTGTTCCAGTGTACCTATCACTGCTTGACTCGCCATTGGCATGAGCACTTGTTCCATCATATATAACTCTTACAGAACCATCACCATTAATTCTTACAATACGCCAATAAAATCCCGCAAATTTTACATAATTATTGGTTACATTACCACGAAAATAATAAGAATCACCATAAGCATCTTTGGCTTTGCACAAATAACCATTCGTTGCTTCGGCACCTGTAACCGTAACTGAGCCATCAGAATTTACTGTTGGACACTTACCACTTGTATCCAAAGTAGCTATAATATCTGGAACCTTAGATACTAATTTTTTAAAATAAATATTACATTTACTCTTTTTACTTAAATTTCCTACCGTCATTGTCCAATCATTATAATTCCAGCTTGCATAAGCACCATTATCACAAACTATCTTTTCCAACATATAGTTATCATATTTTCCAGGAATACTACTAGAGTACTCTCCATCAAGATAAGCCCCAATTACCACATCTCCAGAACTAAAATCGCCTACCGTTGTCCTTATAACTTCTGCTTCTTGCTTAACAAAAAATTTAGAATATGTTAAATACAAACCTAAAACAAGACACAAAACTGAAATACCAATTACATAGACATACTTTATTGTATTTCGTAATTTTTTCTTTATTACTTGTCTTTTTAAATAACTTTCTTTATTAAACTTTTTCATACTATCCTATCCCTTTAAATAGAAAATAATCCTATATTTACATATACTTTACACATTTCATAGAATATACAACTCTATGAAAATGCATGATAATTCCTAACTTTAAACAGCATTTGACTATATTTTTTGACTAGAAATAATAAATTAATTTTTATAACAAAAGATTAAAAAAAAGCTTAAAATAAGGTTTTAATTAATAAAGAACTTGACTACAATCTTGACTAAAAAAGATAGGAAAAATCCTTTAAAAAGACCTAATTATATGATATATTTATACTATAAATAGAAAAATAGATACTGAAAATTAGCTTTCATAGTGTTGTATACTCTATGAAAAAAGTAAATAGTTAATCTATCTACTTTGTCCTATTAATCATTAATTGTCCAGGTAATAAATATATCGTATTATTCATACTAGTAAGTTCATTAACATTTCTTTTAAACTTATCAGCAACCATACTTAAAGTATCACCATCTTTAGTAATATAAAAACTATAACCACTCTTAGGAATCATTATTTTCTGATTGGGATAAATATAATCATCCATATTTAAACCATTTAACGCTGCTAGTAATGTCGGATTAATATTATAACGTCTAGCTATAGCATACAGATTATCCCCACTATTAACTGTATAAGTTGTAAAATAATCATTACTTACTGGAACAGCAATATCCATTCCCGCACGAACCATACCCTCATCATAAATATTATTAACACTTAATAATTCTTCTTTAGTTGTATTAAATCTACTTGCTATATCGCTTAAAGTTTCATTATAACCCACCGTATACTTATCATACATATAAAAAATCACATCCTAATAGTAGGATATGATTCATAATTTCTTATGTTAATCTTTTTTAATCATGTATTTTTTCTTTTCTTCCATCATAAATTCAGTAATATTAGTTTCTATCTCAGGTAAAGCTTTCTTATCAATATTAGATAGATTTACTAACTCTTTAACTGTATCAATTGTAATAACACCCCAAACCAGTCCTTGATATACTTCTAAATCATTAAACATATCAGGTGTAATTGAAGTAAGTGCATAACCAACAAACATTCTAGACTGACCAATTAAAATTCTCTTATTCGTTAACGCTAAAATACACGTACTAAAAATATCTTTATGTGATTCATTTTTTTGAGCAGGAAAAGCATATAAAACTTCTTCTCCAGGATTTAAATGTTTTTCAATAACAGCAGCATGCTTTCTTAAACGCCAATAAATACCACCACTATATCTTTTTTTATATTCCAATACTTTTTGATAGACTGGACCTACTTCTTGTTTTTCTACTGTAACTAACATTAGCACCACCTACCTAAGTTTTACCATAAATGCATAAAAAAATCAATTAATATAATTAGTATAGAGATAATAAGCCCCAAAACCAATCGCCACAATAACAGCAATTACAAAAATAGCTAGTAATACCGTTCCCAAATGACTCTTTTTTTCCTTTGGCTTTTCTTCTACTTTTACTTTAACCATTTCTTTTTCTGGTTCTTTCTTTTCCTCTTTTAAACTTATATCCCCAGTAACTTTATAATGTTCCTCGACTTTTTCATACTTATTTCTTACTTCTTGGTTATGATTAACCGCATTTAAATTAATGCTTGTTTGCGTAAGTGCCATATCAATTCTTGACTCGCCAAAGCTTAAACGATGCTCATTTTCTAAACTAGCCACATTATCGATAAGGCCAAAAATCACATCTGTTATTGCTTTAGCATCTTTACTAGAAGTATTATTATCAATAATAAGACTCATACTCTTTTTATAAGCCGATACATTTTCCATCAGTCCCCTACTTATATCTTTAAAGAACTCATAATAACCATTAAACAAAGTATTTAAAAATACTTCTTTATCAACATACTTATTATTTAAATTAATTATATTACTCTTTTCTACACTATCACTATAATTAAAAGCAGGTAAAACACTAACAACACTAGAATTTCTATTTTTATAAATACCATAAGTATTTAATTCAATATGATCTTGATTAATAACATACATGCCAAGTAAATAATTAACATAATTTAATTTTACTTTATATAAAGCCTTACTATCTAAATTAAAAACATAACTAATAATATTTATGGGAAAATCAATTAATTCTTTAACCGTTTTCATATCCATAATCGGATTATTTCTACTATTGCCATCTAAATGAATATAATTAACTAAAAATTCTGGAATAGCACTTTTATTCTCTTTAATTATCATAACAATTTTTTTTGATAAATCTTCAATTGTATAAACTTCATCATTTAAATTAAGGGCACTTATTAAAATAGTTCCCCTTTGTTTATCCTGAGTAAGTAAGTGAAAAGCAGGCATTGCATTAATTCCCAATAATTTTAATATTTCATAATTTATTACATCTAAATCATTTTGATAGTTTTTTTCACTACTATTTAAAAAGCCCAAGGATTCAATTGGCATATATGATTCTTTACCACTAACTTCATCAACCATTCTTTTTTTACTTAAGACTTTAAAAGTTCTTCTTTTTGGTAAATTTATATTCACGTTACTAAGTGGCACTAAGTTTATGTTACTAGCCTTTAAATTACCATGGATAGTATCTACTAAAAAATATTTATCTGCATTATAGAAATCGTTCATCTTACTACACCCTTATCTTCTAACTAAATTATAACAAATTATTGGGTACTTGCAAATAGTTATTTTTTCTTACTATTCTCTTATGTTTACTTGATTTCAAAGATATTAACTTGTTTATAAAGTTTAAATATTAAATTTTATGGTTACTAATTTTTAAACTTTATTTTTTTCTTTAAATTATTTATTTCCATATTTATTAATGTTTTCGATAAAGTTGTACTTAATAATTTTAAACAGTTAAAAATTACTACTTTGGTTTGATTATCTAAAGTACCACTAGCTTTTAATATTTCAAATAAGCTTTTCAAATAATTATCGCTAATATCACTTACTCTTTTTATATTACTTTTTTCTAATAAACCAAAAGTTTCATCAATAATTAACTTTCTTTCTTCTAAATTATAATTAGATAACCACTCATAAATAGCTTTATCAAGGTTGTCACTTAAAGTACTCTTACTAGTTCTTACAAATTTATCATCATCAACTTGCCAAGATGTTGCCGCATGCTGCATAATTCCTTTGGCATTACTTTTAACAACATCTAAATTTTCTTGGTTAAACAAAACTCCTACTAAGCTTTCATTAGGAATAATATTACGCAATTTATTTTTTAGCATTTTATAATTTAGGCTATGAAACTCTTGTTCACGCAAACCTGGGCCATCAAAAGAATAAATCTCTTTAATTAACATTTTCTTTAATAGCGTAGTTCGTATGGAACCAACTAATGCTAAATTGCCACCCTTCGAGTGCCCACATATAATAACGGGCCTTTTAAATTTACCGATAATTTTTTCAACATATTTTCCTGCCAATTCTTGCGAAGTTGTCGGATATTTATAAGATAGAATAGCATCTTCCTTCCAACCAGCAATAGTATTATCTGTTCCTTGAAAAGCAATTATGACACGTTTATTAGGTAAAATAAAAGTTACTGCTCCAAACTGGGAATCATCATCTACAATATATTCATAATCATATACCAGAGCATCTTTAAAACGAGGCAAATATTTAATGACATCTAAAGTTTTTAGAGCATTTCGTTGGGCAACTAAGGACTCTAAAAAGACATCTCGATTAATATTAGCAGCTATCTCTTCTAAATAATATTTTTTATCATTATGAAAATCAATACTATCCATTGGTAAATAAGCTAACTGACTATATATCAAAATATCTATTTCTGTTTCTTTTTTTTCATTATAAGTAACATTTCCATATTTATCTATATAACTATAATAATTCATATTCTCTCCCAACTTATAATTTTTTCTCTAACTTAGCTTGTTCTTCCTCTTCTTTTAAAATTTCAGCTAAATTTAAATCTTGTTCCCGAACCTTTAAAAATATTGGTGTTTCCCTTCCCTCTAGAATAGCGCGATAATATTCAAAATCACTGCCATATTTTTCATAATAAGGAATAAAACAACATTCTAAAATTAAATTTACAAACTCTAATAATTCTTCTTTATTTAAATGAGATAATGGTCCCGTACAATTTATAATTTCAACTTCTTGAGCTTCAAAATCATAACCATATATAATCGTACTTGTCCCTAAGGCACTTTCATATATAATTCCATTTCCATATTTACGATATAAAAAGTCATTCATAGCTATCTTAAAGGCATTTCTAGAAGTTGGATTTAATTTATAAAGCTCTTTTTCATCTTTCGTCAACGGTAACAAAAAGCCTATTTCATTTAAATTTCTAATCATCTCATCAACCGTATCATTGTATTCTTGAATATTACAAGCAATTCCCAAAATATTAAAGAAAGGAATAAATCTTTCTATCAATGGAGTTTCTTTCATATACAACTCATTATAGCCTGTGAACTTTACCTTATAGCCCCTATCTGCTAAGTCTTTATATACTCTTTTTGAATTTAAATAATTAAAAATAAAAGTTTCTATTATACTACCTATCCAAAATACCATTGGTCCCATAAATATCACTTTCCTCACGCCATTATATTAGCATGTTTAATATAATTTAACAATTATTAATTTATTTACCATTAAATTTTCCAACTTTCATTAATTGCCAAACTATCCTTCGGCATCCTAGGAATAAAATCATTGCATAAATAATCTATCAATTTTTCATTATCAACTGTTACTCGTCCGGTAGTTCCTACCTCAGAACAAGTAACTTTACTAACTCCTGGTAAATTATTAACCATATCAACATCACATATCTTTGGTATATAGTATTCCACTAATGTTTCTTTGGGTCCTACAGATAATTCAATTGTTGAAAAATGACCATAATCTCGTAACATTAAAATTACTTTATTAGCGCTTAAAGAAATAATATCGACATTTTCTTCTCGTGGATATTTGTTATATAAGTTTTCTCCCAACAATGAATCTTGACCACGTAAAGATATTCTTGATACATTTTCAATACCTCGAGCTTTTAACACTGGCACACTTTGCATCATAAAATTAGAACTCATTACTCCGGTATGCAAATAATGTAAGTATTCATTTAAAGTTTTAATATAAGGTATGGATCCGCCAATTTTTCTATTAAAGAAATTTGCTACTACAAACTCTTGCTTAACTGCCATAACAAATTCTGGACTCATATTACTAATATATTTTTTATAAAAGGCTCTTAATTTACCTAAATCAGCTCCACAATCTATTAAATTTTTATGCATATCATTTAAAAGATTTTGAATATGTGGCTCCAAATCATGGTTAAGATTAAAACTATCATTCATCATTTTTAATCTAAATAAGATATCTTTTAATCCTTTATATAATGTATCAGCATACGAAACAGCCATTGTATTATCTCCACTAACTGGTGGCGCAATTCTAATCATCTCTTCTTTAATTTTATAATCGTTAGCAAAAAATTCTTGTAATTTTCTCAACAATGTTTGGCTTTCATTATTTACTTGATTATTACCATTTGTATCCACTTCTAACACCTCTATCCTAGATAGATTATAACATAATTTCTATTTCTATAATTTTTAAAAGTAAGTTTCATAAGAATTAACATTAATTTAACATCAAAAAAAGTGTAATAACTAATTATTTAACCATTAATCATTACACTTATATATTCTCCCAACCAATATTTTATTATTTATTCTTATTTATTTCATCTTTAACAACTAATCTAATATAATTTTCTAATTCCGTCATTAATTTTGTTGCATCTATAACCAAATTTTTTTCTTCTTCTTGTCTATCAAAATTAGTAGGTTCCTCACTCTTTTCAATAGCTTGTTTTACTAAATCATCCATTGATACTTCTGGCTCATCACTATTTTGTACTTCTTTGGAAACATCCATTACATTAACTGGTTTTATTTCTTCGCTAGCTTTAACTGTATCATTATTCGTAGGCATTTCTACAGAAATACCTGGTGTTACCTCATGACCAATTCCTGTATCAGGATTTTCAGTCGGATAAATAGCTGGATTATCAATTAAATTATTTGCTTGAGAAACACTCACCGTTTCTACTGGTCTTTTCGCCATATAATCACTAATTAATTGTGTTTTAGCAGCTTCTTGAACAGCAATTACTCTTGCAAAATCATTGTTAGCTTTTATACTTTTCGGCATCTTAATATAACTATAAGTATAACTACTGCCACTAATAATGGCTCGCATCACGTTCTTTACTTCGCCCCATAATGCCTCATCACTAATTTTAATTAAAGTATTGTCTACAATCTCACTAACTAAAAGCTTTACTAACCCATTCTGATCTAATTCATTTGCCGTTGCAATACAAAAATTATGTACAGTATTATTAAACTCAATACTAAAAGCACAAATTGCATCGACTACAATTTTATCATTAGAATCTTTTAATATTTCTATCTTCTCTATCACATTTACCATCCCTTACTCTTTATTTTAAATCTTTATAAATCTTACTAATTATAAACCATTTAGCTCCATAAGAACAATATTTTTCTAAATAATTATCTAAAAAACTAATTTTATTAAACCTATTATTACTTTTGCTATCTCTATAAAATCCTTTAAGTCTTAAAGCACTATAACTTATATCCCCTACAATATAATCAAAATCATCAAAATAATCAGTCAACTTCTCACTAATATCCATACTATTTAATATATCATTATCATCTTTAATAACATAATAAGTTATATCATTAATTACTTTCGTTTTCATACTAACATAAGTCCTATCGTAATACCTAATATTATAATAAAGCCAAATAAACTACTAAACATAATTAGATTAATACTACCAGTATTATTAGCTAGTCGATATTTAGTATTACTTAATTTATCCACTTTAGCCATTAATCTATCGTGAGCTCTTATCCCTATCGGATTAATATGAAAATAATTATATATACCATTATTTATTTCTTCTAAAGTAGCACTATTTAATTTTATTATATCCTTTTCATTTAAATCAAATAGTTTATAAACATTCATATCTAAAACATTATCTTTTTTAGGTATCATCATTAAAGCATAATCTTTCCTACTAAAAATATTACTAAAATAGATTAAAGCTCCATCAGGATCAGTATTATATAATTCATTTATTTTCCGACAAGCAGCATTATTATTTTTAGATGAATATAGTAGGTTCTTAAATTTTTTCATTTCTTCTTTACTTACATCAACACTTTGCCATTTTGCATAAAACATCTCAATTAAATCTTCTTGAATTATTAAAAAATAGGGGTTTTTATACTGATTATAAATCTTATTATAATTATCTCTTTCTAAATAATTATTAAGATCACTAAAAAATTTATTTACTTGGTCTTCGCTTAAACCATATTTTGTAAGATTACGTAGTAAATTAGCTGCCCCATTTTTATGACGAGTAAGATAAGGATTCATTATATCTACTTTACTATATATAAAAGTTAGCATCATTATTATATATACTAAATAATCAGTAGCTAAATCATGATGTTTTTTCTCTGTAAATAAAACATACTTCTTAATAGCAGTATCAAATCCAATCGAAATAAATATATCCATCATCTTCACCTACTGTCCTAAGTATAGTATACCATAAATTTGTTCTTTTAAAAGTAGAAAGTCATTTATTAAGGCTAAAATTTACATAAAGTAACAACTTATTTTTATGAATAATTACTTATCATTTGGTTATAATATTAATATGGACATTTGTAATAAGTATTTATAGTTGCAAAATATAAAAAATATGCTATACTACTTAGTGAAAGAACTTGATTGTTCTTTAAACAAAAAAGAGATACATTTGACTTCGTACGTTAGATGTTTCTCAGTCCAAGATTATTGTAACGAGAAACATCTATTCACAAGCTTGAGTAGATGTTTTTCGTTTGCCTTAAAATCGCTATTAATTTCTGTTGCCAGAATCTAATATTCTTGCAATTAAAACAAGAATGATTATAAGTACAACTAAGTACTCCATTAAAGTATCCCTTCATATGGACCACCACCTCTCCATTTCTAAAAAAGCTAAAAAATGGACTGAGGCTAAAACATCTAACTATCAAATGTATCTAATAAAATGGTACCACAAAGACCAGTATAATTCTACCTTAATAAGTCATTTTGTTAAATTTTATTTTAATAATTTCTAAATTATTTTGATTGTGTATTAAAACCCAAAAATTGAATATAATTAAAAATGATAAGTAGTTGCAAAATATAAAAAATATGCTATACTACTTAGTGAAAGAACTTAATTGTTCTTTAAACAAAAAGAGATACATTTGACTTTGGTCGTTAGATGTTTCTCAGTCCAGATTATTTAGGTTTGAAAAACATCTATTCACAAGCTGAACTGAACCCCAAAAGTTGGACAGTTTATAAATAGTTTCTAATTAGAGGATTGTAATCTGTAATTTACAGGTGAC
>CAKOOR010000016.1 GCA_934098505.1 uncultured Bacilli bacterium
GTTTTATCATGTCTTTTATGTGGTTTTCTAGGTATTTATTTTACTTATTCTAAGTTTTTTATAAGTGATGAACAAGCGGTTATAAAGACAACGGTTGGTGATTTTACAAGAGGAGATATTGTTCTTAATATTTATGAAGATGGTAAAAAAGTCAAAGATGCTCCCAGAAAATATAATGGCTATACGTTAGGAAGTGTCACTTGTACAAGCGGCAAAGCCAAGTGGTCAGATGACGATTGGCATTTAACTTTAGAAAATATAGAAACACGAGTAAAATGCAATCTTTATTTTATTGGAATTACAGATTATGAATTTGACTATACTGGTAGCGAGCAAGAAGTAGTTATTCCTAAAACTGGCCTTTATAGATTAGAAACGTGGGGTTCACAAGGTGGCAGTGGGGTTAATAGAGGCTCTAGTTACGCATACCGTCAAGGTGGTTATGGGGCGTATGCCGCTGGAGTAATCTCTCTAAAAAAAGGCGATAAATTATATGTAAATGTTGGTGGCGGTGGAGATATCATCATTGATGGAGTTGTTAATAACGAATTACTTACTGCCGGCTATAACGGTGGCGGTAGTGGTAAATCATACGCCAATGGCGGCGGTGCTACGCATATAGCTACCAGAAGTGGCCTATTAACTACATTAGAAAATAATAAGGACAACATTTTAATAGTAGCAGGTGGTGGCGGTGGAACATCAGCTGATACTAGTGGCACTGGATATTGTTTAGGTGGCTCTGCCGGTGGTATTACTGGTCAAAGTGGCACCGTTAGCGAAGTGGTAACCGACTGCTCTGCTGGTGTTGGTGGTACTCAAACGACCGGCTATCTTTTTGGTGGTGGTTATGATGCAACTAATGCAGCTAAAAGTTCCAGCGGTGGCGGTGGTGGATACTATGGTGGAAAGATTGGGACTGTTTGTAGCTCATCAAGTGCTTGTGGTGGTGGTGGTTCCAGTTACGTTGGCAATCCTTTGCTTACTACAAAAACTATGCATTGTTACAACTGTAAAACGTCTACAGAATATTCGACAAAAACCGAAACCACAACTTGCAATGAAGAAAGACCAACTAAAAACTGTGCCAAAAAAGGTAATGGCTATGCCAAAATAACCTATATTCCAGTATCTATTGAATACTATGCTGATAATATTAAACAAGAAAATATTCCAAGTAAAAATTTGTATGCCTTTTCTGAAATATCTTGTGAAAAATCATCTAAGATTACATGGGATAAAGATAATTGGAATTATATTATAAATGATTACCAAGAAAATGATGCATGTAAAATATCATTTCAAAGTTCCAATATAGCGGCAGTCTTAAACCAACTTGATTCGACTGACAAATGTCCGTCATTAAATGAAGATTCCACTATTACTATTTCAAATGTAGAATCAACTGCGGGCTATTTATGTAGTGCTCCTGATACTTATGGAACTAGTTATTATTATCGTGGCAATGTAACTAACAATTATGTTTATTTTGCTGGATTCTATTGGCGTATTATAAGAGTAAATGGTGATGAATCGGTTAGAATAATTTATGATGGCACAAGTGCTCACAAAAATGGTGAGTCAAGCAGTGATCGCCAAATTGGTACCAGTGCTTTTAATTCATCTGGAAATGATAATGCTTACGTTGGTTATATGTATGGAACCCCATCTTCTGCAACTTATGCCGAAACACATGCTAATATTAATGATTCTACTATGAAAACATATTTAGAAAACTGGTATAAAACTAATATAGTTGATAAAAATTACTCACGATATGTAGTTGATAATATATTTTGTAGTGATCGCACTTTATCAATTGGAACAGGCATCGGACAAACATACACTGAATATTCATCAGTTTCTCAATCGAAAAATAGAACATTTACTTGTCCAAATAAAAATGATACCTTTACTTCTAATGATACAACCAATGGTAATGGTTTATTAACGTATCCGATTGGTTTAATAAGTGTTGATGAAGCTGTTCTTGCCGGCGGTTATAGTAATGCTAATTCAAATTACTATTTATATACAGGACAACTTTATTGGACTATGTCACCAAATATTTACGATTCAAAATCATACAATGTAGCATGTAATAGATATATAGATACTAATGGTACAGTTCTTTATGCTAATATGAATGACCATGTTGATTATAAAAATGGTGTTAAACCAGTAATAAATTTAAAAAGTGATGTTTTAAAAAATGGTGATGGTACTATGGAAAATCCATTTCATTTTTAAGAAGAATAATTGAGGTAAAAGATGACAAAGAAAAAATTTAATATCATATTTTTTTCTGGGATAATATTTTTCTTTCTGATACTTTTAGTATTAGAAAGAAAATCAGATAATAATCAATATGCAAATTTACATGATAATCTTATCATAGCAACTTATATAGATGGTGAGTTTTCTGATAATATGCCTAGTAAAGATTCTGGATATGATGTTGATAAAATTGAATGTAACAAGGATATAAATGTTAAATGGGATTATAATAAATGGAGTTTTGCCTTTTTGGATAATCTATCCGAAGTAAGATGTAACATTTATTTTAAAGTCAAAACCGTTTATGAGTATGATTATACTGGTAATGAACAGACATTTACTGTTCCTTTAACTGGTGTTTATAAGTTAGAAACATGGGGTGCTGCTGGTGGCAGTATTTCATTAAAGGGTGGCAATGGTGCCTATTCTAAAGGATACATTAGTTTAAATAAAGATGATATTTTATATGTCAATGTCGGTGGTACAACTAATAATGGTACTGGTGGTTATAACGGCGGCGGAACTGTAACAAATAATAGATATGGTGGTGGTGGTGCCACGCATATTGCCACCAAAAGCGGGTTATTAAATAAATTTGAAAACAATCAAGATGATATTTTAATTGTATCCGGTGGCGGCGGCGGTGAAGGTAATGGCTATGTTGGTGGCTCTGGCGGTGGTATTAGTGGTGTTTCTGGTAATGGTGATGAACCAGGAAAAGCTGGTACCCAAACTGCCGGCGGCACCTATAATGGCAGCTGCGGTGGTGGCAAAGGAACATTTGGCAAGGGTGGTTCTAGCTCATGGTATTCTGAAAGTCTAGGTGGTGGCGGTAGTGGATACTATGGTGGCTCATCAGGTGGTGGTGATTTCGACAATGGTTCCGGTGGCGGTGGCTCCAGTTATATAGCAAATACAAGATTAATCAATAAAATAATGTATTGTTATAATTGTCAAACTTCTAATGAATATCTTACTAGGACAGAAACAACAACTTGTAGTGAAGAAACCCCAACCGAAAATTGTGCCAAAAAAGGCAATGGCTATGCTAAAATAACTTTTCTGGGTATAAATTTAGAATATTATGTTGATAATATTAAACAAGATAGAGTTCCAAACAAAAGCCTTTATCTTTTTGACAATATTATATGTGAAAATAATTCAAGTATAATTTGGGATGCCGATAATTGGACAGTTAAAATAGAAGATTATAAAGAATCGGATAGTTGCAAGGTTAATTTTTCTTTCAAAAAAACATATGAATTTGCTTATACAGGTAGTGAACAAACTTATACATTTTATAAATCAGGCATCTATAAATTAGAAACATGGGGAGCTCAAGGAAATTCTGATACTGATGGTTATGGTGGTTATGCAACCGGCGCCATTGCTTTTAATAGTGGAGATAAGGTATACATAAATGTTGGCGGTACTACAACGACTACTACTGGTGGCTACAATGGCGGTGGCACAGGTAACCATGGCGGCGGTGGCGCTACGCATATCGCCAATGTTTCTGGTATACTTTCGACATTATCATCAAAAATTTCTGATATTATAATAGTCGCTGGTGGCGGCGGTGGTGCTGGTAAAGTAGGAAATGGTGGTTCCGGAGGCGGTGCCTCTGGTTCTCGTGGTGGAACAAGTACTTGCTTCGATAATGGTCATAAAGGTGGTTATGGTGGTACTCAAACAGCCGGTGGCAATGTTGCAACTACCGATTGGGCACGAAAAGGATCTTTTGGCAAAGGTGGTAATTATTATGGTAGTACGCAAGGTGGCGCCGGCGGTGGTGGCTTTTATGGTGGTGGCTCTGGCACCAGTGGCGATTGTACTGGTGGCGGTGGCGGTGGCTCCGGATACATTGCAAATACTTTACTAACAGATAAAGCTATGTACTGTTACAATTGTACAGAATCAAGTGAAGAAAGTACTAAGACAGTAACAACAACGTGTAGTGAAGAACAAGCAACCGAAAACTGTGCCAAAAAAGGCAATGGCTATGTAAAAATAACATTTATAGAAGCAACTAATTAAAATATCATACACAAAAAAAATTCCTTACCATAATATATAATGAAACTTATAAAAGGAGGGAAATTTATGAATAACGGCTGCGGATGCAACGGTATGGGTCCTGCTATTATCTTAGTTTTATTTATATTATTAATTATCATAGTTGGAGCCTTTATCTAGGGTGATATTATGGAAAAGTGTGTAAAAAAGGATACTTGTCCTAATAAAACCAACCAAAACTACTTATTTATAATAGTTCTTTATATCTTACTTGCTATTATATTATCTAGTTTTATCTTTTATTAAAAGGGGAAAACCCTTTTTTTTAATGCTTTTTTTTGATATTTATATTATAATGGAATTGATTAAGAAAGTAGGATGTGTTATGGCAAAGAAGAAAAAACGTAAAAATAGTGATGATAAGGCTAAGGGTTATAGTGTTGAGCTTACTGGACTTATCGTTGTTTTAGTAGGTATTATTGGTTTTGGCTTTGGAATAGTTGGAGCCATGATTAAAAAATTTGCTATTTTTTTAGTTGGTGAGTTTTGGTTTGCTTTACTTATTCTTTTAGTCGTTATTGGTATTTTAATGTTATTTAGACGTAATTTACCTAACTTTAAATCGGCTAAATGGATAGGAATATTTATCTTACTGGCTGTTACTTTAGTTCTTGCTCATGCTACATTTATAAAGAATAATTATACTTTTGCAAGCGTGCTTAATGCAACTAAAGATAACTATATGGAACGAATTGCTACTATTAATGGAACTGGTCCTATTTTATCAAGTGGTCAAAGTTCCATAAGCGTTGGTGGTGGTGCGGTTGGTGCCATACTAGCCGGTGGTCTTGTCCAGTTATTTGGCTATATTGGTACCATGATAGTTATTGCTATTTGTGCCATATTTGGAATTGTCTTATTCTTTGATATTAACTTAGCCGAAGTCTTTACAGCACTTAAAGATCATATCGAAAATACTTTCTTTGATAGTGATGAAGATGAAGACGATGAAGAAACAGAAACTAATAAAGCACAAGAAGAAGTACCAATTACCAAATCGACTCCTCAAGTTCCCGAAGCAGATAATAAAGTTGTTATTACTAGTGTTGATGAATTAAAGCAACATACAGGGACTGAACAACCAAGAGAGATTCCCGTTACGACTGGTGAAACTATTAGTACAAATGAACCTCAAGAAGATAAATTAGTCTTCGTTAATGATAATTATCGCTTACCCGATATTAATAAAATTTTAGATCCTATCAAAAAAGATAATAAGACTAATTCGACAGAATTTATTCGTAGTAATAAAAATATTTTAGAAAGAGTTTTAAAAGAATTTGGTATCGAAGGTAAAGTTGTTGAAATTCACATGGGACCAGCGGTTACCCAATACGAAGTTCATATTCCGGCTGGTACTAAATTAAGTCGCATTGTTTCATTAGATAAGGAAATTGCCCTTGGTATGGCAGCTAAATCCGTTAAAATCGAAGCTCCAATACCTGGTAAAAATACCGTTGGTATTGAAATACCTAATCCAGTTATTTCTTCTGTTCAAATTAAAGAAGTTATGGCAAATATTCCACAAAATCAGTTAAAAGCTAAAATCTTAGTATCTTTAGGTAAAGATATCATGGGACGTGTCCAAACGGCTGATATCTCTAAAATGCCCCATCTTTTAGTAGCTGGTTCTACTGGCTCTGGTAAATCAGTTTGTATTAATTCCTTCATTGCTAGTATTTTAATGCGTTATCGTCCTGATGAAGTTAAATTAATGATGGTTGACCCTAAGAAAGTTGAACTTTCTAACTATAATGGTGTTCCTCATTTATTATGTCCCGTTGTAACTGATCCTAAAAAAGCCTCACTTGCCTTACAAAGAATCGTTGAAGAAATGGAACATCGTTATGACTTATTTGAAGAAAATGGCGTTAAAAACATTTCTGGTTATAATGAAATGATTGACAAATATAACGAAGATAATCCTGATGATAAAAAGAAACATATGACTTATATTGTTGTTATAATAGATGAGTTAGCCGATCTTATGATGGTTGCTTCTAAAGAAGTAGAAGACTCCATTATGCGTATTACTCAAATGGCTCGTGCTGCTGGTATTCATTTAATTGTAGCAACACAAAGACCATCAACGGATGTTATTACTGGGGTTGTTAAAGCTAATATTCCATCTCGTATATCTTTTGCCGTATCAAGTCAAATTGATTCCCGTACTATCCTAGATTGTTCAGGAGCCGAAAAATTATTAGGAAAAGGTGATATGCTATATTTGCCAATGGGAGAAAATGCCCCAATTCGTATTCAAGGTTGTTTTATTTCCGATGATGAGATTAGACGTCTAATTGAATATGTATGTAGCCAACAACAAGCTAACTATGATACAAAAATAACCGCTCCAAAAGAAGAAGACCATAATCCAGTATCTGGTGAAAAGGAAGATTATGAAGATCCATTATATAATGAAATAGTTGAGTTTGCCATCAATACCGGTAAAATTTCCGCATCTCTTCTTCAAAGAAGATTTAGATTAGGTTATAATCGTGCTGCCCGTTGTATCGATTTACTAGAAGAACGTGGCATTATTGGTCCTGCTAATGGTTCTAAACCAAGAGAAGTTTTAGTTAAATTAGAACAGAAGACACCAGAAGATTAATTCATTTGGATAATATTTAGGATAAAAGAAGCCTCTTTGCTTAACAATGAAAAAATTCTCAAGCCTCATCCCAAAATATTCTAGCTTATTTTAATTTATTATAAAAAAGAGGCAAAACCAGTTGCTAAAAAATGGAAAATATAATAAAATAATTTATGCGAAAGAGTGGGGATTAGAATGCCAGCAGCCAAGAAAAAAACAAAGACTAAAAAGACAACAACAACTAATAAAGGAGTAAAAAAGAGTACTAAAAAAGTAACTGCTAAATCTCCAACTAAAAAAAACGTTAAAACGACTAAAACTAGTATTAAAAAAGCAGTCGAAAAAACAACTACACCTAAAAAACTAACAAAGAAAAAAACAGTAACTCCCAAAGTGGATACAAAAAAAGTTTCAATGGTTAAACAAAAAACTTTAGAAAATACTATCGAATTGCCAAAAACTAAAGAACAAGTTCGTATCGAAGAAGAAACTAAACAACTAGAACTAAAAAAAGCTTTACAAGAGAAGTTAGCACTAGAAGAAACTTTAGAACAAACTGCTAAACTTAATCTTCCAGCTAATAAGAAAAATAAGAAGAAAAGTAATGCTAAAAATATAGCTCGTAATAAAACTAATGCTTTTATTAAAAAATTAAAAAAACTCCAAAGAAAAATAAAAATTTATGGTATTGAAAGTGTTGTTCCTAAAAAATACTTAATAAGTACCATTATCATTTTACTTTTAATAGTCATTTCTATCATGAGTATTAATCTTATTAAACCAACTGTTGAAAAAATAAATCTTGATACAGTAGCTAAAGAAATTGATCAAGTAAAAGTCTTAAAATATGATATTTCCAATACGACCGATATAATTGAAGCCAGTGATTCTTATAATAAAACTAATAATAAAGTCGATTTAAAACAATACTATGAGTATGACTTTGATGAATTTAATTTAAAAAGAAGTTGGATTGATGATTTTCGAATTTTCTATAATGAAAAAAGTAAACAATTATTTATGGTTTTCAAACCCTTAGAAGATAATACTAACAATATTACAGAAAATATTGAGAAATTTTTAAAAACTAAAAAAATTACAGCCACTAAAGAAGAATATGATGGCTATATCTTTTACATAAGCAGCAAAGACGATAAAAAGGTTATTAGTAAAATTAAACAAAATCAAGTAAAAGCCTTTGATTATTTAAAAGAATTAAATAAAGAGGATATTAAAGAAGAATATGGTATAGATAGTTCTCTTTATAAAGACTATAAAGTAAAAACAACGATGGTTGTTAAAAACTATGTTACCGAGTATTTAATATTTTATCCTAAAAATCAAAAATGTGCTAAAGAGATAGCAAAGCTAATGGATAAATACTATCAAGCTAAAGAAACAAAATGGGCAAGCGACGAAGAAAATTTAAAATTAATTCAAAATAGATATGTTGGTAATTATAATGGCTATCTAATTTACGTTGTTTCCAAAGATAATGATTTAGTTATTCAATTATTAAAAAAATAGAAATATAATTTATTGTTTCTAAAACAAGAAACAAAAGTTATATTTTTTTATTTGCCTTTTGTAAACAAAAAAGATTGACAATTAAAAAAAACGTGCTATACTAAACAGCCTATGAAGAAGGGGATATTTTAAATTATTCTAATAATAAAGCTTATTAGACTAATTACATTTGTATTACCTTAAGAAAGAAGGAAGAATTATGAACGAAAATTTAACAACTATATTAAACCAAAATATAAAAGAAACTAAAAAAGTAAAAGCTGAAATTTGTGCTAGAGTAACCAAAGTAGATAAAGAAAAAAATATAGCTTGGATGGATCCAAGATATAGTAATTTAGTAACATTAATTATTTCCCAGTTAAATGAAAGAATAAGTCTTTTAGAAAGTTTATTAGGAGAAGTAGAACATTATAAGAAACTATTAAAAGATCCTAATTTAGCAGAATATAAAGTTCCTAATAGTTCTCTAAATCAATTACGCAGTTTTATCTCTAATAAAGTAAAAAGTGCTATTAGTAAATCAAATACTGATTTTTTTACTAAATTAACTTTCTACATTCAAAAATTTGAATTTACACCATTACTTGCTACTGAAGATTTTAAAGATGTTTTTACTCCACAAGATATCAATAATACTGATATGCCTACATATGTAAGTAATAATATAGATTCTATTTTAAACTTTAGTTTAATGTCCAATAAAGTTATGAGTTCTAATGAAATATTTGCTGATGGCCTAACCTTATCCCAAGGCTTAGCAAATGGTTATAGTAATGGAAAAGAATACTATTTACCATTAAAAGTTCAAGAAAAATTAAGAGAAGTCAGCAGAAAAAGCTTTAGTGCTACCCAACTAGTAGCTGCATGCCAAAATGGTAAATTTGACCAAAAATGTGAAGAAGCTTTAGAAGATAAAAAAAGATATTTAGAAGCTTGTGAGGCTGCCAGAATGCGTAGGGTTATAACTAAACAAAGTCCACTAGAAAAACTGTTCCATGGATTATTTTAACGCATTTACATCAGATGATAATACGACTATTATTGATATTATTAATAAATATAAAGTCTTACTAAGAAACTATCAGATAGAGATGAAACAAGGTACAAAAAGTCTTGATTTGCTAAACCAATTAAATCTAGCCTTTTGTATTACTTTGTATAAACAAAACCTTAATCCTTTAGTAAATAAGAAAAATAAATATCTTATCGATAGTAAGATTGCTGAACTATCATTAGAACTACCTAGATTTATTAAACAATTTGAACTTATAAATGAAAATAACCCGAAAGTATTATGCAATAAAGTATATAATTTATTAATAGAACATAAAAACAAAATCAATAGAGTTATCAAGACTGTTAAAGCTGCTCGTAACGAAAAAGGCTTAGAATTAGTTATTACTAAAAATAAACAAATTAATTGGGTTTTAACTTTTAATAATAATTTAACTTCTTATCTTGAAACTATGCTTATGCCAGGACTTTTTTATACTAAAGAAATGACTTCTTTTCTAGCTGAATTAAAGAATAAGACTAATTCTTTAGAACTGATTACTTATTTAAGTGAAAATATAAATTTTTTAAGAAAAGTTGATTGTGCTAATATGACTTTAATAAATAATATCTTATATGATGATGATCGTTCAAGCTTAGTATATAAAGATGCTATCGCTTTAGGAAATTATATGACAAGTATCATTAATAATGATGTAATTACTAATCAATTAACTATTGATGAATTAATTAGTAAATATACTTCATCTAAAATAGCTAGTGAAGAAAAGCGTCTTATTTAAGAATTAGGGTTTCATAATACTTACGACCAAAATTAAAAATAATTTTTTTTAAAAGGGACTTTTTATCAGAGTATAAATTGAAAAGTTAAGTGTCCGATTGGGACATAAAAAAGACACATAGAATTACCTATGATACAATGTAAG
>CAKOOR010000017.1 GCA_934098505.1 uncultured Bacilli bacterium
GTCACCTGTAAATTACAGATTACAATCCTCTAATTAGAAACTATTTATAAACTGTCCAACTTTTGGGGTTCAGTTCAAATTTGGTAACTGCCTTTTAGGCCACCACCTTCAAGAGCTAAACCGATTTTTTTCAACATTAATTTCCTTCGTTAACTATTTTGCCTGTTGTTAAGGCTATTTTTCCGCTAAAAGAACCGTTAAAAAGATTTGATTGATCGCTGTCAGTATAACTTAACCATATTCTAAAAATATACTGTTGTGTATCTTGTGGTGCAATAATCATATCTGTTGTCGTTAAAGTATAATCTTTTCCACTTTCAGCATTTACAAAAGAACCAATAGCAACTTGTAATTCACCATTATCAGTTTTTTGAACAAGCTCCCATTTAAAATCATTTGATAAAAAATTGTCCGATATCGTAAGGTCGGTTAAATATAATGTGTATTTAGTAGAAATTGTCGAAGTAGATTTTGAAGTTATTGCAAATGATGTAAATGCTGCATTTGCCTGACGTTCTGAATCTTTTACTAACATTAAATTTTGTTCATTAATATATTGACTTGTTAAAAATTCAATATCGAGATTAGCATTGCCTAATGTTGTATCATTTATCTTATCTGCAACAGTGATTTTTGCTAAATAATAAGCTCGTGATACTGCAAAAGTAACCGTAGCAATTATTAAGGTAATTGATATATAAAGAATAACATGCTTTACTGTTTCATTTGTATTCATAAAGACACCTCCATACTATAAATAGTATATCCTAAATAGCAAATATTTACAATACGCAATTTCTTGATTTTTTATAATGTATATGATATTTTTTCAATATAATTTTTCACCTGGATTGGCATTTAAGTCTAAAGAAGAAAATTTTTTATTTAAATAAAGAGGGTAAGCAGCTGCGCCAATCATGGCAGCATTATCAGTACAATATAAAAGTTTTGGTACTGATATATTAGCATCATATTTTCGAGCTAATTTAGTTATTTCTTCACGAATGTACTTATTAGCTGATACGCCGCCAGCTATAATAAGATTTTTAATATTTGTTTGTTTAATAGCTAGCTCTAATTTTCGAACTAATTGATCAGTAGCAATTGTCTGGAAAGAACATGCTAAATCTTCTTTATTTATTTCTCTATTACGTTGTTTTTCATTATGAACAAGGTTTATAATGCTTGATTTTAAACCACTGAAACTCATGTTAAGAGAATCATCATTCATAGGAATTGGTAATTTATAGTTCGGATTTCCATTCAGAGCCATTCTTTCAACATTTGGTCCGCCAGGATATTTTAACCCAAGCACTCTTGCGACTTTGTCATAAGCCTCACCAATTGCGTCATCTAAAGTTCCACCTAAAACTTTGAATTTATAATCATCTTCCATATATACTATGTCTGTGTGGCCGCCGCTAATGATAAGAGCTAATAATGGAAATTGCATTTTATTTTCTAAATTATTAGCGTAAATATGACCTGCCAAGTGATTTACAGCTATTAAAGGTTTGTCATAAATCATAGCAATAGTTTTTGCAGCTTCTAATCCGACTAGTAAGCTTCCCATTAAACCAGGACCATAGGTAACTGCTATAGCATCAACATCCTCTATTTTCATATTAGCTTTTTTTAGTGTTTCATCTAAAACCATGGTTATATTTTCAGCATGCATTCGAGATGCAATTTCTGGTACAACCCCGCCATAGTTTTCATGTGTAGAAATTTGAGTGTTGATAACTATTGAAACCACTTCTTTACCGTTTTTAACTATAGCCATGCTTGTTTCATCGCAACTAGATTCAATAGCTAATATATACACATCTTTCATATATTTGTAACCTCCTTTATCATAAATATAGCATTCTCACCTTTATAATAATCTTTTATTTTTCTAATTTTTTTGAAATTTAAGTGTTGATAAAATGCAATTGCGCCATTATTACTTTCTCTAACTTCTAAATTTAATTTTGTAAGGTTATTTTTGGCAATTGCAAAATTTATTAATTTTGTACCAATATTTTGTCTTCGATATTCATTCAAAATTACTATGTCAATAATATCTGCTTCCTCAAAACTGACCAAAATATGAATAAAACCAACAACAGTATTATTAACCGTATAAACATAAATTTTTTGACTTTCATCATTAATAATTTCTTCTAAATCGTAGAGTTTAACATAATTCAAATTAACTTTTTTGCCTAATTTATAAATAGAGTCAAAATCAGTTACTAACATTTTTCTTATCATTTAAGGCCTCTATAGATTTAATATATAATGGATTTGCATTATAACAATCGCTTTTTTTTAAATATTTATAATCTGGAATTTTTTGAAAATCAATATAATTATTAGTTATTTCATTCTCTAATAATTCTTTTGATTTAATATAAGTTATTTTGCCAATCATCTTATCATCAAGAAAATCTGCTTTATAGTAGCCATTGTTTTCCCGAACAATAAAGGTATTTAATCCTATATTATTTAAAGCTGATAATTCTAAATAATTAACGGTGTAAATTGGGATGTTTAAGCAATAAGATAAGACTTTAGAAATAGTTACAGCTATTCTAATTCCAGTAAAAGAACCAGGTCCATTGCAAACAATAATTTTGGAAATTTTTTTTAAATCAATATTTAATTCTGTAAATGTCTTCTTTAATAAAGGTAATACATTTTTGCTCGTTTTATCACAATTTTCGATTCTAGAAATTTTTAATACATTATTGTTTTTGTATATGGCTATTTGAACGTCTTTGAAATGAGTGTCAATAAATAAAGTAATCATAAGCGCCTCTTTTCCAAGAATTATTATACCATTATTAAAAAAAATATGCATTAAAAAGGAGCAATTAAATATGCCTTTTTTTCTTTTTTAACGCAAAAAAAAATAGGCAACTTCCTATCTTCGCATTCACTATTTTTGGCGTTTAAGTGCT
>CAKOOR010000018.1 GCA_934098505.1 uncultured Bacilli bacterium
TTTCATTTTTTAATATTTTCATAATTGTAGAAGGTAGCCAATTTCCTTTATTTCTTCTTGTTTCGACTTTCATTTCAGTAAGTAGCTTGGCAATATAATCACATCCGTGTCCATCTAAATAATTTTTAAATATTAATTTTACTATTGAAGCCTCGTCTTCAATAATTATCATCTTATTTGTTTTACTGTCGTAGTGATACCCATAGCAATTATTAAATCCAACTAATTCTCCTCTTTGTGATTTCATTTTTAAGCCTAATTTAACGTGTGAAGAAATAGTTTCACTTTCCTGTTGGGCAACAGAACTTAATATAGTTAGTAATAATTCACCACTCATTTCCAAAGTATTTATTCCCTCTTCTTCAAAAATAATTGCAACATTATTTTCTTTAAGAAGTCTGACATATTTCAAGGTATCAAGTGTGTTTCTTGCAAATCTTGATATTGACTTTGTTAATATTAAGTCAAATTTATTTTCTAAGGCATCTTCTATCATTCTCATAAAATTTTCTCTTTTGAAATCTTGTGTTCCTGATATTCCCTCATCTGCATAAATACCTCCAAAACTCCATTCATCATTAGACATAATTTTTTCCTTGTAATATTTCTTTTGTGATTCATAACTATTTAATTGTTCGTCGTTGTCTGTACTTACTCTCGCATAAGCAACTACTCTCATTCTTTCAATAGGTTTGCCAGTTCTCCTATCGATTCTTTCTTCTTTTTTCTTGATTAACGTTATTTCCATAACTAAATCACTTCCTTTCTTTCACACGTTAATATTACAAACTATTTTATATAATTACGATTGTGCGATTTTCTCTATTTGCACTCTTGACTTCTCATAAGTATCTTCATCAATTATTTTTTTATTTTTTAAATAATTAATAGCCTTTAAATTTAATAAAAATTTAATAAATTTTACATCTAATTCTCTAACTTGCATTTATTTTTTCATTCCTTTCATTCTTCTTATTTTTAGTTCGTAGTCACATTTATTTTTAAAATCAAATAAATCTGTACCAAGTAAAACATTATCAATCATATTTTCAGCAATTTTTTTATCTTCTGCTTTTACTTGAACATCCTGTTTGTAATTATTCGCTATAATAGTTACTATATAATCTTTTCTTCTTTTGAACATAATTCTCTCCTATTCCATAAGTTTTTAAATAACTTATAATATCAAAATCAAAGACATCTACTAATGCTCTATTAATTTTATCTAATTGATAATCTAGTAAACTTCCCATATAACTGATAATTCTTGATTTATCAATTACTCTAATCTGCTCTAATAAAATTAAAGAATTATACCTTAAAAAATCATTGCTATGAATTAAAATATGTGTTGGTAATTTTTCTTTTTTTATTATCTTTGTTAATGGAGCAACTATAACAGTCGGACTATATTTATTGCCACAATCGTTTTGAAGAACCACCACTGGTCTTTCTCCTTTTTGCTCACTTCCAATAGCAGGATTCAATGAAGCATAATAAATATCTCCTTTTTTTATATCTGATTTAATCATCTTTCTTTTCAACTTTATATAT